>NZ_KI912401.1:0-142480 GCF_000518225.1 Helicobacter pametensis ATCC 51478
ATTGTAAATCTCTAGCCATTCTCTCAACTTCTCTTCAAATCTTTTTGGTTTTTTAAAGAGTAAATCTTGGTTGTATTGAATGAAACTCTCTTGTATTGTTCTATTAAATCTTTCATTGTGAGCATTTTGCTTTGGACTTCTAGGATAAGTCCATAAGTGTTCTAGTTTTCTCTCTTTGATTAAAGCTTCAAATTCTTTATGAAATTCACTTCCATTGTCTGAAAGGATTGTGATAGTGTTTTTGGATTGATTGGATATAGATGAGCCAAGAGCTTTGGTTCTTAGACTCTCTACACTCTCTATCACTTCTAAGAGTGCTTGAGCAGTGTGTTTAGTATGTTTAGTAGGTAATGGCTTAGCATAGGCTACTCTTGTATTTAAATCAATGGCTGTAAGCACGAAATGATTTCTTCCTTCAAATCTATAAGTAATAGTATCCATTGCAATGGTTTGAAGTGGAGGAGAAGTATAATCAATCTTTTGGTTTTCTTCTTTTATCTATAACTCTAAGTCTTTTTATCTTTGGTTTTTTAAGTGCATATCTCATTTTAAAAGGATCTCTAGAGATAATTCTTCCTATGGTGCTAATGGAGGGGATAGAATAGTTTCTTTCTTTGCAATATTCTCTAAATTCTTTGAGATGAAATATCTTATCTTTTCCCATATTTGGATATATTTCTCTAATCTCTCTGATTTTTCTTATGATCAAAGGGTTTATTCTAGAAGCTCGGAAGGTAATGGGTCTAGAGCTTCTGGGTTTTAAAGCAACAACTCTTTTAGTGTATTTGAGTTTGGCTCTCCACCGAAATAAAGTTCTTCTACTGATATTAAATGCATCAAGTGTTGCATCTAATCCGTGTTTGTCATAGAAGCATAAGACTCTATAACGATATTTGGCTACTTCTCCTGCATTATCCCAATCCTCTATATATTTTTCAACACTCTGATATGTTTTAATGCCTCCAGCAATAAAAAATGTTTGCATATTCTTCTTTCTCCTTAAATGTCTTTAGATTTTTATTCAAATGGAGAAAAGAATCTAGCTCAAATCTACATCCTATCTAAGCCCCATTTTGGATGAGATGATAGAAAGATGCAAAAGTGCCAAAGGTGTTTGGACTTTTGCAAAAATACTTTGACACTCTCACAATCATACAAGGAAGAAAGTCCAAGAATGGAAGCTAGATTGAGTGGAGAGTTTTTCCTGCCTCTCCTTGTATGAATTTGCTTGATTTTTATTCTTATGTTTGTTTGTCATGTTGGAGTCAAATAAACATAAAGAATAGGAGAGAGGAATGAATCTAGAACAAATTTTAAATGAAATTGATGATCTCAAAAACTTAATCGCTCAATTTGAAATTCTAGAAGAAGAAGAAAAATCATTTCGACAAGATTTCAATTTGCGATATACCTATGAAAGCAATGCAATCGAGGGAAATACACTTACACTTATGGAAACAAAAGTTGTTTTGGAGGGTGTTACTATAGGGGGAAAATCACTAAGAGAACATTTTGAAGTGATCAATCATCATGATGCGATTGAGTTTATTGAAGGATTGGTTGGAGAAAAACAACCACTAAATGAATATGATATTAAATCGATCCATTCTCTCATTTTGAAGGGCATTGATGATAATAATGCAAGAACTTATAGAAAATGCAATGTAAGGATTTCAGGATCAGAGCATATTCCTCCAGAACATTTTGAAGTCCCTAGTAAAATGCAAGACTTTATCCAATGGTATCAAACTCAAGATTTGCACCCCATTATCAAGGCCTCAAGAACTCATGCGATTTTAGTGGGTATCCATCCTTTTGTTGATGGCAATGGAAGAACATCAAGATTAGTAATGAATCTTGAATTGCTTAAAGCGGGTTATCCCGCGATCAATATCAAAAATGAAAGCAAATTTGAGTATTACAATGCCCTTGAATTGGCTCACACAAAAGAAGATTTTTCAAAATTTGATGTTTTAGTGGCTCGATATTCTCTCTCAACACTTCAAGAGAAAAAACAGAGATTAGTAAAAATATAGTTGAGAAGTCATAATATGGCAGACAGGAAGGGATTCGAACCCTCGAAGGCTTGCACCTTACACGCGTTCCAGGCGTGCTCCTTCAACCACTCGGACACCTGTCTATAATAAAGCTTGGGATTCTAGCATAAGCTAGGCTCTCATTGTGCTCAAAATCTTCTTTTGTGTATAATCCTCAATCTTTTTTGATAAGGAATCTATATGCTTCACTTTATCCACTCTCTTCCCAAAATCGAACTGCATCTTCATATTGAAGGCGCACTTGAGCCTGAAATGATGTTGAAACTAAGCCATGCCAATGGGATCCCTATCCCTTATCAGAATCTCCAAGAGATTCGACGGGCTTATCAGTTTGGAGATTTGCAGTCGTTTTTGGATCTTTATTATGCGGGAGCTTCTGTGCTTTGTAAGCAAGAGGATTTTTTTGAACTAACATGGGCTTATATGCTTCGATGTCATCAAGAGCGCGTTGTCCATACAGAGATTTTCTTCGATCCACAAACACACACGATGCGAGGCATACCACTTGAAACTGTTGTCAGAGGGATTACTCAAGCACTCAAGAAAGCCAAAGAAGAGCTAGGGATCTCTAGCTATCTGATTGCATGTATTTTGCGCCATCTGTCTGAAGAAGAGGGGATGAGGACTTTGGAAGATCTGCTTGATTTTAGACATGAAGTCATTGGAATCGGCCTTGATAGCTCAGAGGTGGGTAATCCTCCCTCAAAGTTTAAAAATCTTTTCAAAAGAGCAAAAGAAGAGGGTTTTTTGCTAGTGGCACATGCTGGAGAGGAGGGGGATTCTAGCTATATTCAAGAGGCGTTAGAGCTTGGGGTGTGTCGGATCGATCATGGTGTGAGATGTGAGGAGAGTTTGGAGCTTCTTGAAGTATTGAGATCTAGACGCATTCCTTTGACTATGTGTCCTCTCTCCAATTATGCACTTAAAGTAACGCCAAACCTTAAAAATCATAATCTTTTGCGACTTTTGAGGTATGGACTATGTGTCACGATCAATTCTGATGATCCGGCATATTTTGGTGGATATATGAATGCAAATTTTGAAGCGATTGCTCAAGCGCTCCATCCTGCGCAAGATGAGCTGAGACAACTTAGTCTCAATGCTCTGGAGGCAAGCTTTTTGCCACTAGATCAAAAGAAAGAGATCAAAGCACTAATTCTTGAGTATTCTTAATCTAAACTTAAATCATTGAAGTTTTAACCTTGGAAGTAGACTAAGTGTTTTTCTACTTGTTATTTAGGGGATTTTCCCCAAGAGATCCTCAGAAAATGGCAGATATTGTAGAATCTGCTTGATTTAAGAAGAGCGTAATTTGGAGTGCAAAAACTATGGGTTTTGTTAGAATAAATGCTTGGTATACAACCAGATTTTTTTCTAAGGAGCTTTTATGCAGAAAAAATTGAGTTGGACGACATTTGATACACGATGGATGTTGTCTTTGTTTGGAACAGCAGTTGGAGCAGGGATCTTGTTTTTGCCAATTCGTGCTGGGACTGGAGGGTTTTGGCCAATTGTTGTGATGGCTTTGCTTGTGTTTCCTATGACTTGGCTTAGTCACAGAGCGCTTAGTCGTTTTGTGTGTGCATCAAGTGCAGCAGACAAAGACATCACTCATGCTGCTGAAGAGCATTTTGGGCGTGGTATCAGTCTTTTGATTACGATTTTGTATTTTTTTGCGATCTATCCTATTTGTTTGGCTTATGGGGTAGGGATTACCAATACTTTTGATAGTTTTTTTGTCAATCAGCTTGGTTTTGATCCCTTTAATCGCTTTGTCCTTGCTGCACTTTTGGTGAGTGCGATGATGTTTGTGATGACATTGAGTGAAGAATTGGTGACCAAGGCATGTAATGCCCTTGTCTATCCATTGTGCTTAGTTCTTCTTGCTTTTTCTGTGTATTTGATTCCAAGTTGGAAGCTTGAGATTCTCTCAGAAGTTCCAAGTGCCAAAGAATTTCTAAGCGTTGTGTGGCTGACTTTGCCTGTGCTTGTGTTTTCTTTCAATCATTCTCCTGCAATTTCAACTTTTTCTGTTGCGATGAGAAGAGAATATGGTGATTTGGCTCCATATAAGGCCTCTCAGAATCTCTTTAGAACCTCAGGGATGTTGCTCTTTTTTGTCATGTTCTTTGTGGTGAGTTGTATTATGTGTCTTGATGCTCAAGATTTCCAAGCTGCACGCGAGGCAAATATCCCAATCCTTTCATACTTTGCCAATAAACTTGATAATCCAATCATCTCCTATGGTGCCCCACTTGTCGCATTTTTGGCGATTTTGAGCTCATTTTTTGGTCATTATTTTGGTGCTAGAGAAGGGCTTAATGGGATCATTAGAAAAGCCATCAAAATGAGTGGAAATGAGAATCCTAATCTTAAGGCAATCAATATTTTCACAACAGTATTTATGTATGTCACAATGATTTGGGTGGCTTATGTCAATCCAAGTATTTTGGGATTCATTGAAGATCTTGGTGGGCCAATCATTGCTGTGATTTTGTTCTTGATGCCAATTTATGCAGTTTATCGCGTGAAGGCAATGGAAAAATGGAAAAATCCAGCTCTTGATGCGTTTGTGGTCATCACTGGATTGTTGGCTATTTCTAGTATCATGGCTAAATTTTTCCTCTAAAGAGTAGAAAATGGGAAGCAATCTTAGTATTTTTAAAATCGGCGTTGGTCCTTCCAGTTCCCACACTGTGGGACCCATGCTTGCGGGGAATCTTTTTTGTGAATTGATCACACCTCATCTTCAAGATGTGAAAAAAATCAAAATCGAACTTTATGGATCTCTTTCTTTGACAGGAAAGGGACATTTGACAGATTTGGCTTGCATCATTGGACTAAGTGGTATCAAGGCTCAGGAGCTGACGCCAACTTCTAAAGAATCTATCTTGCATTTAGCACTCAATGATCATAAGCTCAATCTTGCTGGAACTCAAGAGATCCCATTTTTTTATGAAGAAGATGTGGTGTTTTATAGAGATTTTTTACCGCTTCATGAAAATGGGATGCGTTTGAATGCTTTTGATGCTGAAGGGAAGCTTATTTGCTCACAAGTGTATTATTCAATCGGTGGCGGCTTCATCGCTACAGAAGAAGAGCTCAAAAATCCTTCTACAACAAGTGGAGATTCTAAGCTTGAGTTAGATTTCACGAGTGCCAAAGATTTGCTTGAATTGTGTAGCAAGTATCACAAGAGTATCGCTGAAATTTCCATGGAGTTTGAGAAGCAATTTCACACACAAGAAGAGATTGAGAAATATTGTCTAGAGATTTGGGATGCGATGCAAGAGTCATATCGCAATGGTTGTGAGCCAAATTCAGAAATTTTGCCAGGACCACTTAAACTCAAGCGTCGTGCTCCAGAACTCTATAGAAAACACAAAAGCACTTCTTCTGATCCTTTGGCGATTGTTGATAGTGTTTCACTGTATGCGATTGCTGTGGCAGAAGAAAATGGTGCTGGAGGAAAAGTCGTCACAGCTCCTACCAATGGAGCCTGTGCGGTAGTTCCTGCTGTGATGCTTTATTTGCAAGAACAGCTCAAAGAACGCTTTGGACCAAAGATGGTAGTCGATTTTCTTTTGACGGCTATGGCAATTGGATCACTTTATAAGAAAAATGCTTCTATCAGTGGTGCTGAAGCAGGATGCCAAGCAGAGATGGGTTCGGCAAGCTCGATGGCAGCAGGTGCGATGGCAATGGTGATGGGTGCTACTCCTGCCCAAGTTTGCTCAGCTGCTGAAATTGCTATGGAGCATCATTTGGGTTTGACTTGTGATCCTGTAGCAGGGCTTGTGCAGATCCCATGTATTGAGCGTAATGCATTTGGAGCGATCAAGGCAATCAGTGCAGCTAGAATGGCAATGAGCAGAGAGAGTGATCCAACTGTTGGGCTTGATGAAGTGATTTTGACGATGTATCAGACTGGAAAAGATATGGATCTTAAATACAAAGAAACTTCTTTGGGTGGACTTGCTAAAACCTTTGGAAGTGTGTGCTAGGAGAATAGAGAGAGAGTTAGATGGTTTTAAATCAGACACAAAAATATGCACTTAAAATCGTCTATCATCTTTCCCTCTCTCCTAACACTATTTTTTCTGCCTTGAAACTTCATACTGATTTGAAAATCCCCTACAAGTATCTCACACATATTTTGACCAAGCTCTCTAAGAGCGACATTCTAAGTGTTCAAAGGGGGAGAGATGGGGGCTTTCAGTTTATCCGTGATCCTAAGAGAGTGTTTTTATACGATATAGTTCAAAGTGTGAGCGAATTGGATGAGCATCGCTGTATTTTGAATGCTTCACAATGTGATTGCAAAAATCCTTGTTTTTTGCATCATAAATGGAGCAAGATCCGTAATGAAATCATTGCCTTACTTAGTGAGACTTCATTGTCAAATTTGGAGAGTTTGAAGATCTTGGATTAGAAGATTGAAATCTTAGTCTAGAGAAAGATCTCTAGACTAGAGTATTAGGCTTTCTTAGCCATATAGATTTTTTGAAGTAGATCAAGGAAGACGATAATCCCACCAATAATCATCATCGAATCTGGAAGGATTCTAAACCACATCCACCCTTCAACCGCTTCTAGTGTTTCTCTCAATCTTGCAAAGTAATAGCCATACTCATATGCAATTTGTGCTTGATGGAAACCAATGATGAGTGTTGGAATACTATAGACGATCACACCTATGGTCAAAAGCCAGAAGCCAACTTTGCTAGGAGTATCACTCCACTCTAGATTTTTGGCCAATGCATTGGCTTTGGCAAGCATATAAACAAAGGCATATGCGATAAATCCAAACGCACCAAGCATCGCCACATGTCCGTGAGGAATGATGAGATATGTTCCATGAGAGTAGTAGTTGATGATTGGAGTATTGATCACCATACCAAGCCATCCTGCTCCAAACCAATTGAGGAATGCACTTCCAGCAAGCCACAAGAAAGGAACACCCCATTCAAATTTTTTGCCCATTGCTTTGATGTGGTTTTGCTCTTTGATTGCTTCAATCATAAGGATGATCAAAGGAAGAGGTTCAAGTGCTGAGAAGATTCCACCAATTGCAATCCAGTGACTATCTGCACCTTGCCACCAGTAGTGATGTCCAACACCAAGAATTCCTGTCAAAACAATCAAAACAAGCTCAAATAGCATCACGCGCTGAGCGATTGATTTTCTCACAAGTCCTAGTGCTACAGATAAGAAAGCAATGACACCAGAGGCAAAGATTTCAAAAGTCAATTCCACCCAAAGATGCACAACCCACCATCGATAATAGTCATCAACAGTGAAATTTGGGATGATTTTGTGAATAGGCATCATTCCAGAAATATAGAGTGTTGCGATCCCAAAAGCAGACCAAATAATCGTCCCGACAAGAATATCTTGCTTGGCTTTTCTGATTGTTGAGAAAACCATAAGGAACCAAAATACTAGCCCAATCAAAAGTCCGATATCCCAAACTCTTCCAAGCTCTAAGTATTCTCTTCCCTCGCTTCCAAGCCAAAACCATGTTTCGCGCAAATATCCTTGAGTCCCAAGATAGATTCCGATTAGTCCACCTCCACCAACAACAAGCAAGGCAATCCACAAAACATCTACAAGTCGTGGGAATCTCAAATCTTTTCCACTCACTAAAGGAGCGATAAATAAACCTCCAACAAGCCATCCAATCGTCACCCAAATAATGGCTAGATTGATGTGAAATTGTCGCACTACATTGAAGGGTAAAATCTCTTGAGGGATGATAAATGTCTCATTTGGTGTTGCATAAATATGCGCCAAATATCCTCCAAGAACAAGCTGAATCACACTAAAGAGTGCCACGATAGGGACATACTTCAAAAGCTTTTCTTGAGATTTAAACATAGAGTTAATCTGAAGAGGAGGAGAGAGTGGCTCATGTTCTGATTCTTTAGATTTGATGAGATATTCATAAGTCATCCAAACCACCAAAATACTCAAAGGCCATAACCATAGCCATTCCCAAAGACTGATAGAATGAGCTTCCCATGTCGCATCTTGATCGATTAGAGGCTCATTGGGCCAGTTGTTTGACCAAGTGACAGTTTTGCCTGGACGATATGTTGTGGCAACAAGAGTGGACCAGTCAAAAAATGCAGCAATCGCTTTAGCTTCTTCTGGACGGATAATCTTTCCTTGATATCCCCAGTCAGGATTCCCATCGACAAGAAAATCAGCAATATACTTCACAGCTTGATGAAAGGCTTCTGTCGTCTCTTGAGTATAGGTGACAGTTCCTTCAGTGAGCTGAACGCTTCTGACATCCTCGATGACTTGAGCCTTGATAGAAGCTTTTTGTGCAGCATCAAGGGATTGAAGATCTTTTTGAAATAGCTTTTGAGAATAGATTTCATAGAGATTGACGATTTTTTTGTGCATCATCTCTGTTGTGAAATCTGGTCCCATATAAGAACCCATTCCAAGAAGAGTTCCATAACCCATTAGACCAAATTGTTGAAAATATCCTTTTCCAGCAATGATATCTTCTTGAGTATAGAGAACCTTTCCATCGCTGCTTTTTACAGAAGCGGGAAGTGGTGGAACCTCTTTTCCAAGATTCGCACTATAATAAACCAAAATCGTGCTCATAAGAATCGTGATGATCCAAAAAGCACTCTTGAGCGATTTTTGCTCCATAAATTTTTGTAGTAATTGATTCATTTTTCCTCCTTTTAGGTTATATTTAGTATTCATTGTTTAATTACTACAAATCTATAGTAATTAAAAACTTCAAAAAAGTCAATCAAAATTTTTTACATAAGGCTTAGAAACCATAAATAATCGGAGGATGTGGTGGTTGTGAAGATGAGGGATTTTCTTGTTTGGCATGGCCGATGGGGATCCTAATACCCGCATTGAGATTAAATACTGGAGCGATACGCCCCAAAAATGCTGAATGCATCTCAAAATAAAAGCGCATTCCTGAGTTTAGGATCAGACTACTTCCGATTCCAAGTTTGAGATTGAAAATATCATCTTGTTTGAAAGTGCCTTGGTTGAAAGGTGTCTGAAGCGTGATGGGATTGCCAGCATTGAATGTGTATTCTGCTCCAAGAGTGACAAACACATCTCCCAAAAAAGAAGGACGATCAAAGCGTCTCCCAAGATCAAAAGATAGGCTTGTCTGGATAGGGATAGAAGAGGCATATTGAGCATGGATAGAGTAATGATTCCTATGTGCTACTGATATGGGTTTGCCACCAAAAATATTGCCGACTACCAAATTGATTTGAGGTTTGAGATAATAAAAGCTATGATCAAAATTTGAAGTCTCAATGGGTAGTCTAAACCGATATCCCATCTCAAAGGATCCAAGTAGAGCTTGAGAGGAGAAATTGATCGAAGATCCAAGCAAATCTTGGGAAGATAGCTTGTATTCATGGTTGGCAAAAAAGTATTTTATGACTATATCTGTGTAGATTCCATTATCAAACAGTGTGCTGCCATACAAAGAGAATCCATATGCGATGCTATTGCCCTGATAGCTTTGATTTTCTCCAAAATCTTGAAATGGCGTGATGTTGAGCGCAGCACCCAAAAAAGTCTTTCCTCTATAGCTATATAGTCCATAATCTGCTCCAAGAGTGATGTCTGTATGCATACTCAAAGCCTGAGAGGCCAAAAGAGTTCCTTTGGCATGAAGGAGGGAATAACTAGTTTTGAGATAGGCTCCAAATGAAGTATTGAGATATCTAAGATCTCCTAAACGCTGATGAAGTGTGGAGATTTGAGAAATAAAATTCTTGTAAGGAATACTAAAGATACCATTGAGGGTTTTGGCAGGTTGTGATGGAGTGGGGTCTGGAGAGAGGCCATTGATATTTCCAATGATCCATTTATATCCGACTGTATTATTTGTCTCATCTTTGAGCTCTTCTTTGATAAGTGAAGTGGTGTAGTTATAAATCCCAATCGGAGTGGAGGCACCGATAAAATTGCCTTGAGTTTCTGTGCTAAGTTGCTTGGCTACGATGAGATGATGTTTTTTGAGATCCACACCAATAAGTGATGAATCAAGGGTTTTTGGATCCCAATAGATCTGAATATAGTGATCTCCTTTGATAAGATTTGTGATGATTTGATCAGTAGCGATTGAGTTACCTTGTGCATCTTTGTCCCAAAGAGCAGTATTTAAAATCCCATAGAGTTTGAAAACTCCCTCATGTCCAGCGATGAGTTTGGAAGTGAGCGTGATGCGATTGGCTTCACTCATACGATCAAAGCTTCTTAGGGTTTGATTGAAATCAGAATATCTTAGATCTATATTTCCTCCACTTCCAGAAGGAGTAAGCTCTGGGGGATAGGGGGGTGGAGGATTGGGTGGAGGTTGATCGGGGATGACTGGATCTTGTTGAGTGGGTAATAAGACATTGAAAAAAATCTCATCAGCAAATGCATTATGGGTTGTGATCCAAGTCCCTTGATTGTGCAAGGCAATCCTTGTGTTGTCTCTATCTCCTCTTTTGGCTGAGCCTGGAGAGTAGGAGAGATTGGCATAAAGTAAGGAATGTGACACATCAAAATCGATCAAAGCATATTGAGTGCGATCTAGAGTCGCATCGATGGTGGCTTTGGAGCCATTTTGCAAAGAGAGAGTGAAGCGTTGGGGGGCGGGATTGGTACTTTGGAGAAAATTGAGATTGATTTTTGCACTTGCTCCATTATTGATCCTCACAATATTTTGAGAATAATAAATTGGAGAATCACCAATCTCAAAATGTCCTTCAAAGATAGATTGGGGAGTCAAAAGATTGAGCTCAAATCTCTGACCTGCTGAGATAATATCTCCATAAATTTGGACATCAAAATCTTTTTCATAAGTATTGATTTTTGTAGCGACTCCGTGATGCTCGACTGCGACTTTGCGAACTCCTGTGATTTTGGGATCAGTGAAAGTTCCTTCTTGATCTCTTAGATCTACAAAAAATCTCCCATCAAACTCAAGTGTCCCACCATTGTGAAAGACAGATCGAACTCTTCCTTTTGGCTTAAGGGTAAGAAAAACATTTTGATCCAGTGTCAATGTGCCTTTATCGAGATAAAACATACGATTGAGTGGAGTGAGAGTGGAATCGATTTGAAACTTTAGTGAGCAGGCCCCTTCATTGCCCTGCATTTTTCCACATGTAAAAGCATTTAAAACTGGGGGGGATTTTTCAGTTCTCCAATAAATTGGGGTATAGCCATCAGCTGTTGCTCCTTGTGTGGTGAGATTGATTTGTAGATCAACTCCTTCAGCAAGCAGATCCCCATCAAAATATTGCTGATTGAGCGTAGGATCAGAAGATGTGGTGAGGGTGAGTGTGCTGTGTTCTTTGAGTGTGATCTCACCAACTATTGCTCCACTTGGTGGCTTGGGTACTTGTGAGATTCCTAACTCTTGCCAAGAATTTGCTTCTATAGAATAAAGAATCTGCGCAAAAGCAACGAAAGAAACAAAAATAGGTATTTTCATGCCATCCATCTAAAAAATATTAAATCAAATATTAGTTTATTTTTTGGATAGGATTGCAATTTTTTAAAAGGAGTTAGAAATGGAGATGGTTTATCCTTATGCACTGATTGTGCATTTGTTTTGTGCGATTTTTTTCGTGGGATTTTTGTTTGCTGAAATAGTCTTTATCACCCCGATTCTAAATCGTATCCCTCAAGAGTGGAGTGCTCAGATCAAAGGTATTCTTGGCACAATGGAAACAAGAGTGATGCCTCCATGCTTATTGTTATTGATTTTGAGTGGAGGGATGATGATTTCTCAGCATCTTGGAGGTGGAAATGGATATTTTGATACGATGGGGCAAACGCTTCTAACGATCAAAATGATTTTGGGATTGAGCATTTTTGCTTTGGCTGCTTTTTCGCTCTCGATGTTTTTTATTTTCAAAAGACCCAATCCGATTGGAAAATATGTCCATCCGATTGTATTTTGTCTCTCATTGATCATTGTTTTGCTAGCCAAATTAGCTTTTATCGTGGGGTGATTTAAGACAAAAAAAGGGGGGGGGGATAAAAATAGGGGGTGATAGGTGATTTGTTTAATCTTTTAGATACCTTCAAAACTAAAATTTTCGATCAGTATATCTAGGCTAGCTAGATGGGTTGATAGCCTTTCTAGCATACTTTTATCCAGAGCGATCAAAGCATTTGAGCAAATTGTCTAAAAAGCTCTTTGCTATCTGTTGGACCAGGGCTTGCTTCTGGGTGATATTGCACAGAGAAGATTGGAGCATTTTTGTATCTTACTCCTTCGATCGTGTTGTCAAAAAGATTGCGATGTGTGACATCAGCGATCTCCAAAATCGCATCTGTGACAGAATAGTTGTGATTTTGTGCCGTGATTTCTACTTTTCCATTGGCAAGATTTTTGACTGGATGATTGCCACCGTGGTGACCAAATTTGAGTTTTTCTGTGGGGTAGCCATGAGCTATGGAGAGGAGCTGATGACCCAAACAGATCCCAAAGATGGGGATCTTGGCTGCAATGAGCTTTTGGATTTGCTTCACTTCATCCTGCAAGACCATGGGATCTCCCGGACCATTGGAGAGAAAAACTCCATGGATTTTTTTGTCTTGATAGAGAGAGATGATCTCTTGGGCATCAAAGTTGTGAGGTTTAAGAATCACATGCAAGCCAGCTTGCACAAGCTCATTGAGAATATTATCTTTGGCACCAAAATCTATGGCAACTACTGTTTTGTGTGTTGGTGGAGTTTGAAAATCCATTTTAGCAAAGCAAAAAGTTCCTTTGGAATGTGCTTTCTCATCCGTGATAGAGACTTTTTGGATGTAGTTGATTTCTTCGATACGAGGAGATTTGGCAAGTCTAGCTTTGAGTTCTTCAATCTCTGAAAATTCTGTAGAAATGATTGCCATCATCGCACCCTGATCGCGAAGCATCGCTGTCACTCCTCTTGTATCAATATCGCAAATCCCCATGATTTGGTGCTTACATAAAAAATCAGAGAGTTTTTCTTGGGATCGGAAATTGGATGGGAAATCTTGATATTTTCTGACAATAATCCCTTTGCAATGTGGAATCTCGCGCTCATTATCTTTGGAGTTTGTCCCTACGATTCCAATTTCTGGCATTGTAAAAGTGATGAATTGTCCTGCATAACTTGGATCTGTGATGATCTCTTGATATCCACTCATGGATGTGTTAAATACCACTTCTCCGACACTAGTGCCATCTGCTCCAAAGCTTAAGGCTTCCAAAAAAGTGCCATTTTCAAAGTAGATATACGCTTTTTTCATAGGTATCCCTTCTTTTTGAGTTCTTCTTCATAGAGTTTGCTAAAGATTAGTTCATATTCATCACTTCCTGCAACAAGCTTGCGTTTATAGTTTTTGAGTTTTTCAATCACGATATCTTCTATTTCTTCATAAAGTTTGACATAGGAATCGATGGCTTTGAAGATGAGGTTTTTGATCACATTGTCTGAGAGAGAGTATGAGATCAAGCCACCTTTGGTGAGTGCATGAAGAATTTGATGAGAGAGATTGCTATAGCGATCATCCCAATTAAGAGGGAATCCGCTCTCTTGTGCGACTTGTTTTTTGATCATCCAAAATAACTGTCTCTCATCAGCACGCATAAACTCAATCTCTTCTAAATTCTCTTCAAGCAGGGATCGTACTTTTTCATCGATAATGATTTCAGCTTTGATGTCTTCTTCTAGGATTGCAAAGATTGTTTTTTGTAAGTGCTCGATCGAGGCTTTTTCATCAATAAAAGTTGAGTTGAAAATATCAAGAGCGATCTTATTTGCTACATAAGGAGCTTGTTGTAATTTGATCTTCATGGTTAAGCCTTTTTTTGGGCAGTATTTTAACTTTTTTTTATTTCAAACTCAATAATCCACCCCTAGATTTGGGTGGAATTATCTAAAAAATTGGTTTTTGCTGAATGCTTTCAAGCTTGCTAGAATTGGAGGGATTAGAGGTGCGTGTATAATAAAAAGTTTCCTTTCCAATGCTTTTTTTATAAACCCCATTTGGGATTTCAAAGTCACGCTTCAATCCTGGCTCTAGCTTAAGTAGGTTTTTGAAAAAATAGGCAAATGCTGGAGGACCTACAACTCCTCCTGATTCATATTTTCCAATTGGAGTATTATCATCGCGCCCATACCATACGATCACTTGCACATCAGGAGAGAATCCACAAAACCATGCATCCACATTGTCATTTGTCGTCCCTGTTTTGCCTGCAAGCTCGATCCCTCTGACTTTAGCTCTTTTGCCTGTCCCACTTGTGATGGTCTCTTCTAGGATGCTGGAGACAAGGAAAGCTTGCTCTTTGGAGGTGATCACTTCTTCTTGAGTTTTAAATGTCGTGATTTGTCCAAATCGATCTTGGATGGAGGAGATGAGATAGGGATCGATCATCACACCGCTATTGGAGAAGACTGAGTATTCGCGTGCTGCTTCAAGTGGGCTTAGACTAAGGCTTCCAAGCACGATAGACATATCTTTGGGAATATGGCTAAATCCAAATTTTTCGATATTTTCATAGATTCGATCAAACCCAATAAGTTCAACGAGATTGATTGTGGCAAGATTGAGAGAATTGATCAGTGCAGTTTTGAGCGTCACCACTCCGCTAAAGCTCCTTGAATAATTCCTAGGTCTCCAATACTCAACCTCCTCATTTTCTTCAATCACTTGTAGATCTTGCTCATTTTGCTTTTTGGATTGGGCATCAAAGGTTCTATTGAAACTTCTTGCGACATCTGGGACTTGACTAGCTGGAGAATAGCCATTGTCAAATGCGATTTGATAGATGAAGGGTTTGATCGCGCTTCCAAACTGTCTTTTGGCTTGTGTTGCTCGATTGAATGGACTTTTGCTATGATCAACCCCTCCTACAAGAGCTAGGATTTTCCCAGTATGATTTTCAGTCACAACCATCGCTCCATTGAGTGTCGTATCTGGGGTAGTTTCTTGATTGGACTTTTGTGTTTTGCGCTGTCTTGAATGGATGCGATCAAGAATCCGATCATATCCGACTACAAGTGCATCTTGAGCAATCCTTTGATAATCCAAATCAATATTGAGTCTAATGACATAACCCCCGCTTCTAAGATTTGCAATGTGAGAGAGTTGCTTGAGTGTTTCATCCACGACATAAGGAGCTTTGTTTTGGGTAAGGCTTTGAGAATATACTTCTGGGACTTCTGAAATACTTGCATAGTATTCACTCTCAGAGATCCAGCCTAGGGTTTTCATCCGCTCAAGGATGTTGTTGGCGCGAGAGAGTGAGAATTCTAGATTGCGTGTAGGATCATAGAAACTAGGTGCGCGTGGAAGTCCTACGATCATGGCGATTTCTTTGAGGCTCAAATCTTGAAGAGATTTTTTGAAATATCCTTGTGCAGCAGCCTTGATTCCATAATATCCATGCCCAAAGAAAGTTTCATTGAGATAGCGCTCTAGAATCTGCTCTTTGGAGAGTTTGTTTTCGACTTGAAATGCAAGAATGGCTTCTTTGAGCTTTCTGACCAGAGTTTTGTCTCGATTGAGTGCGACATTTTTGACAAGTTGCTGAGTGAGTGTGCTTCCTCCCTCTACATATCTACCAGCAGCAATATTTTTGAGCATCGCCCTAGAAACTGCATCAAAGTTAATCCCCCCATGTTCAAAAAATAGCGTATCTTCTACAGCCAAAAGAGCCTCAATCATCCGTGGAGGAATCTCATCAAATGAAGCATAAAATCGCAGTTCATTATCAAAAACATTTGCCACAAGACGCCCCTTGCGATCAAAAATCTGTGTTGCAAGTTCGGGTTGATAATTGATGACTTTATCAAGACTTTCTTGAAGCTGAAAATAGAGTCTTGTGATGAAGGCTGAAGAAATCAAAGCAAGCAGTAAGCAGATGATAAGAAAGGAAGTTTTGATCTTTTTTAGCATTTGTATCCTATTGATTTTAAAGCGTTTTGGAGTATTTTACATAATTTTTGAGTTTGCATTTTGGAGTTTTTGAGATTGAGACTGATGCGTAATCTTGGGGTGTTTGAAGTTGGTTTCCGAATCGAACCTACAAGAAAATGATGATCAAGAAGAAGTTGTGAGATCTCCATCATTTGCTCTTGTTTGACAAAGGGCAAGATGGCGAGTTGGGATTGAGGGAGGCATAGGGGTTGCAAGGATTCTCTTTGCTCTTGAAGTTTGGTGGAGATTTCTTGAGTGTGTTGCTGGATATAGAGGAGATTTTCATGTGCTAGGGCGATATCAAAGAGACTGGGTGCTGTTGTATAGATTGAGGACTTGGCTTTGGAAAACAAAAAATCAGTCACACTTTTAGCTCCAAGGACAAACGCTCCATAACTTCCATAGGCTTTGCTCAGCGTGCCCATCTTGATGATATTTTGGGAGATGGGGAGGTGATGGTAGTCTAGATAGCCCTTGAGATTATCTCCGATCACTCCGCTACTATGGGCTTCATCAATGATTAGCAGTGCATTGTATTCTTGGGCGATGAGAGCAAATTCTTTGGAGGCGATATCTCCATCCATCGAATACACTCCTTCAATCGCGATGAGAATCCTGCCTTTGGCTAGATGGGATTTGAGTTTTTGACGCAAGTCGTTGGGGTCATTGTGAGAGAAAAAAATCGCCTGATCTTTGAGGAGCTTGGCTGGGTATTGCCCACTTGCATGATAAAGCTCATCAATAAAGATTAGATCATGTTTGCGCACAAGAGTGTCAAATAAAGCAAGATTTGCTAGAAAGCCACTTCCAAAAAGTGTGCAAGATTCAAAACCAAAATAAGAAACAAGCAGAGATTCCAAATCCAAATGCAGCGGATGATAGCCATTGATAGCCATAGAAGAGATGGGGGCATGGATAGGTGAGGTTTTAAGTCTAAGGATGGCTTTTTCCAAAAGTTGAGAATCACAAGCAAGCCCTAGATAATCATTGGATGCATAATCCATAAGGTAAGAGGGGTGGATTTTTTTCTCTCTTAGAAGTTTGGATTTTTGGAGGATTGATAATTCTTTGGAATAGGGCATTGCTTTCCTTGATATCCCCCTAGTTTAGGGGCAGGGTTTATTGTTTCTCATTATAATGAGTTATTTGATAAAATTAGTCATTTGTATCCATGTGCTTAGGGAATGATTAAATGATAGAGGAGTAGTAGTGGAGAGACTTGAAACACTTGAGGCGATCCTTGAGCGACTAAGAAAAAGCATTAGAGAAAAGGGATTGAAAAATTCCAAACAAAGAGAAGAAGTCTTGGCCGTTTTGTATAAAAGTGGCACGCATCTTAGTCCAGAAGAGATTGCACAGCAAATCAAGCTTGCAGATAGAGGTGCTAGTCTCTCTTCTGTGTATCGCTTGCTTGCTTATCTTGAGCAAGAAGGTTTTATTTCGGGTTTGAAGACAAACCATGGGGGCAAGCGTTATGAAATCGCTTCCAAACTCCATCATGATCATATTATTTGCCTAGAGTGTGGGGAGATTATTGAGTTTGTTGATGAAGAGATTGAGCGCTTACAGTTGGAGGTCGCTCAAAAATTTGGTGCCAAACTCATAAGCCATGATATGCGTTTGTTTGTCAAATGTGAGAAATGCTCTAGCTAAGATCTTCGCTTCTAAGCGCATCTCCAAATTCCAAATCCCTCTTCACTCTTTTCCCAAGGATTAGATGCAAATCTCTAGGATGTAGCCCGATATTTGGGCGCTTGATGGTGAGATGCTCTAGTGTGATTCTCTCACCTTTGTGGATTGGTTTTTGGATAAAAATACTGCGAGAGAAGATGCGCTTGGGATCTTGTGGAGAGTTTTGATAGTGTGGATCTCCTAGGGCTTGGGATGCAAGATGCACTTGTTTGATCATCTCTTCAAATTCTTTGGCATTTAAGCTAAAAGCACTATCAGCCCCACCCAAAGAGCGATCAAGGATGAAATGCTTCTCAATCATACTCGCACCCAAAGTCGTAGCCATCACAGGAAGTAAAAACCCCTCACTATGATCAGATAATCCAAATTTCACTCCCCATTTTTTGGCAAACTCAGGCATCGCCAAGAGATTGGCATCTTCAAATTTGGCAGGATAGGCTGAGGTGCATTTAAGTAGTGTGATGTCATATGCTCCTTGACTTTTGCACGCTTCAAGTGCTTCTTCTATCTCCTCATCAGTAGCAATTCCACTTGAGAGAATGAGGGGCTTTTGGGTGCGAGCCACCTGTCGGAGTAGTTCTAGATCAGTGAGTTCAAAGCTTGCGATTTTATACATCGGGCAAGATAGGGATTCTAAGAGTTCTAGGGCTTTGAGACTAAAGGGAGAGCTAAAGAGAGTGATCTCAAGCTTTTTGGCATAGTCAAAGAGTTCTTTATGCCACTCAAATGGTGTATAGGCCTGAGAGTAGAGATCATAGAGAAACATTCCATCCCAAAGTCCTCCTTTGATTTTGAAATGCTCTTTTGGAGAATTGAGCGTGAGGCATTCTGGAGTGTAGGTCTGGATTTTTATGCAATCTGCTCCAATTTCTTTGGCTTTTTGGATGTGTTTGAGGGCGAGATCTAGGTCTTGGTTGTGATTGGCGCTAAGTTCGGCGATGATCAATGGTGGATTCATTTTGTCTCCTTTTGATAGTGCATGATGAAATGATCTTGATACTCTTTTGATATGCAAAAATGATGCTTTTGATAAAAGGCGATTGCTTTGGTGTTGGTTTTGAGCACCTTTAATTCTAGTGTTTGGATATCAAGCTTTGAGGCGATCTGAAGCAGTTTGAAAAGGATTTTGGAGCCTGCTTGTTTGCATCTCATATCTTTGTAGATTCCAAGGGTTGCGAGGTTGGGAGCGATGAGATGGAGTGAGCCAGATCCAATGATGCGTCTGCCTTCAAAAAATGCAAAATACATCATCTGATTGGGCTTGATGGAATCAATAAATCTAAGATGCTCTTTGAGTGTGATTGGAGCTGGATTGAAACTAGCTTGTCTGACTTCTGGTTGATTTCTAAGAGAGAGGATTTGTTTTTTTTCATAATGTGTGAGGTGTTGGAAGAGTTTGATGGTGGGGGGGAGAGAAAGGTATTGATGTAGCCAGAGTGAAAATAGCTTTGGAAGTTTTGAGCCAAAGTGGGTAGAAAATGTTTGAGTGCGAGCAAGGGCATTGCTGAGTTTGTGTGAGAGTTGATGATGGGGGTTGAAAATGATTGGGAATCTTTTCTTGTAGGCATTGAGTTGAGGTTTTTGGTTTGGAGCGATACAAAGAGCGATGATTTTTTTGTTGCGCGAGATGACCTCATTGAGCGTGCCTCCTCCAGCACAAATCACATATTCACTCTCATCAATCAAAGTGCAAATTTCATGGGAAGATAGGTTGTGACTTGATTGAGGATGTTTAAAGGTGGGGCTAATGATTTTGGGTGTGAAATGTGAGGGGAGAGCATCAAGGATTTGTGTGATCAGTGTGTTTTGATCGCTTCCACCTAGAGTGATTAAGACTTGATTGGGGATGGTTTGAGTAGATGGTGGAAGCAAAAAGACTGGATTGAGAATCACACAAGGGATTCCAGAAAATCTTTTGGATCTCAGAGCTGTTGGGCTTAAGATCAAAGCTTTGGAAGGGTAAGAGAGACGATGAAAATCATCTAGGCAAATCAGACACTTAGATCTTTGATCTAGGAATTGATAAGCACTTTTTTCTAAAATATAGCTATCAATGATGACAAACTCATAGAAGAGGTCTGGGATGGGTGCAGGCAGAGCGTGAAATGAGATTTGAAACTTAAGATGATGAAAATATCGCACAAAAAGCTCGATGAGATTCTCACAACGCCTCAAATGTCCCAATCCATAAGAATCCCCCCATTCACAAAAGACATCAATGCGCATGGTGTAAGAGTTGATATTTGAGTTTGGCTAGCTCAAAATCTTCTGGTGTATCAATATCTTGGATTTGATGATTTGGGACAATGATTGGCAGACTTGTGGGTGAAAAAATCGGAATCTGATCGATAAAAGTGCGTGCTAGTCCAAAATAAAATTGCCCCCCATCATGATAGATCTTGGGGAGATCTTGTGAGCGTATGTTTTGATGCTCTGGATATAGCATCTCTAGGGTTTGATCCTCCAGAATAAATCCTCTTAAAGGAGTGAATGAAAATTCAGTTGCTATAAACACATAAGAGGGAGATTTGCTCTCTAAGAGTTGGTAGGCTTGGATGAGATGAGTGGATTGAAGAAGTGGAGCTGTGGGATAGATGCAGCATATGGGTGTGTTGGCCTGAATTGAGCATTGCTTGATTGCATCTATGATGACATCAAGAGTTGGGGTGAAATCATCGCTTAGGCATTGATCTCGCAGAAATGGAACAATCGCACCATATTGTTTGGCGATGGAGGCGATGTGTGGAGAATCTGTGCTTACGATGATGTGCTCAAAAAGCTTGCTTTGATGTGCTGCTTGGATACTGTAGGCGATGAGTGGTTGGCCTAGGAAGTCTTTGATATTTTTATTTGGGATTCTTTTGCTCCCAGCGCGTGCTGGGATGATTGCGATGGGTTTCATCAAAATGGCCATTTATCTTGGATGGCTTGAGTGGTTGGCTTTTCTTTGGTTGTGTTGCTGATCGCACCCGCATTTTTGTATTCGATTTTGGCATCTGCGATGTATTTGGAGGCAATGGTATTGTCCCTTGAAATATCATAGGGTCGGATAACACCACTCAATCGCATCACTTGCTTTTCTCCATTGACCAAGATTTCTTTGTTGCCATAGATGAAGTAATTTCCATTTTCCAAAACCTTGATAATGCGTGCGGTGATGGTCATTTTGGTGCTTTGGCTTTGATTTTGATTGCCCCCTCCTTGGAAATTTGAAGCATTGTTTCCTTTTTGGAGAGAAAAATTTGCCTGATCATTGAGGTATTTTGTCGCTTCTTTTTGGGATTCATCTTCTCCATTGTATGTGAGCATCGGTGGGGTGGAGTTCCCTCCAGAGTTTCCATTGTAGGTTTTGTTGGTGTTGAAAGAAGATTCTGAGCTTTCATCGATGAGGACTGTGATGAGATCATCAGGTTTCATTGCGCGTCTATCAGCAAAGAGCGGACGATCTCCTTGACCAAAGAGACTGCCAGCCTTATTGAACTCTGGGATGAATTCTTTCTCAGGCATATTCTCAACATAATCAGGAGGAGTGAGATCGATACTTGGCTCATTGGCTCCAAGCAACCCCGCACACAATAAGATAAAATACATTTTTTTCACTACGCAATCCTTTGTTTCAAAGTGAACTTGCGAAGAAAAAAGCAAAAATAATTCCAAGTATAAAGAGGCAGAAAATGAGTGAGATCAAAGAGAGAATGATGCAGGATTTGAAAGATGCGATGAAGAGTGGCGATACAGCAAGACGAGATGCTTTGAGATTGCTTAGTGCATCTCTTAAACAAGTCGAAGTTGATGAGAGGATTGAGCTTAGCGATGAGCGTGTGATAGGGATTTTGAAAAGTGCTTACAAACAAAGAGAAGATGCTCTTGAGGCATATACTCAAGCTCAAAGACAAGATTTAATCCAAAAAGAAAAATTAGAAATGGATATAATCCTCTCTTATCTTCCCAAACAATTAAGCGATGAAGAATTGGCTCAGAGAGTTGCTGGACTGATTGATAGTCTTCAAGCACAGGGGATGAAAGATCTAGGAAAAGTGATGAGTGCCAGCAAAGAGCTAAGTTCTGTAGCAAGTGGCAAGAGGATTAGCGAGATGGCAAAGAGACTGCTAGGTAGTCAATAAAAGGAAAAAACATGAAAAAACACTTGGTCGTAGTTACGCTTGGGGCGTATTCTCTATATGGAGCTGGATTTAAACTCAATGAGCATAGTCTAAACTCTATCGCTCTGAGTTCAGCCTATGTCGCTGGGGCTAATGGTGCTGATAGTGCGCTCTATAATCCAGCCAATATGGGGATGGGTAAGTTTGCCAATAAGCATGAAATCGAGGTTTCTGTCACTTGGCTGAATGTCCCAAGCTTTGATTTCACAACAGATTTCACAAAGGTCAAAAATGAAATCGGACGCGATCAGGGGACGCAAGTGAGTTGTAAGCCTAATAGCGTGTTGGGATCTTTAACCTGTGTTGGTGTTGACTTATTCGCTCCAGGTGCCCCTCAGGGTGTTCCAAAAGCAGATGGCCATGCCAAAGCGACCAATTTTGCCTATCCTGAGATTTTTTACAAATCCCCAACTTTTTATGGATTCAATGTCGGATTATCTGTCACTGCACCTTCGGGGATGACGATAGATTGGGATGGAGAAGGAGGGAAGTTCCTAGATAATAGCTTCATTGCGATGGTGGAAGCCAATCCTGTGATCTCTTTTAAGTTTGCTGAGTGGTTCTCAATCGGAGGAGGAGGGAGAGTACTCTATGGAATGGGGAAATTTAAAAACTCTCTGTATGTGCCTTATGAGCAATCGATGCAAATAGGTACTCCCGGGTTTACGGCAATTGTTACAAGTAAGGGTACCACAGCAGTAGATCAGATCTCTGATACAAAGGGCTGGGGCTATGGATGGAATGCTGCATTGACCCTCAAGCCTCTGTATTTTTGGAACAAGGGCTTAAGTATCTCAGCTACCTATCGCTCACCTGCGCATATTAACTTTGAGGGCACACTCAAAGCCAAAGCTCGCACAGGAAGTGCAGATAAACCAATGGTCACAGCAGATATGGATGCAGATCTCACACTCTCAACAGATCTTCCACCAGTGATGCAAATTGGCGTAGCTCAACAGATTGGGAAGTTTTTGGTGGAGTTTGTGTATGAGCGCAACTTCTGGAGCTATGGAGATAAGTTTGAGTTCAATTATAAAAATCAAAAATTTAGCAATATTGCAGGAAGTCAGGCTGGACAATTGGGTTCTACACCAGAACAGCAAGAGCAAGCAATGCATAATATGATGAGTGGGGCGGACTATGATGCTGTAGCGATTGGTCGGGGGTGGCAAGATACCAACTCATATCGTCTAGGTGTGACTTATGGAGTGGGGCAAAAGCTTAGGTTGATGGCTTCTGTGGCTTATGATGAAACTCCAGTGCCAAGTGATGCATTTGGAATCCCTGATGCTGATGGATATATGGTCGGTGTAGGGGCAAGATATTCGATGTTTGATGACACACTTGATGTGGGTGCGGCTTATTCTATGACATTCAAAGACAATCGAAAGTCAGCCGTGCAATCCCATGATGGCTGGGGAAAACTCCAGCTTGTCAATGTCTCAATGGCTTGTCGATTCTAAAATGCCCAAAAGGAGGTGGAATGCAAAGGAATTTCTGTATTTTATGGGAGAGATTTGTTTGATACAATCCATCTTTTTCAAAAGGGTTAAAAATGAATTTTGAAACTGTTATTGGACTAGAAGTCCATGTCCAACTCAATACAAAAACAAAAATTTTCTGCTCTTGTGCGACTTCTTTTGGAGAGAGTCCCAACACCAATGTGTGTCCGACTTGTTTGGGATTGCCTGGGGCATTGCCCACGCTTAATCGTGAAGCAGTCAAAAAGGCGATTTCTTTTGCTACAGCAATTGATGCACAGATCAATCAAAACTCTATCTTTGCTCGCAAAAACTATTTCTACCCTGATTTGCCTAAAGCCTATCAAATCAGTCAATTTGAGGTTCCAATCGTAGGAAAAGGACAGATTGAGATTGTTTTAGATGGAGTGAAGAAGACAATCGGTGTCACTCGCGCTCATCTAGAAGAAGATGCTGGGAAAAATATCCATGAGGGTGAGTTCTCCAAGATCGATCTCAATCGTGCTTGCACTCCACTGCTTGAGATTGTGAGTGAGCCAGATATGAGAAGTGCTGATGAGGCAGTCGCCTATCTCAAGAAGCTTCACTCTATCGTGCGCTTTATTGGGATCAGTGATGCCAATATGCAAGAGGGAAGCTTCAGATGTGATGCAAATGTCTCCATCCGTCCAAAGGGAGATGAGCGATTTTATATAAGAGTAGAGATCAAGAATCTCAATAGTTTCAAGTTTATTGGCAAAGCCATCGAGTATGAAGTGCAGCGTCAGATTGAGGCGTGGGAAGATGGAGTGTATGAGAGAGAGATCGTGCAGGAGACGCGCCTTTTTGATCCTGTGAGTGGAATCACAAGATCGATGAGGGGCAAAGAAGGCGCAGCAGATTATCGCTATTTCACAGATCCTGATTTGCTTCCTGTTTTCATCGATGAGGAATTGATGAAAGAGGGGAGAGATATTAGCGAGCTTCCTGATGAGAAGAAAGATCGTTATATGAGGGATTTTGGGATCAAAGAGAGTGATGCTGAGGTTTTGATTGGATCTTTGGAGCTTTGTGAGTATTTTGAGGCTATGCTTGAGTATGGAGCCAATCCAAAAGGAGCATTGACATGGCTGACAACTGAGTTGCTTGGGCGCTTGAAGGGGGATGTGACGATTTTGAATTGTGGGATTGATAGTGAGATGTTGGCTACGCTTGTGAAGCGAATCAGTGAGGAAAAAATCAGTGGAAAAAGTGCCAAAGAATTACTAGATGTTCTTGTTGAACAAAAGGGAGGGGATGTGGATGCTTTGATCACATCCATGGGGCTAGAGCAAGTTAATGATGATGGAATGATCATTGAAGTGATTGAGCGTGTTTTATCAACACATGCAGACAAAGTGGAAGAATACAAAAGTGGCAAAGATAAGCTCTTTGGCTTTTTTGTAGGTCAGGTGATGAAAGAAGCAAAAGGAGTCAATCCCTCAAAAGTCAATGAACTCCTAAAAGAAAGACTATAAGAAGAAAGATACAAATCTCTAAGAGAGATTGCAAAGGGGATTCTAGATCTTAGAATCCCTTGAGATCAAAATCGATATTTGATCTCAGTATTAAGTCCATTTGTATCAGGGCTACCAACATATTCAAAAGAGATACCAAAATCCCTCATCGGCATAAAATCTGCCCCAACCAAAAACGCAATAGGGTATTTTTCTACCTCCACATTGTAGGCTGAGACGATGCCACCAGTGATCTGAGTGAGATCTCGTCCTTTGGTCGCACCAAAGAGTATCACTCTTTGAAGTCCTACATGTGCTGTAAGAATCCCATGATAGCTATAGCCAATGCGTGGGGCGACATACATCAGTGGTTTTTGGACAAATCCACTGATGTGATTTTTGAGATCATTGAGCTGGACATAACCTCCTGAGAGCATACATGAGGCAAAGAATCCTTTATATCCTAGGAGAAAATTCGCTCCCCCCATAGCGACCCATCCATCAAGAGAATTGCTCATATCTCCCATTTTGAAATCAATTTGACCTATTCCATTTGTAGGCATTGATGCAACACCCACATGTGTAGTCTGATCAGTTTTGATATAGGCAGTTGTTGCAAAAAGCTGCATAAATGGAAGGAGGAATACATCAGCCTTCACCCCAAAAGCCATAGTTTTAGTCTCTACTCTTCCATCTGAAAGTGCCCATTCTTTCTCTTCTCCTGCTCCAAGGAGTTTGTTAAGACTTTGTGCTCCATCTTTCTCAGCACAAATGCTTTGCATGATCTCTTTGTATTCTGGTGGGACGATATTGAGATTGGCACAAAGTGCTTCACCGATATGTTGTCCTAGAGTGCCTTTGAAGTGCTTGACATGGTAGCGCTCATGTGTGAAACTTGATATCAATGAAACTCCGATAGGATTGGGAAAAGTCCCAGGTTGGATATGCATCATGGATTGAAAAAGTGGAAGATATGAGGCACTTTTGGGAATCTTGGAGGGGATTAAATAGTGCATATCTTGGATGGGAAGGTCATCAGGAGGTTTTGGGGCATCAAGAAGGGATTGATCTTGAGGGGATTGAGCCTGATTTTCTTGAGAAGAGAGAGGCACAGAGATCTCTACCCCCCACAAACACAACGAAATAAAAAACAAACAAATAATTTTTCTCATTATTGTCCTTTTTTGAGAATCTTTTGGAAGAGATTCTCGCATCAAGGTTAATTAATGAGTAATGAGATTAGAATCGATAGGCAAGTTCGGCATTGATTCCATTTGTGTCTGGACTGCCAACATATTCCACAGATAGTCCTAAATCTCTTGCAAACATAAACTGAAAGCCTGCGAGGAAATTGATGGGAAATTTATCAACTTCTACAGAATATCCTGCTACAAGCCCACCTGTAGTTTTGCTCAGATCTTTGCCTTCTGTGGCTCCAAAGAGTTCCACTCTCTGCACCCCAACATGTGCGGTGACAATCCCATGATAGCTATAGCCAATGCGCGGGGCGATATACATGAAGGGCTTTTGCACAAAACCTGAGACATTATTGATGCGATCATCAAGCTGGACATATCCACCAGAGATCATCAGCGAGGCAAAGAAACCTTTGTAGCCAATCATAAGATTTGTCCCACCCATGACTAGATATCCATCAAGAGAGTTTCTGATGGTGGAGACAGGGATGGTCATATTATTGGCTGTAGCCTTGCCACCCATAGGCTTAAGAAAGAGATTGATAAGACCTTGCTCGACTCCATTTGCTTCGCGTGCAAAGGGAATCGTAGCTTGTCCGATACGGGTTTCTTGCTCCATATGGAGATAGGCTCCTGTCACAAAGAGTTGCATAAAAGGAAAAAGTAAAATATCAGCCTTGATTCCAAATGTTGATGTGCGTGTCTCTGACTTTCCCTCAGAGAGTTTCCATTCTTGAGGTGTAGTATGAAAAAGTCCATTGCCAAGTTTTATCAGTGTGGGACCTGACTGTGCATTGAATTTTTTGACATTAAATCTTTCCACCAAATGACTTCCGATGAAAGATACTCCGATGGGATTGGGCAATGTGCCTGCTTTGATGCTAAGCAGGGTTTGCAAAAAGGGTAAAAATTCTGCTGTTTTGGGAATGGGAGAGTGAATCAAAAATTTGCTTTCTGTGACAGGAACACTTTCGCGAGGGACGGCGATAGCTTTTTCTCTTTCTTTGATTTTATCAATCAGTCTTTCTTCTTTGTGTTCTTCTTTTTCTTGTTCTTTTTCTTGGGGAAGGGGATCTTGGGCTATGAGTTGCGATCCCAAAAAGAGTGCCAAATAAAACTTTCTCATCATTTTCCTTAGTTGATTGTGTCTCCATTGTGTGAGCAAAGGGGTGATTATATCCTAATCTGCCTTGATGCTTTTTTTGGTTTTGGCACCCAATTCTTTGAGTTTTTCAAAGCGTGAGAGGAGATTGCCATGGCCTGATCTGAGTTTATTGTCTAGATCAGCTTGAGATTTTTGCAGACGATTGATAAGTGTTTGAATCTCTTCAAAGTTTTGCACAACACCGATGAATTTGTCATAAAACTTCCCAATCTCTTCAAATGCTTTTTGTGCATTTTGGTTGCGCTTGATGTCAATCCAAGTGATATGGATGGTTTTGAGCGCCATAAAGAGCGTGTGAGGTGTGGTGAGATAGATCTTTTGAGTATAGGCGTATTGATAAAGAGCGGGATCAGATTCTAATGCTAGATCAAGGAGATTTTGATAAGGAATAAAAAGCAAAATAAAATCATAAGTGTTGGAATCAAAGTCTTTGTAGGGTTTTTTGGCAAGTTCATCGATCCTGTTTTTGAGATTGGAGGCGATTTGAGCTTGTGCATTGGGAGAGTGAGAGTGGAGATCCCAATCAGTGGGAAGAGAGAATTTGGAATCAATGATGATGCTTTTGTGATTCTCAAGATAAACAATAGCATCAGGGATATATCGAGATCCTTCGATACGGAGATTTTCTTGGAGCTTGTATTGTTCACCTTCTACTAATCCGCTGTGCTCTAGGAGCATTTTGAGCTGTATCTCACCAAAGTTTCCTCTGATTTTTTTATCACCTTTGAGAATCTGTGCAAGTTTGTTGGCATTTTGCTCCACATTTTTGCTGTATTCAAACATATTTTTTAGGCTTGTTTGGATGCTTGTTTCATTTTGGGTGAGGCGCTCTGAGTATTCTTTGACTTGCTGTTGGATGGGAGAGAAAATTTCTTTGAGGAGTTTTTTGGAATCTTCATTGAGGAGATTTTTGTTTTGAGCAAGGAGAGTGTTGGTGTGAAGGGTGCTTTGTGAGGTAAATTCTTCTTTGAGGGCTATGAGGTTTTGATCATATTTTTCTTCAAGTCGCTTTAGATTTTGATCATATTGAGCTTGGATCTGCTCTTTTTGTATGCAGAAATCGCGCTTGTATTCTTCTAGTAATTGAGATTTTTGAGAAAGCTCAAGTTCAAGGAGGGCGAGCTGTTCTCTTTGTTTTTGTGTTTTTGTGATGAGTGTTTGTCTGCTAAACCAGATGAGAATACATAGCATCAAGAGTAAGACAGAGCCAATTTGGAAGAGCAAAAGTAAGTTCATATTTATCCTTTGAGATGTGAGTTGCAAAATAAAATGAAATTTTGCATTTATTTTGTGGATTTTTGGATTGGATTTGGTGGATATTGGGTGAGGTGCGAAACACTTTGATGTTTGATTTGAGGATTAAAAATTGTATGATTTTGAAATTTTAAAACTCAAAGTGAATGGGAGAAGGAATGAAATACATCAAGTTTTTTAAAGAACTTAATAATAAAGATGTTCCAATTGTTGGGGGGAAAAATGCAAGCATTGGAGAAATGTTTCAAGAGTTGCTTCCAGTTGGGATCAAAGTCCCCAATGGATTTGCAATCACAAGTGAGGCATATTGGTATTTGCTTGATAGTGCTGGGATTAGAGAGCAGATTGTTGCGTTGCTTGAGGGTGTGGATCCAACAGAGATTGATGTATTGAAAGTGAGAGCCAAGAAGATTCGAGATCTGATTTTTCAAACACCTCTCCCACTAGATCTTAGAGATGAGATTTTGCAAGCTTATAAAATCCTTTCTGATGAATATGGAATGCAAGAGGCTGATGTAGCTGTGCGAAGCTCGGCTACTGCTGAAGATTTGCCTGATGCCTCATTTGCTGGACAGCAAGATACATATCTGAGTGTTAAGGGGCAGAGTGAGCTGATTCATTATGTGAAATCATGCTTTGCTTCACTCTTTACAGATCGTGCGATTAGCTATCGTGCATCAAGGGGCTTTGATCATTTTAAGGTAGCTTTGAGTGTGGGTGTGCAGAAAATGGTGCGAGCAGATAAGGGGAGTGCTGGAGTGATGTTCTCAATCGATACAGAGACAGGATTCAAAGATGCGGTATTGATCACATCAAGTTGGGGATTGGGTGAGAATGTCGTAGGTGGGATGGTGAATCCTGATGAGTTCTATGTCTTTAAACCTACTCTTTTGGAAGGTAAGCGCCCTATCATCAAGCGTCAGCTTGGACATAAGCATCAAAAGATGGTTTATGCACCCAAAGGAAGTGAGCATCCTACCAAGAATATCCCCACAACAGAAAAAGAATACAACTCATTTTCAATCGATGATGAAGATATCTTGAAACTTGCTCGCTATGCCATTTTGATCGAAGAGCACTATAGCAAGGAAGCTGGAGAGTATCGTCCAATGGATATGGAATGGGCCAAGGATGGAGAAAGTGGAGAGATCTTCATCGTCCAAGCACGACCTGAAACTGTGCAATCTCAAGTGATCAAAAAAGGCGGAGGGCAAACGGTAGAAAAATATCGCTTCAAAACTCCTATCGCCAAATCTGAAGTGATTCTCAAAGGGATTGCAATTGGCGGGAAGATCGGAAGTGGGAAGGTTAGGATCATCAATGATATTGAGCATATGGGGTCATTCAAAGAAGGAGAGATTCTAGTCACTGATAATACAGATCCTGACTGGGAGCCAGCGATGAAAAAAGCTGCAGCAGTCATTACCAATAGAGGTGGGAGAACATGTCATGCTGCTATCGTTGCGCGTGAGATTGGTGTGCCGACAATTGTAGGAGCCTTGGGTGCGACAGAACGACTTTATAATGGGATGGAAATTACGATTTCTTGTGCTGAAGGTGAGGAGGGTTATATCTACAATGGGATTCACCCCTATGAAGTGGATGTGATCGAGCTATCAAATTTTGAACAACCCAAAACAAAGATCTATCTCAATATCGGAAACCCAGAAAAAGCATTTGATTTTTCAAGATTCCCAAATAATGGTGTCGGACTTGCTCGTATGGAGATGATCATCCTCAATCAAATCAAAGCTCATCCATTAGCACTTGTGGATATGCAAAATCAAAAAGAAGTCAAATGTGCTCATGAGATTCAAAAACTTATGAGTGGATATGATAGTCCCAAAGATTTCTTTATCCAAAAAATTGCTGAAGGGATGGGGATGATCGCATCAGCCTTCTATCCAAATCCAGTGATTGTCAGGACGAGTGATTTTAAATCCAATGAATATCGTGGGATGATTTGTGGGACAGATTATGAGCCACATGAAGAAAATCCAATGCTTGGATATAGAGGTGCGAGTCGATACTATTCAGAGCAATATAGAAGTGCCTTTGAGTGGGAGTGTCAGGCCTTGGCTATGGTGCGAGATGAGATGGGGCTTACAAATCTTAAAGTGATGATTCCATTCCTTAGAACTCCAGAGGAGGGCAAAAAAGTCCTAGAGATTATGCGACGCAATGGTTTGGAGCAGGGCAAAGATGGGCTTGAAGTGTATGTCATGTGCGAGTTGCCAGTCAATGTGATTTTGGCAGATGAGTTTTTGAATCTCTTTGATGGATTCTCTATCGGATCCAATGATTTGACTCAATTGACTTTAGGTGTTGATCGAGATGGTGAGCTTGTGAGTCATATTTTTGATGAGCGAAATCCTGCGATGCTTGAGATGTTTAAGCGAGCGATTGAGGCATGTAAGCGACACAATAAATACTGTGGGATCTGTGGTCAGGCTCCAAGTGATTATCCAGAGGTTGCTGAGTTTTTGGTCAAAGAGGGTATCACCTCTATTTCTCTCAATCCCGATTCGGTTATCCATACTTGGGAGAGAGTGCTTAAGCTAGAAAAAACTCTATAAGGAATACAAATGAAAAAATACAAAGTGGCGATCGTGGGGGCAAGTGGAGCTGTGGGGGAAGAGATTTTGAGAATCTTGGAGGAAGAAAATTTCCCCATTTCTTCAATCCTTCCTCTTGCAAGTGCTAGAAGTGCTGGAAAATTTGTCGAGGCTTTTGGGAGTGAATGGGAGATCCAAGAGCTCACCCATGAGATTTTTGCCAAAGAGCAGGTGGAGATCGCCTTTTTTTCTGCTGGAGGGAATGTGAGTGCAGAGTTTGCTCCTAGTGCGGCAAAGGCTGGGGCTGTAGTGATTGATAATACAAGTCATTTCAGAATGCAAGCAGATGTTCCCCTTGTTGTTCCAGAGGTCAATCCAGAAGATATCAAAGAATGGAAAAAGAGCGGAATTATTGCCAATCCCAATTGTTCCACGATTCAGATGGTGCAGGTTTTATCACCCTTGCATCAAGAATTTGGTATCAAAAGAGTGGATGTCAGCACTTATCAGGCTGTAAGTGGAGCGGGCAAAAAGGGGATGGAAGAGTTGATTATGCAGATGCAAAAATTTTTCGCCTTTGAGCTTGAAGCATGTCAGCCTCAAGCTTTTCCCCATAGGATTGCCCTCAATCTGATTCCTCAAATTGATGTTTTTATGGACAATGATTACACCAAAGAGGAAATGAAAATGATTGGTGAGACACAAAAGATTATGCATTGCTCATTTCCAATCAGTGCGACATGCGTGAGAGTCCCAGTGCTTAGAAGTCATAGTGAATCAATTAGCATTCATTTTGAGCATGAGGTCGATACTCAGAGGGCAAAAGAAATTTTGAAAAAAGCCCCAAATCTAGTCGTGCTAGATGATCCATCAGAAAAACTCTATCCCATGCCCTCCATCGCAACAGATACAAATGAAACTTATGTAGGACGCATCAGAAAGGATTGCTATGATAGTCATATCTTGCATTTGTGGTGTGTGGCAGATCAGTTGCGTGTAGGTGCTGCGACAAATGCTGTGAGAATCGCACAAAAATGGATTGTGGAGATGGAGGGATGAAGTTCCTCCATAAAATTTTTGCTCGTATTCTCTGGAATTCTCGGTTATTTATTATTTTTGCTGTTGTATTGTCGATGGTGGGATCGATTTTGCTTTTTTTGGTTGCGAGCATAGATATTCTCAAAGCTGTTGGTGCGACTTACCAATATTATATGGGGAATATGGGTGAAGATGCTGATATTCACAATCTTCTTCTAAACGCAATCATTATGGCGATTGATTTGTATTTGATTGCCGTTGTATTGCTTATTTTTGCCTTTGGCTTATATGAGCTTTTTATCGCCAAAATTGAGATCAAAGATGAGCAAAGTTCTAAAGTTTTGGAGATTCATACGCTTGATCAGCTCAAAGATAAGCTAGCAAAGGTGATCGTGATGGCATTGATTGTGGCGTTTTTTTCAAAGGTATTGAATATGGGAATGAAAAATTCGCTAGATATGTTGTATTTTGCAGCCTCAATTCTTGGATTATCGCTAGGGCTTTATTTTTTGCACAAAGATTCTAAACACTAAATCAAAGGATAAGAATGATTTTTATTGATGCCGCTTTAAGGAAGGAAACCCCCTATACACCGATTTGGATGATGCGTCAAGCTGGAAGATATTTGAGCGAATACAAAGAGACTCGTGCTAAGGCAGGGAGTTTTTTGAATCTTTGTCAGAATGTTGAGCTTGCAGCTGAGGTGACTTTACAGCCTATTGATATTTTGGATGTCGATGCAGCAATTTTGTTTAGTGATATCTTGGTTGTTCCCTATGAGATGGGCTTGGGCTTGGAATTTTTGGCTGGTGAAGGTCCAAAATTTCAAAATACAATCCGCTCCATAGAAGATCTCAATCAGCTCAGAGAGGGTGCATCAAATCGTCTGGATTATGTCTATGATGCGATTTCTTCAATCCGCTCGAAACTCTCCAAGGATAAGGCTTTGATTGGATTTTGTGGTTCTCCTTGGACTTTGGCTACCTATATGATCGAGGGTGAGGGAAGCAAAACATACACACATAGCAAAAAAATGCTCTATGCCAATCCCAAGCTTTTAGCAACACTTTTGGAGAAAATCACTTCTGAGCTCAAAGCATATCTTGAGAATCAAATCAAAGCAGGGGCAAATGCTGTAATGATTTTTGATTCTTGGGCAAGTGCTTTGGAGAGAGAAGCTTATTTGAAATTTAGCTGGAACTATATGAAAGAGATCGCGTATGATCTCAAAAAGAAATTTCCACATATTCCTGTTATTTTATTTCCAAAGGGAGTGGGTAGCTATCTTGATCATTTAGATGGTGAGTTTGATGTCTTTGGTGTGGATTGGGGGACTCCAATGGAGCTCGCAAAAGCAAAGCTTGGGAATCGATATGTATTGCAAGGCAATCTTGAGCCTGCTAGATTATATGATTATGAGGCGATGGAAGAGGGTGTCGATCGCATCATTTCTGTGATGGGAAGAGAGGCTGGACATATTTTCAATCTTGGACATGGGATGATCCCAGATTTGCCTAGAGAGAATGCAATCGCACTTGTGCAAATGGTGAGGCAAAAAACAAAACGCTGATGAAGCAAATCGTCTTTGGTCCAATCCTCTCGCGTCGTTTTGGATTGTCTCTTGGTGTTGATCTTTCTCCAATGCTGAAGCAGTGTAATTTTGATTGTGTGTATTGTGAGCTTGGTGGAGCCAAGACTGTGGAAAAAATGACAGATGTGATTGCATTAGAGAAGATCATAGAAGAAATACAAGAAGGGATGGAAAAAAATCCAGAGATTGATGTTTTGAGTGTGACTGCTAATGGTGAGCCAACACTTTATCCTTTTTTGCTTGATTTATCTTCCAAGCTCAAAGTAATGACGAAGAATCGATGCAAGACTTTGATTTTGAGTAATGGCTCTTGTTTTGGGACACCTCAGGTCCAAGAGGCATTGCAAAATTTTGATATCGTCAAATTTTCCCTAGATTGTATTAGTGATCAAAGTTTCAAAAAACTTGATCGCCCGCATAAAAGTTTGAATATCAAGCAGATTTTAGAGGGAATTGAGGATTTTGCTAGAGGATATTGTGGAGAGCTCGTCGCTGAAGTGCTTGTGATTGAGGGGATCAATGATGATTTTGAAGAGATGAAAGAGATTGCTAGTTTCTTAAGAAGGGTTGGGGTCTCAAGAGTGGATCTTGGAAGTCTTGATCGTCCTCCAGCTTATAAGATCAATGGCGTTGATAATGATGTGCTGCTTTCTTTGAGAGAAGCGTTTGAGGGGCTATGTGTGAGTATCCCTACACGCAAAGGTAATCAAAAAATACAAAGGCATAAATTAGCAAGCAAGGAAGAATTGCTTGAGATTCTTGCAAGGCGTCCGATTGCAGAGGATGAGTTTTGTGAGCTTTTTGTCAAAGATAATCTTTCTTTTCTTGAGGAGCTTCTTCAAGAAAAAAGAATCTGTGTCAAAAATGTTGCAAATATGAAATTTTTCACGATGAACTCTTGACAATAGGAGTAAAAAAATATAAAATCCCATTTCACTTTTGAGCTTATTTATTCCGGATTAGCTCAGCGGTAGAGTAGGCGGCTGTTAACCGCTTGGTCGCAGGTTCGAATCCTGCATCCGGAGCCATTCTTATTTCTTCTGATTTTTAATCCATCTTATTTTGTTTTCTTGTTTTTGATTAGAGCTAAGGTTTTGATGTGTTTTCTTCCTTAGAAAAATCTAAGAAAGAAAAGACTTGATAAATTTCATCTTGGATAGGAAGCCAAACATGGGCTTATCATAAGGAGGATATCGTAGAGGAATTTCATAATCAGGAGCTGAATAAATAGCTTTTTTGTGTGAAAAAGTCTCGATACTAAATTTTCCATGATAGCATCCAATCCCACTGTGTCCTACACCGCCAAAAGGCAAATGAGGATTGACAATATGCATAATGCAATCATTGATACATCCCCCACCAAATGAAACAGAATCTAGGATTTGTTCTTGATTGTGTTTGTTTTGACTGAAGATATAGAGTGCCAAGGATTTTTCAAATTTCTTTGTAAAGTCAATGCATTCTTGAAGATTCTCAAAGCTCAAAATAGGAAGAATTGGAGCAAAAATCTCTTCTTGCATAATAGGCAAAGAAAGAGCAGGATTATCTGAAGTGAGTTTGCCAAAATCAATCACTGTGGGTTCAAGCTTTTCTTCATCTTTGTTCCCACCATAGATTTGACCCAGATTGCAATCAAAATCCAAAAGTTTGATCATACGCTCATAATGTCGTGATGAAATCGTTTTACCAATGTTTTGGATGGGTTGATCGCCAAAGAAATGTTTGATTTCATCAAGGAGAAGAGAGAGAAATTGATCTTTGATAGAGTGATGAATCAGCAAGAAATCTGGTGCGATGCATGTTTGCCCAGCATTGAGAAATTTACCCCAAGCGATTCTTTTGACTGCGATCTTGAGATTGGCGCTTTCATCGATGATACATGGATTCTTCCCGCCAAGCTCAAGAGTAGATGGAATGAGATGTTTTGCACAATGTGAGGCGATGATTTTCCCTACAGGCACACTCCCTGTAAAAAAGACAAAATCTGGACGCTCCTCAATAAGGGGTTGAACCACACTTGAATCACCGATCAATACATCAATATAGCAGGAAGGAAAAATACCTTGAATAATCTTTTGAATGATTTGCTGTGTGTGATGAGCATAGTTTGATGGCTTGAGGATTGCACAATTTCCCGCAGCGATTGATCCAATAAGAGGGATTAGACAGAGGGCAAAAGGATAATTCCATGGTGAAATAATCAAAGACACACCATAGGGTTCGTGTTTGATATAGCTTTTGCCCATAAAATGTGTCATCGGTGTTTTGACTTTTTGGGGATTTGTATAGGATTTGAGTAATTTGAGTGTGTGATCAAGTTCATGCAAAACTTGCATCACTTCACTCATATATCCCTCAAAATGGTGCTTATTGAGATCTTTGTGCAGTGCATCCAAAATCTCTTCTTCATGCACTTGAATAGCATTTTTAAGCTTCAGTAGAGCATCTTTTCTGTATTGGTATTTTCGACTTTCTCCAGTAGCGAAAAATTCCTTTTGAGAATGAATGAGTTGTTTAAACATTGAAATATCCTTTGAGTAGAGATAAAAGATTGTTCGCCAATTTTTCATCGAGCGTATGAAGCATACTTTGAATCTGATGAATTTGGTTTTCTAATTCCTTTTGAGCATTTTGAAGCCCCAAAAGATTGACATAGCTATTTTTGATTTCATCACTTTGTGTGGGTTTTCCTGCTTTTTCTTGCGTATAAGTTGCATCAATGAGATCATCACGAATCTGAAAGAAAAGCCCTAGAATGATGCCAAGATCCCAAAGTTTGTCATTTTCTTGCTTTGAAAGATTGGCGATAATCCCCCCCATTTTTAAACTTGAAGCAATGAGTTTAGCTGTTTTGAGAATATGAATTTTTTGAAGTTTTTCAAAATTGAGAGTTTGATTCTCAAAATAACAATCTAGTGCTTCACCTATAATCATCTGACATGCATTGAATGATAATGTAGAGATGAGTGAAGATTGAATTTTGGGATCAAATGAGGATTGTGTGATGAGATAAAAGGCATAGCTATTGAGGAAATCTCCACTTAAAATAGCCGTTACTTCATCATACTTGATGTGAAGAGTTGGATGATTGCGACGCAAAGAGGCATTGTCGATGCTTGGCAAATCATCGTGAATGAGAGAAAAGGTATGCAAGATCTCTATTGAAAGTGCTGGAAGAAATGCATGGTGAAGAAGATTTGGCACATATGCATCGATCACGCAAAACATAAGTGCTGGACGAAATCTTTTGCCTCCATTTTTGACCATCTCCCATATGGCTTTTTGAAAATGTGGGTGAAAGCTTTGGGCTTCTGGGGTGTGGGATTGTAGAAAAGATTCAAAATCCAAAAGGATTGTATCTAGCTTTGATGTAGTCATTTTGTAATCCATTGATGAGATTGAGTGTAAATTGAAAACCATCTCTTGAGATCAATACTTCAAGCTTGCCTTTGGAGACAGCTTGAGTGAGAATCTCTCTTAAGCGCTTTTGAACTTTTTGTGGATCTTGTTTGGTGTAGCTAAAGATTCTTTCTCCATTGATCCAAAGGAGTGCATCGCCTTGGAGTAGGCCTTGTTGAAGATTGTGCTTGCTTGGATCAACGGAGATGATTTTGAGTTCATGATCAAGCTTGATACCAATCCTATCGAAGAAAACATCAGGAAGGAGGAATCCCCCATAACGCTCTTGCACACTGACATCAAAAGTCAGAGTTTGTGGTTTTTTATCTTGGATTCTTTTGATTTTGACGCGTGCGATGGAATCTTTGGGCAGATTGGAGACAAACCATTCAAATTGATAATAATCTTTGATGGGTTGATCATTGATTGAAAGAATTTCATCGTTTTTAAGAAAGGGGACATTGGGAAAAAAGGGATCTACATATTGAACTTTGAGCGTTTGATCTCCTTGTTTGGGTGGATAGAGTCTGATACCAAGATCTCCATAATAGGGCTTATCTTGTGAAAGAAAACGGTTGAGATACTTGCTGTCAATAAAAAAGGTATCTCCCATTCCTAGTCCATAAATCTGATAACAAATATTAGAAATCACTCCATTATTTGGAATCTTCCCACTAAATCTAGCGTAGTTTAAAAATCCTTTTTGGGCTTGGATAATGATTCCCTTTTGTACATTTGAGTGATTGATTGCAGCCACATTGAGAGATTTTGCTTTGGAATCAATGGGCATTAGCATATAGCTTTGCTTGTTTTTTGTGGGTAGATTGAATGCATAAAGACCGATAAATGGATCAGCCTTGATGATTTGGAGATTCTTTGGAGGAGGGGTTTTGAAAAAAGCGACGAAAAACTTCTGTTTGCCATATTCAAGTAGCACTGCTCTTGTGTTGTAGATAGAGATAGAAGCATCTTTATAATATTTTTGACAAAAACTAAAGTCGTATGAAAAGCTTAGGCTCAAACAAACAAGAAGCACACAAATAAAGCGCATCAAGATTGTCCAAAAAGATTGAATCCATTGAGCATATTGAGTGCATCACTTTTTTTGTTCTCATCGACATTGTGATAAGCATCATTGATGGCGCTAATGAGCAAGATTTGTAAGGATTCTTTATCCTCTAGGAGTGAGGAGTCGATATTGAGATCAACCACTTCTCCAGATCCATTCATGCTGACGCTGATGAGACCACCACCACTTTTGCTTGTGTAGATTTTGTTTTTATTTTGTTCTTGGAATTCTTTGGCTTTTTCTTGGATTCCATTAAGCATCTCTGTGAGCTTGCTTGGATCAAACATTATGAACCTCCTTGGAGATATGTTGAATCTTATTTTCTTCATCAACAAATACAACGCTAGGCTTATAGGAATGAAGTTCTTCTTGAGAATAAGATGCATAAGCAATAATGATGATTTTATCTCCACGATGAGCTTTGCGAGCGGCTGCTCCATTGAGACAGACAATCCCTGAATCTTTATCTCCATAAATCACATAGGTGCTGAAGCGCTCGCCATTGTTGATATTGACGATATCGACTTTGATCCCCTCTAAGAGATTGGCACTTTTGGCGAGAGTTTCATCGATGGTAATTGAGCCTTGATAGTTAAGATTTGCATCTGTAACTGTTGCACGATGGATTTTGCTATAGAGCATCTCTAACATCATAAATTATCCTTCTTTGTAGTTTGGGTGGATTCTAGCACAGAGCGGATGACTTCACGATCATCAAAGGGGATGAGTTGATCTTGAATGATTTGATATTGTTCATCTCCTTTGCCCAAAACAAAGAGAATCTCATCAGGCTGTAAATTATGAATCGCTTCTTGGATGCTTGCAAATCGATCAGGATTGCGTGAGATGATTTTGTGTTGGTTTGTGATACCTTGAGCAATCTCATCGATAATTACTTGCGGATCTTCACTGCGTGGATTATCGCTTGTAAGATAGATTTTTAGTGCATATTGATCTGCGATATGACCCATTTTGGGTCTTTTACTTTTGTCACGATCTCCTCCAGCGCCAAAAACAACGACGATTTTTTGACCTTCAAAACTCTCTAGTATTTTTTTCATTCCATCATCTGTATGAGCAAAATCAACGATGATTAAGGGAGTAGTTGAGAGGATTTCCATCCTTCCTTCTACTCCTACAAATGAAAGCAGAGAATGAGAAATTTGCTCCAAAGAGAGAGGGGTGAGCTTGGAGATACAAGTGATGGCAGCAAGGACATTGTAGAGATTGTGCAGTCCGCACATTTTGAGTGTGAGAGATGTGCTTGAAGTGGGGGAGTGAATCTGAGCTGAGATAGATGGAGAGATAGAGAAATTTTGGGCAAAAAAATCAGCTTGATTTTTGATTCCGTATGTGGTTTTGGTTTGGATAGAGGCATTGGGCTCATCAGAGTTGATGATTTGGATTGAGTTATCATCAAAAAAGCTATTTTTGATACGAATGTATTCTTGCAATGTTTGATGAAAGTCAAGATGATCGCTTGTGATGTTGGTGAGGATCTTGGCAGCAAAAGGAATAGAGGCGATACGATTTTGAGCAATTGCATGTGAGGAAACCTCCATGACAAAGAAATCACAATCACTCGCCTCTTCTAGCAAGGCATAAAGCTCCAAAACCGTTGGTGTTGTAAGCCCTTTGAGTCTTTTTTGTTCTCCATTGATAAAAAATCCTCGTGTGCCAAGAAGCGCGACTTTGTAATGGTGAGAAAGTAAAATATGCGCAATGAGCGCGGCTGTTGTGGTTTTGCCATTTGTCCCAGTAATGCCAATGATATGAGCAGGGAGTGTGAAGTGCTGATAGAGTTGATCTTGATGGATGCTTTGATTTTGACTAATAGTGTGATGAAATCGCTTATTGAGTGTGGTTTGCACGAAGAGACAGTCTGGATCTAGGGCATCACTAGAGTGATCGCTGATGGATTTAAATGATCGTTGATGAATGGTGATAGGTTTAGAAATTTTCATTTGAGATGTTTAAATGCCTTTTGCAAGATTTGGTTGAGTTGGAGATCAAACCCTGTAGTTTCGCTGATGTTTTCTGCATATTGGATTGAAAGATCAGCACGCCCTTTGTCAATCAAAAAATTTAGAAACTCATAAACTTCTTCTTTGTGAGAGAAGATAATTTTTGTGCTTAGCGCAAAATCTTCAAATGCTTCTTTGAAGTTTGATTTGGTGAAAACAAAATTTTTGAAATCTTCATATGAGATACATGAAAAGGATTCGGAGTTTTGCGCTAGAGAAGCAAAGAGTTGCTCTGTCTCTTGATTGTCTTTTTGATCCATCGAATTGATGAGATTGATAATTTGCTCTTGTGCTTTTTGAGGAGTGAGCTCAAAGAGGAGGGCATAATAAAACTCCAGCAATCCCAATGCTTTGTGGGAATCTGATTGTGCGATGTCCCAGAGCAAAAATCCCATTTTGGCTTTGAGATTTGATGGATCTTTTTGGATAGCTTGATTGAGAAAATCAAATGCCTTTTGAAATTCACCCCTTGAGAGTGCATTGAGTGCAATTTGTGCTTTAGTCATTCTCAACTCGCACAACAGAGATGTCTGGATGAATATCCATCTTGAGTTGATGTTCAATCTTGTTTTTGAGAGTGATGGTACTGCTTGGACATCCTTTGCATGCTCCTTGTAGTTGAATATAAACACATCCATTATCTATTTTGACCAATTTTAGATTCCCTCCATCTCTAATAAGGTAGGGGCGAACTTTTTCTAGGCTAACTTCGACAGGTTTTTGTAATTCAGAATCTGAGAAAATCAATCCATGCTCCTTTTTTGAAATGACAGCTTTGATTGGCTGTTATTTGGTTATTGCCCTGATTATATAGCGCTTTAATTAAAAAAAGTCAAATTCAAGTTTTGGGATTGGTATGATTATATGTTTATTCAGCATATAAGTTCATACACAAGGAAGTTTGAAGTGGATATCAAGGATTATAAGAGGCTTGATCGTGCATCTCGATCGATTCAGAAAGATAGCTTAAAAATAGGGATTGTAATGATCTTTGTGATTGCTACTGCTCTCTATGCCTTTAGTGTGCCCAATATTTCTAATCCCGCGATGCTTGTATTTGCCACTATTGTTGGTGGCTATATGGCGATGAATATCGGTGCTAATGATGTGGCAAACAATGTCGGTCCAGCTGTTGGATCCAAAGCTATTACACTTTTTGGGGCGATTATTATCGCTGCTATTTGTGAAGCGATGGGTGCGATCATTGCTGGGGGTGATGTTGTGGATACTGTTAAATCGGGCATTATTAGTCAGTCTGCTATCGCTGATCCTCAAGTTTTTCTTTTGTTGATGTTTGCTGCTTTGCTTTCTGCGGCATTGTGGCTCAATCTTGCGACTTTTGTCGGCGCTCCAGTTTCGACAACTCATTCTCTTGTTGGAGGGATTTTGGGAGCTGGGATTGCAGCTGGTGGTGTAGGAGTTGTCAAATGGGGAGTGTTGCAAAATATTGTTTTGAGCTGGGTGATTTCACCCGTGATGGGAGGATTGATCGCTGTTGTTTTTTTGATGTTTATTAAAAAGACGATTCTTTATAAAAAAGACAAAAGAGAGGCAGCACGAAAAATCGTCCCAATCTTGATCGCTGTGATGAGTTTTTCTTTTTCACTCTACTTGATCACAAAGGGATTGAAAAAGATTTTGCCAATGAGCATGGAAGTCGCTGTGGGAGTAAGTGTTGGGATCGCTCTTGTGGCATTTTTGTTGATCCGTCCTTGGGTGCGCAATAAGGTAAAAGAGATCGATAATACCAAGGAGGCAGTCAATGATCTTTTCACAATTCCACTTGTTTTTGCCGCAGCTCTTTTGAGTTTTGCGCATGGTGCCAATGATGTTGCTAATGCAATCGGGCCACTGGCTGCAATTAATCAGGTGCTTTCTGAGGGATTGGAGCTAGGAAGCAAAGCATCTGTTCCGCTCTGGATTATGGTTGTAGGTGCTTTGGGGATTTCACTTGGGCTTGCTCTCTATGGTCCAAAATTGATCAAAACCGTTGGAAATGAGATCACAGATCTTGATAAAAAGCGTGCATTTTGTGTAGCAATGAGTGCTGCAATCACTGTTTTAATCGCATCTCAGCTTGGATTACCTGTGAGTTCTACACATATTGCAATTGGTGGAATCTTTGGTGTTGGCTTTTTGAGAGAGTATCTTCAAAAGAAGCAATTCCAAGCTCAAGAATTGATCTTGCAAGCCCATGCTGGAAAAGATGAGAAAGAGGTGGAAGAATTTTTGGAGAAATATAATCGTGCAAGTATGAAGCGCAAGGGCTTGATCCTAGAGGCACTAAAAAGACGAGAAATACGCATTTTGGACAAAAAAGAAACCAAGAAATTAAAAAAAGCTTACAAAAATGAACTTGTTAAGAGAAGTGCATTGACTAAGATTGTGGCTTCATGGTTGATTACTGTTCCAGTATCTGCTTTGCTTGGTGGCGGGGTTTATTATCTTTTGCTTGCATTTGGCCTATAGAATTTTGATTTATTGATTCAAAAAAGATAGAATGTGAAGTTTTGTTTTTATAAGCTTAGATAATTAAAATTTAAGGAGTTTTTCTTTGGATCCCTACCAGTCGGTTTTGATGGTTGTTTTGGCGTTGGTTCTTGTTTTTTTAAATGGTTTTTTTGTTCTATCGGAGTTTGCGATCGTCAAAGTGCGTCGATCCAAGCTAGAGGAACTTGTCAAAAATGGGAGTGGGGGATCTGCAAAGCTTGCTTTAAAAATTTCCAATTCTCTTGATAGTTATTTGAGTGCGACTCAGCTTGGTATTACTTTGTCTTCTTTGGCATTGGGATGGATCGGTGAGCCAGCGATCGCAAAACTTTTTAATTCATTGTTTATTGCATTTTTGGGGTATGAAAATACGGTTTTGGCACATACTTTGAGTTTTGTGGTCGCATTTACATTGATTACCTTGCTTCATGTTGTGTTGGGTGAGCTTGTCCCAAAATCAATCGCAATTGCTAAAGCTGAGCAGATGGCTTTGCTTGTTGCTCGACCTTTGCATTATTTTTGGATTTTGCTCTATCCATTTATCCGTCTTTTTGAGATGCTTTCTGGATTTGTGTTGTCCATGATGGGAGTGCGTCCTGCGACAGAGCATGAAATTGCACATTCTGATGAAGAACTTAAGATTATTGTCGGTGAAAGTTTGAAGGGCGGATTTATTGATTCTATTGAGGGTGAGATTATCAAGAATGCTGTAGATTTTTCAGACACTGTCGCCAAGGAAATCATGACACCTCGTAAAGATATGATTTGTCTCAATGCAGATGAGGACTATGAAGAAAATCTCAGAATCGTGATGGAAACCAATCACACAAGATATCCTTACTACAAAGAGAGTAAGGACAATATTTTGGGGATGATTCATATCCGCGATCTACTTCAAGATACTACAAAAGAGACGCATGATCTAAGTGCTCTTGTGCGTCAGCCATTGATTGTCCCAGAAAATGCTTCGATCTCAGAAATCCTCAAGCGTATGAATAAAGAGCAGATTCATACCGCCCTTGTTGTCGATGAGTATGGTGGAACCTCGGGTCTTTTGACCATGGAAGATATTATTGAGGAAATTGTGGGAGATATTAGTGATGAATATGATTTCAGAAGTGAAGAGGTGGTTCAGCTAGATGAGACAAGTTTCAGAGTGAGTGGGATGCTAAGCTTAGAAGATGTTGAAGAGCTGATTGATGTCAAGTTGAGCGATGAGCATGAGCATGTGACTTTGGGGGGATATGTATTTAACCTGTTGGGGAATCTGCCTTCTGTTGGGGAAATTATTGAAGATGAGATGTGCTCTTATGAGGTGTTGGCTGTGGAAGGTGCACGGATCAAGGAGATTAAGGTGAGCAAAAAGGAATTATCTTGTGTGAATGAGAGTGATGTCTAAGAGAGACACACTCTTTTAAAGGCTTTGCAAAAATTTGAAAATTGCCTCAATCTCTTTTTCTGTGAGATAATACTTGGGCATCACGCCTTTGCTTGAATTGATGTTTTGAGCAAAGTCCTCATACGATAGATGTCTAATTGATGGGGCAAAGAGCTGTTTTTCTTTGTTTCTTGTTTTATAAGTTGCAATAAGTTTGCCCTCTCCTTTGTCTCCATGACAGGCTTTGCAACTGATGCCTCGTGGATTTTCATAAAGCTTCTTTCCATATTCTAAATCATCGATAAAATCTTCTTGAGAATAAAGATGAGACAAAAGAAAGAGAGAGAGCAAGATTTTGTAGTGTTTCATGCCATTCCTTGAGCACAATTTAATCTATAATTATAAGGAATAATCCAATATTTAAGGGAAATAAGTGATTGCTTTAGATGGGAAGAGTCTGAGTGTTTTGATCGAGAAGGAAATCAAGCAAGAAGTTGAGAAGCTGAATGCAGAATTTATGTATCCGACATTGGCTGTGATCTTGGTGGGAAATGATGCGCCTAGTGCTTCTTATGTCAAGATGAAATCACAAGCTTGTGAGCGTGTGGGAATCAATTCTCTTGTATTTGCTATGCCTGAAAATGTAACCGAGAAATTTTTGCTTCAAAAAATTGAGGACCTTAATCAAGATTCAAAAGTTCATGGAATTCTTGTGCAATTACCTCTACCTAAGCATATCAATACCCAAAAAATTTTAGAGGCAATTTCTCCCCTGAAAGATGTAGATGGATTTCATCCGATCAATATGGGAAAATTGATGCTTGATCTTGAAGGTTTTGTGCCTGCTACACCTTTTGGTGTGATGCAGTTATTAAAAGCTTATCACTTGGATGTGCGGGGAAAAAATTGCACAATTGTTGGAGCTAGCAATATTGTAGGCAAACCCCTTGCTTCATTGCTTTTAAATGCTGGTGCGACAGTAAGTCTATGCCATATCCTAACCCAAGATGTAGGATTTTTTACAAGACATGCAGATTTTGTGTTTGTTGGAGTTGGGAAGATAGGATTATTGCAGGCAGATATGATTAAAGAAGGTGCTGTGATAGTTGATATTGGAATCAATCGCACAGATGAAGGGAAGATTGTTGGTGATGTGGAATTTGCTTCTGTTTCGCAAAAGAGTAGCTATATCACTCCAGTCCCTGGAGGTGTAGGACCTATGACGATTGCAGCACTTCTTCAAAATACAATTAAGAGTGCCAAAAACTTTGCAAAAGGACTTAAATGAAATTTCTCTCTAAGCTCTATCGCTTCTCATCCTCTTGGACTGGGACGATCATCATTGTTGCTTTTGTGATTTTTTTTATAGCTCAGGCTTTTGTGATTCCTACAAGATCGATGGTTGGGACACTTTATGAAGGTGATATGCTTTTTGTCAAAAAATTTTCTTATGGGATTCCAATCCCAAGAATCCCTTGGATTGAGATCCCTGTTTTCCCAGATTTGAAAGGCAATGGTCACATCATCGAAGGGGAAAGACCAAAGCGAGGAGATGTCGTAGTATTTATCCCACCCCATGAAGAGAAGACCTATTATGTCAAGAGAAATTTTGCAATTGGTGGAGATGAAGTGATATGGAGTGCACAGGGTTTCTTTTTGCGCCCAAAAGAAGGAGATGAGGGAATCAAAAAGTATTTTCCTCATGCCCAAGTTCAAGAATTTTTTGGCAAAAAATTCATCAAAAATCCCTATATGCAAAATCACTTAGGAATCGCTTATCACTCTCATAATGCAAGATTCCAAGAAGCAGTTAATGCTTTGAGTTTTGATGAAGAAAATTGGGCGATTGCCGGCACTTGTCAAAATGAAAAAACCAAAGAGATCTATGAGTGCAAGCAAGAGTTTTCTATGATCCCTATTGGAAGAGATGGTAGAAGGATTGAGGGATCTACACTTTATACACACTCTGATGTGGTGTTTTATAAAAAGATTGCAGATGATGAGTTTTTTATGATTGGTGATAATCGTGACAATAGTCTTGATTCTCGCTATTGGGGAAGTGTGCCTTATGCGCAAATCATTGGAACTCCATGGGTTGTGTATTTTTCGATCAATCTTAGCAATTCTCAAGAGGCACAAGAAGAAGCCCAAAGATTGGGCAAAGAAGATGGATGGTGGAAATACACAATCCGCTGGAATCGTGTCTTCAAATCCCTCAATAGTCTGGAGGAAGATCTAAGGAGCAAGAATGTTGGGAATTGATTTTGATCCTTGGATAATTCTTTTCTCTTATCTTGCATTATTAGTTACGATTATAGGCTGTGAGCTTTGTTTGAGTTATGTTACAAAATATTATGCACAGGATTGTATTGAGCCAAATGATTTGGTGATCGATGGCAAAATCACATTTAATCCTTTGAAATACTTTGATGTATTTGGGACGGTGGTTTTTCCTCTGGCGATGATTATTTTTCAAGCTCCTCTTTTATTTGGTTGGTCCAAGTCTTTGTGGCTCAATATGCAGAAGGTTGTGGATCGCTATGGCCTAAATCTTGCCATTCTTTTGGCTTCTAGTGGAGTGTTTTTTCATTTCTTCATAGCTTTTTTGTCTAGCTTTATCCTATCTGCCAAGTTTTTGCCACAGATGGCAATCCTTTGGGAAAATCTTATTTTATTTAATGTCTTTTTTGTTGTGATTAAGCTTTGTCCTATTTTCCCTTATGATGGATTGAAAATCTTGAGTTATATTGGTCTAAAGCTGGGGAGTGATTTGCTAATGCGTTTTTATTGGATGTTGATCCCCTATGGTATGTTTGTTTTGATTCTTGTGATTTTGACTCCACTGAGGGAATTGATACTTATCCCTGCTGTGACGATTTTAAAATTTCTATTATAAGGATGAATAATGAAGTATTTCTTGGCAACGGATCACGCAGGGATTAGGGTGAGGGATTTTATTCTTTCTTATTTTAAAAAGATTGATCAAGAGATTGTGGATTTATCTCCGACTGGAGAGAAGAGTGTGGATTATCCTGACTATGCTAAGAAAGTTTGTTTGGAGGTTTTAAGAGATAGTAGTCATCGAGGGATTTTGGTTTGTGGGAGTGGGATTGGGATGAGTATTGCAGCAAATCGATTTGGGGGGATTCGTGCTGGATTATGCACAGATGCATATATGGCTAAGATGACACGCCTCCATAATGATGCCAATGTTTTGTGTTTGGGTGAGAGAATCAGTGGGTTAGGTGAAATCGAATCGATTTTGGAAGCGTTTATTCAGACAGAATTTGAGGGAGATCGTCATCTTAGAAGAATAGAAAAAATTGAAAAATTCTCAGAAGGATTCTAAATGTGGGGCTTGATTGGTCAGTGGTTTTTTGTAACGATTTTTATTATTTTTGTTCTGTATATGGGGATACGGACTTTTTATTATCGATCTGTTGCACAGAGGGAAGAAAAAAATTCTGCCAAGATGAAGCTCACATTGCAAGATGCTGAGATTTTGATCCGCAAACATCAGGTTCAGCTACAAAGAGCACTGGGGGACATTGATATCCTCACTCAAGAACTCACAGCTCTCAAGGGGGATATCCGAAGTCTTAAGCAGAGAAATTCTCAATATAAAATCGAGGCTGATCGCTACAAGGCAAGGATTAAAGAACTTGAACAAAAAATTGAAGCATTATTGTAGGAAAAAAGATGATTGATACTCAGTTATTGTCCAAAATTCGCTGCATTCAGGACTATCCCAAAGAAGGGATTTTGTTTCGTGATATCACAACGCTTTTGCAAGATGGCGAAAGTTTTGCGTCTCTCATTGATGCTCTCAAAGAGCGTTATTTGGAAATGAATATTGATTTTGTTGTTGGGTTAGAATCTAGGGGTTTTGTATTTGGAGCACCCTTGGCTTATGCTCTTGGTGTGGGTTTTGTGCCAATTCGCAAGAAGGGAAAACTCCCATTTTTGAAAGTGAGCAAAAGTTATGCATTGGAATATGGGGAAGATGAGATGGAGATCCATCAAGATGCTTTTAAGAATCAAAATGGCTCGCGTGTCGTTTTGATCGATGATTTGATCGCAACAGGTGGAACAGCATGGGCTGCTTTGGAATTGATCGAAGAGATTGGAGGAGAGTGCGTGGAGGCTTGCTTTCTGCTTGATCTTGTGGATCTTGGAGGATCTAGTAGGCTCAAGACAAAAACAAAGGTTCATAGTATTTTTGAAGTATAGGGAGAGCTTATGGGGTTTGAGCAATGGATCATTGATCTTTGGAATACTCATGCTGGGACATGGGGTTATTTGATCCTGTTTTGTTGGAGTATTTTAGAGGGAGAGCTTGGCTTGATTTTTGCCGGACTTGCTGCTCATGATGGACATATGAATCTATTTTTGGCTATTTTTGTTGCTGGACTTGGAGGATTTGCTGGGGATCAAATTTATTTTTATATTGGCAGACTCAATAAAAAGAATCTTAAAAATATGCTGAGCTCACAGCGAAGGAAATTTGCCCTTGCTCATATTTTGCTCAAAAAACATGGCTGGCCTATTATTTTTATCCAGCGTTATATGTATGGAATGAGGACAATTATCCCGATCAGCATCGGATTGACGCGCTATAGTGCTCTAAAATTTGCCCTAATCAATTTGCTTAGTGCATGGGTGTGGGCAGGTCTGACAATTATTTTTGTTTGGTATTTTGGGGATTGGATTTGGGAGATTGTTGGATGGCTCAAATCTCACCCTTATTTATTAGTCGTTTTGCTGATTGTATTGGGTGGAGGAATCTTGTATTATTTTCATTATCAAACCAAAAAGAGGTAATTAAATGCTAGAAATTAAAATCAGTGATCAGAAAGCACAATGTGAAATTGAATTTATCACTTCTGTTGAGGGAAGTGAGGATGAAGTCATTTTGAAAGAAATGAATTTTAAGGATGTTTTTTTCGTCCAAGAGACGCGTAAGCTTTATATCAAAGTTGAGAATCATGATCCTGATACTTTGCGAGAATCTGCAGCAAAAGCAGTTAGATATATCAAAAAGCTCCCTTTTGAAAGTGCAAGAGTACATTTATGTGGTGGAAGAAAGGGGATTGAGGCTATTTTAATGGGGCTTTATTGCGGAGATTATGTGTTTGAAACATATAAAACACAAAAAGAAGAAAGTCCCTTGAGGGAAGTTTTTATTGAGTGTGGATGCGAAACGCTTGGGGTAGTTTTGGAAGAATGTAGGGTGGTGGCTTCAAATATCTTTCTTGTAAGAGATTTGGTCAATACGATTCCCAATGAAGCAACACCAAGCTATTTGGCACAAATTGCCAAAGATAAAGCCCAAGAATTGGGGATTGAGTGTAGTGTCTTGGATCAGAAAAAAATGCAAGAAGAAAAAATGGAATCTCTTCTTGCTGTTGCGCGTGCTTCAGTCCATGAGCCAAAACTCATTCATCTTAGCTATAAGCCCAAAACAAGTAAGGCACGACTTGTGTTTGTAGGCAAGGGCTTGACTTATGATAGTGGTGGACTAAGCCTTAAGCCTGCTGATTATATGGTCACCATGAAGGCAGATAAAGCCGGAGGCTGTGCTGTGATGGGGATTATCTTTGCGATTGCACAGCTTGGACTTCCTTTGGAGGTGCATGGAATTATCGGGGCAGTGGAAAATATGATCGGAGGCAATGCTTATAAGCCTGATGATGTATTGATCTCGCGTGAGGGCAAAAGTATTGAAGTGAGAAATACTGATGCAGAAGGGCGCTTGGTGCTTGCAGATTGTCTAAGCTATGCCCAAGATCTTAAACCTGATTATCTTATCGATCTAGCAACGCTTACTGGTGCTTGCGTTGTGGGACTTGGAGAATTTACTTATGGGATCATGGGACATAATACAGAGCTTAAAAATCACTTTGAGCAAAATGCACTCCAAAGTGGAGAGCTTGTTGCGCAGCTTCCATTTAATTCGCATTTGAGAAAGTTGATTGATTCTAAGATTGCTGATGTATGCAATGTTTCTTCATCACGCTATGGAGGTGCTATTACTGCTGGAATGTTTCTAGCAGAGTTTGTGCGTGAAGAAAATCGAGATAAGTGGTTGCATCTTGATATCGCAGGACCTGCCTATGTCGAAAAAGAATGGGATATCAATCCCTATGGTGCAAGTGGGATTGGTGTAAGAGGATGTGTTGAATTTGCAAAATCTTTGGTTGAGGAGAAATGAATGGGATTGTCAATTGGGATTGTTGGACTTCCAAATGTAGGAAAATCAACTACATTTAATGCACTAAGTCAGACACAAAATGCACAAGCGGCAAATTATCCTTTTTGCACTATTGAACCCAATCGAGCTGTGGTGCCTGTGCCCGATAAGAGATTGGGAGAATTGGCTAAGATTGTCCATCCTGAGAGGATTCAGCATTCTGTTGTGGAGTTTGTGGATATTGCAGGATTAGTGCGAGGAGCAAGCAAGGGGGAGGGGCTTGGGAATCAATTTTTGGGCAATATCAAAGAGACTAATGTGATTTTGCATATTGTGCGATGTTTTGAGGATGAGAATGTCACTCATGTCGAGGGTAGAGTAGATCCTGTGGGAGATGTAGAGATCATTGAGCTTGAGCTATTGCTAGCAGATTTGCAGACTTTGCAAAAGCGTATTGAACGCTTAGAGCGCCAAAGTAAGGCAGATAAAAATGCCAAAGCTTCTCTTGAGATTGCTTTTCAATTGCAAAAACATCTCGAAGATGGTTCACCTGTGAGAACCTTTGATCAAAGAGATCATGAACTTTTTGTTGAGCTTGATCGTGAATTGCGATTTTTGACAAACAAAGAGGTGATTTTTGGTGCAAATGTGGGGGAGGAAGATTTGCTTGGGGACAATGTCCATGTTCAATCACTCAAGGCTTATGCTCAAAATAATGGTTGTGAGGTGGTTAAGTTATGCTCAAAACTTGAAGAAGAGATGGTGGGGATGAGCGAGGATGAGAGATCTGAATTTCTTGATTCTTTAGGATGTGAGATGAGCGGATTGGAACAAATTATCCAAAAGGGATTTGAAAAATTGGGATTGATTAGTTATTTTACAGCTGGAGTAAAAGAAGTAAGAGCTTGGACGATTCGCAGAGGAGATAGTGCTCCAGTTGCCGCTGGAGTAATACATAAAGACTTTAAAAAAGGTTTTATTCGAGCAGAAACGATTTCTTATGAAGATTTTATCAAGTATGGTGGAGAAGTCAAAGCAAAGGAAGCAGGAGCTATGCGTGTAGAAGGCAAAGACTATATTGTCCAAGATGGGGATATCATGCATTTTAGATTCAATGTCTAAACGCTTTAAAAAGGTTTATATCGAGATCAGCGATATTTGCGGGCTAACTTGTAGCTTCTGTCCTTCTCAAAAGGGGAGGAGGGGGAAAATGGATCTTGGATTATTTGAAACGATTGCCTATCAATTGAGGGGAAAAACAGAACGGATGGATTTTCATCTCCTTGGAGATCCACTTAAGAATCGAGAATTCCTGCTCTATCTACAAATTGCAGAAAAAACTCATCATCAAGTTGAGATTGTTACAAGTGGATATTATCTTAGAAATTGGAAGTTTAGCCAGCTCCTTGCCTCGCCAATTGTTCAGCTCAATATTTCACTTAGTGCCTATAGCGACCCATGCAATCCCAAAACAAGAGATTATCTTCAATCCTGCTTGGAGCTAGCTAAATTTCATCAATCACAACAATCCAAATGTTTTCTCAATTTCCGAATGCATCAAAGTCGAATTGATCCAGTATTGATCCAGCAATTTTGCGAATACTTTGGTGTCAAAGATGTATTTGATAGGGGAAGGATCAGGCTTGGTTCTTATCTCTTTTTGCGAATCAGTCGTGATTTTGAATGGATTCATCAAGGCCTTATTGCTAGGCAGACAAATAAATTTTGTCATGGTCTTATTTCTCAAATTGGAGTTTTGGCTAATGGAGATGTGGTCCCTTGCTGTATTGATTGTGATGGAGGGATTGTGCTTGGGAATCTTAAGGATCAAAGTTTGGATGAAATTTTGGCTACACCTTTGGCTCAAAACATTGTGCAAGGATTTCAAAGAGGAGAGGCCTATCATCCTCAATGTCAGCGCTGTACTTATCCTGCTCAGACAAAAATGGACTGATTTTTGCTGATTGCTCTTTAATTGTAAAAGGAATCTTGTAAGGATAATGACTTGATGCGCAAATTGATGTGTTTAGTATTGTGTTTTGGCTCTCTTATATCCTCAGAGATTGCTCTTGCTTTCAAACAAGGCAAAGCCAAAGCTCATGTTGGGACTTTTGCGTATATTGATTTTTTGGGTGATTCAACTTTTTGGGATCTTGGAGCGTCTTTTTCGTATCAAAGTGGAAATTTTTATGGCTACAAATTTTTGGCATCAGCTTGGTTTAATCCCCCATTGTATGAAGTCAATCGAGGGTTTAGGGACAATAAAACATGGTTTGAAATCACAGAATTGGGGATCAATTTTTTTAACTCAAGACTTAATCTTGGCTTTGACGCTGGGCGTTTTGCGTATCGAGCAGATTGGGTTGATAACTATGTCCAAGGTTTGAGTTTTTTTCACACTTATTCTCCATTCATTAGCTATGGCATTACTTGGATCAATCAGAGTGCATTGGTTGAAAATTATCAAATGACGGGTTTTAGGCGTTCTGATAATTGGCTTGGAGGTGTGCTTATAGATGGGCAGTTTAAGATTCCAAATACAATTATTGAGCTAGAACCCTATATTTATAGTGTGGCCAATATGTTTTGGGCTCCAGCAATTAGGACTAAAGCAACTTTTGAATTTCTAAAATTCAACTCCGATCTGATTTGGGAGGGCACACTTCTCTCTTATGTTGCTTATCATAACCGTGAGTTTAGGGGTAGTGGGATTTTGTTTTGGTCTGACTTGATTTATCGTGATCGATTGAGGAACTTTGATGCAGGAGGGGGAATCATGGCAACCAATCGCAATGGTGTGAAAGATTTGGCTGTTTTTGGACAAAGCACACAATTTGAAAATATCGATGGAATGCTTGATGGAGGCTCTACAAGTCTTTATGCTTTTGGAAAATTTCATTTTAAATATGATATTTCTCTAAAAATCGCATCGCGTTTGACTTTTGTGGGAGAAAATAACTTGTTTGGACTAGAAGCACGCGCAGGATATTTCCCGATTAAGAAGCTTGAACTTGGACTTGATTTTTTGATGCTTGCAGGATATAAAACTCAAAATAAGCAAGATCATTACGCAATGAGAGCATTTTTGCAATATCATTTCTAAAGTTTTTTATTTCTAAGCCGATTGTGTTAGATTAGTAATACAGAGCTTTTATCTTTGGAATATGGAGGAAAAAGAATGAAAAAGAACTTTTTTGGATCGTTAGCATTGATGGGGTTGGCTATTTCCACTGTAAGTGCTGTGGATTTCAATACATTTGGTCATATTGGAACAGCTTATAGCTTTGGCACAAAAGCAAATGTTGATGGACAGAAGCCTTGGTATGGAGGATTTACTGGGCGTCTTGGATTTGAGGTGGGGATGGGACCTGTAAGTATCGGGCTTGGGGTTGCTGGAGGGATGCCTTATGCAATCAAACCAAATGGCTGGTATAAAGACTATATTGAAAATCAAAGATTCACAAATCCTAAGGATGTGAAGTGGTACAACTGGATTAGCGATGCATATTTGCGTGTCGATACGCGTATGTTTTCAATTGTAGGTGGGCGCTATGATCTGACTACTTTCTTTGCTGGTAAAGATGGTAAAACACACACAGGCGTGGATTGGATTTCTGGACAAAATGAAGGGGTGAGCTTCAAACTTGACACAAGATATTTTTCATGGTGGGGAATTTATTCTTATGAAACAATGGGCTTTGGGTCCAAAACGACCAATCGCTTGGGAAGTGATTTGATGGGATTCCGCCAGTATGGTAAGAGCGGACATTTGATCTCGAGTGGTTTTGATATCAATATCAAAGAGATGTTTTATATTGATCCTTTTGTGACTTACAATATTGATCAAAAATATCTCCAAGTAGGTGGGAAGCTACAAGCAAATTTTGGTAAAGGCTTTTTCAAATCCAAAACAACACTTCGAGGAATGTATCAACGCAGAGATAATGTCAATACAAATACTTTCCTAGGTTGGGGAGATCAAGAATTTTTGCTTGCTAATGTCTTCAAGTTTGGTGGGGGTGGTTACTATGTAGCCAAGGATGATGGAATCATCTATGAGAGTGAAAGCACAAGATTCTATGGCACGACTTTTGGTGGGAATATCAATTTCTTTAGTGCCAATAGTGCTGTTTGGTATGTTTTTGCTGGAATTGAGCATAAGTTCTTCAACTTTGATTTTCTCTATGCCGATGGGGATTACAAAGAAATCTCAGCAATTGCTCAAGTCAATCTCTATAAAGACAGATGGGTTGATTTTGGAGTTGGTGGTGGATGGGTGCGATCGAGCACTTATGTGGGGATCAATAGCAATCAAACATATAGAAAAGGAACCCAAGATCGAGGTGTTGCTTTTGTAAAACTATCATTCTAATCCCTCTTTTGATAGAGGGAAGGGGGATTTATGACTATAGATTTTGCCAATCTTTCTAGACAATACAACCTTTATAAGCATCAAATCGATTCTGAGATTTCCTATACTCTTAAGCAAGCCTCTTTTATTATGGGTGAGCAAGTTGAGCGCTTGGAGATAGCTCTCGCACAATATGCACAGAGTCCCCATGTGATTGCTTGCTCAAGTGGGACAGATGCTCTGATCTTGGCATTGATGGCCGCTGATATTGGAGTGGATGATGAAGTGATTACGACGCCATTTAGTTTTTTTGCTAGCAGTGAAGCTATTGCTTTTTTGGGGGCAAGACCTGTCTTTGTCGATATTGATGAGCATACATTCAATCTTGATCCTGCATTGATTGAGGATCATATCACTTCCAAAACAAAGGCAATCCTACCTGTGAGCTTGTTTGGACAAGTTTGTGATATGGAGACCATATCACACATTGCTCAAAAGTATGATTTGTTGGTGATTGAGGATGCATCTCAGAGTTTTGGAGCCTCTTATAAGGGGAAGAAATCATGTGCTTTGAGTGATTTTGCAACTACAAGCTTTTTTCCTAGCAAGCCCCTAGGGTGTTATGGTGATGGTGGAGCTGTGTTTTGTCAAAGAAAAGATGATGCTGATAAAATACGGGCTTTGCTTAAGCATGGACAGATTCGGCGCTATGTTCATAAATACATTGGACTTAATGCAAGACTTGATACGCTTCAAGCTGGAATCTTGCTTGCCAAATTGCCATTTTTGGATGCAGAGATTCTAAAGCGTCAAGAGATTGCCTTGCGTTATTGTGATGCTCTTAAAGATTGTATTCTTCCATCGATTGGAGAGAAATGTAAGAGTGTGTTTGCACAATTTTCAATCCGCACCAAACATCGAGAAATCTTGAGTGCAACACTTAAAAAAAGAGGAATACCCACTGCCATTCATTATCCCATTCCTTTGCATTTACAAGAGGCCTTTGCTTATTTGGGATACAAAAGAGGAGATTTTCCTGTGAGTGAGAAGGTGGCAGATGAGATTTTATCTCTACCTATGAATGCTTTCTTGACTGAAGTAGAGCAAGAATATATCATCACTCATTTTAATCAGATTGTTGCTTCATTATAGAAAGTAGTAGAATGATATTTTATGAATGAGGAGAGCATATGGAGAAGAAAATTTCTGAATTTTTTGCATTTTGTCAAGAGCATGAAGCTGAGTTTATTGATTTTCGCTTTACAGATATCAAAGGCACTTGGCATCATATTAGTTTTTCTATTTCTGCTGTAGATGTTGAAACATTTGAGAGAGGAATCCCTTTTGATGCAAGCTCATTGCCAAATTGGCAACCCATCAACCAATCAGATATGATTCTCATCCCAGATCTTGTGCGCTATTTTGTCGATCCATTTAGTGCTGATGTGACAGTGATTGTATTTTGTGATGTGTGGGATATTTACAAAAATCAACCTTATGAAAAATGTCCGCGTAGCATCATCAAAAAAGCGATGCAATATCTCAAAAATAGTGGGATTGGAGATGAGGCATATTTTGGACCAGAGAATGAGTTTTTTGTCTTTGATAGCATCAAGATACGCGACAATATCAATGCGCAATCCTATGAAATCGATACAGAAGAGGGAGAGTGGAATCGAAATCGCGAATTTGAGGGTGTCAATATGGGACATCGTCCTGGGACAAAGGGAGGCTATTTTCCTGTGCCACCTATTGATAGTATGGTGGATATTCGTGCAGAAATGGTCAAAGTACTCAATCAAGTAGGAATTGAAACTTTTGTAGTACATCATGAGGTGGGGCAGGCACAAGGAGAGATCGGGATCAAATTTGGGGATATGCTTGAGGCTGCTGACAATGTGCAAAAACTTAAATATGTCGTCAAAATGGTTGCACATCTCAACGGAAAAACTGCAACTTTTATGCCCAAACCACTCTATGGAGATAATGGCAGTGGGATGCATACTCATATCAGTATTTGGAAGGATGGACGCAATCTTTTTGCTGGTGATGAATATCAAGGGTTAAGTCAAATAGCTTTAAATTTTTTAGGTGGTGTATTGCATCATGCTAGAAGTGTGGCAGCATTTACCAATGCATCGACAAACTCATATAAGCGTTTGATTCCAGGTTTTGAGGCTCCATCGATTCTGGCTTATTCTGCACAAAATCGTAGTGCAAGTGTTCGTATCCCCTTTTCACATGGTGAGAAAGCTAAACGCTTGGAATTTCGATTTCCTGATAGTTCAAGCAATCCCTATCTCGCATTTGCCGCACTCTTGATGGCAGGACTTGATGGGATCATCAATGCAATTCCTGCAGGAGAGGCGATGGATATTGATCTTTTTGAGCTGACACTTGATGAGATCCGTGAGAAGGGAATTAGACAGCTTCCACATACATTGCGCAGTGCGATTGAAGAGATGCTTGCTGATCGCGAATATCTAAAAGTCGGAGATGTTTTTAGTGAGGAGTTTATCCAAACTTATAAAGCCTATAAGTTTGAGGCTGAGATCTGGCCTTGGGAGGCTCGACCTCATCCTTTTGAGTTTATTAGTACTTTTAGTTGTTAGAAGATGGGGGGAGGGGAGATTCTTTCCAAAATGAAAGAATGATTTTGATTGAGGTCATAAAGAAGATTCCCTCAATCATAGCACCTACGACAAAAGCATAATATTCTTGCAATGAGATAATTTTGAGTTGCAAAGCAAGAGTTGAGGCAGCGATGAGAAAGGTGAGGGGCATCGCATCGCTGAGAGCATAGAGCAGTGCATTTCTTGGGGATTTGAGAAATGATCTAAAAGAGATAAAAGATCCAATAAGACGAATTCCTAGCATCCCAGATACGACAATCAAAGCATTATGCAAAATCTGACTATTGGAAAATAGACTTTTGAGATCAAGAGTTGTGCCAACATGTACAAAGAAAAAGGGGATAAAGAATCCAAATCCGATGTAATTGAGTTTTTCATGAAGTTTGTGATGTGTGCTAAAAAATGTTGCGATAATCATACCAGCGATAAAGGCTCCTAGTGCGACTTCTAGCTTGAGTGAAACAACAATTGAAACAAAAAGAAAAAATAGCATTGCCCCAAAACGCAAGTCTTGATTATTGGGATTGTTATATGGGACGATGAGAGTTTTAAGTGTGGGAAACCACCAAAAAAGAATCTTCACAAGTTGGAAAATAATAGCAATTGCTAACAAAAATGCCAATAAGACACCAAAGGTTTGAAGCAATTCAAGACTGATTCCATGATTGTAGAAACCATTGATGGCAACGAGCATACAGATGCTAAGAAGCTCGCCAATGACTCCTACTTTGAGGGCAAGATTGAGCCAGATGTGATCCTTGCCATATTCTCTAATCAGTGCCATAATCATCCCAACACCCATGATGGGAAATGTCACAATATAGATAAAGGGTAGCTTTTGAGTGAGAACAATCAAGGCAGAGAGTGAGTAGAGGATACAAAAATAGAGAGCAATCTTTTTGAGCATTCCCTCACGCTTAAGCTGAATAAAGGATTTGAGATTGACTTCTGTTCCGCACAAAAACATCAAAATCAAAAATCCAATTTCTGCAACACTGCGAGCTGCTTCATTTCTCTCAAAGAGTCCAAGATAAACTGCGAGTGAGCCTAGAAGCATCTCAACGACAACAATGGGGAATCTTGAAAGATTGCTGATAAAAGGAGCAATCGCCATGAGCCCCACAATGACTGCAAGTGAAGTGATCGTCATAGATTATTGGCCAAAATGCTGGGGGTATTTGTTTTGGAGGGTTTGAATGATCTTGATCATTTGATCTTGATTGTAGGGAAGATTTTCATCCATCCTATCTAGCTCATGCATATAAAGATCAATCAGTGTTTCAATTTGATTTTTTTTGGCACCTGCAAAATATAAAGCCACGCCCAATAGATCCATCACTTCTAGGGCAAGATCTTGGATTTCTAAATCTTTATTCATTACATTCTCCTTGTTCTAAAATTTGCTCGATTTGACATTTGATATGTGTATAAAAAAAGTTCTCTTTAAATCCATCTATTCGCCCACCAGATGCATTTTTGTGACCCCCTCCACCAAAAAGTTTTGAAGCCATAAGACTGACATCAAGCTTATTATTTGCTCTAAGACTTACATTACCGCGTGCATTGACATCAAGAAAAAAAGAAAAATCTGGATTCCTTGTAAGGAATTGATTCCCCACAACGCTAACATTGCCCAATGTATAAGTCAGGATACCCTTGTGGCCTTGATAGAAAATCGATAATTTGTCTTTTTGATTTTCTAAAAGATGGACAATGTAGTGTGAGAAAATATTATCCATTGTTTGTTTTTGGGGATCTCCATTGAAGGCAAGTTTTTTGAGTCTAAAAAGATCATTATCAAACTTTACATCTCCATCTTCTAAGTGCAGATAGTCCTTGATTTGGGAAAGCATAAAAAATTTAATCAAGCGATTTTCATCTTCAAACATCACACGATTGGGGTCTTTGAGGGAGGCAATCATCCCCATCGCAACTTTTCCAAACTCAAAGCAAAATCCATCCATTTTCCATATATCAACAGAATTCACCATATTGGAAAAATCACTGAGCCATTGTCTTTGGGTTGGATCAAGGAGAGTGTAGCGCTCTATGAGTGTTTCAAATGTGATTTTGCATGCACTTCTTGTGGAATCTAAAAAATACCAATGAAATTTCTGTGCGCTTTCAATCCCACTAATATGATGATCCAAAAGCATGAGTGTTAGCTCAAAGCCCTGCATTTTGAGTTCTGTGATTTGTTCTTGCAAAAACTCTGCTTCACTCAAAGAGAGATTGAGATCGGTAACAAGAAAGAGTAGATGCTTGTCTTTGGATTCTTGTTTGATGAGAGAGATCATTTCTTTGAGGCGGATAAGAATCTCTTTGCCATAATTGGCATTGAAAAATACAATATCTTCAAAAAAATGTTTAGCTACAAACTGAGCTCCGTATCCATCTAGATCGATATGAGAGAGGTGAAAAACTTTCATTATTTATCCCTTAAAATCAATTTCAATAGGTTTATCAATAATCTCAAAATTCACATTGGGATCAAGCTCTGTGTGGCTTAAGACTGTGATCTCGATTTTGAATTGTTCCATCTTGTCATAGAGTGGGCGCCTAAGCTTGCTATCAACCAAGAAAATAACAGGAGAGATGCCATTTTGCATCACCTTAATCATAGATTCCTCAATTGCATCTTTGAGTTTTTGGGTTTCATTGATGGTGAGAAGTAGGGCTGGTGTTGAGCCTTGATCTTTGATTTTTGAAAGTAGTGCTGCTTCTGTATCGTTGCTAAAGATGAGAAGTTTGAGAATCCCATCATCGGATTTGAAGAGATTGGTGATGCTTCGACTTAGTCTTGAGCGCACTTGCTCAACAAGAATGGAGACATTGTTTTGGACAGCATTTGCTAGATCTGTAATAGTTTCAAGAATAGTGAGCATATCTCTGATGGGAATCTTTTCTTTGAGAAGCTCTTGAAGAACTTGACGGATGATTCCTGTAGGAATCTTATTGGCTTCTTCAATAATGGCAGGATAGCTATCGCTGAGGCGAGAGAGAAGTTTTTTGACTTCATCTTTGGTGATAAATTCTGGCGAGTATTGTTTGATGAGCTCTGAGATATGCGTTGAGATGACTGTAGAGGGATCGATGATCGTATAGCCTTGGATGATGGCTTCTTCTTTGTCTTTGGGTTCAATCCACAATGCATCCATTCCAAAAGCAGGTTCTTTTGTAGGTATTCCATCAATTGGAGCTCCTACATAGCCAGTATCCATAGCCAAGAAGTGATCAGGCATCACCTCACCCTCCCCGATCTTAACCCCTTTGAGCAAGAACTCATAACGCGTGGGAGTGAGTTGAAGATTGTCTTTGATTCTAATCTTTGGTACCAAAAATCCAAAATCACTAGCAATTTTTTTGCGAATCCCACGAATTCTCTCGATGAGATCGCCATTTTGTTTAATATCAGCTAGTTTAATGAGTTGATATCCAAGATAAAGTTCCAAAACTTCCACTTTCAGGACATCATTGATGATGGCTTCTTCTTCTTTTTCGATCTCTTCTTCACTTTTTTGTGGGCGAGGCGGTGCTGCATGAGAGGAGATATCATGGATTTTTTTTGTTTCATGTTTGGGAGTATTTTTGTTGAAAAATTGTTTGATAGAAGAGAAGATGCTTTTCTTTTCTCCCTCTCCCATGAGGTAGGCAATCCCAAAAAATACAAAACTCATAAAAAATAAAGAAAGCTTAGGGAAGCCAGGGATGAGCGCACCAAGAAAGAGAATCGAACCCAAAATTGTGACGATTTTTTGATTATTGATGAGCTGTGTGACGAGATCTTTGGCAAAAGTTTCGCCTTCGGTTTGTGTGGTTCGAGTGATGATGATCCCTGTTGCTGTGGAGATGATAAGTGCTGGAATCTGTCCGACAAGTCCATCTCCGATTGTGAGAATTGTGAAAGTAGAAGCGCTATCTGCAATGCTCATGCCATGTTGGAATACACCGATGAGAAAGCCACCAATAATATTGACCAAGGTGATAATGATCCCAGCGATCGCATCTCCTTTGACAAATTTGCTAGCTCCATCCATAGATCCATAGAAATCCGCCTCTTGTGCCAAAGCTTCTCGGCGCTTTTTGGCTTCTTGTTCATTGATAAGTCCAGCATTCATATCTGCATCAATTGCCATTTGTTTCCCAGGCATCGCATCAAGCGTGAATCTTGCTCTCACTTCTGTCACGCGTGTTGAACCATTGGTAACGACCATTAGATTGACAAGAACCAAAATACAAAAGATGATGATTCCAATGACATAATTTCCCCCCACGACAAACTCCCCAAATGCCTTGACGATACTACTCACAGCTTCTGCTCCATTGTGTCCTTCGCTAAGAATCATCCTTGTTGTAGCAACATTGAGTGCAAGGCGATAGAGTGTGACAATAAGCAAAAGAGTAGGGAAGGCTGAAAAATCAGTAGGTTTATGAATATAGAGTCCGATGAGAATGATGAGGATTGAGAGAGCCATTGAAATGCTGAGCATAAAGTCTAGCACTCCGCTAGGAAGTGGCACAATGATGATCATTAGGATCGCAATCACAAAAAATACAACACTTAAATCTTTGGAGGCTAAAATACGAGCCAAACCACGCTGTAGATTGAGCTGGAGTTGTTTGAATCGATCTGTATTTTGTGAAGCCAATCTTTCCTCTTTTATATACATTGAGATCTTGCTAGAAACTGAGAATTTTACATTCTTTTGATGTAGCTTTCAGGTAAAATTCTAGCCCTTCTCAAGGAAAAAATTGAGTTGAGAAATACCAATCTAGGAGGTCAAAATGGCTCAAGATGTGGCGAAAAAAAGAGAGATTATCTCTAAGTTTGCTCGAGATTCTAAGGATACTGGATCAACAGAGGTGCAAGTTGCGCTTTTGAGTGATCGTATCGCAAACCTGACAGAACACCTCAAGTCAAACCCAAAGGATCATTCCAGTCGTTTGGGGCTTTTAAAGCTTGTAGGACAAAGACGAGGATTGCTTAAGTATCTCAAAAGAACACAATATGATCGCTATGCCAAGCTAATCGCTGAGCTTGGGATTAAAGATCGCTAATCTCTTGCCCTCTCTTACTTTTAAGAGAGAGGGTTTGTCTTATCTCTCTAAGTCACCCCCCCCCCCCTTTTTTTTTCTAGTTTTATTTTATTTTTTGATTTCATCAAGCATTAGATTGAAAGCTTGTTTTGTCCCTTCTCTGAGTGTTGTTGCAAGACTAACGACTACAATAGCGATGCTAGCGCAAATAAATGCTGGGACAATTTCATAAATTGGAAAATATGCTTTGAGGAAGTTTTTGTGCAAAATCACAACGACTGCTCCTGTAATGATTCCAGCAACAGCTCCATAGCGTGTCATTCTTGACCAAAATAATGAAAAGAGAATCACGCTTCCAAAACTTGCCCCAAAGCCTGCCCAAGCGTATGCGACGATGGAGAGGACGCTAGAGTTGCGATCAGTTGAGATGATAAAAGCAATCACTGATACAGCCAAAACCCCTAGACGACTTGCAAGCATGATGGATTTTTCTGAAGCTTGCTTGTGGAAGATCATGTGGTAGAAATCTTGAGCAATTGTTGAGCTTGAGACAAGAAGCTGTGAGCTTGCTGTGCTCATGATCGCAGCTAGAATTGCACTCAAAAGGATACCCGCAACCCAAGGGTTAAAGAGTGTTTGACTCATCACAATAAAGATTTTTTCTGGATCATGTAGGGCAAGATTAAATTTATTGACATAGGCGATGCCAAGAAGTCCGATCATACAGGCGCCAATCAATCCCAAAACCATCCAAGAGATTCCAATCGTTGTAGCAAGAGGAATATCTTTGATGGAGCGAATCGACATAAAGCGCACAAGAATATGGGGCTGACCAAAGTATCCCAATCCCCAAGCTAGAGCAGAGATGAGTCCAATAATGGAGATATCAGAGAATAGACTTAGGCGATCATGTTGGGAAAACTGTGTTGCTTTGAAGTCTTCTAAAAGTTGAATTAGTTTAGGGGTATTGTGTGAATCTTGTGCTTTTTGGAGCTCTGCTGTAAAAGTCTGCACTGCTTGGTTGTTGATCTTGAGATCCTTGCTCTCTTTGAGAAGCAAAATGAGCTCATCGATTTTGATTTGGATATCTTGGTGTGGATTAGTTTTGAGATCTTGGATGAGAGAAGGGATGGAATCTTGGAACTTGATTAGTTGTATTTTAGCCTTGTCGGATTGCTTGATATACTTAAGCGCTTCTTGGGTCCCCCCAAGATGTGTGAGCATAACGATTGGGACGACGATTAGGGCAAGCATCATTAAGAGACCTTGAATGAGATCTGTCCAGCAGACCGCTTTATATCCGCCAAAAAATGTATAAATAACAATTACCAGTGTGCCAATCGTCAAGGCGTAGTTGTAATTGAGTCCAAAAACAGCTTCAAAAAGTTTGGCTCCTCCTACAAGTCCACTAGAGATATAAAAAATAAAAAAAATCAAAATCACGATCGCACAAAGTAATCTTAAGATGTGTTTATCATCACTAAATCTTGTTTCAAGATAGTCAGGAATAGTGAGAGAATTGCTCACAACTCCTGTATAGATTCTTAATCTTTTAGCGACAAAAAGCCAGTTGAAAAGAGCTCCAAGTGTCAGACCAATGGCGATGTGAAATTCGATGAGACCCCCGACAAATAAGGCTCCAGGGAGTCCCATGAGCAGCCATCCGCTCATATCCGAAGCTCCCGCAGAAAGAGCTGAGACAACAGGTCCTATCCCCTTATCTCCCAAGAAGTAGTCACTGCTTGTTTCATTTTGTTTGAAAAAATAAAATCCAATGCCAAGCATCACAAGCGTATAACACGCAAAAGTCGTAATAATCGGAACATTTAGGGCAACTGTTTCAAGATTCATTGTTTCCTCCTTTAGTTTAGGGCTCTCTCGCCTAGATTTCCATAGCGATGGAATGAGATGCTTGTCGATTTTTCATTGAAAAAATACAAAAGTTCAAATCGTCCATTGATGATTGGATGATCTCTGATGATAATTTTTGCATATTCTGCGGCCTTAGCATCAATGAGCTCATCTTCTCCCAAAAATCGAATCCTCTCATATTGGATGATAGATTGAGCAAAATCCTGTGTGCTTTCTTGTTTGAATCTCACCTCTGGGAAGAGTTGTTGGGCAAGCTCTATCGCAGTATTTTTAGAATCAAAACTGATGCAAAGCGGAATATTGGTCGTAAGGCTTGCAAGAATGGTTCCAAACAGATCAAGATATGTATCTTCCTGTGAGTATCGATATCCTAGGGAATGAATCTTTTGATAAGAGAAGAGATTGTCTTCTCCCCGCACATGGACAAATTCTCTGCTTGTGCTAAATTCATTTTGATAATGATAGCTATAGCTTTGAAGCATTGCTAAGAGTTTGCTCAAATCTTCCTTTGGACATTTATCCTCTAAGCGTTTTAGACGGCTTTCTAGGATAGAGGGCCAGAGATTGGTATCTTCTGCATCTTGGGAGAGATTGAGGAATTGTGTGATGTAGTTATATGTCCCCACTTTTCGCCCAAATCCCACAGCACTTTTTTTGATCCCACCAAAAGGCTGACGCAAAACAATTGCACCTGTTGAGGGCTTGTTGATATAGATATTACCTGCCTGAATGTTTTGGATGTAGTATTCCCACTCTCTTGTATCAAGAGATTCAAGAGCGCTTGTGAGACCATAGCCTGTAGAGTTGGCAATCCGTATAGCATCCTTCAGATCCTTAGCGCGCATCACGCTAAGAATTGGTGCAAATAGTTCGGTGGTATGCATGAATGACCCCTCTTTGACGCCATATTTGATGCAAGGACGCAATAGATTTGGATTTTCTGATTCAAACTTTGGCTCTAAGACCCAATATTCCCCATCATCCAAAGTCTCAATCGCCCTTTGGATTTTGTCATTGATTCCATTAGCAAGTGTGCCTAGTTTGTTTTTGAAATCAAATGGATTTCCTACAAGGAGGGAATTTGCTGCATCCACAAGCGTTTTTTTGAAATTTTCATCTCTATACACCTCATCCTCAAGAATCAAAAGCGATGTTGCAGAGCATTTCTGTCCAGAGTTTGAAAAAGCAGAGTGAATGATGTTTTTGATCGCAGAATCTCGGTCTGCCATTTTGGTGACGATTGTCGCATTTTTGCCCCCAGTCTCAGCACTTAGAAGAAGCTTGGGATTGTTTTTGAGAATCTCATATGCCGTCTCTTCTCCTCCTGTAAGGACACAAAAATCCACTTTACCTAAAAGATGAGATGAGATATTTTGTCCAGATGATGGGAGATAGATAAGAAAATCTTTATCAAAACCAGCATCCCAAAAACACTCACAGATTTTATATCCTGTGATGGGACTTAGACTTGATGGTTTGAAGATGACTTTATTTCCAGCAGCAAGAGGAGCGGCAATTGTGCCCACAGGGATCCCTATGGGGAAATTCCATGGAGCAATTGTAACCCCTATGCCTTTTGGATTGAAGTGAGTCTTTGGATTTTGTTCTTGTAAGACTTTGAGGGAGTGTGGATAAAACTCAAGAAAATCGATCGCTTCACTCACCTCTGCATCGATTTCTAAAAATGTTTTTCCTACCTCAAGGGCTGCGATTCCGATGAGATCTCCTCGTCGATCACGCATAATTTGAGCTGTTTTTGCTAAGAGATTTGCAAGTTCTTCAAATGAGTAAATTCTGGCATTTTTGGCTAAGTGAAAAGCTTGTGTGATCCCTTCAGTGTTTGCTAGATAGACTTTTCCAATCTCTTGCTGTGTGATTTTGTTTTTGATTGAGATATGTTGATCGTGGGGGAGTTGCTTGTGAGCTGTGGGATAAATAGATAGATTTGAGAGATTCTCAAATTTGCTTTTGATTTCCTGTGCCCATTGCCTATTGGCAGACAAAATAAAATCTGTATCAGGCTCATTGACAAAGTGATGCTGTGTGGAGGGTAGGGGTTGTTTGCATCTGCGATCTTGAGTTCTCCTTGGTTGGTTATCGATTTGATTGATTCCAGCAATTGAATTAAGAAAGATTTCCTTTTGTTTTTTCCAATTGAGATCATTGACTTTTAGATTGAAAAAGTGACGCATAAAATTATCTTGACTTGTATTCTCATCAAGGCGTCGCACGAGGTAGGCAATCGCATTGTTGAAATGCTGCATATCACAAACTGGGGCGTAGAGGATGAGTTTGTGCATTTTGCTTAGCTCCTGACTGGCTTGCATACTCATTCCCTCAAGCATCTCAAATGTGAAGTAATCTTGTGCGCATTTTTCTTGGATCCTATTATAGGCATAGGCGATTTCAAAGAGATTATGGCTTGCAATGCCTATATTGATGTATTTGAAATTATCACCCTCAAGAATGAAATCAAGCATCTTTTTGTAATTAGAATCTGTATCGACTTTGTTTGTGAAAGTTGGGAGCTCCCATCCTCTCTGACTAGCGATTGTCTCTTCTGCTTCCATATTTGCTCCCTTGACAAAGCGAATCTTGATTGGTTTGCCTCCTTTGATCACTCTTTCTTTGGAGAATTGATGCAGGATTTTGAGATAGTGGAGAGAATCTGGGATATAGGCTTGAAGCACGATACCAGCTTGGAGATCTTCAAACTCGCCAATGGCCTCCATAAAAGAAGCGACCGTGAGCTCAAGGTCTCGATATTCTTCCATATCAAGATTGATAAATTTAGGAATTTTTTGTTGGTGAGCTAGGGCGTATAGATCTTTTAGTCTTGAGACAATTTCTTTTTTGGAGTAATCAAAATCGATAATATTGATTTGGCTAAAAATAGTTGTAATCTTGATAGAGATATAGGTGATATCTGGAGATAAAATTGCCTCTTTGTATTTTTGGATTCGGTATGAAGCTTCATCTTCACCAAGCACTTCTTCCCCAATGAAATTGAGATTGATTGTGATGTTTTCTTCTAGGCGTTTATGGATATGAGCTTTAAGTTTGTTTGGATCGGCATCCAAAACCATCGCTTTTGTGTCATTTCGGATTTGTGAGACAAAGAATCCAACGCTAATTTGAGGAAGATATTTGCCAAAAGTTAAAAATAGCAAGAGCAAAACTTTTTCTGAAGGAGAAAAGAAATCAGCGATTCCGTATTTTTGGAGCGTGAACTGAATCAACTCAAAACTTTTGGATGCATCAGAAGAGCGGAAACTTTTGTCTAGTAACTCAATAAGCATGACTTTATTTTGTGGATTTTCTAAGAGTTTTTGCATTTTGTGCTGAAACTTTCTCTCTTCATGTGACATTTTTTGAGAAATTGTATTTTGCAAGTTCTCTGCCATCTGTAGCGATTGTTGAATAATGTTACTCATGGGGACCTCCAAATGTTAAAAATAAACACAAGTTTTACTTATTTTATCAAAAGGTAAAGAAATATTTTTCTTAAAGTGCTAATAAACTGATTTTGTATTTGTAGATTTCATTGGAGAGTTTGGGGTGATTTTGTGATTGTGATGAGTAAATTTTATTTTTGGAGTTGAAGCCAATTACTCTGTATGATTGATTGGATAAAATCAAAGTTTTGAGTTTAAAGGATAGTGTTATGGAAGAGATTGTTGAACAGCGTGTGAGAGAGGCTATTGAAGCTTTTAAAAGAGGCGAGATGCTGATCGTGATGGATGATGAAGATCGTGAAAATGAGGGGGATTTGGTCTATGCTGGGATTTTTAGCACCCCTGAGAAAGTGAATTTTATGGCTAGGGAGGCTAGGGGATTGATCTGTGTCTCTATTACTCAAGAGTTGGCATCATCTCTTGAACTTAATCCCATGGTGAGCTGTAATGATTCTAATCATCATACGGCTTTTACTGTGAGTATCGATGCCAAAGAAGCAACGACTGGAATCTCAGCCTATGAGCGAGATATGACCATTTCTTTGATGTGTAACCCCAATTCAAAACCAAGTGATTTCGTTCGTCCTGGACATATTTTCCCCCTTGTTGCAAAAGAGGGGGGTGTGCTTGTGCGCACTGGACATACTGAGGCGAGTGTTGATTTGTGCAAATTGTCAGGACTTGCTCCAGTTGCTGTGATTTGCGAAATGATGAAAAGTGATGGAAGTATGGCAAGAAGAGGAGATCGCTTTTTGTTTGATTTTGCACAAGAGTATCAGCTTAAGATTCTTTATGTGTCTGATTTGGTGCAGTATCGCCTTCATTTTGAAAATCTTATTTCTTGTGAGCATGAAGAAGAGGTGAGTTTATGTCTCAAGCCATGCAAAAAATATCTTTTCAAGGATCATTTAGATCGTATCTATGAAGTTTTTGCATTTGAGGGTCAAGGAAAGCTTCCTTATGTGCGTTTTCATCATATCAAGCAAGACATTCAGATGATGCAAGAGGATTTTGCTAGCTTTATGAAAGTTTTGAATATGATTGAGGAGGAGGGTGGCTTTTTGGTGTGTTTGTCTGAAAAGTCAGAAGATAAAAGCTTTGGAATCGGAGCTCAGATTTTGAAGCATTTGGGAGTGAGTGATTTTAAGTTATTGAGCTCTAGGCGCGCTATTGATTATAGTGCATTGGGCGGATTTGGTGTCAATATTGTTGAAGTGATATGTATCTAACTAGGAGCAGAATATGAAGAAGTCTCTTTTTTTGTTTCTTGTGCTATTGGTTTGGGGAGTGGCAACACCAAAAGATACATTGGTAGTTGCAATTGAAAATGAGCCTAGTCGTCTCAATCCGATCTTTAGTGAAGATCATGATGTAGCGATGAGTGCGATTTTTTCTGGTCTTGTGCGTTTTGACAAAGATATGAAAGTCTTGCCAGATTTGGCAGTTGCTTGGAGTGTGAGTCAAGATGGTCTGACTTATGTGTTTGATTTGAGAAAGGGGGTGAAATGGCAAGATGGTGCTCCATTTGGTGCAGATGATGTGATATTTACACTTCAAAGTCTTAAAAATCCAAAGATAAATTCACCTCTTGGTGTGAATTTTGAAATGATTCAAAGCATCAAAAAAATAAATGAAAACAAAATCAAAATCAAGCTCTCAAAGCCATTTCCAGCATTTTTAGATGTGATGAGCGTGGGAATCTTGCCCAAGCATTTGCTAGCTAGAGAGGATCTCAATACATCTAGTTTCAATCAATCCCCTATAGGCACAGGTCCTTATAAACTTGTGCAATGGAAAAAGGGGCGATATATGAGTTTGGAGGCAAATCCATTTTTTTATTTGGGCAAAGCCAAAACCACTAAATTGATTTTCAAAACGATTGCAAATCCTAGTATCACATCTGTTGAGCTCAAAAATGGATCAGTAGATGTGGGGCTTGTAGATTTTGAACTTGCTCATTCTTTTGTCCGTGATTCTCGCTTTGGATTTACACTTCTTCCCTCAGCAGATTATCGTGCCTTGATGTTTAATGTCAAAAATCCTCTTTTTAAAGATCCAAAGGTGCGTGTAGCGCTCAATTATGCGATCAATAAAGAAGCAATGCTAAAAACTTTGATCCACTCTCATGGGTTTGTTGCAGATCATCCCTTGCAAGCTTCTTGGGCAAATCCAGCGGTTTATCCAGCCTATAGCTATGATCCCAAGAAAGCTTTGATTTTACTTGAAGAGCTTGGATGGAAAAAAGGAGAGGATGGGTATTTGTATAAAAATCAAAAAGTTTTTGAGTTTGATATCTATACAATGAATAACGATCCTTTGAGAGTTGCATTGGCTTCTGTGATTCAAGGCGATCTTGCCAAGATTGGAATCCGCACAAAAGTTGTAGCAAAACCTAGTGGAAGTTTTGATTATACGCGTGTGGATAGCTTCTTGATTGGATGGGGGAATCCAATTGATCCTGATTTGCATACCTATCGTGTATTTTCAAGTTTGGAAGATACAGATATCAATGCTGGGGGATGGAATTTTGGACATTATGCAAATGCAGAAGTGGATTTGGCACTGAATCAGGCAAGAAATACCCTTAGTCCTGAAAAACGCAAGGAAGCTTATGCACATTTGATCTCTGCACTCTATCAAGATCCTCCTTATATTTTCTTGCTGTATTTGAATTTTCCCTTGGTGTATCGCGCCAATGTCAAGGGGATTGAGCCAAATATTGTGGGACATCATGGTGTAGGTTTTACTTGGAATATTTGGCAGTGGAGCAAATGATTTGCGAGCATTGAGACGCTTAGTCTTTGGATTGTTTGGTCTTTTGGGATTGAGTTTTTTGAGCTTTGTTTTGATTTATTATTCTCAAGGGAGTGTTGCATTTGCCAATGTTTCACAAGGGATGAGCTCTGCGTTGAGATATCAAATTGAAGAAAACCTCAATCTTCATCAACCAATGCTTAAACAATATGAAACTTGGCTGTTTAATGCATTGAGGGGGGATTTTGCAGTTTCTCTTGTGAGTGGAGAGGATGTGCTTAGTATAATCAAAGAGAGATTACCCAATACTTTGATTTTGGGAGGAGTTGCTTTTGGCGGACTTGTGATTCTCTCGCTATTTTTGGGTCTTGCATCACTATTTTCTCCGACTTTAGATCGTTTGATGAGTATTGTTGGATTGGGGTTTGCTGCCTTGCCAGCCTTTTCGATTTCATTATTATTGATTTTATTTTTTAGTGTACTTTGGCCCATATTTCCAAGCTCTGGAGCGAGTGGGATTGGTGTGGAAGAGAATATTTGGGATCGCATACTTCATTTGGTTTTGCCTGTGAGTGCTCTGATCCTCTCGCATTTAGGGATTTTTGTCCAATTTGTGCGCACGACATTAAATGATTCTCTCAATCAAAGTTTTATTCAATTTGGTCTAGCACGAGGTTTGAGTTTCTTTTATATTGCCACTCGTTGGATTTTTAAATATTCTCTCCCACCAATGATTTCTTATTTTGCAGCTTCATTTGTGAGTTTTATGGTGGGTGTGTATGTTGTCGAGGGGGTTTTTAGTTATGGAGGGATTGGATCAAGTCTTATTAATGGGTTAATATTCAAAGACTATCCATTGATTTTGGCAATTTTGACCTTAAGCTTTCTTGCTGTGATGATTGTGAATTTTGTAGCTGATTGTTTGTGTGAGTGGCTAAATCAGGGGCGTGTGTGAGAAAAGTTTTTTTATTTTTGCCCTTTTTTGTGTGTTTGATTTGTGTTTTTATCCCTATCGATGACAATCTCATCTCTCTTGCTCAGAGTAAACTTTCTCCAAGTCTTACTCATTGGTTTGGCACAGATTTATTGGGGAGAGATTTGTTTTGGCGTATCATCGCTTCATTCAAAATTTCTTTTGTGGTGGGATTTGGAGCATCAAGCTTGTCGCTTGTGTTTGCACTTATCTTTGTTGTGTTTTTTTATTTTGTTTGTCCAGCACTTGGATATCGAATCATTGAGCTTTTCTTGGCATTGCCTTCTTTGATTTTTGTTATGTTTGTGCAGAGTTTTTTCCATGGAGGGGTTTTGACGATGATCTTTGTGATCGCGCTTGGACATTGGGCAATGATTGCAAAAGTATTGAGTGATGAAATACACAAAATCCATAAACAAGATTTTTATCAATGCTCCAGAATGCTTGGAATCTCAAAATTTAGAGCGCTTTGGAGTGAGGTTTTACCAGCTTGTCTCAATGTCCTTGTTATTTTGTGGATACTAAATTTTTCCCATGCCATTGGTAATGAAGCGACACTTAGTTTTTTTGGACTTGGGATTGAGCCAAGCAAGGCAAGTCTTGGAAATATTTTGGCAGATTCGGCAAAAGCAATTTTTGTGGGTGGATGGTGGATGATTGTTTTTCCAATTGCGGCTTTGATGTTTATGATTTTGCCTATGCTCTTCTCAGCACACCATTTTCAACGAAAAGAGGGATATTGGAATGCTGGAAATTGAAAATCTAAGTCTAAGTATCCAAGATCAAATCCTACTTGATCATATCACATTCTCTTCCTATGGGAATCTAGGCGTGCTTGGGGAGAGTGGAAGTGGTAAAAGTTCTCTTCTCAAATCTTTGGTTGTTTTGTTTTCATCCTCTTTTCTCCTGCAAGCAAAAACCTTGCGTGTCAATAAATTTAATGTTTTGCACTTGAGGGGAAAAGCATTGCGTAAATTTAGACAAAGAGTTGGTTTTATCTCTGCTGATTTGTATGGAGGATTTTATCCTCTAAGTTCCATTGGCAGTGTATTTGATGCTTTAATGATGTATAGCGATATAGGAGGATCAAAAAGAGATCGCAAAAAATTGGCTTTTGAGATGTTTGAACAAATGGGGTTAGAGCAGCTTGATCGTATCTGGAATAGCTATATCCGTGAACTAAGTGGAGGGATGGCTAAACGGGTGCAAATTGCTCTATGTCTTATATGTGGTGCAAAAATTTTGCTTTGCGATGAAATCACAGCATCTTTGGATGAAGAAAATGCTCAAAAACTAATAGCTCTTTTGAAATCTATGCGTATTCCTTCAGTGTTTGCTACTCATCAAATCTCGCATTTGAAGGCATTGTGTAATGAGGCAATTGTGTTGAAAGATGGGCGATTGATCGCTCATGGTTTGATTGAGACACTGCAAGATTTGCAAAATGATTATGTGCAATCTTTATTTGGAGGAGCGTCGTGCTAAGGGTAGAGAATCTCTGCTTTTCTTATGAAAAGCGATCGGGATTTGGTTTATCAAAGATCTCTACTCCTATTTTGGATCACTTAAGTTTTTCATTGCAGAGTGGAGAAAATATGATGATCTATGGATCAAGTGGGAGTGGGAAAAGCACACTAGGGAAGATTTTGGCTGGATTGATTAGTGCTCAGGCAGGTGAGATTTGGTTGGATGATGAGAGGATTGTCGGACTTTCACCTCTAAAGATTCAATATATCTTTCAAGATCAAAAAACAGCACTTAATCCTCACAAAAATGTCAGACAATTGATTTTGAGTGTTGCTTGGGCTTTGGAAGAGAAAGTTGATTTGCTCCAACTTCTTGATCTTTATGGTTTGGATGAGAAGATTTTGGATCTTAGGGTTTCAGCCTTGAGCAGTGGAGAAGCTCAGCGCATAGGAATCTTAAGAGCTTTGATAGCTAAGCCAAAGATTTTGATTTGTGATGAGGTATTTGCATCCCTAGATCTTGGAGTATTGGAAAAGATCCTCTCAATCCTCAGAAGCTATCAAAAGGAGCATTCTGCAAGCTTTATTTTTATCTCTCATATAAAAGAAGCATTGGGGGGGATGTATCAAAAAATTTTACGATTAGATTAGCGCAATAGAGGATTTTCCAAAAAAAATGGTGTTGGATTGGGTTTGAGTTGGAGAGGGGCGCTAAAATCAAGTGGATTGAGAGATGTGTGGCAGTTGATGCATTGTTGGATCACTTTATGTGCCTCTGAAAGCTCTGGCTTGAGAAGTTTTTGAGCATCATGACAGGCAAAACAGTCTTGCCCACATGCACCCATATCAATTTGAGACATTTTCTCTTCTGTGTGACAGTTTTTGCACTCTTGCATGGGCTGATGTCTAAAATCATGTTTGTAATCAAGGGTTGTATGACAGCTTGCACAATCTCCTTGACAAGCCCAAACTGCAATAATCAAAAGACAAAAAATCCCAAAAAAGCGCATCACCAATCCAAGCTAAAATCATAAAAGCTAAAACCAAGCATAATGGTTGAAGTGTGAATCTTATCCAGCCTTAGCTTATAGGCATATTGATAGCCATAGTTGTAGGATAGATTGATTCCATAGCCTTTGGCTACATCAAAAAATAATCCAAAAGCAGCATCTAGACCATAGGTATTGAATTGATAACCCTGATATTCAAATGGAAAGTGTTTGAGACTCATTCCCAGCTTAATAAATGGGATCACGCGTCCTTCCCAGAGCCTACCTCCGACTTTAACTCCTGTAGAGAGTGCATATAGAGCATTGCTTTTGCCTCCTCCAGCTGCACCATCCAGATAGAATCCTATGAGAGTTGTATGATCTTCCCCAAGAAGCCATCCCATATCAAGAGTGAAAGCAAGGCTATTGAGAGAACGGGTATCAAAAAGTGGATATCGCCAAAAATTGGCATAAGTGAGATGAACACCAAAGGAAGCATAATATGGAGAGGAGACAATCGCTGGATGAAATCGATTTATTTCTTTTGGAGTTTGCTCTTCTATCTTTTCGGATTTATTTTCTGAGGCAAAAGCAATCAAGCAACACAGCATACATCCATAAAAAATTCTCAAGCCTTAAATCCTTTTTTGGCAAATTCAACTATTTTTCCATGAAATCTTGCATAGATCTGAGCAAGGGAGATATTCCAAGAATAGAGTGATTGGATTTTATCCAAAGATTCTATAACGCCTCGCGTGATCCATTCTTGAATCTCATCATATTCTTGTATTTCATATCCATAAAGGCAGAGGAGCTTATAGGTGTATTGATCAACTACCATGACGCTTTGAAGGCATGCATAGTTTAAAATCGCATCTCTTGTCTCACGACCGATCCCTTTTTGATCTAAAAGCCATTGGGAATCAGCGTTGTTTTGAAACATTGCATAAGAATCATAGGTGTGAAGTATATTTTGAGCCAGAAGGATGAGGCGTTTGGCTTTTTGGTTGGCAAATCCACTAGGATATATGAGTGATGCAAGGAATTCTGGGGTGCATTGAGCAAGATTTTGTAGATTTTTCTCATTTTGATGTGGGGTAAAGATCTTGGAGTTTTGGAGATTTTGAAGTGATTTTTGGACATTTTCCCATCGTGTATTTTGTGTGAGAATGGCGCTAATCACCACTTCAAAATCACCATGATTTGGCCACCACCAAGATGGAGAATGATCCAAAAGGTGCAATGAATGAAGATAAGAAAAAAGCTGATAAGAATCTCTCATAGTGGTTTATCCCCCCACCCTCTAAAAGAGAGAAGGGAAGTCTGATCTTTTTAGCTAAGCAATCTTAGGATATTTTGTTGCAAAGCATTGGCTTGTGATAATGCATAGCTACCAGATTGGGCAAGAATGCTGTATTTGTTAAAGTCTGATGACTCAGCAGCAAAATCAACATCTCTAATCTGAGATTCAGCAGCTTTGACATTGACTTGAGTAACAGCGATATTATCCATTGTGCTAGTCATTTGATTTTGCACCGAACCCATATCGGCTCTAACTTTATCAAGTGTTTTTTGAGCAGATTCTGCAATATTCATAACAACCATCGCACCAATAAGAGTTGTCACACCTGCACCAAGTCCTGTTGCACCACTTGCAACCACTGCATTGTAATTACCACCAGCAGCAGATCGAACATTTGCACCAAATTCACCCATAACATCTCTGAGATTTACTGTAGATTCTGCAACTTGCCCTACACCAAATCCGATAGCAGCAAAGTTTGAACCTCCAGAAATCCCAGGAGCTGAAACAACTTGAATGTCTCGTGCATCAAGTCTTGTCAAAGACAATCTTCCATAGTTGCTTGATCCAGCACCAAGTGTTTGACCACCATTGAGTGAAGTGACAGCAGCATTTGGATCTTCAGAAGCTTTGATATAGATTCCGCGACCATCAATACTGCGGAGGTTTAATCGTCCAAGACTATCGACAAAAGCCTCAACTCCAGTATCAGAACTTACTGCATTGATTGCCGCAGCCAATCTTCCATCAGCATCATTATCTTGGATTCCTATAATGTCTCCAAATACAACTCCATTGATTGAAAGTCCCTTGATGTCTCCTGCTTTGATTGCTTTGTCTGAAGTAGATTGAACATTGGCTTGAGCTTTGATTCCAGTTTTATCAGAATTCTTATTGATTGTTTCTGCTAGTGCTCCAAGACCTGTTCCAGCGGAGTGAGAGACAATAACACTCTGAAGTGTAATATCGTTTGCTCCATCAGCTTGTTTGAAGGTCAGAGATACAACACCTGATCCAGAAACATTGGCTCCAGTTTCAACGCGTACTTGTCCAATTTTGTCTGATGTTGTAGCACCAATGGATGCACGGATTGTTTGATTGGAATATGCGCCAACTTGGAATTCTTTGTTTGTAAAGGATCCTGAAAGCAATGAGACTCCATTATAAGTCGTTGTATTTCCAATATTGTCAAGTCCCTGAATCAGTCTTGCAATATCATTTTGGATTGCTCGTCTTGACTGCGTTGATTGACCATCTTGGGCGGCTTGAGTTGCTTTGACCTTGATGGTTTCTAGGATTTTGATTTGCTCATCCATTGCCTTATCTGCAATTTGAATGATTCCAATACCATCATTTGCATTTCGGATTGCTTGACCTAAGCTTGCGGCTTGTGATCTTAGACTGTCAGCGATAACCATACCCGATGCATCATCGGCTGCCTTATTGATTCTGAGACCAGAACTCAACTTTTCTAGTGAGTTTTTAAGCTTACTTTGTGTAAAAACAGATTGAACATGTGCATTCATAGCACCAATGTTTGTATTGACTTGAAAAGCCATGTAAAACTCCTTTTTGTATTTTTGATCTAAACTTCCCTGTTTAGCTTTGGAAAGATCGACAGAGTCTAAAAATCTTTAATTATTTTCTTGACTTATCTAAATCAATTTTTGAGAGTATTTTGCAAAGTATTTAAGAAATACTGAAGAAACAAAAAATAAAGAAAACTAAAAGATAAGAGAAGAGAGAAGAGCTATAGAGTTTTAAAATCTCCATAGTTCATTAGTTTCTCATACCGTTTAGAGAGAAAATCTTTTTGAGATTTGATTTCATTTAAAGCAGTAAGAAAATAATCTTTGATCGCTCTTGCAGCAGCTTGCTTGTTGCGATGAGCACCATTGAGTGGCTCTTCTACAATATCATCAATGAGATTGTAGTGTTTGAGGTCTTGAGCAGTGATTTTCATAGCTTTCATGGCAGATTCGATTTTGCTTGGATCATTCCAAAGGATTGCTGAACATCCCTCGGGAGAAATCACACTGAAGACAGAATAGCTCATCATTGCCAAGCGATCGGCTACAGCGATTGCCAGTGCCCCCCCACTACCTCCTTCACCGATAATGATCGAGATTGTCGGTACTTTGAGGTTGGCAAACTCTTGTAAGTTTTTTGCAATCGCTTCACTCTGTCCTCTTTCTTCTGCACCAATCCCTGGGTAAGCACCAGCAGTATCAACAAGCATTAGTATAGGAATATCAAATTTTTCAGCAAGCTTTGCTGCACGCAATGCTTTTCGATATCCCTCAGGGTTTGGCATACCAAAGTTTCGCTCAAGCTTGTTTTTTGTTCCTCGCCCCTTTTCTTCTCCAATGATCATGGTTTTTTGCCCATCGATATATCCAAGAAAACAAACAATTGCCTTATCGTCATGAAAATGTCTATCTCCATGAATTTCATGCTTTTGATCCAAAATGAGATCAATATAATCCATCGCATAAGGGCGATCTGGATGGCGTGCAATCTGAATCTTTTGATAATCACTCATTTGCGAATAGATTTTTTGGGTTTCTTTTTGGAGAGATTCTTCTAGAATCTCTTGGGCATGAAAATCCCCCTTAATTCTTGCAGATTCAATCTCATCTTGGATATTTTTGAGTTTTTCTTCAAAATCTAAATAAGTAGCCATATTAGATCTTTTTGAAAATTACTACCCCATTGGTGCCACCAAAGCCAAATGAATTGCTCATAACAGCCTGTGGATTGATTTCTCTAGCTTGGTTGGGGATATAGTCAAGATCACACCCTTCATCTGGAGTTTCTTGATTGATAGTGGGTGGCACGATTCCCTCTTCCATAGCCATGATTGAAATCACAGCTTCAATCGCTCCAGCAGCGCCCAAACAGTGACCAATCTGTCCCTTTGTTGAGCTCACCATTGGCACATTATCCTTGCCTCCAAATACATTTTTGAGTGCAAGGGTTTCATAGAAATCATTGTAGTATGTACTTGTTCCATGGGCGTTGATATAGTCAATTTTGATATTGGCCATTTTAAGTGCGGCTTTCATCGCACGATAGGCTCCCTCGCCGTTTGGAGCTGGAGTGGTGATGTGGTTGGCATCTCCACTTTCACCAAATCCAACGATTTCAGCATAAATTTTGGCCCCCCTTTTTTTTGCACTCTCATAATCTTCTAAGACCAATGCACCAGCCCCTTCACCCATAACAAATCCACTACGATCTTTATCGAAAGGGCGACTTGCTTTTTGTGGTTCATCATTACGATCGCACAACGCCTTCATCGCAGCAAACCCACCAATCCCAACTGGACAGATTGAAGATTCTGATCCAATCACAAGCATATGATTTGCTCCTCCAAGCATGATTGTTTTGGTGGCTTCAGCGATTGCATGAGTGCCAGCAGCACAAGCTGTTACGCTTGAGAGATTGGGACCCTTGATCCCAAATTCGATCGATGTGAAGCCCCCAAGCATATTGACAAGAGCTGAGGGGATAAAAAATGGTGTAATTCTCCTAGGACCTTTTTCGTGGCAAGTGATTGAGTTAGTCTCGATATTGGCAAGCCCTCCAATTCCAGAAGCAGAACTTACGCCAAACATTTCTGAGATTTCATCTTGACATTTACCACTCTGATCGATCAATCCACTATCAAGCATCGCTTCTTTGGATGCTTTGAGAGCGATTTGGATAAAACGCGCTGCCTTTTTGACTTCTTTGGGTTCCATGACCTCCTCTGGATTAAAGCCTTCAATCTCTCCAGCAATCTGAACTGGGAAATGATCAGCATCAAATGAAGAAATTCTTCTAATCCCACAGTTTCCTTCAATAATGGATTTAAAAGAACTTTTTTTATCTAATCCCAAAGAATTAATCATACCAAGACCAGTCACAACGACACGACGCATTTTTTCTCCTTCAATTTTGATATCCCTCACTCTAAAGTGAGGGAAGAATTATTTTTTCTCTTCAATATAGGCAACAACATCACCGACTGTTGCCATCTTTTCTGCTACCTCATCAGGAATCTCAATCCCCAACTTTTCTTCCAATGCCATTACAAGCTCAACAACATCCAAAGAATCAGCATTCAAATCATCTACAAATTTAGACTCAAGTTTGACCTCATCGGCACTTACACCAAGTTGCTCTACTACGATTGCTTTAACATCATCAAAAGTTGCCATTTATATCTCCTTACTTATGGTTAAGTTTTTCAATCTCAAGTGAGAATCAAAGCCGCGATTCTAACAAAAATATTTTAAGAATAATGCGTGACTTCAACCTACATATAAAGTCCGCCATTGACTTTAAGTGTTTCTCCGGTGATATAAGAAGCACTATCACTTAGCAAAAAGGCCACTGCCTCAGCGATCTCTTTGGCTTCACCCAATCGCCCAAGTGGAATATTTTGGAGGTAATAATCCTTGATTTCAGGCTTTAGATGCTCTGTCATTTCTGTTTGGATGAAACCAGGGGTGATTGAGTTGAAGCGTACATTACGCGCCGCTCCCTCATAAGCAAATGATTTGGTCATTGCAATCATTCCTCCTTTGCTTGCAGCATAATTAGTCTGACCAGCATTTCCTCGCTCACCGATAATGGAGGCAATATTGACAATAGAACCTTTTCTTTGCTTGCTCATGACCTTTAGGGCCTCTCTGCACCCAATAAAACAAGAGGTGAGATTGGCATCAATCACACTTGTGAAATCTTCTGTTTTCATTCTAAGGGCAAGCTTGTCATTTGTGATTCCAGCATTATTGACAAGATAAGCAAGCTCTCCATCGCTATCTACAATCGCTGAGATTGCATCACTAAAAGCTTGATCATTTGAGGCATCAAAGCAAATTGTAGCAGCTTGCCCCCCAAATGCTTGAATCTCTGCTTGAAGCGCATCAGCAAGTTCGGGTTTGGAGCGATAATTGATCCACACTTTGAGTTTGTAGCCTGCCAAAACTTTAGCTATTTCTGCTCCAATTCCTCGGCTTGAGCCTGTGATGAGTACATTTTTTCCACTAAATTTCATGAAACATTCCTTGTAGAAGATGATTAAAGGTAGGATTGTAACAAGTAAAACCAGAGAAGTGATTGGCTTTGCTAAGAATAGATGATAAATTTATGTAGGTGATCAATTCAATCAAATAAAAGTCATAATCCTGAAAACTCTAAGAGTTTTCAGAGATTTTTTAGAGTCGAGACTCATAGCGTCGCAACATATAGAGACGCTTAAGCATTTTTTTCTTCGCGTTGATCTTTTGTTTTTTGCGCTTTTCTGTATTGGATTCAAAAAATCTTCTTGCTCTGCACTCAGTGACAACTAAGTTGCGGTCAGTTTGTTTTTTGAATTTTCTGTAGCCCTCATCAAAAGATTCGCTCTCGCGCATTTTAATGCCTGGCATAAAATCACCACCAATCATAATGAAATCTTCTCTTATCGTCTTTCTTGATTTGATCTGACCTTATGAGATAAACTCAAATTTGCTCAGATTTAATAAAAGTAAGAACAATAATAGAGAGGTGAGATTTTACATGGATTTTTGATTGTTTTGGCTTGAAAATTTCGTTTAGCTGCTATAATTCCGATTTTTAATCCATAAGTGTCCATAGCTCAGCTGAATAGAGCAACAGGTTGCGGTCCTGTAGGCCGGGGGTTTGAATCCCTCTGGGCACACCATTTATGCTTCTACTCTATTTTTTCCATTATTATCTTGCGTTGTTTGTCTTGTGTTTTTCAATGATGTTTTTGTGTGTTTTTGTAGTTTGTGCATTTTGATAGAATCCAAACTTTTGAATTTACTCAAAGGATAAACAAATGATGAGGAGATTTCAGATCTTTTGTTTGATTGCTGTACTTGCATCTGGACTTCAGGCTTCAAACAAGAGTGTTCAAGTAGTAGAGGGGATAGGCGATATGTTGCAATTTTTGCCAGCAATTGCTGCTATTTATGCCCTTCATATTAAGGATTATGAAGGGCTTAAAGAGCTTGCTATCGGGGTGGGATCCACGCTTGGAACTGTGATTATCTCCAAACAGGCATTGCATGCAATTAGTAAAAAAGATCCAAATCTTGTGAGATTTGCAGAACGCCCCAATCATTCCAATTTTGAAGGATTTCCATCTGGACATACTGCTTCTGCTTTTAGTGCCGTGGGATTTCTCCAGAAGCGCTATGGTTGGAAATTTGGACTTCCTACAGCGATTTTGGCCACTTTTGTGGGATATTCTAGAATCTATGCTAGAAAGCACACTCCATTTCAAGTTGTTGCAGGAGCGATGCTTGGATTTGGAGTGAGCTATCTTGTCGCTTCAAAATATATCGATCCCACCAAGCACAATCTATCTATGGATACACAAACAGACATCAGAGGAAGGAGTCAATACTCCATTAGATATTCTCACTTTTTTTGATTCTTAATTCAAGTAAGAGAGAAGCTATTTGAGGATTTTTGGGAGAGTGATGCCTCTTTGTCCTTGATATTTTCCTGCCTTATCCTTGTAGCTTGTCTCACACATTTCATCTCCTTGTAGAAATAAAACTTGAGCGATTCCCTCATTTGCATAGATTTTTGCAGGCAGGGGAGTAGTATTGCTGATCTCAATTGTGATATGTCCTTCAAATTCTGGCTCAAAGGGTGTGACATTGACAATAATCCCACAACGCGCATAGGTGCTTTTACCTAGACAAATGGCCAATACATCTCTTGGCATCTTGAAATATTCAATCGTCGTGGCAAGTGCAAAAGAATTGGGTGGAACGATACAGATTTCACCTTTGTATTCCACGACATTGGCACAATCAAAATTTTTAGGATCAACAACTGTGCTATTGACATTTGTAAAAATCTTAAACTCATCACTGACACGAATATCATACCCATAGCTACTAAGACCATAGCTCACCACGCCTCTTCCAATTTGTTTTTCACAAAATGGCGAAATCATTGCATGCTCTAAACTCATTTTGCGAATCCATTGATCTGATTTGAGTCCCATTGTTTTGTCCTTATAAAAAAGAAAGATTTTGTTTTATGTTATGATAGCAAACTTGCAATATCAAGCAAATCATGACTAGATGATTCCCTATTTTTGGTGTGTCTAGCTTTTGATTCTTAACTCAATCAGCGAGGATAAAACCATGAATTTTAAAGAAATAGAAAAACTAATTGAGCTCTTTGCGCAAAAAGAAATATCAAAGATTTCTCTCAAGGATGGAGAGTTTGAATTGTGCCTTGAGAAAGCCTCTTTGCAACCATCACTTCCTCAGATTCCTCTTCAGCAGGTTACTACACGCCCAATGGATCAGATCACTACTCCATCTATAGAAGTCACTCAAGAGACTCCAAGTGCTACAAGTGGTGAAAGTGGGTTGTTTATCGAATCCCCAATGGTTGGGACATTTTATCGTTGTCCATCTCCCAATGCTGCTCCTTATGTCAATGTGGGAGATAAGATCAAAAAAGGACAAGTGATTGGAATTGTTGAAGCGATGAAAATCATGAATGAAATTGAAGCAGAATTTGATTGTAAGATTGTTGAGATCGTTGCTAGTGATGCACAGCCCGTGGAGTTTGGCTCAAAGCTGATTAAAGTGGAGAAATTATAAATCCATGGAGACAAAAAAATTACAACGCATTTTGATTGCAAATCGTGGCGAGATTGCTTTGCGAGCGATACGAACGATCCAAGAAATGGGGAAAGAAGCGATTGCGGTTTACTCAAAGGCAGATAAGGATGCTCATTATTTGGATGTTGCAGATGCCAAGATTTGTATAGGGAAAGAGAAATCAAGTGAGAGCTATCTCAATATCCCTGCCATCATTAGTGCTGCTGAGCTGTTTGGTGCGGATGCGATTTTCCCTGGCTATGGATTTTTGAGCGAAAATCAACATTTCGTTGAGATTTGCAAACATCATGACATTGAATTTATTGGTCCAAGTTCTGAAGTCATGGTTTTGATGAGTGATAAATCCAAGGCCAAAGATGTGATGAAACAGGCTGGAGTTCCTGTGATTATGGGGAGTGATGGTGCACTCAAGGATTTGGATGAAGCAAGAGAAGTGGCCAAAGAGATCGGGTATCCCGTGATTATCAAGGCAGCTGCTGGAGGAGGGGGAAGAGGGATGAGAGTGGTTATGTCAGAAGAGCAGCTAGTTAATTCTTATCTTGCTGCTGAGAGTGAGGCTTTGAGTGCTTTTGGTGATGGAACTATCTATATGGAAAAATTCATCAATAAGCCCAAGCATATTGAGGTTCAGATCTTGGCAGATAAGCATGGTAATGTGGTGCATATTGGTGAGCGAGATTGCTCTGCGCAGAGAAGGCAGCAAAAATTGATTGAGGAATCTCCAGCTGTTGTGCTTTCTGAAGAAGTGCGTGAGAGATTGTTGCAGACAGCTATCAAGGCAGCTAAATACATTGGTTATGTTGGTGCTGGGACTTTTGAATTTTTGCTTGATTCCAATAATAAAGACTTTTACTTTATGGAAATGAATACGCGTTTGCAAGTTGAGCATACTGTCAGTGAAATGGTGAGTGGATTGGATTTGGTTGAATGGATGATACGCATTGCCGAAGGAGAGAGATTGCCCAATCAAGAGGAGATTTCTTTCAATGGTCATTCAATCGAATGTCGAATCACTGCTGAGGATCCCAAAACTTTCTTTCCATGTCCAGGTAAGATCACACAGTGGATTGCTCCTGGTGGATCACATGTCAGATTAGATAGTCATGCTTATTGCAACTATGTGGTTCCTATGCATTATGATTCTATGATTGGGAAGCTCATTGTATGGGGGAAAACAAGGGATGAGGCGATTGTGCGTATGAGAAGAGCGCTTAAAGAATTTAAGATTGAAGGGATTAAGACAACGGTTCTTTTTCATATCGCTATGATGGAGAATCAAGATTTCAAACGATCACTTATCTATACAAAATATCTTGAAGAGGCATTTAAGGGATGAAAATCCAATCCCAGCCTCCATACCATCTTCCAAATATCACTTCAAATATAGACAAAACAAACCAGAAGCAAGAAAAATCTGATCAGCTGAATCGCTTTCATAATTCAGCATTTGTTGAGCTTAAAAAACTCAATCAGCAGATCGCTCAACTTCAGGCATTTAATGTCTCATTTTCTAAGATTCAAAAAGAACTTGATGAACTAAAAAATCTCAATATGCAAGTCAAACAATCAGATGCTAGGGTGGATTTGGTGCAGCAACGCCTTCAAAATCTTCAAAGTAGATTGGATCCCTTGTTGCGCGATGCAAGAAAGCAAGATGGACTTTCATCTCTGCCCTCAGTGATCCCTCTTGATCTCAAAAAAGCCTCCAATCAGATCAAGGATCTCAAGCTAAAGATTGATGATGCGCTTAATAAAGCTTCAGACAAAATTGAGCATTTTTTTGAATCTATGGGAGAATTTGCACTGGATGTAGAAAAATTAAAAGATCCGCGTTTGAAGGTAGCCCATAATCAAAAGTGGCTAAATTCATCTTTGCATAATCTCATCGCATGAATCCCTATAGTCGACAATCTCTCAATGAGGCTGATATCCAAGCAGTTTTGGATGTGTTGAAATCTGATTTGTTGACTCAAGGAGAGCAAACAGAATTATTTGAGCAAGAGCTAGCAAGTTATTTGGGTGCGAAATTTGTGCTTGTTTTTAACTCAGCTACATCAGCACTTTTTAGTGCATATCGGGCACTAAATTTAGGAGGTACTGAGGTGATCACTTCACCTTTGAGCTTTGTAGCCACTGCCAATATGCTCCTTGAGAATCAGGCAATTCCTGTGTTTTGTGATATTAAAATTGATGGAAATATTGATGAAAACAAGATTGAATCATTGATTACACCCAAGACGCGTGCGATCGTAAGTGTTGATTATGCAGGAAAGAGTGTTGAGATCGATCAGATTTATAAACTTGCACAAGCTTATGATCTTGCTTTGATCTCGGATAGTTCACATAGTTTTGGAGGTCAATATCAAGGCAGAAAGATTGGAACTCTAGCAGATGTGACAATTTTTAGTTTTCATGCCCTTAAGCCAATGACAACAGGTGAGGGTGGGGCATTGGTTACAGATAGTGAAGAGATTTATCAAAAAGCCAAACTGATTCGCTCTCATGGTGTGGTCAAAAAAACTTTATGGAATAGCGATGTAGCTCATAGTGGCTTTAATTTTAGATTGAGTGAATTTGCCTCTGCCCTTGGAAGATCTCAACTTAAGCGTGTAGATGACTTTATTGCTCAGCGTGAAAAGATTGCTAGATTTTATGATGAAGTATTTTTTGAGAATCCTTACTTTGATTTTTTGCCTATTCCTGTGCATATTAAAAGCTCTAGACATCTCTATCCGATTTTTTTGAAGCAGAAATATTGGTGTGCCAAAGAAAGTATTTTTGCATCCTTATTGGAGCGTGGTTTGGGTGTTCAAGTCCATTATAAGCCTATTCATCTTTTATCTCTGTATCGCTCTTATGTTGCATCACCGCTCTATTGTGCAGAACGCTTTTATCATGCAGAGCTCTCTATTCCTTGCCATCAGTTGATGAGTTTGGAAGATGCTAGAAAGAGTGCAGAGAACATCTTAAATCTATTTAATACACTTTAGGAATTCTTTTTGCTTTTTCTCCAAAAAAGGAGAAAAAATGCAGATTCAAACTTCATATCAACCTTTTTCATATAGTAATCAAGCCCTTCAATCACAATATCTTAAAGATGCTGATATTAGTGACAAGGTAAAGATTCAAGAAGATAAGCAATACAATCAATCCCTGCCTGCTCTGGGAGAAGTTGCGCGGCAAACTTATGGATTATCAGTTTTGGAAAATATGAGTGATGATGAATATCGTGCATTTTTGAGGGCAACTGCTGAGATGACAGAGAGTGAAAAGATTTTTGCAGCTCAATCTCTTTATCGTCTTAATGAGGTGTATGAATCTCGCTTTGAAAAAAATAAAAATCCCTATCAAGCGAACAATCAAGATTTTTTGAAAGCATTTTCTAATGCTCTCCAAGACATAAAGCTCTCATAATATAGAATCTGAGTCCAAAAGATGTTGAATGAGGATTTTTATCCCCAATAGGATCAATAAACTTCCCCCAAAGATTCCAAGGATTTTCTCAGGTAGGGAATTTAGAATTTTGGAGAGATAATAACCAGCCATAACAAGTGCAAAGGTAATGATTCCAATCATCGCTGTACTGTGGAGAATTGGAAGGTTTTGAGCATAGATCATAATCCCCCCAGCAAGAGCATCAATACTTGTCGCGATGCCAAGAAGCAGTAGTGCACCCAAAGACAAAGAAAAATCTTCTTTCTCTTGATTGAGAGAATCTTTGATGATTTTTCCTCCAAGTAAAGTAAAAATCACAAACACAATCCAGTGATCTATATTTTGAGCATATTGTCCAAAGGCAAAACTTGTGCTCTTAAAGAGAAAATATCCTACTAGAGGCATCAAGAATTGAAAAAATCCCATGACAAAGGAGAGTTTCAGTCCTTGATTGATTTTTATTTCTTTGCTAACCAATCCGTAAGAAAATGCAACCAAAAAGGCATCCAAAGCCAAAATACAAGATAAAACAAAAATTTCAAACCATTGCATAAGAGAGCCTTGAATCAAGATGAATTTGAAGAAAATTTTGTAAGAGTTTGCTTCCACCTTGAGAGAGGATGGATTCTGGATGAAACTGCACCCCATAGAGAGGGAAGATTTTGTGTCTCAGTGCCATGATCACTTCATCCTCACTCCAAGCAATCGCTTCTAGCTCATTTGGTAAATTTTGCACAACTAATGAGTGATAGCGCATCACTTCTAGATTCTGAGACAAGCCTTCAAAGAGAGGGTTTGATTTGAAGGTAATTTGTGAAGTTTTGCCATGGATGGGTTGTCTGCCTTGGATGACTTCTCCACCGAAGGCATGCGCGATGCATTGGTGCCCTAGGCAAACTCCCAAAATTGGTTTTTTGATATAGAAGTTCAAAATCACTTCTTGATTGATAGGGGTATCCCTAGGGTGTCTTGGACCTGGGGAAATGATGATATGAGTTGCTTGCTCTAAGATATCCCATACAAGATCTTGAGGGAAAAAGACGCAGATTTCTTGAGACAGTTCTTCTAAGAGATAAATTAGATTGTAGGTAAATGAATCGTGATTGTCAATTAGAGCGATCATGGATTGTTTTGAAAAACCTCTGATAGCCAAAATGCGAGTTCTAGAGATTGAGTTGCATTAAGTCTTGGATCGCATTGAGTGATGTAGTTTTGATAGAGCGCTTCTTGCGTTACGCTCCCACCAATACACTCTGTGACATTTTCACCTGTCATTTCAAGATGAATTCCTCCAGCATAGATTCCAAGATCTAAAGAGAGGGCAAAGAAATGCCTAAGCTCCTCTAGGATACTTTCAAATTGGCGTGTTTTCAGGCCTTGAGATGTCGTTGTATTGCCATGCATTGGATCACTGAGCCAAATCACCTCTTTGCCATATTGCTTTATTTTTTCAACGATAGTGGGAAAATATGTTTGAATATTGTCTTTTCCCATACGCACGATGAGTGCAACTTCTCCTTGGAGATTTTGAGGATTGAGAATATCAAGGAGTTTGAGTAAATCATCAGGAGATGTGCGTGAGCTTATTTTGAGACCTTTTGGGTTTTGAATCCCACGGATAAATTCAATATGTGCAGGAGAACTCAATGTGCGCTCTCCAATCCAGAGAAAGTGGGATGAGCAGTCATAAATCTCTCCACTTAAACTATCTTTGCGACAGAGTGCCTCTTCATAATTGAGAAGTAGAGCCTCATGACTGATAAAAAACTCACAAAAATTACCCATAGATTGGAGATTGATCCCACAACTTTGTGCAAATGCAAAAGCTCTAGAAATGTGATTTGCTAGCTGTTTATAGCGTTTGCTGAGGGGATGGGTATTGGCAAACTCTAGATTATATTGAGGAAAGAGATGAAAATCTGCCATCCCTCCCTTGGAGAAAGCTCGCAAAAGATTGAGTGTCGCAACTGATTGATGATAGGCTTGAATCATTCTTTGTGGATCATGTTCGCGACTTTTGCTATCAAACTCACTTGCATTGATCATATCTCCTCGAAAACTTGGAAGAGATTGTCCATCTCTCTCTTCAAATTCTTGACTTCTTGGTTTGGCAAATTGACCAGCAATTCTTCCAATCTTGATGATTTCTTTGCCACTTGCAAAGCCTAATATGATGCTCATTTGCAATATAAGTTTGTAAAAATCTCGAATAGAGCTAGCACTAAAGCGTGCAAAACTTTCTGCACAATCTCCACCCTGCAAGACAAAAGCCTTTCTTTGAGCAACTTGCTTTAATTTGTCTTTGAGGAGATCGACCTCTTTTGCAAATACAAGGGGTGGATATGAGGCGAGTGTTTCTTCTGTGTTGTATAGATATTGAGTATTTTTATAATTTGGAGACTGTTTGATGGGGTATCGTCTCCAGCTTGCTGGAGACCAATTAGACAAATCGTCTTTCTCTTCTTTCTTTGGCTTCTTGATATCTGCGTTTTGCTTCTTCTGTTTGAGGTGTGAGAGGAGGGATTGAAGCTTTTTTGCCTTCAGCATCAAGTGCAACCATTGTGAAATAAGAGCTATTACAATGAGTGATCTCCTGCGTTTTGATATTTTCAAACTCCACACGGATTCCAACCTCACAGCTTGATGTGCCTGTGTAATTGACAGAAGCATAAAAATGCATCAAAGATCCAATAGGAATTGATTTTTTGAAATGAACTTGATCGACAGCGAGAGTTACGACGCCTACTCCACAATATCGTGTCGCACAAGCATAAGCAACTTGATCTAAAATCTTAAGTAGTTCTCCTCCATGCACAACACCACTAAAATTGGCCATACTGGGTGAGGCAAGGATAGACATTTGCAAGCTTTGTCTATTGTCTTTCATTTTTTGTCCTTGACTTTTTTTGTGATTATAACAATATAATCCCTTCAATCTTTTTATCATCTTTTAGGTGTTAGATGATGTATTTTGAAGGAGGGATTTTGCCAAATCTTTAGCTCCTTTGAGATCAAGTTTGCCTGATCCAAGTAGGGGGATAGAATCCACTTTGAAATAATGTCTAGGTTTGGAGATTGCTGGAAGCGAGGAGTGTTTGATGAGCTGAATCACATGGAGATACTCTTCATCTTTGGGAGTTTGAATTAAGAGGGCGATGATTTCTCCTTTTTTACCATCTTCTAGAGCGACTGCGACGCATTTACACTCATGGATAAGATTAGCTTTTGTGATCATTTGAGTGATTTCTTCTTCGATTCCGCCAAGACTTACCATCTCTCCACCAATTTTGGCAAATCTTGAATAGCGATCGATGATATAGAGGAATCCATCCTCATCTAAATAGCCTTTATCACCTGTTTTATACCATCGCATATGATTGAACTCTACGATCACCTCATGAGTTTTTTGAGGATCATTGAGATATCCGACCATGACTTGATGCCCACCTACAAGCACAAGTCCTTCATGGCGATGAGGAAGTTCTTCCATCGTCGAGGGATCAACAATCTTGAGTGTTGTTCCAGGGAGGGGCATCCCAACGCTTCCAATCTTATTGGCTTGATGGATTTCCTCATTGAGTGCATCAAATTTACAAGGGAGATTGACGCTTACAACAGGAGTCGTTTCTGTTGTTCCATAGCCTTCCAAAATCACACATTGGAATTTATTTTCAAAAGCCATGCGTGTTTCACTTTTGAGTTTTTCTGCTCCAGAGACCACAATCCTTAGGCTTGCAAACATAAGACGATCGACCTTGGGATGTCGAGCATAGATTCCCAAAAATGTTGAAGTTCCACACATAATGCTCACTTGGTGTTTTGCTATGGTTTGAGCGATCCCCAAAGCATCTGTAGGATCAGGATAGGTAATACTTGGAATCCCAGAAAGAAGTGGAAGGAGGGTTGTGGCAGTGAGACCAAAGGCATGAAATGGAGGAAGTGATGAGAGAATAGAGTCGTGATCTTGCACACATAAGACATCTGAGATTTGAGCAATATTGCTCATGATGTTTTGATGATTGAGCATAACACCTTTGGGATTCCCCTCACTTCCGCTGCTAAAGAGAATACATGCAATTGCTTGGGTATTTCTCTCTGGTGAAAATAATTGTTTGAGGATAAAGCTTGGTAGAACAAAGGCCATTGTGAGATAGGAGAGCAGTTTGAGTTTCTGAGATTTAAACTTTTGGACAATTTCTTCCATATAGAGTAACTCAACATCATTGAGCTCAAGATGGATTCCTTTTTCCTTGAGTTTGTCCATAAAGGTTTTGGAAGTCAAGATGCGTTTGATTTTGGCAGATTGAATAGCTAGATTGATTGCCTTGCTTCCTGCTGTAAAGTTGAGATTGATAGCTACCTTGGAAGCAATGAAAATGGAAAGATTGCAAAGTGAGGAAGCAAAAGAGGCTGGGAGCAGGATTCCGATACACTCTTGTGTCGGTGTAAAACCCTCATCGCTTTTATTTTTTGAAGTTTCTCTAAGCATTCTGGAGAGCAAAAGCGATAATCCCAATACTTTGCCAAAGCTAAATTTTCCATTGATTGGATCAATAATGCTTGTTTGAAAGAGATGAGATTTGGCAATCCCAATCCATGTGCGCCCTATAGTGGACATTGCCTGACATTGGCTAGCCCATGCAACAAAAGAGAGATCAAAGATTGCATTTTTGATTTTTTCTTTTGGAGTATGGGAGGGTAGAGCTTTGCCAAAGGCGATGGCGATATTGCGTTTGTTGAGAAATGAATGATTGCGTGCCTTAAAGCTTTCATTGGAGCGTGAAAAACTGCTTCCCCATAATCCGCGAATATAGAAAGGAATAATGAGCGTGTCATCATTGAGGGCGAGTGAAAAATCATGTTTAAATTCATTGAGGTGCCCATGTGTTGAGACTGCACCTTCAGGGAAGAAGCAAACAATTTGTTTTTGAGAGAGTAGGGTATTCATCTTTTGAAGTAATTCGCCATTGGAAGAGTGGGGAATCATACTAAAGTGTTTCAAAAAGAGTTTGACATACCACTTAGACTGTATGGTATGTTCGAGTGCGAAATACACTCTTTGAGGGATTGCCATTTGCACGATGGCCCAATCGATGAAAGACATATGATTTCCAATGAGTAAAACACCTTGATTTTGAGGGATATTGGAAAAATTTTCTACGATGAGGCGATAGCGCTGATTGAATGCAAAGGTAAGAAGGAGGCGTGTCAGAATAAAAGGCTGTTTTTTGAGAAAATAAATCATTCCAGCAATAGAAAGAACACAAGCAATCAAAAATCCAATAGATGCATCAAAATTGCCATAGATCAGCGAGGCAGATAGAAGAAGTGAGATCATCATTCCAAGTGCTTGGAAAAGTTGATAGAGAGCAAGGGACTGACCAAGATTAGAGGATTCTCTTAAGATAGAAGAGAGAAATGGTGTAAAGACAAGCATACATCCCAGTCCCAAAGCAAAAGCTAAAAATAATGAGGTGGTTGGTGAAGGATCAAATGTAAAGAGAGCAAGTGAGAAGGAGATGAAGAAAAATCCAAAGGGAATCACACCAAGTTCAAGATAGTTTTTGGTAAGCAAGAAAGTGAAATATGCTCCACAGATAGCTCCACCTCCAAGAGTTAATGCGATCAAAGATAAATAATGGACATTTTGGGTTTGGACATAATATGGGAAGAGTGTGATGCAGAGTTGAGCGATCCCCCAAAATAGAGCACTAGCCAAGATTGGATTTGCAACAGGAGCGTGAAGCATGAGATTTTTGAAATGCGTTAGATAAGATGAAGAAGATTGAGATATGTTGGGAGTGTGCTGATTGATCTGGGGTAGAGTATGGCTTAGAAAGATCTGCACTATGGCAAGAAAAACAAATAAAATCCCCATCAAATTTGAAGCTTCAAGAATCTCTGAGAGATTATGCGTCTCTAGTGTAAAAAGTTTGAAAACACTCCCAGAGATAAAGAGTCCAGCTAGCATGGCAGCAATTGTGATGGCTTGCGCGATGGCGTTTGCTTGTGCTAGATTGTGTGTTTGAATGAGATCGCGTAGATATCCAAGTTTGCTTGGGAAAAAGAGTGCATTTTGGATGGCCAAAAGAAAAGTGATAAAAAAAGCGGGCCAAAACGCACCCAAGCTATAGCATATGAGAAGCATACTAGAGAGCGTCAAAGAAAACCATGCTGAGAATCTAAGCATTTTGAGTCTATTGTACTGATCGGCAAAGAAACTAGCAGGATAGAAGAGCAAAATGGCAGGTAATAAGATGAGGATGTTTTGAAAGATTCCCAATAAAAAGCGTTGATTACCTTCAAAAATCTGATAAATGCTGCTCAAAATCAAAATTTTATGTCCAAGTTCAATAAATGATCCTATAAAAATCACACCCAAAAAAGTCTTAAATCCTAGAGTTTTTAGTATTTGACGCATTATTTTCCTTGAAATAGACTTAAAAACGCATTCTAACAAAAGCCTCAAGAATCACATAAAGTAGTTTCTAATATGTCAGAATGCCAGATCGCATTTGCGAAAATTTTTACTAGGAGCTAACTAATGTTGAAGAAATTGTGCCTTGTTGCTTTTGCCTTTATTGGATTGTATGCCAAGGGCTTAGAGGGTTATTACCTCACTCATAAAGATGAAAAAGGAAAACAAGTCGTCGTTGAGATTTTTGAACATGGGGGTAAATATCATGCCTATGGGTTTGCAAACACTGATGGAAGCAAAAGTGTGGATCAAAATAATCCTGATGCAAAGCTTAAGGGGAGAAGTATGAATGGAGTTGTTTTTGTTTGGAATCTTGCACCAAAAGGGAATGAGTGGAGTGATGGCAAGATCTATAATGTTGCTAATGGCAAAACTTATGATGCGAGTGTTTGGTTTGATAAGAGTGGGAATCTCGTTGTCAAGGCATCTGTGTGGGGATTTGGGAAAAAGTTTGTTTGGACAAAACTAAGTGAAGAAGAGGCGCAAAAATACTTTGCTACTAAACCTCCTATTGAGCAAGTGATCAAGACAATTCCTTGATTTTCTCAAAAGGGAGTGGATGGGGGGAGGGGGTGTTAAACCCCTTGTGGAGCTTGAGCAGAGATTTGGATATCTTCAATCAAATCTCCTTGCTTTAGGCTATCTAAAACCTCTACACCCTCTATAATCTGTCCAAAAACAGTGTGAGCACCATCAAGATGAGGTTGTGGAGCAAAGCAGATGAAAAATTGACTTCCTCCAGTATCTTTTCCTGCATGAGCCATTGAGAGAGCACCTTTGATATGTTTGTGAGGATTGTTTTGTGTTTCGCATTTGATTGCATATCCTGGCCCACCGCATCCATTCCCTATAGGGCATCCTCCTTGAGCGACAAAGTTTGGAATCACACGGTGAAATTTGAGTCCTTGATAAAATCCATCCTTGGCAAGTGTGGCAAAGTTAATTACAGCCTGTGGAGCATCTTCGCCAAACAATTCAAAAATCATATTGCCCTTAGAGGTTTGGATCATTGCGTATTTTGATGCTTGGATGGCTTCTTGTGTGATTTCATAGATTTTGAGTTCTTTTTCCATTTTTTTCCTTTTTGTGGTAATTTTACAGAATCCTTAATTTTACTTGATTTCAAGCTGCTTGTCGGGGAATAAAATGAGAAAACTTTTGTTATGTGTATGCTTGGGTTTGCTTAGCGCATCAGAGGATAAACTTCAAGAAGCTTATCCCCAAAAACAACTTCCACTCACCAAAGAGCAAAAAATTCTCTTACAAGAATCGCTCAAGCAAGAGCGGAACAATGAAGAAAGCAAAGCCTCTCCTAAAAATAAACCTATGATCAAAGGATCCACGCAACTTCAAAAGACTTCCAAAACAGAGCAACAAAAAAGAGGGGATAAGGCTTCATTTGAGAATCCTTATGAGGGATTTTCTACCAAAGAGCAACAAGAGGAGAATGCAAAGCCAAATTTAAGTTTTGAGAAGAAATGGATCTATGGGACGGCTGTGATTACTACTACTTTTTTGGATGGAAGTATTAAGAGAAGTTATGGAGTTTTATTGCGTGATGGAATGTTTGTCACATCAGCCAATATGGTCTATGATCGCAATGTCTATGCACGGGTGAGCTATGCTATGATGCAAGATGATTCATCTATTCCTTTTATCTGTGTGGCAAGTCTTTCAATCAAGGCATTGGATTTGCAAAAAGGTTTGGCGATATTAGAAACTTCTGCTTTTACTGATATTTATTGCAATCAGCGTAAGAAAAGCTATTACCATGATCGGATTTACTCTCAGTATTGGGTCAATGTCTTTGATGAGGTGCAGCAAAAGCAACAAGCTATTGTTTATGCACCTTACATCACAAAGCTCAATTCTTTTGCAACAGAGCAATACATCTTGCAAGAAAGTCTAGATCAGCTTGCCCAAAAAGAAAACCATGATTTTGAGGGGTATAAGTATGCATACGGCAAGGGGTTTTATACTCATGATGGGAGATTGCTTGGTATCATTGGGGCTAGCAGTGATTCTAAGCCCAAGTTTATCCCCTCAAGAGATATTGCTGATTTTTTATGTGAGTTAAAAGAGAGAAAGATTCTCAAAAACTCTTACTTGCAAGTTTTGTGTCCTTCTTCTAAGAAGAAGGAGTAGTTTTTCTGCGAATGTAGATATTGAGAAGTTCTACCACAAGAGAAAATCCCATCGCAAAATAAACATAAGCTTTGGGGACATGGATATCAAACCCATCTAAAATCAAAACAATTCCCACCATAAACAAGAAAGCCAAAGCAAGAGTTTTGATACTTGGATAAGTATCTACAAAATCCGCAATCCGCTTGCTAGCAAAAAGCATAACACCCACAGCAAACATAATCGCAATAATCATAATTTCTATATTTTGAGCCATTCCTACAGCCGTGATGACAGAATCTAGAGAGAAGACAATATCTAAAATCGCAATTTGGATTAAAACTGTCATAAAGCCTGCTTTAAGTGTGGATGTTTTTTCTTCATGGTGGGTTTGAGTTTGCTCATAAATTTCTATTGCACTTTTATAGATCAAGAAAAGCCCTCCAAGAATCAAGATTAAATCACGCCCAGAGATTTCTATGTTCCATAGAGTAAATAAGGGTTGGGTGAGTTTCATAATCCAAAACAAAGAAACTAAAAGTGCGATCCGTGAAAGCATTGCAAGAGAGAGACCAAAGATCCTTGCTTTGTCTCTTTGGTGTTCTGGAAGCTTATTGACCAAGATGGCTATGAAGATGATGTTGTCAATCCCTAGAACGATTTCTAGGGCTGTGAGTGTGATGAGTGTGACCCATGCCTCAGGCGATGTGATCCATTCAAGCATTGATACTCCTTTTTGTCAAATCAAAAGGGCGTATTCTAACAAAACTTAGTGGAGCCATCCTTTTTTCTTGAAATAGAGGATTGGGACGAGTGTGGAGAGTATCATTAAAAGAATAGAGAGAGGATAGCCAAAGCTCCATTCAAGCTCGGGCATGACTTTAAAATTCATCCCATAAATTGTGCCAATGAGTGTTGGGGGCATCATTGCAACTGTGACAACTGTAAAGAGCTTGATGATTTTGTTTTGTTCGATATTGATTTGATTTGTGAGAAGTCCTTGGATGTTATCTAGTGCATTCATACTGATATTGGCAAATTCGATGAGTGAGTTGATGTCTTTTAGGATAATGATCAGATTTTTTTTGACTTCTGGAGAGGGGCGGATGCTTTTGAGCATCGCAGCAATTGAACGCCTCTTGTCAAAGAGAGAATCGCGCACGGTCATATTTAGCTCTTGAAGCCTTGAGAGCTGATGTAAAACCTCATCATCCATATCATGTGTGAGGATTTTTTTCCTCAAAGCCCTTGTTGATCGAGCAAAATTTTCAAGCATATCCGCATCTTTTTCTACACGGATCTCTAAGATTTTGCTGAAGAGATCAAAGCCATCATTAAACATTTGAGGATTGGCAAGCATGATTCTCTGCACCTCATCAAAAACACGCAGATCAGAATATCTCACGGTAAATAAAATATTGTCATGAAGGATAAAAGTAATACTTTGGTTATCAAAGCGTTTTTCATCACGAAGAGGGATCAGGAAGTAAGTATTGATCGTGATGGATTGAGAATCTTCCCAATACCTCGCACTCTCTTCAATCTCTTCACGCTCCTCTTGTGTGGGAATCTCGATTTTATAAACCTGTGCGATCTCTGAAATCTCTTCATTGCTTGGACGAAAGAGATCAATCCAGAGGATATTGTGCTGTGTTTTTGTGTGAACATCTTGTTTGATAATCGTGGATTGATTTTGCTTCAAAAAGATGTTCATCAAACATTACTCCCTTTGATCCAAAACTTCAAAAGCAGGCAAAACCTTCCCTTCAAGAAGTTCCAAAGACGCTCCACCACCTGTTGAAATAAAGCTCATATTATCTCTTTCACCTGCTCGCTCAACAGCATCAGCAGTATCTCCTCCACCAATGAGGCTAAATGCATAAGTATCAGAAATGCTATGTGCTACATTGAAAGTACCTCTTGAAAATTGAGAGATTTCATAGACACCTAGGGGCCCATTCCAGACGATGGTTTGACTATCTCGAATCACTTGATTGAAAAGCTTAGTGCTTGCTGGACCAATATCTACAGCCATAAAATCCTGTGGGACATCTTGAGCTGGTGTAATTTTGATTTCTTGATGTGTTTTTAAATCATTTGTGCTTACAACATCAACAGGAAGATAGACTTTGACACCTTTTTGTTTGGCTTTTTCTAAAATATGATGAGCCTCATTGATCAGATTTTCTTCGACAAGGGATTTTTGCATATCATATCCTTGTGCTTGAAGAAAGGTATTGCTCATTGCCCCGCCAATGATGATTTTATCTACAAGATCTAAGATGTTATTCAATAGAGCTAGTTTTGAGCTTACCTTACTCCCTCCAACGATCAGCAAGACGGGCTTAAGAGGGTTTGTAAAGGCTTTGGCAAACGAATCGATTTCTTTTTTGAGAAGAAATCCAGCTACTTTTTGAGAAACGAATTGTGCGATCCCATGAGTGCTTGCATGTGCCCTATGACTTGTTCCAAAGGCATCATTGACATAGACATCACATAATTGAGCCAGTTCTTGAGCAAGCAATGGGTCATTTTTCTCTTCCCCAGCATTGAAGCGAATATTTTCTAGCAGGATGATATGCCCGCTTTTGAGTGTAGCTTGGATACTTTTAGCACTATCGATATCATCAGCAAATACGACGGTTTTGCCCAATAAGCGCTCAACACGCTTAAGCACATGCTTGAGTGAAAAATCAGAATCTTTTCCTTTGGGTCTTCCAAGATGGCTCACAAGTATAATGCTTTTTGCCTCACGATCAATGCAGTAATTGATCGTAGGGAGAGCCTCGCGAATCCGCGTATCATCAGAGATGTTAAACTCATGATCCATAGGGACATTGAAATCTACCCGAATTAGAACTCTTTTGTCTTTAATATCAATGTCTCTTACACTTTTTGTTTGTTGCATTCTTTCAATCCCAGCAACTTCCAACATTCCTTGCTCCTTCGTCTCTAAAATTCAAAATTATTGTATCAAATCTTTATTTGGTGGGGATTGGGTTTGGACTTCAAACATATCTCGCAAGCGTTTTTTGCCAAATTCAACCCCTGGTTGATCATAAGTGTTGATATCTAAGATTTTACCCACGCATGAGGTAAGAAGTTCAAAGTAAATAATCAAGATTCCCACACTCTCTTCACATAGATAATCAATATGAATCTGATCTGTGGGGATCCCTTCATCTCGTATTGTTTGCATCGTAGCAATTTGCTGATAGCTAATGAGTTTGGCAAATGATGTGCCATTGACAAAATCTGTAGATTCTAAAAAATCAACTTTGAGATTTGGAATCTTGGGTTCTGAGTAGTTTTTGCGATTGATATTGAGGAAGGTGACAGTTTTATCCATACTGCCTTGGGTGATAAGCTGGAGGAAGGAGTGCTGATCGATACTACCAATGAGTGAGATTGGTGTGAGTCCTACTTTTTTCCCATAAATATCGATTTTTCCAAGGCTCTCAGCCCAAAGCTGTACATACCATGCATTGAAATCTTTAAAAGAGCTTGAGTAAGAAAATAGGACATTATTGGGATAACGATCTCGGCTTTTGGCCAAGAAAATTGCCTTTTTGATGAGATGATCTTCTTGACGATGTAAAAAGCTCATCATAAACTCTTTGGCTCCCTTGAGGATAAGGTTGGTCTCATATCCCAAGATCATTAGAGGCAAGATTCCAACAGAGCTTAGGACAGAAAATCTTCCACCAACATTTTTGTCGATACAAATACAAGAGATCTGATGCTTTGATGCCCATTTGTGTAAAGGAGAATGCTCATCAGTAATCACTGCCAAGTGCTCCTTGTGATCGAGGAGATCGAAGCGTTTGAGGATATATTTCATCAAAGAAGAGGTTTCGATGGTCGTTCCTGATTTGGAAATAATGAGAAAAAGAGAATTAGCACAGGTGACATCTTGGAGGGTTTTGCAAATCTCGATGGGATCTGTGTGTTCTAAGAATTTGAGCTCGATAGGCTTGCGACATGCAAGATGGCAAAGCATCGTATCGATGGCTTTTGTGCCAAGAGAACTTCCTCCAACTCCAATAATGATGAGATATTTGATCTCTTGAAGGAGATCTTGATGGGTGGAGATATAAGTTTGTGCATCTAGGATCGCTTTTTCTTCAAAGGGAAGATTGTAATAACCACTTCTTCCTGCGATCTTTTCTTTGATAATAGCTTCATAAACATAATCAAGGGCATCCTTGGTGGGATGAGGGATTGATCTTGATCCTGTATGCTCTAAGAAACTCTCAAAAGAAACCATGCTGATCCTATTCTATTGAGATTAGATTTGCAGAGATTAGTGAGTGAGGACATAAACACTCATATCTACAAGTCTATGACAGTATCCCATTTCATTATCATACCAAGCCAAAATCTTAGCATGTGTATCCTGAAGAACCATCGTTTTATCAGCAATAATAATGGAGCTAAATTGTGTGCCAATAAAATCGCTTGAGACTCTTTTCTCAAGATCGACATCAATGATGCCATGCATAGAGTTTTCTTTGGCATTTAAGAAAAGATCATTGATCTCTTGAGCACTTGTGCTGGTTGCAAGATTGATGCTGAGATCAACAAGGCTGACATCAGGTGTTGGTACGCGAATGGCAAATCCATTGAGTTTTCCTTGTAGATGGGGCAAAACTAGACCAATTGCTTTAGCTGCTCCTGTGCTTGTAGGAATCATATTTAGAGCCGCAGCTCGTGCTCGACGCAAATCCTTGTGCTTGACATCTAAGAGATTTTGATCATTTGTGTAGCTGTGGATTGTGGTCATTAGGCCATCAATGATCCCAAATTTTTCATCCAAAATTTTAACGATTGGCGCTAGACAATTTGTCGTACATGAAGCATTGGAGATCACAGACTCTCCTTTGTAGTCAAGGTGATTAACACCATAGACAAAGGTTGGAGTTTGATCAGCTGGAGCTGAAATGATTACTTTTTCAATCCCATCATGAAGGTGAAGAGATGATTTGTCAAGAGAATTGAAAGCCCCAGTGCATTCAATCACTCCTTGGATTCCATGTTTTTCAAAGCCAATTGTTTGGGGATCCCTAGAGCTTAGAATCTTGATATTTTTTGAATTCCCCATCGAGATGGTGTTGTCATCTACCTTTTGGACTTGGAAAGTTCTATGAATTGAATCATACTTAAGAAGATGAATGAGTGTGTCAATATCTGTTGTTGTGTTGATTGCACCTAGTTCGATATCATCTCTTGTAGCAATGATTCTGGCAGTGCAAAGTCCAATTCTTCCGCTTCCATTGATTCCGACTTTTAGCATCTAAGACTCCTTATGATTTGAAAATATTTCTTAAAATTAGTGAAAAAATGTAAAAATTGAGCCAGAAGTTTAGTCAAAAATACTCAAAATTGCAATCACTGAGCGTGTTTTAGGACTTTTAGACAAATTAAATAAACAATATTTTGTTAGAATAGATGCATCTTTGGTTTCTGCAAAGATTATTCATTAATTTAAATGCGGAGGTTCGTTATGAACAAATCAGAATTTGTAGAATTAGTAAAAGAGGTGGGTGAGTTTGAAACTAAGAAAGATGCTGAGAAAGCAATCAACGCTTTTGTTGCTGGTGTTGAAGCTGCATTGCTCAAAAAAGAAAGCATTGAACTTGTAGGATTTGGAAAGTTTGAAGTTGCAATGCAAAAGGGAAAAGAAGGAAAGGTTCCTGGAAGCGACAAAACTTACAAGACTGCAGATAAATTTGTGCCTAAATTTAAGCCTGGAAAAAGCCTTAAAGATAGTGTTGCAAACGCTAAGTAATCCCCTAAAAAAGGGGGCATGTCCTCATAGCTCAGCAGGATAGAGCGTATGATTCCTAATCATAAGGTCGGGAGTTCGAACCTCTCTGGGGACACCACATTGTGAATTGATATCCAAAATCCTTGTTTCAATGATGCAAGAGTAATCTTTGCCACGATTTTACACATAGATGAATGATTGTTATCAATCGCTCTAGAACAAGGTGACAAGCTATCTTTCAATAATTCCAAAACATTACCATAAGTTACAATATCTTAAAATATCAGCATTTTTTTGTAAGCCTTTTTCAGATTCCCTTGCTTTTTGGGAAGTATTTCACCTGCAGGCTTATTGTGTGTAGATCGATTAAGCTGTAGATCTTGTGATATATAGTGTAAGGAATATTGAAAGGAGAGAGAATGTCTTTTGAGAAAGAGATTATCGAGAGTTACGCAGATGTGACCGTTGAGCGTAAAAAAAGTCGCCTACCTGCTCGTCTTGATTGGTGGCAGAGTGCGACTGGGTTGTTTTTGGCACTTTTTATGATTGCTCATATGTTTTTTGTTTCAAGTATTTTGATTAGTCCAAAGTTATTTGATTGGATGATTGGAGTGGCAGAACTTGATTTTATTTTTGGACATCGTCAGCCCCTTGTGACTTCATTTGTTGTGTTGGTTGTGTTGGTTGCTTTTATGGCTCATGCTTTTTTAGCACTCAGAAAGTTTCCTATCAATTACAAGCAATTTTTGAAAATGCGCACACATAAAAATCTGATGAAGCATTCTGATACAACTTATTGGTGGATTCAGGTAATGACTGGTTTTGTGCTTTTCTTTTTGGGAAGTGCACATATGTTTGTCATTATGCTCTCACCCAATAGTCCTGATGCACTCAATGGCATCGGCTCTGTGGCTTCATCTTTGCGTTTTGTAGAGCAGCATTTTTGGGTTCTTTATCTTTTCTTGTTGATTGCTGTTGAACTTCATGGCAGTATCGGTCTTTATCGTTTGGCTGTGAAATGGGGATGGTTTGATCATTGGGGTAAAACTCCTGAGGCGACAAGAAAGCTTTTGCAAAAAATTAAAGTTGGAATGACTGCTTTCTTTTTGATTCTTGGTTTTGCAACTTTTGGCGCTTATATTAAATATGGAATTCAGATTTCAAATTCTCAAGAGAGAATTCAAAAAATCAACCCCCATGAAGCAATTGATGAGCTTAATGGTGTGATTTTGGAGGTGGAGTAATGAAAATTGTTTATTCAGATGCATTGATTGTAGGTGGAGGATTGGCTGGTTTAAGATCAGCGATTGGTTGTCGTCAGCTTGGACTTAAAACGATTGTGCTAAGTTTGATCCCTGTGAAGCGTTCTCACTCCGCAGCAGCTCAAGGTGGGATGCAGGCAAGCTTGGGAAACACCGTAAAGGCACGAGGTGATAATGAAGATGTTCATTTTATGGATACGGTGAAAGGAAGTGACTGGGGATGCGATCAGAAGGTGGCAAGAATGTTTGCTGCTACTGCCCCAAAAGCAATCCGCGAACTTGCTGCATGGGGAGTGCCATGGAATCGCGTCAAAGCAGGGGAACGCAGTGCAATTATCAAGGGACAAAAAGAAACCTTTCATGAAGATCAAGAGGCACACGGATTGATCAATGCGCGTGATTTTGGTGGGACTAAGAAATGGCGAGCTTGTTTTACTGGAGATGCGACAGGACACTCGATGCTCTATGCTGTAGCCAATGAAGCGATGAGGCTTGAAACTGAGATTTTAGATCGTAAGGAAATGGTCGCTGTAATTCATCAAGATGGACAATGCTATGGTGTCGTGGCACGAGATTTGGTCACGGGTGAGCTGATTGCCTATGTTGCCAAGGGGACATTGATTGCCACTGGTGGATATGGTCGAATCTATAAGCACACAACAAATGCTGTGATTTGTAATGGTGTTGCAGCAGGAGTTGTGCTTGAAACAGGTATTGCGCGTTTGGGAAATATGGAAGCTGTGCAATTCCATCCTACTCCAATTGTTCCTAGTGGAATCTTGCTGACAGAAGGATGTAGAGGAGATGGGGGGCTTTTGAGAGATGTGGATGGTCATGCATTTATGGCAGATTATGAGCCTGAAAAAAGAGATCTAGCAAGCAGAGATGTTGTTAGTCGAAGAATGCTTGAGCATATCAAAGCAGGTAAGGGGATCAAATCTCCTTATGGTGAGCATTTGTGGCTTGATATTTCGATTTTGGGAGAAGAGCATATCCATAAGAATCTAAGAGATGTATGGGAGATTGCACACTGTTTCAATGGGATTGATTTGGCACAAAAAGGTGTTTATGCACCTGTGCGTCCAATGCAGCACTATTCTATGGGAGGCATCAGAACTAATCCCAAGGGAGAAACAGCACTCAAGGGACTCTTTGCCGCAGGTGAGGCGGCTTGCTGGGATATGCATGGATTTAATCGCTTGGGAGGAAATTCAGTGGCTGAGGCTGTGGTGGCTGGAATGGTTGTGGGAGATTATTTTGCTGAGCATTGTCGTGATGCCCAAATCAAAATCTCAACAGAAACAATTCAAGATTTTCTCAAAAAAGAACAAAAGAAACTTGAAAACATCGTTGCCAATGAAAATGGTGAAAATCCATTTAAGCTCAAAGAAGAAATGCAGAATCTTGTCGAGGAATATATCGGAATTTTTAGGACAGAAGAGGGATTGCAAAAAGCTGTGGATGGATTGGAAGCACTTTGTAAAAGATCGAAAAATGTCTCGATTCGCTACAAAGAGTTGAGTGCAAATCCCGAGCTAGAAGAAGCCTATCGCGTGCAAAAAATGATCAAAATTGCTCTCTGCGTTGCCAAAGGAGCACTAGAGAGACGCGAAAGTCGTGGAGCACATAGTCGCGAGGATTATCCCAAAAGAGATGATGCAAATTGGCTTAAGAGAACATTGGCGTATTGGAAAAATGAAGAAGATACGATGCCAACGCTAGAGTATGAAGATCTGGATATTATGGAGATGGAGATCGCTCCAGCTTATCGTGGATATGGGCCGCAAGGAATGATCATCGAAAATGAAAAAACAGCTATTAGAGCCAAAGAGATTGAAGAAATCACTGAGAGATTGAAGGCAGAAGGCAAGGATCGTTGGGAGATTCAGGATGCTTTGATGCCTTATGAACTCCAAGAGCGCTATAAAGCAAGAATTGAAAGGATAGGAGAACCATTATGAGCAACAGAATCTTGACTTTTAAAATTTTCAAATACAATCCTCAAAGTGCGGTTTCTAAGCCGCATTTTTCTGAATATAAGATTGAAGAATTGGATTCGATGACAATTTTTATCGCACTCAATCAAATTAGAGCAGAGCTTGATCAGTCATTGAGCTTTGATTTTGTATGTCGGGCTGGAATCTGTGGAAGTTGTGGAATGATGATCAATGGTCGCCCACGCCTTGCATGCCGCACACTAACCAAAGAGTTTGAAAATGGTGTGATCACATTGATGCCATTGCCAGCATTTAAACTCATCAAAGATCTCTCAGTGGATACTGGAGCTTGGTTTGAGGGAATGACTAAGCGTGTGGAGAGTTGGATTCATAAGCAAAACAAAGAACAAGTGGATCTCACTAAATTTGAAGAGCGAGTGGAGCCTGAAGTGGCTGAAGAGGTTTTTGAGCTTGATCGATGCATTGAATGCGGGTGCTGTATAGCAGGATGTGGAACCAAAGTTATGAGAGATGACTTTGTGGGTGCAGCAGGGCTTAATCGTGTCGCAAGATTTTATATTGATCCACATGATGATCGCAGTGATGAAGAATGGTTTGAAATCATTGGGGATGATAATGGAGTCTTTGGCTGTATGTCGCTTTTGGCTTGTCAGGATGTTTGTCCAAAAGAGCTTCCTCTTCAAACCAAAATTGCTTATTTGCGTCGTAAAATGGTGCAGTGTAAGTGATCCCCTCAAAAAGAGGGGGTGTTTTTGTTTTTGTATTTTGTCTTGGTGGGATTTTGGAGTGTTGAGGTTTTTTCTTGAAGCCAAGATCGCATAACCTCATCCAAAAAGGGTGAAAGTCGTCTATAGACTTCTTGATGATAGGCATTGATCCATTTGATTTCTTCTTCTGTGAGCAGATCTAGAAGTAGGCAATTTTTCTCAAAGGGATAGAGACTGAGGGGTTCAAATCTTAGAAATTTTCCAAATATTTCATTTTCGCCATCTAGCTGGGTAAGTACCAAGTTTTCAAGACGCACTCCCCATTTCCCCTCTCGATAAATTCCTGGCTCAATAGATGTGATCATCCCTTCATAAATTTTCATTTTCTCTTGAGGTAATGTGTAGTAAGACAGCACTTGGGGACCTTCATGGACATTAAGACAGTATCCGACTCCATGTCCTGTGCCATGCGCATAGTCTAGATGTCGCTTCCATAAGGGTGCGCGCGTGAGGCTATCAAGCATGGGCATTAGGATCCCTTGAGGGAAGATTGTGGAGCTCATAGCGATGTGAGCTTTGAGCACGAGGGTGTAGTCTTGTTTTTGTTCATGCGTGATATGACCGATTGGAAATACTCGTGTGATATCTGTAGTGCCATTGAGGTAGTTTCCACCACTATCTACAAGCAAGAAGCCATGATCTTGGATATAGGAGAAATTTTGTCGAGTTGCACGATAGTGGCATTGTGCACCATTGGCATTAAATCCCGCAATTGTAGGGAAACTATCTTCAAGAAAATAGGCTTGAGATGATCTAAAAGCATGGAGTTTGGTATCGATGTCTAATTCGCTGATTTTCATACCTTGATCAAGAGATGTCTCTAGCCAATACCCAAAGTGACATAAAGCGATCCCATCTTGTTCCATTGCTCTTTTGATATGCTTGATTTGGGCTGGATTTTTGATGGATTTTAGAAATAAGCTTGGATTGTGTGTTTTGATGAGTGTGTTGCTTTGTGAAAGGCAATTGATGAGATGTGTTGTGATGCGACTAGGATCGATGAGGATTTTTGCATCTTGGAGTTGATGAAGGCTGGATGTGATTTTCTCATAATCCTCTAGATGAATATGACTTTCTTGCAGTGTTTTGATGAGATCTTTGTGCAAGGTATTTGGCTGCACAAATAGCGTCGCTTTGTGCAAATCGATCAGCAAATAGCTCATAAAAACAGGATTGTATTGGATGTCTTTCCCTCTGAGATTTGTGATCCATGCAATATCTTCCAAGGAATTGATGAGATGATGAGTGGCGCCAAGGGATTGCATTTTTTCTTGGATAAGTGCTAGCTTCTCCTCCCTGCTTTGGATAGCAAACTCAATGGGATGCTCAAAAATCATTTCTTGCTTTAAAGGTGGGCGTTGGAGCCAAATCTTTGCGATTAGATCACATTGGGTGTTGAGTATGATTCCTTGTTTTGCTAATTCATTCTCTAGAAGCTCTTTTGTCTCTAAGCTTAGAATCTTCCCATCGATTCCGATCACTTGCTTGGCTTGTATGTAAGTGAGTAGGTAATGAATGTAAGTGTTTGCTTTGCTCATTTTTTGTAGAGTGAATCCTGTGTTTTGCAATTGTTGTTCTGCTTGTAGCCAATATCTCCCATCAGTCCAAAGCATTGCTTCATTTTGTGTGATTAGCAAAGTCCCAGCAGATCCGCTAAATCCGCTGATCCACTCGATACTCTTCCAAAACAAGGGGATATATTCTGAGAGATGCGGATCAGAAGTGGGGATGAGGTAAGCATCTATTTTTGCTTTGAGCATTTCTGATCTTATGAGTTTTAGGCGTTCTTGATGGGGATTCATTATTTCCTCCTTTGATAAAGTTTCTCTTCATAGGCAAGGGTCAAAGACCATGATGATCTTGCTGTGTTTGAAATTAAGTCTTGCAAATACAGCATCAAGATAAAGTTGCAATGATCAGTTCATCTGATACTTAGTATTTGGCTCCAACTGCAAGACTGCCTCTCAGTCCCCAGAAATTTTTGGCCAAATCGCTATCGACTTTGAGGGACATGAAAAAAATCTTTTGAGTATAGGAAAAATCAGCACTGATTTTGTAAGCATTGGGATCAAAAGTATAGCGTTGATGGATGATTTGAGTTGGAAAGTCCAAAAAGCTTGCTTGGTTTTGCAAAGAATTGCCCAATAAATGACGAGTATAGAATCCAGAGATTCCAAAGCCAAAAGTCTTCCACTCATATCCCAATCTCAATCCAGCTGAAGCATCCAAAACATCATAATGAGCTCTAGAGTAAGATTTGTGAAAAATCCCACCTGTTTCTTTCCAAACATTTTGATAGACATAAAGATTTTGCATCCAGATAAGAGGTGTGAGGGTGAGGGAATTGCTAAATTTATAAGTTTTGCCAAGTCCAAGATGAGCCAAAGCTAGAGCATTGAGATAATTTCCCTCATTGAAAGAGTGATTAATCTCTCTTTTGGAGGTGTTGTAGCCAAACCCAGCTCCAATCCCACCAAAAATCTCTATAGCACCAAAATCATAGCCCAGACTCAATCCACTAGATAAGACTTGGGAGCTAAGCTTGGCAGATTGATCATTTGTTTGAAAGTTTGAAAAATTCACAAAGCCTGAGAGTGAGATATGGTCTGCAATCTTTTTTCTACCTTGTGCATCAAGAGAGAAAATATAGGATTGGTATTCCACATCTTTTGCATAGCCAAATGAGGGCGTGAAGAGAATCTTATCTTCTTTGGAAGATTCTAATAAAAGGGTGATATCAGATAAGCCTAAGCGTGCTTGATGGCTTAGGATTTCTTTGGTGTTTTGGAGATAGAGATCGCCATCTAGGCTTTTGAGTGTGTCGATGTATTGAGCTTTGGAGGCACTATCAATGAAGGCAAAATAATGTTTATATTTTTGAGCAAGGTTGGGATCTAGGGAGATAGCTTGCAAAGCCTTGTGTAGGTCGCTCTCTATTTCAGGAATAGAGTAAGCATCTTGTTTTTTGCCTATGAGAATCGTAAAAGGATCACGAAGAGAAAAATTGATCGTTTGAGAGGCATCAGATTGGATAGTGATGAGAGAAAAGTTTTGAATCTGATTTTTTAGCGCATCTTCTAGCATGATGGGAATGATTTCTCCATCAATATAAAAGCGACTTTTAAGCGGTGAGTAAAGCAATGTTCCTCCATGGATCGTGTAATGACTAGCTTTGAGTTTGGCGTGATCTTTGATGGTTGTCAAGTTTGCTTTGGCTTTGTTGGAAAGGGTTGCTATCTTTGGAGTTTCTTCTATCCCGAAGTGAATTTCAAGTGTGGCTTGCTGATTTTGTGTGTATCTTCCTTGTATGGTTAGAGTGTCAAAATCAGCATTCCCTGGGCTTAAGATTCCATAGTTGAAGACATCACTTTTGATGATTCCATTGCCTTGGAATCTGCCTTGATGATCGATAAGCACTTTGCTTTCTAAGATTCCTCCACTTCCATCTTTTCTTTTGTTGAGTGCAAGTGTCCCTTGATGGACAAAAGTCATCCCTTTGTAGGTGTTTTTGCCCAAAAGCTCTAGTTTTCCACTTCCTTTTTTGAGTAATCCCACATCAAGATTCCTAGCCTCTTGTGGGAGGGCGTTTTGGGCTTGTGGGTGATGGTATTTACTATCCCATTTTCTTTGGGCAATGTCATTGCTAAAGGCTGTATGATGCCCTTGTGTATCGATGCTGTAGAGCAGAGTTTTTTCTCCATTTTGGCTTGTGTGGATATCTTCTTTATTTAATCGATTGGCATCTAGGAGTGCGATCCCTCCTAGAGCTTTTTGGATATCTAGGATTCCTTGACCAAAGACTTCTTCACGCGAAAGAAGTAAAACGCGATTATTCTCTCCTTCAAGAGCAGGCTGTCTAAAAACTAGATTGATTTCATACTCTCTATATCCTGCATCTCTGAGATCTTGCCTGATTTGATCATTGCTTGGTCGTCCTCCTGTGCGATCGATATAGATAATGGTGTGCCTTGGAGCACCATCGATGAATTCTTTTTTGAGCACGACTTTTGGAGTGATGTAGGTTTTGTTGGCTGTGCTGAGTAAAACATCAGCCACTTGAGCTCCATTGAGGAAGGGGAATTTTTCTAACACAAGTGCAGCAACTCCACTGATGAGGGGAGAAGAGAAAGAGGTTCCATTGCTTTTTCCATATCCTCCTCCAACTCTAGCGACATCGACATTCACACCAGGTGCTGAGAGTCCAAAAAGCTCAATCCCTCTAAAGCCATTGCTAAAATCTGCCAAGGCTTTGCTTCTCAATACAAGCTCTCCAGAATCATTTTTGCTGATATAGCTTGCATCTAATGCCCCTGCTGCAATCCAAGATCTCAGACTTTCATCATAGCGTGGAAGTGTTGCTGTGATAGCTGCTGAGCTCATCCCCTCATTGCCCGTGCTAACGATGCTTAAGATTTTCTTTTCTCTTGCAAGCCTTGTCAGTGAAGAATCATAGCTTTGTCTGCCAACAAATTCCATGACGACCCTAGGGTGATCCAGTCCTTCAATTGTTTGAATCAACTCGCTGCCATTTTCTTTTTTGATGTGGAGTTTGATCACAGGATAGATGGAATATCCCCAGCTGTTATTGATGACCTTGGTGTCTTTGTCTTTAAAATAACCATAAGCATCATATCCATGAAAGGGAAGTCCATAAAACTTGGCATTGTAAGCCACTCCATGGGGATTGTTTCCTATCTTTGCTCCCACAGCCACACTTGCAACCCCTGTGCCATGGATGAGATTGTTTGAATTGATTAGATTGGTGAATTGGTGTTTGAGTGCAGGATGAGTTGTGTCAAATCCTGTATCGATGATCCCAATCTTCACTCCCTTCCCTGTGATGCCCTGATTCCAAGCATTTTGGGCATTGATAAGTTCAAGATTTTGCAAAGAAAAAGCAGGAACAAAACAGATAACTCCCCCAACCAAGCTTTTGAGAGCTGTTTTCATCGTTTTCCTTAGGAGTGGATTTGGGGGATTATAGCTTCTCTACACTTGAGGAAGCAAAAATACTACAAAAATAAAGAGATATTGATCACATACAGTATGGGAAGCATTAAGAAGGGTTTTGCAAAAGAACATCATCAAAAATAAGACATAAAATGTCTCAATCTATTGATTATGCTTTTTGAATCTTAAGAGTGAGGATCAAAAAGATGTATGCACAAATCAAAAAGAGTCTTAGGGGAAGTCGCCTATGTACCAATCTAAGAGATGCATTGGGCTACTCTAGTCTTGGTGATTTTCGCCTAGCATGCACTCAGTTTGAAAAATATGAGAGATTGAGAGAATGGCTAGAGAGTGGGTATGAGGATGAGATCAATAATGCTTTGATGTTTTATTGCAAGATGTTGGAGTATTTTGGCTTTGAGTGGGATGAGGTCAATAATGAAATGAATGAATGCAAGGAATTGCTAGATTCTAGAGGATATTTTGCAAGGACTTTATTTGTAGAGACTGAGCTCAACCCTAAATCCAATGCCTGCTTTTCTACCATCAGTGCATCAGAAATATCGATTTTGAAGCAAGTGAGTGTGGATGCTCATAGATTTGATGGAAAAACACTCAATGAGATATTGAGCGAGTATGGGGTCATCATCCGCAAACACTACAGAGAAAATGAGGGATTTCTTTGGGATTGTGGAGATATTTTGGGGTATCGAGCGGATGTGCTTGGGAAAATGTGTCGATTCAATACTGCAGGAGTGTTTGAAAGATTTTTAAAAAATGGCAATTGGATAGAAGATCACCGCTCGCTTTTTGAGCGAGTAAAGCATAGAGTGCAAAATACAAGCCACAATCAGACTGCTGAACAGCTTGGATTTAGTGAGTTTTGGAGGTTTAAAAAGGGGGCTGAGATATTGAGTGAGTGTGAGAGCTTGGAGGAGTGGATAGGTCGAGGGTTTTATGGCTTGGGGATGAGGGCAGGTGAGTTTTTTGTGAGGTTGGCTAGTGTGTTTTTTGATGAGAGGGAGGAGGCAGAAGAGCTAGTCAAAAAGTGTCGTAGTCTCTCAAGAAGATGTGAGTGTTTTGATGGTGTGATCTTTGTCATCACGCAAAAAAGAGCTAAGGACTTTGTGGAATTCACCTCAGATTATGGGGTGGGAATCCTCAATGAGATGCGAGAGATATATATCGATAGGCGTGTGTTTCGTCAGAAAACTCGCTATGAAATCCTAGAGTGGCTCAAGAGGCAGATCAAGTCTCACTTTGTGCGAAATGATGGGAGGCTTGGAATCTGGGGAGAGATCAAAGGGTATGCAATCAGGATGTATGGGATGGTATATGAGTTTGACACTCAAGGAAGGCTAGTGTGCGAAAGAGAGCCTAGAAAACACAAGAAGATCAAAGGACTCACACAGGGGGTCAAAGAAATTAGAAGTGCTTTTTAAAATCATTATATGATGGTGTGGGGTTTTGGATCTGAGAGAACAAATGGAGCAATGTGATTTTTGTGATTTTGAAGATGGAAAAACCTATGTGCCTTATGTGATTATGGGTGGGATTGTGTTGCAGTAGTGATTCTGGCTGATTAGAATATAAAAAACACTTTAAGGTGAAAATCATAGAGAGTATTTAGAGGAAGGCAAGCAGTGACTGAAAAGAAATATATCAAACATATTGGAAGTAGAGATTTTTATGAAATCAGCCATCCATTTGCAGACAGAAAGGATAAATATCTCAGTGGCAAGCATAACTATAAGTGCATCATTTTGGGGACATTTCCTTCTGAGAAATCTGAAGAAAATGGATTCTTCTATAGCAATCGATCAAATGCATTGTGGAAGATTTTGGGCGAGGTTTGTGGTGAAAAAAATTTTGTTGAAATGAAAGTGGAAGAAAAAGAAAAGTGGCTTGATGGGAAGGGGATTGCCCTCTATGACATTGTTGAGAGCTATGAGGGAAGAAAATGGTTTTCTAATGACATAGCACTCTTTGCTTGTGGAGAGAATCACAAGTATTGCTTGGAATTTCTGTATGACTTTTTGATGAGATTCCCAAAAGCAAAAGTGATGGTGACTTCAAGAGAAGTAGAAAAAAGATTCAAAAGTTATTTTGTTTGCCAAGGGAGAAAGGAAGTCAATAGGACGGAGAAAAATCGATTTTTTGAAAATGTGCAAAATGAGCAAATCATTTATTTGCCTAGTCCAAGCCAAAGTAACAGAAGCTCCACAAAAGAGAGGAAAGAAAAAGATTGGAAAAAGGGACTTGAGCAAGCGAGGATTATCAGATGAGATTCGCTTGTTTTTGATCATCAATCGCTTCCAAATCCACCCTCAATCATCTCTCGCCTCTCATTGTGAATCCTTTGAGCAATCTTAAGATCGATATACCAAAACACTGCATTCACATTCTTTGGAGAGCCATTTTCATCGCTATATTTCTTATCGATTGCCTCATAGATTCCATCACCCTCATCGCAATCTATGGTAACACTTTTTTGAGAAAGTATATCTTGACATATTGGACACTTTATGTCCCATCATAGCTCTTTTGCATAGGCTTTGATTGTGCGTTTGACTTCTTTGCGTAGCCATTCAGGAGAGAGGACCTTGATAAAAGGGATATAGCCATAGATGATAGGCAAAATCTCCATTTCATGGGTCACAGAAACTTCAATAATGATTGATCCATCGCTTTCTTCACCAAGAGATTTTTGCCCTATGAAAGGTTTGCGTAAAAAATATTTTTTCATACTTGGATGGATATGGAGCTGGACATCAAAGGCATCACTAAGACTAAACCAAATAGAGTTTGCCTGCTTGAGATATTCCTCGATCTGGAATGGAATCTCAAAATGAGTGGAGAGAATCTCGATCATTTTAATGCTTTTGAAATGAAACTTTTTGAAAGTATCCTTTTGTCCGCTATCCAAAGCCAAGAGATACCAAAACCCATCAAAAAATGCGAGTTTGATGGGTTTGGCGATGAAGTTTTTCCCCTCATAGACAAACCCCACTTCATTTTTGCTCTTAATCGCTTTTTCTATCATCTTAAAATTCTGCAAGTCCCCTTCATCAAGCTTTTCACTTGGGATATTTGCAAAGATGGGATGATGGATGCCATGAAGTGTGCGTGAGAGGAGGGATTTGGCTTTGGTATAGAGAGTGGAGCCAGAGTTTTTGGCAAGTTCTTCTAGGATCGAGGCGATCAGCTCCTCATCCCCAAAGTCTTGCATCTGAGAATGATCGATCCTCCATTTTCTCCCATCTCTGATCACGCCATACTCACTCAAAACCTCATAGAGATCTCTTTGGATGGTTTTGGTGCTTACGCTTAGTGCCTCTGAAAGCTCTGTGATGCTTAGCCCTAGAGGAGCTTGGAGGAGTTTGTCATAGATTTGTTTGATCCTTTTGGCTTTTGAGTTTTCAAGTCCTAGCATGGATATCCTTGTGTGTTGGAATCAAAGAGTTGATTCTATCGACAAAAGAGTGAGTATGGACAAGATATGTCTTGTTTTTTGATTTAAGATTGATCAAAATGATGAGCAGAAGATAAGGACTCGACTTTGTTGATAAAATTTTTCAATGCTTTAGGGTGAGCGATGTCTTGGAGGGAGTGGGGTGGTAGAATTGCAAATTTTGATTTTAAAAAATTAAGGAGTGAAGATGTATATTGATGAGAGTGTATTGAGAGAATATCTTGAGAACGAGAAGCTTAAGGTGTTATGTGATCAAAAGCAAGACATCGTTAAATTGTGGAAGCAGACAATTAAAGGAATATCATCTCTGCTTGAGCAAGAGAAAGTGTCAGGTGTAAAATATTATGAATATCAAGGTCAAGATACCAATGGTCTAGCTGTTTTGAATAAGATGCTTGAAGAGTTTGGGGGGGACAAAAAATTGTTTAAAGCATATGCTTTTGTTTTTGGTGGTGTTAAATTTAATGATAAAAATGCTCTTCCTGCAGATCCAAAAATAATGAAAATTGCTCACGGAAGAGATGATTTTTTAAATGATATTTTTTCATCTATTTCTAAAAAAAATACCTATAACTTGCTTACCAATAATCATCCTAAAAATTTAGTTTCTTTTTTGAATATTGTTAATGAAAATAAGAATTTTATAGAAAAAATTAAAGAGTCTAGACTTGTTATCTCGCATCCTTGGGATATTATGGAGGATTCGTATAAAGGCAAGGAGAATTTAAGAAGACAACTATCAGAACAACCAACTGAAGAATTTGAGTCGATAAATTTTGAAAAAATTGCCTATCGTTTCCCTCTTAAGTTTCTTTGGATGTGGGCAAATCGAGATAGAGTGATTCACCCCCTAAGTCTTATGGCTTTTAGAGAGTTTTTGAAGAGTGATTTTATGACTGAGATTTTCAATGGACTAAGTCAGAAGGGCAATGAAAATCCTTTATCGAAGATGAATTATGACACTGACAAAAAAATGGGGGATGATGTTTCAAAATATGCAAGGCGGATTACAAATGCTAGGATTGAGTTTTTCCCTAAGCTTTGGGAAACTGTGAGCGTTGCAATCATGAAGGAACTTTATGGAGAAAAGTGGGGGGATGATAATAAGAAGGAAGAAAAATTAGGGGAAGTTTCAAAACTGATTTCACTTTTAACACTAGGAGAAACAGATATGACAAACATCGATGAACTTTTAAAAACTCATAAGCAAATCATTCTTTATGGAGTCCCTGGGACGGGGAAAACTCATAGTGCAAAAGAGTTGATAAAAAAATGGAGCAAAGAAAAGTTTGCAGATGGTGAAAGTGATAAAAAAATCCAAGATGAGATTGATCAATGGCAGTTAAGCAAACTTCTTTCTCCTCAAAAGATAGAGAATGCGGGAAACACGGGGCATAAAGAGAATTGCGAGAATAAACTCAAAAATACAGAAATTGTTTGGGAGATTATGCAATTTCATCCCAATACCACATATCAAGACTTTATCGGAGGAATTGTCCCAAAAACCGATGATAAAGGCACGCTTTCTTATGAGCTTAGAAATGGCAAGTTTAAGCAGTTTTGTGAATGTGCTAGTCAAAATCCCCAAACAAGATTTGTCTTTATCATTGATGAGATCAATCGAGCCAATCTCTCTGAAGTCTTGGGAGAGTTGCTCTATGCACTAGAGTATCGAGGAGAGGGGATCACTATCCCAAATTTTAGTGAGCCTTTTATTATCCCAAACAATGTCTATATCATCGGAACGATGAACAATGTGGATAAAAGTCTTTCTACTTTTGATTTGGCATTGAGGAGAAGGTTTGGATTCTATGAGATTAAGCCTGATCTAGAAATTTTGAATGAAATGCTGAGTTTTAAAGAAGATGAGAAGGGTGAATTAAAATCTTTTATTGACAACATAGAAGACTATATCGCAAGATGCAAAAATCTAAATCAAAAAATAGAAGAAAAATTAGGGGATAAAAACTCGCAAATCGGTCAGGCTTACTTTGGAAAAATCAAACATTTTTTGGGGAAAAAAGAGAATCAAGCTGTGACACCATTTCATTTGCAAAAGCTTTGGGATTATCATCTTGAGCCATTGCTCCGAGAATATGTAGGTTTTGTGGAAGAGGGAGAAAAAATAATTGAAGATTTGAAAAAAACTTGGCTTGACAAAGTGGAAGAGCAATAATGGCTATTGAGTTTGGTAGGACAATTCAAGATTGTTCAATTATTGAGATTGAGAATAATAGTGAGAGAATAGGAAATAATGGATTGACTTTTTATGTTTCTATGCTTGAAGAGTTGAAACAAAAAAGTCAAGATTTTAGTTTTCAGTCTTTTAGAAGAACAAAAAACACAAAAAATCTTGAAAATATTGTGGATTACAGAGTTTTATCATTTAGAAAATATAATGGAACAGTTTCACTTCCTTCAAAAATCGAACTCACTACCTCTTATTATGTAGGCTTTTATCACACAACCATTGAAGGACAGCAGGTTTCTCTCACGATCACTCCACGCTTTGGTGAGAAAATCGCCAATTATCTTTATGCCAATGCCTTGGGGGTGCATCTCGCAAAATCCACTACCTCAATCTCTCAAGACAAGTTTTACAATCAATGGTTTTTGGCTCTTTTGTGGATTGGGGCATTGGAAGGAGCAATCACCCAAGCCCATATTCCCAAATCTTATGTAAGGGAGAAGAAAAATCTCACCTATTTTAGAGGGAGATTGGATGTAGGGAAGCAAATTTTGCATAATCTCACAAGCCCCCATAAGATGTATTGCCAATATCCTAAGCTTACTTATGATACGCCAATCAATCGCACTTTGTGTAAGGTTTATAAGATTCTCAAAAAAACACATTCATCTCTTTTTTCTCCAAGCATTCAAGGCCATTTCTCGATGCTCAATGACTTTGGCGTAAGGGATGAAATCAGTATGCAAGAGATTGAGAGTATTAGATACACACCACTCAATCGTGCTTATCAAAAAGTCATTGAACTCTCAAAAATCATCATCTCCCAAAAGGGGCAATCCAACACGACACTAGAAAGTAAGTCAAAGGGGCAAGGGTTTTTCCTAGATATGAGTGAGGTGTGGGAATCTTATCTTTATAAGAAAATTCTCTCCAAACTAGAGGGCTATGAGGCGAGAGATTGTAATCTTGATGGAGGAGATAGGGTTTTTTTAGGGAGTGACAATGTAAGAGAGATGCGTCCTGACTTCAAACTAATGCGGGGTGATAAACTTGTGGCGATCATGGATGCTAAATATAAAAATGTCGATAGCATTGAAAAGGTATCGCGAGAAGATCTCTATCAGATGATGAGCTATATGTATCGCTATGATTGTGATTTGGGAATCTTCCTAACACCCAATAATGTAGAAGGGGAAGATATAGGGATTGCTGAAGTTACAATCGATAATAAAAAAAGAGGAAAAATCCTTATCTTCTCGCTTCCACTCCAATGGCTTGATAATGAAATCAATCATCAAACAAAAGAAGGGAAAGTACTCGACTTTCACTCAAAAATTTCAAAACTTGAAAAAGATATGAGCAGAGAGATTGTTGGCAAGATAAAAGAAATTCTTTAAACAAGACACCTAATGTCCTACTAAATCCCTACACTTTCTCCATATATTTTTTATGGAGGAGTAAGGATGAAATACAAACCCACCACCAAAGAAGAACTAAAAGATTTGTGCGATGATGAAGATATCTATCTAGGAGATATTGACACTTCGCTTATCACGGATATGAGCGAATTATTTGATGGTTCATCTCGCACGGAATTCTCAGGGATAGAGAGTTGGGATGTGAGCAATGTGGAGGATATGAGCCATATGTTTGAAAGTTCACTATTCAATCACCCCATAGATTCTTGGGATGTCAGCAAAGTCAGAGATATGAGTGAAATGTTTTATGCCTCTCATTTCAATCAGCCTCTCAATTCTTGGAATGTAGCTAATGTAGAAAATATGAATGGAATGTTTAGGGATACATATTTCAATCACCCACTTGATTCTTGGGATGTGAGTAATGTGGAAAATATGCAAGAAATGTTTTGGGAATCAGCATTCAACCACCCCATAAACTCTTGGAATGTTGGCAAAGTAAAAAATATGCACGGGATGTTTTATAAATCAGCTTTCAATCAACCCTTAGATTCTTGGGATGTGAGTAATGTGGAAGATATGGAACTGATGTTTGCAGAAACCAATTTTAATCATCCACTAGATAAATGGAATGTTGGTAATGTTGTCAAAATGTGGGGAATGTTTAAAAGAAGTGCTTTCAATCAGCCTTTGAACTCTTGGGATGTTTCAAAAGTGGAGGACATGAATTGTATGTTTTTTAGGACTTCATTCAACCACCCACTAGATTCTTGGGATGTGGGCAATGTCAAGTCTATGCAATATATGTTTAAATCCTCCTCTTTCAATCATCCAATAAACTCTTGGAATGTTAGCAAGGTAGAGGATATGAGAGGTATGTTTATATTCTCTTCTTTCAATCAACCCATAGATTCTTGGGATGTGAGCAATGTGGTGGATATGAGTTGTATGTTTGAGGATTCCAAATTCAATCAGCCCATAAACTCGTGGGATGTGAGCAATGTAACCAAGATGTATTCTATGTTTGCTTATTCTTCTTTCAATCAACCCCTTGATTCTTGGGATGTCAGTAAGGCGGAGGGGACGAAAGATATGTTTGAGGAGTGTCCATATTCTCACTCACTAGAGAGCTGGGGAGAGAAAAATCCTTTCAAAAACAAGAGATAAATTCTTCTAATGGACAAAAGGTGTCCTTTTTGAAATGGATAATTTCAAAAAATAAAAAACAAAGGAATGAAAATGAGAAAAATGACTTTAATAGCTTTGGCGATGTTTATATCTCTCAATGCGCAAAAATTTGAGCGACCCAAGTCAATTGATGTATCCAAGTATCAAAGCATTTGTTCAAGAGTGATTAACTCAAAAGCAAATCTAGGATATTTTATTGATGCCTTTGCAGAGATTCCTATTAGAGATGATGAGAAAAGAGAGAAGAATGGCACGATTTTTTTCCCAGCTTTTGCCTCTCTTGAGATGTTTGATTCCAAAAGAAGGGAGATAGAGCGTGAAAAAGAGTTATATAAAACAAAAAATAGAAAATATGACAAAGGGGCACAATATTACATCAATAGATATGAAGAACTCTCTTCAGTCTTTGATATCAATCTCATCATCAAGGGAATGAAAAATACAGAGAATCCCAAAAAAGCATATTGTCTATATGAGATCACTTATGCACACAAGCAAAAGCTAGATCTCAAGAAGTTTCCTTACTATACTGCACATAGCCCCATTGGCGTGAAAATGCCCTCAATCGCAGAGCTCACAGATAAAGATTTCAATACACTATCCAATCTCGCAGGATATTCTCTTGGTAAGCTAGAGGCAGATGATAGAGAGATGACAAGTTATCTGATCAAGCGTTATTTTCTTGTGCAAAAAGACAGCGATGGCTATAGATACACATCAAAGCCTTGGGGAAAGGATGTCAAGCTTTATCTTTATGCAGAAGAGCTTGATGAGGTAGTGAATCATCCAGAGAAAATCGACTTGCCTTATTAGGGGGAGAAAATGTGGTCGTGGTTTATTACTGGAGTGATGTGGATTTCTGCTGGATTGGCTCTAGCTGGAGGGATATATGCTCTCATCTCTTATTTCAAAAACAAAAGACATTACATTGAGAGTTTTGAGTTTGCAAGAGATTATATCCCCAATCAAGATGATTACAAAGGGGAGCTTGAGAGGCTTAAGAGACTCTTGAGTGATGAAAAAGCAATGTGTATAAGTGCTCTTGATTCTTATAGAAGACTTGCAATGGAGAAGGGGATCAAATGCTCATGGCAAGATCTTAAGAATCCAAATTTCTTGCTTGCAGTTATGAGGATGAAGGGTGATGATGGGGATGGAGGCTATATCCAAGCGAGTGCAGTAGAGATGGAGAGGGAGCAAAAGAGTGAAAGAAAGGGGCTGATCTCTGAAGCATTTGAATTTGTGCAGAAGCAAAGCTCAAAGTTGAGAGATGATGGAGCTCAAGTGATGATTACTACTGGAGATCCCACACGATTTACCTTTATCCTTCCTAGTGGATCATATTCAGGAGGGATTCCTACTGCTTCTATTATGTCAGGAACGACTTGGAGAAATGTGAGATACATCTCAAATGAATGTGTTGTGGCTATCACCAATCCTGATAGCACCAATCGCTGTGGGATTGGGGTTTATGATGTAAAGAAGGATAAATTTGTTTGGTCGACGAGTTATAGGACAGAGGCTGGCGGAAGCGTAAATGATGCTCATCCCATTGATGCAAGTTTGAAGAAATTGCGGATTGTCTATACGCGAGCTGATGGCACTCCCAAGACTACTATTGTCCCTTAAGGAGAAAAGATGAGAGATTTTATCAATAAGCTTTCTGGCTTTGTGATTGTGGTGTGGGTTTTGGCTTATATGTTCTATCTTTTGGATTATGGAATCAAGCTCTATAATGGTAGAAGCATTGAGTTAAGTGAGAATTTTCTCATTATGACTTTTACTTTGCTTTTTTTGCTTGCTTGTTTTGTGAGCATCAAGTATGCTCAAAGGCGTATTGAAATATGCAATGAGCGATGTGAGCGATGGTATAAAATCGATCTTTGTTGGAGGGCGGGGGTGTGCGAACTTCTCAGAAGATGTGGCAAAAACAAAGAAGGCTTAAGCAAGGAATATCTTGAGGAAATCTTGCAAGAATGGAGGTTTTTGATCAAGGATCTTGCGATAGATTTGGATGAACAAGATTGGTATATTCCCATCACTTTCAAAAACGAAAGAATGGAAACTTTTGTGCCTACAAGTGCTTTGAATGTTATTTTGCATAGAGATTTGTTTGGTGAAGTATTTGCCCCGATCAAGACAAGACTAAGACTATTAAAAGAGCTTTTTGCACCAGAGGATTTTATAGAGTGCCTCTCCAAGCTTGAAAAAGCTGATCAAGAGAGAATCTTGCGTGGATTTTTTGGTGATGAGAGGGTAAGCATTCAGGATCTAAAATGAGACATTATATGTCTTATGAAATAGCCAATGATTCTAAAAAGCCTCTAAGGAAACACCAATGAAATATAAACCTGCCAATAGAGAGGAGCTAAAAGCTCTATGTGAAGATGAAAGCATATATCTAGGAGATATTGATACTTCATTGATTATAGATATGAGTCATCTATTTTCGTGCAACATAGACAGAGAGGATTTTTCTGGGATAGAGAAGTGGGATGTCAGTAATGTCAAAAATATGAGTTGTATGTTTTATGATTCCTGTTTCAATCACCCTATAGACTTATGGAATGTAAGTAATGTAGAAGATATGAGTGGAATGTTTACTTACACTCCTTTTAATCAACCTCTTTCTTCTTGGGATGTTTCAAATGTCAAAAATATGTATGTGATGTTTGAGTATTCTGCTTTCAATCAACCTCTAAACTCGTGGAATGTTTCCAAGGTCAAATATATGGCAATGATGTTTAGAAACTCACCCTTTAATCAACCCTTAGACTCGTGGGATGTGAGCAGTGTAGAAGATATGAGCTATATGTTTGCTTACTCTCCATTTTCTCACTCACTTTCTTCTTGGAATCTCTCTAAGTGTAAAAAAACGAAGAATATGTTTTATCGCTCTTGTGAAGAGAATGGGCATAAGCGATCATATCGCCCAAGCACAAAGGAGGAGCTAAAAGCTCTATGTGAGGATGAAAGCATATATCTAGGAGATATTGATACCTCACTGATTGTGGATATGAGTGGATTGTTTGAAGATTCAAAGAGGAAAGATTTTTCAGGAATAGAGACTTGGGACACACGCAAGGTGCTCTATATGAATAGGATGTTTAAAAATTCTACATTCAATCATTCTCTTTCTTCTTGGGATGTGAGCTATGTGGAAGATATGGGCGGAATGTTTGAAGGCTCAGCATTTAATCAGCCCATAGATTCTTGGGATGTGTCAAATGTTATATATATGAATCAAATGTTTTGCAACTCTTGTTTTAATCATCCTTTAGATTCTTGGGATGTGAGCAATGTGGAGTGGATGCGGGAAATGTTCAAAAATAGTGCTTTTGATCACCCTTTGTATTCGTGGAATCTAAGAGATGATGTGAAAAATTACGGCATGTTTGATGGGAGCAATTATTCTCACTTTATCCTTCATCTAAATATTAAAGAATCTATAGAGGAAGAAGAGAGATGCTGGCTTGAGGGATCGGAGGCTTAGATAGAATCTCTTTATAAATTTTTGGATCCAAAGACAAGAGGGGGAAGGTGGGGATCTCAGACAAATTCACAGTCACAGCACCAGATCAAGTAAAATCTTTGCTTTGATTCATAAAGGAACAATATGTTTTCAAAATCGCTTTATACAAGAGGGTTGCAATGCCCAAAATCCCTATGGCTCAAGAAAAACAAACCAGAAGTATTGAGTATCCCAGATGATTCTAGGCTTGCTGTGTTTGACAATGGAGATCGCATCGGAGATCTAGCTCGCTCTCTTTTTCCTAGTGGCAAGGAGATTAGGTTTGATGGGGGTAGCTTTGATGAGAAGATTGCCCAGACCAAAGAATGGCTTGAGGATGGAGAGAGTGTAATCTATGAAGCGACATTTCAATATGATGGTGTGCTTGTGATGGTGGATATTTTGTGTATAAGAGATGATGGGCTTCATCTCTATGAGGTCAAAAGCTCCACTTCGCTCAAAGATGTGTATTTGCAAGATGTATCTATCCAATACTATGTCCTAAGCGGACTAGGCTATGAGATCAAAAGTGCCAATGTCGTGCATATTGATAGTGAATACACTAGAGGAGAGGAGCTAGAGATCGAGAAGCTTTTCAAGATCCAAGATGTAAGTGAGATTGTCAGAGAAAATCAACAAGCCATCCCCCAACGATTGCAAGACTTTAGAGAGATGCTTAGAGGCAATGAGCCACAGATACAAATAGGTATACAGTGCTTAAATCCTTATGAGTGCGATGGATGTCATTACTGCTGGAGTGAGCAGAGAAAGATCCCAGATTATAGTGTGTTCAATCTCGCAAGACTTCCTTGGAAAAAGCGTTTTGAGCTCTATTATGAGGGTTTTGTGAGACTTGAGGAGATTGAGAGCTTGGATGGATTTAGCAAGGGGCAAAGACTTCAGATCCTCTCCCAGAAGGATCCTCAAATCCATATCGATAGAGAAAAAATTGCAGAATTTCTCTCAATGCTTAGATACCCAATCTATCATCTTGATTTTGAAACCTTTCAGCAGAGCATCCCCCAATGGAAGGGAATCTCTCCTTATGAGCAGATTCCCTTTCAGTATTCTTTGCATATTGAATATGAAGATGGAAGATTGGAGCATAGGGAGTTTTTGGCACAAGAGGGAGAAGATCCAAGAGAGGAGATGGCAAGAAAGCTACTTGAGGACATCCCACAAGATGTGATGGTGATGGCATATAATGCAAGTTTTGAGAGAGGGGTGATCCATAGATTGGCAGATGAGTTTCCTCAATACTCCTCATTGAGGCAAATTGCTTCAAATATCATCGATCTTATGATCCCCTTTGCCAACAAAGACTACTACCACCCCAAAATGCAAGGAAGTCATAGTATCAAAAAGGTTCTGCCAGCTCTTGTGCCTCAGATGGATCAAGCTTATCAGAATCTAGAGTTAGTCCATCATGGGGGAGAGGCGATGGAGGTTTTCCCTAGACTACATCTTATGGATGAGGAACTTAAGCACAAATACAAAAAGGCTTTGCTTGAGTATTGCAAGCTTGATACATTGGCGATGGTGGAGATCCTAAGAGAGCTTAGAAGAGCGATCAAGACAGAATAAAGCTTATAAAAGGAGTAAAAATGTCAGCCTCAAAAGAAGCGATCAATGCAATTGTGTGGAAAGCCTGTGATGGATTCCGTGGGAGTATGGACAGCTCCAAATACAAAGACTACATTCTCAGTATGCTTTTTGTCAAATATCTTTCAGATTTTTACAAAGAGAAGCTTCAAGTCTTGCAAGAGAGATACAAAGGCGATGAGGAGAGGATCAGAAGAAGTCTAGCAAGAGAGAAATTTGTGCTTGATGAGACTTGCACCTTTGAGTATTTACTCCAAAACAAAGAGGCCAACAACCTAGGAGAGATCATCAACAAAGCCCTAGCCAAAATCGAAGAAGACAATCCAAGCAAACTTGATGGAATCTTTAGAAATGTGGATTTCAATGACAAAAATCTTCTAGGTGAGAGCAAAGAGAGAAACGCCATACTCCGCAATCTTTTGGAAGTATTTGATAGCGATGATCTTGATCTCTCTCCTAGCAAAATCTCAGAGCGTGATGTCATCGGTGATGCTTATGAGTATCTCATCGCAGAGTTTGCAAGTGATGCGGGGAAGAAGGGGGGAGAGTTTTTCACTCCTAGTGAAGTATCCACGCTTCTAGCCAAGCTTGTGAGTGCAAAAGAGGGGGAGAGGATCTATGATCCCACTTGTGGTTCAGGCTCTCTGCTGATTAAATCTAGCAAAGAGGTGGGAAATGAAAACTTTGCAATCTATGGACAAGAGAAAAACTCCCAAACCCACTCACTCTGTCGTATGAATATGTATCTGCATGAAATCAATGATGCCAAAATCGAGTGGGGTGATACGATCAGGAATCCTCTCCAAATCCACAACGATGCTTTGATGAGGTTTGATGTCATCGTGGCAAATCCACCTTTTTCGCTTGATCAATGGGGGATTGATGAAGCCAAAGATGACAGATGGGGGAGATTTTCACGCTATCCACTCCCACCTAAGGGTAATGGAGACTATGCTTTTATCTTGCATATGATTTCCTCTCTTGCACCACAAGGCAGGATGGGAGTCGTGCTCCCTCATGGCGTGCTATTCCGTGGAAGTAGTGAGGGCAAGATCCGACGCCAACTCATCGATGAAAACCTGCTTGATGCAGTCATCGGACTCCCTGCCAATCTCTTCTATGGGACCTCTATCCCTGCGTGTATCTTGATCTTCAAAAAAGATAGAGAAAGAAGCGATATCCTCTTCATCGATGCGAGCAAAGAGTTTCAAAAAGGCAAACGCCAAAACACATTGACAGAGGAAAATATCACCAAGATTCTCACCACTTATCATAATCGTCAAGAGGTGGAAAAATACTCTCACATCGCCACACTTGAGGAAATAAAAGCCAATGACTATAATCTCAATATTCCAAGATATGTAGATACTTTTGAAGAAGAGGAAGAGGTGGATATCCCCTCCACGCTAAAAAACATCGCCAAGCTTGATGAGGAGATCGCTCAAACACAGAAAAAAATGGATAGCTATCTCAAGGAATTGGGGCTAGTGTGAAAAAGTTTTTCCATACTTTGGGTAAAGATTCAGGTTTCTTAGGGTATTATTTCGCCAACAGACCTCCTACACCTCTAGCCTCTCAGGCTATGTGCCAACTAGGAGGTGTTACGCTATGAGCTTCCAAAAATCCCCAAAGACTCATCAAGAGTTAATCCAAATCCTCAAAGGTAGAAATCTACTCATTGGTAATGAGAACAAGGCAATTGATTTTTTGAGTAGGGTTCATTACTATCGATTGAGTGCTTACTTTCTCCCATTTCAAAGTATCAAAGATTCTTTCAATCCAAACACTACTTTTGAAGATATCGTAAGGCTTTATGAGTTTGACATAGAACTAAGAAAATTTGTCTTTGCCTATATTGAGAAAGTTGAAATTGCCTTAAGAGCGAAAATGGTTCAAATTCACACGCAACGATATGGAGCACTTGGATATATAAATGATGCAAATTCTCTTGAGGTTTGTAAAAAAAATGCAAGAGGCAAGATTATTTATGAAGATATAAAAGAGCAGATAGAAATCGAAAAGCAGAGAACAAAAGAGCGTTTTGTCGAGTATTTTACAAAGAAGTATCAAATGCAAGATTTACCCCTTTGGGCTTGTGTAGAGCTTTTGTCTTTTGGAAGTTTGTCAAAGCTTTTTTCAATTTTGCTTCCACAAGATAAAAAAGCGATTTTGCAAAGCTTTGGATTAAGCATTCATCCAAAACCTTTTCAAAACTGGCTAATGTGCTTAAACACGATTCGCAATATTTGTGCTCATCACGCAAGACTATGGAATCGCGAGGTGGGAACTAAGTTTGTTATCCCTAAGAAAACAAATTTCTTGCACACAGATGTCAATAATAAAAAGATTTTCTTCGCTCTAAGTGTCCTAGCCGAAATCCTCAAAGACTCCTCTATCAAAGTAGGATTGCAAACCCTACTTGCCAAATACCCCACTATCCCCACAAAATCTATGGGATTCCCTCAATCTTGGGAATCCCTAAGTCCTTGGAGCAATCTATGAAAACCATAAAATCAAGTAAATCATTTTATTGGAGCAACCTATGAGTCATAATCAACTTCAAAGCATTCTCTATCATATCAAGCAAACCGACTTAGAAATCAATGTGATTGTCAAAGATGAAAGTATTTGGGCGACACAAAAGGCAATCGCAGAGCTTTTTGGAGTCAATGTTCCTGCTGTCAATAAGCATTTGGGCAATATCTATGAGGAGCGTGAGCTTGATGAAAAGGCAACTATTTCCAAAATGGAAATAGTTCAAATAGAGGGAAAAAGGGAGGTGGCAAGGATTCAGACCCTCTATAATCTTGATGCCATTATTTCAGTGGGCTATCGTGTCAATTCAAAAGAAGCGACAAACTTTAGAATCTGGGCGACAAATATTCTCAAAGAATACACAATCAAAGGCTATGCCCTCAATAGAGAGCAACTTGAGCAGGGAAGTAGAGTTTTTGACAAAGATTATTTTAAAAACCTCTTAGAAACTATTCGCTCTATTCGAGCAAGTGAGAGAAAAATCTATCAGCAAATCACAGATATTTTTGCAGAATGCTCGATTGATTATGATCCCAAATCTCCTATCACAAGGGAGTTTTTTGCTTTTATTCAAAATCGCTTCCATTATGCAATCACAGGCAAAACAGCTCCTGAAATCATCTATGCCAAAGCCGATGCCACGCTTCCAAATATGGGGCTAACCACTTGGAGGAACTCTCCTGAGGGCAGAATCCTCAAAAGCGATACAGAAGTAGCCAAAAACTATCTTCTAGAAGCAGAAATCAAAAAGCTTGAGAGATTGATCAGTGGGTATTTTGACTATATCGAGGACTTGGTGGAGCGAAAAAATACTTTCACGATGCAGGAGTTTAAGGCAAGTGTGGATAAGTTTTTGAGCTTTAGAGATTATCAAATCCTCCCAGATCATGGAAAAATCTCACGAGCTCAAGCCATAGAAAAAGCCTCACGCGAGTATGAAATATTTAATAAAACTCAAAAAATCAATTCAGACTTTGACAAAACTCTCAAAGCCTTGCAAAAGGAAAACAAATGACACTCCCAAAAGGCTACAAACACACAGAGATCGGAATCTTGCCTAGTGATTGGCAAGTGGTGAGATTGGGGGAAGTGGCAAAATTCTTTTCAGGTGGAACACCAAAAACAATAGAGAGAAAATACTATGGCGGAGAGATACCCTTTATCAAGTCGGCAGAGATTTACAACTCAACAACACAAGAGACTTTAACTTCTTTAGGGGTTAAGGAATCATCGGCAAAATGGGTGGAAAGAGGCGATTTATTATTTGCCTTATATGGTGCAAATAGTGGAGAGGTTGCAATCGCAAAAATCAATGGCGTGATAAATCAGGCTGTCCTCTGTATAAAAAATAAGCCAGAGATATTGAATACATATTTTTTATATAGTGTTTTTTTGGAAAGAAAAGAGTGGATTACTACTAGGTTTTTACAAGGAGGGCAAGGGAATCTCTCGGGAAAAATAGTGCAGAATCTCCAAATCCCCCTCCCACCCCTTGCAGAGCAAGAAAAAATCGCAGAGATTCTAAGCACTTGGGATACTCAAATCCAAAATTACGAATCCCTCATCGCAGAGAAGCAAAACCTCAAAAAGGGACTTTGTCAAACTCTCCTCACGGCTAAGACTCGTTTTAAAGGTTTTAGTGAAGATTGGCAAGTGGTGAGATTGGGGGATGTTGCAGAAGATGAGGATTTCAAGCGGATTCCTGTTTCATCTACAGAAAGAGAAAGACTTGTAAGGGATAGCGATGCTGTCTATCCGTATTATGGAGCAATGGGGCAAGTGGGATGGATCAATGATTATATTTTTGATGAAGAAAGAATATTGCTAGCAGAGGATGGTTGTCCATTTCTAGAAAAAGATAAGCAAAAAAGTTTTATTGCAAAAGGAAAATATTGGGTCAATAATCACGCACATATTTTAAGAGTTGATCTAAGCAAGGGAAATAATTATTTTTTATGTAGTCAGCTTAATCGTGTAGATTATTCAAAATATATCAATGGTGCCGAAAGGTTGAAGCTTAATAAGGAAGTAATGAAAGAAATTAAGATACCAATTCCCTCCCTCGCAGAGCAAGAAAAAATCGCAGAGATTCTAAGTGAAGCAGATAAGCAAATCTCACTCTTAGAACAAAAACTAGAATCTCTCAAATCCCAAAAAAAGGGACTTATGCAAAATTTATTAAATGGAAAGGTTAGGGTTTAATCATGATTATAAAATATAAATCAACTTTAGAATTTTATAAGATATTTTTTCATTCTAATGAAAAGGATCAACTATTACCTTATTTTCAAGTCTCAAAAGAAGAAGTATGGAGAGCGTTTGCTGACACTCTTCATGATGGCAACAGAGAGAAGAAAATTAGAGGTAAGAAGCACAAAATGTGGATTGATAACATAGATAGTGCATACTTTTATGGTTTTGCTTCAAGGGAAAATCACAATGGAGCGATGATTGAAAAGGAGACACTTGAGATTACTCTAGCACAAGATGAAAATTCACGGCAGGAATTAGCAAGCCTTTCTCATTTTGTTATTGACCTAAAGGATAATGTTTTAGCCCTTGAGCATTTTGATGGAAGCATGAGTAAGCATGGTTTTCTTGAGTACTGCAGTTCAAATTTTAAAGATCTTGGTTTCACAATGGATATTCGTCCAATTCCAAGAAATGATCTTGGAGAGGTGTTGAATGATGTTACACGATTGCTTTCTTTTAGTGCAAAATATAATGATATAGCTAGGATTAACCCAAATTTTATTAAGGAAAATATAAAGTCTAAAGATGAAAGAATTGAAAAAGCAATAAAAAATCCAAAATATCAAGCACGAGTAAGAATAGATTTTACAAAAGAGGGATTAGAAATCAATCGAAATGACACAATTATTAAGAGGGTAGCGAAAAAGATTGTGGGAAACAAACATAACGCAATAGATCAGGCTGAGGAGATAGAGGAAGATGGATGGCTTGATGGAAAAATAGAGATTAGAACTATGGCAGGAAACGATGAGATTATTTCACTTCAAGAAAATCTATTTGTCACTAAGATGGATTTTGAAACAGAGGAGAGTATGAATAGGAGAGAATTTTCAGAAAAAAGCTACAAAAAGATTTTGGAAAAAATGCAAGAAATGAGAGCAAAAAACCTATGAAAAAATATTTTTTGTTTTGGGCTTTATCTCTTTATTGTGTCGTTTCATTTTTGGCTTGTTTGGCACGATACTATGACAAACACTTGTATGTTCTCAAATTTATTTCAATAGATTTTTTTAAAGAAGAAAAAATATACAATTTTGCCATTGCAAATCTAGGTATGGTTGCAAGTTTGATGGGATTTCTAATTGCAACAATGCCTTTTTTGATTAGTTTGATTCAAAATGATGAGGACTTAATTAGAGAGACTGAAGATTTGGATGAGATTGTAAAATCGCTAATTTTTCTTTTTATGATTTTTGTTTTTTCTTTTGTTGTTTTGCTAATAAAACTAGACTATATTTATTTGCGAATCATTGTAATTGCAACATATATTTTTTTGTATTGTGGGCTATTTTTCTATCTGTATAAACTAATTAAGATATTAAAAGTTCTATCTAATTGTTTAAAAGATTTATTGAAAAAAATACAAAGGAAATCCAAATGACCTACGCCACATCAGAATACTCCACTATCCAAAAGCCCCTAGTAGAGTTCTTGCAAAAGATGGGCTATACCTACATCTCCCCCCAAGAGATAGAATCCAAAAGGGCAAATGCCAAAGAAGTGCTACTCAAAGACATTTTGCACGCTCATCTCTCCAAAGCCATCTTCACCCACAAAGGACAGCACTACTCTTTCTCGACCGATGGGATAGCACGGGCATTGCGAGAGTTAGAATCCCCCTCAAGCGAAGGACTTCTCAAAAGCAATGAGATCTTGACACACAAACTCCTCTATGGCATAGAGATCCCCCAATCCCTCCAAGATGGAAGTAGCAAAAACCAGACTTTATCTCTCATTGATTTCTCCAATCCTCACGCCAATCACTTCAGCTTCACAGAAGAGTTTGAAGTCGCAAGGATTCAAGAAGATGGAGTGTGCAAAAGCAGACGCCCTGATATCGTGGTGTTTGTCAATGGGATTCCACTCATAGTCATCGAGCTCAAAAAATCAGGCATAGATATAAGTGAGGGGATCTCCCAAATGATACGCAACCAAAAAGCAAGCGAGATCCCCCATCTTTTTCGCTTTACTCAGCTCACCCTTGTAGGAAACAACCAAAACGCTAGATATGGCACAGTAGGCACACCACTCAAGCACTATGCCCAATGGATTGAAGAAGATGAGCGATATCTTCCTCCATTTTTTGGAGAGACAAATGCCAATGCGATAGAGAAGCTAGTGTATTCACTCCTAAGCAAAGAGCGACTTTTGGAGATGATTCGATCTTTTATCGTGTTTGAAAAATCCACCAAAAAAGTCGCACGCCATCAGCAATATTTCGCGATCCAAGAGACTTTGAGGCGTGTTTTGGAGAATGATGGGGGAGTGAGGAGGGGAGGGCTAGTGTGGCATACCCAAGGCAGTGGGAAATCCCTCACGATGAGCTTGCTAGCCACAGAGATCAAGCGATGTATCCCCACAGCCAAGATCATCATCGTCACAGATCGCAAGGATTTGGATACTCAGATTCATAGAGTGTTTAGAAGTAGTGGGATTAGAGTCTCTCAAGCTAGGAGCTCTGCTCATTTAGAGGAGCTTTTGAGATCTGGTGTGAGTGTGATCACAACGCTTATTCACAAATTCCAAAGCATCAAAGACAAGATAGAAGAGGGAGATAAAGATATTTTTGTGCTTGTAGATGAGGCTCATCGCACACAGGGTGGGATGATGCATGATGCGATGAAAAAGATCTTCCCCCAAGGATGCTATATCGCCTTTACAGGCACACCTTTGCTCTCCAAAGACAAGGGTTCGATTCAAAAATTTGGAGGATTTATCCACAAATACACCATTGAGCAAGCCATCAGAGATGAAGCGGTTTTGCCCCTGTATTATGAAGGGAGGATCGTCGATCAGTTTGTCAATAATGAAGATGCACTCAATCGGCGGTTTGAAATCCTCTCAAGAGATCTGAGTGAAGAGCAAAAAGCCGATCTCAAAGCCAAATTTTCTCAATTCCAGAAAATCGCTCCAAATCATGAGAGGCTAGAGTGGATCGCGTGGGATATTTTCAACCACTTTGCCAAGGTGCGACCATTTAAAGCAATGCTTGCCACAAGCTCCAAATATGAAGCGATCAAATATCATCAGATTTTTGAAAAAAACGACTGGCTTAGAAGTGCTTTTGTCATCTCAGCTCCTGATATGCGAGAAGGATATGAGGAGGTAGAGAGTGATAATGCAGATGATGTGAGGAGGGCTTGGGAGGATTTGATGCGATGTTTCTCAAGTGAAGAGATTTATATGCAACACATTCAAGATGAGTTTGTCCATGGTGATGAGATTGAGATTTTGATCGTTGTGGATAAGCTTTTGACTGGATTTGATGCTCCAAATGTGCTCTGTCTCTATATAGACAAACCCCTCAAAGAGCACAATCTCCTCCAAGCCATCGCACGAGCCAATCGTCTTTTTGAGGGAAAAGATTCTGGATTGATTATTGATTATCGAGGATTATTGGATGATTTGAGCAAGGCTTTGAGTGATTATGAAGCTTTGGCAGGATATGAAGAGGGGGATATCTCTCAAGCTGTGATGAGTTTGCAAACGCAATCATTAGAGGTGAGGGAGAAATATCAGGCTTTGAGAGATTTTTTCTCTGGGCTTAGGGATCTAGAAGATCATGAGGTGTTTTTGGAGGACAGAGAGAGGAGGGAGAGATTTTATTCTCTTCTTTTGGAGTTTTCAAAGAGTCTTAAGCTTCTTTTCTTGGGAGAGAGGTATCAAAAGGATTTTGATCCCCAAGAAATCAAGACTTTTAAAAAAGCATTGAAATTTTATGTGGAGCTCAAGCATAATGTTCAGATTCGCTATCACGAAAAGGTGGATTTCAAATCATATGAAAAACAGATGCAAGATCTTATCGATCGCTATATCGGAGCCAATGAAGCAAAAGTGCTAGTCGAGCTTGTGGGGATATTTGATGAGAGATTTCTTCTTCAAGAAGATCAGATGACTTCTGATCATGCACGAGCTGATCGAATCTTAAATGCCACAAATCAGATCATCACGCAAGAGAGAGAAAAAAATCCATTTTTCTATGATGAGTTGAGCAAGCGGATCGCACGCGTGCTAGAGGATTATAAGCAGGGAAGAATCGATGAGATAGAGAAGCTTATCAAAGCCAAAGAGATCTTAGAAGATCTCAAAGGATACAGTAGCAATCATCAGCAAAACTATCCCAATGCTTTGACAAAGATCGCTCAAAAAGCCTTTTATGACAATCTCAAATCAAGATTTGAAGATGAAGAGAGGCTGGTGGAATTTGTGCTAAGGCTTGATGAGGTATTTGCTCAAAAGTCTCAAAAACCTGATTGGCAATTCAATCTAGAAGTGAGCAAACAAATCGAGCAAGAAATCGATGATTTGCTCTATGACTATGAGGTGCAGATCGCTTCAGAAGAGATTGAGGGATTGATCATCCAAGTGCGAGAAATCGGACAGAAAAATTATGCAGCACGCTAAAGTGATCTACAAAGACATCAAAAATATGATTCTCAAAGTCAAGCCTTCCCTTGAGGTAGTTTTGAGTGTGCCAAGAGGGACTAGTCAAAAAGAGATTGACTATATTTTGCACAAGCGTCAAGCATGGATTCAAAAAGCACTTCAGAGATTTCAATCCACCCAAATCCCTCCTAGAGAGCTTACTAGTGGCGAGGATATTTATGATTTGGGGCGACGCTATCGCCTCAAAGTGATCATTTCATCTAGTGAGGGGGTGAGGATAGAGGGTGAGTTTTTGGAGCTGAGGGTGAGAGAGGGAAGTGATTTTAGGCATAGAGAAAAAGTGCTTAAGGCGTGGCAAAAACAGAGGGCAAGAGAATGCTTTGGAGAGATTTTGAATCACTTCATCGCTCTTTTGGACTTTGAGCCTATTAAGATTCTCAGAATCAAAGAGATGAAGACACGATGGGGGAGTTGCAATCCCAAAAAATCCTATATCAATCTCAATCTTAGATTGATAGAAAAGGATAAAAGAGCTATTGAGTATGTGATCTTGCATGAGCTAGCCCACCTCAAGCACTATCACCACGATAAGGCCTTTTATGATTTTGTAGCGTTGTATATGCCTGATTGGAGAGAGCGAAAGATGAAACTACTTGAGCGTTTGTAGGGAGAGAGAATGAGTGGTTTGTGGATAGGGATTTTATTTGGGATCTTGGTGCAGAGGGGGCAGTTTTGTTTTGTGTCTGGATTTTTGGATGTGTTGTGGAAGAGAGATTTTGGCTTTTTGGCAGCACTTTTGATCATTATCACGATTCAATCAATCGGCATTTTTACCCTTGCTGCTTTTGGGGTTTTGGAAATCCCATCTACACCACTCCCACTTTTTGCCACGATTTTGGGGGGATTGCTCTTTGGGTTTGGGATGGGGATCGCACGATATTGTGTGAGTGGGGGGTGGTTTAGGAGTGGAGAGGGTGTGCTTCCTGCGGTGATGATGCTTTTGGTATTTGTGATTACTTTGAGCTCTGCACAAAATGGCTTATTGAAGCCTCTTTTGGCACCGCTATTGCAAGATCCACTTACATTGAGCAATATTGATTTGAGTCTCGCGCTCTCGCCTTGGTGGCTTGTGGGGGGATTGGTTTGTGTGAGTGTGGCTTGTGTGAGTTATGTGTCCAAAACCAACCTATCTTCCAAAAATTTGAGATTACTCAAGATCTCTGTGCCACTTGGAGTGTTGGGAATCTTGGCGTGGTTTTTGAGCTCTCAGAGTGGGCGTGATTATGGGTTTGGTATTTCTGTGCCAAGTATGCATCTTTTTTTGTATGTTTTGACAGGACAGCAAAGATATATGAATTGGGGAAGTCTATTTGTCGTGGGGATTGTTGTAGGAGCATTTTGCTCTGCACAGATTTGGAGAGATTTTAGATGCAGGATGATGAGTGGAGTGGATTTCTTCAGAAGTGTTGTAGGGGGGATTTTGATGGGTGTTGGAGCATATTTGGCTGGAGGATGCACCACGACCAATGCTCTTGTCGCTACAGCCTATTTCTCCTATCAAGGATGGCTAGCGATGCTGATGATGATGGTGGGCTGCTGGCTGATCTCTTTGTTTTTAAGAAACAAAACTTGTGAGCTTAGATGAGAAAAAGTATCTATTGGTGTTGGATCATTGCCTTTGTGTTGGTGGCTTGCTCAGAGACTCAAAAAATCCAGAAGCTAAATACTCAAGAATTTCTTCAAGCCCTCAGTGATCCTCAAGCGATCATCATCGATACACGCGATGATAGTTTTTATAATGGATTTAGAGAAGAAGGAGCCAAAAGGGGAGGGCATATCAAGGGGGCTATCCAATTTAGTGCTTCATGGCTAGATTATCTAGATATGGATTTTTTGGAGAGTTTTGCAGAACAGAAGGGAATCAGCAAAGAGAAGAGATTGGTTTTTTATGATAGTGATTTGGATCATTTGGAGCGCGTGAGCGCAGAATTTGCATCAAGGGGGTATCAAGTGGGGATTTATACTTCTTGGTTGGAATATGTCAATGGAGACTATCCCTTGGAATCATTTGAAAACTTCATTTATAGTGTTTCTCCTCAGTGGGTTTATGATGTGATAGAGGGGAAAAATCCTCAGAGTTATCAGGGGGGTGAAGTGATGATCTTTGAGGTTTCATGGGGAGAGCTTGAAGATTCCAAAGATTACAAACAGCATATCAAAGGGGCATATCACTTCAATACAGACTGGATCGAAGAAGGTCCAATCTGGAATTTTCTCCATCCAGACAAAATAGTGCAAAACCTCCTAAAGCAAGGCATCACAAGCACAAAAACAATCATTCTTTATTCCAGTAATCAGCTCGCGGCCTATCGTGTATTTTTGGCTTTGAAATGGGTGGGAGTGAGAGATGTGAGAGTGATGAATGGCAACTTAGATACTTGGATCAATGCAGGCTTTAGCACAGAAAATAAGAAAAATATCCCAATACCTCAGAAAGAATTTGGAGCAAAATTTGTCGATCATAGATGGATCATCCAGCTACCCCAAGGAATCATCCAAGCGCAAAAAGAAGGCCTGAAATTGGTCAGTGTGCGTTCATGGGAGGAGTATATCGGAGAGATTAGTGGGTATAGCTATATTCCAAGATCTGGAGAGCCAGCTGGGGCGATATGGGGATTTGGTGGGAGTGATGCGAGCAATATGGCAGATTATTATGATCCTGATGGGACATTGCGAAATCCTCTTGAAATTTTTGCTTTGTGGAGAGAGCAGGGGATCGATCAGGGAGATCAGGTGGCATTTTATTGTGGGACGGGGTGGAGGGCTGGAGTGGCTTGGTTTATGACGCAACTTGTTGGATGGAAAGATGTAAAAGTCTATGATGGGGGATGGAATGCATGGCAGATGGATGAGAGTTTGCCTGTGCAGATTGGAGCGCCAAAAGGGATGAGCAAACCTGATGCAAAAAATAACTATGGCAAGGTTTTCAAGCTAGGAGGAGCATCATGCAAAGAGTAAGAAACATTGGATGAAGGTCAAACTAGCTTAGAGCAGAGGGTTAAAAAAACCAGTTTGAAGCTTTTTCAAATCCAAAGATCACTACAGCATATCGCAGTGTTTTACCCAAAGCGATCAAAAACACGGCTTTATAGACATTGTAGCGTGCAAGCCCTAGAGCTAGAGTGAAGAGATCTCCAAAAAAAGGCAAAAAAGACAAGAACGCCAAGATCCCTCCATATTGAGAGCTCTTTTGGCGAAAATATCGCACACGCACAGAATCAAGTCTTGAGAGCTTTTGGAGCAACTTTGCAAGTCCAAAATACCCTAGCGCATAAGTCGTAACACTTCCTAAGACATTTCCTATACTTGCAACGATCAAAATGATCCAAGGATTGTATTTGAGTGCGACAAAGGTCGCTACAACCACCTCTGAGGGGATGGGTAAAATCGTGCTTGAGGCAAAAGTAGATAAAAATAATCCAATCAGTCCGTATTGTTCCATTAAATGATGCTCCTTGGAATCGATGGAGAAAGTTTGACTAAGATGTCATAAGGCGTTGTACCAAAAATTTCTGCCCATTTCCAAGCATTATCAAAAACACAGATTTTTTCTTGATCGCTAAGACAAGAGAAGCAATCCATCGACATACGCGGCAAGATCTCTTCTCCTTGCGCACAAGTGAGCCTCCCATGATGCTCATTGAGACGCAAGAGTCCATCTCCATAACCTAGATCATATGTGCTGATTACATGGTCTCTAGGCATCACACCAGCGCCACTATAGCCGATTTTGATCTCTTTTTCTAAAGTGCGTTTTGAGATCTGGTGAGCCCAAAGTGAGGCGATGGGTTTGAGTTTGGATGCGATGGGAATGGGAGCACAGAGATATCCATAGCTTGCAATCCCGATTCTGACTAAATCCTCTTCTATTTTTTCTTGCCTTAATGCACCAGAAGAGCTAAGAAAATGAAATCGTGGGAGTTCAAAGCCTAATTTGGAGGCAAGATAAGTGATTTGCTCTTTGATTTCTTGAGATGTTTGATGCTGTTTTTGCATCTCATCTCCTCCATCATCTCCATAGCCATTGTGCGAAAATACGCCTACAAGCTTGAGTTTTCTTTCTAGGATGAGTTGGATTGCTTGCTGGATTTGCTTAATCTCTAGACCATTGCGATTCATGCCGACATTAAATTTGAGCTCAATCCCTCTTTGAGGAGAGATACTTTTAAGCATCTGGATGGAGTGGATGGTCTGATAGATATTGGTAGGGGAGGTAGGGGAGATACTCCCATAGAGTGCGGTGATATGCTCAAACTCATCTTGGATCATCAATGCTTCCATTTCATTTTTGACAAACACACTCTTGATGCCATAATCTCTAGCAAGTTTGGCAATCTCTTTGATGCCATGGCCATAGGCATTGTCTTTGAGGACAAGGGCGAGTTTATCTATGGATCCTAGGTGAGAGGAGATGAGATCAAGATTGTGTTTGAAATGTGATGAATCGATAATGAGCTGAGCCATAAACCTATCAGAAATCCTTGTAAAGTAGTGATTGAATATGGCGAGGAGATCTCCTCGCCATGGTGATTTGAGTTATTTTAAAGTTGAAATATAGTTTGCCAATGTCTCCATATCAGCATCGCTGAGATTTTTGACTTGGTTATACATCAAGTTTGCCTTTGGACTTTTGATTGTTTTGTCTTTGTATCCGTGCAAGAAGTCAAGCACTTCTTGTTTGCTTAGACCAGCAAGTGCCTTGGGAGCGATTCCTACTTTTTTCCCATCTTTTCCATGGCAAGCGACACATTTGTTGTAAAGTGCTGGTGCCTGTGCAAACATTATCGAAGCAAAACCGATAGCGCAAAGTGCAATGATTTTTTTCATCTTTCATCTCCTTAAGTTAGATTTGTCTCAAAAAGACATTCTAGAATTTTATCTTGATTTGTGGTTAAATTTTCCTTCTTCCTCTAAAAGCACTGCTTAAAGAGAGGTGATCGATATGATCTAGTCCGATCCCTGTTGGAACTCCTTGGGCAATTTTGCTGAAATGAAGATTGAGGGGTTTGAGACGATCTTCTACAAAAAGGATCAGTGCATCATTGGCCAAAGATGGTGAAAAGCCAAAGATCACTTCTTCAATCCCATGATGGGAAATCAATCTCACCAAATGATCAAGATTCATCATTTCTATGGATTCCAAGACATAATATTTTCCTTGAAAAAAATCGATGTTTTCTATGATGGCGATATCTCTTGGATGAGCGACGATACATAGCTCACCGTTGTTTCGACTCTGATCTTGACAGATTTGGCATTCTTCTTCTTCGCTTAGCCCTCTACACCATTTGCATTTGCGAATCTTTTGGCTTGCCTCTTGGATGCTTTGAGCGATCTTTTGACCCAAGGATTTGTGATCTACGCATAATGTGTATGCCATCTTTTCTGCGCTTTTTTTGCCAATGGAGGGGAGGTGTTCAAGAGCCTCTATGAGGTTATAAAACGATTCTAAGTTTTTGATTTTCATGGGCGGATTTTATCATGTTTGCATGGAGTCTTATAGCTTCAAAGAAGTCAGGGAGATTTAAGATAGAATTCGAGCTTTTAAACACAAATCAAGTCTAATTTAATCAAAGAAAGAAGGTAGAGATTTTGGAAGAGTTTAATTATTATGAGATTCTTGAGCTAAGAGAGGGATGCTCACAAGATGAGATCAAAAAGGCTTTTAGAAAAAAAGCGATGCAATACCACCCCGATCGCAATCCAGATAATCCAGAAGCAGAAGAGATGTTTAAAAAGATCAATGAAGCTTATGAGGTTTTGAGTGATGAGCAAAAGCGATCTATCTATGATCGCTATGGCAAAGCAGGGCTTCAAGGTGGGGGCGGTGGAGCAGGTGGGTTTGGGGGATTTGGAGATATCTTTGGTGATATCTTTGGAGAGTTTTTTGGAGGTGGGGGGAGTCAGAGGGGACGCAAGAAGCAGAGTGATCTGAAATTCTCTCTTGATTTTGCAACAGAGCTGAAGTTGGAGTTCAAAGAAGCGATTTTTGGATGTAAAAAAGAGATTGAGATCACATACAAGGTTGCTTGCAAAGATTGTGGAGGCAATGGTGCCAAAAACAAATCCACCTGTCCGCAATGTCATGGACATGGAGAGCTTAGGATCCAGCAAGGGTTTATGACTTTTGCTCAGACTTGTCCGCATTGCCAAGGAAGTGGAGAGGTGATGGTGGAGAAATGCTCTAGCTGTGGAGGCAGGGGCTATGAAAATCAAAAAGAAAAGATTGAGATCAAGATCCCAGAGGGTGTAGATAGTGGGAATCAAATGAGGGTGAGTGGCAAGGGAAATGCTGATAAGAATGGCAATCGAGGAGATCTCTATGTGCACTTAAATGTCAAAGACGATGATCATTTTGTGCGAGATGGAGAGAATCTCTATGTCGAAGTGCCTGTGTTTTTCACCTCTATCCCTCTTGGCACCAAGATCACTATCCCCTCACCGCATAAAGAGCTTGAACTAGTCATCCCGCCAAACTCTAAAGATGGGGCACAGTTTATCTTTGAGGGTAATGGTGTGAAAAGCTTGAGGGGCAATTACTATGGAGATCTAATCGCTCAGATCAAGATCGTCTATCCCAAAAAACTTAGCAAAGAGCAAAGGGAGCTGCTAGAAAAACTTCACAAAAGCTTTGGAGAGCATAGTGAGCCACATAAAAGTGTGCTAGAGCAAGCATGCGAGAAAGTCAAAAAATGGTTTGGAGAGCTTGGGAAGTAGGGGAAGAAGATGAAAAAGATATTTTTGATTTGTGCTTTGATATGTTTGGCTTTGGGAGGGGAAGAGTCTAGGGGGGAGAAATTGTTTGCAGAAGCAGTTAGGGCTTATGAAAAGGGTGATTTCCAAAAGGCTTTGGAGCTTTCTAGACAAGCTTGTGAGTTTGGTCATGGTAGTGGATGTGCCATTGTGGGATCGATGTATGCTCTTGGCGGGATTGTTGAGCAAGATTTTGATAAGGCGATCAAATTTAATCAAAAAGCTTGCGATTTGAATAATGGTGGAGGTTGTTTTAGTTTGGGTGTAGCGTATATCGCTGGAAAGGGAGTTAAAAAAGATATTTTTAAAGCTGTAGAGTTTTATCAAAAAGCCTGCAATTTAAATGATCGTGCAAGTTGTTTTATTTTAGGTGTAGCGTATGCCAATGGAGAAGGAGTCAAAAAAGATATTTTTAAAGCTGTAGAGCTTTATCAAAAAGCCTGTGATTTAAATGAAGGAGAAGGTTGTTTTAATTTAGGCGTGGCGTATGCCAAGGAAGAAGGAGTCAAAAAAGATATTTTTAAAGCTGTAGAGCTTTATCAAAAAGCCTGTGATTTGAATAATGGTGGAGGTTGCAATAATTTAGGTGTAGCATATGCTAATGGAGAAGGAGTCAGAAAGGATTTGGACAAAGCTTTGGAATTATTTGGCAAAGCCTGTGATTTAAAAAGTGAGTTGGGATGCCAAAACTACGCGAAACTCAAGAAATAGTTTTAGAGAATCTTTTGTGTATATTTTCTCACTTCTATATTAAGCTCCAAGATCTCTTCTAATTCTAGGGCTTATGTGTGTTAGATCAGATAGGCTCAAATACCTATCTGATACTGACTTCCCCACTTTTTCCAAACACCACTTCTGATCCTTCCTTGACTTTGTCTTCCAAGATAAGTTCTGCCAATCGATCCTCTACCATCTCATACAATGCCCTCTTAAGTGGTCTCGCACCATAGATGGGATCAAATCCAGCTTGCGCGATCTCTTCCTTGGCTTCTTGGGTGAGGGAGAGTTTGATACCTTTTTCTTGTGCTTTGAGTTTGATTTGTTCAAACATAATCTCAACGATTTGCACGATCCCACTTAGCTCCAAAGGATTAAAAATCACAATATCATCAAGGCGATTGAGGAATTCGGGCTTGAAATACTGTCTCAAAGCACTCTGAATCGCCCTAGATCGTTCCTGTTTGTCATGGATTTCTAAGATCTGATCACTCCCGATATTGCTTGTGAGGATGATGATGGTATTGGTAAAATCCACGACGACCCCCTTATTGTCTGTCAGTCTCCCATCATCTAGGACTTGAAGCAAGAGATTGAAGACATCAGGATGAGCTTTTTCGATCTCATCAAAGAGGATGACGCTATAGGGCTTGCGTCGCACAGCCTCAGTGAGTTGCCCACCTTCCTCGTATCCCACATATCCAGGAGGAGCTCCCACAAGGCGTGAGACAGCGTGTTTTTCCATATATTCGCTCATATCGATTCTGATAAGATTTTTCTCACTATCAAAGAGAAATTTGGCAAGCGATTTGGCGCTTTGAGTTTTTCCCACTCCTGTACTTCCTAGGAAGAGGAAGCTACCGATGGGGCGATTGGATTCGCTTAAGCCTGCTTTGTTGCGCTTGATGATCCTAGAAATAGCTTTGATGGCTTCATCTTGTCCGACTACACTTCTAGCCAGTTCAGCTTCTACACTCAAAATCTTCTCTTTTTCGCTTTGAAGCATTTTTTGCACAGGGATCCCGCTCCATCGACTGACAATTCCTGCGATGATCTCCTCAGTGACAGCATTTTTGAGCAGAGAGCCATGTTTTTGCATCTCTTGCCATTTCATATCAAGCTCTTTGATTTTGGATTCATTTTGTGGGATTTTGCTGTATTCGATCTCTGCGACTTTGCCGAGATCTCCATTGCGCTTGAGGATCTCAGCCTCTCGTCGGAGTTCATCAATCTGGGCTTTGAGTGAAGCGATGTCTTTGAAGACTTTCTTTTCATTTTTAAACTGACTTTCAAGCAAAGCTCTCTGTTCGATGGCATCACTCAAATCTTTTTCGATCTCTTGGATTCGTGCAAGATTGCTTTCTTTTTCTTCCATTTTGAGGGCTTGTTTCTCAACTTCAAGGGTGAGGATGTGTCGCTTGATCTTGCTCAGTTCATTTGGCTCTGATTCGATTTGCATTTTGAGTTCTGCTGCTCCCTCATCGATGAGATCGATAGCCTTATCGGGCAAAAAACGATTGGCAATATAGCGGTTGGAGAGCTTGGCTGCTGCCACAAGTGCGCTATCTGTGATGCTGACATTATGATGTGCTTCGAGTTTTTCTTTGATCCCTCTTAGGATTTGGAGAGCTTCATTGACGCTTGGCTCGGCTACATCAATGGGCTGAAATCTTCTCACAAGTGCTGCATCTTTTTCAAAATACTTTCGATATTCTTTGAGCGTTGTGGCACCAATAGTGTGAAGCTCTCCTCGTGCAAGAGCTGGTTTTAGGATATTGGCAGCATCCATACTTCCCTCACTTGCTCCAGCACCGACGATAGTGTGAATCTCATCGATAAATAAAATAATATTTCCCGAGCTCTTCACTTCATCGATGATATTTTTGAGTCTCTCTTCAAATTCTCCACGATACTTTGCACCTGCGATAAGAGCGCTCATATCTAGAGCGATGAGTTTTTTGTGGGCTAGGCTTGTGGGGACTTCATGGCGAGCAATCTTTTGCGCTAGTCCTTCAACAAGTGCAGTTTTCCCAACTCCTGGCTCTCCAAGTAGGATTGGATTGTTTTTAGTTTTGCGGATGAGGATTTGCATCATACGCTGGATTTCTTCATCGCGTCCAATCACAGGATCTAGGAGATTCTCACTTGCCTTTTGAGTGAGATCGATCCCATACTTTTTGAGAAGCTCCATCGTTTCTTCGGCATTTTGACTCTGGATTTTTGCGCCTCCACGGATTTCTTTGAGTGCTTGTCTGAGAGCATTGATCTCTAGATATTTTTCAAAGATAGGTTTGATCTTGGTGTGATTGAGCGAGGTGAGGATGAAGGTATCTGTAGAGAGAAATTGATCTCCATTCTTGATCGCCTCTCCCATGGCAAACTCTAGAGATTGAAGGAGTTCTTTACTGAGCTGGATATTGCTTTTATCCACGCTAGAGGCTTTGGGGAGGGTGTGAATCGCACTTTTGAGCTCAAGCTCCAAAGCCATTTTGTCAAAGTCAAGTTTGTTGAAGGCTTGGTTGAGGATAGATTGAGTGTTGGTGCAAAGAGCCCAATAGAGATGCAAGATGGTGATTTCTTGATTTTGGGAATGGAGGGTGAGAGATGCTGCTGAGTTGAGTGTCTCTTGGAGCTGATTAGTCATTTTTTCTAAGATGTTCATTTTTATCTCCTTATCAGTTTGTATCAAAGAGTGCCAAAAATTATAAATATTAATAGTAAATAGATCATATAACTTTAGTCTAAAGATATAAGGTTTTATATGTTTATTTTTATAAGGGTTTGAAAAAATAAGAGATTTGTTGTTATCTTGTGTATGATTTTTGAATTTGGGAACCGGGAGTTCTACTCTTTGTGATTAAATTTCAGATTTAAAATATTTATAGGTGACTATATGTATGAAGAATCCTAATTTCGCAATCATCATCCCCATCTACAATGTAGAACCATATCTAAAACAATGCCTTGATTCTGTGATCCATCAAACCTATCAAAATCTCCAAAT
>NZ_KI912401.1:143545-251312 GCF_000518225.1 Helicobacter pametensis ATCC 51478
TACAATGTAGAACCATATCTAAAACAATGCCTTGATTCTGTGATCCATCAAACCTATCAAAATCTCCAAATCATCCTTGTAGATGATGGAAGCACAGATCAAAGCTTTGAGATTGCTTATGAATACTTCCAAAAAGATCAAAGAATCTCAATTATCCAAAAACCCAATGGTGGTCTTAGTCAGGCTAGAAATGTAGGGATGGATTATCTAATGTCTCTAACCCCACCCCCCACAGACTACACAGTCTATGCCCACTCTAAACCCTTTGCCCCTGATTACATTCATTTCCTAGATAGTGATGATTGGTTTGAGTTAGATTGCATTGAGAAGTGTGCAGAGATTTTTGCTAGTCATCCTCAGGTTGATATTGTGTGGCATGAGCATTCATGGTTTTTAGAAGAGATTCAGAAGAAAGACACTACCTCTATCTGGCCCAAAATTAAATTGCTCAAAGGATATGCCTATCCTCCAGAGCAAATCTTTGCTCAAATGTGCACACGACATTTTAACTTCGCTTGGCAAGGAGCCTTTAGATCAGAATTTGCACACCAAGTGCGCTTCATTGAGGGGATCGAATTTGAGGATGTAGCCTATGGCATGATGCTCTTTTCGTGTGCAAAATTGATCTACCTCTCAGATCAGAGGCTTATGTGCTATAGAATCCGCCCCAATTCAATTTGTCAGAGAACTCTGACCAAAGATCCCAATCTTATCCCCACCTACGCACCTTATATGCAGGTATTGATCGATGCATTTGGTGGGGACTTCAAGAAGGCAAAGTTTTATAGCTTTTTTTATGCAGATTGCATCAATATCATCAAAACACATCAGTGGATTTTGGAAAAAGAGATCGAAGAGGAAAATCCAGCCTTGGCTAGTGAGCTTAGAAGCTTTCTTGCTTTTAGGGCTCTTGTGTTTATATTTTCACGCAAGCATTGGTTTGGATCAATCGATCCTTACAAGACTCAAGAGATGTGTGATCAGATCCAAAGCTATGGATATAAGCCCAATGCCTTGCGCATCCAGATTCAAATCTTGCTTCATAAATTTGAAGGATTTAATATCCGAGTCTTTTTGAGAGAAAAAATCCCCTTTATTTATATTCCCCTCAGAAGTATCAAGAGGCTGATTTATTCTCTATTTGTAAGTGATAGAATACGATCCTAATTTTGATTTTTGCAAAGGGAATGATTGTGAAGAAAAATCTAACTTTATTTTTAAAGATCTTTTTTGTTTTGTCACTTGTTGTTGGTGGGGTGGCTTTGGCTGTTTCTAATTCTCAAGAAAAGAGTGAAAAAGAGCAAGCCCAAAATCGCCTTGAGCCTTACAAAAAACTTCGCAAGGTGATCAATCTTGTCGAAAATCATTATGTCGATGAAGTCAAGATCGATGAGATTGTGGATAAGGCAATCGAGGGGCTTTTAGCAAATCTTGATGCACACTCTGCTTATTTGAGTGAAAAAAAATTCAAAGATCTTAAAGCTCAGACTGATGGTGAATTTGGGGGGATTGGCATCACTCTTGGACTCAAAGATCATGCCTTGACAGTTATCGCTCCTCTTGATGATTCTCCAGCGGATAAGGCGGGGATGAAATCAGGGGATGTGATTTTGAAAATCAATGACAAAAGCACGCTCAATATGGGGATCGATGATGCGGTGAATCTTATGAGAGGAAAGAAGGGAACATCACTCAAGCTCACTATTTATCGCAAAGGTGAGAGCAAGCCACTTGTATTTGATCTAAAGAGAGATATCATCAAGGTAGATTCTGTCTTTGGTCGCAAGATTGATGGAACTGATTTTTATTATATCCGTGTGAGTTCTTTTGACAAAAATGTCTCAAGCAGTGTAGAAAAATTGCTCAAAAAGGCAGGCAAAATCAAAGGAATCATCCTTGATCTCCGCAATAATCCAGGAGGATTGCTCAATCAGGCAGTGGAGCTTTCGGAGTTGTTTATCAAAAATGGTGTGGTGGTCTCCCAAAAGGGTCGCACCAAGGAAGATAATGTCGCCTTCAGTGTCAATGGAAAAGCCCCTTATGCAGAGATTCCGATGGTTGTCTTGATCAATGGTGGAAGCGCGAGCGCTAGTGAGATTGTCGCAGGAGCGATGCAAGATCATAAAAGGGCTGTTTTGGTGGGTGAGCAAAGCTTTGGCAAAGGAAGTGTGCAAGTCGTGATTCCTCTTGGCAAAACAGATGGTCTCAAACTGACAACTGCCAAGTATTATCTCCCTAGTGGACGCACGATTCAGGCTGTAGGAATCAAGCCTGATATTGAAGCATTTTATGGAGATGTCCCTCAGGGTGATAAAAACGCTCTAGAGATCAAAGAGGCGGATTTGAGAAAACATTTGGAGGGCGAATTAGAAAAGCTTGATGAGGGCAAAAATAAGCAGTCCAAAAAAGAAAATAAAAAAACTAAAACTCAAGAAAAAACTATCACTCCTGAGATGCTGATGAAAGATAATCAGCTCAAAGTAGGTGTTGATGTGCTTAAGACTTGGGGTGTAATTGAGACAAAGCAAGAGAAAAAATAAGGCATTTTAATGAGAAAAATCCTTTTCTTGCTTGCCTTGATCATTGGCTCGCTTATTGCCTCTGGGCATTCTAAGATTGTTTATTTGCGTTTGCTTACTCCTTTGGATAAGGGGGAGGAGTTTTATGTAGGACAAAAAATACAGCTCAAATATAGTCTTTTGCTTTTTTCTGGCGCTTCGCTGATGGATGTGGAGTTTATCCCCAATTCCAATAAGGTCTTAGCTGATGGAGTTGAGATTCTCAATCCCAATTCAAGCTGGATCAAAAAAGAAGATGATTCATATGAAAATACCTTTATTTACAAGATCAAAGCTCCCAATTTTGCTATCCCCACATTGAAAGTTATGGCGATCTCTCAAGATGGGAGCTATGCTGATAGTGATGAAAATAAGGGAAAAAAATTTGAAGCTATTGCTTTGGATGGAGAGAAATATACAGGGGTGCTGAGTGAAGATCTGAGAGTCAGCAATGTCAGAGCCAAGAAGTATGATGAGTGGAATAATATTATGGTGTTTGATCTAGAGAGCAAGAGGGGGAATCTTGAGGATTTTAAGCTTAAGGAAATCACAAAACAGGGATTTCATGAAGAAGTTATTGAGCAAGATGATGGAAGAATGAGGGCGATGTATTATTGTGTGCTACCAGCACATCTCAAAGAGTTAAAGTTCACATTTTTCAATCTCACGACCTTGCGATATGAAGAGAAGATCATTCCTATCGTGCTTCAAAGCGATCGTGTGAGCACACAGAGTGATTTGGAGCCCAAAAATAATTTTTTGATTTTTAGCAATATTGTTTTGGCTCTTTTGGTTGTGGCATTGCTAGTTTTGGCTTTTTTCTTGCGTTCATATAGGCGAATTTTTTGGATTTTAATTCTTACTAGCGTAGTGTTATTGGTATTTTGGATTTATGGAATCTTGGGTGTGAGAGAAGTTGTGCTCAAACCTAATGCCAAGATCACAATCTTGCCAACACAAAATTCAACTTTGATGCAAAGTGTGAGTTTTCCTCTGAGGGTGGAGGTGATTGGGGGGCATGGAGGGTTTTATAAGATCAAGCTTGAAGATTCTAGGATTGGATGGGTGAGAAAAGATGAGTGCCAGTAAGCTTAGGGGGATTGTTGCGACATTGAGCATTGCCATAGGATTGGCAATCATTATGTTTTTTATGAAGTTTTCAGAGAGGAAGAATAATTCGCGTTTTGCACGCACATGGTGTAGGATATTTTTCCCATTTAATCGTTTTGAGCTCGAGATTTATGGAGCCTTTGATGAAAGGGCTGAGATTTTGATGCTCAATCATCAATCCGCTGTAGATATCATCGTTCTTGAAGGATTGCATCCACAGAATCCTTGCTGGATTGCCAAGAAACAGCTCGGTGAGATTCCTTTCTATGGTTATGCATTGAAGGGACCGAAAATGATTCTAATCGATCGTGAAGATCGATCCAGTTTGCTTCATATTTTTAAAGAATCCAAAAGAGCACTAGGAGAGGGGAGACCTCTTGTGATTTTTCCTGAAGGGACGCGATGCAAGGATGAGAGCAAATTTTTGCCATTTAAAAATGGAGCAAAAATGATTGCTGAGAAACTCAAATTGCGTGTTCAGCCTGTTGTTTTGGTGAATTCTAGTCGGATTTATGATAGCTCTATGATGCAAAGTAGAGGAAACAAAATGAGGATTGTTGCCCTCAAGTCATTTGATCCCTTGGAAGTTGGGGAGGATTGGTATGAGAGATTGGAGGGGCAGATGCAGGATGTGTATCACAAGCATTATAGAGAGCTAAATTCCTAAATGGCACTTTTGTCACTTTGTGAAGCCTCCAAGGCTTTTGATCTCAAAATCATTCTCTCTTCAGTTTCATTTTCGATTCAAGAGGGAGAGAGAATCGCGATTGTGGGTAAGAATGGGTGTGGGAAATCCACTCTCTTAAAGATTTTATTGCAAGAGTGTGATTTGGATGAGGGGGAGAGAATCATCCAAAATAATCTTAAGCTTTCATATTTGCCTCAGATTCCAGAGTTTGATCCAGCATTGAGCGTTCAAGAGGCGATAGAGGCAAGCTTAGTCGAGCTCAAATCCACTCACAAACGACTCCATGAGGTCAATTTAGCTCTACAAAACACGCCCAATGATCAGAATCTACTCAAAGAATATGAAGAGCTGACACTAGTTTTGGATGGACTAAATGCGTGGGATTTGGATGCCAAAGTAGAGGAAGTGATTGATGCATTTTCTTTACATGAGTTTAAATATCGCAGTATTGCTTCCTTGAGTGGAGGAGAGCAAAAGCGCGTCGCACTCTCACAAATCCTATTTCAAAAATGTGATATTTTGCTTCTTGATGAGCCGACAAATCATCTTGATGTGGAGATGGTGGAATTCCTTGAGCAAAAGCTCTTAGCGCTCAAAACTACACTTGTGCTCATCAGTCATGATCGCTACTTTATTGAGAATCTTGCAACGCGTGTGGTGGAAGTAGAGAATGGAAAGCTTGCTAGCTTTGATGGAGGCTATGCGAGTTATCTTGCACAAAAAGAAGAATTACTACGCGCTTTGAGTAGGGAGCATGAAGTGCTTCTTAAGCTTCTCAAAAATGAAGAAGAGTGGCTTAGAAGAGGAGTGAAAGCACGACTAAAGCGTAATGAAGGGCGCAAAAAAAGAGTGTTAGAGATGCGCCAAAAGGCCAAATCCAACCCATCGATCATCCACAAAATGAAGCTTGAGCTTCAAAGAGAGCAGAAAGCATTCAATCGCACTGAAGGCAAAAACAATAAAAAAATGCTTTTTGAAGCCAAGGAGATCACGCAAAAAATGGGAGATAAAATCCTCTTTGAGCATTTGAGTTTTAGAATCTTGCAAAGAGATAAGATTGCGATTGTGGGGAAGAATGGAAGCGGGAAAAGCAGTCTTCTCAAAGTGCTTTTGGGTGTGGATCAGCCTATGAGGGGAAAACTTGAGCGAGGAGAGATTAGGATAGGGTATTTTGATCAACATCGAATGATGCTAGATGATGAGAAAAATATCTTAGAGACTTTTTGTCCTTTTGGTGGGGATAGAGTGGATGTGAGGGGGAAAAATATGCATGTATTTGGCTATCTCAAAAATTTTCTTTTTCCCAAGGAATTTCTCAATCAAAAGATTGCCAATCTAAGTGGAGGAGAGAAAAATCGCCTAGCCTTGGCATTGCTCTTTACAAAAGAATATGATTGTCTGATCTTGGATGAGCCGACCAATGATTTGGATATCGCAACGATTAATATTTTGGAAGAGAATCTAGCTCTTTTTGATGGCTGCGTATTGATTGTGAGTCATGATCGCTATTTTGTAGATAAGGTGGCAGAGAGACTGTTTGTTTTTGAGGGGTCGGGGGTTGTGCATGAGTATTATGAAAGCTATAGTCAATATCTAGAAGACAAAAAAGAGCTAGCTCAGTATGAGAAACTTGAGCAAGAGATCGCTTTGGGGGAGACAGAAAAGAGTGAGAGAAAAGAAGAAAAGAAAAAGGAAGTCAAACTCAGCTATAAAGACCAAAGATTGCTAGATCTGTTGCCTAGTGAGCTTGAAGAGATGGAGAGTAAGATCAGAGAGCTTGAGTATGAGCTAAGTGATCCAAATCTTTATCAAAAAAAAGGGATTTCTGTGATTGCTGGAGAGCTAGAAGAACTAAGGGGGATCTATGAAGAAAAGATGATGATTTATTTTGAGCTACTGGAGAAAAGTGAAGCATTAAAGAGTGAGACATAAAATGAGTTTAGATAGAATCCGTGCATTAGAATTTGGCGGAGTGGAGTGAGGAAATGAAAGAAAAATTAGTGATTAAAAATTTTGGACCTATTGCTTCTGCTGAAATTGAAATAAAAAAGATGATGGTTTTTATCGGAGATTCAGGAAGTGGAAAGAGTGTTGTGCTTAAACTTCTCTCACTCTTTCGCTGGATTTATAAAAAACTTTCTATTGATTCTGAATACAAGTTTGATGATTGTCGAGAAATTTTAAGGCAGTCTGGGTTGCTAGATTTTTGTGTGAGCGAAGAGTTTGGATTATTTCATTCAAATGTTTTTGAAAGTAAGGCAATTTATTGTGTCGGAGAATCTGTTGTTGAAATTAGTTGCAAAAATGGAGGATATAAACTTGATTGTTCTAAATATAAAAGTGAGGGAGAGGTAATCTATGAAAAAGTTTCCTTTATTGCCGATGATCGAATTATCCTCCCTTTGGTTTTTAATCAGCAAATGAGGGTTTCAAAGTTTCCTTATCACCTAGAGAAGACATATGAAGATTTTTTTAAGGCTACGGATAAAAGTTTTACAAATGGTGCAAGGATAAATATAGAGACAATGGATATTTGGCTCTCTCAAAAAACGGAAGGGATTCGTCCAGTCTATTATCTTGAGAATAAAGATGGCTCAATTCGATTTCACAATGCTTCTTCTGGAATGAAATCAGCTTCAATTATCGAAACAATTACTTCGTTTTATGCTCAAAACTATGATGAAGCAAAAAGGCAATTTTCTGACTTGGAATTTCATCGTAAAATAAAACAGGAAGAGATTACTATTTTAGAAGATTTACCAGAAAGAATGAAAAAAATGGATGCCGTTCTTAAGGAGGACAAGAAAAACGAATTTAGTGCAAAAAAAATGAAACCTATTTTGAACGATATGAAAGATACGCTTGATAAGCTTAAAATTTTTTTAAAAGTTAATGTGGAGATGCAAAGAATAGAGAATTTAGAATATCGCCTAAGTTTTTTTATTGAAGAGCCAGAGCTGAGTTTATTTCCAACAGCTCAGAAGAGATTGGTGGATTATCTTGTAGCACTCACTTTCAAGAAAGATAAAAACATCAGAATGGCTTTTTCAACGCATAGTCCTTATATCCTTACTTCACTCAATTGTCTTCTTAAGGCTTACAAACTTGCAGAAGAATTTCCATCACTAAGAGAAAAAATTAAGAAGATTGTTGATGAAAAATATTGGCTCAATCCAAAAGAGTTTGATGCTTTTATGGTGGAAAATGGAGAGGTGTATTCAATTTGCAAAGAAGAGAATGAGGGGTTAATATTGGCAGAAAAAATTGATGGAGTATCTGATGAGATTAGAGATGTTTTTGATGAACTTATTGATTTGGAGTTGGAGATGAAAGATTGAAGTGCAATGTTGTAAAACTTGAATGTCCTTTTAAGGAAAAAAGTATTGAATTTGGTTGCAAAGAGGATAGTCTTTGTTGTGAGCTTGGAGGACAATTAATAGTTTGCGAAGAAAAGAAAAAGAAATTTCAATTAAGAATAGATAACAATGAATCTTTTTATAAAGCCAAACTTGATGACTGTATAGAAAAGAAAAAAAATGATGCAATAAGATGTGATTATATCATTTTTAATCAAGATAGAAGTAGGGCGATTTTTCTTGAATTAAAAGGGAACGATCTAAAAAAAGCTGTAGATCAAATTGAGGCAAGTCTTAAGCGATATCCTCAACTAGGAACGCAGGAGAAGATTCTATGTATTATTTCATCACGAGGAATACCGGTTAAGACTGATGAACAAAAACCTGAACATAGAGAAGCTTTAAAAACATGGAAGAAATTGACAGAGGAGAAACTGAGACATATAAGTAGTTCAAAACTTTGTCTTCAATATGATGGAAACACTTTTAAAAAAGGAGGCTGATTTGACCCAGTCACAATGGATTTGGAAGAATGGTGAGTTTATTCCTTGGAAGGAAGCGACTACCCATCTTTTGAGTCATAGCTTGCATTATGGAAATGCTGTATTTGAGGGGGTGAGAGCCTATCCGACAGATAAGGGATTGGCTATTTTTCGTCTTCAAGAGCATACTCAAAGACTGCTAGATTCTGCCAAGATTGTCGCCCTTGATTGCTCTTTTGGATTTGATGAGCTTTGTAAGGCTCAAATTGAACTTGTGAGGAAAAATACTTTTAGGGGGGATAAAAGTGTTTATATCCGTCCTTTGATTTATTTGGGATATGGAGATTTGAGGGTGGCACATTACCACTCTCCTATTGAGGTGATGATGGCATGTTGGGAATGGGATGGATATTTGGGTGAAGATGCACAAAGTCGTGGCATCAGAGTGAAAACTAGCTCTTTTAGACGCCCATCTAATCAATCAGGATTTCTAAAAGCCAAGGTCTCAGGCAATTATCTCAACTCTCAGCTAGCGCGTTATGAGGCATATAAATGCGGGTTTGATGAGTGTATTTTGCTTGATGATTCTGGCTTTGTGACTGAAGCAAGCAGTGAGTGTTTGTTCGTAGTGAAAAAAGATGAGTTTATCACACCTCCATGGGAGAATACGCTTTGCTCAATCACACAAGAGAGCGTGATGCAAATCATTCAAAAAGAAGGATATAAACTCACTCAAAGAGCAATTACACGCGATGAGATTTATACAGCTGATGAATGTTTTTTGGTCGGAACTGCTGCTGAGATTACGCCAGTTGTTGAGCTAGATTTCCGCAAGATTGGGGATGATTTTCCCAAGACACGATGGATTCAGGAGAGATTTAGCCAAGTTGCAGGTGGAGAAGATCCTGATTTTTTACATTTTTTAACTTATATTCAAGGAGAAACTGATGCCAATTGATCTAAATGAGCATTTGAAGAAAAAAAATATGAATCGAGAGGAAAAGCCCCAAGGAGAACCTAGGAGGGAGACACCTAAGCGTGATTTCACGCCTGATTTTGGAGGGAAAAAGCTTGGATTTTTGATCGCTGGGGTGGTGATTGTCGTGCTTTTGGTTTTGGCACGACCATTTGTAGTGATCAACTCTGGTGAGGTGGGGATCAAAGTGACTGCTGGAAAATATGACAACACCCCATTGCAGCCTGGATTTCATTTCTTTGTGCCAATTCTACAAAATGTAATTGTGGTGGATACGCGGGTGAGAATCATCAATTTTTCTCGCACAGAGGATATGGGAGTGATGGGAAAAAATCAAGGGATTTTTAGAAATGATGCAATTTCTGTGATGGATTCTAGGGGACTTTCTGTCTCAATTGAGCTCACCGTGCAGTATTCGCTCAATCCAACTAAAGTCCCACAAACTATCGCAACTTATGGACTTTCTTGGGAGCAAAAGATCATCAATCCTGTGGTGCGTGATGTCGTAAGAAGTGTAGTAGGGCGCTATCCTGCTGAAGAGCTTCCCATCAAAAGAAATGAGATTGCTCAAATGATTAGCACAAATATTCAAGATGAGATTGCTAAGCTCCCCAACTCTCCTGTCAGTCTTGATTCCGTTCAGCTTAGAGAGATCGTGCTTCCCAACAATATCAAAGAGCAGATTGAAAAAGTCCAAATTGCACGCCAAGAATCAGAGCGTGTGAGATATGAAGTTGAGAGAGCCAAGCAAGAAGCAGAGAAGGTTGCCGCTCTAGCACGAGGTGAAGCAGAGGCAAATCGAGTGAGGGCACAAGGTGTGGCTGATGCGATTTTGATCGAGGCCAATGCTCAAAGCAAGGCCAATAAAACAATCGCTGATAGTTTGACTTCAAGACTTTTGGAATTGCGTCAGATTGAAACTCAAGGCAAGTTCAATGAAGCACTAAAAGTCAATAAAAATGCACAAATTTTCCTCACTCCTGGTGGAGCTGTGCCTAATATTTGGGTTGATTCTAAAAATAAGCAAAAATCCACTAGCACAAATAGATAAGAATGAATACTCTTAGTCAATGGATCTATCAAGCTCGAGAGGGGATCATCCAGATCTCCTCCCTCTTGAGTTATTTTGATCTATTGATCTTTTTTGGATGTTTTTTACTCTTTGCTCTTTTGTATATTGTGGCTTGTATTTTGGCAAGAGTGAGGTTTGGTATCCCTCAATTTTTTAAAGTATGTGCTTGGAGTGTGCTGCTAGCCACGCCAATCTTTATTGTATGGATCAATCAAAATATTCTCTATAAAAATAGAGTTGAATACAAGATGGCTAAGCATTTGGAATATAGCCCTACTTTTTTTGTTGATGGTCTTGTTTATAATGAAGGAAGGGGACAGATTGGAAAGTGTTTTTTTGTTTTGGATATTTTGCGTCCATCTGATTCTTGGAAACATAAGATTTTGAATGCCTTCTTGCCTTATAAACAATACAAATACGAGATCGCTCAAGAGATCAAACAGGGTAAATCACAAGATTTTCAAATCACAATCAATCAGTTTCCCTACAAGCTTTATCAGATGAGAGTGGAATGCTATGGAGGTAGATTGTGAAGATTCTCTTCTCTCCTAGTGAGGGTAAGGCATATTCGAGGCAGAAAGATATGCTTTCTCCACACATTGCTTCACTTCATCAGCAGTATTTGCATTTTGTGCGATCTGCAAGTGTGGAGGAATTGCAAAAATTATGGGGGATTAAGAAAATAGATGAGTTTGAAAAGATTAGAGAATCTTCACTACAAGCTCATACGATGAGAGCGATTGAGTGTTATAGCGGTGTGGCTTATGAGGCGTTAGATTTTGCTTCTTTGGATAAAAGAGAGCAAGATTTTGTTTTGGAATCTGTGTTGATTTTTAGCAATCTTTTTGGGGTGGTGAGAGCTGGAGAAATCCTGCCTTTTTATAAACTCAAGCAGGGAGAAGGGTTTGAGGGAGTGAGCACAAAAGCCATCTATCAAAAATCTCAAGATCAAATTGACTTACTTTGTGGAGATGATTTGATTGTGGATTTGAGGGCAGAGTTTTATCAGAAACTCTATGTCCCCAAAGCACATTATGTGACTTTTGAGTTCTTAAAAGATGGCAAGAAAATCAGCCATTATGCTAAGTATTACAGAGGACTGGTTTTGCGAGAGATCGCTAAGCATCAGAGTGTTGATGAGATTTGGAAATATTTGAGTGATCTCACTTTTCTTGGTTTTCAAGACAAAAAAAACTGCACAAAACTTGTCTTTAGTCTCTAAACTTGCCAAAACAAAGCCATCAGCCCAAAAGCTTTGATAAAATTGAGGCCTTTTAATCAACAAAGGGATACATCAAATGAAACAAATCAAAATCACAGAAAATTCACTCAGGGATGGAATCCAGTCTCTTTTGGCGACTCGCGTGATGACACAGGACTTGCTTGAGGCTGCCAAAATCTTTGAAGACATCGGATTTTATAGCGTAGAAGTTTGGGGTGGAGCGACTTATGATGCGTGTTTGAGGTATCTCAATGAAGATCCATTTGAACGACTTAGTGCCTTTAAGGCAATTTTCAAAACAACTCCGCTGCAAATGTTGCTTAGGGGGCAGAATCTTGTCGGTTATCGCCATTATGGCAATGATGTAGTGAGGGAATTTATCCGCTTAAGTAGTGAATCGGGGATTGATATTTTTAGAGTTTTTGATGCGCTCAATGATGCTTCCAATCTCAAAGTCAGCATTGAGGCCATTTGCAATCAGGGCAAACATGCTCAGGGTGCGATTTGTTATACCACTTCACCTGTGCATCACCGAAAGTTTTTTGTCTCTTATGCCAAAGAGCTTTTGGCGATGGGGTGTCAGAGTTTGGCGATCAAGGATATGGCTGGATTGCTTAAGCCTTTTGAGGGCTATGAGTTGATTAAGGCAATCAAAGAAGAGACGGGGGCTAGTATTGCACTTCATGTGCATAGCACGACAGGATTTGCCTTTGGAACTCATCTCAAAGCACTGGAGGCTGGAGTAGATATCTTGGATTTAAGCAATAGTGCTCTAAGTGGAGGTACATCTCATCCAAGCACTCAGGCGATGGTTGCGACCTTGCAAGAGACACCATGGGAGACTGGATTAGAGATTGAAAAAATGGAGCAGGCTTCTAAGATTCTCAAAAAAGTGCGTCAAAAATATGCGATGTATGAATCAAGTTTTAATCAAATTGATACAGAGATCTTGAGCACTCAAATCCCAGGAGGAATGATCTCCAATCTTGCCACTCAGCTTAAAGAACAAAATGCACTTGATAGGATGCCAGAGGTTGCACAAGAGATTATTGAGGTGAGGAAAGATTTTGGATACATTCCATTGGTCACTCCCACTAGTCAGATCGTGGGGACTCAGGCTGTGCTAAATGTCTTGCAGAATGAGCGCTACAAAACACTCACAACAGAATCAAAAAATCTTATCTTAGGACTCTATGGCAAAACACCAGCCCCCATCTCTCCATCTCTCAAAGAGCGAGTAGGAGAAGCAGAGAAGAATCTAGAAGATGAAATGCCAAGGGCGATCCAAGAGAGCAGAGGATTTGCAACAAAGCCAAGTGATGTGATCTCTTATGCATTATTTGGAGAGATGGCGCGTCAATACTTGGAGCAAAAAGATAAGCAACAGCCCCAAGATCTTTTGCATCAAGATTCTCAAAACTTGGGCAGATATTTTGAACTTCAAAGTGGAGGAGAGCGCTATGAGGTGGAGATCTTGGATGTGCAATCTTGCAAGGTCCATCTAAAAATCAATGGAGAAGAGAGAGAGGTTGGAATCTCTGCTATGGATAGTGCATCAGAGATGGATGAGGAGATCTTTCAGGAAAACGCGATCTTTGCTCCAATGAGTGGAGTATGCACCAAGATTTTTGTCCAAGCCAATCAAAGGGTGAAGTGTGGAGAAGTGCTTGGTATGATTGAGGCGATGAAGATGGAAAATGAGATTCTTGCACCCAAGGATGGAGAGATTCAAGAGATTTGTATCGCTCAAGGTGAGAGTGTGAATCCAAAGAAGATTTTATTTTTATTAAAGGAAGAAGAATGAAATTGAGTTTGATTTTTGGGGGGAAAAGTTATGAGCATGAGATCAGCATTGTCAGTGCAATTTCGCTTTCAAAAATTCTAGAGATCACTCATTTTATTTTTCTAGATTATGAACATCAGTTTTTTCTCATCCCCAAAGAAAAGATGAAGTCAAATACCTTTAGTTCTGGAGCATATAAGCAGTGCAAGAAGCTTATGCCAACTTATGGGGATTTTGTGAGTGCTGGATTTTTGGGGGATAAAAAACTTGGAGTGGAGAGGGTTTTGAGTGTGGTGCATGGAGGTGATGGAGAAGATGGGGTGCTCTCTTCGCTCTTGGAATTTTATCGCATCCCTTTTATCGCTCCAAGAAAAGAAGCTTGTATCTTGAGCTATGACAAGGAGCTCACTAAGCTCTATGCTCAATCTAGGGGAGTTAAAGTGCTTGGATATGAGGTATTTTCTGTGCAGAATCCCCCGATATCACTCAAGCACTATCCTGCGATCATCAAGCCATCGCGTTTGGGAAGCTCTATTGGTGTCAATGTGGTGAGGGATGAAGCAGGTCTTGCTTATGGACTAGATTGTGCATTTGAGTATGATGATCGCATTATTGTTGAGCCTTTTGTGGAGGGAGTTAGAGAGTATAATCTAGCAGGGTATAGAGATCATGAGGGTAAGATCGTATTTTCAATCGTGGAAGAGCCAAAGAAGGCAGATTTTTTAAATTTTGAAAATAAATATTTGGATTTTTCACGCACAGAGCAAGTATTGAGGGCTGAAATCTCTGAAGCTCTTGAGCAAAGTTTGAGAGAGAATTTCATCAAGCTTTATGAAAATTGCTTTGAGGGGGCAATCATTCGCTGTGATTTTTTTGTGATCGATGGAGAGGTATACCTCAATGAGATCAATCCAATCCCTGGTTCTATGGCTAATTATCTCTTTGAAGATTTTTCATCTGTTGTTGCTGGGATCTCTCTTCCATTGATGCGTGAGATTAGTGGAAATTATGCATATATCCACAAGATTCAAAGAGCCAAAGGGAAGGCTTAAAGTTGGCAAAGAAATTTTTGGAATTTGAGGGGAATCGATTTGAGATTGCCTATGAGATGATCGATCATCAGATGGATCGATGGATTGTCTTTTTGCATGGTTGGGGAAGTAATAAGGGATTGATGAAACAGGCTTTTGGCCATTGTTTTGAAGGATTTAATCATCTCTATATTGATTTGCCAGGTTTTGGGCAGAGTCAAAACCACATTGCGCTAAAGACCACTCAATATGCACAGATTCTAAAAATCTTTTTTGAATCTTTGCAGATTGATCCTTTGGAGAATATGATTGTTGGGCATAGCTTTGGAGGGAAAGTTGCTGCGCTTTTGGCTCCTAAAGAATTAGTTTTGCTCAGCTCTGCTGGGATCATTGAGCCAAAACCTCTCAAAATCAAAGCCAAAATTTATCTTGCAAAATTTGTCAAAAAGATTGGGTTTTCTTATAAGGGATTGAGATCAAAAGATGCCAATGGCTTAAATGAGGGTATGTATCAGACATTTAAAAATGTGGTTGATGAAGATTTTTCATCAATCTTTGCTTCTTTGCCATCAAAGACTTATATCTTTTGGGGTACACAAGATCGTGCGACTTCTCTTGTAAGTGGAGAAAAGATCGCTTCTTTGATACATCTAAGTCATTTTCTTGCTTTTGAGGGAGATCATTATTTCTTTTTGAAATATGCAAAAGAGATAGATGATCAGATTCAGAGATGGAGGAAGAGCGTTGAGTAGTGTATGGCTGATTGCCCTAGATTATGTGTTTTTGTTTGTTTTGGCATATTATTTGATGAACAATCTTCAGTGGTATAACTATAGCCTTTATCGTGTTTTGACCAAACATCACAAACGCTCTTGGCATTTGTTTTATTTTGTTTTTCCTCTCATTGCTTATGGATTCAGTGCTTATATGGGGTGGGTAACTTACTTTTATTTTGCATTGATTGGTTTGTATCTGCCGATCTTTGTTTATTGGATATTGAGATTGGATAAACCGCTTAAATGGACTGGGCGTGTTTGGAGATTTTTTGGGATCTTGGCCTTGTTTGCTTCTGTTGATGCTGGACTTGAGCTTGTTTATGGAGAAGTGTTTGGATCTTTTGTCATGGCTTTGGGGTTTGCGTTGCTATGTTCGGATTTGTCTGAAATGATGCTTTTTAATCGCTACAAAAAGCTTGCACGCGAAAAAATTGCTTCGATGACACAACTCAAGATCATCCTAATCACCGCAAGCTATGGAAAAACAAGTATCAAAAACTATCTTTATCAGATTCTCAAAGCCAGATTTCGTGTGCAAGCAACACCAAGAAGTGTCAATACACTCAAGGGTATCGTAGCTGATATCAATACAAATCTTGATCTACAAAGTGATTTTTATATCGTAGAAGCAGGTGCAAGGCAGAGGGGAGATATCGCTGAGATTGCTGAGTTTTTGAATCCCCAGTTTGTCATTATTGGCAAAATAGGGCCTCAGCACTTGGAATATTTCAAATCATTGGATCAAATTGTGGAGACTAAATTTGAGGCTTTGAGATCTAGTCGCTTAAAATGTGCATTGATTGAGAGAAGCAATCCTATGCCTGAAAATCTCCCAAGATATGCTGATAGAGCCAAAGGAGAGATTGATAGAATCAGCTCAACACTTCAGGGCACAAAATTTGACATGCTACTTGAGGGGGAATGGTATCAGTTTGAGACGAAGGTTTTGGGAAGTTTCAATGCTCATAATATCGCGCTTTGTATTGAGATGGCTCAAAAGATCGGCCTTAACCTCAATGAGATTGCAAATCGCGTGAGGAGACTAGAGAGTGTGGAGCATCGCTTAAGTAAAAGTGAGGTTGGAGGAAAGGTGATCTTGGATGATAGCTTTAATGGGAATCTTGAAGGAATGAAAGAGGCGATCAAAATCTCTTCAGAGCATCAAGGACGCAAGGTGATTGTCACACCAGGGATCATTGAGAGCACAGATGAGATGAATGTCTGTTTGGCACAAGAGATTGATAAAGTATTTGATGTAGTGATCATCACTGGAGAGCTCAATGCCAAGATTCTCTCTCAAGAGATCAAGCATGCCAAAAAGATCTTGCTCAAAGATAAAGATGCTATGGAAAACACACTCAAGGCATCTCTCAAAGAGGGTGATTTGGTGCTTTTTGCCAATGATGCACCAAGCTATATTTAAGGAGGAGGTTGTGGATATTTTATATGCTCCGATGAGAAGCCATTATTTAAAGCATGGTGTCTCTGGAGAATGTGTGTTTTGTGAGATTTCAAAAGAAGCTCACAAAGATGAAGAGCATTATGTGTTTTATCGTGATGAAGTTTGTTTTGGGGTGATGAATCTCTATCCTTATACCCCTGGACATTTGATGTTTATCCCTCATATGCATATTGATTCTCCTCATTTGTTGAATCTAGAGCAATGGTCGCATCTAGCCAAACTTACGCGCAAAGGTTGTGAGATGCTCTATGCCTTTGGTGCTCAAGGGATCAATAGTGGGATCAATATCAGAAGTGCTGGAGGGGCTGGGATTCCTGAGCATCTTCACTGGCATCTTGTTCCACGCTTTGAGAGAGATACAAATTTTATGACCTCTATTGCACAGACGCGAATCTATGGTTGTGAATTTGTTGAAATCTTTAATAAAATCCAGCAATTATCTAAAGAATTTTTGAGATAAGGAGTGTAGATGAAAAAGTTGGTGTTTTTGTGTTGTTTGACTTTGACTTTTTTGATGGCAAGTAGTCGTTGGGATGCGTATTTGTTTAGCGATGACTATACGACTGTAAGACAGGGGATAACGCGTGGAGGAGATCTGAATTCGCGTTGGAGAGGGATGACACCTCTTTATAATGCTTGTCGAAGTGGATGGGCAGATATCGTAGAGTTGATGATCAATCGAGGTGCAGATGTCAATGCCAAAAGTTATGGAGAGACTGTTTTGCTTAAAGCTGCTGGTAAAAAGGTCAATGATGTTACATTGGCCAAAGTTTTGCTTAGCAATGGTGCAGATGTCAATGCTCAAGACACACAAGGTAATACAGCGCTCTATCATGCCATTATGAATAAAAATGGAAAGATGATCAAGCTTTTGCTAGATAATGGTGCGGATATGTATATCAAGAACAAAAGAGGAGATAGTCCAGCTAGATTTATCCTCTCCAAAAAATCAATGCCATCAGTGAGCTTTGATAATCCCGATTTGATGCTCTCTGCTCAATCTTTTTTACTTGGAAGAAGCACGGTACCGGTTGGAGTTGTCAATAAAACAGCACAATTTATGAAGATCTCACAAATAGCAGTGTATTTCAATGGAGATTTGCTTGGCTCTATTCAGGTCAATATCAATGTCGCACCACGAGCCAAAATGCCAAATATTGGATCAATCAAACTTCCAGCAACTTTCTATCAGAATCTCAAAATCAAGGAAAATGGGCGTGCTGTGGTCAAATACGGATTGGCAGTCGAATATAGCCTTGATGGAAGCTCAAAAAGCTTTGAAAACTCAAAAGATATTGAGTTAGCTCTCTGGTAATCTTTGAGCTTTGAATGTGATCTTTGGGCTTGTAAGCTCAAAGACTTCTCTCTCTTTGATCTCCTCTGCTTGGATGATTTTCCCATTTTTTGTGAGTTGGACATAGCCATTTTTGAGTTTTTGTGCGGGATCATAAGAGATAAATAATTGTCTGAGTGTAGAGAGCTCATCTTGGAATCTTTTGATGGGATTGGATGAGCCAAAAAGAGTTTTGAGTGCTTGAAGCTCTTGTTCTTTGTGTTGAAGTAGTGTATGAAGCTTGAGCTGGAGCATTTGCCCAATCTGTGTGCATGCATCTTCTTGAAGTTTGAGTTTGTGTGTGTGATTTGCTAGCTTATATTGCTCTTGGAGGGAAGAGAGCAAGAGGGAGCGATTTGAGAGGATTTGTTCAAAGCGATGGCTTAGGGTTTCTCTCATCTCTTGGAGTGCATAAAGCCATTGGGTTTGATCAGGGAGCAAAAGCTCGATCGCTCCACTTGGAGTGGGTGCGCGCCAATCAGCGACAAAATCACTGATCAAAACATCGCTTTCATGTCCAATTGCTGAGATGATGGGGGTTTGGGCTTGAAAGATGGCATCAGCAACCATTTCTTCATTGAAGGCCCATAGATCTTCTTGGCTGCCTCCGCCACGAGCTAAAATGATGCAATCAAATCCCATAGAATCAGCAAGTGCGATATTTTGAGTGATCGAGTATTTGGCTTGCTCTCCTTGCACAAGGGTATTGATGATGACAAATTGTGTCAATCTCCAGCGTTTTTGGGCGATTTTGAGCATATCTTGGAGTGCTGCTCCTGTGCTTGATGTAAGCAGGGCGACTTTTTGGGGGAAAGTGGGAAGGGGTTTTTTGTGTGCAAAATAACCTTGGACTTCAAGCTTTTTTTTGAGATCTTCATATGCTTGAGCTAGCTGACCAGTTTTAGAAGAGAGGATTTGTTTGCAAAGGATTTGATAGTTGCCCTTTGGTGGATAGACGCTTAGCCCACCTATGACTTCAATCTGCATCCCCTCTTGAAGGCGAACTTTGAGATGCTGGGCATTTCCACGGAATAAAACACATGCGATATTGCTCTGAGAATCTTTGAGACTAAAATAAATATGCCCACTTGAGTGAAAGGTGAGATTACTGATCTCTCCTTGGACATAGACAGAAAGAAAAGTTTCTTCTAGGATAGATTTGATTTGGGTGTTGAGCTCATAAACGCTTAGAGGTTTTTGCATCAGATTCCTTGATGGATGGGATGGGAGAAGTTTCTGATCAGAGATCAAAAATGCAACTATATCAAGATACAAAAGATACAATTCTGCTTTTAAAAAATATGAAAGTAATGAAAGATGATTTTTGAATCTCAACAATACCAACAAGACTGTATCAATAACATTGTCACGCTTCTAAAAGATTTTGATTTTGCTACACACGATATACAAAGTTTGCAAAAGTGTTTCAAAAACTTTTACTCCCACACACCCCAGCCTATCCAAACCCTAAGCGATAGAAAAAATATTGATATTCTTATGGAAACAGGAACAGGAAAAACTTTTACCTATCTCAATACAATCTTTGAGCTCCACAAACACTATTTTCAAAACAAATTTATCATCTTTGTGCCGCGCAAAGCTATTGCCGAATCTGTCAAACAAAATATCAATCTCACAAGAGATTATTTTTACGCTCAATACTCTAAGCACCTCAAAGCTTATTATTACAGCGATGAAAAATCCCTAAGCAATATCATCAATGGCTATATCAAAAACACAGATGAGCTCTCTGTGCTTATTCTCACAAACAGCTCGATAGACAAAGGAGAAGCAAATAGTCAAGACTCTAAAAATGGGAAGAAAAAGAGAAATCTCTCGACCAATATTTTGCGAAGAGAGCATGAAAAACTTTTTAGCAATGCCACGATTTTAGATGAGATTGTTGGACTGAAGCCCATCTGTTTTATTGATGAGCCACATCTCCTTAAGGGTGAAAAGTTTGATGAAGTTTTTCAAAATTTTCAAACGCTTTATTTTCGCTTTGGTGCGACATTTCCCACAGAAGAACCACACAAGCTTAGCAATCTTGCTTATTGTCTTGATAGCATCAGTGCTTTTAGAGAATACCTTGTCAAACAAATCAATGTCCATACTCTCTATGAAAATACACTTACACCCAAACTGATCTCAAGCCACCCCAAAGAGAAAAACGCAATATTTTCTTATGTGATTGACAACATCACACACAAAGCAAGTGTATATTTTGGAGAAGACATTGGAGAAAAACTGCATTTTCCTCAATGGAAAAGCAAAGATATTATCAAATACAAAACCAATTTAATCATCCTAAGCAGTGGGGAAGAAATCCACAAGCTTTCCACCTCCTATGAGCTAGATGATTCTCAAATCTCTAATCTCATCTCCACAGCCATAGATTTACATTTTGAAAAAGAAGAGGAACTCCTCAAAAAAGGAATAAAAGCTCTTTGTCTTTTCTTTATCCCTCACATTGATGATTTTAGAGGGCAATCCCCAAGGATTAAAAATATCTTTGAAAAACTCTATATCCAAAAGCGAGAAAAAGTCCTAAGCAACCCCGATCTCTCTGAAAGTTACAGAGCCTATCTAGCCAAAGACTTCAACGATAAAGGAGAGCTTTGCGTAGCAGGGGGATATTTTAGTGGAGACAAAGGAACAAAAGATGATAAAGAAGCCGAGGGGGTAAAGCTCATCCTAGAAGAGAAAGGAAAACTTCTCTCTATCAAAACTCCTCTAAGATTTATCTTTAGTGTTTGGGCTTTGCAGGAAGGGTGGGACAATCCCAACATCTTTACTCTTGTCAAACTTGCAAGTTCTACTTCATCTACAAGTCGTCATCAGCAAATCGGAAGAGGGCTAAGGCTTGCAGTCAATCAAGAAGGAAAACGAATCACCCACACTCACTGCAATGGGGATGACAATCTCTTCTATGATATCAATGCTCTTGATGTGCTTATTAGTGGAGAAGAGGGATTATTCATCGAAGAGCTACAAAAGGAGATTGAAGACACAAGTTTTGTTTTTAATCATAAAACCCTCCACAAAAACATCCTTTACTCTCAACTTCATTTCACTCCAGATGAAGCCGAAGATTTTATCTATCATCTAAGAAAAAGAAGTAAAGCGATTGAAGCAACCACAAGAGAATTCTATAAGTGCATAAAACCAATCTATGAAGTCCTTAGAGATGAAAAAGAAGACTTTTTGGAAATTCTAAGAGAGGAGAGCTATCTGAGAGCTCTAGATCTCTTCAAACCCTCCTCCAATAAACGCAATCAAACCAATGATGCCAACAAACGCAAATCCACAGCAGGGATAAGAAAAGAGCTTGCAAACGAGTTTCGCACTCTGTGGGAAAGTATCAACCAAAAAGCCAAGATTGTCTATAAAGACATTCAAACTCAAACGCTTATAGAAAATATTGCCAAAGCTTTCAATTCTCTTTCAATCAACTCAGAGACTACCACCCTCCTTACAAAGCGTTATGATCCCCAAAGTGGAAAAATACAAAAAATCAAAGAAGAAATTCTTTCTGCCAAACTTTATTCCAACACCTCTTTGATGATGACTAATCTCATCGAATTTGCAAAGAGTGAAAAACTTCCTCTTAGTTTTTTGCTCCAAGTCTATCAAGCTCTTGATCAGAGTAAAATCATCACAAATCCCAAGCAATCTCTTCAGCAACTTAAAACTATTATTCAAGATGAAATCCACTCCAATATCATTCAAAGTATCTCCTATGATTTCATCCAGACTCAAATCAGTGCTGAAGATTTGCTCTATGATTCACAAGGCAATCCAAGAGAAAGTATCCTTTGTGAAAAGCTAGGACGCTATATTGATGAGGGAAGCAAACCACAAGAAAACTATCTCTATGACAAAGTAATCTTTGATAGTCAAATCGAGCTTACAGCCATCACTCAAGATCCAAAGCATATCAATGACCTCACAATCCAAGTCTATGCCAAACTTCCTAAATTTTCTATCCCTACACCTTATAAAAACTATGAGCCAGACTTTGCCTACCTCATCAGTACCCAAGATGATCAAAAAATCTTCCTTATCTGTGAGACAAAAGGCTATGGGAGTGAGAGAGATATCCCGCCCACAGAGCAAAAAAAGATCGACTATGCCAAGAAGTTTTTCCAAAAACTTCAAGAATATTTGGGAGAAAGTGTGAAAATTCACTTCAAAACACGCATCAATGCCCAAGAACTCAAAGATTTGCTACACAATATCGCTACCCAAGGAGAAAGCAAATGATAGATAAGCAAGAAGCTCAAAAAAAAGGACTAAACATCATCGATAGCACAAAAGAGAATAATCCTCTAAAATCCATACTAGAGCAAAATTTCCCTGACACCCTAAGTGAAGGGCATGTCAATCTCAAAGCTCTTGCTATGCTTTTGGGACTTGATCCTCACTCCAACGCTCAAGGCTATGAGCTCACTTTCACAGGCAAGGGTTTAGCCAATACTCTCTACACCACTCCTACAGAATTTGAACTAAGTGAAGAAGTAGAGAGGGGCAAAGACAGGGAATCTACAGGGAACTCCATCATCATCGGCGATAATCTTGATGTGCTAAAAATCCTCAAATCCGCCTACTATGAAAAAATCAAAATGATTTACATCGATCCCCCCTACAACACCAAAAGTGAAAACTTCATCTATCCTGATGACTTCAGAAAAGATTATAGAAAGATTTTGCGTGAAGTGGGGTTGCTTGAGATTGATGAAGAGGGCAAAGAGGTAGAGAGCAAGACACTTCAGACTTTTCGCAATATCACAGGCTCAAGAAGCCATAGTGGATGGCTTAGCTTTATGCTCCCACGCCTCAAACTTGCTAGAGATTTACTCAAAGAGGATGGGGTGATTTTTATCAGCATTGATGATAACGAACAAGCCAATCTCAAGATTCTATGTGATGAGATTTTTGGAGAGGAGAATTTTGTAGGGGATTTTATACGAAAGACAAAAAGCACAACAAATGATGCAAAAATTGGAATTAATTATCAGCATGAATTTTTGCTTTGCTATGCAAAAAACAAAGATTATACAATCTTACTTGGAGGACAAAAAGATTTGAGTCAATACAAAAATCCAGATAATGATCCAAACGGAGAATGGGTTTCAAGTGATCCAAGTGCCAAAAGCGGAAAAATGGAAATGAATTATTTTGCTATCACCAATCCATATACAAGAAAAGAAGAATATCCACCCAAGGGAATGTTTTGGCGTTTTTCAAAAAATACAATTCAAAAACATATTGATGAAGGGAGAATTTGTTTTAAAAAAGAACATAAAGAAAATGAAAGGAGCTTCATTTATAAAAGATATCTAAAAGATTTAAAAACGACGCTTAAAACATTTAATACTCTTTCTTTTACCGATAATATTTTTATGAATCAAAAAGCCACTAAAGATTTGATTGAGTTTAATATGGTTGAATATTTTTCCTATCCAAAAGGTGTGGAATTTATCAAAACAATTCTCAATCATTCTACAAATGATGATTCTGAACTTGTTCTTGATTTCTTTGCAGGGAGTGGGACGACAGCACAAGCGGTAATGGAACTCAATGCAGAAGATGGGGGTAATCGACGCTTTATCCTAGTGCAACTCCCTGAGCCTATCGATGAGAACAAAAACAAAACAGCTTATGACTTTGTGAAAAACGAGTTAGGTAGAAGTGAGCCAAAGATTAGTGACATCACTATTGAGCGAGTTAGTCGTGCAGGGGAGAAGCTCAAGGGCGAGGGGCTTGTAACTTCAGGAGTAGATATCGGTTATCGCGTGTATTCATTGAGTGAAAAAGCAAGACTAAGTGATGAGGGGAGTATCATCCCTCATAGTGCCACCACTTCTCCCCAAGACATTGCTAGAAACCTTGCACTCTTTGCAGGGAAACCCTTGCATATCCCATTAGAGGAAATCGTGACAGACAAGCTCTTTGTGTGTGAAGATATCCTTTGTGTAGTGGGGATTGACAAAGAAGTAGAAGAGAAAATCTTAGAGGACAAGAACAGAGCCATTTTCATCGATGGCTATGGTAATCATAGCTTAGAATCTTTCCTCAACCTCAATATCCCCAACGACGAGCGTGTGAATGTGGTGTATTGATGTCTAAAAATCCAAATATTACAGATTATGAAATAGGAATCATTAAGGCGCTTATTGATATAGAGATACCTAATCAAGAGATTTTAGGATGTATTAACCACTATCGAGGAAATATAAAGAATCACATAAATAGCGGGCGTATTCCAGATATTAAGCAGGGGCGTATTGGGAAAGAAATCATGGCGTTAAGCGAAAGAGAAGCTCGAGATTTTTTGGAAAGATATAGCACTTTCGAGCTTAAAGCAGATGGGCTAGAGAGTTTGCTGAGTCATACAAATCTAACGCTACATATAAAAGAAAATGAAAAAATTGAATTTAAAAAAAGTTTTCATGGTTTCAAGAATTGGGACAAAGTTCTTAAACCAATTCAAGGCATGGCAAATAATTGTGGGGGATATATTTTCTTTGGAATAGAAGAAAAAGATGAGATAAACAAAGATCATGAGGGTGGAAAAATTCTTGGACTTGAAGAGAAGCAGGTTAATTATTTTAATGTTGATTCTAGAGAAATTAGTAATCATCTAAACTCTTACTTTCAGGAGGAAATTAAGATTGAAAGATTTGAGCGAGAGATTGAGGGAAAAACAATATGTGTTTTAAGAGTTTATGAATCTGATAATAAGCCAATAATCAATAAAAATGGTGAAATATTTTATCGCTATAACGGTCAAGTAGCAAAAATACAAAAACTTGACTTGGTGAGAATTTTACGGCAACAACAAGAAAAAAATGTAATGCTCACTCTTAACAAGCATCTTGAAACTATTTTAAAAAATGGAGTAGAGAATTCTGCGATTCTCAATATTCAAACTGGAGATGTCAGCGGAAAAAGTGGCAATTTTTTGATTGAAAAAGAACTATTGAAGGATATACATTTCATTAAAGAGGGGCACTTTGTGGAGAAAAATGGAGCTCCTGCCTTGATTTTGAGGGGAGAAATAAAGCCAATTGATAATATAGGAACAGTTACATCTGTTCATATCCCAAAAAGCATCAATGAAACAGAAATTTATCGATGTTTTTTTAATCAAGATGAAATTAGTCCACAAGAAGCAAAGGAATATCTTAAGACGCTTTCCGAATCTCAGATGTACTGGCTTCCAATAAGATATTTTATGAAAAAAGCAAATTTATCTCTAGAGGAAACTTTAATTTTTTTTGAAACCTTAAAACAAGAAACACAGAAATCTAAAAATGTCGAAAAGAAAATTAGCAACCTTCAGAAGAACGATCCACAAAAAGAAAATAATTGTCTTTTCCTAGATCAGATTAAAAATCAAGCAAAGCTTACTACTTTTATAAAAAAAGATAGCGATATTGAAAAGATTGCTCGCTCTATTCTAAGTTTAGAACCCCAAGATTTTGAGGTGAGCTATATAATCCAAGAAGTAAAAAGTCTTTATGATTTCTGTCGTGAAAATGAAAAAAAGACTCAAATATCTATTGTTAGAAAAGCTATTGCTTATATTGATAAGATTTTATTTGATCAGAGGTTGATGGAAAAAGAAGTAAAAAATCAAATGGAGCACTACTCCAAGGTAGAGAAATCAAAGAATATCCCATAGAATTTCATAAAAGGAGTTGAAATGAAACGAGAGGTTTTTCTATGCTCGATCAGCAATGTCAGCAGTGGAGGGTGTAGTGAGGATTGTTCTTATTGCACACAGAGCGCACATTATGAGACCAATGTCCCACGATATAAATACAAAGATCCCAAAGAAGTGATCAATGAAGCCAAAGAACTCAAAAAATATGGAATGGTGGGATTTTGCCTAGTGACCTCTGGGAGGGGGCTTGATGATAAGAAATGTGACTATATCGCCTCTTTGGCTCAAGAGATCAAAAAAGAGGTGAGCGATATCCATCTCATTGCATGTTGTGGGAGAGCAAGTGAAGATTCTCTAAAACATCTCAAAGCCCACGGAATCGATACTTACAATCACAATCTTGAAAGTGCTCAAAGTTTTTTTGGATCCATTTGTCGCACGCATACTTGGGAAGAGAGATTTGAGACTTGTGAGAATGCATTGAAGGCTGGACTTGGGCTGTGTAGTGGTGGGATTTTTGGACTAGGGGAGGAGTGGGAACATAGAATCGAGCTTTTGAAAGCCTTGCGTTCTCTCTCTCCTCATTCTGTACCCATCAATTTTTTCATCCCTCACCCCTCACTCCCTCTCAAGCGTGAAGTGATGAGTAAAGAAGAGGCATTGGAATGCATTCTTTTGGCCAAAGAATATCTGCCCAATGCTAGATTGATGATTGCTGGAGGAAGAGAGAGGGTGTTTGGAGAAGATCAGAAAAAAATGTTTGAGTATGGAATCAGTGCCATTGTTTTGGGAAATTATCTCACGACACTTGGAGAAACCCCCAAAAAAGATCTTGAAATGCTTCAAAAATACGATTTGCAGATTATGGATATCCAAGCAAGTCTAGCTCTTTTGAAGCGAGAAGGGCTTGGCTTGGCTCAAGAGTGCAAATGAACTCTTATCGTGTTTGTCAAAGAATCAAATCTCTGTATAACTTTCTCACTCATGAAGATGAGTTATTTGTCTATGCATCTTCATTGAGTTTTTATACGATTTTTGCTCTGATTCCTTTGCTTTTGATTGTGCTCTCTATCCTCTTGCTTTTACCTGATTTTCAAAATACATTTTTGGAGATCAAAGATTTTTTGCTCTCCAATGTGCTGCCCACACACTCTGAGGTCGTTGCACGATTTTTAGATCCTTTGCTTGTGCATAGCTCCAAGATGGGGATTGTGGGCTTTGTTTATATTCTCTTTACTTCGATTTTGTTTTTTCGAAACTATGAATACATTACTTCCAAAGTCTTTAGGAGTTCGCCTAGAGCATTTTTTGATTCACTAAGTATGTATTGGATGCTTGTCTCGCTATTTCCGCTTTTTTTGGGAATCTCTTTTTATTTTGTTTTTGAGCTAAAAAGTCTTTGGGGATATTGGAGTTTGGGTCCTTTGTTTGTGCAATTGATGCCTATTTTGGGAGGTTGGTTTGTGTTTTTGGTGCTTTTTAAAATCTCAGCCAACAAAAAGCTTGATCTCCAAGCCCTTGTTTTTACCTCTTTGCTCACCTCATTGAGCTGGAATATCGCCAAATGGATCTTTGTCTATTATGTTGCTTTCAATCATTCTTATAAGACGATCTATGGCTCTGTTTCTTTTGTGCTTTTTGTGATGCTTTGGATTTATGTTTCATGGTTGATTGTATTGTTTGGGATGCGGATTTGTGAGGGGATTCATCAAAAGAAAAATGTGGTTTTAAATAAGAAAAATGTAGAATCTCAAGCCTAAAAAGGAGAAGTTATGCAAAAACAAATAATGTCAGATACACTCAAGATTTTATGCGCTGATATGGTTCAGCGTGCCAATAGTGGGCATCCTGGAGCACCGATGGGTCTATCAGATGTAGCCGTTGTATTATCTCATCATCTCAAAATCAATCCCAAAGATTCCGCTTGGCTCAATCGCGATCGCTTGATCTTTAGTGGAGGGCATTGCTCAGCCCTTGTGTATGCCTTGCTTCATTTGTGGGGATTTGATGTGAGTTTGGAGGATTTGAAAAATTTCCGCCAACTTGGGAGTAAAACCCCTGGACATCCTGAGTTTGGTCATACTCATGGGGTAGAGATCACGACAGGGCCATTGGGACAGGGAGTAGCTAATGCTGTGGGATTTGCTATGGCAAGCAAATATGCTCAAGGAATCTTGGGAGAGGATGTGATCTCTCATTTGGTGTATTGTTTGTGTGGGGATGGGGATTTGGAAGAGGGGATTAGCTATGAGGCTTGCTCACTTGCTGGTCATCATCAGCTCTCAAATTTGATTCTCATTTATGATAGCAATAAGATCACAATTGAGGGAGAGACCAAGATCGCTCTTAGTGAGGATATAAGAGCTAGATTTGTAGCTCAAGGATTTGATGTGTTTGAGTGTGATGGTCATGATTTTGAAAGCATTGATCTAGTTCTGACTCAAGCCAAAGATTCCTCTAAGCCTTCTTTGATCATTGCTCATACAGTGATTGGGAAAAATGCCTCTAGTATGGAGGGAAGTCACAAAACTCATGGCGCACCCTTGGGTGAGGAGGTTTTGAGAGCGAGCAAAAAATCGATGGGATTTGATGAGAATCAATCTTTTGTGATTAGCCCTGAGATCAAGAGTGCTTTTGAGGCAAGTATCGCTTCAGGGATGGTGGAATGTGAGCGATGGAGAGATTCTCTTTCTCAAGAGGTGAGGGCAAAGATTGAAGAGCTGTATTCACCTGATTTTTCAAAAGTGCAGTTTCCGACATTTGAGAGTGGAGCAAAGATTGCCACAAGAGTGAGTAATGGAGAGATTTTAAATGCGATTGCTCAAAGCTATGGGGGGTTGATTGGTGGGAGTGCTGATCTTGGCCCCTCAAACAATACTCTCCTCAAAAATGAGGCAGATTTTCCACTTGGGCGTAATTTGCACTTTGGTGTGAGAGAGCATGCGATGGGTGCGATTTGCAATGGGATTGCAAACTATGGACTGTTTTTGCCTTATTGTGCGACATTTTTTGTCTTCAGTGATTATATGGCTCCAAGTGTGAGGGTAGCAAGCATTATGAATAGTCGTGTGTGGTATGTTTGGACGCATGATAGTATCGGTGTGGGTGAAGATGGAGCGACACATCAGCCTATTGAGCAGCTCTCCCACTTCAGGGCAATGCCCAATCTTTATGTCTTTCGTCCAGCAGATGCCAATGAAAATGTCGCTTGTGCTCAAGTTGCCCTAGAGCTTAACTCTCCAAGTGCCTTTGTACTCAGCCGTCAGAATCTTGAGGTTTTATCTCATCAAGTGACGAAAGACATGGTAAGCCATGGGGCGTATGTGATCTTAGAAGATCAAAATCCTGATGTGATCCTTGTAGCAACAGGATCAGAGGTCAATCTAGCACTCAAGGGAGCAGAAGTGCTAAAAAATCAAGGAAAATCCGTGAGAGTCGTAAGTATGCCATGTATGGAACTCTTTGAGCAACAAGATGAAGCCTACAAAAATAGCATTCTTGGAGATCGAGAAAAAACGATTGCGATTGAGGCATCAAGAGGAGTAGAGTGGTATCGCTATGCCAAAGAAGTGATCGGGATGCAGGGATTTGGTGCATCTGGAAAGGGAGATGAGTTGTTTGGGCATTTTGGAATCAGTCTTGATCATTTGCTTGAGGTTGTTCAAAAGCTTTGAAAGAAACACTTTTTGTCTTCTCTAGTTCGCGTTCACTAGAGAGTTTTGCATTTGCTCAAGAGGGATTCCTCCCTCCATCTCTGACCCTTGAGGAGTTTTTCTCCCAATCCCTCATCGTCCCAAACAAAACAAAAGCACCGCTTATTTTGCAAAAAATTCTGCTTGCAGAAGTACTTAAAGAGTTTGAATTTGATGATCAAGAGAAGCAGTTTTTGTTTTTTGAATATAACTTTTTGGGTTTTTTGGAGACTTCTCCATTTCTTTTAGCACTTTTTAGTGAGATGTTTGGAAGTCAGGTGGAGCTTGAGGAAATCTCTTTGGGAGATATTTATGGTGAGTATCAAGATCATTTGAGGGTGCTTGAGAAGATTTATTGTGCATATCGATCCAAATTAGATGAACTTGATCTCTATGATTTTCCTTGGAAATATGATTTATTTTGGGATTATCTTGAGACTTTTGGAGAGATTCGGTGCTTTATTGATGGATTTTTATCTCGCTTTGAATGGGAAATACTCAATCAAATCGCTCAAAAAATCCCACTCTCTCTAGACCTTCATATCGATGAGTTTAACCTCCCTTATTTTGCTCATCTCTCTCCAGCTCTCAGCATCAATCATCAATACACTATCTCTTTATCTAGTGGTGAGATTTTGAGCTCAAAACCTTGGAATCTAGAAGGGGAAGTAGGGGTGAGTGCATGTGATTTGAGGATTGATGAATGCAGTGTGGTGATCCAGAGAGTGCAAGAGTGGCTCAAAGAAGGAGTAGATCCAGATAAAATCGCGATTGTATTGCCCAAAGAAGATTTTGCAAAATTTTTATTTGCAAGCGATAGGGGAAGGAATTTCAACTATGCGATGGGCAAACAAAATGATGGCTTGAAAAAGCAGCTTGATCAGATCTTTGATCATTGCAGACATTTGGATGGAGCAGCGCTATTTGATCAGATAAGATCTGAGATTCTCAAATTATCAATTCAGGAGAAAAGCAAGGAAAAAATGCTAGAGATTGCAGCGATGTTTGAGAGAAATCTTGCATTTGTGCAATCTTTGGAGATTCAAGAAATCCTTGAACTCTTATTCTATGAGCTCAAGAAACTCAGAGAAGATGATCATAGTGGGGGGAAAGTCAAAGTGATTGGTGTGCTTGAGACGCGAGGAGTTAGATTTGAGAGAGTGATTGTTGTGGATTTTAATGAGGATAATATCCCCTCTCTTTCTTTTCAAGATATGTTTTTAAACACTCAGATGCGTCAAAATCTTGGGATGCCAACACTGAGAGATAAGCAAAATCTTCAAAAACACTATTATCTTGAGCTTTTTAAAAATGCACAAAAAATCGAGCTAACCTATTTGCGTCTTGGGCTTTCATCTTTCCTCAAAGAAGCCAAGATTCCACATAAGATTGAAGATAATCGCTTCACACTTTTTGCTCCCGCTCAAAAGAGAGAATATGTAGAAGATAAGATTTGCGCAAAAGTTGGGAAGGATTTTGTCTTCTCATCGACTTCATTGAGAGCATTTCAAGAATGCAGACGAAAATTTTATTTTTTGTATTTGAGAAAACTCAAGGAAGAAAAAAAACGAGAAGTTTTCTTGGGACAGAAGATTCATCAATTACTTTATGAATCCTATAGAGATACTTCTTCAATCCAAGAAGCACGCAAACTCTTTGAGCAAAAGATGTTTGCTTGGAAAGAAGAGAGTGAGAGTATGAGATTTGGAATGGAGCTAGATCTTGCTGTGCGCAAAATGCAGAAGTTTTGGTCTTGCGAGATGAATTGTCCTCCAGATGAGATTTTGTATTTGGAGCATTCATTTGATCTAGAGTGGCATGGAGTGAAGTGGAATGGGAGAATTGATCGGATTGATCGTGTGGGGGATGTGATTAGAGTGATTGACTACAAATTTACAGATCATGCAAGCAGTGATGTGATCCAAGGAGCAATTTATGCTCACTATGTTCAAGATCTTTTTCCTTATGCATCTATTGAGACTTATTTGATGCCACTCAAAAATGGAAACTACACACAAGTGGATGTGCAAAAGGGAGAGGAAAAAGTCGCTAGTCTTGTTTGTGAAGTCTTACAAGAAGAGAGTTTTGATAAAACACATGCAAGATCTCATTGCACAGATTGCTCTTTTAGAGTGTTGTGCAATCGATGATAGGAAGAAAATGGGGGGATGAGGGAGTATCATTGGCTAAGCTGTGCGTCTTGTTCGCATTTGTGAAGCCAGATAAAAACTTCGGCTAGCGCATGATAGAGCTCGGAGGGAACTTCTTGGTCGAGATTGAGATCGATCATAGAATCCACAAGTTCTTTGTTTTGAAAGAGGGGGATATCCCATTGGATTGCTTTTTGGATGATGGCATTGGCGATCTCGCCTTTACCTGATGCGATCACTTTGGGTGCATGATCTTGATAGGCCTTATATGCAAGGGCGACAGCTTTTTTCATACTTTTTCTTCTAGTAGCCTAAGGTGATTTGATCAAATTGATCCCATTGGTTTTGTTTCTTGCAAGAAAGAATATGTGCAATGCTTCGCACAATCATATCTGTCTCGATATTGACTCTTCTGCCGACTTTGTATGTGTGAAATAAGGTTTGCTTCAAAGTGTGTGGGATCAGTGTGAGAGAGAGGAGATTGTGGGTGCATTCTGAAATTGTTAGACTAATTCCATCAATTGTGATGGATCCTTTGGGAATCAAAAGATGAGTGATGTGAGAGGGGACTTGGATGAGAAAATCGCTTTGATTGTGGTGATGTTTGATCTGTGTGATTTCTCCAATCGCATCGATATGTCCTTGGACAAAATGCCCATCAAAACGATCACTCATCTGAAGTGCTGGTTCGATATGGGCTTGGTATTGGAGATTTTCTGTGGCAATTTTTTCTTGTGTGTGATGTGTGAGCTCTAGGATGAAGCCATCGTTTTTGTTTTCAATCACAGTCAGACAAGCTCCATTGACTGCGATGCTATCTCCAATTTTTGGTCGAAGAGGGCTTTGAATATAGAGTTTATTTTCTTTAAAATCTTTGATTGGGGCGATTTCTCGCACAAGTCCGCTAAACATAATTTTCCTTTTCTATGTAGAATTGCGCTTCATTTTTGAAAGTATATTTGAAAGTATTAGAGGAAAAGAAATGATTGATTCTCACTGCCACTTAGATAGCGAAGTTTTTCAACAAGATTTAGAAAATGTCTTAAATGCAGCAAGGGAGGCTGGGGTAGATAGCGTCATTATTCCTGGAGCGGATCTTGCTGATGCTCCAAGAGCTATAGAGATTGTCAATCGATATGAAAAAATCTTTTTTGCAAGTGGGGTGCATCCCTATCATCTTGACACTTTTGATTTAAAAAGCATTGAATCAAATCAAAATCATCCTAAATGTGTCGCAATAGGCGAGTGTGGTTTGGATTATTTTCGATTGCCACTAGAAGATGTGGAGCAATATAAGCAGAGACAAAAAGAGTGCTTGATCGCTCAAATTGAACTTGCAATTTCTCTCAATAAACCTTTGATTCTTCATGTGAGAGATGCGAGTGGAGATATGGCTGAGATCTTGAGGGCTTATCCGAGGGCTAGAGGGGTTTTTCATTGCTTTAATGCCGATAGAATCCTGCTTGATTTTAGTGATCGTTTTTATTATGGGATTGGTGGAGTTTTGACATTTAAAAATGCTAAGAGATTGGTGGAGGTATTGCCCTTGATTCCTAAAGAGCGTTTATTGCTAGAAACTGATGCACCTTATCTCACCCCACATCCTTTTAGGGGAGAGAGAAATGAGCCCAAATATATTCCCTTGATTGTAGAAAAAATGGCAGAGATTCTAAATCTTTCTGTGCAAGATATTAGAGAGCTATGCAGACAAAATACTCAAAAACTCTTTAATTTATTTTTGTAAAATGGCGGATTTATTTTTCAAGTGCGGATTGGCGTTTTGACTTAGGTTATAAAGTTGTAGGATTTGAGTTTGAAAAAATTATTGATTTCTTGTGGTGTTGGGTGTTTGCTGTTGTCTGAAGTGATGGGGTATGGGGGGCAGGTTGATTTCAAGATGCCTCAGGTGCGCTCTAGTGAGGGGATTTTGAATTCTTTTGATTTGGATGTGAGTTTTCTTCCTGCTCTCAATCAAGCCAATATGACTTATGAGAGAAGTGTGCAAGCAAGATGGGAGTATTTTGTCCAAAAATTTGATCAAGGATATGAGGTGATTCCCACATTGCGATTGATGATGGCTGAGGCTGGGATCCCTCAAGAGTTTTTATTCCTTGCAATGGCAGAATCAGAATTTTCAATGCGTGCCTATAGTCCCAAAAAAGCAAGTGGAATCTGGCAGCTTATGCCAAAGACTGCCAAAGAGCTTGGATTGCAGATCAATGACTATATTGATGAACGACGCGATCCCATCAAGAGCACCAAGGCAGCGATTCGCTATCTCAAATATCTTAAAAATGTGACAGGGGAGTGGTATCTAGCCGCGATGGCATATAATTGTGGGATTGGTCGATTGCAAAAAGCGATCAAAAAGGCAGGGACGAAAGATATTCAAACCTTGATCGATCCGCACAAAGCCTATCTTCCAAAAGAGACGCGATATTATATTCGGATGATTTTGGGGATGAGTTTGGCATTTAATAATGCGGATGTTTTGAAAAATGAAAATAAAGAATATTTTCTCAATCGTGGTGCAAGTAGCACGATTACGGGTGTAGAGGTTGATGCTGGCACACCCTTGCTTGAAATTGCTCAATCCATCAATCTCTCACTAGAAGAACTCAAGAAATACAACAAGCATTTTAGATACAACTTCCTTCCCCCAGGCAAGGGTAAATACACAGTCTATGTCCCCTACAATAAACTATCTGCTTTTAAGCAAAATTTTCAGCCTACCAAAAATCAAAACACAATGTATGTTTTGCATCGTGTCAAAAAGGGGGAGACTTTCTATAGTATCGCCAAAAAATATAAGACGAGCGTCCAAGAGCTTCAGACGATCAATGAACTCAAGAATGATCATTTAGCCATCAAGCAATCACTCATTATTCCTATCCTCAAAGAAAACTATAAAAAGAGAATTGCTCAAAATCGATGAGATTCTCATATTTTTTGACTCTTGGGATTGCTCTTGTTTTGATAAGTTGCTCAAGCAATAGCGTCTATCGTGGAGGAATTGGAGGGTTTAGTGATTATGAAGATCTTGAGCTTTATCGCAAGGGAACCCCTCTGGATCCAGCCTACAATGAGAGTGGTGATTTTGTAGAGCAAGGTGGGGGAAATGTAGATGTGAGGGGGATGCGCGAATCTAAGGCGATACAGCGAGCCACAATGCGTCCTTATAAAATCGATGGAAAGTGGTATTATCCTCAGAGAGTGAGTTTGGGAGAACGATTTGATGGGATTGCAAGCTGGTATGGTCCAGATTTTCACGCCAAGAAGACTTCTAATGGCGAGATTTATAATATGCATGCTCATACAGCAGCAAGTAAGATTTTGCCAATGAATACAGTAGTGAGAGTCCATAACAAAGAAAATGGAAAAACAACTATTGTGCGAATCAATGATCGTGGTCCCTTTGTGGATGGACGCATCATCGATCTCTCCAATGCTGCAGCTCATGAGATCGATATGGTCCAAAAGGGAACGGCGCGTGTTGTTGTTGAGGTGATTGGATTTAAGGGAGTGATTGGAGCAAAAATGAGCAAGCCTCAAGAGATGACTAAAGAGCTCAAAAAAGAATTTGAAATTGGTGCGACAGAGGAGAGTGTTGATGGTGGGATATTTGCACTTCAGATCGGGGCTTTTAGGCGTCAAGAGGGAGCAGAGGAATTGAAGCAGAAATTTGACCAGCTCAAAAATTACAAAACAATCATTCAAGTGCAAGAACTTGAAGATGGAGATATTTATCGTGTGATGATTGAGGGATTTAGAAGCGAAGAGGAAGCCAATGATTTTCTATTGAGGCATCCAAATATTAGACGAGGGATAATTATAAGAGAATGATCAAATTGCTTGCATTGGATGTGGATGGGACTTTGACAGATGGAAAGGTCTATTACTCAGATAGTGGAGAAGAGCTAAAGGCATTTAATATCAAAGATGGTTTGGGTCTGAATATATGGAAGAAGCTAGGACGAAAGAGTGCAATTATCACAGGGAGAACTTCTTCTGTTGTTGAGCTGAGGGCTAGAGAGCTTGGAATCGATTTTGTTTTTATGGGGATTAAAGATAAGGGCGAGGTTTTGCAGAGATTGCAAGGAGAGCTTCAAATCACGGCTAGAGAAATTGCAAGCATTGGAGATGATTTAAATGATTTGGCTATGTTTGCACACAGTGCTTTGAGTTTTATGCCCAAAGATGGATCAGCACTTCTCAAAAAACATGTGAAATACATTTTAAATGCCAAAGGAGGAGAGGGTGCCGTGAGAGAGATGATTGAGATGATTTTGGAGCAAGAGGGGCAGGGAGAGTGTTGGTTTGAATTCTTCCATTAAGGTTTATCTTTTTTTTCTAGGAATCTTGGTGTTTTCGATTCTTTTTATTGTGCGACCACCAGAGGGTGAACAGAAAAAGAATCGCAATCAAGAAGAGATTGCTACACTAGAAGTTCTGGATTTTACGCTTTTTAGCGCAGTTGGAAATTATCCTGAAACCAAAATTGTGGGCAGACGCGGGATGCAATTTGAAAATCGTGATGAATTTTGGGATTTTTATTTGACGAACTATAATCGTGATATTGGTGGTCTTAGGGCTTTGAAAACACAGGGAGATGAAGAAAACTTCTATGTCGCTCATGGAATCAAGCGTGATGATCGCTATATTTTTAATGGAGAAATTTACTATAGCAATACAGATGGAATGAGTTTCAAGGCCAATAAGGGGGTGTTCTATCTCAAGCAAAGAATTTTTCAAACCGATGGGGCATTTTTTATGCAGACTAAAGAGGGAGAATTTGAGGGGGAGAATTTGAAATATGAGGGGATATCTCAGAGAATGGAAGCTCAATTTCCAAAGGGGAATATATGGCTAGAAGATTGATTACCTTAATGATCCTTGCGGGGTTTTTGTATGCTTCAGAGAAGCTTGAAGTCACTGCAGATAAGATTATTTCCAATCAAAGTCAAACAGTGATTAGTGGAAATGTGGTCATCAAAAGAGAGCAAGACATACTTTATGCCAAAAAAGTCACTGTCAAGATGGGTAAGGATAGGCGCCCTTCCAAATATGAAGCGATTGGGGAAGTGAAGTTTTTTGTCAGAACAAATGATGGGCGTAAGATGCGAGGTGGAGGAGATAAGATTATCTATGATGCACTCAAAGATGAGTATCGCTTGCTTGGAAAAGCATGGGTGCAAGAAGATAAAAAACCAAATGCAATCAGGGGGGAAGAGATCGTTCTCAATCGCAAGAGTGGGGCGGCAAGTGTTGTGGGTGGCAAGAAAAAGCCTGCAAAGATTATTTTCACATTAGAAAAACAAGAGGAGAAAAAGAAGTGATAAGAGATGCTAGATTTCTTGCCTCAGCTTCAAATCTTGCACAATGCCCTCAAGCTCAAAATATTGAGATTGCTTGTCTGGGAAGGAGCAATGTGGGAAAATCAAGCTTTATTAATCTCTTTCTTGGCAAAAAAGGATTGGCCAAGAGTTCATCTACCCCTGGCAAAACGCGTTTGATCAATTTTTTTGAGGCTATTTATGAGATGGATGGGGTATTGATCCCTTTTAGGATTGTTGATCTTCCTGGTTTTGGATATGCCAAAGTCTCCAAAGATCAAAAACAAATGTGGGAGAAAAATCTACTTGAATTTCTTCAGCATAGGCATAGCCTTAAGCTTTTTATCCATCTCATCGATTCCCGCCATCCTCATTTGCCAATTGATCAAGAGGTGGGTGTGTTTTTGCAGAAATTGTGTCGAGGAGATCAGAGGGTTATGGAGATTTTTACAAAAGCAGACAAACTGAAAAATCAGGAGAAAAGCTCTTTGTTGGCCCAGCATAAATGTCTCATTTCAACAACTCCAAATGAAGGTAAAATAACCCCCTTAGATTCTCTGCGCAAACAGGTGATTACTTCAGCTTTAGGACAATGATTTGAAATATGAAAAACCCACTTTGAGTGATATTCCACAAATGCTTGCTCTAGTCGAGCCAGAAGTGCAAAAAGGCAATATTTTGCCAAGAAGCCAAGATGAGATTGCCAATACGATCCGCTCTTATGTGATTGCACGAGATGAGGAAAAGATTGTTGGTTTTTGTGCGCTTTATATCTACACTCAAAAACTTGCTGAGGTGCGTAGTTTGATTGTAAGTGAGGAGTATCAAAATCAAGGGATTGGTAAAGAGCTTGTATTGCGTGTTTTGCAAGAGGGCGAAATGCTAGGGATTTGTGAGTTTTTGGTGCTGACTTATCGTGAAGCTTTTTTTAAAAAATTGGGCTTTGAAGTGATCGAAAAAACAGAGATTCCCAATCATAAAATCTGGACAGATTGTATTAAGTGCAAACATTTTCCACAATGCAACGAGATAGCACTATTCAAACGCTTATAAGATTTTTTGCAATCTTTGGGTGTTTTGCAATTTATATTTATTTCACAGATATTTATGTTGTGCTTCCTCCAATGCTTGGAATCTTATTTTTGTTTTTTTGTCATTATCTTCAAGAGAGTGATTTTCAAAAGTTATTTTTGGTGCTGTTGTGCCTGCTTTGGATGGAGCTTGATAAAAATCTGAGTTTTGGGGGGTTATTTTTTTATTTTTTATTTCTTTATTTTGTGATTTATCTTCCGCTGATGTATCTTTTCTCCAAAGCTGTGTATATGAAAATCTTTTATGTGTGTTTGGTGTATTGCGGTTTTGGAATCTTATATTCTTTGTTTTTTGCTTCAGATTATGTGGATTTTGGGGATCTTTTGATGTTGTTGGGTTTGTATATGCTTGGTGAAGGGGTAATGGTTTTATTGCATGAATTTAAGAATTAAAATTTTTGTTTTTATGTGTTTGGCTGTTTGCTCTGTGCTGATTTTGCGCATGTATTTTTTGAGCATCAAATCCAATGTTTATTTTGAAAAGATTGCACAACGCAATACAGAAAAGACTGAGATTCTATCTCCATCACGCGGGCAGATTCTAGATCGTAATGGTGAAATTTTAGCAACCAATGAATTGGGATTTTCAATAGCTCTCAATCCTTTGCTTAGGACGCAAAAAACTCTCTATAAAGAGCTTGAATTTTTGAGGATTTATTTCCCCCAAATTCCATTGGAGGATTTGGAGAAAGAGTATCGCACACAATATTCTCCCTATAATCATGATCCAATTGTTGTGATTCCTTTTATTCAATATGATGAAATGCAAAAAATCTATGCCCATTTGATCCAAAATCCCAATATCACAATCCAGCCCAATACAAGGAGACGCTATCCTTACGCATCTTTGGCATCTCATATCATTGGCTATGCGGGATCTGCAAATGCTAGAGATATTCAGCGAAATATTGTTTCTAAATACACAAAAATTGTTGGGAAGTTGGGATTAGAGAGGGAATACAATGATTTTTTGCAAGGAGAGCTTGGAAGCAAAACAACCAAGGTCAATGCCCTCAATAAAGAAGTTGATTTCATCACAGAAACTCCACTTAAAAATGGCGGAGATCTTCAAATCAGCCTGGATTTAAGGATGCAAGAAATTTTGGATGAAGAATTTAAGGGGCGAAATGGATCTGTTGTAGTGATGGATGTCTCTAATGGTGAGATACTCGCAGCAGGAAGTTATCCTGAGTATGATCTCAATGATTTTGTAGGAGGGATCTCTTATCAGAAGTGGAATAATCTCTTAGAAAATCCCTATAAACCATTAGTGAATAAATTTTCAACAGGGACTTATCCACCAGGATCAGTGATTAAGATGGGGATTGCACTGAGTTTTTTGGAGCATGCGGGGATTGATGAGAAAACTTTGATTGATACACCTGCTTATGTTGAGCTTGGAGGAAGGAAGTTTAGGGACTGGAAGATCGGTGGACATGGCAAATCAGATATGATCAAAGCAATCAAGGAAAGTGTGGATGTGTATTTTTATATCCTCTCTCAAAAGGTGGGGGTTGAAAATATAGCCCAAACGCTTAAAAGTATGGGATTTGGAGAAAAAAGTGGGATTGATTTGCCTGGAGAATCTAGAGGGATTATGCCAACGCCAGAATGGAAGATGAGACAATATGGCCAGCAATGGTTTGTGGGAGATACGATCAATATCTCAATCGGTCAAGGAGCTTTTTTGACAACTCCTATTCAGATTGCCCGCTATACAGCACTGCTTGCAAGTGGGATGCTGCCAACTCCTCATTTTGTGATGCAAAAAGATGGAGAGGAGATTGAATATGAGCGACAAAATGTCCTCACTCCTGTCCAAAAAAGCAAACTTCCAGCCATTGCGCTTGGGATGTATCAGGTCTGCAACTCTCCCAATGGGACAGCCTATCGTCACACCAAAGATTCCAAAGTCAAGCTTGCATGCAAAACAGGTACAGCTCAAGTGGTTGGAATCCCTCAAGAGATCAAAAAGAGAATCAAAGAAGAAGATATGGCGTATTTTCACAGATCTCATGGATGGATCACGGCTTTTGTGCCTTATAAAAATCCAAAATATGCCATCACGATTTTGGTCGAACATGGCGGGGGGAGTAGTGCAGCAAGTCCGATTTTGGTTAAGATTGTCAATCGAATGTTTGATATGGGATACTTCAAGGAGAACAAGTAATGTTTGATGAAAAAACCATTTTGATCACTGGGGGGACTGGGAGCTTTGGCAAAGCCTTTGTGTCAAGAATTTTGAGAGATTATCATCCTAGAAAGATAATCATTTATAGTCGTGATGAACTCAAGCAATATGAGATGGAAAAAGAAATCAATGATAAAAAAACAATGCGTTTTTTTATCGGGGATGTGAGAGATTCTCAAAGATTAAAGAGTGCGATGGAGGGTGTTGATATCTGTATCCATGCAGCAGCGCTCAAGCATGTCCCAATCGCTGAATATAATCCAATCGAATGTATCAAAACCAATATCAATGGAGCGATCAATGTCATTGATAGCGCGCTTGCTTGTGGGGTAGAGCATATTCTAGCTCTAAGCACAGATAAGGCAACAAGTCCAATCAATCTCTATGGAGCCACCAAACTATGTTCTGATAAGTTGTTTGTGAGTGCTAATAATATCAAAGGGAGCAAGAGGAGTAGGTTTTGTGTCGTGCGCTATGGGAATGTCGTGGGATCAAGAGGGAGTGTTGTGCCATTTTTTAAGAATCTTGTGCGTGAGGGGGCTGAATATCTACCGATCACTGATGAGAGGATGAGTAGGTTTTGGATCACACTTGAAGAAGGTGTGGAGTTTGTGATCCAAAGCTTAAAAAGGATGCATGGAGGTGAGATTTTTATCCCCAAGATTCCAAGTATGAAGATCATTGATCTAGCACATGCACTCGCTCCCAATCTCCCAATCAAAATCATCGGAATCCGTCCAGGAGAAAAACTTCATGAGGTGATGATCCCCAAGGATGATTCTCATCTTGCACTTGAATTTGATCGATTTTTTCTGTTGGAGCCAAGCATTAGTTTTCAAACCCCCATTGATTATACGCAAACACGCTTAAGTGAAAGAGGGAGGCGTGTTGAGAGTGGGTTTGAATATAGTAGTGATCAAAATACGGAATGGTTAAGTGATGAAAGATTGCTTGAGATGGTTGGGGGACAGCGTGCTTAGAGGGAGAAGGATTCTTATCTGTGTGAGTGGAGGGATTGCGATTTATAAATCCCTTGAACTTGTGCGTTTTTTCAAAAAAAGGGGGGCTGAGGTGAGGGTTGCGATGACGCCTGCGGCATTGAGATTTGTCTCACCTCTTACTTTTGAGGCTTTAAGTGAAAATCCTGTGCTTTTTGAAGAGAGTGAAGATTGGGGGAGGGGTGTGACACATATTAGTTATGCCTCATGGGCTGAGGTTTGCATATTGGCTCCAGCGACGATGAATACATTGAGTAAATTTGCCTATGGAATGGCAGATAATACTTTGTTGAGCACAATGCTAGCATGCTCTGCCCCAATCATCATCGCCCCTGCTGCTAATACACAAATGTTTCTCTCTCCTCAATCCCAAGAAGCAATTTCTAAGCTCAAAGAAATGGGTTGTTGGATTGTTGAGCCAAGAGAAGATGTATTGGCCTGTGGGGTATATGGAATCGGTGCTATGCAAGAGATCGAAGAGATTGCTTTTGTCGCGATGCGCTCAATCAATCAATGCTCATTTTGGAGAGATCAAAATGTTATTGTGAGTGGAGGGGGAAGTTTTGAGGGGATTGATGAGGTGCGTTGTATCACCAATTATTCAAGTGGGATGCAAGCAAGTTATTTTACTCTTGCTTTATATTTGCTTGGTGCAAATGTGTGCTTTGTGAGCTCAGCTTGGCCTATCACATTGCCCTCCAAGATCAAACAGATTCAAGTTAAAAAAACACAGGAGTTTTGGGAAGCAATCTTGGCACATCAATCTTGGGGAGATTATTACTTTGGAATCGCAGCCTTGAGTGACTTCATCCCCAAAGAGCAAATGCTAGGCAAACTTAAGAAAGAAAATGGCTTAGAAGTAGAGTTTGTGGAAAATATTGACATCTTAAAATCACTTGAGGGAATTAAAAAAATTGGCTTTAAGGCAGAAAAAGATTCTCAAAATGCATATCAATATGCACAAAAAATGCTGAGAGAAAAAAGATGTGAGTTTGTATGCCTCAATATCATTGGAGAAGAGAATCCATTTGGATCATCCAAGAATGCAATCTCGCTTATTGGGCAAGATGGGGTGCATGAGTTTGGTTTGAGTGATAAATTTACCTTAGCTCTTGATGTGCTCAAAAAGATTGCTGATGTGTCCAAATGATCGAGCAACTCTTAGGGATCCAAAAACTTCAGACTAGCACTCATCAGCGTCTTAGTCATTTTAATGCGACCTTGCCTATTTTGATTGAGGTTCTCAAAAAAACAAAGCCTAATCATTATTTGTTGATGGTGGGAAATCAAGTTTTAGAGACAAAAAGTCTCAAAAATTTGCAAGTAGGAGAGCGCTATTTTGCTTTGATGCGACACTCTTCTGTGGGGGGATTGATGCTCTCATCGCTCAAACCAGAGCCAAAGATTCCCAAAGGAGTATTGGAGCTTTCATGGGATGAGGTGACTAGATTGGTGCAAGATCATGGAGCTAAGAGGGAGTTGCAAGAGTATGCATTGGATAAAATGGCTTTAGCAAAAACAAGAGATGAGTTTTTGGCATGGGGATTTTATCTGCTTGGGATGCAAAGGGAAATCTTGAGTTTTTGGGTGGAACATCAAGAGAAGAAAACCTTTATGCAAATTGGACGCAAGAAAAATGGATTGGTTTTTTATGCCATGTTTCCACATTTGGGGGAAATGAATGGAAGAATCTATTTTTGTCAAAAAGAAGATGAAATGATACTTGAGCTTGGTGTGAGTTACGAGAGTGTCGCGTCGTTTTTGAGGGAGAAACAAGAGGAACTTGTAGGGGTGGGGCGACTTATTTTGCATGTAAGAGACAAAATCATTCCTCTTTTTTTGCCTCAAGAACAGCTATTGGATCTAAAAATTTAGGATAAATGATGCAGGAATTAAAGCATTTAGCCATCATTATGGATGGTAATGGAAGATGGGCTCAAAATCGTGGAAAAAGACGCATAGAGGGACACAAGATGGGGGCAAATGTTGTGCGCACGATTACCACATGGTGTGCCCAAAATGCCATCTCCACTCTCACACTTTATGCATTTTCAACGGAAAATTGGAAGAGGCCAAAGTATGAAGTCGACTTTTTGATGAAGATGTTGAAGAATTATTTAGATCAAGAGCTAGAAACTTATCAAAAAAACAATATTCGTTTTTTTGCGATTGGAGATATTGATGCCTTTTCCTCTCCACTCAAAGAAAAAATCTTTGAAGTTCAAGAAAAGACAAGTCAAAATAATGCACTCACACAGATCTTGGCTCTTAATTATGGAGGCAAAAATGAGCTTAGTCGTGCAATTTTGCACAATAAAGAAAGAATCTCTCAAGCTAGCAATGCTCAAGAAATAGAGAAAGTGCTTGAGGATTCTCTAGATACACGAGGGATCCCTAGCGTGGATTTGCTTTTGAGGACTGGAGGAGAGCAGAGATTATCAAACTTTTTGCTTTGGCAGTGCTCCTATGCAGAGCTATTTTTTACCCCCACACTCTGGCCAGATTTTACGATTGTGGAATTAAATGCAATCATCGATCAGTTTTTAAAACGCCATAGGCGCTTTGGGGGACTTTAGCTTGCATTGGTGAGGGGGGTGATAGTGATTTGTCGATCACATCGCTCAACTGTGCTGAGACGATGGGCAATCACAAGAAGGGTTTTATCTTGACTTAGTTCATAGATTTCATCCATGATTTGAGCCTCTGTCTGATTGTCTAGAGCACTTGTGGCTTCATCAAGGACTAAGATTTCTGGATTGTCATAAATTGCTCGCGCGATTCCGATGCGCTGTTTTTGCCCTCCGCTAAGCTTGATTCCTCCATCACCCACATGGGTTTCAATCCCATCATGCTCTTGGAGAAAATCATAAATTTTTGCAATTTTGCAAGCTTGAATAATCTTTTCCTCATCATATTCTGAAGCAAAAGCAATATTTTCTGCCACTGTTCCATCAAAAAGATAGATACTTTGTGGGATATAACCAAACTTCTTTCTCCATGACTTGATATTGTCTTGAGTGAGTGGAGTATCATCCACAAGGATCTTTCCAGAATTTGGGACATAAAATCCTGAAATAATATCTACAAGGGTGCTTTTGCCTGCTCCACTTGGACCTACAAAGGCAATTTTCTCCCCTTTTTTGATTGTGAGATTGAAGTCTGAAATGATTTTTTTATCTTCTTGATAGGCAAAATGAATGTCTTGTAATGTGATTTGTGAGTGGAAGTGGATGGGTTGATCTCCTTCGGCTCTGGGGATATTTTTGAGCTCTTCATAAACAAGCTCTATAGCCTTTCCATTCATTTTCATTGAATTGTAATTATCTAAAATCTTCATAACAGAAGGTAGCACCTTGTAGAGAGCCAAAGCATACATCGAGATGATGGGCAAAACCGCACTTGCATCATCATATTTGTATAAAACATAAGCCACACTTGCAATCAAAATACAGAAACCAAGAGTTTCCAAAATATTTCGTGTCATTCCCATCAGGGTTTGTGTCGTCACTTCAATCTTTGCACGATTGTAGCCTTGATCTAAGAAGGCTTGCTCAAGCTTTTCTTGAGAATCTTTGATTTTGATGATTTTGAAATTACCAAAAGTGCTTGAGAGAAGATTCAAAAATCCTCCCTCAACTTTGATTTTTTCTGCTCCTCTTTTGCCCAAACTCTTACTGATTGTTTTGGTAACTAAAAAAATCTTGATTGTGAGCATGAGAGTTAGAACAAGAGTCATTTTCCAGCTCACTTTAAGGAGAATGATGTATAAACATCCAATTGTAAAAAATTCTGAATATAGAAATAAAAATGAGCGAATAAACTGAGAGGTGCTCATCGCATCATTCAAAATATTTCTACGAACAAGATCAGAATTTTTATTGACAAAATCTACATAGTTTGTGCGCAAAAGTTTTTGAAATAGGCGAAATGATGTGTCGTGATACTTTCTATATGCAAATAAATTGATCGAATAATCATAGAGAATCTTATAAAGAGAGCGAAAGATATAAAATGCAAGCAAAGCCCCGCTAAAAACAAACATAAATTGCTGAGTGCTAGAAAAATCAAAGAGATTGTAGATCATTGAGCCATATTTGCTATTGATAAGCATAGAGGGATTGGAAGCAAAAGTGATGAAAGGCATAATAATCCCCACACCAATAGTTTCGATGAGAGAGAGCAAAATAGTCATAAAGAGCAAAATAATGAGTGAAACTTTGTCTTTGCGTGTTGTTAAGAATCTGAATTTTTCTAAATTGCTTGTTGTTGGTTTTTGTTCACTAGGTTCTGTTTCTGATCGTTTTTTTGTTTTGGTCTTTGAATTTGCTTGAGATTTATTGCTTGTCATCATCAATCTCCATAATTTCTCCATTGTTTTCTTGATACAAACTTGTATCGTAACTATCTTTTGCAATTTTATTGTCAAAAAGCATTTTTTTGCCTCCTTTATCCACCCATCCAACTTGTCTTGCAGGATTCCCTACCATTAAAGCAAAGGGCTTGACATCTTTTGTGATGACGCTTCCTGCACCAATGAGAGCATATTTTCCGATTTTTACTCCACAGATAATCGTCGCATTTGCTCCAATTGAGCATCCTTTCTCTAGTAATGTGGGTTTAAATTCATTTTTGCGATTGATAAAACTTCTAGGATTGATGACATTGGTAAAAACCACGCTTGGTCCAATAAAAACTTCATCTTCACATATCACACCCTCATATACGCTGACATTGTTTTGGATTTTGACGCCATTGCCGATTTGGGCATTTGGGCCGATCATACAATTTTGTCCGATATTGCAATTTTTACCAATCTTTGATCCTGATAAAATATGGCAAAAATGCCAAATCTTGCTTCCCTCACCGATAAAACAATCAGGATCGATAAAACTACTGGGATGAATCATCTTAAGCTTTCAAAAAAGAGTGCAAACAATCTCCACTCTTTGTCTTCATATGGCGGATTTTGTAAGTAAGATCTACTGAAGCTTTGGCTTCAATTGCTCTAAATCCCCCTCCGCTTAAAATGTCACGATAGCTCTCGGTATGAAGATCTGTGAATCCATCGCTAAATTCAAATTCATCTCCATCAAGTCTTAGGCTTCTAAAAGTCGGCTTTTGGGCAGCTTGGACTTCAGAGGGAAGGGTTTGTCTATCCACACTCAAAAACCACTTTACTCTTGCATGCTCAAGTTCAAGGTATCCTGCTTTTGTTTTGGGATTTGATAGATGCACCTCGGCTTCTTTGCATTCTCCAAAAATCCATTGCAACATATCAAAAAAATGCACCCCAATATTGCTAGCAATCCCTCCACTCTTGCTCTCATCACCCTTCCAACTAGTGAAATACCACCTCCCGCGGCTTGTGATGTAGGTGAGCTCAAGTTCATAGATTTTGTGAGGATTTTCTTTGAGTTCTTGCTGCACTTTTTCTCTTAGAGCAATGATCTTGGGATGAAGTCGGAGTTGTAAAATCGTATAGATATTTTTCTGATATTCCCCCTCAAGTTCTAAGAGTGCATCAAGATTCCAAGGGGTTAGCACAAGAGGTTTTTCACAAATCGCATCAGCACCATTGCGCAGGGCTAGACGGATATGGGCATCATGGAGATAGTTTGGAGAGCAGACACTTAGATGAGTGATACCTTCTTTTTGGCGTCTGAGCTTTTCGATGTGACGATCAAAGCGCTCAAATTCTGTAAAAAAATGAGCTTCTGGAAAATAACTATCCATGATTCCCACACTATCATGAATATCTAGCGCACAGACTACCTCACCCCCATTTTCTTTGATCGCTTTTAAATGGCGAGGAGCAACAAACCCTCCAACTCCAGTGATTGCAAATTTCTTCATTTTAAACCCTTCTTTGATAGCTTTGATAAACCTGTGTGATTCCATCTTTGAGATTGATTTTGGGCTTCCAGCCTAGGGCGTTGAGTTTTGAGCTATCAAGAAGTTTTTGCATCGTTCCATCAGGCTTGCTAGAATCAAAGACAATCTCTCCTTCAAAGCCGATGATTTCACGGATCAAAGACGCTAAATCAACGATAGAAATATCTTCCCCATAGCCAATATTTAGATGCGTGTTTTTGATCTCTTTTTGATTTTTGGTGAGATCTGTAAAATCAATATTTCGCATCACAAAAATACAGGCTTTAGCCATATCACTTGAGTGCAAGAATTCTCTTCTTGGCTTCCCGCTTCCCCATATCTCTACTTTATCTTTGAAGATTCCATATTGTGCTAAATCCCTAGGATCACCAAAATCTCGTTTGATTTCTTCTATTTTTCCTAACGATAAGAGTTTGGCAAGATGAAATTTGCGCAATAGGGCAGGGAGGACATGGGAGTTTTGCAAATCAAAATTATCATTTTCTCCATAGAGGTTTGTGGGCATGACAGAGAGAAAATTTGTGCCATATTGGAGGTTGAAACTCTCGCACATCTTAAGTCCTGCAATTTTGGCAATCGCATAAGGTTCATTGGTGTATTCAAGCTCACTTGTGAGCAAAACATCTTCGCTCATAGGTTGAGGAGCGTTTTTTGGATAAATACAGCTTGAGCCTAGAAACAGAAGCTTTTTGACTTTGAATTGGTGGGCATTGTAGATGAGGGCATTTTGCATGGCAAGATTTTGATAGATAAAATCTGCTCGATAAGTATTGTTTGCCAAGATTCCCCCAACTTTTGCCGCACAGAAAAAGACATATTCTGGTTTGTGAGATTTAAAAAATTCACCCACTTTTGCAAAATCACACAAATCAAGTTGGGCATGGGTTTTGGTGATCAGATTTGTATAGCCTTGAGATTGCAATTCTTTTAAAATTGCAGAGCCCACAAGTCCGCGATGCCCAGCAATAAAGATCTTAGAATCTTTTTGCATGACTTGCTCCTTACTCAAAATATCTCATAATCTTGTGTCCGCCCTGTTGCAAATAACGATCTTTTTTCATCAAAGCCAAATCAGACTTCATCATATCCTCAACAAGCATTTTGAGATCATATTGGGGTTCCCAGCCTAGCTCTTTTTTGGCTTTGCTTGGATCTCCTAGCAAGAAATCTACTTCTGTTGGGCGGAAATACTTGGGAGAAACTGCTATGACCTCTTGACCTATTTGGAGGTTAAACTCAGGATTGGAGCAAGAGGCGATATAGCCTTTTTCATCCACACCTTCACCCCTAAATTCAATCTCAATTCCCAAATAACCAAAAGCCATTTTGACAAAATCACGCACCTCTGTTGTGATTCCTGTGGCGATGCAAAAGTCTTGAGGTTTATCTTGTTGCAAAATAAGCCACATTGCCCTTACATAGTCTTTGGCATGACCCCAATCTCGCTTGGCTGAGAGATTCCCAAGATAGAGCTTATCTTGCAATCCTAGAGCGATTTTGCTCACAGCTCTTGTGATTTTTCGTGTCACAAATGTCTCTCCGCGGATTGGACTTTCGTGGTTGAACAAAATTCCATTGCAGGCAAACATCCCATAAGCTTCGCGATAATTGATTGTGATCCAATAGGCATAGAGTTTGGCACATGCATAGGGAGAACGAGGATAAAAAGGAGTTTTTTCACTTTGTGGAATCTCTTGGACAAGTCCATAGAGTTCGCTTGTGGAAGCTTGATAGATTTTGCTTTTTTTCTCCAATCCAAGGATTCTGAGAGCTTCTAGCAATCTCAAAGTCCCGATTCCATCGGCATTAGCTACATATTCAGGCTCTTCAAAGCTTACAGCCACATGACTCATGGCAGCAAGATTGTAGATTTCATCAGGTTGCACCTCTTGGACGATTCTGATCAGGTTTGTGCTATCTGTTAGATCCCCATGGTGAAGATGAAAATGCACATGGCTTTCGTGGGGATCTTGATAGAGATGATCGATGCGATCAGTGTTAAAAAGTGAGCTGCGACGCTTGATCCCATGGACTTCATAACCCTTTTGAAGTAGGAATTCAGCCAAATATGCGCCATCTTGACCCGTGATTCCTGTAATGAGTGCTTTTTTCATATTTTCTCCTTGATGTGAAATTGATTTTTTGCAATAAAGGTGATGTGAAATTTACTGGATCATGAACCCTCTTTCTATACCAATAACTTAGATTATTTTGCCTTCTGCTGGCTTTGGAGATAGGCTGAGTAAAAATATGATCAAAAAACTTTTCAAGTTTTTGCTCATAAGTTTGCTGAAGATCATCGATCAAAAAGGCTTTTTCTTGCAAAACTTTTAGATAAGCCTGTGGATTAGAATCTAGATAGAGAATGTATTGGATTGCTTCATCCATTGAAGAAAAATTGGAGAGATTGATGAGGGCTTTTGGATTGATCCATTGATCAATTTCTGAATCCCCCCAATAGATAGGGATGGTTTTGGCACAGAAAGCTTGGATCAGTTTTTCTGTGCAGTAATGAGGAGAGGAGGTATTTTCAAAAGCAATATTAAATTTATAAGAAGAGATAAAGGTATGCTTGTCTGCAATGATTCTCCCAATATTGTTTTTAAATCTCCCTCCACTGGCAACAAACTTATATGCGCTTAAAGCATCGAAAAATTTTTCTCGAATCGGATGTGCATACTTGTTACTTACAACAAAACTACAAAATTCTCTCTTGCTAAGATCATATGTGATATTTTGATGTTTGCTTTGTACAAGTTGAATGATGGGCTGCTGTTTGTGGGTGTATAAAAAAGGCAAAGGAAAGCGTAAGTAGCGATCAGCAAATGTAAGATCACAAAATCCCAGTGCATAATCATAGAGATTGAAGTCAGGAATCACATCTTCACCTGTGAAGAAAATCTTGATGCAATCATACTGAAAATGCTCTTCTCCAAATAGAGAGCACAGAAGGTAGTCAGGCTCCTCGCTTTGGATGATATTGTATTTCCTAGAAAGAAACTTGATGAAATAATTGCCATAGAAATCATGATTCCACCAATCAGTCATCTTGAGCTTAATCGTTGGTTTGATTTTCATTTTTTCCCTTGTTTGAGAAATGGGTTGAGAAATCAGAATCGCTTCGGATTCTTAAAAAAGTCGGAAATCTTGGATTGCCCTTATTGGTGTGTCCAAAAAATTTGTAAGTGATGATTGTACCAATTGAGGGAGGATTTTTGCGAAAATTCTCATCCATACCACTTCCGATTTTGATGATTTTCTCTCCATCTTGGCACAAAAATGATCCCACCATTCCCTCAAATTTTCCCTTTCCTTGAATGAAGCGCGTGATTTTGCACTCCCTGTCTTGATAGGTTTTGCATTTCATTGCTTGTTTGTTGCGTCCGGTATAGTAGGGAGCGCTTTTGTCTCTGATCACGATCCCTTCTCCATTTTCTTGGATGATTTGCTTGAGAATGGAGGCAAGGGGAGAAATGAGGGGAGAGTGGGGGATGATTGAGATAAAGGGTGCGTAATGATTGGCTAGATAGTCTTGGAGGACACTCAAACGCTGGATGAGATCCCCTTGTTGATGAGGCACTTCAAAGATATGGAATCTGAGATTTTTCCACTCCATTGAGCGATTTTTATTTTTGATGATTGAGACAATGTTTTCAAAATCCCCTCTCTTACTCCACAGCTCTCCATCAATGGCAAAGGGAGGGAAGTTTTGGGTAAAAAATGCGGGAGGATTGAGTTTTTTTCCACTGCGTGTATAGAGGGCTTTTCCATCCCAATATGCTCGCACACCATCAAGTTTCTCGCTCCAGAGATATTGATGAGGATTTTGTGCGATCAATGCTTCATCACAGGGCGCAAGCAAGAGAAGCTCTCTACCTGCTAGAAATCCAAATACAAAATAAAGGCAGAAAAAAATCTTAAGCACGATGAAAATCATCCTCAAGTCTTATGATGTCATCTTCTCCGACATATTCTCCCACTTGCACCTCAATCATGACAAGATCGAGTTTGCCTTGATTGCTAAGACGATGAGGCATGCCCATAGGGATATAGGTTGATTCATTGCTTTGAAGGAAGATTTCTTTCTCCCCAATTTGCACATAGGCTGATCCACTGATGACGATCCAGTGCTCATTGCGGTGAAAATGCTTTTGGAGACTTAAGCGCTTTTGGGGCTTGACGATGATTTTTTTGATCTTGTAGAATTGCCCCTCTTCCAAAACTTCATAACTCCCCCATGGGCGATAGACTAATGAATGAGTGTTTAAAATCTCTTTGCCTTCAAGTTTTTGAACAATCTCTTTGACTTCTTGGGTGCGGCCTTTTTGTGAGATGAGCAATGCATCTTTGGTCTCAATAATGGCTAGAGAATTGATTCCAATTAGAGCAGTGGGTTTGGAGGCTAAGATGAAATTATCTTTAGAATCTTTGCAAGTGAGCTCTTGAGAGGAGCTATTGCCATTTTGATCGCATTCAAACTCTGTAAGCAAACTATCAAAGCTCCCCACATCATTCCAAGCAAAAGTGCTGGCAACCATAGCGATTTTTTGAGTTTTTTCCATCAGGGCATAATCGATGCTGATTTTTGGGATCTCTTCCATTCCTTTGAGCCAAATGAAATTGTGTTCTTTATTTGATTGAGCAAGAATCTTTTGGCTTTTTTCTAGCAATTCTTGGGCATGGATTTGGCACTCTGCAAGAAAAGTTTGAACCTCAAAGCAAAACATTCCACTATTCCAATAATACTCTCCACTTCTAAGAAATTCTTCTGCCTTGTGTTGATCGGGTTTTTCATGGAAGCCAAGGACAGAGGAGTTTTTAGAGTGGATATAGCCATAGCCTGTGTGAGCAGAAGAGGGTGAGATACCAAATGTGATGATTTTTCCCTCTTGTGCTTTATAAATCGCCTCTTTGACATTCATAGCAAAAGCCTCAAAATCACCGATCAAATGATCGCTTGGAAGAGCCAAAATGATATCTTTAGCGCTAGCTGATAATGCACCCAAAATCAATGCCGCAGCACTATCTCTTGGAGAATCCTCAAGCAAAAATGTCTCTACTTTTCCATATGTTTGACTTTGTTCTTGTGCTAGGAAGTAGTGATTGATATTGGTGATGACTTCGACTTGCCCCTCTATTTGAAGAGATTCCAAAAGCTCAAAAGAGCGCTTGAGTGTTTTTTGAAAGAGAGTTTCATCAGGAAAAAGAGGAGCAAATTGCTTAGGAAGCATAGTTCTTGAGAGTGGCCAAAGTCTCGTGCCAGATCCCCCGCATAAAATCAAGATTTTAATCATTTATAAACTCCTTGTCTTGGAAAAAGAGAGTATTGAATGTCTTGGCAAAAAGCTTGTAGTTTTGAGCTGATAAATAAACATAAAGAGGAGAGGAGAGAATTTCTTCCATATCCCCCCCCCCCTAGAGCCTCTACAAGCAAAATTTTGGGGCGATATTTGATCCAATCATTTGTCTCCAAGACTTCCAAATCCAAGCCCTCCACATCAATGCTCATAAAATCAATTTGTTGATTTGGTGAAAGATGCTTATCTAGGATTTGATTGAGTGGTTTTGTTTCCATTGTATAGGTATGGATGAGTTGATAGTGTGGGTTTTGTAAGATACGGGTGATCGCCTCTTCTTTGAAGGTATTGAGTGCTGATTCGTTGAAAGAAAAATACTTAAGAATCTGTCCTTCTTTTCCTATTGGGGTTTCAATGTTGATGTCTCTTGGTCTATGAGTATTAAAAAGCTTCATTGAATGAGGCATCGCATCGATATTGATACCCTTCCAACCTCTTTTGTAAAACAAATATGTGTTGGAAAATCTAAAAGGATGATGTGCCCCAACATCAATATAAAAGCCCTCCCTTTGATGTTCAAAAATTCTTTTTAAGATGAGATCCTCACCCTCTTGAGAATAAGCCTTATTGGCATAAAGGGCAAATGTATTTTTGAGTGAGTGAAAGATGGATTGTGCATAGGGGATTTTTTTGATGAGATGTTTCATGGTTGCTCCTTGGGATAGATAAAGACTGTGCGTCTTTGGGTTGTGATAGAAGGATTTTGTGTGCTTGAGATTTTGATAGTGATAGGGATGGAGAGATCACGCGCTGGATTTTGGAGTTTGCCTTTATATTTGAGGATCAAAACCGTGCGTCTTTTCTGACCTCCTTTGATAAGAATCTTATGTTTGGGGCGTGTTATCTCTAGATCTGGATGACTGATTGAGATGATGAAGTCTTGATTTTTTTGATTGAGATTTTCTATGAGGAGTATGTATTCATTTGTGATGCTTTGATCAGTATGGATTGTATAAAGCGATGTGGGTCTAGTGATATTGAGAAGGATCTGATCGTGTTTTTCACCCATAAAAAAAGCTAGAAAGATACTCAAAGTCAGCACGAAGCTATACCCAATGGTTTTGGTCCTCCAGTATTTGATCTTGGAGTTTTGCCTGATGGCATTAGGACTGCTCCACTGGACAAGACTTGGTTTTTGGAATTTTCCCATCACACTTGTGCAAGCATCCACACACTCTAGACAATTGATGCACTCAAGTTGCATTCCAGCCCTAATATCAATATGTGTTGGACAGACTTTGACACATTTTTGGCATTCAATGCATTCAGCCTCTGGAATCCTTTGCTTGAGCGGAAGCGGGATACGCTCCTTATGTGAATCAAAGAGTGCTCCTCCTCGCCTTTCATCATAGATCACACTTTGAGTGTCTTCATCAAAAAGCACGCTTTGAACACGAGAATATGGACAAACATAGATGCAAAAATTTTCTTTAAGAAAGAAAATATCAAAGGTGAAAAAAGCACCAATCCCAATCCAAAACCCAAGCAATACAAGATGATCTTTGGGATCAAGAAGATAGGTAAAAAAATCACTTGGTGGCACAAAATAAAATAACAAAACAGCGCTTGCACAAAAACAAAGCACAGTGATAATTAAAAATGAAATAAGTTTTTTGAGTTTGGCAGACCAAGTGGAGAGATCTTGAGTTTTTTGCTTGTTGGAGATCTTGTTGAGTTTGAGAATCTTACCCTCAATCAGATCTCTTAAGATCACGCGAAAGATTGTCTGAGGGCATGCCCATCCACACCAAAAACGCCCAAGGAGCGTCGTGATGAAAAAAATCCCAACAAAAAGAATAATAAGCAAAAAAGGCATCACATAAAGTTCTTGCATACTAAAAACTAAGCCCAAAAGATGGAGCTCTTTGTGATCAAAGGAGAGGAGGAAGATTTGGTTTTGATTGATTTGAATGAAGGGTAAGATACACGCAATAAGTGTGATACAGCAATAAGTGATATAGCGTTTCAGTCGGTATTGCATAGGAGCTCCTTAATCCAGCTAGCCAAGGATGAATATCTTTTTGTATATTAGATAGAATTATATACTTAAGTTTTTAGAGTCTAGAGGGATTGGATTGAGTTTGATTGGGCGTGTTTTTTGTGGAATATGTTTGGGGTGTGTCTTGCATGCTGAGATTCCTTACTGGTCTGCTCAAAGTCTTGCATCCGTTTTTTACTCTCAATTTGATGCCTTCCATCTGCACTCTCGCTCTTTGTTTGCTCGCAGTGGAGCTTTGCGTTCCAATACTTTGAACAACTCTGTATGGTTTAATGAAGAGTTTGGATTTTTGAAGCACAGAGCTTTAGACTATGCGCTTGAAGATCAAGGGTTTTATAATAATTTGAGCTTTGGAGCTGATACATTTGTGGCATTACCCAAAGCCCAGCTCTACATTGGTGGAGTGCTTGATATTATCGCTGGCACATCCTCTTCCCCTCTATATAAGGGAGATAAGGGGAGCTATGGAGTGGGCGCATATTTGACTTATTTTCATCATTCACGATTCTTTATTGATCTGTATTTGAAGTTTTTTTATGCGACACAGACTGTCGTTTTTGCCAACTCACCCTTGCAAGATTCTGTTTGGGGGCTGGGGGCTGGGAATTTTGCTCTAGGGATCAATATCGGTCAGCGTTTTGATACATCTTTTTCTCCATTTCTTCCCTCATTTTTTTTTCTAGAGCCATCTGTGAGTGTGGAGAGTGGCTATTTGCCAAGTCAGAAATTCACTTTAAGAAATCAAATCACTGGAGAAATGCAGGGCTTTATACCGCTAGGAATCAAAGCCAATCTTGCCTTTGGATATGAATGGAATAGGGCTTTTAGAGGATCTCTTAAGGGGGGAGTTTCTCTTGAATATGATCCCAAGATCAATGGAGTGATTAGGATTGAAGATGGGATTTCTTCATCTCTTAGACTTCCTGAGCGTTATGATTTTCGAGTGGGATTGTTTATGGAGGGTGATTTCATACTCAATCAGAGTTTTAGATTTTTTGTGCGCTCTAAAAGCACTTTTTCAGGCAAGCTCAACACAATATATGCGATGAATCTTGGGATGCGTTTTAGTTTTGGCAAAGTCTCCAAGCATGGATTGCATTCTAAGCAGACAATTGATTGGAATGAGGAGAGAAGGCAATGAGGCGAGGGGTGGGATATATCCTCATAGCTGCCTCTTTGGCAAATGCGCAAACTCTTTTTCATACTCAGAGCAAAATCTTCACCTATGAGCAGAATCTTCAGCGCAAGCACATCGAACAAATGCGTTTTGATTCTGCATATGATTGGCGAGGTTGGGGGCTTATCAATAGTGGGATTAGGAATAATTTCATCGGAGAAACTCTTTTAGCTGCTGATGTTTTGCCCCAGATTGCTTTTGATCGATCTTATGTTTTATCTAATGGTGAACTGATGATCGGTGCTGATCTTAATGGGAGTGGTGGGGTGCTTTATGGAGGGGAGGATGAGGCAACTTTTGGGGGATATGGAATGGGTGTTTATATGCTTTATCGCACACAGTCAGATTGCTATCTTTCACTAGGTTTGAAATTTGTCCAGATTTTTCAAAATTCTTATGATCAGTGGTTGCAGAATATTATGGGTTTGTTAGATGTGGGAGTGGGAAAAAAGTTTGATTTTGGAGATCGATATTTTATTGAGACAAATATCCATTTTGGTATGGGAGTGATCTCTGATTTGCATTTTGCTTTTAAGCAAAATGGACAGAATATCAAGCTTGATTCTCAAGAGAATCTCCCTTTTAATTTTTTGACAACTTTTTCTATAGGCAAGCAAATTGGTAAGCATCAGGTCAAAACAAGCATTTCTCCAAAATTTGATTTTTATGGTTTGGGCAAGATTTTTAGAGAAACTCCACAAGGTTTGAGCACTCATAATCCAGACTTTCATTTTGATCTTTTATTGTCTATTGCTTATGATGCACAAATATGGGAAGGCGCTCACTTTTTTACTTATGCTGATTTTTATTCGCTGCAATTTGAAGCAATGATTGGGGCTGGCATACGCGTTGAGTTTGGAGAGAATAAATATAAACCACTCAAATATCCCAAAATCAAGCTAGACAAACTCAAAAAAACTTATTTGAAATAAATCTATAGGGAGAAAAAGTGGAGATTTTTCAATATCTAAAGGAAATTTCTCAGTTTGTTGGACCAACATATATCACAGAAAATGGAAAACAAAGAAGAATGTTATATGATTTTTGCTATTCAAAGATTGATTATCCAAAAAATCTTTTGGATAATTTTTGCAAAAGATGCTTAAATAGGGAAAAGAGGCAAAAGGAAAGAACTACGATTTACCCATTTGGTTTTAATTTGAGTCAAAAAAAGGCAATAGATGAAGCACTGCAAAATTCAATTAGCATAATCGAAGGTCCTCCAGGAACCGGAAAAACACAAACGATTCTCAATATCATTGCCAATGTTGTCTTGGAGGGGAAAAGCGTTGCTGTCGTTTCAAACAATAATTCCGCAATACAAAACATAGAAGAAAAACTAAGAAAATATTCTCTTGATTTTATTTGTGCAAAATTAGGAAGTTTTGAGAACAAAAAACATTTTATTCAATCTCAGAGGGAAGAATTGCCACAGATTGGAAAGAAGAGTTATAGTGCAAAAGAATTAAAAGTTTTACATCGACAACTTCAAGAGATTTGTATTGGCTTAGATAAAAAACTCTTGCAGCAAAATCAACTTTTTGAAACAAAGAGAATACTTTCTTCTTTACAGATAGAAAAAGAGTATTTCAAAGATTACTTATCACATAATTCCCTTGTAAGTTCTTCTTTGGTAGCTTTAAAAATTAATTCTTCACAAATGGCATCTAAAATTCTTTCTATTTGCCGAAGGAAGCAGAGTCTTAAAAAAATTGTTGTTTTGATTTTTTTAAGATTTTGGGATAGAAGTTTGTTCTTATTTTATCGTTTAATTAAAGAGCTCGGAGAGATTGATAAGGTTACGGGGGCAGTTCAAGAAAGATTCTATGATTTGAAAGTTTTAGAACTTTCTAGAGAAATCAAAAATCTAGAAAAAGATTTAAAAAGATACAACTTCAAAGAAAGAATACAAGAGAGTACAAGGTTATCTCTTGAAATTTTTTCTTCCTTTCTTCAAGGAAAATATTCTAAAAATCGTAAATCCTATACTCTTGAGGATCTTTTTTATAAATCTGATCAATTTTTAAAAGATTATCCATTGATTTTGAGTACAACATATTCAATTTATGGGAGTCTATCAAAGAAAGTAAGTTACGACTATTTAATTATGGACGAGGCATCCCAAGTGGATTTATGTACTGGTGCACTTGCTTTGCATTGCTCAAAAAATGCTGTAATTGTTGGAGATACAAAGCAATTGTCGAATATTGTTCCAAAAGAACAAAGTAAAATATTTCGAGATCTTTTTAAAAAATATTCAATAACAGAGAGCTATCGTTATGAGACACATAGTTTTCTTTCTTGTATTGCTGAAGTATTTCCTCAGATTCCAAAAACTCTATTAAGAGAACATTATCGCTGTCATCCCAAGATTATTGAATTTTGTAATCAAAAATTTTATAATGGAAATCTTGTGATACTAACCGAAGAGAAAGAAGAAGATATACCTCTAGTTCTTTATAAAACAGTCAAAGGAAATCACCAAAGAGATTATATCAATCAAAGACAAATTGATGTGATTGAGCAAGAGATTATTAACCAATATAATTTAAATATAAAAAATAATTCAGTAGGAATTATTGCTCCATATCGAGCTCAGGTTGGTGAATTAAGAAAAGTATTTGGTACCCATGGTTTAAAAATTGATACAGTAGATAGTTTTCAGGGGCAAGAAAGCCAAATTATTATTCTCTCAACAGTCAACAACAAGAACTCAGAGTTTATTGATAACCCTAATCGATTAAATGTGGCAATTTCTCGTGCTGTTGAAAAACTTATCGTTGTGATTAATGATGATGAAAGCTTGATAAGAGATGGTAATATAGGGGATTTAGTGCGCTATATTCAATATCATAATTTTGAGATTCGGGAAAGTAAAATTTTTTCTATTTTTGATTTTTTGTATCAATGCTATACACAAGAAAGATTAGAATTTCTTGCTAGGTACAAGAAGGTTTCTAGATTTGATAGTGAGAATTTAATTTTTTATCTCTTAAAAAAGATTTTAAAGTTATTTCCTTCTTTTGACTTTGCGATGCATGTTCCCCTTAAAATGATCATAAAAGATACTAATTTGCTTAATAAAGATGAAAAAAAATTTATTTTTCACCCAAATACACATGTAGATTTTTTGATTTTTAGCAAAATTGATAAAATGCCCAAACTTATTATCGAAGTTGATGGAAGTGCTTTTCACAAAGAAGAAAGTAGGCAGTTTTTACGCGATAGGATAAAAGATGGAATTCTAAAAAAATATCATCTTGATTTTTTGCGACTAAAGACGGATGGGAGTCAAGAGGAAGCAAAGATTATAGAAGTTTTGAATTTTATCAATGGAAGTTTGAGATAATCTATAATTTTATTTTTTAAGTTATTTTTCCAAGGATTTAGCAATGTTACAAACCATCAATCTTACAATGCGTTATGCGACAAAGAAATTATTTGAAAATGTCAATATCAAACTAGATAGCGGGAAGCGTTATGGGCTTATTGGTGCAAATGGTGCAGGGAAATCCACTCTTCTTAAAATTCTAAGTGGAGAGTATGAGGCAAGTAGTGGGGAGATCGTGATCAATCCCAATGCACGCCTTGGAGTATTGGGACAGAATCAGTATGCCTTTGAAGAGCTTAGTCTCAAAGATGCTGTGCTCATTGGCAACAAACGCCTCTATGATGCGATCAAAGAAAAAGAAAAGCTCTATATGGAAGCTGATTTGAGTGATGAGAAAGTCAATGAGAGATTAGGAGAACTTGAAATTATTTGTGCTGAAGAAGATCCGATGTATGAATATGATGTGGTGATTGAAAAGATTTTGCAAGATCTTGGATTCCCTTCATCGCAGCATGATGAACTGATGAGCACAATCACTGGAGGAGATAAGTTTAAGATTTTGCTCGCCCAAGTGCTCTTCCCCAAGCCTGATATCCTCTTCCTTGATGAGCCGACAAACAACCTCGATCTCCACTCTATTTCTTGGCTAGAAGAAAATCTCAAGCGCCATGAAGGGACAATGGTGGTTATCTCTCACGATCGCCATTTTCTCAATGCAGTTTGTACGCATATCTTAGATGTAGATTTTGGGACTGTGAGGGAGTTTAGTGGGAATTATGATGATTGGTATATTGCCTCAACACTCATTGCAAAGCAACAAGAAGCTGAACGCAACAAAAAACTCAAAGAAAAAGAAGAACTTGAAAGCTTTATCGCTCGATTCTCTGCAAATGCAAGTAAGGCCAAGCAAGCCACATCTAGACAAAAACAACTTGAAAAACTCGATATCCAAGCCTTGGCTGTGAGCTCAAGACGCGATCCAAGCATCGTCTTTAAGCCCAAACGAACGATTGGAAATGAAGCACTAGAGTGTGAGGGGGTCAGTCATGCTTATGGAGATAAACAGGTGCTCAAAGATGTGAATCTCAAGATTCTCCCAGGAGATAAGATTGCTTTGATTGGAGCCAATGGCGTGGGCAAAAGCACGCTGTGTAAGATTCTGATAGAAGAGATGAGTCCAGATAGTGGGAGTGTGAAGTGGGGTGCGACAACTGAGAGGGGATATTTTCCTCAAAATGTAAGTGAGGAGATCAAAGGAGAAGAAACACTCTATGAGTGGCTAAGAAGTTTTGATAAAAAGGCAGATAGTAATGAGATTAGATCCAATCTTGGACGGATGCTTTTTAGTGGGGAGGAGCAAGAAAAGAGTATCAATGCCCTAAGTGGAGGAGAAAAACATCGTATGGTGCTAAGCAAACTTATGCTTGAGGGGGGGAATTTTTTGATTCTTGATGAGCCTACAAACCATCTTGATCTTGAGAGCATTATCGCATTAGGTGAGGCACTCTATCGCTTCAATGGCAATGTGATTTGTGTCAGTCACGATAGAGAACTCATTGATGCCTATGCCAATCGAATCATAGAGCTAAGGTTTGGAGAAAATGGGGCAGAAATCATTGATTTTAGGGGGAGTTATGAGGAATATTTGGAGAGAGGAAAATAAGAGGAGAGATTTTGAAAAAGCTTAATTTGTTTGCACCCCTTTTAGATGAAAGCAAGGATTCTATCTTGCAGTGCCAACAAGCTATGATCTTGGATAAAAAAGCTAAATATTTTGATTTTACTGCATCGGGTTTGGCGATGTCTTTGATCCAAAAGCGCTTGCAAAAATTTTTACCCTTCTATGCAAATACACATTCCAATAGCGCAGCACATTCTATTTTGACTACCAAAGTCTATGAGGAAGCCAAGCAAAAGATTAGAGAATGTTTGGGACTTGGAGAAGAATTTGCATTGATTGCTGTGGGGAGTGGCTCAACAGGAGCGATTAAAATGTTTCAAGAGATTATGGGGATCTATATTCCACCTAGGACAAAGATGCTTCTAGCTCCCTATCTCAAGCACCTCTCCCTTCCTTCTGTATTTGTTGGATCTTATGAGCATCATTCCAATGAAATTAGCTATCGCGAGGGATTGTGTCAGATTGAGAGAATCCCTCTCAATAATGAAGGATTGATTGATCTTGAGATCCTCAGACAAAAGATTCAAAATGCTCAAAATCCGATAATTGGATCTTTTAATATCGCATCCAATGTAACAGGAATCATCTCTCCCTACCAAGAAATCTCAAAGATCATTAGAGGTCGGGGAGGGATTGTGGCTTTTGATATGGCGGCAAGCTCTCCTTATATGAATATCTCAAGCTCTCTTTTTGATGCATGTTTTCTTTCATCACATAAGCTTTTGGGAGGCGTTGGGGGAAGCGGACTGCTTGGAATCAGAAAAAATCTTATTGATGTGAATTTGCCTCCAACTTTTGCTGGAGGAGGAACGATCAAAAATTCTAGTAAGCGCAAGCATGAGTTTTTGGATGATATTGAAGAGCGTCAAGAGTCGGGGACACCAGGGATTTTGCAACTTCTAACTTCAGCTCTTGCTTATCAGCTTCGCAATGAGGTGGGATTGGATTTGATTCATGCCCGTGAAAAAATTCTCACTCAAGCATTTATCTCAGAGCTCAAAAATATCCCAGCATCTATTATTTATGGCAATCTTGAAGCAGAGCGATTGGGGGTGGTGTCATTTAATATTGGCGGGATTTCCCCTTATGATTTGGCTTTGGAGTTAAGCAATCAATATGGGATTCAAACAAGAGCTGGATGCTCATGTGCTGGACCCTATGGTTGTGATTTGTTTGGATATGATGATGAACTCCAGCAAAAACCTCTTTGGTTGAGGGCCAGTATCCATTGGAGTCATAGTATTGATGATATTGAATATTTTATGGAATCTTTGATAAAGGCGATCAAAAAACTCCGTGGTTAAAAAACTTTTCTTTATTCATTTGGTTTGTATGAGTTTATTTGGGATGGGCTTTGCCCCTATGGGCAATGTATCGACTTCACTTGGTGGAGCGGGAGTGGCCCTTAGAAATTCAGCTTGGGGTTTGTATTACAATCCAGCTCTTCTCTCCAGTGATCCTAGAAGTAAGTTTTCTTTCAGTGTTGGGCTATGGATGTCTATGAGCGATCTCAATCCTTTGCTAGAAGGAGTCCAAAATGCAACACCTGAAAATATCTCTTCAATCTTTGCCTCACTCAAAAATCCAAGAGCTACTCTAGCAACACAAATGGGAGTAGTTGCACAAATTGGAGGATTCTCGCGCATCACAACCACTGCTATTGCAGATGAATATGGGAGATTGATTAGTCAAATGACAGAGAAGCAAATGAGTGCTTTTGCCATTGGTGCTTTTGCCATCTCTCAGACAAAAGTAGCTTTCAAAGATGTGGGATATTCCAACTATGATGCGATTAGTTTTGGTATCGCTTTGATGGAGGTTCCCATCGGTTATGCCTATAAGCTTGAGACTTCATTTGGAGATTTTAACTTTGGTGCTGCCTTGAAGTATATGCGTGCAGCATTTGATGATTCATCCTATAGGGGTCATGTTCAAAATGAGATTCAAATCAAGCTCCCCAATTTTCTCAAAGCACCGATTGCACAAAATTTTGGGATTGACTTGGGATTTTTGTATTCGATTGCTGATGTTCATATTGGTTTGAGTGCCAAAAACATCAATTTCCCCACATTTAGATCTTTGGGCAAGAGCATTAAACTTCCTATGAGTTTGCGAGCTGGGGTTTCATATGAGTTTTTGAAACATTATGCCATCACTATGGATATGGATTTGCTTCCCCAAAGTTTTTCAGATACGCTTCCTGAAAGTCAGATGATTGCTTTTGGGGTGATGGGGGATTATACTTTTGTTGATTTTCGCTTGGGTGTCGGGCTTGATCTTGCTGATTTTAATGAGACAAGAATCACAGCAGGATTCAATCTCTATGGCATTGTTGATATTGTGGGTGAGATGGGATTCAACTTTGCCAAAAGTGGGGCTTCCAAGATTGCCTTGCCGACCAATTTTGGCTTCAAAGTCGGGAGTACTTTTACTTTTTAGCCTGATTGATCAAAAAATCTATCACAGCCATACGCACAAAAACCCCATTTTGAACTTGTTCTAGCACCTTGCTTCTTGGATCATCCAAAACATAATCAGAGATATCAATATTGCGATGCACCGGTCCTGGATGCAAAATGATGAGATCTTTTTGGGCAATTCTCTCTTTTGTGATGCAGAAATCTTGCGCATAATCTTGAAGACTTCCATAAGTTTGGATGGAGTGTCGCTCTGTTTGAGTGCGTAAGCTCATCAAGGCATCACAGCTTTCTATGGCCTCCATGATAGAATGTGTGCTAGGCAATGATGTGGGGGGCAGGAAATGTGGAGGAGCGACTAGAAGAATCTGAGCTCCAAATCTTGGTAGCAAAGCGATATTGCTATTGGCAACTCTTGAGTTTTTGATATCACCAATGATGGCAATCCTCTTGCCTTCCAAAGATCCAAAATGCTCAAGAAGTGTCATCAAATCAAGGAGTGCTTGGGTGGGGTGAGAGTGTGCTCCATCCCCTCCATTGATGATGGGGCATGAAACTTTTGGCGTGAGAAAATATCCCGCACCAGCTTTACTGTGTCGAATAACGATTGCATGCGGATTCATTGCATTGAGATTGGCCGCTGTGTCTCTGAGTGTTTCACCTTTGGAAGTTGAGCTCTTGGCAACATCTAGGCGGATAACATCTCCTCCAAGATTTTTGATCGCCATCTCAAAGCTACTGAGCGTGCGCGTAGAGTTTTCAAAAAAAGTAGTGATGATTTTTTTGTCTTTGAGTGTTTTTGAGATATTGCCTTGTTTGTATTCATGAGCTTTTTTGAGGATATTGAGAATTTCTTCATCGCTTAAATCATTGACATGGATAAGGTGACGCATAGGATGATCTCCTTGATTTTTGTTTGTAGATTCTAACAAAGTTGAAGAATGTAGCTGTGTTAAAATATTGATTTTTTGAAGGTGTGAAGAGATGCGGATTTTTGGGGTTTTGTTGGTAATTTTTTTGATGGGATGTAGCAATCTAAATCACCCTAGATTCTCAAAAAATTTTTATGATGAGAAAAGGATGCAATTGACACGCAAGGCAGATTTGATAGAGAATCAAAAAACTGCCTTAGTTGCATTTTCGACATATTTGAGTGATTTAGAGAGTGATCGATACCCAAACAATGAAGTATTTTTGATCGAGATTGCATTTGAAAATGAAAAAATCAAGCCCAAAGATATCAGCTTCACTCTTCTTGATAAAGCCCCTATTAAAGTGCAAAAACTTTCCAAAAAAGATGAAAAAGCAATGCGTCTTTATCGTCATAGCCCTTGGAATGAATGCTTTATAGTTTATTTTGATTCTGTGTTGCCAATTGACATCACTAATGTTGCATTGAAGATGCATATCAAGGGATATGAGCAAGAATTGGTCTTTGATTATAGTTATGTTGTGGAAAATGTGCTGTGAGACTTGATCAATATCTCTTTGATTCTCACAAGGCTCAAAGTCGTCAGAAGGCTCAAGAATTGATCGCTTTGGGCTGTGTTTATGTCGATGGAAAGCAGATTTTCAAAAATTCTTTTAGGATAGATGAAGATTGTGTGGTGGAAATCACCACAGAGCGGAAACAGTGGGTGGCACGATCTGGTGAGAAGCTTTGGGGATTTTTATTGATGCAAGATATTAAAGTGGATGGGAAAGAAGTTTTAGACATCGGATCAAGCACTGGAGGATTTAGTGAGGTGCTTTTGGAGAGAGGTGCTCAAAAGATAGTTTGCGTGGATGTAGGGAGCGATCAGCTTCATCCCAAACTTAGGAATCATCCAAAAATCACTGTGTTTGAAAACCAAGACATTCGCACCTTTGATCATCATCCTTTTGAGTTGATTGTCTGTGATGTGAGTTTTATCTCTTTGGATTTGATTCTAAAAAAGATTTATGAACTAGCATTGGGAGAGTGTATTTTGCTCTTTAAGCCCCAGTTTGAGCTTGGACGACTGGCCAAGAGAAATAAAAAGGGTGTGATTTTGAATCAAAAAGAAGTATTGGAGCGAATAGAGGAGTTTGTAGGGTTTGCACAAAAACTTGGATTTGAACTTAAAGCGATTCAAAAAAGTCATTTGAGAGGAAAATGTGGCAATGAAGAATACTTCATCTATCTCTCCAAATAATTCCATCACAAGTTTGTGCATCGGAAAATTTGATGGGGTTCATATCGCACATCAAGCACTTTTATTGCAAAGTGATGTGAATGGAGGAGTGCTTATCGTGGGGATGGATCATACCCCTTCTCTTACGCCAAAGCAAGAGGATTTTATCAATTTGCCTGTGTTTAGGATTAGACTTGAGGAAGTCAGAGAGATGGGTGCTGGAGAGTTTGCTGCATTTCTCTGCTCAAGATTCCCAAAGCTTAAAAAAATCATCGTGGGGTATGACTTTAGGTTTGGCAAAAATCGCTCTTGTGTCCCACAAGATTTGGGAGAATTTTTTGAGGTTTGCGTGATGGATGAAATCTGTCTTGATGGGATTTCTGTCCATCGTCAAGCGATTTTATCTGATTTGGTACATGGAAATCTTGAGCGAGCCAATCAAATGCTTGGACGATGCTATGAAATTAAGGGGCATATCATCAAAGGACAGGGGAGAGGAAGAGAGGAATGTGTGCCCACACTCAATCTTGAAGTTGATCAATATGCCCTACCCAAAAGTGGTGTATATGCCACGATGAGCAAAAGGAGGGGGGTGTGGTATCAGAGTGTGAGTTTTTTGGGACATCGATTGAGTAGCGATAGGAGTTTTGCGATTGAAACACATGTGCTAGATGTGGATTTGGATGGAGATGAGGTAGGAGAGTGTGTGAGTGTGGCGTTTGTGGCTTTCATACGAAGCAATCAACGCTTTGAAAATCTTGCTTTGCTTCAAACCCAGATCGCCAAAGATATTCAAAAGGCCAGAGAGCTTTTGATCCCTAGCTCTATTTGTCTGCAATCCTAAGCATTGGATTGCAAAAACAAATCAATTTTTTCTAATCCTTTGATGAGCATCTCAATAGAAGTGGCAAAGCTCATTCTGACATACCCATCCATCCCGAAGGCTACCCCAGGGACAAGTGCGACACCTTGCTCTTCTAGTAAGGCTTGTGAAAACTTCATACTATCACCTCCAAAGCGTGCGGCTTGCTGGATATTGACAAACAGATAGAATGCACCCTTTGGGCAATTAAGCGATAGAGAGGGGATAGAGGAGCATAGCTTATGAGCTATATCTCTGCGTGCTCTAAATTCATCACGCATAGCCTTGATTTCAGCATCCAATTTAAAAGCTCGGATAGAGGCAAATTGTGTGAAAGAGTTGATATTGCTTGTGCTATTGCTTTGGAGATTATCGATACAGGAAAGAAGTGTGGAATCTTTGCTTGCAAGATAGCCCATTCTCCACCCTGTCATCGCACTTGATTTGCTTAGACCATTGATGGTGATTGTGCGCTCCAAAAGATCACTAGAGAGCGAAGCAAGAGAGACAAAACCATCTTCATAGACAAGTTTTTCATAGATCTCATCACTAATCACCCAGATATCACTTCCCTTGAGCACTTCTCCCAAAGCTTCTAGTTCTGCTTGTGTATAAAGTGAGCCTGTAGGATTGCTAGGAGAGTTGAGGATAAGAAGCTTAGTGCGAGGGGTGATGGAATCTCTTAGGCTTTGGGGGGTGATTTTGAAATCTTGTTCTTGAGTAGTGGGGATGAAAATAGGCGTAGCTTGGCAAAATTTAACAATCTCAGGATAGCTCACCCAGTATGGAGAAGGGATGAGCACTTCATCTTGAGGATTGAGAATCGCACACATAGCATTGAAAAGCGAATGCTTGGCACCATTGCTAATGATGATTTCATTGGGTGAATAATTGAGGGCATTTTCTCTCAATAATTTTTGAGCAATAGCCTCTCTAAGGGGCAAAATCCCGCTGACTGCTGTGTATTTGCTTTTGCCCTCTTGGATGGCTTTGATAGCATCTTCTTTGATGATTTGAGGTGTGTCAAAGTCAGGTTCTCCAGTGGAGAGATTGATGATTTCTCTGCCTTGTGCGGAGAGTTTCTGAGCTAGGGCACTGATAGCTAGGGTATTGGATGGAGATAGAGCGAGTGCTCGTTTGGAGTATTGCATGCAAATCCTTGTGGTGAATTTTTTGGAATTCTACTCCAAAGTTTGAGCTAGAAATGGAGGAATCCTTGAGGAGTCTAAGAGAGTTTGGCAAGAGGCTTGCTTGCTAGAATCTATAGAAGAAATAGAAGAGAAAATCTTTATGATTTAAATTGTGTATTGCGCGGTGAAACCTCAAGCGAGAATAGATCGCTAAAGTTTTGTTTCTTGTATTCTTCCACACCCACTCTCCCAATCATAGCAGCATTATCAGAGCAAAATTCAAGTGGAGCAAGCAAAAGATTACTATTGTATGTGGCACAAAGATCTTGAATTTTTTCTCTGAGATAGAGGTTGGCACTAGCTCCACCAACGATGGCAAAATGGGGGATTGCTTGTTGATTCTCTTTTTTGGTTTGAAAATAAAGCTTGCATTTTTGGACGATATGAGCGCATGCGCTTTGCTGAAAGGCTTTGGCTAGGGCATTTGGATTGAGATTTGAGCCTTGTCTTTCAATCTCCAATCTAAAAGCATTTTTGAGGCCAGAGAAGCTAAATGCGAGTTCTTTGCTGTGTTGGAGTGGGATTGGAAGTGTGTAGAGATCTTCTTGGCATTCTTGAGCAAGGGATTGGATGATGGGACCTCCTGGATAACCAAGTCCTAGCATTTTGGAAGCTTTATCAAAACTTTCTCCAAAGCTATCATCTTTACTTTGAGCGATGATTCTGACCTCATTTTCACTTGCTTCTAAAATCATTGTATGCCCACCAGAGACAAGCAAAACACTTAGAGGAAAAATGCACTGTTGTTGATTGATAAAGAGTGAATAGATATGACCTTTGAGGTGGTTGATGCTAATAAGAGGGATTTTGAGGCTAAGGGCGAGAGCTTTGGCCATCATCAAACCTTCAATGAGTGTCACACTTAAGCCAGGTTCTGTGGTAATGGCTATAGCTTTGATTTTGGAGAAATTACCATGAAGGAAGGTTTTGAGATTTTTAAGAATCAAGGGAAGTTTTTGGGCATGAAGCCTTGAGGCGAGCTCTGGGACAACTCCTCCATGAAGACTATGCTCTGCTTCTTGAGAAATCTTTTGGTGAAACAAAAGTTTGCACTCTTGAATTGAGGTTAGAGCAAGAGAGCTATCATCACAACTGCTTTCAATGCTTAAAATCATGGATGTCCTTATCAAAATAGAGGATGAAATTTGTAAAATTCTATCAAAGAGTTTTATCCAAAGGAGTGAATGGTGAGACGAATGAGGGCTGAGTGGGAGAAGCATAGAGCAATTTTGATGGCTTTTCCTCATGGAGAGAGTGATTGGGTGAGTTATTTGAGTGAAGCAAGGGAAAATTTCATCCAGATTATAAGGGGGGTTTTGGATTTTGAAGATGTTGTGCTTTGTATTGATCCAAGAGATCATGAAGGAAAAAAAATCATTGAAGAGATTTTTGCTCAAGAGATCTCATCACATCATCTAAGAATCTATTCCATCCACACAAATGATACTTGGGCTAGAGATTTTGGTGCGATCAATCTGGAGGAAGAGGGTCAGAATGTATTGCTTGATTTTATGTTTAATGGGTGGGGATTGAAGTTTGCAAGTCATTGGGATAATCAGGTCAATCATACACTCAAAACTCATGGAGAGTTTGCTCAAGATGAGCTGAGATGTGGAGGAATGATTTTGGAGGGAGGAAGTATTGAGAGTGATGGGAGAGGGGTGATTTTGACAAATACGCAATGCCTCCTTGAAGCCAATCGCAATCCATGGCTCTCTCAAGAAGAGATTGAAGAGAAGCTCAAAGAAATTCTAGGAGCCAAAAAAGTATTGTGGCTTCATCATGGGTATTTGGCTGGAGATGATACAGATAGCCATATTGATACCTTGGCTAGATTTATTTCTCCCACACAGATTGCTTATGTTGGATGTGATGATGAAGATGATGAACATTATTTAGAGCTTAAGAAAATGGAGCAAGAATTGTTGGATTTGAGGGATCTTAGCGGGAATGCTTATGAGCTTATCAAGCTTCCTTTTGTGCGTCCAATTTGGGATGATGGAGAGCGTTTGCCAGCAACTTATGCAAATTTTTTATTTGTCAATGGAGGGCTTTTAGTGCCTACTTATGGGGATATCAATGATGAGTATGCCCTAAAGATACTCCAAGATGCTTTGCCCCATCTAAAGGTTGTGGGGATTCCATGCTTGACTTTGATTAGACAGCATGGAAGCTTGCATTGTGTGAGTATGCAGCTTTATTGAGATCTGTGATGGATTTTTCTCAATTTCAATATGCCTGTGCGATCAGTGGTGGGATAGGGAGTGGCAAGAGTAGTGCATGTAGGATCTTAGAATCAATGGGTTATGAAATCATCGATGCAGATAAAATCGCACACAAAGCTTTGGAGGAGCAAACATCTCAAATTATTTCTATTTTTGGAGAAGAGGTCTTGGAAGGGGAGCGGATCTCAAGGGCAAAGCTAGGCAAAATTGTCTTCAAAGATTCCATCTTGCGTCAAAAGCTCAATGAACTATTGAGCGCAAGAATCCAAGAGAAATTATATGAAGAATGCCTTAGACTTGAGAAGAGGGAGAGATGGTTTTTTGTCGAGATTGCACTTTTGTTTGAACAAAGAGAGATTTACAATTTCCTTCATAGCATTCTGATTGCCTGCTCTATGGATGTGCAGATTGAGCGTATTTGTCAAAGAAATCATCTAGGATGCGAGGAAGCCAAAGAGAGAATCTTGGCTCAAATGCCTCTTGAGCAAAAGCTCAAAATGGCTGATAGAGTGATATGGAATGAGGGGGGATTGGATGCTTTGAGAGATCAACTTAAGCTTTTTCTGAGTGAGATAGTTTAGAAAGCTTGAGATGTATGGGATCTTTAGAGTAAAATTTGGCGCAATACTTCTTTTATCTTTGGTTTATTGTATATTTTCCTCATTATTTTAAGGAGTCTCCTTGAATCTCTTAGAACGTTATTTTGGAATTAGTCGTAGTGGCAGTAGTGTGAAAACAGAAGCTATCGCAGGATTTACTACCTTTGTCTCAATGCTTTATATTGTGCCTGTGAGCTCATCGATTCTTTCTGATGCTGGGATGCCAAAAGATGCCTTGATTACAGCGGTGACACTAGCGACGGTATTGGCCACGCTTCTGAGCGGACTTTGGGCTAGAGTTCCTGTTGCTATGAGTGTGGGTATGGGGCTTAATGCTTATTTTTCTTATGGAATGGTGAAGGGGATGGGACTTTCTTGGGAGCAGGCTCTTGGGGTTGTTTTCCTCTCAGGTGCAGTATTTTTGCTTGTGTCATTGACCAAGATTCGAACATGGCTTATCAATAGTATTCCAAATGGTTTGCGTTTTGCTCTAGCTGGGGGACTTGGTGCTTTTATTTGCACGATTGGACTTAAATCCCTTGGTGTGATCACAATCTCTCCTATTGGTTTGCCCGAGCTTGGGAATCTCTCCTCAGTTGAGGTATGGATCGGACTTTTTGGGGTCTTTGTGATTTTGTGGATGAGTGCTAAAAACATTCATGCTTCTTTTGTGCTTGGGATTTTGTTTTGCTCCTTGATTGCATGGGGTCTTGGGATCGCTTCGCTCCCACATGAGATTTTCTCCAAACCTGCCTCCATCGCACCGATTGCCTTTAAATTTGACATCATGGGAGTCTTGAGCTTGGCACTTGTCCCAACGATCATTTCCTTGCTTGTATTGGATCTGTTTGATTCTCTTGGCACACTTGCTGGAGTAGGAGCCAAGGCAGGACTTTTTCAAAATGCAAATGGTGATGGAGACAAGCTGTTGGAAAAAACTTTGGAGGCTGATGCAGCTGCTACTGTGATTGGGGCAAGTTTGGGAGTAAGCACGACAACGAGTTTTTTGGAGAGTGCAAGCGGGGTGAGTGAAGGTGGGCGAACAGGATTGACTTCTGTGTTTTGTGCTTTATTTTTTGCTTTGAGTTTATTTTTGTTTCCTATTTTTGCCTCCATTCCATCTTTTGCGATTTATCCGACCTTGATTGTTGTGGGTGCATTGATGTTTTTAGAAGTGAGAAATATTGATTTTTCAGATCTTCCTATTGGGCTTGCGGCATTTTTTTCTATTATTTTGATGCCTTTAACTTACTCGATTGCCAATGGATTGGCTGGGGGATTTTTGGTCTATATTTTGACTTCTTTAGCGCTAAAGCAGTATCATAGAATCAATCTTGGTGTGATTGTGCTAGGCGTTTTGAGTATTTTGCCCATTGTTGTGCATGGAGTCTTTTTGAAAGGATAGAGAAATGGAAGCGAAATTGATGGCATTAGCAATCGAGACTTATAAGATCACTTTGATGATTTCTTTGCCGATGCTTTTGGCTGGGCTTGTTGTAGGGCTTTTGGTGAGTATTTTTCAAGCTACGACGCAAATCAATGAAATGACACTTACCTTTGTGCCCAAGATTTTGGCTGTGATTGTGGTGCTGATCTTTACACTTCCTTGGATGCTGCATGTTGTGCTTGATTACACAAAAAGCATTTTTGATCTGATCCCAAGTTTCCCTTTTTAGTTTCAGATGATGTATAGATTGATTGATTTTTCCAAACACACTAGCCTCAAGATTGGAGGGGAGCATCGTGTGCGTATGATAGAGGAGTTTGGCAAGGATGCTGGTGAGAGGCTTATTGGTGGGGGGAACAATATCTTGCTTTCTCCTGATGCCACACATCTTTGTATGCTTGGAAAGAGCTTTGATTATATCTGTGAATTTGAAGGGATGATTGAAATTGGGGGGGCTGTGAGTAGTGGGAGAATCTATAGTTTTTTTAAGAAGCAAAATTTATTAGGACTTGAATTTTTGCGAGGATTGCCAGGCAGACTTGGTGGGCTTGTGAAAATGAATGCTGGGATGAAGAGCTATGAGATCAAAGAGGTTTTACACAGCGTGTGCGTGGATGGAGAGTGGCTAGAGAGAGATCATTTTGCCTTTGAATATCGCAATAGTGGGATTGAGGGAGTGATCTATGGGGCAAGATTTCATAAGATAGTGGGTTTTAGAGAAGAGCTTGTGGAAGTATTTGAACAAATGAGAGAAACACATCCTCATCTTCCAAGCTGTGGAAGTTGTTTTAAGAATCCAAGAGGGGATTTTGCTGGAAGATTGCTTGAATCTGTCAGACTTAAGGGGTATAGAATAGGAGATATGAGTTTTAGTCAAAAACATGCAAATTTTTTGATCAATCTTGGAAATGGGACCTTTGATGAAGCATTGCAGCTTATAACTCTTGCTCAAGATCGTATCAAACAAGAATATGGAATCACTTTGGAGTGCGAAGTGGTAATCATGCACTGAAATTTTAAGTTTTAAAAGCACAAAATAACTTTTCATTTAATTTTCTCCGACTTAATATAAGAATCATTATTAAATGATAATTTTTATCAAAAGGAGATCAAATGAAAAAATTGACCAATGATTTTGGAAATATAGTTGCTGATAATCAAAACTCACTAAGCGCTGGAGCTCAAGGGCCACTTTTGCTTCAAGACTACATTTTGCTTGAGAAATTAGCTCATCAAAATAGAGAGAGAATCCCTGAGCGGACAGTGCATGCAAAGGGAAGTGGAGCGTATGGAGAGCTTAAAATCACAGCAGATCTTTCAAAATATACAAAAGCTAAAGTTTTGCAAAAGGGTGAAATCACTCCACTTTTTTTGAGATTCTCAACAGTTGCAGGAGAAGCAGGAGCAGCAGATGCTGAGAGAGATGTCAGGGGGTTTGCAATCAAGTTTTATACCAAAGAGGGAAATTGGGATTTAGTCGGAAATAATACCCCGACATTTTTCATCAGAGATGCTTACAAATTTCCTGATTTTATCCATACGCAAAAACGAGATCCAAGAACGCATCTAAGAAATGCGAATGCTGCTTGGGATTTTTGGACACTTTGTCCTGAGAGCTTGCATCAAGTGACAATCTTGATGAGTGATCGTGGGATCCCAGCAAGCTATCGTCATATGCATGGATTTGGAAGCCATACCTATAGCTTGATCAATGAAAAAGGTGAGCGATTTTGGGTGAAATTTCATTTCAAGACCCAACAGGGGATCAAAAATCTCACAAACGCAGAAGCTGAGGCTATTATCGCAAAAGATCGCGAAAGTCATCAAAGAGATCTTTATGAAAGTATTGAGAGGGGAGATTTTCCAAAATGGACATTCCAAATCCAAGTCTTGCCAGAAAATGAAGCAGACAAGCTTGGATTTAATCCCTTTGATCTCACAAAAGTTTGGCCCCATAGCATTGTGCCCTTGATTGATGTGGGAGAATTGGTGCTCAATCAAAATGCACAGAATTATTTCAATGAAGTGGAGCAAGCAGCCTTTAGTCCAAGTAATATTGTGCCAGGGATTGGGTTTAGCCCAGATAAGATGCTCCAAGCCAGAATCTTTAGCTATCCAGATGCACAACGCTACAGAATCGGGACAAACTATCATCTTCTTCCCATCAATCGTGCCAAAAGTGAGGTCAATACCTACAATGTCGCTGGAAGTATGAACTCTGATACCTATAGAAATGATGCAGCTTATTATGAGCCCAATAGCTATGCAGATTCTCCAAAAGAGCACAAAGAATATTTAGAGCCAGATTTGGATATAGGTCAAAAAGCACAGAGATTTGCTCCATTGGATGAGGATTATTACACTCAGCCAAGGGCTTTGTTTGAGCTTATGTCGCAGGAGCAAAAAGATCAACTCTTTGGAAATATTGCAAGTTCTATGGATGGAGTGAGAGAGGAGATTATCCAAAAAGCACTCAATCATTTTGAAAAGATTTCTCTAGAATATGCCAATGGAGTGAGAAAAGCACTTGGAAAATAAAATGCAATCTAGTGAGACTACCCTCACGCCTCAAGAAGAGCAGAGATTTCATGAGCTCTGCTTGATGGCGTTTGGTTATGCAAGAGAAAATGATGTGAAAAATCTCAAGATCATGCTTGATGCAGGATTAAATATCAATCTTGAAACCCACAAGGGAGACACACTCTTGATGCTTGCAAGCTATCACAATGCTTTTGAAAGTGCAAAATTATTGCTTGAGAGGGGAGCTGAAGTCGATAGAGTGAATCATCGGGGACAGACTCCCCTTGCTGGGGTTTGTTTCAAAGGACATTTTGAGATGGCAAAACTCCTTGTGAGCTATGGGGCAGATATCGATAGAAATAATGGTATGGGGATGACTCCTTATGGGTTTGCTGTGATGTTTGGACATTATGATTTGGCAAAATTTTTGCATTCTCAATCTAAGCCTAGCTTTTTTAAAAGCAAGGCTTTGAAACTTTTGGGATGGATGAAGAGATGCCTTAGCTTGAGAGGTTTAAAAGTGTTTTAAGTGTTTGAATCGTTTGTGAGATGATTTGTTTCTCTTCTTTTGGCTTGATTTGATCTTTGGGACTTTGAATAAACACATAGCGTCTATCTCTTGTCTCCCACTGAGGGATATGCGAGAGGGGATAAAGTCCAATTGTAGGGATGAGTAGATTGGATGCAAGATGAATGATCCCTGTACTTGGAGAAATCACGCAAGTCGTGCGCAAGATAAGTTCAGCAAGATTTAAAATATCTTCATTATTTTCAAAAACAAGCAAAGAGAATTCTGTCTTTTTTTGAAAATCCTCCAAGGCTTCTTGAAATTCTTTGGAAACTTTTGCATAGGTGATGACAAGAGGGGTGCAAGAGGGAAGCATAGAGACTTGATACATAAGGTGCAAATATGCTTCTATAGAGAGATTGTGTGAAGAGGTGATCGCAAAGGGATTGATGAGAATGAGATGGTCTTTTTTTGTATTTTTTTGCAAAAAATGAGAGATTTGATCTTGATGTGTGATTGAAGTGCGAATCTTGGCTTGGGAGAGATCAATTTGCAAAATACACGAATCAAAAAGCTTTGGATTGATTAGACGCACAAGAAATAGAGGCTTCTCTCGCATAGAAGCATTGCGATATTTTAGAAAAGAAAAGATAGATGGGGTTTTGCATTTTTTGGAAAATAGGGCTTGAATTTTAGTGGGGGTGATAATGATTGGAACATTACTCTGAAGCAGTGGAGTGAGATAGGCTTTGGTGCATTTGGGCAATATGACATAATCAAGCTTACAATCATTGATCAGATCAAGATGAGATTGGATGTCATTTTGGATGTCATACACCTCATCGACAAACTCATAATAAGCTAAGAGATTTTTAAATAATGCATTGCCAAAGACAAATAACTCACAGTGATAAATCGCTTTGAGTGCATACAGAGATTCAAGAGTTAGGACATTGTCCCCAAGTCCATGAAAATAGATAAAGCCAATTTTGAGTGTTTTGTTTCTCAAGATTTATCCTCGAATCTGAAAATTTCCTAAGATTTTGTATTTGTAAGTTGTAAGCCCTTCAAGCCCTACAGGGCCTCTAGCATGGAGTTTGTTGGTGGAGATTCCAATCTCAGCTCCAAAGCCAAATTCTCCTCCATCACTAAAACGCGTGGAGGCATTGAGATAGACGCATGAGGCATCTACTTCATTGAGGAATTGTTCAGCAGCACTAATTTCTTGAGTGATGATTGATTCTGAGTGTCCAGAGCCGAAGGTATTGATGTGATTGATGGCATCTTCTAAGCTATCAACAATTGCAATATTTAAGGTATTGTCCCCATATTCTTTGGAAAAATCCTCTTTGTAAAGTGGCTCAAGAGGGAGGTTAAGGATCTCCTGTGTGCTTTGATCGGCTTTGAGTGTTGTGTCTTTTTGCACAAAGGCTTGATGGAGTGGGGGGAGAATGATTGGAGCGATATCACGGTGGATAAGAAGTGTTTCAATGGAGTTGCAAGTGGAGGGGCGTTGGGTTTTGGCATTGATAGCAATAGCGATGCTTTGATCGATGGGGGCATCATGATGGATATAAAGATGACATACGCCTTTGTCGTGTTTGAGGACTGGGATGGTGGCATTTTGAGAGACAAAGTGGATTAGTCCTTCACCTCCTCTTGGGATCAGTAAATCCACCCATTTATCTTGCTTGATAAACTCTAGCACCCCCTCATGCGAGGTATTTTCAAGCATACTGATGCACTCTTTTGGGAGCTGATGAGCTTTGAGAACTTCTTGCAAGATTTTTAAGATCGCCCAGTTGGAATGATGTGCTTCTTTGCCTCCCTTGAGGATACAGGCATTACCACTTTTGAAGCATAAAGCAGCACTATCGCTTGTAACATTGGGGCGAGATTCATAAATGATGCCAATCACACCGATAGGCACGCTGATCTTTTGAAAGTTTAGTCCATTATCCCCTCTCCATCCCTGCAAGATGCGATCCAAGGGGTTGGGAAGAGAGGCGATTTCTTCTATACTTTGAGCCATTGAGGCAATTTTTAAAGGATTGAGCTCCAATCTTTCAAGCATCGCATGACTTAGAGAATCTTTTGCATTTTGTAGATCCAATGCATTGGCTTGGAGAATGTGAGATTGGCTAGATTTGATTGCTTGTGCCATATCTTGCAAAATTTTAACCTTGAGAGAATGTGGCGTCTTTTGGAGGATTTGTTGAGATTTTTTAGCAGTCTCTAGGAATGAGTGCAAATTATGCATTTTGTTTTTCTCTTTCTTGAGCCAATGCTTCAACTTCTTTGACAAAAACATCTAAGATTTCATCTTCTTTAAGTTTGCAAAGAATCTTACCTCCCTTGATGATCAGTCCATCATGATTACCAAAGGCGATGGCAATATCAGCATGCTTAGCCTCGCCCAATGCATTGACTGCACATCCCATAACACTCACTTGAAGAGGGGTTTTGATGTGTGCAATGCGTTTTTGAACCTCTTTGACAGCACTCACCAAATCTGCCTCAATCCTTCCACAAGTAGGGCAAGAGATGAGGGTGATGCCTTCTTTAAGTCTTCCACTATAGCGTAAGATATTGCGTGCGACATTGACTTCCTCTTCCAATTCACCCGTGATAGATACCCTCATCGTATCTCCAATCCCCTCAAGGAGCAATCCACCAAGCGCCATCGCGCTTTTGATCATAGAATGCTCAAGAGTTCCTGCTTCAGTAACACCCAAATGAAAAGGATAGGGGATATTTTCCTTGGCAAGTAAGCGATAGGCTTCTAGTGTGCGAATCACATCACTTGCTTTGAGTGAGATTTTGATATCCTCAAATCCAAAATCTTCCAATAGCTTGATGTTATAAAGTGCTGATTCCACCATTCCTTTTGGAGTTGCTCCATATTTTTCTTCAAATTGCTTCTCTAAGCTTCCCGCATTGACACCAATTCTTATGGGGATTTTGCGCTCCTTGCATGCATCTACGACAGCCTTGATACGATCTTTACTCCCGATATTTCCAGGATTGATGCGAATGGCATCAACACTTTGAGCAGCAATAAGAGCAAGTTTGTAGCGAAAATGAATATCTGCAATGAGTGGAAGGGGTGAGAGAGTCTTGAGTTCTTTGAGTGCATGAGCATCTTTCTCATCGCTGACTGCCACTCGCACGATCTGGCATCCAGCAAGTGCGAGACGATCAATTTGTGCTTTGGTAGCTTGAAGATCGTGAGTTTTGCTAAAAGTCATGCTCTGGATGGCGATAGGATGATCCCCTCCAATAGGCACTCCTCCTACATAGATGACTTTTGTTTTGCGTCGTGTCATATGGAATCCTTGTGATGGTATGTCTGTGTGGCTATTTTAGAATGGATTTTAACATATCACACGATAAGATTTTCTAGCGGGAAATAATGCAAAATATCTAAAAAAGGGATGAGATGAAAATTTTGGTTAGTGCCTTAGAGGCAAGCTCAAATCTTCATTTGATGGAACTCAAAAAGCATTTAGAAAGTGTGGAATGGATGGGGATCTATGAATTTGAAGATATGAGAGGGACCTATACACCAAAAGATTTCTCTGTGATGGGATTTAGCGATGTGCTTAAGAAAATTTTTTTCTTCAAAAAAGTGATGAATGAAATGGTCGAGCTTGCAGGAGAGGTCGATCAGGTGCTTTTACTAGATAGCTCAAGTTTTCATATCCCTTTGGCAAAAAAAATCAAAAAATGCTTTCCAAACAAGAGAATCTCTTATTACATTCTGCCTCAAGTGTGGGCTTGGAAGCCTTGGAGAATCAAAACTTTGAAAAAATATTTTGACAACTTATATGGGATCTTGCCCTTTGAGATTCCACTTTATGAAGGGCGGGCAGTATATATCGGACATCCACTGTTAGATGAAATCACTGAGTGCAAAACATTTCTCTCATCTGGGGGGAGTGTGGTTTTTATGCCAGGGAGTCGACAAGGAGAGATTAGAAGAATCTTTCCAATATTTGTCGAAGTGGCCAAAAAATTGGAGAGTGAGCAATGCGTGCTTGTTGTGCCATCTTTTTATCAAGGGATGGATTTGAAGCAAATTTATGGGGAGGGTTTGGAGTTATTTAGGGTGAGCTTTGATGCAGAGGGGGCCTTGTATGAAGCTAAATTTGCTTTTATTTGCAGTGGGACAGCAACCCTGCAGGCGACACTAGTTGGGACTCCATTCATCCTCTGCTATAAGGCCAAAAAACTTGATGAGTGGATTGTGAGATCGCTCATCAAGCTCACTCACATCGGTCTTGCCAATATTCTCTCATCTCATAATGGAGGGGGTGAGATCCATCCCGAACTTATTCAGAAAGATTGCAATGTGGCAAGACTCTTGGAAGTTTATGAGCTAATGGATAGAGAAAGATTTTTTGCTCAGGCTCAAGAGATCAGAGAGTATCTGAAATTTGGAAGCAGTCAAAATCTTGCACAAGCGTTAATAAAATAGTTTTTTGATATGATTAGAGTTTTTATCCTTTCAGTTTTAAGGCAGTTAGATGAATAAAGAACCTATGACAAATTATGGTTATGAGCTTTTATGCGAAGAGCTAAAAAATCTCAAAGAAGTTGAGCGTCCAAATATTGTCAAAGAGATTGATATCGCACGATCTTATGGAGATCTCAAAGAAAATGCAGAATATCATGCAGCAAAAGATAAACAGCTTTTTATTGAAGCGCGTATTGCGGAGCTTGGAGAGATGCTTGCCAATGCTCAGGTGATCGATCCTAGCACCCTTAATCACACAAAGGTGAGCTTTGGTAGCACTGTTAAAATTATCAATCTTGATAATGATCAAGAGATGGTTTATACGATTGTTGGAGGAATTGAAAGTAATCCAAGTAGGGGATTGATTTCTTTTGGTTCTCCAATCGCTAAAAGTCTGCTTGGCAAAGAGGAAGGGGAAGAGATTACGATTGCATTGCCAAGTGGTGAGAGTGATTTTGAGATTTTAGAGGTGGGATATCAGCCGATTGATTTTGGAAAGTAAAATGAAGGTTAGAATCAAAAAATTACATCAAGATGCAGTGGTGCCAGAGTATCAAAGCATCGGTGCTTCTGGATTTGATCTTTGCAGTCTTGAAGAGCTTGTGCTCAAATCTGGGCAGTGGAGCTTGATCAAGACAGGATTGGCTTTTGAGATTCCTATAGGATTTGAGTTGCAAGTGCGTCCAAGAAGTGGATTGGCACTTAAATATGGAATCACAGTTTTGAACTCCCCTGGGACAATTGATAGTGATTATCGAGGTGAGGTTGGCGTCGTCTTGATCAATCATTCTCAAAAAGAGTTTAAAATTTTTGCAGGAGATAGGATTGCACAGGGAGTGATTGCTCAGATCTCTCAAGTTGAATTTGAAACAGTGGGTGAATTATCTCAGACTTGCAGAGGAGATCGTGGGTTTGGAAGCAGTGGAATCTCAAAAAATAAAGGATAAAGTGAATGAATGTAAAGAATAATTTCAATCAGGTGAAACAGGAATTCAATAATGATGAAAAAGTTCTTGAAAGTGCCTTTAGACTTGAGGCTTTCTTTAAACGCAACAGAAAATGGCTATTTGGAGCCTTGGCTATCGGAGTAGTGCTGATTGTTAGCTATCAGATCAAAGATTATCTAGCAGAAAAAAGAGCACTGAGAATCACACAAATCTTTGATCAGATCCATCAAGATGGAGTGAGCGACGATTTGATGAATCAACTCAAAAAAGAGGGGGGAGAGCTTTATGAGTTTGTTTTGCTCTCTGAAGCACTGAAACACAATCAACAAAAAGATCTTGAGGTTTTACAAAAATCATCCAACTCTTTTATCGCAAGTTATGCTAGCTATGAGTTAGGTTCGCTTTCACAAAACTTTGATCATAAAAATTATGGAGAATTTAAGGATTTGGTTGTGCTTCAAGAAGGATATTTACTGAATTCGCGCAAAGAATTCAAAGAAGCTTCCAAAAAGCTTGATGCAATTGAACCGACTTCAGAATTGAGGGATTGGGCATTGAGGATTGGGCACTATGGAATCACTGATTAGATTTATCTGCATCATCTCTTTGGGATTCTTTGTTTTTTGGGGTTGTGCTTCAAGGGAGTATTTCAAACCCTTAGAGATTGATGGCAAGAAAAAAATGAGTGGGGATTTACCCTCTAAAATGATTGATGCATCCAAATATGGTGCAACACTTAAAAATGGAAGTGTTCTCACTGAATCTTCAGGGTTTTTTAAACTCAATCAAGGGGAGACTTTTATCGGTTATGGTCAAGGATTTTATTTGACAAGCAAAGAATGTAATACTTTGCTGATCTATGCTAGTGATCAGTCTCTTAAGGCAAGCCTTGAGATTCCATCCTGTCCTGTCACAGCAACAATCAGCGGAGATAAAGTAGCTATCGTGGGAAGCGATAATGCAAGCTATGTGTATGAAATCTCAAGCGAAAAAGAAATCTTTGCCAAAAAAGCAAATGCGGCATTGGCTGTCAATTCTTCTTTGCAAGCTCCAGTTTTTTATGCTGATTATGTATTTTTTCCCACTTTGGATGGAAGTATCATAGTTGTCAATCTCAAAACTCAAGAAGTGGAGCGAAGTTTGATCATCGATTCTGCTCCATTTTTCAATAATGTCATTTTCTTGCAAGTAGAAAAAGATCTCGTCTTGGCAGCGACTGCTAAGAGGATTTTGAGCGTTTATAAAGGAAATACATACACCCAAGAAGAAGAAGTGCGAAACATACAGCTTCATCATGGAAAAATCTACCTTTCTACTCTGGATGGACAGATCAAGGAAATGGATCTCACGCTCAAAACATTGCGTAGTTTGAAGTTTGAGTTTGCTTCACTCCCTGTATTTAATATTGTGCAAGATAGGCTCTATGCGCTAGAAGATGGATCTGGATTTTTAATCGAAGTGGATCTAAACCATTTCACCCCAAAGATCTACAAGATGGGAATCTCACGAGGGAAAAATGTGTTTTTGCAAAACAATAAGATTTATTATGATGATGAGTATTTGGAGTTTTGATTTATGATTTTGTGTGATGTTGGGAACACATATTTTCATTTTTATCAGAATGGAAAAATTTGGAAAGAAAATCTCAAAAATCTATCATCAAAAAAAGAGAAAGTTTTTTATATCAGTGTCAATCCAGAATTTGAATCTGCTCTTCTCAAACATCATCATTCATGCATCAATCTAGCTCCTTTTTTTGCTTTAGACACAGGATATGTCGGACTTGGGATTGATCGAATCGCAGCTTGTGAAGTGATAGAGGAAGGAGTGGTTGTGGATGCGGGCAGTGCAATCACGATTGATGTGATGCAGGGGGGGATGCATCTTGGCGGTTATATCTTGCCAGGGATTGGAAGCTTTGTAGATATGTATGCCAAGATTTCTCCTGCTTTGAAAGTGATGCCTGATTTGTCTGTGGGATTTGATTTGCTTCCTCAAAATACACGAGAGGCTTTGGGATATGGGATCTTAAAAAGCATCGTGGGTGTCATTGATGATGCCTCTAAAGGAAAGAAAATCTATTTTTGTGGAGGAGATGGGAAGTTTTTGGCAAGATTTTTCGATCAATCCATTTATGATGATACGCTTGTATTTCAAGGGATGCAAAAGGCACTAGAGAGATATATGCAAAAGCTTGGAAGTGCAGAATGAAAAAGATTGTTTATATGCTTCTGTTTGCCTCATCATTGCTCTGGGCTGAGTGGGTGATGTTTGCAGATTCCAAAGACACCTATTTATACAATACCCAAACAGGAGAGATCTATATCCGCTACAAGAAAAAGGGCAAAAACTATCAAGATGTTTTTGTCAAAATGCCGCGTGGAATGAGTCCACAAGAGATTGAAAATCATTCACCTACCAAACAAGAAACCAAAGAGGATCCTCTATTGGATCAAAAACTCAAGAGTCTTAAACAATCTCAAGATATGATGAATAAGGCGATAGAAAGTAGTTTTTGATGGAATATTTAGCGATTTTTAATATCGCATTTTTTGCTTCTCTCTCGCATTGTATAGGGATGTGTGGAGGGATCGTGCTTATGCTTAATGCCAAAGCCATGCAATCTCACAAAAATATTGTTTTCTCCAATTTTCTTTATAATCTTGGTCGCCTAAGCACTTATTGTTTGATTGGTGCTGTGTGTGGAGGGATGGGAGTTGCATTTGAAATCTCTAGGAAATTTCAAGGAATCTCAACTTTGGGCATAGGTATATTGATCACAATCATGGCACTTTTGATGCTTTTTGTACCCAAAGTCCTAAATACACTTGAGCCCTCACTCCACAAAAACTCTTTTTTGAAACGATTATTTGGAATCCTCTATAAAGATTTAAGTTACAAAAACTTATATTTCATTGGATTGCTCAATGGCTTCCTTCCTTGCGGGATCGTGTATTATTTTGCTTTGATCGCTCTATCAAGTGGTGGAGTGTTGCAGGGCATAGGTGTGATGTTTGTCTTTGGGATTTGCACATGGATTCCGATGTTTTTCTCTGGTATGCTCTCAGGATTTTTGATGTATCGTCTATGGATCTATCGCTTAAGTCTTGTTTTGATGATTGGCTTTGGTTTATACACGATTTATAAGGGGTTAAACGGGTTATAATTTTTGGATTAGATTGCGTGGGAGAAATGGGATGAAGAAAAGAGCAGTTTTTTTTGATCGTGATGGGATTGTTAATGTCGATCATGGTTATGTGTATGCGGCAAAAGATTTTGAATTTGTTTCTGGGATTTTTGAATTGCTTTCTCTTTTTAAGTCAAGAGATTATTTGCTTCTTGTGGTCACCAATCAATCTGGGATCGCGCGTGGTTATTATTCGCTAGAAGATTTTTTGAAATTGACAGAGTTTATGCAAGAAAGCATCAGATCTAAGCTTGGATTTGCCTTTGATAAGGTGTATTTTTGTCCTCATTTAGAAGGATGTAAATGCCGAAAACCCGAGATTGGGATGTTTAATCAGGCTTGTATGGATTTTGATATTGATTTGGAGCACAGCATTATGATTGGAGACAAAGAAAGTGATATGCAGGCTGCGCAAAATGCAGGTGTAGGGAAAAAATACTTTGTCACACTCAAAAACCCCTCTCAACTTATGCAAATTGAAAATCTCAAATGGGCTGTGAGTCTTGCCCAAATTGCAATTTTTGAACAAGGAGAGCAATGATGTTTATTGCAGATCAATTAGAAAACAAAAAAATTTTGATTACTGGTGGTGCGGGATTTATCGGGAGTTCTTTGGCGTTTTATTTTCAGACATATCATCCTCAAGCAGAGGTGGTTGTGCTTGATAAATTTCGCTCTGGAGAAACTTTTCCTAGTGGCAATTTGATTTCCCTTGGACATTTTAAGAATCTGATTGGATTTCGTGGGCGCGTGATTTGTGCAGATATCAATGATGCAAAGAAAATGAATAAGATCTTTGAAGAGAAGTTTGATTATGTCTTTCATCAAGCTGCCATTTCTGATACAACAGTGATGAATCAAGAGATTGTGATGCAAACCAATCATGATGCTTTCTTGCATCTATTACACTTGACACTGAATGGGGGAGGGAAGATGATCTATGCTTCAAGTGCTGGAACTTATGGGAATTCTCCAGCGCCCAATTGTATCGGGGTTGGTGAAATTCCTGAAAATGTTTATGGATTTTCCAAGCTTTGTATGGATGAGAGTGTGAGGGGGATTCTAGCTCAGAATCAAGATGCACATATTGTGGGATTGAGATATTTCAATGTCTATGGAGAGCGAGAATTTTACAAGGGAAAAACAGCTTCAATGATTTTGCAACTTGGACTCCAAGCCATGCATCACAAGAAAGTGCGCCTATTTAAACATGGAGAACAAAAAAGAGATTTTGTCTATATTCAGGATGTGATCCAAGCAAATGTAAAAGCGATGGAAGCACAAAAAAGTGGGGTTTATAATGTAGGGAGTGGAGAGGCTAGATGCTTCAATGACATTCTCAAGTGCCTCAAAACCCATTTGGGAGAATTTGATGTGGAATACATAGACAATCCCTATGCTTTTTATCAAAATCATACAGAGGCAGACATTTCACTTTCACAAAAATTTCTAAACTATCAGCCTAAATTTTCTTTGGAAGAAGGAATCAGCGCTTATATCCAAGAGATTAAAGAAATCTATGCAAGGGAGAAAAAGTGTCTATAAAGATCCCGCATATTTTGGTGGTTGGGGATTTGATGATCGATCACTATGTGAAGGGTGAGTGCTCAAGAATCTCTCCAGAAGCACCTGTGCAGGTTGTAGATGTCAAATATGAAGAAAATCGCTTAGGTGGGGCTTGCAATGTCGCACATAATCTTTCTGCTCTTGGTGCAAAAGTGCAATTATGTGGGGTCGTGGGAGAAGATGAGCAGGCGATCAAATTGTGCTCTTTGATCCAAGAAAAAGGGATTGGCTCAGAGCTTATTTTCACATCACCCCAAAGAATGACGACACAAAAAAGCCGCATTCTTGTTTCCAATCAGCAGATTTTAAGGATTGATCGTGAGAAAAAACAAGCCATCGAACAAGAGCTATTGGATGCAATGTTTAAAGCTATACAGTCAAAAATCAAAGAATTTGATGCACTGATACTCTCTGATTATGGAAAGGGGGTTTTGACTTTTGAGATGACTCAGAGATTGATTTTGTTGGCTCAAATGCATCACAAGATCATTTTGTGTGATCCCAAGGGAAGCGATTATTCCAAATATAGAGGTGCAACTCTTCTGACACCCAATAAAAAAGAAGCATTTGAAGCCACAGGGATTGAGATTGTAGATAAAGATTCGCTTCTTAAGGCTTTAGAAAAACTCAAAAAAGAATGTGAGCTAGCTTACTCGATGATCACGCTCAGTGAAGATGGGATTGGAATCCTAGATCAAGAGATGGAGATCATTCCCACACAAGCTCAAGAGGTCTATGATGTCACAGGTGCTGGAGATACTGTCATCTCAGCTCTTGCTTTTGCTCTTGCAAGTGGAAAGACGATACACCAAGCATGTAGATTTGCCAATACAGCCGCAGCGGTCGTGGTGGCAAAAGTTGGAAGTGCTGTTGCAAACCAAGAGGAGATTCTCTCCTTTCAAAAATCAGCAAACAATATAATTGATTTCAAAATCATCACATTAGATCAGCTCCCCCGCACCAAGAATCTAGTTTTTACAAATGGATGTTTTGATATTTTACACAGAGGGCATGTGCAGTATTTGCAAAAAGCTAAGGCCTTGGGTGATATGCTTGTGGTGGGACTCAATTCTGATGCATCAGTCAGGAAAATCAAAGGAGAAGATCGTCCGATCAATCCCCAAGAGGATCGAGCATATCTATTGGCTTCTTTGGAATGTGTGGATTATGTCATCATCTTTGATGAGCTCACACCTTATGAATTGATTCGAGAAATCTCTCCCCAAATCTTGGTCAAAGGCGCTGATTATGAGGGGAAAGAGGTAGTAGGAAGCGAGTTTGCACAAGAGGTGAGACTGATTGATTTTGTGGAGGGGAAAAGCACGACAAATGTGATTGAAAAAATCAAAGGAGGAAATCGATGGACAGTTCAGTAATCACTCAAGAATTTCAAGCCCATATCCAAGTGGCACAGCAGACACTTCAAGGATTGCAATCTCAAATCATTGAAGTCTCAAGCCATCTTGTTGAGACTCTCAAAAAGGGCAGGAAGATCTTAATTTGTGGCAATGGAGGAAGTGCGGCGGATGCTCAGCATTTTAGTGCAGAACTCACAGGACGATACAAGGTGGAGAGACGAGGGTTGCCAGCTATTGCCCTTAGCACCGATACTTCCGCCCTCACTGCGATTGGAAATGATTATGGATTTGATTTTGTATTTTCTCGTCAAGTTGAAGCCTTGGCAGAAGAGGGAGATGTGATCTTTGGAATCTCTACAAGCGGAAATTCTATCAATGTGATCCACGCACTCACAGAAGGAAAGAAAAAAGGATGCAAGAGTATTGGACTGAGTGGAAAGGGTGGAGGCAAGATGAATGAAGTGTGTGATTTGCATCTTGTGATTCCATCAAACGATACTCCACGCATCCAAGAGATGCATATCTTGATCATTCATCTTTTATGTCAGAGCATTGATGAGGCATTTGTGTGAAAAATCCAAGATTGACTTCCAAATTTTTACGAAAAATCTTTGTTGCTGCCTCCATTCGTCGATGGAATGATCAGGCTTGTCCGGTGGAGTTTGTCGAGCTTGACAAACAGGCTCATAAGATGTTTATTGCATATTTTTTGGCTTCTTATGAAGAAGAGAGGAGAGGAGAGAGAATTGATTGGGATAAGCTGATCTTGTTTTTTTGTTTTGAATTTTTTGAGCGAATGGTGCTTACAGATATCAAGCCCCCAGTGTTTCATAAACTCCAAAAACATCATCGCAACGAATTAGCAGAATTTGTCACCCAAGAACTTGCTAGCGATTTGGAACCCTATGGTTTGCTAGAGAATTTGGATTCTTATCTCAAATCTCCTCCCAAGTGTATCGAGACTGAGATTTTGCGAGCTTCACATTTTTATGCTTCCAAATGGGAATTTGACATAATTTATCACTTCAATCCCTTGATGTATGATGTGGAAAATATCAAAAAGATCATTGATTTGGAAGTGGAGCAGTTTTATCACCTGAAGGGAATCTCACAAATTATCCTTTATAAGAAATCTCAAGAAATCATTACAATGTTTGGACAATTAAGATTTCAAAAACGCTGGAGTCAGACTCCAAGAGTGCCAGAGACAAGTGTGCTAGGACATACATTGGTGGTGGCGATCTTGGGATATTTTTTGAGTCTTGATTTGGGATTGTGTGAGAGGATGCGTGTCAATCATTTTTTGTGCGGATTGTTTCATGATTTGCCTGAAATCTTGACAAGAGATATCATCTCACCAATCAAAAGAAGCGTCAAGGGACTTGATGAGCAGATCAAAAAAATTGAAGAAGAATCTGTGAGAGAGAAGATACTTGCTTTTGTCCCTCAAAATATTGTCGAAGATATCTTGTATTTCACACAAAATGAATTTAGCAATCGCTATAAGATTGAACATATGACTCACTATGCTGAGAGTGCCAAAGATCTCTTAGAACTTTATGATGAAGATAGATATGATGCTGTGTGTGGGGAGCTGATGAAGTTTTGTGATCGCTTAAGTGCATTTTTGGAAGCACGCATTTCGATTGCTCATGGGATTTCAAGCAAAGATTTGGAAGAAGGATCAAAAGGGATTTTGGAAGTGAGCAAAGATCAAGAACTGAGAGGGCTTGATCTTGGTGCATTATTGAGAGATTTTAGATGAAGGGGAGAATAGTCAAACTCATATTCTCAGCGCAGACTTGATGAGTAAGTTTGGCTTAAAATTATTATCTATTAGTTTTTTGCAAATCTTTCTTTGGGCTTTGGATGAAACTCAAGTGAAAACCAAGGTCAAACCCTATGAGAAGCATTTTTTCTCCATTATCACCCAGAATGATTCTTATTTCAATGCCTATATTGATCGCTACTATACAGCTGGACATGGCTTACTTTATAGCTCCAAAGAAGGAGATTATGGATTTCTAAACAAAATTGGCTTCATTGATGGAGTGACTTCATGGAGCCTTGTTTTAAATCAGAGTATTTATGCTCCCAAAGATCGTATGAATCCCAATCCCAGAAGAGACTCTCATCCTTATGCTGGATACCTAAATCTTGGTTTTTTGTGGCATCACCGAGGAGAAAATGTCTTAGAAAACTTAGGGATTCGCTTAGGAATGACTGGAAAGGCTTCCCTTGCTCAAGAAGTGCAGGATTTTGTCCATGGGGCTTTAGGGACGGTGATACTCCCTGGATGGGGAACTCAGCTCAAAAATGAGTTTATCTTCAATTTGCATTATGATGTGACTTATCGCTTTCCTCTTGTGGATTTTGGGGCATTTTCACTGGATGCTTTGCCTTATATTGAGGCAGCTTTAGGGAATGCTAATATTTATTTGCGAGGAGGAGCTGTGTTGCGAATCGGTCATCATCTCAAAAGTACATTTCTCCTTCAAGGAATTGCTGGAGAAAATGGAGGATCTAATAGCGGGCGAGTATTTGAAGATGGGATTGGCTATTATCTGTTTGTGGGAGGATATGGGGGCTATGTGGGGCGCAATATGTTTATCGAGGGAAATTCTTTTGGAGAGCGGCGAGCAGTTTTGAAGAAGTGGATGGGAGGCATAGTCGCTGGCATAGCGATTGTTTCCGGGGTGATGTCCTTTTCTTATGAGGCTCTCTATATCAGCAAAGAATTTAGAGGGCAAGATCGTGCTCATGGAATTGGGAGCTTTGTGTTTTCATGGAGTTTTTGAGATGAAAAAATGGCTTTTGTGTTTATGTATTTTAGAAGTGGCATCTGCAGTAGAATTGCAACCTTATGATCGCCACTATTTGGCTTTGATTTCTCAAAATGATGCTTATTTTAATCCAATGATTGATGAATACTATACGGCTGGACATAGTGTGTTTTATGCTTCTAGCGAAGGAGAATATGGAGGGCTCAATCATTTTGGATTTTTGGATGGCTTGACTTCTTTTAGTCTTGGTCTATCTCAAATTATTTATGCCCCAAAAAATAAGTTTGATCTCCTTCCTCCATCCGATGACCATCCCTATGCTGGATTTTTGAATCTTTCTTTTTTCATCCATCATCGCACGCAAGATATGCTTGAGAGTTTGGGTATCGCAGTGGGTGTGAGTGGAGCACTTGCTTTTGGAAGAGAGGTGCAAAATGGTGTGCATCATGCACTCAATGTGGGATTGGCTCAAGGGTGGGATACACAAATTGGCAATGAAATAACGATCAATATCTACTATGAATGGGCATTGAAGCAATGGCTTTACAAAAAAGAAAAATGGGGGGTAGATATCGTGCCAAGAGTAGAGCTTGCTTTTGGGAATGCTAATATTTATTCCAAATTTGATATGACATTGCGTTTTGGTTACAACCTTGAGAGTAGCTTTTTGTCTCAAGGAATCCTTGGAGAAAATGGTGCTTTGAATGGAGGAAGAGTTTATCAAGATGGGATTGGAGTATTTGGCTTTGTGGGGATAGGTGCGGGCTATGTGGTGCGCAAAATGGCACTTGAAGGGAATTTGTTTGGAATCGATAGATATGCGCGAAATATAAATCTTGAACCATTGATAGGAAATTTGATCATGGGTACAAGTATCGTATCTGGAGATTTTTCATGGACTTATAAAATGATCTATACAAGCAAAGAATTTGCAGAACAAGCAGGTGGGCATATGATCGGTAGTGTTTCTCTTGCATATAGTTTTTGATACCATTTTTAAACCAAAAATAAAGGAGCAAATATGAATGTAAAAGATTCCAATGGAAATCCCCTCAATGCTGGAGACAGCGTTCAAATCATCAAAGATCTTAAAGTCAAGGGCTCTTCTCTAAATCTCAAAAGAGGAACGATTGTCAAAAACATTCGCTTGACCTCCAAAGAAGATGAGATCGAGGGAAAAGTAGATAAAAATGGAGTCATTGTCCTTAAAACTTGCTTTTTGAAAAAAGTATAAAACTTTCACAAAAGCTAACTATCCCAATATTTCAAGATGAAAACTAGAGCAGAGATTATCGTTGTTGGATATCAATCCTATGAGTTTGCTCAGAGTTTGATTGTCGGAGAGATCGAGTTTTTGGAGTATAGATTGGATCTATCTCTTTTTGATGCTCTGATTTTCACATCCAAAAATGCGCTCAGATCGTTGGTCTGGAATGCCAATAAATATGAAGAGATGCAAAGCTGGCAGGAGATTCCAAGTTTTGTGATAGGAGAGGGAAGTGCGCAAGCTGTGAGAGATTTTGGGGGGATTGTATGTTATGTCTCCAAAAAATCTCATGGTGCATCTTTTGCTAGAGAGATCATTCCCTTGCTTGATCAAAAAAAAGTACTCTATCTAAGAGCTTGGAATATCGTGTCTCATTTGGATTTGATTTTGCAACAAGCTGGGATAAATCTTGTCAGTCAAATCACCTACAAAAGTAAATGTAAAACCCACTTGGTTTGTCAAGCTCCCAAAAAGGACAGTGTGCTGCTTTTTACATCTCCTAGTGCATATCGATATTTCAAAGAGTCCTTTGGATGGGATGAAAGCTATCTTGCAGTCGCACTTGGAAAAACGACTTATGCAAGCTTTGAGGATCAAATCCAACGCCTTCTTTCACCCTTTCAAGACATTAAACGAAGTATTGAATTTTTGAGAAAATCAATCTAGAACAAATCAAACCCCCCATTATTTCATAGTAAAATGCTAGCAACAATGCATGTCATCAGGGTGTGTGTTTGTATTTTTTAAAAAAGGATAGATGTATGAAGAAGTTCGTTATAAGTTCAATTGTAGCTGGTTTGCTTTGTGCGACGATGGCAAATGCTGAGGTTTATGCAACTGTTGATGGACAAAAAGTGACAGATAAGGATATGGAGTTTTTCAAGCAAGTGATTCCTGGATTTGATTTTGACAAACTCTCCAAGCAAGACAAAGAAGCCGCGATCAATCAATTGATCGAAAGAAAACTAGCCCTGTTGGCTGCCAAAAAAGACAAAATCGATAATAGCAAGGAGTATAAAGAGGCTCTAGCAATGATCCGAAACAATTTGGCAATTGATTTGTGGGTCAAAAAGCAACAACAAAAATATGCATCAGAAGTAACAATCGGAAAAGATGATGCAAAGAAATTCTATGATGCCAACAAAAATCTTTTTATCGAGCAACAAGCTCAGGCGAGAATGATCGTTGTCAAAACAGAAAAAGAAGCAAAAGACATCATCAATGATCTCAGAAAGAAAAAGGGAGAGGCACTTTTGAAAGCCTTTATCGAAACTGCCAATAAAAAGTCAATCGATCCTGGCGTGCAAAAAAGTCAAAATGGAGGAGATCTAGGAACTGTGAATAGAAATCAAATGCTTCCTCAATTTACAGAAGCTGTATTTAGCCTTAAGCCTGGAAGCATCACAACTGAGCCAATCCAAACAGAGGCTGGATATCATATCATTTATCTCCAAGACAAAACAGAGGCTAAAACTGTGAGCTTTGATCAAGCCAAAAACATCATCGAGAGCAATCTTAAGAATCAAAAAATTAGTGAAAAACTCCAAGAACAAATGGCAAAGATGAGAGAAAAAGCAAAAATCAAAATTGAGCCAATCAAATAATCAAGCCAAGGGGATCTTGAATGCTAGTTTCTGGAAATGAAATCTTAAGCAAGGCCAATCAAGAGGGGTATGGGGTAGGGGCTTTTAATTTTGTCAATTTTGAGATGCTTAAAAGTATTTTTGAAACTGCTCACGAAGTGTCTTCACCATTGATTATCCAAGCGAGTGAGGGGGCGATCAAATACATGGGTCTTGAAAGCGTTGTGGGGATGGTGCGTATATTTGCCTCACAATATCCTCACATCCCTGTAGCATTACACCTTGATCATGGGACAAGTTTTGAGAGTTGCAAACGCGCTATCGAGGCAGGATTTACCTCAGTTATGATTGATGCTTCACATCATTGCTTTGATGAAAATCTAGCGATGAGCAAGCAAGTTGTCAAATACGCTCATTCTTTTGGAGTGAGTGTGGAAGCTGAGCTAGGCAGACTTCAGGGGATCGAAGACAATATTTCTGTGGATGAGAAAGATGCGACTCTTGTCAATCCTCAGGAGGCTGAAATTTTTGTCCGAGAGACTCAGGTGGATTTCTTGGCTCCAGCGATTGGGACAAGTCATGGGGCTTTTAAATTCAAAGGTGAACCAAAGCTTGATTTTGAGCGTCTTCAAGAAGTGAAGCGTTTGACAAATATTCCTCTTGTTTTGCATGGAGCAAGTGCGATTCCTCAAAATGTAGCTCAGAGCTTTTTGGAAAGTGGAGGAGATTTGAAAGGAAGCAAAGGTGTGCCTTTTGAGTTTTTGCAAGAGGCAATTAGAGGGGGGATCAATAAAATCAATACAGACACGGATTTGCGCATTGCTTTTATTGCTGAAGTGAGAAAAGTGGCAAATGCCAACAACAGTGAATTTGACTTGCGCAAATTTTTCACTCCGGCAATGGATGCTGTCAAAGCTGTGATCAAGGAGCGTATGCAGCTTCTTGGAAGTGCAAATAAAATTTAAGGAAAATATATGGCAATAGGAATGAGTGAACTCAAAAAGGGCTTAAAAATCGAGATTGATGGGATTCCATACAGAATCACAGAATATCAACATGTCAAACCTGGAAAAGGTGCAGCTTTTGTAAGAGCGAAAATCAAATCTTTCTTGGATGGCAAAGTGATTGAGAAGACTTTTCATGCGGGAGATAAGTGCGAAGAGCCAAACTTGCAAGAAAAAAGTATGCAGTTTCTCTATCATGATGGAGAAAATTTTCAGTTCATGGATACTGATACCTATGAGCAAATCGCCCTTACTGAAGATCAAGTCGGTGATGTAGAAAAATGGATGATCGATGGAATGACTGTGCAGATCCTCTTCCATAATGACAAAGCAATCTCTGTGGATGTTCCTCAGGTTGTCGAACTCAAGATTATCGAAACTGCTCCCAATTTCAAGGGAGATACTTCAAGTGGAGGCAAGAAACCAGCCACTTTGGAGAGTGGAGCTGTCGTACAGATCCCATTTCATGTCTTAGAAGGCGAGGTTATCCGCGTCAATACAGAAACTGGTGAGTATGTCGAAAAAGTCAAATAAAAAATAAAGTATTTAATAAAAGAGGATCAAATATGTCAAGAGCTTTGCTTCCTGTCGCTCAAGGTTTTGAAGAAATCGAACTAGTCACTCTTGCTGATGTTTTAAGGCGAGCCAAAATAGAGGTTGTACTAGCCTCTTTGACTTCTTCTCTTGAAGTGAGTGGGGCTCATGGCATTGTGCTGAAGGCTGATTGCACTTTGGAAGATATCGATACCTTGGAATATAGAGCTATCGCACTCCATGGAGGGATGGATGGGGTGCGCAATATGCTAAACACTCCTTTGCTTCTAGAGCTAGTCAAAGACTTTTTGGCAAATGCTAAATTCATCGGTGCAATTTGCGCAGCTCCACTTGTGCTAGATAAACTTGGCTTACTCAATCAAGATTTTTGTTGCTATCCTGGCTGTGAAAATATGATGAAAAACACCCAAAATAAGCGCCTTGATTTGCCTTTTAAAACCTCAGGAAATATCATCACAGGCACAGGTCCTGCATTTGCGATGCCTTTTGCTATCGAGATTGTAAGAAATCTTATGGGTGAAGATATCGCGAGCAAACTTAAAAAAGAGCTTCTTTTGAGCAAATAATCTACTTTTTAATATGCTCCAAAAATTCGCTTCGAGTTTTTGAGCTTTCTTTGAAGATTCCTCGCACTGCGCTTGTAAGGAGGCTAGAAGATTTTTTCTCTACTCCCCTCATTGCCATACATAGATGAGTTGCCTCACATACAAGCATTGCTCCCTTGGGATTGAGTTCTTCCATCAAAGATTCGATGATTTGATAGGTTAGATTTTCTTGTGTTTGCATGCGTCGTGCAAAAATCTCTACCAATTTAGCAAAATCTCCAATACCTGCGATTCTCTCCCTAGGAATGTAGCCGATGCTAATGTGTCCAAAAAATGGCAAAAGATGATGCTCACACATCGAATAAAAATCAATATGTTTGACGACAATCATTTCATCATATGGAATATCACAAAAGGTTGAAAGAAAGACATCTTTTGGAGTTTTTTGATAACCACTTAGAAGCTCAAAATAAGAGCTTTCAAGACGCTTGGGAGTGTTTTGAAGTCCTTCTCGCTGTGGATTTTCACCTATGATCTGGCAAAGATTCTCAAAAAAATCTTCAAACATCATCTCCTCCTTTTATCTCGTGATTACATAGTGCTTCAAGTAAAATCGTGGCATAAGAGCCCTTAGGCAACTCAAAGGAAAGTTCAAGATGTGCTTTTTGAGGGATATAGTGATATTTGAGTTTTTGTGGAAAAACCCATGCGAAGCGATAACTACCTATTGCTCCAATTTTTGGATCGATAAAAGGCATCTGCAAATGCAAAGCAAGATCTGTGGGAAGTGTTGTCTTTTTGCCATACAAAAGACCACATGGTGAGATATCTTTCTGTATGAAACGCTGAGCATCTTGCATATTTGCATCTTGAGCAAAAAATAGTTTTCCATAAGGATAATGGTGTAATGCATCACCTTGAAAGATTTTAAAAAAATGAGGTTGCTGTGCAAGAAGCTTGATTTCTTGCGCACTTATAGTGAGATGAAATTGATCACCAAGAGCCATATGAGCATCTTTGGGAGAAAATGCCTGAAGGATTTTGCATAGCTTGATGCGATGAGCTAGCCATTGATTGAAGAGGTGGCTTTGATAGCTTGAGATCAGAAATTCTGAGAGTTGTCTATCTCTGATCTTTTTTGATCCATCGATGATTTGTTTTCCTTCAAGAAAGTTATCACCAAATTTTCCAAAGCGCTGAAATCCAAAATAATTAGGAATCCCCTCTATAGATATTTTTTGCATAATACTTTCAAGTTTGCAAAGATCATGGGGCATAACTTTTTTTAATCGGATAAAAAACGCATTGCCTTTGAGATGACCGATCCTAATCTTGTTGTGATGTCGCGCAAAAGAGAGGATTTTGATATTTTTAGATGCGAGAGTGTCTTGAGAGGCTATGACTTTGGCATAGAGCGAGTAGGGTAGAGAGATGTATTGCGTTGTCAAGGCATTTTTATCCTTGAGACCAGCATATCCCACTTCTTTGGTTTTGCATCCAATCACTTGGCAAAGAATCTTGATCATCTCTTGTGTGCTAAGCCCCTTTTTTCTGATTTGCAAGATCAGATGTTCGCCTTGATCACTCCATTCATAAAGTGGAATTTCTTGGACAATAAAATCTCTTGGAGATTGAGCGAAATGAAATGAAATAGGCGAAAAAGAATGAGGATAAAGTCGCATAAAGAAACCTTGAAAACATTTGGGAAATTATAACAAAAAGCAGTTTTTGTCATTTATAATACGCCCGCTGTAGGCAATTATTAAGAAAAGGAGAATGAATGTTTCAGTTAAGAAAACTACCATTTGGACAAGAGGAAATCGCTGATTTTTTGAGTGCAAAGACATTTGAATATCACTATGGGAAGCATCACCAAACCTATATCAATAATCTCAATAATCTTCTTCCCTCAAGTGATTTTCAAAATACTGATTTGCTAGAAATTATTTTGAAATCCAATGGAGGGATTTTCAATAATGCAGCTCAAGTCTTCAATCATGACTTTTTCTGGGATTGTATCTCTCCAAACGGAGGCGAGTTGAGTGCAGAACTAAAAGTTGCAATTGAGCAAGCTTTTGGCAGCGTGGAGAAATTCAAAGAAGAGTTTGTTGCCAAAGCAACGACTTTGTTTGGTTCTGGTTGGTGCTGGCTTGTGCTCAATGAGGATAAGCTTGAAATCATCCAAACTAGTAATGCGCAAGTGCCGATGACTGAGGGTAAGATCCCATTACTAGTTGTGGATGTTTGGGAGCATGCGTATTATATTGATTACAAAAATGCTAGACCAAACTATCTCAATCAATTTTTGAATTTTGCTAATTGGGATTTCGCATCCAAAATGTTTGCCAATGCCAAGAGCAAAGGAATGGAATCTATTAGAGATTATATTTCTTCTCTTTATTCCTAAAATATTCAACATCAAGGGGGAGAAAAAAAAGGGGGGGGGGGGGGTGAGATCACTCTTCCAAAAGGATGGACATACTCCCATCTTCCAAAAGATTGACATAGAGCTCTTTTCGTCCATTGGAGCGATAAGAGGGTTTGTTTTTCTTATCAAATGCCGTATATTCTTGGTTGAATGTAATCCTAAAAAGTTTCTTGCCCTCTTCATTGGGATATGGGACAATATCAATTTGTGAAAACTTGATCTTTTTCTTTTCATTTTTGTCAAAAATACGCTGTTTGTAGCGCTTATACTGCTTGTAATTAGTCTTATTGGGCTTCTTGAAATCTGGACTATAGAAAGCGATATAGTTGTCAAAATCTCCTTTCTCCCAAGTATCTTTCCACAGATAAAGCTGAGCCAAGAGATTAGCGATATCATCCTTGGTAGGTTGGATGTAGTTATCTTCATAAGTGATCAAAATCGTATTGTCAAAGCGTATTCTTTTGTCATATTGTGTGATGATCTCATTTTCGATTGCGATGCATCCTTTGGTATTTTTCTCATCTCGATTTCCATTGAGAGGCATACCATGGATCCAGATCCCATATCCTGTTTTTTGGAGTGATTTGTCATAAGCATTTGGATAAGAAGTCACAAATGCCATAGCGCCGTAGTATTGATCTAGTTTGGTAAGCTTATTTTTCAAATCATACACACCAATAGGCGTTGTGAGATCTCCACTGACTTTTTTGTTGCCCTTACCAGAGCCTACGAGTGCATTGCTTGAGCCAATTTGAGACACTACACCATCATTGAACTGATACAAAGAGAGATCAGGGATACTTTTGTTGGAGACGAAGATAAACTCCATATTTTCATAATAACCATATTGCACATCTTGATCTCTTAAAACACTAAGCCAATAATCCTTATTGACAAGGAGAGTCTGGATCTTGCTCTCTACTTCTTTGAGCTCTGTTTTGCGATAGCTATCAATGATGTCAATAAGGGCTTGATGGGAGATATCTTGAGCTTGAAGACCAAGAAAGGCGATAGATGATGTGATAAAGGCTAGCTTCTTCAATGTATGGCTCCGTTTATGTATGGATTAAAAGTCAAAATCGTATCCTATTTTTTTAAGTCCATCTTTGGTTTTGCTCCAATTTTTTTGTGTCACAACATTGAGCTGTAAAAAAATCTTTTTCCCCTCAAGAGCCTCTAGTTTTTCACGCGCGCTCCTACCGATCCTCTTGATGGTTGTGGCTTGTTTCCCGATAATGATGGCTTTTTGACTATCTTTTTCGACGATAATTCTTCCAAAAACTTTGTTAATCGTTGGTTTCTCAATGAATTTTTCAATCACCACATCACTCTCATAGGGAATCTCATCGCTTAGATTCTCAAACAAACTCTCTCTGATGATTTCTTTGTAGATTTCTCTCATATTGCTTGTTGTGAGGATCTCTTCATCATAAAGAAGAGGGGATTGGGGTAGGTGAGCAGAGATTGTCTCAAGCAATGGGGAAAAATCAAAAGAATCTTTGCACTCTATTGGTATGAGTGCCAGAAATTTCTCTCTAAACTCATCATATTCGGCAATCTTTTGCAAAACCTCAGTCTTTGAAACTTTATCACATTGAGTCAGGAGCAAAAGATGGGGTCGATCTTCATTTAAGAGCAAAAACTCTTGATAATAGCTTGTCGGATCATATGCTGGTGCCAAAAAAAGATTGAGATCACAATCCCCCATCGCCTTGATCGCTTCTTGAAGCATAAATTGATTGAGTAATTTCTCTTGCTTATGGATCCCTGGAGTATCTACAAAAATGATTTGCGTTCGCTCCATATTCTGACGCGTATGCATAATAATGAAGTTCATTCGCTTGCGCGTGGCATTGGCTTTGTGTGAGACTAGAGCTAGATTCTGACCACAGATAAAATTGAGAAATGTCGATTTGCCTGCATTGGGCCTACCCAAAACAGAGACAAATCCAGCACGCGTGCTCATAAAATATACCTAGCCAAATCAACATTTTCGACAAGATGGGACAATTTCTTGCGCACAAGATCAGCTGTGATCGTGATGGTCTGCCCCTTGTATGTATGTGCCTCAAAGCTAAGATCTTCCAATACTTTTTCAATAGTTGTATGAAGTCGTCTTGCTCCGATATCTTCTGTTTTTTGGTTTGCACTGATCGAAAGCCTTGCTAGCTCCACGATCGCCTCATCCTCAAAAACCAGATCAACTTCCTCAGTCTTAAGTAATGCTTGATATTGCTTAAGAATTGAATTTTTGGTTTGTGTGAGGATTTGCACCATCGCTTCTTCGGTGAGATTGGAGAGTTCGACTCTTAGAGGGAAACGCCCCTGAAGCTCAGGAATCAAATCACTAGGCTTGCTAAAATGAAAAGCTCCAGCTGCAATAAAGAGGATATGATCTGTTTTGATCTGTCCAAACTTAGTCTGCACATTACTCCCCTCAACAATAGGGAGAAGATCTCTTTGGACTCCCTCTTTGCTTGGATCACTTCTAGAGCTATCCTTGCTACCCACAGCGATTTTGTCAATCTCATCGATAAAAACGATCCCCCCATTTTCTGCGCGCTTAAGTGCTTCATTTTTGATGATCTCTTGATCAAGTGTATGCTCAAGTGCCTCACTATGCAAAAGATCTTTGGCCTCTTTGATCGTGACTTCTTTTTTGATGCTTTGATTGGGAGCAATGATTTTGACAATAGATTCTTGAGCCTTAGAGATTTCTGGCGGAAGCCCAAAATCAGAAAAATCACTTTTTTTGCTAATCTCAATTTCAATCTTTAGATGATCCACTTCCCCATTTCTGACCTTTTGAAGCATAGTAGCAAAGCTCTTCTCATAATCCTCTTGTTTTTCTTGAGTCACACCGCTAGGCAATGGGGGGAGGAGTTTTTGAGCGATTTTGGTTTCGATATAGCTTTGAATCTGATCTGCATTTTTTTCTTGATGCTCTTTTTGGACAAGGCTATAGGATGCATTGAGCAGATCCCTGATCATTGATTCTACATCTCGCCCCACGAAGCCCACTTCTGTGTATTTACTTGCCTCAACCTTTATAAATGGAAGATTGAGCATCTTTGCCATACGCCTTGCGATCTCTGTTTTTCCAACTCCTGTTGATCCAATCATTAGGATATTTTTGGGAGTGATTTCCTCTTGCAATTCCTTAGGAAGCAAAAAGCGTCGATAACGATTGCGCAAAGCAATAGCAATTGTTTTTTTGGCTTCGGTTTGACCGATGATGTATTCATCAAGATATTCCACGATTTGTGGGGGTGTCAGTGCTTGAACTTCCATTAGTGTAGCTCCAAAATTTTGATATTTGTATTTGTATAGATGCAAAGTTCGCCAGCGATTTGAAGAGATTGCTGGACCAATTCCTTGGGATGAAGATGAGCAAATCGATCAAGAGCGCGTGCTGCGCTAAGTGCATAATTCCCTCCACTTCCAATCGCTGCGATCTTGCCATCTTCGGGCTCGACCACATCGCCAGTCCCACTTAAAATATAGATTTTTTCTTGATTGAGAACGATCATCATCGCCTCTAAGCGCCTCAAATACTTGTCTTTGCGCCATTCTTTGCTAAACTCGATAATGCTTTTGAGTAAATCACCCTTTTTGCCCTCCAAAATCCTCTCAAACATATCAAAAAGCTGAAATGCATCCGCAGTGCTTCCAGCAAAACCACTAAGAATCTCTCCATTATAAAGGGTGCGGATTTTTGTAGCATTGCCCTTAAGGACACAATTCCCAAAAGTCACCTGACCATCTCCTCCGATAATGGCATATCTTTTGCCCTCATACTCACCGCAGTATCCTAGTATCGTTGTAGCCTCAAACATTACTCGCCTTTGACAATCAGTGTAAATGATGAGTGGATTCCATGTCCCAAGTTGGCTGATACTTTGTATTCACCAGTGTGCTTGATAGGTGAGGGGATTTCGATGTGTTTTTTGTCAATCTCTAGACGATGCTCTGTGTGCAAAGCCAGTGAAATCTCTTCCTTGGTGATCGCACCAAAGAGCGCTCCACTTTCTCCGCATTTTTTATGCATTGTAAGCGTTGTGTGCTCTAAGCTTTTGGCCAATGCCTCTCTCTGAGCTTTTTCAAGTGCTAGTTTTTCTTCCTGATTGCGCTGCTCTGCCTTGTAGCGATTGATGACTTCATTTGTCGCATGCTTTGCCTTGCCTTTGGCGATCAAAAAGTTTTGCCCATAGCCATCTTTGACTTCTACGACATCGCCTTTGCGACCCAAAGCTTTGATATCTTCAAGTAATAAAACCTTCATTGCTCTATCCTTTTCATTGATTCATCCTTCTGGGGAGATAAAATGCGTGGATTTTAGCAAAAGAAGTCAAAGTCTTAGATAGTTGTATAGCTTTCATTTACCTTGAATGTCGCAACCCCTTTGTTTATAATTGACATATTCTGTTTTATTAGACTTTCAAAGGCATTTTGATGATTACTTTTAAGCACATCCCCCTCAAAGATTTTGTGAAAAAATGCTCTCCCATCAACCCTACCAAAGAAATGATCGAAAGATTTTCCAAAGAGGTTGAGCTCTTTTTACAAAAAGCATCGATACAAGATGATGAAGAATTTCAAAAAAATGAAATCAATAGATTCCTAGGCAGAGCCTTTGGCTATGACTGCAATACCAGGGGCAAAGTAGATAGCGCGATCTACATCGAGGGAGAGGCTCAAGTACTGATTGAAGTCAAAGCCCTCAAAAACAAGGCTGAATTTCCCAAAGACACTCCACTCTCCAAAGCCCTCTGTGAATCTATCCTCTATTTTCTTAGAGAAACACAAAAGAAGCAAAACAACTCCATCAAGCACATCATCCTCTGCAATCCTTATGAGTTCTATATCTTTGATGCCAAAAGCTTCAAGATTTTTGAAAATGACAAAAAGATCAAAAAGCTCTACACCAACTGCGATGACAAAGAGGGCACAAACACAAGCACAGAGAAGTTTTATAAAGACTTGGGAGATTATCTCAAAGATAAGTTTGAAGGAGAGCTACCCTATACACATTTCACACTCTCTCAATCCCTCACACCCCAAGATCTCACTCCCATCTTCCAGCTCCTCTCCCCTCAAGTGCTTCTAAAAAGCAAAAGAACTCTTGATGCCAACACACTCAACAAAGGATTCTATGAAGAGCTCCTCTATATCTTGGGCTTAGAAGAGGTGAGTGAGAATGGCAAAGGCGGAGGCAAGATCCTCATCCAGCCAAGCCATATCCCCCACACCCTCTCTCACTCGATCTCTCAAGCTTATCCACACATCGATCAAGAGGGCATCTTCACCCTCATCACCACTTGGAATAATCGCATCCTTTTCTTAAGACTTCTAGAATCCATGCTTTTAGGATTCCGACATCTCTCTAAGCCCTTTTTGGATATCTCCATCATCAAAGATTTCAAGACTTTACAGACGCTGTTTTTTGAGGTTTTAGCCAAGAAGCAAGACTCTCGCTCTGCCTCACTCCCTCAAGAATTTCTCTCCATCCCTTATCTCAACTCTAGCCTGTTTGATCGCATCACTTTAGAGAGTGAGGGGAGAGAGATCGGACTGCTGGATTCTCATCCATTGCCACTTTTTGCTCGATCTATCCTCAAAAAGGAGCTTAAAGACACCCATTCCCTCCCGCTCCTAGAGTATCTCTTCAGATTTTTGCATGCCTATGACTTCACCACCACGCCCAAAGACATAGAGGAGGGCGTGAAGAAAAATCACGATCGCCTCATCAACTCTGCCGTGCTTGGGCTTGTCTTCGAAAAACTCAATGGCTACAAAGAAGGGAGCTTCTACACCCCAAGCTTCATCACGAGCTATATGTGCAAAGAGAGCATCACGCAAGCCACACTAGAGAAGTTCAATTCCACTTATACTTGGCAGTGCCAAAGTCTAGAATCACTCAAAGCCCAGATCGAGAAAAACACACAAATCAGCGATGAAGAGCTCCGATCCACACTCCTCTCCATCCGCATCTGTGATCCAAGTGTGGGGAGCGGACACTTCCTAGTCTCAGCTCTAAATGAAATGATCCACATCGCCTATACACTTAGGATCTTCACTCTCCCTAGAGGATGCTCACTGGAGGTGGAAAATGATGAGATCCTTATCCATACGCGAGAAGGAGTGTTTGCCTACACACGCCCAAGTCATCAAGATGAAGATGAGCACATCATCCAAACAAGACTGTTCAATCTCAAAAAATCCATCATCGAAAACTGCCTCTTTGGCGTGGATATTAACCCAAACTCTTGTGAGATCACTAAGCTTAGACTTTGGATCGAGCTTCTTAAATATAGCTTCTATCTCTTTGATGAGCAAGGCAAGCCCACTGATGCCCTAGAAACCCTGCCCAATATCGATATCAATATCAAGTGTGGTAATAGTCTTATCTCTAATTTCCCTCTTGATTCCAATCTCAGCATCGGGCAGACTAGAAGCTTTGCCCAAAACCTCAAAACCTCCATCCAAAACTACAAAGACTCAGTCAAGCTCTACAAAGAAGGTATGGGAGAAAAAGCCAAGATCCTCCAAGACATCCAAAGTGTCAAATCCCTCATCACCTCCTATCTCGCAGAGCAAAACCCGCTCAATGCCAAGCTCAGAGAATCCCTCAAGGAATTCATCCAAATCTATGGAGATGAGAGCTTTGATATCAGATCAGAGTTTGGGATGGCGATGCTTAGGCTTGCTAGAGAGAAGCGATATCGATTTACCCCCACACTCACAAGCCTAGAGCCAATGGCGATGGATGCAAGGGGAGAGAAACTCCTAGAAGTGATCCAAGAGAGCTATGAAGCCATCGAATCACTTAGATCAAGTGAAAGCTTTGAGTGGAGGTTTGAGTTCCCTGAAGTGCTGGATGAGGAGGGGAACTTCATGGGGTTTGATTGCGTGATTGGCAATCCACCTTATATCCGCCAAGAACTCATCAAAGATCTCAAACCCACTCTTGCCAAAAGCTATGAGATCTTCAAAGGCACAAGCGATATCTATACTTATTTCTTTGAGCGGGGCTATCATCTCCTAAGAGAGGGTGGAATCCTCTCTTACATCACAAGCAATAAATGGACTAGAGCTGGATATGGAGAGGCTCTAAGGAGATTTATCCTAGAGAAAAGCACTTTTAAAAGCTATATTGATTTCAATGGTGAAAAAGTCTTTGAGAGCGCCACGGTGGATACCTCTATCACAAGCTTCCTCAAACTCTCTCCACAAGAAGGACATCAAGTGGGATATCTCTCTTGCAATGATGGCTCAAAGCTTTTGGATTCTAAGCTTGACTTTCTCCCTCAAAACTCCCTATCTAGTGAGTCTCTGACATTTTCCTCTAGCTCTGTGATGGCTCTCAAAAAGAAAATCGAATCTATTGGCACACCACTCAAAGAATGGGACATCACCATCAACTATGGGATCAAAACAGGCTACAACGAAGCCTTTATCATCACAACTGAGAAAAGAGAGGAGATCCTAAACAACTGCAAAACCCAAGAGGAGAGAGAAGCCACAGAGAAAATCATTAGAAAAATGTTAAGAGGAAGGGATATCAAACGCTACTCTTATGAATGGGCAGATTTGTGGATCATCGGAACCTTCCCAAGTCTAAAGCTCAATATCGAGGATTATCCCTCTCTCAAATCTTATCTCTCTCAATTTCGCCCAAGAATTGATCAAAGTGGAGAAAAAGGATGCAGAAAGAAAACAAGTAATCAATGGTTTGAAACACAGGATAGCATTGCTTATTATGGGGAGTTTGAGAGGGAGAAGATTGTATATAGTGAAATTGTTAGAGAGCCACAATTTCATTTAGATACAGAACATTTTTTCGCTGAAGCTACAAGTTTTGTTTTGACGGGAAAAAATCTAAAGTATCTCATAGCCTTGCTTAATAATTCTTTTGTGGCTTTTGCATTTAAAACATTTTATGCAGGAGGGGGACTAGGGGAAAGTGGCTATCGTTACAAAAAAGCATTTTTAGAAAGATTGCCTATCCCAAAAATCACAGAATCAAACAAACCCACAGCAGACAAAATCATCGCTTTAGTAGAGGAGATTCTAACAGCAAAAGAGCAAAACCCCAGCTCCCCCACCCAAGAGCTAGAATCCCAAATCGATTCTCTAGTCTATAAGCTCTACAACCTCACAGATGAGGAAATCACAATTATTGAAAGCAAGGAGTAAAAATGAATATAAAAATTAAAGCAATCCATATAAAAAATTTTAGATCAATTCTAGATTTAAAGATCAATGTGGAAGAACAAAATGGACTAATTGTTTTCTGTGGTGCAAACAATGTGGGAAAAACAAATGTATTAAAAGCTTTGGCTTTATTTTTTGCCAAAAACACATTCTTTCCTTTAACAGATTCTCCATCCTATAAATATGAAGGTTCTAGGGGTTCTAGTTATAGACCCAGAATTGAGGTTATGTTTGATAATGGCGGTGATACATATCATATTATAAAAGATTGGAATCTTAAACATGGGGATGAAAATCGAATAGATATTTTTGAGGATGATGGAGAGCATGGCTATAAAATATTTGGAACAAAAAATAGAAACAAACTTAATAAAAAGGAAATTAAAAATTTTCTTAAAAATATAAATTTCTTTTTCTTAGAAGCAATCAATATTTCTTTTCCGGAAACCATACAAATACTTGTTGATGATGTTTTTGGACTTGAAACAGCAAAGAAAAGAATAGGAAGCAGAAAGCAAGCATTAAAAAACAAGGTTATAGATATATTGCAAGGACTAAAAGAAATTCTTGATGATCTAGCTTCAAATATTTCTCCAATTTTTGAAAGATATAAGGAGGAGTGGGGGCTTGGCTTTGATGTCCCGCAAAAAGTAGAAAATTTTCGTGATCTATTGATAGCGAGAACAGATTTTTACATCCAAGATAAATCAAATGGTAAAAAACTAGATTCAAAGGGTTCGGGACTGCAAAGACTATCTCATATCTTAATGCATTTCAGAATCTTGGAAAAATTTATCGACAGCAATAAAAATTGGATTATCGCTATTGATGAGCCAGATGTTTATCTTCATACAGGGCTGCAGAAAAAACTATTGTCTGATATGAAGAAATACGGAAAACATGGACAATTTTTTATAACCACACATTCGCCAATATTTATTGATTGCAATACTTTTGAGAATGTATTTTTATTAGAACAAAATATTAGTGAAAAAATATTTACAAGAACGGGCAACAAAAAACACAATCGTATTTCTACGGATTTAGTTGATGTTGGCGAAAATATTGGTATCCAAAAGATTAAAGAATACCTTGGAATTGAAGACGAAGATTTTTTGATTTTTGATGGCTTTAATATTCTTGTTGAAGGCGATTGTGACAAAGTTTATTTGGAAAAGCTTTGCGATATTTTTGGATATGAAAAGCCCCAAATTAGATCATGTGATGGGGCAGATAATATTGCACAATTTTTAAATTATTGCGATGCCTTAGCCCAAGAAAATACATTTTTTAGGGTCATTTTAGATAACGATCAAAAAGGAAGAGAGCAATACAAAAAGCTCGAGGACAAAAAATTTTCAAAAATAAAATATGAGGTTTTGCTAATTGATGGAAGTACTATATTGGAAAATGATAAAAATATTGAGATCGAAGACATGCTTCCTGTCGAAGTAACATGTGAGCTTCTCAATATAATTCTTAAAAAAGCCAAATTGCAAAGTTTTTCAAAAAATGAGATTTCTAAATTCAAAATAAACTTAACACAATCGGCTTTTAAAAACAAAGGGGTTTTAAATTTCTTAGAGAATAAAAAAAATGATAAAAATCCAGATGGTGGAGAAAAGATAAAAATTGATAGTTCTAGTGTTAAAAAAAATTTAGCTCAATTTTTTAAGAAATCACTCAACAAAAATCAGATCGAATTGTTACTTAGCGATAAAAAAGTTCAAGATTTGATAAAAATGACAAAACGGTAAAAAAATTCCACCATCCCCAAGCTAAGGAGCAAAAATGTCTTTTCAATTTGAAATCACACTAGGCGAAGACACAGAGTTTGGAGGAGTGTGGGACGAGCAAGATGTTTTAGATTTTTTGGATAGTGAGGTTTGCTTCAAAAATCGATTCTATAAAAAGCGAAAAATCTTTAGCTTCAAGATCGACTCAATCCTAGATAATCTCAAAGAATGCAAAGCTACGCATTACCTTAGATATTTGCAAGAGAAATATTTCAGAGTGATAGATATGCAAGATCTTATAATGGTATATACACATTATGAGTTTGATAATGGATTTTTATCGATTAGTCTTGCACAAGATGGGGATCAAGTGATCCTCTCTTATCGGAATCACAGGGGAAAATATCAAGAACTCAAAGTGATACAAGCTTATTTTTATGCAGGGAGTATAGATGACACACGAGCGATTCTATGTGTAGATCTTGTGGAGTATGACTCTACTTATAGATATGCTATTTTGGACAAATCAACCAAAAGAGCAATCAAGTATGAAGAATTGTGTGAATTTTTGAACAGGCATAATCCACGAGATAAAACCCCACCAAAGTTTGTAGAAAAACCCAAACCCTCACCACAGCTAAGTTTTGAATTTAAAGTGATTGATGGGATTGTGAATCTCGTGGAAAAAAGAGAATAAGGATGAAGATAGATGGAGGGGTATTATCCATAGAAACTCCATCTCAAATCAAAGGAATGACAATATGAATGCCGAAGATATCAGGCTGCAAATCAGTCGAGCATTTGGACTGCTAAATAGTGAAGACATTATCAAAATAGAAGCCATATCATGGCTTCTATTGAGGAGCATACTTCAGACTATTTACTAGGAAATTTTGTTTTGGCTTTGGTTTTTATAGGCTTATTTTTGGGTGTGGTATGGGAGCACTCAAGAACACTGCTTATTATTTTGGGATACGGAGTTGTTTCAATGTTTTTTATCATCTCTCCCAAATATCTAGTCCCAGCGATGAGCTTTTTTGATTCCAAAAAAGCTTTGCTTGATCCCATTTGCACCCTTGGGGGACTCTATACACTCCTCTTTGGATTTTTGGCTTACTCTTTTATCAAAACCATTCGCAAAAACTCCATCATCCCAAGCTAAGGAGAAGCAATGCAAGAAAAAATCACGATTTTTATCCAAGACTTAGAATCCCAAATCGATTCTCTAGTCTATAAGCTCTACAACCTCACAGATGAGGAGATTAGAATCATTGAGGAGAGAAAATGACAAAAGAAAAACTTGTAGAGCTTTTGGGGATTGATGAAGACAATATTCAACAAGTAGGATTAAATTTTCAAGTATCGGATATTGAAATTGGAAAGATTGATGCATCACTATGGCTCAAAGCGATAGAGATCGAGTTTCGGCGTTGTAGTTTTGAACATGCTATTGTTTTTCCACAAAGAAAAAACAAGTTCGACAAAGAATCAACAATCAAAACAAAGATATTTTTTCATGATTGCTCTTTTAGAGATTTTTTCAATGCAAGAAGTTGTCTTTTTGAAAAAGATTTTGAGTGTATAGCTTGTGATTTTGAGGAGAAAACTGATTTTAGCAATGCAATATTTCAAGACAGAGTGAATCTTAAAGCTTCACGATTTAAAAATGAAGCAAGGTTTATAGGGACCAAATTCCAAGCACAAGCCACTGATGGTGAAACTGTCGAAAATAATTTTAGAGAAGTCC
>NZ_KI912401.1:251477-555620 GCF_000518225.1 Helicobacter pametensis ATCC 51478
ATTTCGAACTTTCACGATTTAAAAATGAAGCAAGGTTTATCAAAACCAAATTCCAAGCACAAGCCACTGATGGTGAAACTGTCGAAAATAATTTTGACGAGGCACTATTTGAAACAGTTCTTTTTAGTCAAATTGATTTTAAAGGAAGGACAAGTTTTGAAAAAACCACATTTAAAAAATCAACTTTTAGAAAAATTACCTTCTTTCAAGAAGAAATTACTTTTTGGGAGAGTGAATTTGAGAGAGTGAATTTGATTGATTGTATTTTTCCACATCAAACAAATTTTGATAGGTGTGTATTAAAAAACACTCTTTTTAAAAATCAAAAAGAAATAAAACCTATGTTTCAAGATGTCAAATTTCAAGATTGCGTATTCAAAGAAACAAACACTTTTGGAGAAAAAGTATTTTCAATAGAGTTAAAGCCGATTTTGACTACCAATACATTTGAAGGACAATTTAATATCGATCATCAATATTTGCATTATGAACCTGAAGAGATTCCAAGAGAAAATATTTCTATTTGGCGAGATTTATTCAGAAGACTAAAAAGCAATCGCCTAGCTCACCATAATATAATTGATGCTTCAGAGCTTCATACCCAAGAGCTTTATGCAAGAGAAATAGAGCTTGAAGAAAAAGAAAAGCAAAACAAAACTTCTCTAAAAGAAAAAGTTGAGAAATGGCAATTATACTTCTATCGCCTCACCTCCGACCACCACACCGACCTAGCCAAGATTTTCAATAATGTCATTTTGCTCATCGCACTTTTTGGAATCTTTGCTTGTGCTACAACATTATTTACGCAGACAATAGAAATTGTTAAGCCAAAAATAAATAATATTCCGATATTTGCATTGCTCCAAACAAAATCTTATATTTTTTCAGAACTACCTAAAAAGATACCGATTGAAATCGGACTTGTTTCTTTGGCAATAGTGAATTTCTGTGGGATTTACTCATATTTAGAATTAAGAAAAGTGGTGCAAGAAAAATTGTTTTCTTTTAAGATAATAGACATACTACTTGTTGTTTGTATTGCCTGCTGTTTGTACTATAGGCTTAGTGAAGCATTTTTTATTTTCTTTTTATGCTTTGCTTTTGTTGCATCTTATATTTTGTGCTTACAAATTCAAAAGTTTTTTATTACGATATTTTCTTATTTAGTTTGTGTAGGTGTTTTGATTCTCAAGCCCACTCTCCTGCTCCCATTTGTTGGTAGGTTTTTAGAATCTTCCCCAACCACTTCTTTCCCTGCGATGCAGAGCCTTAGCGTGGTGTATTGTATCTTGATGTTTTTGATGCTCTTCTCCCTCCAAAAAACTGCCCGCAAAAACTCCATCATCCCAAGCTAAGAATCAAAAGTCAAAAGAGTGTTAAAATTACAAAAACAAGGAGCAGAGATGAAACCCACAACCCCGATGCTGCTTTTGAGTGCAAATGCTTCGATTTCAGATAGGAGCAAACATCTCAGTGTTGATGAGCTAAAAAACCTTTTTATGAGTGTGGGGAGTAGGGAACTAAGCGAGGCGGAGAAGTATGTCATCGATGTGATTCAGAGTGAAGCCCACCCTCAAGAAGTGAAAAACTTCCAAGCACGCTACCACATCCCACAAGAAAGGGTGGATACCCTGATGAGTTACAGCCCCTATACCCACGAGATACAAAAGCGACTAGAGGAAGTGAGAGAGGGCAAGGTGGAGATGATTCACAAAACCCTTGAAGAGCTAGAATCGCTAGAAAATGCCTAACTACCTCCAAAAATAGACTATAATACGCCAAGACCAAAAACTTCGGTTTAGCGGGGAGAGAGGCTAAGGCTTCTCTCCCTTTTTTTATACACGATATTTTCTTCTCTCTGCAAAAACCGCTCGCAAAAACTCCATCATCCCAAGCCAGAGGGGAATAAAATTTGCATAGATAACCCTGAAGAAGGAGAGCTGATGAGCAAAAAGCAGATTCAGAAAATTGGTGATTTGATTCGCAAAGATGGGGCATCCGCTCAAGACTTGGAGGAGTTCCATCGTTGGCGTGGGCTTCATGCAGAGATTATGCCCCTTATGGCAAGCTCTTTGCGATCCAAGCTTAAAAGACTTAAGCTCAAGCCTCTTGTCTTTTCGCGCCGTTTGAAGCGCTACCCCTCTATCAGATCCAAGCTTATTAGATTCCCCGATATGCAGCTTCATCGTATGCAGGATATTGCGGGGATGAGGATTGTGTTTGCTCAAATAGATACACTTGATCAATTTATCACTGAGATGAAGAAGACTTATCGCTCTTCCAAAGCCAATTTTGAGTTTGTGCGATGTTCTGACTATATCGCTCATCCTAAGCCTGATGGCTATCGCTCAATCCATCAGATCTACAAATACGCAAGAGGCAAGCACACTCAGTGCCATGGCCTAACTCTAGAGCTTCAGATACGCACCAAACTCCAGCACTTATGGGCAACGGCTGTTGAAGTGCTAGGGATGGGACTCAACTCCAAGCTAAAGAGCGGAGAGGGCGAGGAGTATTACAAGGAGTTTTTTAGAGTGTGTGGTGATTTATTTGCCCTCAAAGAATTGAAGCATATTGAAGAGAGTCAGAAAAATCAGAAAAAAGATTTGATCGCCAAGCTCCAAACCCTTGATGCTTCGCACTCTATTCTCAAATACCTCTCAGCCCTTTCAGTCTCAACAAGACTAGAGAAGAGAAAAGAAGATTATTACTTTGTCATTTGGCTCAATCTTCAAACAAGATATCTTCAAATCAATGGATTCCCTAAAGAGCGATACATCGAAGCTCAAATCCTCTATGATGCTTTGGAATCCAAGACAAGTGAAGAAAATTGCGATGTGGTACTTATCTCTCTTGATGATTTCAAGCAGATCCAGAAAGCCTATCCCAACTACTATCTTGACTGCAAGACATTCATCCAAACACTAGAGAAGGAGTTTGAGAGTAGAGAAGTATCCTATGCTGATGCAAGTAGCATTTAGTGGAATACACCACAAATAGGGCATTTAGAAAGTGTTGGATGATTTGAGCATGGGGAGATAAAGCTCTACAAAGCCTCCAGTCAAGCCTTTGCCAATGAAGGAAAAGAAGCCTATCACCCAAAGAAGTATTTTGGCTTCTTGAGATTTGAGATCCTGCGAGGATTGAGAAAAATCACCCAATACTTACAAGATCGACAAAAGAGAAGAGGGGGGGGGGGTTATTGAAGAGATTCTTGTGAGGGATCTTGTGTATTTTGTTTGGCTTGCATTGCAGCGATGAAGCTTTTGAGTGCAGCCAGAATTGAGCTCTTGAGAGCTTTTTCTTCATCTTCTTGAGAAATCTGCTCATTTTCACCGATCCCCAAGACCTTATTTTCCTCAATGGCAATTTTAGATTCTCCATAATCTCGTCTAATGATCTCTTGATTACTCAGATTGAGTATGACTTTGGCATGCAAGATATTGTTTGTTTTGGTTTTGAAAGTTGTTTTCTCTGCTTGGTTTTGGACATTGACTTCATATGTCGCATTGAGAGTAAAAGCATCATCTTTTGGAGAATTGACAAGGCGGATACACCCTGTATTTTTGATGACTGTCTCAAGATCTTTTTTGAATTCTATTTCTGAAGTGGTGCTATGCCCTTCTTTTTTATACACACTTTGGAGATGAATATTTGCGATAGGGGACTGACACAATGCATCTTGAGTGAAAACCAACTCTCTTTGAGCACATCCTCCTAGGAGTAGGGCACCAAGCAATCCAAGAGAAATCATCTGTGTTTTGTTCATTTTTCATCCTTTTATCTGGGCTGTGAAGTTTAAGAATATTTAGAATTATATAATGCTAGTTTTGCTTTGCAATATCTTAAAAGGAGAGGGGATGTTAGATCTTTATCCAAAAGCTTTGCCAACACAAGAAATCTATGCTCAATGGGAGCATATCGCAAGAGAGCATAATTTTGGAGCTTGCTGTGTGTTTTGTGGGATTGTAAGAGATGAAAATGGGATTGATGGATTGAGCTTTGATGTGCATGAAGCCTTGCTTAGGCAATGGTTTTCCAAATGGGAGAAGCTTGCAGAGGAGAGCGGGGTGATCGTGTGTATGGCTCACTCTATCGGAGATGTTTATAATGGTCAGAGTTCATATATGAGCGCGATTCTCTCATCAAACCGCAAGATTGCCTTGGAGCTTTATGATGAATTTGTGGAGGACTTCAAACACAATGCGCCCATTTGGAAGTATGATTTACTCAATGGTCAAAGAATCTATGCCAAAGATCGAAGTTATCAGCTAAAAGGTAGTGGGCTATTAGCCAAATAAAAACCAAAAAGGACAGATATGACAAAAATTGGAATTATCGTTGCAAGTGATCGTGCAAGTAGTGGAGTTTATGAGGACTTATCAGGAAAGGCGATTATTGAAGTTTTGGGTGAGTTTATCTCCTCAGAATGGGAATATGTCTATGAGGTGATTCCAGACACACAAGAAGAGATTGAAAAAAGCCTCATTGCGATGTGTGATACTTATGGTTGTGATTTGGTCGTCACCACAGGAGGGACTGGTCCTGCTCCAAGAGATGTGACACCTGAAGCCACAGAGGCAGTTTGTCACAAGATGATGCCAGGGTTTGGTGAGCTTATGAGAAATACAAGCCTCAAATATGTGCCAACTGCCATCCTCTCGCGTCAAACCGCAGGAATCAGAGGCAGAAGCCTGATCGTCAATCTTCCTGGGAAACCCAAAAGCATCCGCGAATGTTTGGAAGCTGTTTTCCCAGCGATCCCTTACTGTATCGACCTTATTGGGGGAAGCTATATTGAGGGAAATCCAGAGAAAATCAATGTATTCCGCCCCAAATCTTCATAAAAAGAATCAAACCAAAAGGAATGAAAATGCAAGAGATCAAACTCACACATCTAAATGAAAAGAATCATCCAACGATGGTAGATGTCGGCGAAAAGGCAATCACCCAAAGAATAGCGATTGCCAAAGGCAAAATCAGTATGAGTCAAGAGGCTTATGAAGCACTCAAACACTCAACAGGCAAAAAGGGTCCCGTGATGCAGACAGGAATCATTGCCGCGATCATGGGAGCCAAAAAAACAAGTGAATTGATCCCGATGTGCCATCCCATTGCCATCAATTCTGTCAATATCGATGCAGAATATGATGATGCCAATCAGACCATCACCTTGATCGCCACATTGAAATGTGATGGAAAAACAGGGATTGAGATGGAGGCTCTCACAAGCGTATCTATCGGGCTTTTGACGATTTATGATATGCTCAAAGCCATCGATAAGGGGATGAAGATCTTTGATATCGCCCTTGATTATAAAAGCGGGGGCAAAAGTGGAGAATACAAGGCTCTAGATTCTTAAGTCCGCCCCATTTTATCCATAATGCTTGCTGCCTCCATGAGGCGGTTTTTGTCAAAATGCGTATAGATTCGGCTTGTGTTGAGATCTGCATGACCCAATGCCTCTTGCACGAGGACAAGATCTTGGCTTTTTTGATAGAGCAAGGTTGCAAAACTATGGCGCAGCATATGCGCCCCCATTTTTTCTTTGAAGATTCCGCCATAGCTTAGAATCTGATCGACGATTTTGTAAAGATAGGCTTGTGTGAGAGGTTTGCCCTGCTGATTACAAAACAAAAATTCACTTTTGATCCCTAGCTCTTTGCGTTTTTGCATCCAGAGATCTAGGAGGGATTGGATATGAGGGCGTTTGATCATCACGACGCGCATCTTGTCTCCCTTGCCTCGAATCTGAAGCAGATATACGCCATTTTCTGGAAAAATATCTTTCAATCTCAGATTGAGAATCTCACTTGTCCTCACCCCTGTATAGATCACCATCTTGATTGCAAGACGATTTCTAGCACTTACTTTATCTGACTGCTTAAAATCATCGATACATTGCAGAAATCTCTCAATCTCAACTTCATTCATATAAGCTGGAAGTTTTTGCCCGCTTTTGCCCCGAAGTCCAGAGATATTTTTGAGTTCGATCCCAAAAACATAAGATGTGCCATCAAGCTCTTCATTTTGTTTATCAATGTAGCCAAAAAACCCAATCAAGGCGATACGATAGTTTTTCTTACTTGCTATGCTAAGCCCACTTCCTTGGATACTCAAAAAATCAATCAAAATCTCTTCATCAATCTGCCTAAGATCTGTATATCCCATCGCATTGAGATAAGGATGGAGGCGGAGTAGGGGAGCAGCATAGGTCATGATTCCAATCAGTCCGATCTTGCGCGCTTCTTTGCAAAGCTGTTCAAGCGCATCGATTGAGATTGATGCATTTTGAAACTTGGCAAGAAGGATGGAGAATCTATCTTTGTCTTGGATATTTTTATTGGATAGAGTGGTGAGCTTAAAGCGCAAAAAACGCGTCATCCAAAACAAAAGGCTCTCTTGAAAATCCCCCTTATGATTGAGTGGGTAACGCATCAAAAAATCCTTATAATCTTGTTTTCTGAAATTATATGCAAGGATATAAGGGATGCTATGGCACTTTTTGAGAAATCCACGAAAGATTGGTGCAGTTTGTTCTAGTTCAAGAAGTTTGGCATCTGCGATGATTGAGGGGATGGGGATAGAAGAGGCTCGCAATATTGCTGAGATCGGTCCTGGACTTGGTGTTTTTACACATGAAATTTTGCGCATCAAGCAACCTCATGGTCAATTTTTTGCTCTTGAGGTCAATCCTGTTTTTGTCAAAGAATTGCAAAAAACATACCCTCAAGCCAAGATCTTTCATCGTGGTGCTGAAGAAATACTAGATGTGCTCTCTCAAGAAGGGATCAGTGAGGGCTTAGATGCTGTAGTCTCTGGACTTCCTTGGAGCGTGTTTTCAAGTAAAGAGCAAGATTTTCTACTAGAAAAGATCTATGCTTCACTGAGAGAAGGGGGGACATTTTCGACCTTTGCCTATGTGTTGCCCACACCTCAAGCCAAAAGATTTCGCAAAAAACTTTTTACTATCTTTGATTCTGTGCGTATTTCTAGAATCGTGTGGAGAAATTTCCCTCCAGCTTGCGTGTATTATTGTCAAAAGTAAAAATTTAAAAAAGAATTAAAAAGAATTAGGGGGATCAGTTTCTCGATCAGAGTATCAGTCCTTTCTACTTGGTTTGAAAATTATAGTTTTCATAACTAAATACACATAGATCCCGCACCGATAGATGTTTTGATGTTTTTTAGTTTAGTTTGGATTTTGTGTAATCCAAACCAGACCCAGACAAAGAAAAAAGAAAAAAAGAATTCGATTGATTTGTTTTGTGCTTGCAGTGATGCAGTTTAGCGATTGCGAGTGATTGAATACCCCCTCTTTTTATTTATCCCCCACAGACTGGAGGAAGCAAAACAACCTTATCTCCATCTTGGAATATATAGTCTAGATTCTCAACGATCTCATCATTAATAGCAACAGCGCTAAGCTTGAGCCATTCATTTAAGTGTGGGTTTTTTTGTAATTCATTTTTGAGATCCTCCAAAGAAGCAAGATCAAAAGATTGCGGCTCAAGCCCGATGGGTCCCAAGAACTCTACATAAATTTTTGCCATAGCCAATCCTCCTTAAAATTGCAATAGATGAGAGAGCAAAATGATATCAACTTCTTCCCTTGCTTTGATGCTAGAGCCATTTTCTTCCAAGAAAATGAGTGCACTAGATTGGCAAAAATTATTGATAACAGAGCTTTGCAATATTTTTTTGTTCCAAAACCCAACCTCATAGCGCCCTTGCCTAATGCTCAAATCACAGATTCTAAATTCAGCTCTAGAATCGGTTCTCTTGATCTCTTGAGCAAGATGTGCTTTGAGTTTAGAGATATGGATGGAAGAGATTCCCAGAAGTTTTGCTATCAGTGGACGCACAAAAAGCATAAAAGTCACAGCACAAGAATTTGGAAAGCCTGGAAGACCAAAGACAAAACTTTTGTTTTGATACATACCAAAACCAACAGGTTTGCCAGGTTTGACCCTCACGCCCTTGAAGTGCATTTGACATTCTTGATGTAGCACTTCTTGAACATAGTCAAAATCACCTTTACTTGCCCCACCCGTGGTGATGAGGATATCACAATCCCTCAATGCCTCCAAAACTTGCATTCTAATTTGCTCTTTGTGATCTTTGAGGAGAGGGAAGAGCGAGACTTGGGCTCCAAGTGTCTCAGCAATTGCTTTGAGGAGGTGATTATTGACACTGCGGACAGTATTCTCTCGTCGCTCTTCACCAATTTCCAAAATCTCATCTCCCCCACTCAAAATCGCAACTTTAGGGCGCATATAAACAGGGACAAAAACATAATTAAGTTCTGCTAGAAGACCGATTTCAAATGGAGTGATTCTGCTGCCTTTTTGAAGCAAAATCTCCCCCTCTTTATAATTTTCTCCAATTTGGCGGATCCATTGATTGGGGATTGGTGATGGAGCATCTTGACACAAAGTGATGATTTCTCCTTGCGCGCCCTCCTCCATCTTTGTGTGCTCAACCAAGATCAGCACATCACAACCCTGAGGCATCCTTGCCCCTGTAAAAGTTTTGATACATCCCCCTTGGATCAAGGATGGAATCTCACTCTCTCCAGCCTTATTGATACCCACAAGCCTCAAACCTTGATCATACAAAAGAGGAATATCTTGAGATGCACAAGCATATCCATCCATCGATGCGATGGGATGAGATGGCATCGTTTCCTTAGCACAGATATCTTGCGCCAAGATGCGATTGAGCGAATCGCTCAAAAAAACATTTTCCAAGCTTTTAGTTTCTACCTCTAGCCCATCTAGGATTTCTAGACTTTCTTCATAGCTGATGTTGTATTTTGTTTCCATATTATCCCTTGTTTTTGATCTTGTATGTATGGCTTATGGGAGCAAATGACCCATTTTGATCTTTTTGATTTCTAGATACTTTTGGTTGTGGCAATTACTTGGAGCGAGAATCTCCTCACGATCAACACTCACAAAAGATTTCAAAAATTTAAGCTTGAGAGGATTGTTTGTCAATAGAGTGATTTCTGTGAGATTGAAATGCTTGAAAATCACTTCAACGATTTTGTAATCTCTTCCATCTTTGGGCAAACCCAGAGCTTCATTGGCCTCAACAGTATCCATCCCCTGATCTTGGAGCGCATAGGCATTGATTTTGTTAAAAAGCCCTATTCCCCTCCCCTCTTGGCGAAGATATAAGATCATCCCTCCTCTCTCTTGGATGAGACGCAATGCGATCTCAAGCTCTCCTCCACAATCACATTTGAGAGAATGTAGCACATCACCTGTGAGACATTCTGAATGGATTCTCACTAGAGGTTTGGCTGGAATCTGCATAGAGCTAATGACAAGATGCTCCAACTCACAATCTCTTCCATGAATATTTTGTGTCCATTCTCGAAAAGCTGTGAGTTTAAAGTCCCCATAAGGAGTAGGCAAAATTGCAGTTTGTGAAATATCAACTTTCAAGGAAAATCCTTTGTTTTAAGATGCGGCGGCATTTTACCAACGATAAGTTGTTACAAAAAGGATTCCATCTTTTTTGGGGACATAAAAACTTTGAAATTCTCGTGTATTTTTGATTCCCAAAGCTTGGCCAAGTTTGAGATCTTGGATGACAAATCCAATAGGATCCATCAAAAATAAAAATAACCCACCCACAAATCTAGAGCCAAAAAGCTCAGAATTATTGTTTTGGATGTAGTTGATCCCAAGATAAAAGAGTTCACCAAAGAGAGAGCCAAGGGCTGGAGTCACAACCAAATCCTGCCAGCTTGGCGTCTCTGCAAATGCTTCGATACCATATTCCCAAAAAAAGGTCGAGCACAAAAAGCTATAAAATGTAGAAAACCCCCAATTAAATCCCGCTCGGCGTGTTTGGAGATAATAAACTGCCCCCCAGTAAGGATGCGTGATCCAATTAAGCCACCATTCATCTTTATCGACAACTGGGCCGCGTCTGACTTTTTTGAGATAATTTGAACCAAGATTTTCAATATCTTCTTTATCCCATTTAGTCACAGATTCGGGCATCAAGAACAAAATCCCAGCACCAGCCAATGATCCAGCGATAGTGAGGGCAGCACTCGTTCCCACATAACCCCATCGACTATCAGGAAGATATGCAGGAGTGCGTCTAGGATCAAAAACAGGAGAGAGATTCTCAGACATGGCAAAAGTAATCACCAAAAGAAATAAAACAATTTTTTTCAATGTCTAGACTCGCTAGATGAAGCAGATTGAGATTTGAGCATCTCATAAGCTTGGTGGATTTGTTGGAGTTTGAGTAGTTGCTCTCTTCCATTGAGTTTTTGGATATTTTTGTCATTGGTTGGAGGTTGTTTGGTCTGAGCGATAAGCTGCTGATATCTGGCATCCAAATCCTGTGTATCTCCAAAGATTTCTTTAGCCTCTTGAAGAGAGAGTTTGATGTGATTTTCTTGTGCAAAATCTTCATAAAGTCCATTGAAATCTTGATTGTCTAGCTCAAGAAGTGCAGCAATATCGATGATGGATTCCTTGGTAGCATCATTGAGCACACCATCAGCATAACCTAGGACGAAACAAAACTCCACGACTTTGAGTTTTTTTCTATATTCACCCTTACTTAGATGAGCATATCGCTCTGTGAGATCTTGGATATTTTTGTCTGTGTTTGAAAAAAGTGCTTGGAGAATCTCATAGACTTCTTGCTTATTTCCATATTTACTCATCTCTTGAGCCATTTCTTCAAGCATTGAATTTGCGACATTTTGCTCAAGATTACAGATCTCTCCATCAGCATTAGCCACATAACCCAAAATCCCAGCCAAAGTCCCAAACTCACTTTGAGCGATTTTTTGCTCCAATGTTGGCTCTATTGCCTCTATTTGTGGAGCCATATTTTCTCTTGTAATAAAGCGTTTTTGATTATTTTCATTGCTCATATATTCTTTGAGTGTGATGTAGAGATAATACACAACTCCTCCAGCAATCAACAAAAGCAGCACAGCTTCAACCATTTATTTCTCCTTTTTTCTAAAATCTTTATAAGTCACATTACGCTCTTTTGAAAACTCTTCATTGACCTCTTGGTGCTTTTTGATGTTTTCTTTGAGCTTTTCGATGTATTGATCCCTAATTGCTGAATTGGGGGATTGAAAGGGTTTGAAGAAGAGTGCAAAGAGCACAATAAAAAAGAAAATAATGCTCATTTCTTCATGGCGTGTGAGCCAAAACCACAGACTAGCCACAGCTAGAGCAAAACAGATTTTCAGGATTGCTTTCATTTTTGATCCTTAAGCAAGGATGCATTTTTGGACAAAATGGCTCGCATGGATTCCTCATGCCTCTTAGCCTCTATTGGCTCAAAGGGATTAAAAAAGATAGGGGTGGGCTGATGTGTGTTTTGATCTTGGATCAAGATTTGCACCACTCCAATATAAGGGATTTTAAGAATCGTTCCGATATCTTTCCCCTCTTCCAAAATCAATCCAGCCTCAAATATAAAATAATCTTTAAAAACCTCAAGCGAATCAAAGCTATATCCAGAGAGGATAAAGAATCCAATTTTGCCAATCTTATCTTTGAGTTCTTGAGTCAATGGGGGATCAAAGTGGATCAGAGATGTTTCACATGCGATAGAGAAATGCACTCCTTGAGAATGAAAAAATGTGATGAAATCCCTAGCATGTGATTCAAAGAAAGGCTGGAGGCTTTGGGGTGCGGAAAACTCAAGCATATGCTATATCTCCTATTTTTGCCTTAAGTGCAAGAAACTCATCTAAGAGATTTTGAACTTGCTGCATCCCAACAAGCCAAAAGTCCTCACTCTCCACATCAAAACCAAAACAAGCGATCAAATCTCGCGGTGATTGACTGCCTCCAGCGCTTAGGAATTGAATGTATTTTGAGATAAAGTCCTGCTCATTTCCCTGGGCTTTGGCTTGTTTATAGAGGCCATAGAGGGCAAGCACAAGAAGCTGTCCATAGCTATAAGCATAGCAATAAAATGGTGAGTGAATAAAATGCGGAATATAGCTCCACCAATAGTTATATTTTTTGGTGAGCTTGACACTTGAGCCAAACATCTTTTGATTCTCCTCTCGCCAAATGAGATTGAAATCTTGTGTTTTGAGCTCATCACTGCTTGCATGGATCCGACGCTCAAAACAAGTCATCACAATTTGTCTAAAAAGCGTTGAGAAAATATCTTCAAGCTTGCCAGCATAAAGTCCAAGCAATTCATCTTGTGAGATTTTTTCTTTCATATGATCAAAAAGCAGCATCTCAGCAAACACCGAAGCAGTTTCTGCTGTGGTCAGCGGGGTGTCCATATTGAGATAGCCTTGTGATTTGCTCAATTCTTGATGAATCATATGTCCAAATTCATGAGCAATCGTGAAGATATCTCTACGCCCCTCTGTGTAGTTTAGCAATACATAAGGATGAGCACTTGGGATGCAACCATGGCTAAATGCCCCTCCTCTCTTGCGCTCTTTTGGATGAGAATCAATCCATCCTTCTTGCAACGCCCTTTGTGTGATGTCATAGAAAATAGAAGAAAAAGAAGAAAAAGATTCCAAAACCAAATGAATCGCATCTTGATAGGGAATCTTCTCTTCTTTCTTGGCAATGCAAATGGGTGCGTATCGATCATAGTCTTTGAGCTCTTTGAGACCTAGTAGTTCTTTTTTGGCCAAATAATAAGTCTCCACAAGGCCATAATGCCTCTTGGTCACTTCAATCAAAGAATCCACACTCTTTTGAGTTGCGCAATTATCAAGATGTCTAAAGCTTTCTGGCTGTTCATATTTGCGTAGCTTGACTTGGATTGCAAGATCTTTGCGAATCATATTGAGCGTATATGTCAGAAAATGTGCAGATTTTTTGAGTTTCTTGGTAAAAATTTTATGAGCTTCTTTGCGCTCTTTTCTACGAGGAGAATGAAGGGCTGCCAAAATTTCTTCTTCCCCTATTTTTTTGGTTTTTTTACCATCTTGGATTTTGAATTTCATCTGTGAAAAATGTTCATCAAAAAATCTAGAAAACGCCCCTGCCCCAAGGGGAGAAAACTCTAGAGCAATTTTTTCTTCATCCAAACTTAGACGATGGGGCTTTTCTTTGGTGAGATTGTGAAAATAGTGTGCATAGCGAGGATAGTCTCTCTTGTGTCGCTCAATCAATGCAGAATCAAGCGCACAATATTCAAGCTCAAAAAACAAAAGTGAGTTGCGAATCTCATTACAGAGGATTTCATACTTGGCATAAATATCGCCAAGGGCACAATCTTGAGCAAAAAGCAAAAACACATAAGTTTCTATTCTTGCAAGTTGCTCTGAAATCTCCTCATATTCTTTGAAGGCATCCAAGAAGTGCTCCCCTAGTTTGCCTTGAAAAGAAGTCTGAAAAGTTTGTGCTCGTTTGCCAAGCTCTTGAGTGCAGTGCTGAAGTTCCTTTGTGTTTTGAAAAAGACTATCTAGATTCCAATGGTGTTGCATCACATTCCTTCTGAGTTGAAATTAAGTCCAAGATTTTATACAAAAACTCCCACTCTTTAGTGAAAAGGGGTAGTTTTGAGTGCGGCTTGACTTAGGATTTTGGCGATTTCTTTCTTTTCATTGATAATGAGAGCAAGATTGAGATCTTGAAGCTCTTCCTCCTCTTCTGTGGTTGTGACTTTGGCAACAATCTTGCATTGAGGGAATCTAGCCAAAATACTCTCGCAAATATTTTTGATTTGGCTGGTGTGATCTAGGGCGATTACAACGGCTAGAGATTCTGAGAGATTGAGTTTTTCTAAAATACTTGTTTGTTCAATATTGCCAAAAATGACGCGATCTCCATTTTTGCCACCCTCTTCAACTCGCGAGAGATTGTAGTCGATGGCAATATATGGGGTTTCTTTCTCTTTGAGAGCTTTAATCGTCTCCTGTCCAAATGTCCCATAACCACAGACAACAACATGGTTTTTAAGATCACTCTGTTTGGCTTGTGTATGGGTGAGTGTATAGTCTTCATGACTTTCTTTGGAGCGCCAAAGAAAAATAGAGGTGATATTGCGCAAATTTTTGAGGATAAAGGGTGTAGCGATCATGGAGAGAATCACCATAAGGGTTAAGGTCTGATTCATATCATATGAGGTAAAGCTATGAGACATAATCCCCAAGTCAGTCAAGTATCCCAAGAATTCACTCTCTTGATTGATTTGCAAAAGCCCATTTTGCTGTGATAGCAAAAAAATCGCAAAAGAAAATTCACCGATTTGACAAAGTGCGAAAGCTGTTTTAAGTGAGACTTTTGCACTGCGCCCAAAACTTTTGAGAATTGTGAAAATAATTCCCACCTTAAGACACATCACCAAGGTCAAAAGCGCCCCAATCAAGAAAAAATTTTGCATCAAAAATTCAAGATTGACTTGCATCCCAACTGTGACAAAAAACAATCCAAGCAAGATATCTCTAAAATGTGTCAAATCAGCCTCGACTTGATATTTGTATTTTGAGCTAGAGATCACCATTCCAGCGATAAATGCTCCCAAAGAATGAGAAAATTCAAAATATTCACTCAAAAGTGCTGCACCCAACACAATAAAAAGCACCGTTCCGACAAAAATCTCATCCATATGTGTATCAGCAGCAAATTTCAAAATCCGTGTGGCGATAAATTTTCCAGGGACAAAAAGAATAAAAAGCACAACGATGGCAGAAATGATCGTTTTGACAAGAAGAGGTGTGAATTCTGCATCTTTATTGCCAAGCATTGCCACCATCAAAAGGATGGGAATCACCGCAATATCTTGCATAATCAAGATTCCCACAGAATTTTTGCCATATCCTGTGCCAATAGCTTTGCTTTCTTCAAAGCTCTTCAATACGATTGCTGTTGATGAGAGTGAAAGCGCACAGGCTGTAGTGATGGAGGTCACAGCATTTGCTCCAAACAAATAATGTGAAATTAGATAGAAAATCGTTGTCGTCGCAGCCACTTGGAGTCCACCAAAGAGCAAAACTTCTTGTTTCATAGATCTAATCCTAGAGAAGCTAAACTCCAAGCCAATCATAAACATCAAGAAAACGATTCCAAATTCTGCGATGTGATTGAGGCTGCCTGCATCAGAAATCGCACGCAAATCAAAGGCATAGACAATAATTGTGCCTGTCACTATGTATCCAATGATCACTGGAATATCAATCCGTTTAAACAAGATATTAATAATCACAGCGATCCCCAATGCTAATACGCCGATTGTAAAGCTCATTAATGTCCTTTGTATATTTGTATCTCTGGATAAAAGCGTTGAATTTTTAAGGAATTTTACTTAAACTTTTTGAGATGAAAAATGGAGAAAAAAATGGGTGTTTATGATTTGCTTTCTGAGCGCTTTGGAAAGATGAAAAGTGCGATTCTTGGGACTTCCCTACATAGAAAAACCAAGATTTTGTTGATCAATATTGCGATTGGTTTATTTTTGATTGTAAGTACAAATCTCATCGCTCTCTTTGGCTTAAAATATGATTATGATTCAAGCTTTTTGCATCAAGAGCAAAAACTCAAACAACTCATTGTGATCCAAAATATCTATTCTTCGATTTTGGCAGATTTCCTCAATCACAAATCAATCAAAGAAGGACTCAAAGATCTCAGAGAAGCTTGGGGTGTGTTTGTCTCCATCCAAGAAGAAGAAAATTATGGCAGTAGGTTTAAAGAGATTTATGCTGAGATTTTTTTGGATTATTCAAAGCAGATGAAACGCTTGATGGATTATGAGAGTCAAATCGCGACGATTATCAATCAACGCTTAGCTATGCGACCAAGCTTGAGCATAGGCGAGTTTCAAGAGATTGGCTTCTCTCTCAATACCCTACTCCATCAAGCAATCCAGCTTCGTATCGAAGTGCTTAACCTCAAAAAAAATGCAACCAATTCACTTTTTAGAACCTCTATGCTACTCATCAGTGTACTCATAGGTTTGATCGTGCTTACAACATTGTTTTTCTCCCAAATCATCATCTCCTCCATTCAAGACCTGCATGGATCGCTTGAAGAGGCAGTATTTCAGAAAACAAAAGAATTGCACGAACTCAACGATGCCCTCCAGCAAAAGATCAACCAAGCACTCAAAGAATCTCGCCAAAAAGATCAAGTCATGTATCAGCAGGCACGCTTGGCATCCATTGGGGAGATGATCCAAAATATTGCACATCAATGGAGGCAACCACTCAATTCTCTGATTTTGATCATTCAAAGCTATAAGCTCAAATACGATCATCAGAGACTTTCTCAAGATTTTATTGATTCACAAACACAGCGAGCTTTGAGAATCGCCAAAAATATGTCTGACACGATTGAAAATTTTCGCAATTTTTTTCGCCCACACAGTGTGCGAGAATCATTTAGTTTGCGCAAAGGAGTTGAAGATTCTCTTGATATTTTGCAAGCCAATCTCAAAAATAGCAATATTGATGTATATGTCTCTATTGATGAGCGTATATGTTTGTTTGGATATGAAAATGCCTTCACACAAGTTGTGCTAAACCTTATCAATAATGCCAAAGATGCGATTGTGGCAGAAGAAATCTCACATGGAGTGATTGAAGTCTCAGCAATGGATGATCAAGAAAATATTTTTCTAACAATTAGAGACAATGCAGGAGGAGTGAAGATCAAAGAGATCGATAAAATCTTTGATCCATATTTTACAACTAAGCACAAATCTGTCGGGACTGGCGTTGGACTCTATATGGTTAAGCAGATTATCGAAAAACAACTAGAGGGGAAAATTTCTGTTCAGAATCGAGATTGGGTGAGTAAAATAACACACAAGACTTATAGGGGTGCATCTTTTGAAATTTTTTTACCATACAATACCTGATCATACAAGCTTGACCTGATCATACAAGCTCGGCAAGACTTGTTATTTTTGGGTTATCACACAAGGAGGTAGGATGTTTTTAGAGCAGCTAAAACAAATGAATCTACTATATGTTGAAGATGATGAAGATACGCTTGAGGCGAGCAAAATCATCTTAGAGGATTATGTCAAGGAGCTTTTTATCGCAAGAGATGGATTGGAGGCATTGGGGGTTTATGAAACCCAAAAAGTAGATTTGATATTGACTGATATTTTGATGCCCAAACTCAATGGTATCGAGATGATCAAGATCATCAAGCAAAAGATGCCAAATCTCCCCGTCATCATCACCACAGCTCACACAGAGACACAATACTTGCTTGATGCTATCCACCTCAAAGTAGATGGATATATTCTCAAACCTGTTGTGCTAGATGATTTGTTTGCGATTCTCAAAAAGGTGATTTTGCCCTCCATCCAAGCTCAAACCATCAATGACCAAAAACTTCTTATCAATGCGATTTCAACTTTTGTTGGAGGCAAAAAAATCGAGATCATTCGCTATTTGCTCAAAAACATTGATCAAGATTTTGTATTTTATGGGTCTTATGAGAGCATCATGGAGGCACTCAATGTGAGTAAGCCAACAGTTGTCAAAACTTTTAAACAGCTCATAGATACAGGACTTGTCACCAAAGTCAAAAACAAAGTCTATCGTCTCCATCCAGATATCTCCTCAGCAAGATAGAGGGGGACTTGACTTGCGATAAGAAAATGACTAAAATAGCCACTTTCTTATCTACAAAACTACATTGCGGAGCTTTCTTCACATATTTCTGAAATAAATTTTCACTATAAAAGGGATTTTTTATGAGTCAAAAAGAAAATAAAAACTCAAGAACTCACACGCCTGTGGACGGCTACAAAATTGAGGAATTGCGGTCCAAAACTGTCACAGATCTGACAGAAATTGCCGTTCGTATGGGGGTTGAGAATCCTCAAGAATATCGCCGTCAAGATTTGATTTTTGAGATCTTGAAAAAACAGGTCAATCAAGGTGGATATATCCTCTTTACAGGGATTTTGGAGCTAAGCCCTGAGGGATATGGATTTTTAAGAGGAATTGATGCAAACTTTAGTGATAGCCAAAATGACACCTATGTCTCTCAAAGCCAAATCCGTCGCTTTGCCTTAAGGACTGGAGACATCGTCACAGGTCAAGTGCGTCCCCCAAAAGATCAAGAGCGCTATTATGCACTCCTTAAAATCGAAGCGATCAACTATCTCTCACTTGAAGAGATCAGAAATCGTCCCCTTTTTGACAATCTCACCCCACTCTTTCCATTGGAGCAACTCAAACTTGAATACAATCCACTCAAAGTCACAGGAAGAATGCTAGATCTGTTTAGCCCCATTGGAAAAGGTCAAAGAGCACTGATCGTCGCCCCTCCTCGCACAGGTAAAACCGAACTTATGAAAGAGCTTGCTCATGGGATTTCAGCAAATCACCCTGAGGTGGAATTGATGGTTTTACTTGTGGATGAGCGACCCGAGGAAGTCACTGATATGGAGCGAAGTATCAAAGGTCAAGTATTTAGCTCCACCTTTGATCTTCCTTCAAATAATCACATTCGTGTGGCTGAACTTGTGATTGAGCGAGCCAAAAGAATGGTGGAAATGGGACAAGATGTAGTGATTTTGCTTGATTCAATCACGCGTTTGGCAAGAGCTTATAATGGTGCAACACCCTCAAGTGGCAAGGTACTCAGTGGAGGTGTAGATGCCAATGCACTCCATAAGCCCAAAAGATTCTTTGGTGCAGCAAGAAATATCGAGCAGGGAGGAAGTCTGACCATCATTGCCACAGCATTGATTGAGACGGGCTCTAGGATGGATGAAGTGATTTTTGAAGAATTTAAAGGCACAGGAAATAGTGAAATCGTCCTAGCACGAAGTATTGCAGATCGCAGAATCTACCCAGCATTTGACATTCTCAAATCTGGCACAAGAAAAGATGATCTCCTTCTAGGCAAAGAAAAGCTCACAAAAGTTTGGATGCTCAGAAATGTGATGCAGCAAATGGATGATGTGGAGGCGTTGAGCTTCATCTATGCCAAGATGCAAAAAACCAAAGATAATGAAGAGTTTTTGAATCTTATGAATGAAAAAGATTGATGCGCGCAGGGATCTTTGATAGTGGTATCGGGGGAGTAAGCGTCCTCAAATCTCTTATGGATTCTAAGATTTTTGCTGAGATGATTTATTATGGGGATACTGCACGCGTGCCTTATGGAAGCAAAGACAAAGAAACCATTATCAAGTACTCTCTTGAAGCATTGGAGTTTTTTGCTCCTTTTGAGCTAGATTATCTGGTCGTTGCTTGCAATACTGTGAGTGCTTATGCTTTAGAATCGATGAGGGCAAAAGCATCTTACCCCATCATTGGTGTGGTGGATTCTGGTGTATTGGCCTTACAAAATGCACTCCAAGACAAAGACTCTCCAATCCTCATCATCGCTACACAAGCTACCACAGTCTCTCAAGTCTATCCCCTAGCCCTCAACAATCTAGGCTATCACAATACCACCTCTATCGCTACACCTCTGTTTGTGCCCTTTGTTGAGGAGGGAATCTTGGAAGGAGAGTTTTTGCACCAATGTTTGCATCACTACTTCAAAGATCTTCAAACTCCGCCCAAAGCGATTATTTTGGGATGCACGCATTATCCCTTCATCGCCCAAGAGATCAAAAGCTACTTTAAAGGAGAGACACTACTCATCCACTCTGGTGAGGCTATCGTGGAGTATTTGAGAAGCCAAGGAATCTATGACATCCACCATCAAACACAGGTGGAGTTTTTTTCTTCAGAAAACAGTGAGAAACTCAAACTTATCGCACAAAAACTTCTTGCCCTGTAAGTCTAAAAAGTATTTCAAACTCTATATTCAAGCCTCTCTAAGCACTCAAAACGCTATTTTGTTATAAGATTCTTTTCATCACAATAAACAAGGCTCAAAATGCAAGATTTTTATTTTCTCACCAATAATCTCTTCACCTCTTACACATTGCAAGAAGAATTTCCAAAACTCTATGATTTCAAACAAGATCTCACTCCCATTTTCTCCAAAATCCAAGCCCTCTATGACACAGCCAAATTCACTTCTCAAAATGAACATCAATTTGAAGATGACTTCATCTCTGAAGTTTTGGAGATTTTGGGTTGGCACACAATCCGCCAAGAAGAAAAAATCATCCAAGGCAAACTTGAAAAGCCCGATTTCCTCCTCTTCTCCTCCAAAGAAGCCAAAAAATCCTATGAAAAGTTTCCCAAATCCTCTCGCCCATCTAGCAATTCTTTTATCAATGTGATCTTAGAATCCAAAGCCTATGATGTCGCCATTGACAACAAAAAAGTCAAAGACAATCCCCACTTTCAAATCCTCCGCTATCTCAACAATCTCAAGCTTGATTTTGGATTCTTGACAAATGGATGGGCTTGGAGGTTTTATGACAACTCAAAGCTCTCTAGCCAAAAAATCTTTTATGAAATCAATCTTGAAGCAATCCTTCAAAGAGGGGATATCGAGGCTTTCAAATATTTTTATTTCATTTTCAATGCCCAAAACTTCATATCCACCCCTCAAGCCCAAGAGCCTATCCAAACCCTTTTTGCTCAAAACACCACAGCCAAAACCAAAATCGAAGATGATCTCAAATCTCTCATTTATGGAATCAATGGCAAAGATTCTATTTTTGAGAAGATCGGCTCTTGTATTTATGCCAAAAACCCCACACTTCCACTAGATGAGGTATATCAAGACTCCATTTATTTCATCTTCCGCCTTTTATTCATCGCCTATTTTGAGGATAAATTCTCCCCTCTTTTGCAAAAACACTCCTACTACAACGATCACATCTCTATCCAAAACCTTCTCACCATCGCACAAAACAATCCTGACAAACACGACGCTCTAGTCAAACTCAACTGGATCTTTTCCATCTTTGACAAAGGAGAACCAAACTATGATATGCCCATCTTCAATGGAGGATTGTTTGACACCACTCGCTCCAAAGCCCTCAATACTCCCAAGCTCTTCAGCAACCTTGATCTATATGAAATCTTACATAGCCTCTTTTTCATCACCTTAGAGGGCAAAGAATACAGGAGAGACTACAAAACCCTCTCCATCACCCATCTAGGCACAATCTATGAGGGACTACTCTCCTATTTCTTTGAAGTGGCTCAAGAAGACACCTACTATCTTCTCTACTCTGAGGGCAAAAGTAAAAACATAGAAGGCTACTTTGATGCTTATGATTACGCACTTCTAAGCAAAAAGCACAAAATCAGCAAATGCACTTTCTACCCCAAAGGAGAGCTCTATCTCAAAAACACAAGTAACTCCAGAAAAAGCACAGCAAGTTTCTACACCCCCACATCACTCACTTCCTATCTTGCCACCCATGCTCTAAAAATCACAGATCAAAATATCCTAGATTACAAGATCTTGGACAATGCCTGTGGAAGCGGACACTTCCTCATCCAAGCACTCAACACCATCACAGAGCATATCATCACTCACTTTGAAGATTTTCCAAGTTTCAAAGCCCTCTATGAAAAAGAAGCCCAAAGTATCAAAGACAACACTTCTGCTTACATCACAGACTATGAAGTCGATGAGGGCGACATCATCAAACGCCTTTTGCTCAAGCGAATGATTTATGGCATCGATCTCAATCCTTTCAGCGTCGAGCTTACTAAGCTTTCTCTTTGGATTGATAGCTTCATCTTTGGCACACCCCTAAGTTTTATCGAGCATCACATCAAATGCGGAAATGCCCTTGTAGGCTCAAGCATCAAAGAGTTCAAATCCTTTTATGAGAAGCAAACCTCCCAAAACCTCTTTTTCTATGATTTTATGGAGCACTTTAACTCTCTCACAGAGGTTTTCTCCACCCTCAACTCCCTCAAAGACACCACAGAAGAAGAGATCAAAACAAGCAAAGCTCTCTACTCTCAAGAAATCACTCCCAAGCTCTCCACACTCTCTCTAGCCCTTGATTTTCTCACCGCCCAAGACTTCTTCACCCCAGAAGATAGAGCAAGATTCCAAGGCAAAGAGCTAGACTTCATCCAATCCATCCTCACACCCAATCAAGAGTTTCACAACCTCAAACCCATCATTGAATCTCTAAGCAAAAAATACAGATTCTTTCATTATGAAATTGCTTTTCCAGAAGTTTTTTCAGGAGAGAAAAGAGGCTTTGACTGCATTATCGGAAATCCACCATGGGACAAAATAAAAATCGGTGATGACGACTTTTTTCCTCAATTCATTAGCGATTATCGCACCAAAAAAGCAAGTGAGAAAAAATCTCTCAAACTTGATCTTCTCTCCAAACCCCATATCGCCAAGCTCTACGAGGAGAGCAAGGCTCATATCGAAGCCCTAAAAATCTATTACAAATCTCATTACCCCCTCAATTACGGAATTGGGGATTTTAATCTGTTTAGACTTTTTGTAGAGCGTAACCTCTCCTTGCTCTCTCCCCACTCTTCCCTCAACTATGTCCTGCCTAGTGCTTTGATGTATGAGGAGGGGAGTTTGGATCTAAGGAAACACATCTTAGAAGAAAAAACCCTCACATATTTTTATAGCTTTGAAAATCGTGAGGGAATCTTCCCTGATGTTGATTCAAGATATAAATTTGCCTTGATGCAGATTCTCTCCTACCCTCCAGCTTCAAATCATATGATCCAAACGATGTCCTATCTCACACAAATAGATTCTCTCTACACCCAAGAGCCAATCACTTTTACCTTTCAAGAGATTTCTACCCTCTCTCCTTCTCAACTCGCACTGCCTGAAGTGCGAAACCAAGAGATGCTAAACCTCCTTCTCAAATCCCATCAAGCCTTCCCTCCCCTCTCTTTGGAGTGGCTTGATTTCCGCAGGGAACTACATATGACAGACGACAAAGATTTGTTTATAGAATCTAGCCAAGAGGGACTTCTCCCTCTCTATGAGGGTAAGATGATTCATCAAAATGACTGCGAGTTCGCTCCCTCCACTTACTTTCTCAATCCACAAGATTTTGATAAGCGACTAAGTAGTAAAGAACTCTATCGCCTCAAACAAGATCTAGAAATGAGTGAAAAAGACTTTATGAATTTTTGCTCCAAGCACTCTTTGATTCCTTTAGAGTTGATTGCCTATGATCGAGAGTTTATCCGTCTTGGGTTTAGAGGGATAGCAAGAGATACAGATGAACGCACAGCGATATTTTCACTCTTGCATCAAGCTTGTGGCGTGGGGAATAGTATGTTTGTCAATGTCCCCAAAACCTATCAGATTATGGAAAAGAGTGTGGGAATCCAAAGCATAGAGATCGAGAAGATTCTCTTTGCTTTAGGGGTATTTAACTCACTTGTGGTGGATTTTGTGGTGCGAAGTATGGTACAAATCAATTTTAATAAGATTTATTTGGAGCGTATTCCATTCCCTCAACCCACAGCAGAGGAAATTCGCTCAAATCCCCTCTACACCACTATCACACGCAATTCTTTAGCACTCCAACGCTACAATGACAAAAGTGGGCATTTTGCCTCTCTCGATCCTCTCTTTGGCTCAAAAGAGTGGGTGCAAGTGAGCAAACACCAAGGAAGCTATGGCTTGGGCGGAGAACCTCTCTCAATCCCTAGGACTGAAAAGTCTTATCTCACACTCAAAGCCACCAATGACATTTTGATTGCCAAACTCTATGGGCTAGACAAAGAAGAGTTGATCGCCCTTCTCTCTATATTCAAAGTCCTCTCCACCAAACAACCTCACTATATTGAGTTGCTCAAGAGCTTGTGGGAGGATGTGGAAATTAAAAGCTGAGTTTCCATATTTGCTTTGCATGTTTTGCGTAATTTTCTTGGTTTTTTCTAATGTTTTGAGGGTTCCATTCCTCATATTTGTTATCGGTAATTATTTGTGAGGTTATCGCAAATGGAGATTTTGCAAATACTTCACATTTTGTAGGATAATCCTTTTGTCCAAGATCTCTATTGACTTTTCGATCAAGTAGAACAAAATTTCCCAATCTTGATACAAAATGCTCATGTTCTTCAAAAGAAAAATACTGCTCCCAATATTCCGTCATTGTTTTAGGAAGGATGTGTTCAACACTAATATTTTCACCAGTTGTTTTGTTTTTTGTATTTGCAAATTGACACTCAAGCTTCTCAAGAATATAATAAATCAGTTTTGGATTTGAATCAAAATTAATACTGCGCGAGCTAAACTCTTTTTCAAAAGTTTCATCATCAATATAGAGCTTTTTGAGATTTTCAAAAACTTCTCTTGCTGTTGAAATTTCTTCATTTGCAATTTTTATCGAACATTTATTAAAAGCTTTTTCCATATCCTTAGTTTGACGCTTCCCAATGACGACATATCTAAAAACAATGACAGAACAAATTTCCAATATTCGGACAAATTCATGCGGTTTTTTAGGAAAAATTTTATCGTAGGCCGACATCAGCAGAGGAATATGTTGTTGCATTTTGAAAAGTTTTAATTCTTCGAGCCTTTTTTTGATTTCAAGAAATTCTCCAGCTTCTTTCCAAAGATCATCTTCTGAATCTCTTAAGGCTCTATAGATAATGCAAAATCTTTTTAAGTTTTGAATGAAACTATAGGCCTCTGCTCCATTTTTGATTTGCCTACTAATAGTTTTGAAGAGCTGAGATTCTGTAATAAAATCCTGATGAGAATTGATGTAATATCTCAAGAATTGAGGCATATCTTGATTTTTAATTCGTTCAGTAATATCTCTCCAATCTATTTGCATAATTTTAATACTTTCACTATCACTTAATGAAAAAAGGTAATTTTTAAGCAAATCTGTTGCTGTGAGCTCTACTCCCCTAGCATTCAGTGTTTCAAATAAAGTATAGGCATTTAATTCATCTTCAACGGCAATTTGTATAAAACAAATCTTCTCTAAAATCATTTCAATATAAGCAACAATCTTCTCAGCATTTTTTTCAATTTTATTCTGAATGAAATATTCCATCAATTTTTCTTTAAAAAACACTAAAGATTTATAAATGAGTTGATTGCTAGATGAACTCTTCTTTTTTACCTCACTTGGTAAATTTTCAAGATTAATGACATATTGATGAAAAAAAGAATTATTGTGATCATTGAGTTGAAGTCTTGGTTTTTTGACAAGTGTTGAAGCACTTTGTTTGCATACATATGTTTCAAGAGCTTTGATTCTTTGCAGATTTTCTTCCTTATCAATGTTCTGAGAAATCAAATCTTTAAGAATCGAAATTACAGAGACAATAAGTATGCTCAATGTTGTAATTCTTTGCTGTCCATCGATAATGACCATTTCTTTGCCATCATCAGAAAATTGCAAAACTATAGTTCCCATATAATGCAAATCATATTCAGTAAGTCTATAAATATCTTCAAGAAGATCTTCCCACTGATCTGTATTCCACGAATAATCTCTCTGATATTGAGGAACACTATAGGATTTTCCATTGCTCAAAAGCTCAAATAATTTAATATTTTTTGTTTCTAAATAATTTTTTGGCATTCTTGGATCCTTAATGATTTATACCTTCTGATTTTATTTAAAGACTACACCTCCTCTAGCACCCTCTCCACTCTTCCCTCAAGCATATTTTCCCTCTCAGGATAGCAGTCAAACTTAGCGATTACATAATATCGCCTGCAATCCATACAAGAGTTGGCGATCTCAATCGCCTTCAAAGCCTCCTGCATATCTGCTGCTTCCACTACACTTCCCATGGCGTTGAGATGAGCTTTGATTCCATTTCTCTCCCATGCCCTCAAAACTTTTGCTACCTCCTCTCTCTTGCTGATCTCTCCATGAATACTAAAGATACTCAACTCTAGTAAAACTGCCATATTTCCTCTCCTTGATTTACTTCAATGATTCAAAAGCCATTTTTTCTGCCCTCTGAAGCAACTCTTTTGCCCCACGAGCAATCATCCTCTGAGCCAAGCTTTGTGCGATTTGCAAATGATTTTCAATCTCTCCTTCCATCATCTCACTTAGCACCTCACTTCCATCAGGTAACCCAATCTTTGCCACAAGGACAAGCTTATGATCTGCATTGAGGTTTGCATGCACGCCGATTGGCACCTGACATCCACCCTCTAAGCATTTGATAAACTCTCTCTCACACTCACAAAAAATCTGCGTTTTTTCATCATTGAGCTTGCACAAAATCTCCCAAAACTCACTATCGCTCCTGCATTCAATCCCCAACGCCCCCTGCCCCATTGCTGGGATCATCTCTTGGATCTCTAAAGGCTTGGCATATCTAAGCTCTCCTTCAATCTCTAGCCTCTTGATTCCTGCAAGTGCCAAAATGATCGCATCAAACTCCCCATCTCTTAGTCTCTGAAGACGCGTTTGGACATTGCCTCTTAGGCTTTGAGTATCTAGATCTGGGCGGATGATCTTAAGCTGCATCGTGCGCCTAAGAGAAGTTGTGCCCACCCTTGCACCCAAAGGCAGTGCCTCAAGACTTGGATACTTCTCACTCACAAAGCAATCTCTCACATCTTCTCGTTTAGTAATAGCGACCAAAGACAGTCCATCTGGGAACTCCACAGGCACATCTTTGAGGCTATGCACAGCGATATCGATCTCACCACTCAAAAGCAACTCTTCAAGCTCCTTAGTAAAAAGCCCCTTTCCTCCAATCTTTGCCAAAGGCACATCTAAGATCTTATCACCCCGTGTTTTGACGATTTTGATCTCAGATTCTAAGCCATGCTCTTCTTTTAGTCTTTGAGCGATATGGTTGGCTTGCCAAAGAGCTAGGAGACTTCCCCTACTGCCGATGATGATTTTTCTCACTTTTGTATCCTTTCTTTTTCTTCGATCACTTCTACATCGATGATTTCATCTTGGCGTGATTGATGTGTAAATGAAGTTTTGATCGTCGCCTTTCCCAAAAAACTTGCCAAAATAGAATCTAAAATCCCAAAATACAGCAAGATCCCAAGACAATCACTAAGCAACCCAGGGATGATGAGCAAAATCCCACCAAAGACTTTGGCAAGATTGGAAGCCAAAACTTCTTTGGGATCCCTTGCACCCCTCAAAAGCTCGATGATGCTCTCATTGCTCCCAGAAAGTGTAGAAAAAATCAAAAACACACCCAAGAGACCACTGAAGATAATCTCTAACACCAAGGTAAAAAACCCAAAACTCTCACTAAATGCGACAAAACCCCCAAGCTCTACAAAAAACAAAATCACAAAAAAGATCAAAAATCGCATTTTATTCTCCCAAAAATGCCTCAAAAGAAAGGCTTTGTTTGGACAAAGTTTTGCGATCAATGAGTTCGATCTTCCCACTCTCGAGCTCTTTGCCGACCAAGATCGCTTGCGGGATTCCCAGTAGCTCAAAATCACTCATTTTTACTCCAAAGCGCTCATCTCTCTCATCAAACAAAACTCTCTTTCCTTGAGCGATCAAATGCTCATAGATCTTTTCTCCTTCCTCTCTTTGGGCTTGATTTTTGATATTTGAGACAATCACCATACATTCAAACGGGGCTAAAACTTCATTCCAGATGATTCCTCTCTCATCGTGATTTTGTTCGATAAAGGCTGAGAGGATTCGTGAGACTCCGATTCCATAGCATCCCATGATAAAGGGTTGAGCTTTGCCATTTTGATCTAGAAATGTCGCTCCCATAGGATCAGAATATTTTGTGCCAAGCTTAAAAATATGCCCCACTTCAATCCCCTTTTGATAACGCATCTTTGCAGAGCAGTTTGGACACTCATCTCCCTCTCTAATCAATACTAGATCATCTTGATCCCCTCCTTGAAAATCACAAATTTGATGATAGTCTTGCTCATTGGCTCCACTTAGATAGGTTTTCCCCACTTCAATCGCCTCATCAAAAATCACAAAATCCGCCTCTGCTCCAAGTCCCACAAAGCCAAGCTTAAAATCCTGCATACTCTGCATATCCAGATCAAATAGCTCCAAAACTTCACCATCTCTTTTGCTTAAAGCATTTAATGCCTTTGTTTCCTCTAGTTCATCATCTCCTAGCACAAAAAATAAAGCCGTTTTATTCCCACTAAGTGTCTTTACACCTTTGATGATGCATTTTAGAATCACTTCAGAGGGGAGATTGAGATGATTGCTGAGTTCATTGATGGTTTTAAGATTGGGAGTGTGGATTTTTTGAGGTTGCATAGAGAGAGGCGTGGTTTGTCTTGGATGTCGTCTAGCAGCCTCGATATTACTCGCATATCCACAAGAAGGACAGGTGATCAGTGTGTCCTCTCCACATTCTGCCAAAAGCATAAATTCCTTGCTCCCACTTCCACCAATAGCTCCACTATCTGCCTCCACTACAGCATACTTGATCCCTAGCTCATCAAAAATCGCCCTATAAGTCTGCTCCATCAAATCAAACTCTCTATCAAGATCTTGTGTGCTAGAGTGGAAACTATAAGCATCTTTCATCACAAACTCACGCCCTCGTATCAGTCCAAATCTTGGACGCACTTCATCTCTAAATTTCAAATGAATCTGATAGAGATTGATAGGGAGCTGTTTATAGCTTTTGACCACTCCCTTGATGCACTCCACGATCCCCTCCTCATAAGTGGGGCCAAGCACAAAGTCTTGATCTTTTCTGTCTTTAAACCTCAAAAGTTCTTTGCCATATTTTTCATAGCGCCCAGACTTTTGCCAAAATGATGCAGGAGTCACAAACCCCAAAGTCAGCTCCTGAGCCCCTGACTTATTCATATGTTTTTGAATCACGGATTTGATGTTTTCAAGCACTCTATCTCCAAGTGGCAAAAGATTATAGATCCCTGAGCCCACTTGCTGGATATATCCTCCTCTTAGAAGATATTGATGGCTTTTGAGTTCTGCATCTTTTGGGGTTTCTTTGGTCGTATAGATAAAGCTTTTGCTCATCCTCATATTTGTATCCTTTAATCGTTTTTGTTGTGTCTTTCGCATTTGTATGGGTTTTGGAAAAATTCCTCTCCTTCAAGATCAAAGAGTTTTTTGACATTTTCGATGATGAAATCACTCTCAGGGCTTTCTTTGATCGTTTTGATATAGCTTGTTGGGTGATGGAGAAATTTATTGAATGCATTGTGCAAGATTCTCACAACTCTATCTTCTTCATCTTTGGTGATAAATCCCTTTTTGAGTGAGCGCTCTATCTCATCAAGACAGCATTGTTTGGCTTTGTCTCTAAAAGCCTTGATCAAAGGTTCGACATCAAGACTCTTGAGCCATTGCTCAAAAAGCACAACTTGCTCGCTAATGATGTGATGAGCTTTTTGGAGTTCTTCCTCGCGCTTGCTTTTATTCTCAAGTGCAACTTCCTGAAGATCATCAATCACAAAGAGCGAAATATCTTCGCGTTCAATATGATCGATATCTCTTGGAAGTGCCAAATCAAACCAAATACGCCCAAACTCACAAGGATGAATCATATCATGTGTGATGATGGTATGTGGGGCTCCCGTGGCACAGAAGAGATAGCGCACACTATTGATGACCTCTGGAAGCTGTCCAAAGGAGGCGATACTGAGATGCTCATTTTGAAGTTCATCTTGGATAGCTTGAGCATTTTGGAGGGTGCGACTTAGCAAAAGCACATCAAAGCCATGACTTAAAAGATATTTGACACACAAGATTCCGATCTCTCCCGTCCCTACGACAGCGACTTTGTCCTTGATGGGAGAGAGGCTAAGAAAATGTACAATGGCAACTGAAGAGATGGAGACAGGGTTTTTGGAAATTTGAGTCTGAGATCGCACTAAGGCTGCACATTTAAACGCAAAATGCATCACCCTTGTGAGCTGCTTTTTGCAAAATCCAAGATCAAAAGCCAGTTTATATGCGCTTTTGAGCTGCCCTGTGATTTGAGTTTCTCCAATCACAAGACTATCTAGACTACTTGTCACACTGAAAATATGCTCAATAGCCTCTTTTTCAAAAAAGACTTGAGCTCCAGCACGCAATTGTGGAGCGGGAATCTCCCTATCTGATGCGATGAAGTCAATGATGGCATGAGCATTGTATGAGGGTGCAAACATCAATAATTCAAAGCGATTACATGTGCCAAGAAGAATGCATTCTTGGATATTGGGAAATGTGGCAAAAAGAGAGTGATAAAAATCTTGGATTTTATCCTGTGGCAAAGCGATCTTCTCTCTTGTGGAGATATCAAGATTTTTATGAGAAAAACTAATGACGCAATACATCTTAAAAGCTCCTTTGAATCATGGAGTTAATGATTTCTTTGAGTTTGGGATTATACGATGAAGTGAGCTTTGAGAGAGAATCTTTGGCAATCTCTTGAGCCAAGTGCTGACTTTGCTTGATGCATTGATATTGATCCATAGAATCCAAAATCCACTGCTTTTCATCCAAAGAAAGCTCTTTGCCACATAGATTTTGAAGTTTTTCTTTGGCTTCTAAGGAAGGGAGATTCTCATAAAGCAAGAGATAAGGAAGCGTTGTTTTGCCCTCTTTGAAATCCTGCATCGAAGGCTTGCCCAAAACCTCTTGAGATTGAGTAATGTCTAAAATATCATCAATGATTTGAAAAGCAATCCCCAAACACTTGCCATAGTGCAAATAACCCTCAGATTCAAGTCCTGCCAAAATCGCAGCACACTCTGCACTTGAGGCGATAAGAGAGGCTGTTTTCTCCTCAATCATAAGAAAATATTGCTCTTTTGATGCATTGAATCCTTGTGAGAGAAACACATCATAAATTTCTCCATTTGAGAGCTTACAAACTGCGCCAGAAAGACTTTGAGCGATCTCTTGAGGGAATGAAGTGAGATGAAAGAAAGCTTTTGCATAAAGTGCATCGCCTAGCATAATGGCATTTTTATTGCCAAATTGGACATTGAGAGATGGTTTTCCCCTTCGTATAGCACTCTCATCAATCACATCATCATGCAAGAGTGAGGCAAGCTGGATGAGTTCAATAATCGCACAAAGCTTGATAGTCATTTGGTTGTGTGGAGCGATGGAGAGCACCATAGAGCTACGCAACATTTTGCCATGCGTGATCTGATCAAACATTTGATTTAAAAAAGGATTGTGAAAATCTTGGATCATTTCCCGCATCGTTGTGATTACATCTTGCATCTTTATTTCCTTACTGAATATAGACATCGCCATATGTTGCGATTTTGAGTGTGGCACTTTTTTTGGATTGGTCATATCCTTTGAAAAAAATAGCGACATAGGGAGGGATAACTCCTCTTCTACTCTTGGCATTTAGATTGATTCTGATTGCATCTTTTTTGGATTTTTGATAGAGAATTGTATGCTGATGAAAAGAATCATATTTTGCCAAAAGCACCAATCCACCATCGACAAACAGCGTCCATTTAAGGCTAAGTTCTCGCAGATCATTAGAATCCACAAGAAGCCTTAGAGTATGGGACTGATCTTTGCCTAGAGAGATCTCTTGCTCGCTACTCCAACCTACTTCTCCATAGCAGATCAAAGCACTCAAGAGAAGGAGGCAGAGTTTATTCATTTTGGCTTAAAATATTGCCCATTGATTGGATCGCTAGATCTTGCTTTGTGCTTTTGAGATTTTCAAATGTCAGATCAACCCCCTCTTTGAGAAGCTCATATTGTGCCAACTCTTCAAGTATCCTGTCCAGTTCTTGACTCACCACAGAGGGATTTGCATTGAAAATAATCTCTTTCCATTTCGCGATAGGGTCGCCTTCAAAAATTTCATCAAACATTGATCATCCTTTAGAATTTGTATTTAAATCCAGCACTAATGCTGACATTATGCTCTTCTTTATCAAGCCCAGCCTTATAGCCTGCACTGAGATTCATCGAAAAATCTGGACTGATATATCCCTCGCCTCCAGCATAGATTGAGAAGAGCCCTTTAGCTTGTCCTTCCGGAGTATATGCGATCTTGTTTTGTACTCCAGCAAAATGCACACCTGCTTGTTCTTCTTTTACAAGATTGTATTCAAAACTTGGAAGGATATACAAGAATGAATAGGCTGAGACATATTGCCTAATCTCTGCTCCAAGATTGAAAAGCATTCCTCCTTTAAACTGTTGATCCAAAAGGATGGGCGCACTTGAGGTGCCAGCAAGATTGGGGATATTGATCCCATAAACTGTATAGCTTCCTTGAGGCTTGACAAATAAGCCCTTGACCTTTGGAATCTTGATGATATAGCCATATTTGAGATTAAAGTCAAATGCATTGCTTTTGAATTGAAATTTTTGATGCAAACGAGCATCATCTCCCTCAACTCTTGCATCATTAAATGCCTGCATATAGCTAAATGTGATATCCACCTCTGAATTTTCATAATAAAGACGCGTATAGATTGTCGCATCGATGTTGTGTGCATTGTTTTTGAGAATCGAGCTTTTGAAATCAGAGTAGCCATAGGCAGCATAAACTCCTAGCAAAACATTGGAAATAGGCATATACTCATAGCCTGCACTCATTCCATAGAGTGCTGAAGTATTATGAGCTTCTTTGGTCGTAGAAGAAATCGCAGATGCCCAAATATTGTGCCTATAAGAAAGTCCATCTACTTCTTGAGGATTGTAGGAGGGTGCTAGAGGATTGCTTACATCAGAGGCTTGAGCTTGCTCAGCTTGAGCATAGCGATTTTTGGCTAGTTTCTGAATATAGTGAGCAAGCTCGATCTCAGCGACATAGGGATTTGAAAAGCGCATCATACGATTTTGCACAGCAATTTCACGCACGATTTGCATCTTTTGAAAATCCTCAATGAGAGGTTTTTGAAGATTGGCTACAGCTTGCATAGATTGATCAATAGAGTTTGCTGTTTTGATCAACGCTGGAACATTGTATGATCCGATGTCTTTGAGCACTTCAAGCTCAAAAATATTTTTTGATTCCAATGCATTATTGAGCACCTGCAAAGCAGTGGGATTGCTCGCAGAGATCGCTGAAATCATCTCTTGAGTTTTATTAATCGAAATTTGTCCATCAGATTTGGCAAGGACATCAAAGTATTGATCAATCATCCCTGTGGGACTTCCATCAGTGGTGATCTGAGAAATCGCATCACTGCGAACCACAGCAAAAGCGACTTTATTTGTATCGACTAGAGCAAGTCCCTTGAGGAAGATTCCAAGTTTATTTTCATTGCCCTCATAAGCATCCACTCCATTGATGAAGTTTTCAATCTCTTTTTTGAGATATTCTTGCTGTTTGGCATAAGTGAGTGTGTCTTCTTTCTCTTCATTTCCTGTTGTGCTTCTAGGCTTGGGACCAGGGGTATCATCAGGATCGATCACTGCACTTCCTACACGGTATTTGATCTGACCTCGACTTTGAAAAAGAACATAATATCGATCTAGCGAAAGTGAGTAGAAATTGGTATGAGTGATTGCGATGAGGGGATTGACTGTCTTATCTCCTCCTTGATGATTAGTCATATCAAAGATCAAATCTCCACTGACCAATATTGATCCGATTCCAAATTGATCAGCACTAAAAATCGTCGTGCCATTATTATTGAAATCCCCACCTACATAAAATGTCGCATTGGAAGAGAGGCGGAGATTGGCATTATTATCAAAGCTGAAGCGATCTTTACTTTGAGAAGAGTCACCAAGATAGGTGATAGAGTTGTCCCCACGCACTTTCATGATAGGTAAGTCTGACTTGAATTGTGTGACCTTACCTTGATACTCTCCATTGGCAAAAGCACCTTGATTGTTAGCAACATGGATCTTGACATTGCCTCCAAGCTCAAGATTGCGCTTATTGACAAACGCCCCTCCCCCCCACACTGTCTGACCATTTTTCTCTTGCACTGAGAGTTTGCTGAGATCAAGAGTGGTATCAACAAGTCTGAGATTATAAGAATCAACACCAGCATGGATGCTTTGGATTCTCAAAGTCCCCCCTGTGACACTTACTCGATCTCTTCCAGATGCCAGAGTTTCACTTCCAAAAGTGATCAGACTTGAAGGGCTTTGACTTGTGGATCTGAGGATGAATTCACCCTCATAGGTCACTGTCTTTTTTTGATCTTCCTTGCCCTCTTCTACTGTTTTGGATTTGATAGCGATATCTTGAGAGGAGAGCTTGAGATTTCCACCTGAGACGATAGAGTTGCCTGATCCTCGGACATCGATCACTCCCTTTTTGCCTGATGAGTTTTTGATCTCTAGATCTCTAGTAGTTTGATCATTTCTAGAAGTGAGGGTTGTCAGATTGCCAAAGCCATCAAAGATCAGTGTGCCCTGATTATCTAGCGTATTTTGCTGTCCAAGAAGGAAAAGTCCAGCAGGATCGAGTTCTTTTTGTGGTTTATCTTCTTTTTGCTTTGGATCAGACTTGGGGGGTTGAGGATGGATTGGGGTATCATCTGAGGTGCTGCGCTTAGAATCAGAGATCAAAATACTGCCTGTGTTTTTGAGCTCTGTTTTGATTTGTCCCCTGCCTTTGTAAGCCTCTCCTAGGACAAAAGCCCCGCCTTTTGCCTCGATCTTACCTTCATTTGTGATAGAGATATCTCTCGTCCCAGTTGAGAGCCACAGAAGAGAATTTTTGGCAAGAGAAAACCCAGAATCTTTATGCAAATCAAACCCATCATAGGCTTGAATCTTGGCATTTGCATTTTTTCCTAGATCAAATTTCCCTTGAAATAAAATCTTCCCAGCCCCTTCAGCAATCTCTTCTTTTGTCTTTTCTCCAGTTTTATTTGCTTCTTGCTGAATAGTTGAGCGCAAAAGTGCTTGGACATCAAGATTGAGAAGTTTATTGCCCTGCTCTTGATCTTGGATGGTGACATAAGAGAGGGTGATCGCATAGGGATTTTTGTCATCAAAGATTTTTTTAGTATCTGTTGGTTTGTTATTGATCGTTTTGATCCTGACTTCAGAGTTTTTTCCGATGCTGATGCGTCCCCCGCTTGTTTGGAGAAACTGAGCCTTGGTGGTCTCTTCCCAGTCTTGGGGTTTAGTACCAGATGAAGTTTGTTTGGCTTTGATATCTGCTGTGATCTCAGCAATAGCTCCGATATCACTTGGAAGCTGAGTGATTTCTGTGATCTTAGTTCCATTTTCAAGCTTCTTTTCTCTAGTTTCGATTGATTTGGCATTCAATCCCACATCAATCCCTCCATTTAGCTCAATTTTGGGAGCATAGAGAGTGAGATTGGTTTGCTTCATCCTATCAGCATCCAAAACACTTTCATTTCCTAAACTATCTCTTGTGATCTTTCTCATCTCTTGAGCGCTGATGCTTAGAGTCGATGAGATCTTGAGTGCATTTCCTGCCTCTAATCCAATCTTTGCCTGATTGGCAACAGAGACATAACCCTCTACAGAAATATTTCCTTTGACTTTAGCATCAAATGAAGCTTGTGCTCGCTCCTTGGTGCGATCAAGTCCATTATCAGTGATGAGATTAAGAGTGGATTTGATCGCAAGCGTTGAGTAGTCTTTGTCAGAGTTAACTGAGAGTGAAGAGCCAAGATAACCATAAGAGGACTGGCTCTTTGAGATCCCTCCAGCACTGACATTGATCGTGCCCTGCAAAGTCGTCTGTGTGAATCCCTCAATACCTAGATGTGCTCCACTAAAGAGATTGACATCTCCTCCACTCGCCCCACTGCCACCAAGAACAAAGCCTTTGAATCCTGTGGCACCATTTTTGATAATCAAGCGTGATGAGGTAAGCTGATTTTTCTCAGCATCATCCTTAGTCGGATCTTGGGGTTTCTCAGAGCCAAAAGGTGCGTTGGTGAAAGAAAAGGTTTTGAGTGTGAGGATCCCATAGTTGTCTTTATCAGATGTAAAAGTTGCTGTCACTATAGGGGCGATCACTGATGGAGAAACATAATATTGATGTGCGAATGGTTTAATGACCAAACTCCCATCACTTTGATTCCAAGTAAAGTTATTGCCTTCCGTAAAGTTTGGCGAAAAGCTTGGCTTCTTATAGCTACCTCCAGCCCCATTTGTAAAATTGACTTGGTATTCCTTATCAGCCTCATTAGCACCAAGAATAAGCGTAGAAACAACGCAGGAAATCAAAAGCTTTTTACACAACATAGTCTCTTCCTTATTGGATGATGGGCATATCCGAGATGCTTGGATCAACGCTCATATCGATATATTCTTGGCTATTTTCATAGCGCGTCTTATAGTCCCTCTCTTCTTCAAAGGAAGGCTCTTCAAATCTGATGAATTTTTTGTTGAATTGAATTTTAACAGGTTTTACTTCACCATTTCTATTTTTGGCCACGATAATCTCAGCAGGCTCGATATCTCGCTCGACAAATTGAGATTTGTAAGCTTTGTCTTCTTTTTTGGCACGCTCTTCCTTGGCTTTCTCCTCTCTTTTGCGATAAACATCATCACGATACAAAAATAGAATGATATCCGCATCCTGCTCAATCGCTCCAGATTCCCTCAGATCTGAGAGTTGCGGGCGCTTATCATCACGACTTTCAAGCATACGATTGAGCTGACTTAGGGCGATGATGGGGATCTCTAGCTCACGCGCTAGGATTTTTAGCCCTCTTGAGATCTCACTGATTTCTTCTTGACGCTTGGATTCTCCTCCCTTTTTGCTTCCACTCATAAGCTGCAAATAATCCACCACACATGCTCCGATATGAGGATGCTTGTTTTTTAGTCTGCGCATTTTGCTTCTAAGTTGTGTGATGCTGACAAAGGAGTTATCATCGATAAAAAGCGGAAGAGAGGCGGTATGATCAGAGATCTGACTAAGATTGCTCCACTCCTCTGAAGTGAGATCTCCAATCCTTAGGCGCTGAAGGGGGATAGATGTGCTTGAAGAGAGCATTCTAAGCATCAAATGTTCAGCCTGCATCTCAAGACTAAAAAATGCCACACCCTTCCCAGAAGCCAAGAACTTTTGAACCATATTGAGCACAAAAGTCGTCTTCCCCATCGATGGTCTAGCACCGATGATGATTAGCTCGCCAGGATTAAATCCTGTGGTGATGCGATTGAGCTCAGCAAATCCAGTGTTTAGTCCCACAAGGAGATTATTACCCCTAGCTTTGAGCTCTTGAATTAGACTTAGAGTGCTTTGGATGATCTCATTTGATTGTCTAAAGTCTTTGAGCTCTCCATGGGAAGAAAGCTCAAAAAGCTGTTTTTCTGTCTCATCTAGAATGTCTTGGGCTTCTTTGTTTTGATCCTTTGTAGATGAAGCGATCTGATTGGCGATGAGATAAAGAGATCTTTTGAGTGAAGCACTTTTGATCTCTTGGAGATAAAAGTCTAGATTGATGAGTGGAGGCGTTGCTAGGAGAGAGAGAAACTCTTCTTCATTATAGAGCTTGTGCTTAGCAATAAGTGGCAAGAGAAGATCTGGATCGATAGGCTTTTGAGCTTCACGCTGCTGACATATGACCTTAAAGATCAGTTCAAAAAATGCATCATGAAAATCCTTGGGTTGTAGAAGAGAGAAAACATCTTCAAATGTATCAGGGTTGAAAAAAATCGTTGCCAATACTGAGCGCTCAATATTGTGAAGCCCTAAATTTTCCATCCCGATCCTTTGAAGTTGAAATCAATGTGCCAGCAAAAAACAGGAATTCTAGACAAAAAGTGTAACGCTTGAGTAAGTTGGCTTGTTTTTTCTATAATCACCAAAATTAAAACCATGGGAGATGAAATGAGCCAATCACTAATATTAAAAAATCCTCTTGATATGCATCTGCATTTGAGAGAGGGGGAAGTGCTAGAGAGTGTTTTTCCTTATACTTATCAAGGATTTGTAGGGGGTGTGGTGATGCCCAACCTCTCTACACCCATTAGCAATGCACATTTGGCCTTGGAGTATTACAATACTCTCAAAGCACTTTGTGCAGATTTTACCCCACTGATCACCATCTATCTCACTCCAAAACTCAGCATTCAAGAACTGCATCAGATCAAATCCTTGGGATTTAAGATCCTCAAGCTCTACCCCAAAGGAGCGACGACCAATAGCCAAGATGGGATGAGTGAGATCCTCGCACCTCAAACTTTGGAGGTATTGAGTGAGGCTGAAAAATTAGAGATGATTCTCTCCATCCATGCAGAAAGTGGTGGGTATAGCCTTGATCGTGAATTTGAGTTTTTGCCCATTATTGCTCAGATCGCTCAGACTTTTCCCAAGCTTAAAATCATCATCGAGCATCTTAGTGATCATCGCAGTATTGAGCTTTTGAATCGATATGACAATGTATTTGCCACCCTCACCCTGCATCACATCACTCTCTGCCTTGATGATTTGCTTGGAGGAGGACTCAATCCCCACTTATTCTGTAAGCCCATCTTAAAATCTCCAAAAGATCGTGATGCTCTCCTTGAGCTTGCTTTGAGCGCACATCCCAAAGTCAGCTTTGGTTCTGATAGCGCTCCTCACTTAGCAAGCAAAAAACTCTCAAATCCCGCAAGCGCTGGAATCTTCTCAGCCCCCCTACTCCTAGAGCAGCTTTGTGAGCTTTTTGAGAAGCATCAAGCCTTGGAGAATCTGCAGGCATTTGTAAGTGATAATGCGGTGAGAAATTATGGATTGACATTTGAAAAAGTAAGAGAGGTAAAAATACAAAAGATTTCTCAAAAACTCCCCCAAGCCATTTCCCTCTCCAATGATCAGATCATCCCACTCAATGCGGGCAAAGAAATCTCTTGGAGCATGATCTGATCACTCCATCTCTAGACTCAGCAAAACAAACTCCTCTCCATCCAAGACCTCTGTGTTTTGGCTATGGCAAGAGGGACATATAGGGGTTTGCACTTCTTGCGTGGTATGACAGTCACGACAGAGGATTTTAAGAGGTTGAATCACATAAGAGATCTTAGCATCCTCAAGCACACTGCCCTCTTTAAACCCCTCAAGAGCACGCTCAAAAAGTGAGAGCTCAATCCCACTAAAAACCCCCGCTTTGATCTTGGCAGAGAGCACCTTTGTGCATTCATTTTGTTTGACATAGTCCTCACACATCTGCATAAAAGATTGGACGATGGAATATTCATGCACTTAGCAAATCCTTGGCAAAAGCTCACCACTTGGCATATCCAAAAAGCGCTTCGTTCCATACGCACTCTGCAGCACGACTTTGGAGGGGTATTGTGCATTGACTTCACCGATGATTTGAGCCTCTTTGCCAAGAGGATGTGAGCGCAAAAGATCTAGGGCAGTGCTAGCTTGCGTGGATGGAAGAGCCATCACAAATGTCCCCTCATTGGCCAAAGCATAAGCCTCAAATCCCAAAAATTCACAAATCCCCTGAACACCATCAGAGATAGGAATCTGCTCTTGCTGGACTTGGATACATTGCCTAGAGGCCATCGCCCATTCATTCAAAACTGCCGCAAGCCCCCCACGAGTAGCATCACGCAAAGCATGGATCTCAAGATTGGTATCAAAGAGAGATTGCAAAAGTGGGAAAAGTGATGCGCAATCACTTGCTAGATCGCTCACTAGATCAATCCCCTCTCGTTGGGCAAAAATACTTGCACCATGCTTACCAATAGAGTTTGAGACGATGATTAGATCACCTTGAGTGATGCGCTGTGGAGATAATCCCTCATAGATGATCTCTCCAATCCCTGCTGTATTGATATAGATTCCATCAGCGCTTCCTTTGCCCACGACCTTAGTATCCCCTGTCACGATCAATACTCCATTTTTGGCACATTCTTCTCTCATCGAAGATGCAATTTGCTCTAGTTTTTCTACTTCAAATCCTTCTTCAATGATAAATGATGCACTCAAAAATCTAGGCCTAGCTCCCATCATCGCCAAATCATTACAAGTCCCACAAACACTAAGTTTTCCGATATCACCCCCTGCAAAAAATAGAGGCGAAATCGTATAAGAATCTGTGCTAAAGGCCATCTTGCCTAGAGGTGGAAGAAGTGCTGAATCATTGTTTTGAGCCAAGATTTCATTTTGAAAAGCCTTAAAAAATACATTTTGGATGAGCGCATTGTTTTCACTCGCTCCATTCCCACAAGCCAAGGTTATATGTTTCACTTCACATCCTTCGAAATTAGATTGCCATATCTAAAATATGCATTACAGACCCCCTCACTGCTCACCATACAGCTTCCAATGGGAGAGCTTGGAGTGCAAGCCTTGCCAAAGAGTTTGCAAGCACTAGGCTTAGCAATCCCGCCGATGATTTGTGGGCATATACAACCCTTTGGCTCACTAATGGTTTCTATAGGCAAATTGAAGTGATGCTCAGCATCATATTGGGCAAACTCATCTTTGAGACGAAGTGCAGAATGTGGAATCTCCCCAATCCCTCTCCATGTGAAGCTTTCACGCACCGTGAAGTAATGTTTGATTTTTTCTTGAGCAAGTGTATTGCCCTCAAAAGTCACAGCACGCTTATATTGATTTTCAAGTTTTGCTTCTTGGCGTTTGACTTGATTGAGGATCATCCACAAAGCCTCCAAAATATCAACAGGCTCAAATCCAGAGACCACTGTAGGGATATGGTATTGAGAAGTAAAGGGCTCATAGATCTTACTTCCTGTGATCACTGAGACATGCGAGGGAGCAATGAATGCATCGATTTGGACTTCTTTGTTTTGAAGAATGGCTTCCATAGGTGGTGGGACAAGGACATGATTGATATGAAAAAGAATATTTTTGATCTGCTCTCTTTGGATACGCTCTAGAAGTGCTGCACTCATAGGCGTTGTCGTCTCAAACCCAATCGCAAAATAAATCACTGTTTTATTTGGATGATCTTTTGCAATCTTTAAAAGATCAAGGGGTGAGTAGATAAATCTCACATCAGCTCCCCTAGATCGCGCATCAGAGAGAGATCCCATAGAGCTTGGGATCCTAATCATATCCCCCAAAGTTGCAATGATTGTATTTTCTTGCTGGGCTAGGATGATGGCATGATTGATTCTGGATTTGGGCATGATGCAGACTGGACATCCTGGTCCATGGATAAACTCAAACACATCATCTAAGAGCTGATTGATCCCATATTTCATAATGCTATGTGTATGCCCCCCACACACTTCCATCACACGAATCTTTTTATCAAGAGTTTTAGAATCTTGCTTGATTTTTTGACTCCAAGCCAAGATACTTTTGTGATCCCTGAAGCCTTGATAGAGGTCTTTGAGCTTAAGCATGGTTATCTTCTTCTTGGATGGCTTTGACCATTTGATGGTAGAGCTCAAGCGATTCTTGAGCGTGTTCTTTGGAGATCTTATTCATCACATAACCGATATGAATAAGCACATAATCTCCAATCTCCACTTCCTCTTTGAGGATATCAAGGCTTGCCTCTCTTTGAGTGCCCATTGTATCTACGATACATGTATTGTCTTGGTGGTTGATTGAGATGATTTGTGATGGGATAGATAAACACATTATTTTTTCCTCCTTGTATTGATCCAAGTGATAAGCTCTTGGATCCCTTCTTGACTTTTACTTGAGATTGTGATCATCTCGACATTTGGATTGAGTTTTTTGGCTCTCTCTAGCACAAGCTTGGGATCAAAATCAAAATGAGCGATCAGATCACTTTTGCTCACCAAAATCAAATCAGCATTTCTAAACATCACGGGATATTTTTCGACCTTATCATCTCCCTCTGTCACAGAGAGCAGGACGATATTGTAGTGTGTGCCCACATCATAGCTTGCTGGACAGACTAGATTCCCAATGTTTTCTATCACACACACATCAATTCCCTCAAATGAGAGTTTTGTCAATGCTTCTGAGATCATAAATGCATCCAAATGGCACGCGCTCCCTGTTTGAATCTGCACTGCCTCAATACCCTTTTGGCGCAATTTGTTAGCATCATTTTCAGTCTCCAAATCCCCCTCAATGACATTAAAAGAAAAGGGTTTTTGGATAGCAAGCTGCTCTAAAATGGTCGTTTTGCCACTCCCAGGGGAGCTCATAAAGTTAAGCCCCAAGATTTGATGCGCATCAAAAAACTCTCGCACCCTCATAGCTTCCTGATCGTTTTTGCTCAGAATCTTTTCAACTACTTGAATGTTTTTTTTGAGGTGAGGATTATCTTGCATAATGACTCCTTTGTAATAGATAGTAGAGCTGCCCAATGGCAATCCCATTATCATTGGGCGGTATTTTATTGCCTATGAGGCATTTTTTGTTTTGCTTTCTTAAGCTCTCCAAAACCTTTGAGCTTAGAATTCTATTGCAAAACACACCCCCACAGAGCACAACATCTTGAGGATATGTGCTAGCAATTGAGGTGATGATGGAGATGAGTGTATTGAGGAATTTGGAGGCGATGAGAGAGGGAGGGCGAGAGAGAGCATCATCAAAAATAGCCTCAATATCCAAAATAATCTCACCCTGTGAGATCTCAAAAGCATAAGATTCCAAGATCTTTTCATCATAAAGACTTTGGATAAGCTCTCCACTCTCTCCCTCATAGCTTTGAAACTCAAGCCCACATACCCAAGCAATCGCATCAAAGATTCGCCCAACGCTTGAAGTATCTGGAGAATTGAGCCTCTTGCTTCTCATTAGCTCAAGGGTTTTGACTTCTTGAGGGCTTTTGCCTCTTTGGATAAAGAAAGAGAGTTTTTGTTCATAAGGGATTTTGTCTCCCAAGAGGGCAAAAAAGTTTCTTCCAATGTCTTTGATCGCAATCTCTCCACCCAATAAAGGAAAATAAGCAAAATGCAAGATTCTCTCAAATGAATGAGGGTTGGCTAGCATTACTTCTCCTCCCCAAATCGCTCCATCTATCCCATATCCTGTGCCATCAAAACAAAAGCTCAACACCTCATGAGCGATCTGATGCTCAAAACAAACACTAAGAGTGTGCGCATAATGATGCTGGATCTGAATCGGATGAGGAGAAAACTCAAAGGCAAGCTTGGTGCTTTCATAGTGGGGATGAAGATCACAGATCACTTCATCAAACTGAAGATGATAAAGCTCTTGCATCTTCTTAATGCTCTCTTTATATCTCTCAATGATAGAGAGATGATTGAGATCACCGACATAAGGTGCGAAAACAACCAAATTCTCAAAAGCAAAAGCAAAGCTAGCTTTTTGATTGGCTCCCATAGCTAGTAGAGGCTTAGAGATCTTTGATTTGAGAGAAAAACTTAGTGGAGCATATCCTCTCCCATGTCTTAGCACTACTACATCTTGAGTGCTTAAAACTTGGACAATACTATCTTCTATAGGGGAGATAATCTCTCTTTGATGGCAAAGGAGAGATGAAGTAAGCTTGCGTGCTTCTTGTGGGTGACAAATGATAGGTTCTTGCTTAAAATTGGCAGAAGTTGCGACAAGTGGGACATCCAAAAACTCAAAGAGAAGCTTATGGATGGGGGTATAGGCAAGCATGATTCCATAGCGATCTCTTGCAATCCCCCAAATCTCATCTTTGGCTTGAAGAAGGACGATTGGAGCTTCTTTGGATTGGAGGATCTCTGCCTCTTTTTGTGAGATTTGTGCATATTGCTTGGCATGATGGATATCTTTGCACATCAGCGCTAGGGGTTTGTGTGGGCGATCTTTAAATTTACGGATAGCTTGGATACTTTGAGGATTGGTCGCATCACAGAGCAGATGAAATCCTCCTATCCCTTGGATACAAACAATCTCCCCACGCTTAATCTCTTGTGCGATTTCTTCAAAGAGTAAGACATAATCCCCTCGCTCTTGACTCTTCCAGAAAAGTTTAGGACTACAGTGTGGGCAAGAGATGGGTTGAGCATGGAAGAAGCGATGAGTGGGGTCTTGGTATTGATCAAGACATTCTGGACACATCAAAAACGCTTGCATACTTGTGCGCTCTCGATCATAGGGAAATGCCTTGATGACACTAAATCTTGGACCACAATTTGTGCAATTGATCAATGGATAAAAATAGCGCCTTTGATTCTTTGAGAGAATCTCTTGAGTGCAATCCTGACAGATAGAAAGATCAGGAATGGGTGGGATGGAGATATGATCGGAGGGGAGACTAGGCAAAATCTCAAAAGATGAGAGAGGGTGGGATGAATGGATGGAAGTTTGAATGTCATAGATAAGGGCTAGTGGAGGAAGATTTTGTTTCAAAGAAGAGATGAAAAGATCCTTTTTGTCTCCTTGAAGGATGATTTGAACACCATGTCCGATGTTTTGAATTGAGCCTGTGAGGTTGAGAGAGTGAGCAAGATTGCTCACTAATGGGCGAAAACCAATGCCCTGAATCTGCCCTTGGATTAAGATATGAAGTGTTTGAATCATGGATAGAGAAGAGGAAAAGAGATATTGCGATATATGGGAGCTTGATGGTTATTTTTGTAGAAGAAATCCCCAAGCATTTTAGAAGAGAATAAATCCCCACTTAAACTGATCCCATCAACTTCTATCAATTTCTTGATACTAAGATAGAGATTAGAAGGCAAGGAAGAAAAACTCTCAATATAACCTAGGGCGATCACCCCATCTTCTACACCAGCAAGCTTGAAACTCATCCCGCTTCGGATGCATTTGATCAGTCCAAATTTGTGAGTGATCAGAGAATCTTGAGTAAGGATATAATCAATCGCTACGCCTCGTTGAGTAAGATGATGGCTAGCAAGATAGAGAGGATTTTGGGGGAGACCTAGAGTGATTCTAACAATCTCCCAAACCCCCATAATCCCTCGAGGCAATCCATCAAAGCAAACATCTTGCTTGCAGAGATCAGGGAAAGTCTTTTGAAAATTAGCGATAAGCTTTGGTCCGCTTTCACCATCTTGTGCGATCAGCTCAAAGAGCTCAAATAAAGATGAAGGAAGTTCAAAATCCATCACCTCATTAAACCATTGTGTTTGAGAATTATAAAGACAGATTTTGTCCCCTCCCTCAAGTGAAAAATAAAAATTAAGAATATTTTTCTCTCTCAGATTATTTTCTTCCAGAATCGTTGCCAAAAATGCTTTATCAGGTTTTGAGTATTGCTCAAAGAGCATTTTGAGCTTTGAATGAGGAAGAGGATTGTGCAAAATAAGTGGAGCATCATTTTCTAAAATCAAAGCCACAAGAGGAGTTTGGATAGGTGTTGCAAGCTCAAAATGTGCATCAAACTCACAATCTCCATAGAGAAAAGGGACATCTTGCAGTGATCTAAAAAGAGCCAAAAGTTGCAAATCATGCGCCAATGAGAGATAGAGATCATCTTGATTGAGTGTGGATGCAAAACTTGGAGAAGGCTTGACTTTGAGGATGGGTTTTTCATAGCTTGCTAGAGCTTGAAGTTCTTTAGGGGTGAGATTGGAGATCTCAAGAATGGATTCTGGATTGAGACAATAGGCTCGCTGACTTGGCTTGAGCGAGAGGATATGTTCCCCACTCTCTGTAGTGAGTTTGACACTCTTTCCCTCTAAAAGTAGTGCAGTAATTTCTGAAATATAAGGTGTGTCTTGGATGCTTTTGTGACAGATTGGACAGGTTTGACCTGCTTGGCATTGCAGACATATAGGGCAGTATCCAAATGTATCAAATGCTTCAAAAGTCTGATGAGCTGACAGAGAAGAATGATCAAGCACTTGAGAGTGAACTTCTTTGAAAAAAAGACTTTGAGGAATGAGTGTGGAGAGCTTATGGGTGAGATTTTCTAGATATGAGGCTTGAAGTGTTGAGCATTCAATCCAAAGATAGAGCACTCCTTGATCTATAAAAATCCTATGAGAAAGCCCCTCATCCTTGAGGCTTTGTTGAAGTAGAAATCCAAGCTTTTGAAGAAAATCTGAAGAGGTGTGGAATCTAAGCTCAAAAATCATCGCATCTCATTTCATGCCTCATAGATCTCTTGAAAGAAACTTGTGCAATATCTTGGATATGGATGTGATTGCGGACTGTGATCTGGCAGTGAGGATCAAGTGTCTGAAGATGTTTGCACAAGACTTGCTCCATAGTCTTTGTCGCTTGAATGATCTCTTGAGAGAGTGTGAAAGTAGGGTCACTGCCAATACGCCTAGGAATAACACCGATGATTTGAATTGATGGGATATCACCATGAGTTCGCATCATCTCCAAAGTTTGGAGTGTTTCGACTTCATGAGCACTTCCCTGCCAGCTGATCATAGGAGGCATATTGGCAAAATCAAAGAAAAATACATCACCAAACTCCCCCTCTTCATTCTCAATACAATCAATCAAAACCACCTCATCAAAATCCACAATCATTGGAATCAGCTGATGAGCCAGCGTGCCTCCATCGATGATTTTGATCTCATGCTGGCTTTTGAAGTCATATTTTTCATCGATATAGTGAGCAAAATGTGCCCCCACTCCCTCATCCCCAAAAAGGATATTTCCAATCCCCAAAACTAAGATTCTCAAGAGTGTGCCTTAGTGTAGCTTTTTTTGTAGAGATGCTTAAATGAAGCCATATAGATATGCACAGGCAAAAAAAGCAAAAAGACCCAAGTGAGAAGATGATGTGCCCATCTTACATTGGCAATCCCTCCAAATAATGTCTCAAGAGGCCTAAAGATAGGATAAAGCACGCCAAGCATCCCATCATGATAAATATGAATAGCCAAAATAAATCCCGTCAAGATGATCCCATATAGGGCGACATAGACCCCAAAATAAGTCACAAACTGAAGTGGATTATAAAGTCCATGATCTTTGAGCTTTCCATTGAGAGTGAGATAAAAATAGATTCGAGAAATCCATTGCTTAGGACTTAAAACATTGGTAAAAGACATTCTCTCAATCTTGGAATCTTTGGAGAAGAAAAATAAATAAGTTTTGATCAGAGTCATACTCAAAAGAACCATACCAAAGACAATATGCCAAAATCGAAGCTGAGCTTGCAAGAAATTGGTCGGTGTGCCAAGATCTGGGCTTGGCGTGATAAAAGGTGAGGCGATATAAAACCCACTTGCAATCAAAACAAGCATACAGATGAAGCGACACCAATGTGTCACCCAAAAAGATAAACTTGGCTCTTGATGGTGCATATTGTCCTCCTTAGCCGAGATATTTGGGATCGATCTTATACTCTCCCAATTTGTTGCCCTTTGTATCCATGACATGCACAGCACAAGCGATACAAGGATCATAGCTATGGATATTTCTAATGATTTCAAGTGGCTTGGTGATGTCTTGGAGTTTCATCCCAATCAAATTGGCTTCATAAGGTCCCTTATGCCCATTGGCATCCTCAGGTCCAGCATTCCAAGTTGATGGAACGACGCATTGATAGTTCTCAACTTTTCCATTTTTGATCCTAATCCAATGACTAAGTATTCCTCTTGGCACTTCCCCAATATAGCGTCCTTTGTATTCTTTGCTCTCATCAATCACTGGCGCTGTATAGGTGCTCTCATCAGTTTTAAGATTTTGAATCAAAGCATCAAATGTCTCCAGACCATAGTCTGTGATGAGCTTGCTTTGAAGCATCCTTGCTGCGGTTCTCCCAAGCGTTGTAAAGAGTGCAGATGCAGGAAGATTAGAGAGTTTTAAAAACTCATCTACCACTTTTTTGATTCTCTCATTGCCTTGTGCATAACCGACCAAAAGGCATGCAAGTGGGCCTACTTCAAAGGGTTTGGAATCATAGCGTGGGGATTTGATCCAGCTATATTTGCCCTTTTCATTGATGCTAGGTGTTTCTACACTTTTACCCTCACCATTGATCGTCATCTTTGGCACAAATCCAGTGTAATTTGGCTCTGTTTGCCCATCATAAGGATGCAAAGGCTTATCTTCTTGATACCAAGAATGCGTGCATTCTTCCATAATCAGATTTTCATCGATTTCAAATGCCTTGGATAGATCTTGATTGAGGATATAGCCTGCATTGAAAAGATTCTCATCAGCATTGAGAGCGATCCCATCTCCAGCCATAAAATTTGGGACACTGACAGGTTGTGTGACACTTGGCTCACTAGCAAACATCATCCCAGCCATCAAAACATCTGGATAGTATGCACCTTCTACAAAAGCCTTGACTTGCTCAAAGCGAGTTTTCCACTCTGCCAAGCGACTTGGATCAAGCAAATCACGCACACAAGTCACACCCCCAACGACAAGGCTTTGAGGATGAGGTTGCTTCCCACCCAAGATCGCCATAAGCTTAGCGGCATCTCGCTGCACTTCAATTGCTTTGAGATAGTGGGAGAGTGCGATCAGGTTTTGCTCAGGAGTAAGCTTGTAAGTCTTATTTCCCCAATATCCATTGGCAAAGATTCCAAGCTGTCCTCCATCGACCATTTTTTGCACTTTCTCTTGGACAGCTCGAAGCTCTGCTTCCCCTGTAGCATAAGGATTTTTGCAGTATTTAAATGATTCTTTCTCTGCCTTTTTGGGATCAGCTTTGAGTGCTGAGATCACATCCACCCAATCAAGTCCATGAAGAAGATAAAAATGCACGATGTGATCATGCAAAAATAAAGCTTGAGCGATCATAGAACGCACATATCTAGCATTGAGAGGGATTGTGACACCAAGGGCATGCTCAACTGCTTCAACACCTGCTCGATAATGAGAAGAAGTGCAAACTCCACAGATCCTTTGCACCAAAAGTCCCACATCTCTAGGATCCCTTCCCTTGACAATGACCTCTAGCCCTCTCCAAAGTGTCGAAGAAGAAAAAGCATTTTTAATCACATTGTTTTCATCAACCTCGACCTCGATTCTCAAATGCCCCTCAATCCTAGTGATTGGATCGATGACTACGCGTTTATTTGCCATTTTTACTCTCCTTTTGAATCTTTGATTTTCATAATCGTTGCATGGGCTGCGATACCAATTGCTGTGGCTGTCAAAATCCCTAAGCCGATCTTATCTGCTGTCGCATCAGCTCCCAATCCCCCAAAAACACTATGAAAACTCCGATCAGCAAGAGGCTTCTCATAAGGTGCCATAGTATCCCAGAAGTTTGGCTCACTACAACCTATACATCCATGCCCAGCCTGAATAGGCCAAGACACACCACTATTAAATTTACTCACAGAGCAGTTATTGAAAGTATAGGGACCTTTGCACCCTACTTTATAAAGACAATATCCCTGCTTTGCTCCCTCATCGCCAAAACTTTCGACAAACTCACCTGCATCAAAGCGCCCTCTTCTCTCGCAAAGATCGTGGATTCTCTTCCCATAAGCCCAAGTTGGACGCTTAAATAAATCAAGAGCTGGTAAATTGCCAAAGAGCAAGTAATACATCAAGGTTCCAACGATATTGCGCTCACTTGGAGGACATCCTGGGACATTGATGATACTTCGATTGGACACCTTGCTTAGAGGCTGGGTATTGGTCGGATTGGGATAGGCAGCTTGCACACCACCAAAGCTAGAACATGTTCCGATTGCAAAGACAGCAGCACTTTTGGCGATGGCTTGCTGTGCAAGCTCCTTACCTGTTTGGGCATGAGGTCCAATAGTGAGGAATCTTCCTTCATTTCCAAATGGAACCCCACCTTCAACCATCAAAATATAGCGCCCTGAGTATCTTTTCATCGCATCATGGAGTGAAAGCTCTGCTTGCCAACCTGATGCAGCCATCAATGTCTCATGATATTCCAAGGAAATATAATTAAAGATTAAGCTATCAATACTTGGAAATTCTGTCCTTGTCAGACTCTCGCTACACCCTGTGCATTCTGCTAGATTGAGCCAAATGATCGGAAGGCGATCGCTAAGTTCAGCAGCCTTAGCAACAAGTGGGGAGTATGCTGGGGAGAGTGCAAGCATCGCTGTGATGCTCCCAGCCCATTTCATAAAATCTCGACGAGAAATCCCTTTTTCTTCAAGCATTGCAACAACTGAAGTTTCACTTTTGAGTGGGGGCATCTTTTCTAATTGCTCTAAGCGATGCAGAATCTGCTTTTTTTCTTTGACACTCATAGTCTTCTCCTTTGTGATGTATGGGATAAACTCCATAGATTTTAAGAAAAAAATAAAGATAAAGAAGCTTTTAGAATTCTTAGGAGTTTGATTCTTGCTTTGATGTGTAAATCTGTAACGAGCTCCAGCTCTCTTGGTGATCAAAGATGTGAAGTTGTGTCTTTTTATCTTGATGCTTGATTGTTTTGCATTTTTTCAATCTTCTCTTCTAAGACCTTGACTTTTTTGTCAAGTGCTGCTGTTGCATTGATCTGAGTGAGAGTGATTGAGATAAGAATCAAGCCAAAAATCAAAAACACAAAAAGACTGATAAGAGAAATTTTGACTGCTGATCTTGCAGTCTTTTCATTTTCCATATTTTTCTCCTGAGATGCTGATTTGCACAAAGGATTGAATTAGCATCATCCAATCCTTGCTGAAAGGATTGAGCTCGATGAGTTTTTGATGAGAGAGATGGTATTGGGCAGCAATCTTTTGAGAATGATCAAAGGGTGTGATAAAACAGAAGGGGATCTTAGAAGAACTTAGATCTTGGATCATTTGATACTTGATTCCCAATTCTTTGGAGAGCTGTTGCCATATTTTTTGAGAATCGATAGCAACCACTTGAGTTGGAGAGCTTTGTATCTGCTCTTTGAGTTTGGATTCAAAAGCATTTAATTCTTGCAAAAAAGCATCAAGATTTTTTTTGTAATTTCGAGCATTTTTGATGTCGATGACTCTAAGCTGATGTGCAATTTTTTGAGCGATCATTTTGGCTTGCTCAAAGCTTAGCCACTGATAGCATAGAGATTCTGTGCATTGCTTAGATGAAAAATCAAGGATTTGCAAAGAAGGGTTGGAATGAGTGAAGCGAGAAAGCCATTTTTTCTCATAAGGGATTCCTGAGAGAATCAGGAGTTTGAAATCTTTGGCTTGCTTGATTTGCTCATAGCTGGGTTCATAAAATTTGGGATTGCGATGAGGGGGGACGATGGTAGAGATTTTGACAAAAGGACCACCAATTTTTTGGACAAAAAAAGCATAAGGAGAGAGACTGACACCGACTTTGATCTTGAATTCATCAGCATATCCCAAGCAAAACAAAAGCAAAGCCAGACACAATCGAAGCACTAGTCTTGCCCCTTAAGATAAGGATAGAGATTATTGATCATTCTTGAGCGATCACCAAGCGTAGGACTACCAAACAATCTGCTATTGGATTCTTGAGCAGGTTTGAGAGTGGTGATCACAACGCCTCCAAGCTTATGATCTCTTTGACCAAAGAGATCACTGCTTTGCACGCTCCATCCACTATGTGCGACCATTGCATTACCCTCTTTATCTTGACCGATATAGAGCATAATATGACCTTTGAGCCAGATAAGTGTTGCAAAGGGTGTTGCATTTTGGGCGATGATTTGCTCTTTTTGGGCTAGCTTGAGATTTTCGATATTGATCTGATGTGTGCCATATTGAGCTTGAGCATATGAGTTGCGTGGTAGATAGAGTCCAAAATTTCCAAAAATATCTCTCAAAAAAGCTGAGCAATCCCTACTCTCATACATCCCTCCCCAGCCATATTTTTGTCCCACCAAAAGATTGATATATTGAGCAACACTTGCTTGAGAAAAAGGCTGTGGAAAAGGATGAAAATCAGCAAGATCGACTTGGATTTTTGAGATTTTTAGACGCCCAGAAGATGTGCGCTGAAAAAGAAGCATATGATCTTTTTGATCAAGCATAAAAAGCTTCCCGATACGCATTTGGGTGACATACTTCCCTTCTTTATCATAGATGCTTTTTGTGTCATTGTTTGGCATCACAAAGCTCTTAATAGCAAGTAATTCTTTGGCTTGAGCTTCTGTCACAAGGGCAAGATCTGATACTTCTACCCACCCATAGACAAATTCTGATTGGATATGCGCATAGCGCTTGCTTACATCATAGTGTGTAATAAGCACTGGCGTTCCATAGAAAATCGATGAATTTTGCCAGCGATCAAAGGGATAACCATCTGCTTTGGAGAATCTAGGACGAAAGGTTGGGACAGCTCTGACATTAGTATCTTTAGTGATGATGGCCTTTTGACTAACACTTGGATAGAGATCAAGCTGCATATTTGCAAGGATTTCTTGTGTGTATTGTGTAGAGTTTGGCTCAAGATTTTCACCATATCCAGGATATTTTTTGAGAGATCCTTGCATCCAAAATACTTCTTGTTTATTTGGATTGGCTTTGAGATCTTTGAGGGGGGCGAAAAATTTGGCAAGATATGCTTCTTTGAGAGATTCCAATGTCTGAGGTGTTTGCTCTTCTTGCGCCTTTTGCACATAGGGCATCGCATCTTGAGGTTTTTTGAGATCATTGATCAAATCCTTTGGGGCATCTGAACATCCCCAAAAGATCACCAAGCCAACAGCCAGACTAACAAAGCGTTTCATACTTTTCCTCACTAAAACCAAAGAAGAGTAGATCTTGAGCTTGCAAAATAGGTCTTTTGATAAGCGTTGGATGCTTACTCATAAGCTCAAGTTTATCTTCTATTGAGAGTGTTTGTGCACCTAGATTGAGCTGTCTATATGTCGCACTTTTGGCATTAAACATCGCATCAATCCCCACTTGATCACACCAATGCCTAAGAACTTCTAGGCTTGGTGGGAGCTTTTTGTAATCATAAAATTCATAGGCTAACCCATGGCTATCTAAGAAACATAGTGCTTTTTTGACAGTAGTGCAGTTTTTAATGCCCCAAACTTGAATCATTGATTTCCTTTATGAGATTTAAAACACAGGTTTCAATCATACTATAAACCCGCTCAAACCCCTCCATCCCTGTGTAATAATAGGGATCTGGCACATCTAGCCCATCAAACCCAAACTCACCAAGCTTGCGCACCTTATGAGCTTCAAATCCCATAGCCAAAAGATCTTGATAGTTTTGTGTATCAAGAGCTAGGATTAGATCAAAGTGATCATCTTTGGGATAGCGCACAGGACGACTTGTGATGTGCATAATGGGGATATTATGCTCTCTAGCCACCCATTGGCTACCCTTACATGGAGGGCTACCACGATGATAGCCACTAATCCCTGCTGAATCAAATTCATGATCTTGATTGTATTTTTGAGCGATCGCTTGAGCAAGTGGAGAGCGACAAATATTTCCCAAACACACAAAGAGGATTTTCATCCAATGCTTTCCAAAATACTTTGAGCGATTTGCTCTGGCAGAAGTGAAAGACTTTCTTCTATAAGAGCAGTGCGTCCATGTGAGATGTAAGTATCAGCAATCTCAAAACTTGAGATAAGTTTGCTTCTCTTATGTTCTGCAAGCATTTCAGAAATCGCACTTGCCACTCCACCCAAGCGATAATTATCACTTAAGACAAAGATATGCTGATGCTCTTGGATCAAGGGAATCAGTGCTAGATCCAAAGGCTTAACAAAACGCAAATCTATCAATGATGCATCAATTCCAAAAGAGAGAAGATGCTCTCTGACAAAATGCGCCCTCCCCACACCATTCCCATATCCTATGAGCAAGACTTGCTTAGAAGATGAGTGGTGCAAGACCTCAAGTTTCCCTAGCTCAAAGTCAGTGGCATCATATTGATTTTCAGGAAGGAGAAAACGCTCTCTTGGGAATCTCAAAGCACAGGGAGCATGTGAGAGTTTGGATGCAAACTGAATGGCTTTGCAAAGAGTTGGATTATCCCTTGGTGCAAAGAGGATCATATTGGGAATGGAGCGCATATAAGAGACATCAAGTAAGCCCTGATGTGTCTCTCCATCTTCTCCAACAATCCCAGCTCGATCAAGCACAAACACCACAGGGAGAGACAAGATGCCAACATCATGCACAATCCCATCATAAGCGCGTTGCAAAAAAGTCGAATAAATCGCGACAAAGGGCTTAAATCCCATTTTGGCCATCGCTGCCATTGAAGTCACCCCATGTGCCTCAGCAATCGCAACATCCCAGAATCGTTGAGGAATCTCATCGATCAAAGCACTCATTCCAGTCCCACTTGGCATAGCTGCTGTGATTCCTACAATCAATGGATCTGCCTTAGCTAGCTCTAGGAGAGTTTGGGCAAAGACCTTGGTTGGAGCAAGAGTGCTTGAAGAACTCAAACTCTCTCCACTATTGAGATCAAATGGTGCTACTCCATGCCATTTCTCCAACTTCCCCTCAGCATTCTTATATCCCTTGCCTTTGATTGTCTGTGCGTGGATGATGACTGGGGCTTTCATATCTTTTGCTCTTTTAAGAGTAAAAACAATTTCTTCAAGATTGTGTCCATCAATCGGACCGATATAGTTAAGCCCCAATTCCTCAAAAATAATCCCAGGAGAGATAAGCTTAAAAGATTCTTCAAATTTGCGTGCCATATAGGTCGCACCTTGAGGCATTTTGCGGAGGATCTTTTTCATCCCACCTTTGAGGTTTTGACAAAAGGGACTCGCAATCATTTGAGAAAGATAGCGACTGATCGCACCAATAGGCTTGCTGATACTCATTTCATTATCATTGAGGATAATGATGAGGGGATATTTGTGCTCACCAAGTTCATTGAGTGCCTCATAAACCAGTCCTGAGCTCATCGCCCCATCACCGATGAGTGCGATTGGGAGATTGGGAGATTGAGAGATTGCAAAAGCTTTGGCAACACCAACAGCTAGAGAGATAGAAGTCGAGCTATGGCCAGCGACAAAAAAATCACAAGGAGATTCTTTGGGATGGGGAAATCCACTTAGTCCTCCAAATTGACGCAGATTCTCAAAAGTATCCCAACGCCCTGTGAGAAGTTTGTGCGCATAAGCTTGATGTCCGACATCAAAGATAAAAGGATCATGATGACAATCAAAAACATGATGCATCGCGACGATGAGATCTAGGGCTCCAAGTGATGGACTTAGATGTCCTCCTTTTTGAGAGACGACTTCCAATATCCTCTCTCTTAAATGCTTAGCAATTTTATGGAGCTTGGAAAAATCTTTGATCTCTGTTTCAAAATTCATCAAAGCCCCTTTTCATCCAAAATCATACGCTTGAGATTTTTATAACGCGTTAGGATACTTCCATCAAGATTCCCATCTGGACTTGAGATGATCACGCCCCCTCTAGAGATCATTGAATCAGGTTCGAAATGAATTTTTTGAGTGGAGGAAAGCTTCTCTTGGAGAAAAGGAAGATCCAAGGGATTGGCTTTGAGTGTGATCGCAGTGCTATTTTCTAGTGGTTTAAGGAGTTCTGTAGCGATAGAGAGAGCGATATGGGAGGCATGGTCTTGAACTTCCTTGATGATGACCTCTTTGGCTAGATCAAGAGCAATAGTGTGTAGATCATTTTGAATCTGCCCGATTTGCTCTTGCATCCTAGTTGAAACTTCTTCTAGCTGCTTGATCGCAAGGACTAGCTTTTCTTTTTGTTCTTGTAGTTCTGCGCTAAGCTGGTTGCGAATCTTCTCTTCTCCTTCAAGAAGCCCTTGTTGATAAGAGCTTGTTTTGATCTCTTCAAAAATTGAGGGGTCGATTTGATTTTGTTTTTGGAGAAGATCTTGGAGAAATTCTAATTTTTGGAAGATTTTCTGATTTTCTTCGATGCTTTTTGCAAGCTGTCCTTGGAGAAGCTCCAATCGCTCCTGTGTGCTATCCTCTTGATTTGATGGAGTATAAAACCCATTTTCTTCCATTGCTGGAGCGATTTGGGCTTCAAGTTGTTTATCCATATTGCGAAATTCATACTTTTTGATCACATGCTTATCTTGATCGCTTTGGGTTATAAAGTTATTGCCTTGAGTATTATTCAACGAATTCATCACCATCACCTATTTGAATTAGTCCTTGATCTGCCAAAGCTTGGACGGTTTCAGCGATCTTTCTCTGAGCTGCTTCCACATCTTTGAGTTTCACAGCACCCAAAAACTGCATCTCTTCCAAAAACTGCTCTGCTGCGCGCTGAGACATATTGGAAGTGAATCTTTCTTTGAGTTCATCTGTCGCGGTTTTGAGAGCCAAAGTAAGCTCTTTTTTATCCACAACTTTCAAAATTTCTCTGATTGCAATATTGTCAAGAGAAAGAATGTCATTGAAAGTAAACATCATCTCTTTAATCATACTTGCTAGATTTTTATCGACTTTTTCAATATGCTCAATCGTCGTCACAGCAGCTTTTTGTCCTAGCTTATTAAAGACTTCAGCCACAGTCCTTGGCCCACCCACTTCGATTTTGTAGCTTGTGAGGGCATCAAGACGATTTTCAAGCACGGTTGAAACACGCTTGACCACACCAGGAGAGATATCCCCAAGATTTGCCATTCTGATTGCGATCTCTGCTTTGACATCATCAGAGAAATACGAAAGAGTTTGAGCTGCACTCGCTGGATCCATATGTGCCAAAATCAATGCCACAGTCTGAGGATGCTCATTGATGATGAAGTTGGCAAGCTGTTGGGGTTTGACTTTTGTGAGATAGCCAAAGTTTTGAGAAGTCTGCATCGTTTTGCTGAGCTTATCGATGATTCTCTTAGCTTCCTCATGTCCCAAAGCCTTAGTCAAGATCTCTTTGGCATAATCAAAGCCCCCTGTGCTGATGTATTGATTGGATTGCAAGATAGCAAGAAACTCTTCCAAAACCGCAGCTCCAATCGCACGATCAGTGCCATTCATCAAAGCGATATGCTTGGTCACCTCAGTCACTACCTCTGTATCAAGATAGTGCAAAATATCACTTGTGATATCCTCACCCATTTGAAGCAAAAGAATCGCAATCTTTTCAGACATAGAGAGATCATCAAATCTTGCTTTTTGTTGGGCAGTTAGATTTACAGCCATTATTTATCCTTCATAGTCTCGATCTCGTTTTGAATTCTCATCCATCCCTAGCTCATCGATGATAAGTTTCTGGAAAAGTGCGGCTACTTCTTGAGGCTTTTCAGAGATCATATCCCTCATACGCTCAACCAAAACTTCATATTTGATATCTTCTTCATTGAAGAGTCCATCTCCTCCAAGCTGCTCTTCTACTCGTTTTCTCATCTCGCTCAGCTTGCTATCATTTTCTTTGACTTCTTCACCTTGAAGCATGGATTCCAAAATCTCATCATCATCCTGTCTATCTGCGAGCATCTTTTGAGCAAATGGAGTGATGATTTTTTTGTAGAAAATATATGCAATGAGTAGAACGACAAGGTATTTGATAAGAGGTGCAAAAGGATCGATGTATTTTTTGATATTTTGAGCTAGATCATCCCATTTATCGCGTGGTTTAAATGACTGAGTTGTGCTATTGAGCTCAAAATTGCTCACACTGATCTCATCCCCTCTTCCCTTATCAAATCCAACAGCTTGTCTTGCTAGGGCATTGATTTTGTCCATACTTTCTTGAGAGAGTGGGACATATTTGAGGCGTTCAAAACCATTTTCTTCGACCTTTTCATAGCTCCCATCTACGACGACAGCGACACTCAAACGCTTGAGGATTCCAAATTCTCCCTTGATTTCACTGACGGTTTTGCCTACTTCATAGTTTGTTGTATTGGTGGATTTTTCATATTTTTCTCCCCCTTGGTTATTGAGACCTTGGACTGGTCCGATATTGCTCACAACTCCTGGCACTCCACCGACTTCTCTAGGCTTTACTCCCTCACGCCTTTCTTCAAGGCTTTGCTCACTGCGCACGACATTATTGGGATCAAAGCTTTCTTGAGTGCTTTTGGTTTGACGGAAATCAAACTCAGCAGTCACCTTTGCCACGACACGATCTTCTCCTCCCACGATGGGTGCAAGGATATTGATCACTTTATCTTCAAGTGCTTTTTCATAGTTTGTTTTGTAGCGCATTTGGACAGCGATGATTTTGGAGAGTTCTCTTGAATTGTTTTCTTCAGTATTTTCACCCAATGTTTCCCCATGCTCATTGACGATCTTGACATTTTCTGGAGTGAGCTTAGAGATCGCAGCAGAGACAAGGTTTTTGATCCCCAAAACTTGCGAGGGGGACAAAACCATGTTTTCACGAATCTTGACGACGACAGATGCCGTAGGTGGAGTGTCTTTGCTCACAAAAACGGATTCTTTAGGAAGTGCGATATGCACACTAGCGCTCTCAATAGGGATCAAAGTCTCAATCGTCCGCGATAACTCTCCCTCTGTAGCCCTTAGAAATTTGATCTTTTGATCAAAATCTGTTGCTCCGAAATCTTTGGTATCAAAGATTTCAAACCCTACTTTTGAGCTTTTGGGGATTCCTTTGCTAGCAAGTGCGATGCGCTGCTCATAGACTTGAGCTTTGGGGACCAAAATCGTGTCTTCTTTGGAGAGCTCATAGGGGATCTTGTTTTGTTGGAGGTGCTGGACAATCAGAGCACTATCACTAGGATCCACTCCTTCAAATAAGACAGCATATCCACTTTTTGCGCTACTTCCTTGGTTGGCTGAAAATACAATCAGATAAGCCAAAAAAGCAATAATGGCCAAAACAACACCCAAAATCACAAATTTTTGTTTTCTGTTGATTTTCTGATTATAGATATCGCTAATCTGCTTTAATACAGCCCCTATATCCAATGTCACAACCTTATCTTGATGTTGATTTAATGTTAAGAAACTTGCTATTTTAGCCAAAAAAGGATTTTTATATCCTCACTTCAAAAATTTTATAAAATTCCTACAAATCATCATATTTTGGAGAGATGCAATGAAAGAACATATTTTTAGAGAATACGATATCCGAGGGATTTTCCAAGAAGATCTCAACCAAGAGATTGTAAGCAAGATCGCCTATGGGATTGGCAAACTTTTAAAAGACCATGATGAGCAATCAATCTGTATCGGATATGATGCAAGAGTGCATTCACTTCAGCTCTTTGAGTGGCTTTCTTTGGGGCTAGCAATCCATGGGATCAAAATCTATGATCTTGGGATGATTCCCACTCCTGTGGCGTATTTTGCGACTTTTGATTCTGCTCTAGCCACACGCAACTCAATCATGATCACAGGCTCTCACAACCCTAAAGAATACAATGGATTTAAGATCACTCTTTTTGGTAAGCCTTTTTATGGGCAAGATATCCAAGCACTCAAAGATTCTCTTGCTTCTTTTGGGGATTTATCACTCTCTCAAACTCCGACCATTCAAAAAAGTGCGATTTTGCAATCCTACATCGATTTCCTCACTCAGCATTTTCAATCCCTCCAAAACTTCCCCCACAAAATCGCTATCGATTGTGGGAATGGTGTCGCAGGGCTTGGAATCATTCCAGTTTTGAAAAATCTAAATATCGACTTTGTCTCACTCTATGAAACCCCTGATGGAGAGTTTCCCAACCATCACCCAGATCCAAGTGAGGAGAAAAACCTTCTTAGTCTCAAAAACCTAATGAAAGAACAAGATATCACCATCGGACTTGCCTTTGATGGAGATGCGGATCGTATCGCTTTGCTTAGCACAAACCACTCTTACAAGGGTGATGAACTTGCGATTTTGTTTGCTAGAGAGATTGCTAGAGAGATTGCCCCAGCCAAACCCATCATCATCGGCGAAGTCAAATGCTCACAAGTGATGTATGAGGAGTGCGACAAGCTTGGCTCATCTGTGATGTATAAAACAGGACATAGCAATCTCAAAGTCAAGCTCAAAGAGCTCAATGCCTCATTGGCTGCTGAGATGAGTGGGCATATCTTTTTTAATGATCGCTATTTTGGCTATGATGATGCGATCTATGCGGGACTTAGGGCATTGGAGCTATTTTTGCACAAAAGTGTCAAAGAAGTCGAATCTGAGATTCTCTCCCTTCCACAGCTTTGCTCCACTCCTGAAGAAAAAATCCCCACCCAAGAAGAGAGAAAATTTCAAATCATCCAAGATCTCATCACAAAGCTTCAAAACCCACCCAAAGAGTTTCCAAAGATTCTAGATCTCATCACTATTGATGGAGTAAGAGTGATTTTTGAGGAAGGATGGGGGCTTGTGAGGGCGAGCAATACTACTCCAGTGCTTGTGACACGCTTTGAGGCAAAATCACAAGAAAAACTCCAAGAATACAAAAGCTGTATTCTTGGCCTACTGCAGAACTAAGGCTTCTGTAGAGGCAATGATTCAAAAAGACAACGATCCAAAATCAAATTCAAAACCTTTGCTCTTAGAGCATAATCCATACCTTGGGGATATTTAAGATGCAATGCAAAAGGATAAGTTTTATTTCTTTCTTTGAGCCAGCCCACAATCCAACCATATCTCCCATCACTGCTTTCACTTAGACCTGTTTTTGAGGCAAGTATTTTGCCATTTTGATTTTTTTCCAAAAGCTCAATCACACTTTGTTGATTTTCTAGAGAAAAAGGCAATTGTTTCAAAGTGAGTTTCTTAAGCAAAATAATGATTTCTAATGGAGAGATTTTTAATGGACCTTGAAGCCAAAATCTCTCAAGATCATCTTGAGTTCCGATGATTTGATTTCCAAATTGAAGTTTTTTGATTGCTCTTTGCATATTGTGATAGCCAATGTTTTTGGCAAGCTTTTGGAAAGCAGGGACATTAGATAGTTCAATAGCTTCCCCAATCCCCATATCTTTTTCCCATTGTTTCATAGCCAATTTTTCTCCATCATAATGAAAAAATAAACCATCAAGATTGATTAATCCCAAATCCAAACCAATCAAAGTATGAAAAATTTTAAAAGTTGAAGCTGGGATAAATCGTGTTTCAATCCATTGCTTGTTATAAATCAAGAACTCTTCTTGATTTTGCAAAATAAATCCTCCCTCAAGATCAAGGGATTTAAAAATTCTAGAAACACAGAGATTATCTTGAATCTGATTAGGCAATTGCTGTGCCAAGCATACATTGCCTACAAAAAAGCATGTATAAAAAAATTTTAAAAGTTGTTTCATTTTGCCCTTCTATTGCTATGATGACGCCTTTTGGGGGCGTATTCTACGAACATCACCTTATTATCCCTGCCTCCAAAAGAGATTTCAAAATGCTCATCCAAAGATCTCAAAACCTCTCCCCAAGTTTCTCTCCCATAAGAAGAAGCACTTTTGTAGTAGTGATCTTTGAGCCAGATTCCCACACGCGACACCATCGACTTGCCATCCTCGCTCATCGTGGCTTCTATAGCTTGCTTGAGCAAGTTGATCAAATAGCGATTAGAAGAGAGATCTTCTTCTTTTTCTTTGCCCACTTCCTCAAAGCTACTAAAAGCATTTCTTAGAGAATCTCTACTTTTTGCCTCACCAAATCCGATCGCTACGATCCCTCTTGTGCGTATCTCTTGAGCTAGTGGTGCAAAATCACTATCACTTGTTGCCAGCGCGATGCAATCCATACGATCAGAAAAAAGCGTATTCATCACATCAATAGCGATTTTGATATCACTTGAGTTTGTTTTGTTGCCATTGCCTGTCACTAGATGCACAGGCTCGATAGAGTATTTAGAGAGCCATTCATCCCATCCCCTTAGATCAGATTTCCTCCAGTCCCCATAAGCCTTTTTGATACAAATCTCACCAAATCCCTCAAGTCTCTCCATCACCTCAGAGATCAAACGATGGCTGATATTTTCACTATCGATAAAGAGTGCGACCCTCTTTCCCCTCTCTTCTCTCATCACTGATCTCCTAGTATCTTTGCGACTTCTGGATAGGAGAGCATTTTGAGCTGTTCTCCTGTATGCATATTTTTAAGACTCATTTTTTCTTGCCTTGCTTCATCTTCTCCCACGATTAGGACATAGGAGAAATTTTTGGAATCAGCATAGGAGAAAATCTTGCCAAGCTTGAGAAAGTCTGGATACACCTCAGTATAGATTCCATCACTTCTAAGATTTTGGGCGATTTTTTGGACAAAGGGCATTTGATCTTTGCTCATTGCGATACATAGAAGCCTAGCTTTGGTTTGACACTTTTGGATCTTGCCAAGCTCTTCAAGTCCTGCTAGCAATCGATCTAGTCCTACACTTGCCCCTACCCCACTTAGTTCTTCATGGCTAAAAGTTTGTGTGAGATGATCATATCTTCCACCAGAGCACACACTGCCAAGACTTGGAATCTCCAAAAGAGTGGTTTCATAGATGATCCCTGTGTAGTATCCAAGTCCTCTAGCGATTGAGAAATTGATCACACAAGACTTTTTGGGTAGATCTAGGGCTTGTAAAATGCTTGCAAGCTCTTCAAGCTCTGTGATCGCTTGGTTTAGAGTCTGATTGTAGGTTTTGAGATGAGCAATGGAGGCAAAAAATTCTTCAAACTCTCCCTCTTGTCTTATTCCCACAAGCTCTAGCAGTGTTTGATTGATTTGAGTAGAAAGTCCAAGAGTGCTTTGCAACTCCTCCATCACTCCCTCCTTCCCAATCTTATCAAGCTTATCGATGATCCTTAGGGCATCATTGACCCTCTCTATCCCTAGATACTCACAGATTCCATTGAGGATCCCACGATGATTGATAGAGATCTGAAACGCACCAACTTCAAGCTTTTGCATGATGGATGCGATGATTTGGATGATCTCGCTATCGCTTGCGATACTCTTGCTTCCAATGAAGTCAAAATCACATTGAGTAAATTCCCTATAGCGTCCCCTTTGAGCCCTCTCACCTCGAAAAACATTGCCGATAGCATAGCGTTTAAATGGCATAGGGAGAGAGTGGCGATGCTGGGAGACAAAGCGCGCCAATGGAACCGTCAGATCAAATCTCAAAGCCACATCACGCCCTCCATGATCTCTAAAGGCATAGAGCTCTTTTTGGATTTCCTCACTCCCTTGCTTGATCAAAACATCAGCATATTCTAGATGTGGAGTTTCTATAGGCACAAAGCCAAAGCTTTCAAAAACGGTGATGATCTTTTGTAGTAATTCATGTTTTGCGATCGCCTCTTGTGGCAAACGATCTTTAAATCCGCTAAGTGTGCGTGCTTGAACTAGCATTTCAATCTCCCAAATAAAAAATAAAAACGCAATTTTACATAAGCTATGAAGTAAAATTACACCCCTACAACCAATCTTGGCAAAAAGGAAATTTTTGAGAATCTTATTGCGACTTCCCACTTGGCTAGGGGATGCTGTGATGGCGACTCCGACCCTCCATGCTCTAAAAGCCCACTATCCTCAAGCCTCTTTTACCCTTGTGGGATCTCCTGCAAGCATTGGATTATTTGAACAAGAAAAAAGCGCATATCATCTCATCATCGATCACACCAAAGATTCTGCCAATCGCCTTTGGGCGACCTTTAGACTAGCTCAAGAAGTTGGCAAGCATGATCTAGCGATTACTTTTCAAAACAATCTCCCCTCTGCTCTATTTCTTTATTGCACAAAGAGCACAAGACGCATTGGGTTTGCCAAAAATCTCAGATCTTATCTTCTGACAGATTCCCTACCCTATCCCCATCAGATCCACCAAGTAGAGCGCTATCTTGCCCTCTTAGAACCCCTCTCCATCCCTATCCCCTCCAAGCCACGCCTCTCTCTTCACTCTAGTCCAGTCCCCAAGGGAGAGAGGATTAGGATTGGGATCAATGCTGGAGCAAAATATGGGAGTGCGAAGCGATGGTGTGAGGAGTATTTCATCCAAGTGATGGCTTCACTCTTGCATCGTGGGTTTGAGGTGATTCTCTATGGAGGCAGAGATGAAATAAAAGCCAATGAGCGCATAATCAATGCCTTGCATCCCATCGCTCCTTTGCAACACTTCATCAACCTCACAGCCAAGACAAGTATCTCAGAGCTTATTGATAGCATTGCTTCTTTGGATCTATTTTTGACCAATGATAGTGGTCCTATGCATATCGCCTCTAGTTTGGATATCCCTCTGATAGCACTCTTTGGCCCCACAGATTCCACAGAGACTTCACCCTATAATCACACTGCAAAAAGTGTGATGATAAGCAAACATCTCTCATGCTCTCCATGCAAACAGAGAGAATGTCCCCTCAAGCATCATCAATGTATGAGGCTTATCACACCAGATGAGGTGCTAAAACAAATCGATGAACTATTGGATCTATAGGAGGTTTAGTATGATTCCTAGCAGTCTTATTTATGAAGTGATAGTTTTTGGCGTGATTGCCCTTGCTTTGCTTTATTATCGCTCCAAGCTCAAAGATTAGGAAAGAAGTGATGAGAGATGAGTTTTTTGCATCACTTGAGGTGATTTTGCACACTTCAGAGATTCAAAAGCGCTTTGAGCTATTTGATGAACTTTATCAGAAGATGCCCGATCTAAGCTTTGATCACTCTTCATCCATCTATCCGATCACTCAACCCATCTATCAAGAGATCTGCAAGATCATCCACCCCACCAAAATCCAAAGATCAAAATCCATCCATTCTGATTGTGCGATGGCTGCTTTTTTGCACTCCATTGCGCATATCGAATACTCAGCCATTGATCTAGCTCTGGATGCAAGCTATCGCTTCAGAAATCTGCCAAGTGAGTTTTATAGAGATTGGATTGAAGTTGCTAGAGAAGAAATCACACATTTTAAGATGCTTAGAGCACTTCTGCAAAGTCTTGGCTATGACTATGGAGATTTTGCGGTGCATAGCAATCTTTTTGATGCGATGAAAGCCACGCCAAACTTTGCTGATCGTATGGCACTTGTGCATCGAGGAATGGAAGCCAATGGCTTAGATGCCAATCCATTCGTCGTCCAAAAAGTAGAACGATCCCTTCATCCACTCAAAGATCAGATTTTGGAAGTCTTGGCAGTGATTTTGAGAGATGAGATTTCTCATGTCGCACGCGGAGATAGATGGTGGAGATTCTCCAAAGATCCAAGAAAGTTTGAAGAGATTTTGAGACTTTATGCCTATAGCTTGCCCAAAGTCCTCAATATCGATGCAAGGCTTCAATGTGGCTTCTCACTAGAAGAGCTTGATAGACTTAGAGCTTATGCTTTGCACTCAAGAAGCACACTTTAGACGCTACAATCCCAAAAACTCACAAAGGAGCAATAATGGCAATTTTTGGAACAATCTCTCATCTAGCACCGCTTTTGAGCAAAACAGTGGAGCTAGACTATCTTAACTCCCAGATTCAATCCCTCTTTACTTCAGAGTTTGATGCTTTGATTGAAAATCTCAAAGAGGGTGAGAGCTTTGAGCAAGAGATGAAGTATGGGATGCGCTTGATTGCCCATGCTTATAAGCTCAAGCCTTTCTCTCAAGCATTTTTTGAATCTCATCAGCGCTACATTGATTTTCAGATCGTTTTATCAGGGAGTGAGCGCTATTTGGTAGGATCAGAGGAGGATTTCAAACCTCTTGAGAGCTATGATGAGGATAGAGATCTTGCAACTTATGCGATCCAAAGGGAAGTCAGTGAGATTTTACTCAGATGCAAAGAACTTTGTGTGCTATTCCCTCAAGATATTCATTGTGCTGGAGTGGGTAGAGAGTATGAGGTAGGAAATCTTGTCAAAAAGGTGGTGATCAAAGTCCCCACAACACTCACAAAGCATCGCTTGTGATCTTAGTCTTGCAAGAAATGCGCACCTAGACTTTTCTCACGCTTAAGGGCTTGTGTGATGATCTCTTGTGCGACAGCTAGACGCAAGGCAAAGAGATCTCCCATCTTTTGAAGACGCATCATCTCAACTTGTTTGAGGGCTTCTTGTAGCCCCTTTTTGGTGCGGATGATTCCGACTTGATTCCACATCAGATCTCTAAGATTGTTTTTGAGAATTAGATCTGTTTCTCCATAAAGATTGCTTTGTTTATAAGAGGGGAATGCCCTAGAATATGATCTCTGATCCATCTCTCGCTCTCTGATCTCTTGAGCCACTCTTTTGCCAAACACAAGTCCCTCAAGGAGAGAGTTGGAAGCTAGGCGATTAGCTCCATGCACGCCATTATTGGCGCACTCGCCGATGGCATAGAGATTGTCTATCCCCACTACCTTGCTATCAAGTCCCACTTCAATCCCCCCCATACAATAGTGAAATGCTGGAGAGATAGGGATCTTTTCACTAGGGGGATTGATGCCATATTGTTTGAGCATAGAGTAGATGTTGGGGAATCGCTGCTCAAATTGGATCTGAGTGAAAGAAGAAAGATCCAAAAACGCACTCTGTCCGCTTTGGGACATATAGTCAAAAATCCCGCGTGCGACGATATCTCTTGGAGCAAGCTCTCCACGAGAATCATAGGCAAACAAGAAGCGCTCACCCTTTTCATTGACAATCTTTCCTCCCTCCCCTCTGATAGCCTCACTTAGCAGGGGTTTGCGCGCGCTTGGAGCTTGTGTATAAACTGTGGGATGAAACTGCATCATTTCCATATCTTTAAGTCTAAGACCATGCTTGAGGATGATCCCATGCAAATCCGCGCTCAAAGTCCTTGCATTGGTATGATAAGTATAAAGCCCACCGATCCCCCCACTAGCTAGGACGATATAGTTTGCTCGCACTTGGATGATCTCTGTGCCATGCTGGATCAAAGCACCCACACATCGATCATGATCAAAGATCAGATCGATCACTTGAGCATCACTCCAAAGTTCATGCTGGAGACGCTCAAGAAGTTGTGTATGCAAAAACCTCCCACTCCCATCTCCATCAAAATGCACAATCCTTGGCTTTTGATGTCCTCCTTCTTGAGTGAAAAGCACATTCCCTTGAGGATCTCTATCCACAAAGATTCCAAGAGCATCCAAATCAGAGACAAGGCTTAGGCTTTCTTGGGAGAGAATCTCTAGGGCTTGGACATTATTGAGATGAGATCCTGCATCTAAAGAATCCATGATGTGATCTTTTACATCATTTGCATCCAAAGCCACACTGATCCCACCTTGTGCATAGTGTGTGTTGCATTCTTGGGGATTTTCTTTGCAAAGAAGGAGGACTTTGAGAGATGATGGGAGATGCTGTGCGCAATACAAGCCAGCCACCCCACTCCCCACGATCAAGACATCATAATTCATTGCTGTTGTGAGGTTTGTTTGGAGGGCTTGGATGGATGAGCGGATTGCTGGCTTTCTTGTGTGGGTTGAGAATCATCTCTCCAAACAGGCATCGTTTTATACCCGCATCCTACCGCTATCAAAGAATATGTTAGAATCAGCCAATGAAAGATTCGCATACAATTATCTCCCAACTCAAAAATACTCAAGCTTGGTCTAAGCTCAAAGAACAAGATGAGATCTCAAAACTCATTTGCTCTTTGACCTTGGAAGTGCGTAAGTATATATCGTTTGCACACAAAAAAGACCAAGTTCTACTAGTCGCACTCAAAAATCCAAATCTTTGCGCTGAGTTCAACACCTACACAGCACCTATGCTTCTAGGGATCCTCTCCTCTCTCAAAGAGCATTTTCCCCTCATCTCCTCCATCAAGCAAGTCAAAGCCTACTATCCCAAGATGGGATCAGACACCCTCTTCAAGCCAAAAACCCCAAGTATGACACGCGAAGAGTTTCAAGCCAAGCTTGCTCAAACCAAGGGCTATCATCGACGCAGAGCATTGATTAGAGAATTTCAGCAAGAAGGCAGGATCCATTTTCTCCCACCCAAGCATTACGCCAAATACCATGAGATCATTGAGACTTTTTTCTTGCAGGCTTATTCTGAGCGCAGTGATGGAGAGTTTGAAAATCACAGCAAAAATCAAGACTTGTTTTTGATCTTTGAATCAATCAGAGCAGCTATCAAGCAATCACATGAGTGATCAAAATCCAATCATCCAAACACTCAAAACCCTCCCCAAAACAAGTGGGATCTATCAATATTTCGATCACAAAGGGCGATTACTCTATGTAGGGAAAGCCAAAAATCTCTACAATAGAGTCCGTAGCTATTTCAAAGTCACAGATGGCTCACCTAGTGCCAATCTCTCTCCTAGAATCACTCATATGGTCTCTCAGATCCACTCGATTCAGACTTTGATCGTCGCAAATGAAAATGATGCGCTCATCCTCGAAAACTCTCTCATCAAACAGCTCAAACCCAAATACAACATCTTGCTCAGAGATGACAAAACCTATCCCTATATCTTCATCAATCTCTCCGATCCCTTCCCCCGCCCTCAGATCACAAGGAGCAAAAAGGGGCAAAACTGCCTTTACTTTGGTCCCTTTTGCTCTGGAGCTAGAGAGATTTTGGATAGCTTATATGAGCTTTTTGCATTGGTGCAAAAAAATGGATGCTTGAGAGAGAAAAAAGCCTGTTTGTTTTATCAAATCAATCGTTGCAAAGCCCCATGTGAGGGGAAAATCTCACAAGAGGACTATGGAGAGATCCTAAAAGAGAGCATCATCCATCTCAAAAACACAAAGCTTTTGATCACAAGATTGGAAGAGAGGATGCACACTCTAGCCTCACAAGAGCGCTTTGAAGAGGCATTGATCCTGCGTGATCGCATCAAAAAGATCTCAATGCTCAAAGCAGAATCTATGATCGATCTGCATATTCAAGATGCCAATTGGGATGTCTTTGCCATCAGTTATGATGCCCAATACGCCGCCCTTGTGAAGCTTTATATGCGTGAGGGGAAAATCATCTCAAGCGATTTTGAGAAAATCCCTCTTCAAAATGGAGTAGTGAGCAAAAAAGAGCTACTCTCTTTGTATCAGCAAGCCATCCTCTCTCACTACTCCAAAGATTTGCCTATCTTACCCAAGGCAATCTTACTCCCTCAAGAGCTAAGCTTAGATGAGATTGCTCCTTGGCAAGAATGGCTAGGAGCAAAGATCAAAATCCTAATCCCCCAAAGAGGAGACAAAGCCAATCTGACCAAACTCGCACTGCTCAATGCTCAAGAAATCCTCAAGAACAAAAACCAAGAGATAGATACTTTGCTTCAGATCCAAAAGCTATTTTCACTCCAGTGCACTCCTCATAGGATTGAGATCTTTGACACAAGCCACCATGGAGGGGAGCATAATGTCGGTGCTATGGTGGTCTATGAGAATCAAAAATGGATCAAATCCTCCTATCGTCACTACAATCTAGAGGGAAGTGATGAATACTCTCAGATGCGAGAGATGCTTGTGCGTCGAGCACAGGATTTTTCCAAAGATTCTCCACCAGATCTTTGGATCCTAGATGGTGGGGTGGCTCAGATCAATATCGCCCAAGAAGTGCTAGAGAGTGTGGGAGTGCATATCGATGTGATTGCCATCGCCAAAGAAAAGCTAGATTTCAAAGCTCATCGTGCAAAAGGAAGAGCCAAAGATATGCTTAGAGGAGTGATTGAGGGGAAAGTCAGTGAGTTTGCTTTGCTACCTAGTGATGTGAGATTGCAGTTTTGCCAAAAGCTTAGAGATGAAGCGCATCGCTTCGCCATCAGCTTCCATCGTCAAAAGAAGCTCAAAAGCTTCATTCCAAAAGTTTAAAACCCCCTTTTTCTCTCCCCTCAGAGGGAGAAGAGTGAGTTAGGGTTGTTTAGGTGCTTTTTCACCAAAGCTATATCTTACACCCACATTGACCTGATAGTTTGTATAGAGCTTATCTCCGAAACTCTTCTCAAAGTCAAAGTAGAGTCTTGTAGAGTCTTGCACTGCAAAATTTGTCCCAAGATTGAGCACAAATCTTCCATTAGATTCAAGGACATCTACTGTATCTGGAGTTGCTGCATCACTAGCCTTAAAAGTGATCTTTCCACCATTCATATAGTCATATGTATAGAATGCTCCAAGGTGGAAGTTTGCTTTGAATTGATTCTCAGCATCACTAAGTTGATAAGTCGCACCAAGTCCTACTCTTGTCCTGGCCATAAAGGTTTGATCTTGAGTAGATTTGAGCGTTTTATTTCCTGTTTGCTCTCTAGTGAAGTCAGATCCACTGATATAAGAAAGTGTCTCTTCGATCTGTGGAGTGAGGAAGAAGCTATCTGCGATCTTGAAGCGATATCCAAGCTCTTGAGAGAATGCAAGGGCATAGTTATTGACCTTGTTGGATGAAGTATCACCTGCAAAGTTTAGATCATTTGCCATATAAGCAAACTTAGCGATACTATCTGAATACAATCCCTCATCTTTGACTGTTGCAAAATACACAGCAGCCTCGATGGCTTGTGTTTTGGCATTGTTGGAACTATTGAGCACTTCTGTATCTTTGGAGTTTGCATAAGAGAGTGCGAAACCTAGATAGTGGTTTCTTGCTCCACTTTCAGCTGTACCGAAGTTGTAGTCATAACCTGCTTGGACTGTTGTGTATTGAGTTTTGAGTTCAGATCCAAATTTGGAGATTTGCTCCCCTGTGAAGACCCTAGCCCATACTCCATGATCGTTTGGATTGTCTCGGAGTTCACCCATCCTTTTGTTTAGGCTGTTGATGTTAGCAAAATAGAGACCAGCTCCTGCATTCTGACCTGCTGCACTCTCATCGATATAGCCACGAGCGATGCGAGCATTGCTTGCTGTTGGGAGCTCAGCATAGTAATAAGCTGTATCACCATGATCTTTTCTTTTGATCGTGATATTGGCTTCTGCATATCCTGCCGATGTTCTTGAGTTTGCACTCGCATCAGAAGATTTGAGATTATTGAAAGTGATTTTATCTTTTGCATTTCCCTTCACTTCTGCCAAGACGACATATTGTCCACTTTTTTGAGCAAAATCACCAAGCTTGACAGTGAGGGTGTTGTTTTGAGAATTATCTTTCACAGCATTACCGATAAACACTCGGTCACTTCCACCTACAGTGCTTCTTGTGCTTGAGCTGCTATATGCACGACCATCAAAAAATCCATGTCCTGTTTGAATATTTCTAGATCCTGTAGCATAGACGATGAAGTTTGTTTTATCTGCATCAAGGTTTTGAATCCTTAGATCTCTGAGCTGTGCATTGTGATTGCCTGTCCTGCGATTTAGATCTCCAGCAAGATCCACTGTTGAATGCCAATTTCCTTGAAGCTTGTGAAGTTTTCCTGCACCACCATTGAACTTCAATGTCGCACCACCATTTTCTAGGACAATATAAGTTTTGTCACCAAGATCTCCTGTAAATGCCCATTTTTCTGCTCCATTTCTCTGGTGCACATCAAGCTCTAGAGTTTTTCCATGACCTACTTTGTAGGTTGTATCGACCTTTGATCCGATCGCGAAGGTAAAGTCATCTCCTCTTGTAGCGATTGTCGTATTGCCCAGATTGAATTGCGCACCATTGATGGTGTTGTAGATCCCATATCTATATCTATGATCACTTGGACCATTTCCGACAATGATTGAAGCATCTGCTCCTAGGATAATCTTGCCTCCATTGTCAATTGGTGTTATGTTGCTTCCAGAGAATCTATCAAATCTCAAAGTAGCATTTTCGATATTCAATGTCCCTGAGTTCTGGATCCCATAGCTTCCCCATTCACCAAAAATTTCACCAAATCTGATCGTTCCACCACCATTCATCGTGACAGAACCATGTCCGATACGGATCCCTGAAGCTACTCCCTTGGATCGAATCGAATCAAAATCCATTCTTGATCCACTGTTCAAAGACAATGTAATTTGTTGAGCATGGAGAGAGAGACCGATCGCATCACTTCCCGCATAAATCTCTCTAAATGAGATTCTAGAAGAGTTATCAAAAACGATATTTGCGCTTTGCACTCCAGATCCTGAATAGATTTCAAAACCTCTTGCATTTCTATCCCCAAAGATTCCTCCAAAATTTGCGGTTCCCCAATTTAATCTTCCAGAGACATGACTTCCTGCGAAAAGGATCCCTTTGGCTGTGCTAGTCGCCGAGACTGCTCTAGAGTTAATATTCCCTTGTAGATAGAGCTCTTGTCTTGTTTCAAAAGCAACAGCATCCTGATGATCGCCTCCTCCGGTTGAAGTCACATTTCCAACTGTAATTTCTCCATTTCCTCCAGTGACCAAAGAAATCTTATTGGCAAGCATACCCCGAGCATATGTTCCCTTAACTTCTTCAAAGACGATTCTTGTCGGAGAGTGTGTATTGGCTTGGATAGAGATATCATTTCCCCTCAAACCATAAGCAGCGCCATTTGTCGCATTGATTTTATAAAACACCATTTCAGAGTTTCCATGAGCTGAGTGGATTGAGATATTTCTAGCATCAATTCCTATAGCCTCACCATTTGTAGTCAAGATCTTATCGAAGTTCACTCTAGACCAGTAGCTTGAAGGTGATTCATAATTAAAGCGAATTTCTACCTCATCAGCTTGGATCCCATAAGCACCGTTCTTACCTCTGATTTCTCCAGCACTCCATTTTCCTCCAAGATCACTCCAAAGGACAAGCTTAGATCCATGAGAGCCTTTCGCATAACCCTTGATACCATAAGCAGCACTGTGACCAGAAGAAATAGAATCAAATCTCATTTCACCAAAATGATTGAGATACAAAAGATTGCCACCATTAAATGCATAACCTCGAGCATCGACTACATCTGCCCTAACACTTTTGGCATAGACAAGAGCCCCAGGGGTATTAGCATTGGGTTTCCCAGAACTTCTGATTTCAAACCGACCAGAATACGCTTCACCTTGAGCATTCCACATGCCTATTCCAGTGGCCATACCATGAATAGCATGAATATCTCCAAGATAAAGATGACCATTTTCTACAAGTACTCGATTCCGTGATCTATCAGCTCCATTGAGCTCAAATCCTGTCGCAGAACCACTAGCAGATACACCTTCAAAGATAAATTTTCCAGGACCGCTGATTTTAAAATCATTGACTCCATAAGCACGCATCAACCAAACATTGTCATCAAATCTCTTATATCCTACTTTTTGATCTTGTCGATTTTGCATATGCACATTGCCACCATTATAAGACCAAATAAATCGATCAGCAAACGCACTGGATGCGATCGCCGCACTTAAAGAAATAGCTACAATTGGTGAAAAGTTTTTCATTATTTGTTTCTCCTTTGTGCCTATGCACTTAGTTTCTTAAGGTGTATCTAGAAGATCTGAGATAAACCTTGGGCGCCTATCCTATCAGAAAAATTCTCTTTTTAAACAAAAATCAAATCAATATAAAGAATCTAATCAAAATTATTCTAAATAGATAAGAAAAACTAAACTTTCTCGATGTTATCGGCAGTGTGGCTATGTGTAGATCAGTGATACCCCCCCCTCCCCCTACTTCCCCTATTTTGACTTAGGCTTTTTTGTAGAGATCCTCTTCGATCTGGATATAAAACTTCGCAAGCTCTCCATAAGCCTTCTCCCATGCATTGAGCACTTCTTCATCAGCTCCCAAAACAGTCTTGATCGCTTTGAGTAGACACTCTCCCACGATTGGATAATGCTCTGGCTTCACTTCTGACTTGACATGGACTTCTCCGACTTTTGTGACAAATGCACGCATATTTTCCATATTGTCGATATTCATGGCTGCATTCCATACAGCAGTTGCCAAGGCTTTGGGCTGAGATCCACTCTTTTGCTTACCCATATCAAACATAGGCTTGACCTCAGGATAGCGCTCAAACATATCACGATAAAACTCTTTTGTGATCTCCTCTCCTCTTTCCTTCAAAATAGGTGCTGTTGATTTGACGATTTCAATGGTTTTTTGATCCAACATTTTTTCTCCTTAAAAATAAAAACGCGGATTGTAATGTGTTTTTTGGTTACTTTTTGCAAAAATTTAGGAAATTTTCATACTCATATCTAGCCAAGTCGCCTGATGGATCAAAGCACCGCATGAGATGGCATCCACGCCACTTGAGGCATACTCTCTGATATTTTCTAGAGTGATATTGCCACTGGCTTCTAGCAAGATAGAAGGATAGTGTGCATCGCGGAGTTTGACGACTTCTAGGATTTCTTCTACTTGCATATTGTCACACATAATGATATCTACCCCTAGTCCAAAGGCTTCCTTGCACTGCTTCAGACTCTCACACTCAACTTCAATGCGAGTGGTAAAAGGAAGAGTTTGCCTTGCTTTGAGGATAAATGCTTTTAGATTGGGAATCTTTGCTAGATGAGTGTCTTTGAGCATCAGTGCATCATCAAGTCCGAAGCGATGATTCTTACCACCTCCATTTCTGACAGAGTATTTTTCAAACTCACGCAGAAGTGGCCGTGTCTTGCGTGTATCTAGCAAAGACACAGGAAGATCTGAGATCTTTTGCATGAAGTGATGCGTTTGTGTAGCGATCCCACTGCTATGCTGGAGGAGATTGAGCATCACACGCTCACTTTTTAGGATCTCAAGATAGCTTCCACTTAGCCTCACAAGAATATCCCCTCTATGAAAGGCTTGAGAATCTTGCAAACAAAACTCAAGCTCCAATCCCATCATCCAAGAAAGCATCTGAAGATAATAAGCACCAGAGAAGATCCCATCACTTTTGGCGATGATTTGGGCTTGGATCTGCTCATCTTGCGCGATCAGAGAAAACAAATCCCCCCTTCCCCAATCCTCCTCTAGCGCAGATTTCAAAAACTCATAACATCGCCGATCTTGGATCTCCCTCACTTGGAGAGCTCCATCATCTTATCTAGTGCTTGCTTGGCAAGAGCGCCTACTTCTTGAGGGATTTGGATCTCATTATAGGGGTTTTGATCCTTGTAGGCTTGCAAGACTTTGAGAATGTCTTCAAGAGTGGTTTCATTCATCGTGGGGCATTCGGGTTTGGTTGAAGAGAGCACAAAGGTGTGATTCTCACCATTGTATGGCTTTCTCAATCGATTCACAAGATTGTATTCTGTGCCAACTGCCACTTTTTGATCTGGGGCTAGAGAGGTGACATACTGAATGATCTGACTTGTAGATCCGACGAAATCTGACCTCTCTACAACTTCTGGAGGGCATTCTGGATGCGTGACGATGAGAATCTCGGGATATTTTGAACGATAAAACTCGATATCTTCAACACTAAAGAGCTGATGCACGGAACAAAATCCATTGTAGCAGATGATATCTGCATCGATGACCTCTTCCTTGCTTGAGACGCCTAAGATGGCTGATTTGATCCCATAGCGCTTGGCAAGATTTAGTCCCAAACATCGATCTGGCAAGAAAAAGATCTTTTTGCGATGGCTTTGAGCATATTCAAAGATTTTGCCAGCATTGGCACTTGTGCATACTACTCCACCCATGGCACCGACTTTGGCTTTGACTTGGGCGTTGGAATTGATATAGGTGATGGGGAAGATATCATGGATGCCATAGCTTTGCATCAGTGCAATGCTTTCATCAAAATATGTATCATCAATCATCCTAGCCATCGAACAGCAGGCAAGACGAGGCATAATCACACGCTTATGAGGAGCCAAAATCTTCACACTCTGTCCCATAAATCCCACCCCACAAAACACAACAAGGCTTCGCTCACTCTGGCTTGCCTTCCTTGCTAGCTCCAAGCTATCACCCGTAAGATCAGCGATCTCTACAACTTCATCTCTTTGATAATAATGTGCGACAAGTAAGCCATCACATTCTTTGAGTAATGCTCTAATTTGATCTATCATTTTTTCCTCCCTATCCTTTCTCCAAAGCGCACTTTTGCTCTCTCTTGGACTTCAAACTCCACTTCTGATGCGATCAAAACGATTGTTGATCCCATCTTAAATAATCCCATCTCACAACCCTTTTTGATTCTGATGGGTTCTTTGTAAGTGTAGATTGTGCGAGCATTGGCTTTGGCATTGGTATGCAAGCGTGGCTCAAAATGCAAAATCATCTGTCCTACATTGAGCGCACCCACAGCGACATAATACACTCTCTCCCCTCTCTCATCTTGTGCGACTACTACGACTCGCTCATTGCGGATGAAGAGATTGTGGTTTTTGAGTAAAGATGCTTGATTGACAGGCAAAAGCTCGCCTCCAAAATAGCGCACTTCTAAGATCTCCAAATCACAAGGAGCATGATAGCGATGGTAATCTTTGGGTGAGAGATAGAGATTGAGATAGCTATATCCATCTTCAATCACCTCACCCAAAAACTCGCTCACCCCATAGCTCATACCTTTGATCTGCAAAGCAAGATTGTGACTGATCACACCAGAGGCCATGATGAGAGAATCTGTGGGGGAGATCCAGACTCCATCTTCTTGATCGATGGGGCGTTCTTTGCGCAATTCGCGTGTGAAGAGGTGGTTGAGGGTCGGATAGCTTTGAGCCTCATCAAATTCATCTAAATCAATCCCAAAGAGTTTGACATAGCTAGAATTGATCACTTTTTGAATCGATGTGGGAAAAGGATGTGAGGCAAATTTGCCAAACCATTGAGAGATTTTGTTGTTCACGCTTTTTCTCCCTCATAAGCAGTATGTGAAAGCTGCAAAAGAAGCTCCACTTCTCCTCGTGTGATCCCTAATTCTTTGGCGATGACATCTACACTTTTGCCTGATTCTAGAAGTGAGAGGATCTTTTTCTCATCGATGGTATTGGCTGAACTGCTTGAGAAAAACTCCAGCTCACGGATTTTGCCATCTAAGCTACTGAGGTTGTTGGCTGCCATCTTGATCTCATCATTGACACGCTGTTCAATACTCTCAAGGTGCTCATAGGTTTTGCTTAGAGAATTGGTGATGATGTCCTTGGTGTATGTCTCAACTTGAGCGATAATCTCTTGTGTCTTGTCTTCTTGCTCATCTTGAAGTTTTTTGAGAATTTTTTGAATCTTGTAGATCTCATCGTGGAGATTGTCAATCGCGACTTCAAACTTATCTAGGCGTTTGGATGATTCTAGATCTTTTAGGTAGGTAAAAAGCAAAATCAAAAACGCAGCCAATCCGATAAAGCCACTCAAAATAAGATTGAGATTCTCTTCTATCCAAAGACTCATTTTCTCTCCTCCTCTCGTTTCTTTTGTATTTCTAACCTTTCACATTCTGCGATGTAGTGATCATAGCTTTTGGTATGCAAACTTCCCATTTTGATGATTTTAGCGATGTTTGGTGTGAGCATCTGACAATAGAGTGGGATGATTTTGCTAGGAAATATGGGAAGATCCAATCTCGCATAATAAATCCTCTCACTCTCAAAGCTTTCTGCCAGACACAAAAACTCATGCCCTATGCCAAGAGTTTGAGTCTGGATAGGGAGTGTGAGAAGGGAGGAATCTTCTGAGAAGATCTTCTGCTCGATTCTCTCTAGCTTTTTATACATCTCTAGCAGAAGCTCAAGCATCACTTCATCCCCATCATAATCTCTTCCCTTGGCGATCTTAAGCCATTTTTCAATCCCCATTTCTTCTTTTTGGTTGAGATAGGAGAATTCTTGCAAGCTCTCTCCATCTATGTCTTTGACTTCAAGCAAAGCAAGATTGAGCCTGCGCTCGATGATGCGCGAACCAAGATCTAATTTGATGCACTGCTCTATGAAACTATCCATTCAATAATCCATCCAAAATGATTGCCCCCAAAAACACAAATCCCAAATATCCATTGCTCACAAAGAATGCCTTGGGGATGTTTTTGAAATCAAGACTAACTAAATATTGTTCATAAAGCAAGATCATCCCACAAGCCAAAACTCCCAAATATGCAATGGCATTTCCCCCAAAACTCCATACAAACAACCCCCAAAACCCAAAGCTCAATCCATGAAAACAGCGTGAGATGATTAAAGTTTTGGATTCTCCAAAAATACTGGGGATCGAAAAAAGACGATGAGCGCGATCAAACTCAATATCACTGAGTGAATAAAGTAGATCAAAGCCTGCCACCCAAAATAGCACACCCAAAGAGAGAAACACACACCACAGAGGCACACTTCCAAGCACAGCGATACAGCCTGCAATCGGTGCTAGTCCAAGACTGACTCCAAGCACAAGATGAGCAAGATATGAGAATCTCTTCATATAGGAGTAAAAGCCAAGGATAAAGAGAAAGGGGATAGAGAGAGCAAAAGCAAGAGAGTTGATCAGATAGCTAATGGATACAAATCCTAGTGCATTGATCAAGATAAGGTATCGCATCATCTTTGCTCCAATCCGTCCATCTACACTTGGGCGATTCTGTGTCCTGAGATTTTTGGCATCGATATCACGATCGATGTAGCGGTTGAAAGTCATCGCAAAATTGCGCGCAAAAATCAAAGCCAAAAGGCACAAAATCAAAGTCTCAAAGCCAAACCAAAGTGAAGAATTTTTTTGGAGAGATGCACACAAAAGTGCGATCAGCATAAATGGAGCAGAAAAAATCGTATGCTCAAAAGCAACAAGCTCACTAAAATCTCTAATCTTTTTTAACATTTCATTCCAGATAATCCAAAATATAAGCTTGCGATTTTACTCTCTCTTAGAGCATTTTGCTCACTAAATACACCCAAAGCGTAAAGCCCGCTCCAAGAGAGCAAAAATACATCAGGCGAGAAAAAATCGCCCCAAGACTTATCCCCACATACACCAAACCCACCCACCAAGGAATCAAGAATGCAATTTGATCAAATGACAGAGTAAGGCTTGGAAGTAGATAGGGATCTAGTATCCCACCAAATCCCACAAGATGCAAGATAAAAACCAAGACAAAGAAGGGAGCAAAGAGGATACTTAGAGGGATAGCTAGCCATGAGTAAAGGGCAAATGTAGGGAAAAATAAATGTGTGAGGGGCAACATATTGAAAAACAAAACAAGATTGAGAAGACATAAAATCACTAGGGCCTTGATCCAAGAAGAGCGGATCTGATCTAAAGAGCAGTATTTGAAAAACAAAAGGATATAAAACACCCCACTAAGTGAAAACCAAAAACCAATAGAGAAGAAAAAATGAGGGAAGAGTGCTAGGATCAAAAGCGCACATAGAGCAAGAAATGAAAAATTTAGCAAGGCAAAATGAAAATAAAAAAATAAAAATCCCATCAAACTCATCACATAAGCCCTCAAAAATGCTGGAGGAAAGTCAAGCAAGAAGAGATAGCCTAGTAGAGCAATATGAAGCAGCACTCCAAGATCAAAAAGATGATTACGATAGCTAAAAAAGCGAGAATGCAAAAACTGATAGATGGGAGAGAGAAAGAGATAAAACACAAAGGCTAGGATTCCCAAATGCAAGCCACTGATAGCTAGGAGATGGGCGATCTTGAGTGAAGTAGAGAGATCCCTCCATTCTTTGGAGAGGGAGGAGGCAAAAAAGAGGGTTTGATAAAGTTTGCTCATCTTCTCATCTTGGTGCTGTGAGGCGATGTAATCATAAAAGATACTACGCCAATCTTTGGGCATCACATCAAATGAAAAAGTGATAAAAAAGCAACTTCTAAAAGAATCATAAAAGCTACATTTGGCAGGTTTGCCAAAGATTGAGATGGTGCGATTTTGTAAATCTTTGAGATCTTCTTTGCTTGTGGTGTAGAGGATGAGACCATTTGTGGCTTTGAGCTTCAAAACCCATTTGTGGTTTTTGTAGTATTGGTTGAGGATGCGAGCTTCTAGGCGCTGTTTGTCAGCCTTGATATAAGTCTGAAAAGTCCAGAATCTCCATCCAAGCATCAAAGCCAAAATCAAACACAAAACACCCAAGATGATCCCCCACTCCCTTGTAGTGCTCACAAAAGCAATCCTAGAGCTCATCTTCTATCTCATCCTACTCCCCCTCCCCCAAAACAAATAAGACGCAAAAAGAGCTAAGCTCAAATTTTTAGCTCTCCTCCATATTTTTTGCCCAAGATATAAAAAGTGCTGATCAAAAGCACAGATGAGATTGCAAATGCAAGCAGTGTGCTAGAACCCATAGAGAGGAGCACAAATGCGATCAATGCAAAAAAGGCAGCGATGGCTGCATAGGGGAATTGGGTGATGAAATGGCTTTGTAATGAGCAGCCTGCGCCGATTGAGGAGAGAATCGTCGTATCAGACATAGGAGAGGTATGATCTCCATAGACGGCACCAGAGAGCACAGCAGAGATCGCGATGATGGCATCTCCTCCACTTTGAGTGCTAAGCTCCACTGCAATTGGGATCATAATCGCAAAGCATCCCCAACTTGTACCTGTGCTAAAAGAAATAAAAGCAGAAATAAGAAACAAAAACACAGGAAGGAGAAGCAAACTATGCTCGCTCAGAGTGGTTTTGGCAAGATTGGCTAGATATACACCAGTTTGTAAATCTTCTTTGATCACAGGTCCAATCGCCCATGCAAGCACCAAGATCACAATCGCTGGAAGCATACTTTTGATCCCATTGATGAAAATCGCTGCATAATCCATGGGCGCGATTTCTTTCCTTGAGATAAAGAGTGAAACACCTAGAGCGATCAATCCTCCACAAAATAGAGCAAATGCAGTGTCTGTGTTGGCAAGCATAGTAAAGATCTCAAGTGAGCCACTCGCCTTATAGCCTGTGTAGAAAATCATAAACACGATGGAGAGAATCAAAGTCAGGATTGGAGCGATGAGGAGATAGACTTGGGAATCTTTGTGGGAATTTTCTTGCTTGGATTGGGCTTGATTGACATTGATGTTTTTGTGCATAATAGGGAGATTCACCCTCCAAAGGATTGTCAAAAACACAGCAATCAAAGCAAACCATGCATAAAAATTGCTTCCAATGCTCTCAAGCAAGACAAAAAGGGCATTACTAGAGCCCTGTGGTAGGTTGCTTTGCAAAATCCCGATGATGTATGCGCCCCAGCTTGAGATAGGGACAATCACACAAATGGGTGCAGAGGTGCTATCGATGATATAGGCTAGACGCTCGCGACTTGAGGCGTGGATTTGGTTGAGGGGTTTGGCGATCTGTCCGACTGTGAGGGCATTGAAATAATCATCGATAAAAATCACAATCCCAGCGATAAAAGCGATAAACTCTGAGCTACGCGCATCTTTGACCTTGGATCTTGCCCAAGTCACAAATGCCCCTACCCCACCAGAATACACAACCATCTGAGACAAAATCCCTAGAATCACCAAAAACAAAAAGACATAGATTCCATACCAATTTGGCTCGATGACCCCCTCTTGGTAGCTATAAAACACTGAAGAGATTTTCTGATAGACATAGGAGAAGATTTCAAGAGGGTTTTGATAGTGCATCATCACCCCTCCCAAAACAATCCCAACAAAAAGCGACAAAACGATTCGTTTGCTAAGTAGCACAAGTGCGATCACAACAAGTGGCACAAGTAGAGAGAAAAAAGTATCTGAATAGTTCAAACAAGACCCTTTCATATATGAATTGAGCCTGCAATACTATCAGATTCTCAAAAGCTGCTCATATCCATCAATGCTTGATCACATCAACACCCTTGGGCAAAACAAACTCAAATTCTTTTTTGGGAATCTTTGAATTAAGGATGACATTTTGGAGCTCGATGACCATATGATTGCCTAGCTCATCTTCATATTCTAGCTTGCTTGGTATGGCATTTTGAGTATGTAGGAGGTAGAGTTTTCCATCGATGAGAGTTTTGTAGAGATTTGGATTTTCTTTGTCTTGCTTGGCACTTTGGATGATTTTGAGAAAGTCGATGGTGCGCTCCATCTTCATATAGACAGCTTGAGAGAGCATAGGCTCATAAGAGATGAGGTTTGAATCTTTGAGATAGACGATCTTTTGGATGGGGGTTTTGTATTCCCATTTTGCGCTACTAGGAGATTGGGCGAGTAGAGAGCCAGAGTAATACACGCCTCCTTTTTGATCTTTCATTGTGTATTGGATGAAATCTGCTTTGAGGCTTGAGAGATTTTGATCCAATCCAAAACAAAACACAACCCCAATACAGCTAATGATGAGTTTTCGCATCTTTATTTCCTTGCAAAAGTCTTTGATCCCAATATTTTATAGTGCTTGTGTTAAAATTGAGATAGCACTACATTATGTCTGATACTTCAATCATTTAAGGGGTTAGTTAAATGTTTTTATCTGTTTTTGGTTCAATTTTTGGGACACGCAATTCAAGAATGCTCAAAAAATACGAACGCCGTGTGCGCTCAATCAATGCATTGGAATCTCATTATCAAAGCTTAAGTCAAGAAGAACTTCAAAGTGCCTTTCATGCACTCAAACAAAAGGTGCAAAATCAAGAAGTCTCACTTGATTCTGTGCTCAATGATAGTTTCGCCATCACGCGTGAGGCAAGTCGCAGGATCTACAATAAACGCCATCATGATGTCCAGCTCATCGGTGGAATGGTGCTTCATGATGGGAAGATCGCGGAGATGAAAACAGGTGAGGGAAAAACTCTTGTAGCGACTTTGGCTGTGGCTCTCAATGCGATGGTGGGAAAAAGTGTGCATGTCGTCACAGTCAATGATTATTTGGCTCAAAGAGATGCGGAAGATTTGAGAGAGCTTTATGAGTTTTTGGGGTATTCCATCGGATATATCACTGGATCTACAAGTGAAGAGGAGCGCTTGCAAGTCTATGCGAGTGATATTGTGTATGGGACAAACAATGAATTTGGGTTTGATTACTTGCGGGACAATATGAAATACTCTCTTGATCAAAAGGTGCAAAGACATCATTATTTTGCCATCGTGGATGAAGTGGATTCTATCCTCATTGATGAGGCGAGGACTCCTCTAATCATCTCAGGACCTGCCAATAGAAAACTAGAAAACTATCAAGTCGCCAATGAGGTAGCCAAAAAACTAGAAAATGAAAAACACTTCACAATCGATGAAAAAAACCGTGTGATTCTCCTAAGTGAAGAAGGGATCCAAAGGGCAGAAGAACTCTTTGGTGTAGATAATCTCTACAATATCGAAAATGCCTCTCTTGCTCATCACCTAGATCAAGCCCTCAAAGCCAACTATCTCTTCATCAAAGACAAAGACTATGTCCTCCAAAACAATGAAGTTGTCATCGTAGATGAGTTCACAGGAAGACTCAGCGAGGGGCGACGCTTCAGTGAGGGGCTTCATCAAGCCATTGAAGCCAAAGAAAATGTCGCGATCAAAGAAGAAAGTCAGACTCTAGCAGATATTACTTTCCAAAACTACTTCCGCCTCTATGACAAACTTGCAGGAATGACAGGGACAGCTCAAACTGAGGCAGGAGAATTTCTCCAAATCTATAATCTTGATGTCGTGAGTATCCCTACAAATATCCCTGTGCAAAGAAAAGATCTCAATGATTTGATCTACAAAAGTGAGAGAGAGAAATTTCATGCTGTGATTGAGAAGATCAAAGAATTGCACGCTAAGGGTCAGCCTGTGCTTGTGGGAACTGCAAGTATCGAAAAAAGTGAGACCTTGCATGAGCTTCTCAAAAAAGAGCGTATCCCACATACTGTGCTCAATGCCAAGCAGCACACCAAAGAAGCAGAGATCATCAAAGATGCAGGGAACAAAGGAGCTGTCACTATCGCTACAAATATGGCAGGACGCGGAGTGGATATCAAGCTCACAGATGAGATCAAAGAGCTAGGAGGGCTTTATATCATCGGCACGGAGCGCCATGAGAGCAGAAGGATCGATAATCAACTTAGGGGAAGAAGTGGAAGACAGGGAGATCCGGGGGTGAGTCAGTTTTATTTGAGTCTTGAAGATAATCTCTTGAGAATCTTTGGAAGTGATAAGATCAAGGGGATCATGGAAAAACTAGGGCTTAAAGATGGAGAACATATCGAATCCTCTCTTGTCACACGATCTGTAGAAAATGCACAAAAGAAAGTCGAAAGCCTTCACTTTGAATCTAGAAAGCATCTTTTGGAATATGATGATGTTGCCAATGAACAAAGAAAAGCAGTCTATCGCCTAAGAAATCAGCTCCTAGATAGTGAGTTTGATATCAGCTCTAAGATCGCAGAAGATCAGGAAGTGGTGGTTTCTTCATTTCTAGCCCAGCAAGACATCACACCAGAGATCCATTCTCAAAACTATGATCTCCAAAAATTGCAAGCCCATTTTCAAGAGAGCTTTGGGGCAGAGATTGAGATCAAAGATCTTGAGAATCTAGACTATCAAGAACTCCATACAAAGATCCTAGAGACACTCAATGAAAACTACAATGCAAAAATGAGCGTCTTGGAGCCAGATCAAAGACATGAGATTGAGAGGATCATTTATCTGCAAGTCTTGGATACTACTTGGAGAGAGCATCTCTATATGATGGACAATCTCAAAACAGGAATCGGACTTAGAGGCTACAATCAAAAAGATCCACTTGTGGAATACAAAAAAGAGAGCTACAACCTCTTCTTGGAATTGCGCAATTCAATCAAGATCGAGACGATCAAGACGCTCCATCTCATCAAGCTCCAAGCTCACCAAGAGGAAGCCAATAAGCAGGCTTTGCAAAACCTAGAGGAGGAGTTTGCTCCAAGAGAAATCAGTGAGCGACCATTTGGAGGGAAGATCGCAAGAAATGAAGTTTGCCCCTGTGGAAGTGGCAAGAAATACAAGCAATGCCATGGCAAAAGCGGACCCAAGAAAGGACTTCTGGCTAGGAAAACTCAATGAGTCTTTCCTCATTCCTTCTGCCCAAATATCTCAAATTTGACAAAACTCAACCCTTTATCTTTATCACCAGTCTCATAGCATTTCTGGGGATCGCTATCGGAGTGATGGTGCTCTGTGTGGCGATGGCGATCATGAATGGGGTGACTAAGGAGTTGCAAGAAAAGATCTTCATCATGAATGCCCCACTCAACATCAAAAGTATGGGTAAAAACGCCATCCCCAAAGATCTCCTCTATCAGCTTCAAGTCCAATTCCCCCACCTTAGCTTCAGTCCCTATCTTCAGTCTTATGCTATGATCAAGACTCCCTATGGCATTTTCCCGACTGTGATTTTTGGGATCGATTCTGTGCTTGAGGGACAGACCAATCCTATCTTGCAAAAAGCCCTCAGAGGAGAGCAGATGCAGCCCTTTCATCTTGTGATGGGAGAGGACTTTTATAACTCTTATGGAATCCAGCCTGATGAGAAGATCGTCTTGTTTTTCACAGATCTCTCTCCTAGTGCTTTGAGTTTCGCTCCTACGATGAAGCGCTTTGAAGTCAAGGGGTTTTTCCACTCAGGGATCAGAGCCTATGATCGTGGCTATAGCTATACCTCCCTAGAATCTCTAGCCAAGATCAAAGGAATCAGCTCCAATCTCTATGATGGGATCCATATCGATTCGGCAAATCCGATGCAAGACTATCAGGATATCTCCAAATTCTTGACTCAAAAGTTTCAAAATCGCTTTTTTGTGGAGGGATGGTGGCATCAAAATGGGAATCTTTTCTCGGCTATGGAACTAGAGAAACGCGCGCTTTTTATCGTGCTGCTCTTGATCATCTTGATGGCTTCACTGAATATCATCAGCTCACTTTTGATGGTGGTGATGAATCGACGCAAAGAGATTGCCCTACTCTTAAGTATGGGGGCGAGCAAGGCAGAGATCAAGAGAGCGTTTTTTGCTATTGGGATCACTTTGGGCTTTGGGGGGATCGTCTTGGGGTTTGCTCTAGGGTTTGGCGTGATGGAGTTTCTCTCACACTTCCCTATCATCTCTTTGCCTGCTGATGTGTATGGGACGACCAAACTCCCGCTTGATTTTTCTTGGCTAGATGGAGTGATGATCGCTATTGGATCAGTCATCATCGTCTGCTTTTCTTCATATTATCCTGCACACAAAGCCTCACAAGTTAATCTGCTAGAAGTGTTACGCAACGAGTAAAGGAATCAGAATGCAAGAAGCCCTCATCAACTATCTTAACGCCATCAAATCCATCTCCCCCAAAGACAAAGAACACACCCACAGAGGGGCATTACAAACCCTCATCCAAGCTTTTGCAGATGTGCAACCAAACAAAAATCTCAAAATCATCCACGAACCCAATAACGACAAAGAAGGTAGAGGAGCACCTGATTTTCTTATCACGCAAAACTCCCTCACTCTAGGCTACATCGAAAACAAACGCGTCAATATCAATTTACAAGAAATTTCTCAAAGTGATCAAATTCTTAAATACACCAAACTTAGTCCAAATATTATGCTCACAGATTATCTCTCCTTTGCTCTTGTGCGACTTGATGACAAAGCAAACCCTCAAATCTACAAAGAGTTCAGAATCTGCTTCTTAGATGAGATCCCATCCATCCTCAAACACAAAGCAACTCTTGCACAAAAAGCCCAAGAACTTCAAGATCTTTTTTCTATCTTTTTCTCACACGCTCCCACTCCCATCAGTTCAGCCCAAGAGTTTGCCACTGCCCTAAGTCTTAGAACAAGACTTCTCAAAGATGACTTACTTTCAAAAGAAGATGACAAAATTGTCTTAAGTCTCTTTTGCACTTTTAAAGATGTGCTTTATAAAGATCTCACTTTTCAAGATTTTTGCGATAGTTTTGCTCAAACTCTGACTTATAGTCTATTCCTTGCCAAACTCAATAGCTCACAAGATGAACACATCACACTTTTTAATACCAAAAGCTTCATTCCCAAATCTTTCCCTCTTATTCGTGCAATGAGCGGATTTTTAGATAATCTTGATGAACTAGATTCGATTAAATGGTTGATTAAAGAAATCATTGCCATTATCAATCACATCGATATTTCTACAATCATTTCAGAGCTCAATAAAATCAGTGAAAAAAATCTTTTAGGAGAATACATCCACAAAGACCCCTATCTTCATTTCTATGAAACTTTTCTAGCTTCATATGATCCCAAGCTTAGAGAGCTTAGGGGAGTGTATTACACTCCCGCTCCCGTGGTGGATTTCATCATCAATTCCATTGATTTTATTCTCAAAACAACATTTAAACAAAAAGAGGGCTTGGCCCAAGCCCTCACCAATCCAAATATCACACTTCTAGATTTTGCAACAGGGACAGGGACATTTCTACTTGAAGCCTTTCGCAAAGCATTGCAAAACACTCCCAAAAACAGCCCACGCTACAATCCCAAGGCACTGCTATCAAGATTTTGTGGATTTGAGTTTCTAATCGCTCCCTACACAATCGCTCATCTCAAACTCTCTCAAACTTTCAAAGAAGAGTTTGGAACACCCTTAGAAGAGAATGAAAGTCTCAATATTGCTCTGACAAACACACTCTATAATCTCAGTCTTGCTGATGAAGAAACTTCAAGAAACCCATTTGCAGGGATGCTAAGCCTAGAAGAAGAATACAAAAAGGCTCAAGGAATCAAAGAGCAAGAAATCCTCATCATCACAGGTAACCCACCCTATAGTGGAGCAAGTGGCAACAAAGGACTCTATGAATACGAGATCCGGACCTCTTATGGACTTGAACCCTCCAAACAAAACTTAGAAGATTTTCAGCAAGTCGAACTCAAAGAAAACCTCACCAAATACAACAAACTCCAGTATGACCATGAAAAACAAACACAACATCAAGACTTCATCAAAGCAAAGCGTTACCTAGACAAACTCATCAAAGAACGCAAACTGGAAAATGAGAAAAATCCAAAATGGCTTCTTGATGACTATGTGAAATTTATCCGCTTTGCAGAATCCAAAATTGCCTCTCAAGAAAGTGGGATTTTTGCCTTTATTTCAAACAATGGATTCTTAGACAATCCCACTTTTAGAGGGATGAGATATGCCCTGATGCAAACCTTTGACACCATCTATATCCTAGATCTTCATGGCAACGCACGCAAAAAAGAACAAGCCCCAGATGGAAGCAAAGATGATAATGTCTTTGACATCATGCAAGGAGTGAGCATCAATATCCTCATCAAATCTCCCAAAAAGCCAAAACTCCCCCAAATCCTCCACTACGATCTCTATGGAAAACGCACAGAAAAATATCGCTTCCTTTTAGAAAACTCACTTGAAGGCATCCCTTGGACTTCTCTTGCACCAAAAGAGCCTCACTATCTCTTCATCCCCCAAGATGAGGAACTCAAGCTCAAATATGATAAGGGGGTGAGTGTCAAGGATATGTTTAGAATCTCAAGTGTTGGGATTGTTGGAGGAAGAGATAACTTTGTCTTTTCCAAAAATGCTTCACAAGATTCTCTAAAAAACCTAAAAGACAATATTCGCCTTTTTATGGATTTGGAGATAGAGGAAGCAAGAAAACAATTTGATCTAGGAGCGGATTCAAGAGATTGGCAAATTCAATTTGCTAAAAAAGAACTTCAAAAAACACAAAATGACGCATCCAAATATATTCAAGTTCAATATCGCCCTTTTGATATGCGTTGGACTTACTACACTGGAAAATCCAAGGGATTTCATTGTATGCCAAGAGGCGAGGTTATGGAGCATTTTCTTAATAAAGAAAATTTTGGACTTAATGTTGCAAGACAATTTAGACTTGAGGGCAAATGGTGTGCAGTTACAATGGTAGATACGATTATGGATTTTTCAATGATGGGGGGAGGAAATACTGGTGCAGGAACAATCTTCCCTCTCTATCTCTACCCCACAGACAGAATCAAAAAGAAAGAAAAAACACTTTTTGATAAAGAGATGGAAGAAGAGAGAGTGGAGAATTTCACTCAAAAATTTAGAGAGAAAATCAATGCCCTCTATCAAGAGCATTTCTCCCCAGAGGTGATTCTAGGATATATCTATGCCGTTCTATTTCACAGAGGATATAGGGAACGATATATTGAATTTCTCAAGATCGATTTCCCTAAAATCCCTTTTGTGGAAGATAAAAAAGTGTTTTTAAAACTCAGTGAGCTTGGAGAGAAGCTGATTTCTCTGCATTTGCTTAGAGATGCAGATCTTGATCCTTCCATCGGTGAGCCCCTCTACATCGACCCCAAATCCAAAAATCTCACCATAGAGCAAAGCAAATATCTCCAAAGCAAAATCTTTGTCAATCCAAACTTATATTTTGATCGTGTGTCTTTGGAAGTATGGGAATACAAAATCGGAGGCTATCAAGTGCTAGATAAATATCTCAAAAGCCACAAAGGAGAGGAAATCGACTTTGATCACTTCCAAAAAATCATCCAAACCCTCACTACAAGCTTGGAAATTGAAGAGCAAATTTCAAAAATTGATATAGGAGTGTGGGAGTGAAAAATTCAGAACAAATTGAGATTATAGAAAAAGATATTGCCAATGCAAAGCAAGTCTTGGAAGAAAGTATAGATGAAAAAATTCGAGAATGTTTTAGAAAACTAAGAAAATTCTATGCAGATCAAGATAAAAGTCTTTCTTTTCGTTCAATTGCGGAAAATAAGGAATGGAGACTGTCCATTCTTGACTATTTGGCATACAAAGAAGATTTAGAAACAATGATTAGAAAACTAGAGCTATATTGTGCCAAACTCAAAGACACGCTTACACATACTCCAAGCCCAAATATCCACATCAACAATAGCCCCTCTATTTCAGCAAATGCAACCATAAATCAAATCATCACATTTGAGCAAATCCTACAATCTATCCAAGAAATTCCTTCCTCTTCTATTGGCAATAAAGACAAAGCAAAATTAGAAGAATTATTGGCCTCGATCGAAGGTTTAAAAAACATAAATAAAGAAAAGGCAAAAAGCAAAATCTCTGAAGTATTGCGTTTTGTAGCTGATAAAGGTGTAGATGTGGGAATCGCTGTTTTGCCTTGGATTTTGGAAGTGATGAAAGGATTGTAAATGGGTTTCAACATTGATATTAAATTTGATGCAAATGAGGTTTATCACGATACTCTTCAGCCGGCTTTGAAGGAAGTTGGAAAGGGGCTAGAAGATGTGGCAAAAACTGCAAATCTTATTTTAGCTCCACTCACTTTGTGTGGAGCGTATGGTGTGAGATTTAGGAAATGGTGCAAAAGAATCGAGAATGAAATCGATGAGAAAAATATACAAGAAGCTCAACCCAATATCTTGCTCCCCACACTTGCAGGATTGACAATCAATCCTGATGAAACTTTGCTTGGGGAAATGTTTTTTAATATCCTTAAAGGCTCTATTGATAAAACTAAACAAAAATTCTTAAGTCCTGCATTCCCCAAAATTCTAGAGCAACTCTCCAAAGATGAGGCGGTGATGTTGGTATTACTTAAAAAGAAAAACCACTCTCTTGAGATATGGGAACACGACACAATAGAAGATGAAGAGGAAATTCTAATAGATGTAAAAACAAAAGCATTGTTCTTTGATTCTGGCACACCATGCAGACAAGAAATTAAATACAATGAATGTAAAAATGAAAAATTGGATTTTCAAGATCGATTTTATTTTTACTGCGATCATCTCTCTACTCTTAACCTTATTGAATGCATAGAAATAGACAGAAAAAGGAATGATAGATTGCTGATACGCTATGCTCAGCTACGCCTAACGCAATTTGGACAAAAATTTTCCCATGCTTGTATAAGCCCAAAATGTGAAGAATATATCTAATGCAAGAAGAAAAATACTCTTTATTGAAATCTATTGAGGATATGCAAAGACAAGAGCTTGAGAAAAAAAGAAATAGTATTATCCTAACTATCGAAATCGTTCAATTTGAATCTCCTACCCCTCTACCCATACTTATTAATTACTATATTTCCCCTTCAAACAATCCTTTTAGTGAAACCAAACTGTTTTCTATCTATGAAAACTATCTCTGCACTAAAACAATCTATGATCACTTAAAAAAATTTGACAGCGACTTTGATTTTTCAATACTCACAAAAGAGAGTATTGGTTTTAGCTTAAATAATTATGACTTTAGAACCCCCATACACTTTAGGGGGATAGTCTCCAAAACTATTCCAAGCGACTTAGACACAAATACAGTCAAAGAATATCATCAGGCTTTTTACTCATCGTTTTTTGGGACAAATGCTTACAATCAGTCTATAGGCTTTAACTCCTTTTTTCAAAACAAAGTGGAGATTAGTGGAGTTTTTATTAAAGCATTAGATTTTAGGAATTCCCATTTTGATAATCAAGTTGAACTACAAAATCTTTCAATAAGAAAAGGCATAGGCTTTGCAAATTGTAGATTCAATAAATGTTTCGCTATCTTTGCAATAAAACTTGAGAGTGAAACATTTTTAGATTTTTCTCACTCTATCTTTTTCGACAATGCGAATTTTTCATCAACTCAATTTTTTGGAGCTATTCGTTTTCATCGCTCCATTTTTATGAACAAAGCTTTATTTTATGATTCAAAATTTTTAGATACTGCAAATTTCTACTTTGCAACCTTTGTGCAGCCCCCAAGCTTTTCAATGAGTGTATTCAAAGATTCAAAATTAGCCCATTTTACAGGAGTGGATATTTCACATCTAACCCTTGAAGTTCTCAAAACAAATATTCAAGAAAAGGCACAAGAAGAAAAAAGTGAGGAAAATAATTTTATGGGCAGAGGGATAGCATATCTGCAAATTCAGCACGCAATCAATCTTCAAGATTCCTTTCGCGTAATCAAAGAAACACTCAATGCTCAATCAAATAATCTTGAATCTCAAAAATGGCATAAGCTTGAATTGTATGCCAAAGAGCTTGAACTTGGATATCGAGGAGAAATAAAAAATCTAGAAAAAGATACAAAAACATTTGAAGATACTGCAAAACAAGATGTGATAAACAACAAAAAAAGCAAAGGACTCTATATCCCCCACATTAAGCAAAACGATTCTGCACAAATACTAGAAATAAATAAAAGGGAAAGACTAAGAAACACAATTGATCGTATTCAGCTTTGGTTTTATCGCCACACTTCAGACCACCACACCGATTTACTCAAAATCGCCTCTTGGGTGCTTGTAGCTATTGGATGTTTTGGGGTTTTGTATCTTGGAACAAGGGTTTTGCAAGATGCCTCAATCATTACCAAACTCAACCCCTATGGACTAGCCCTAAGTTTTACGGGGGCTATCCTTGCTCTACCATTTTGCACTACAGCTCAAAAGCCATTTTTTGAATTTAGGCGGTATCTCACGATCCTCTCAAGTATCACTACTCTATGGATTGCCTGCTACAAACCCATCCTTATCTTTGGAGCGATAAATCTCATCGATAGATCCCCTCGCCTAGGATTAGAAAACCTCCTTCTAGTCCTCTACACTCTTGCGATGATTCTCCTGCTTTTCTCCCTCCAAAAAACTGCACGCAAAAACTCCATCATCCCAAGCTAAATTTCACAAGATTTCAAAACACCACAGATAAAGATAAAAAACTCGAAGCGATCCTCAAAACTCATTTTGATTTTGAGAGGATTCACCCCTTTAGCGATAGAAATGGTAGGGTGGGAAGGATGCTGATATTTTATTCTTGTTTGCAAGAAAACATCATCCCCCCAATCATCCAAAAAGAAGACAAAACCTCTATATCACGATTTTAAGAGGAGAGAAGCTTGAGGACTTCCTCACTCTTGCCAAGCAAATCCAAGTCTCCATCATACTCAAACGATGATCAATGAAAATTTGGAGCATAAGGAGCATAAAAAGGATAGGTAAAAAAGATCAGATGAGTTAGATTCAATCCAAAATGAAACAATGTGCTCACCCATACATTGCGTGAGATCATCCATGCCAGACCATAAATCACTCCAGCCAAAACAGCAAAGAAGGCAAAAAGCCAATTAGCCCAGAAAAAGTGATAGAACCCAAACACAAAAGACGCCGCAAATAGCGCAGGATAAGCACCGATTTTGTGACTCAATCTCTGCTGAATATATCCCCTAAAAAGCGTTTCTTCAACAAATGAGACAAAAAACAAATTTGCCAAGACAAAAAGGGGCAGCCACGATGGGATATGAAACTCAAATCTCAGTCCACCCAAAACGCTCGCCACACACAAGAGCAAAATCACCAAACAAGCCAAAGCCAGATACCCCCATACAGCATTTCTGCTTGTCTGATGAGTTTTTTGGACAAATAATGAAGAAGTCAGCACGCACAGCACAAAGGGGATCAGAGCTTTATCCAGATTGAAATACATACTAAAAGGCGCACTCTGATCACTGACTAAGACTTTATCAAGGATCTTTGGATTTGCAAATCCTGGGAGATAGTGGAAAAACAAAGCAAAACAAGCCAAAACCAATATGATCTCAATCCACAAAGATTTGACCTTGTCATATGCAAGCATCAACAGCACAAGACTGATCAAAACAGCGATTCCACTCAATCCAAGCACACCCAAATAGACAAATCCAATACAAGAGATGCCCAAAAGCACAAAGGCGATTTTTTGATTTTTGGGAAGTGTGCCCAAAGCCAATGCCAGCAAAATCCACACACTATATGCAAGATAGCTCAAAGTCTCCTCCTTGATTTGATATTTTTCATCATTTAAGAATTTTTAAGATGGGGGGGGGGTTAGGATTTTTGACCCCTTTTTCTCCAAAGGTAGATTCCCACCACACAGGCAACTCCTATCAAAACATACAAAATCCACTGATAAATTTGAGAGCTAAGCCATTCATTTGCTCCACTCTCAAAGAGATGCTTAGTGTCTAGATTGTCAAAAATCCCTCCAAGGGAATAACCAATCCACATCAAAATCCCTACCCAAATCCCTGCCCCAAGACTTGTGAAGAAGCAAAATTTGGGCAGATTCATCTTACAAAGTCCCGCTGGAAGAGAGATATACTGCCTCACAGCAGGGATCAACCTGCCTATGAATGTGCTGATATGCCCATGGCGCTCAAAAAAATCTTCCATTTTTTGCATACTTTTGGGAGTAAAAAATACATACTTTCCATATTTCAAGATAAAAGCTCTCCCCATTTTATAAGCGATCCAATAATTCAGCAAAGCTCCAGCAAGACTTCCCCCCACCCCACAAGCAAAAGCCAAAAATGCATTCATCTCATTTTGATGCACCAAATATCCCGCTGGAATCATCACCACCTCACTTGGAAAAGGAAAAAAGCTTGATTCCAAAAACATCATCAAAAAAATCCCCAAATACCCCCAATCACCAACGGTTTGCACGATAAAATCCACAATCTCTTTCAAGATGCCCTCCCACTTACTGCTATAATTACACCAAACAAAACGCGCATTTTAAGGAAAAAATTGGATAAATTATTGCAAGGTGCAATTAAGTTCAAAGAAGAAGACTACAACGAACACAAAGAACTTTATGAAAGCCTCAAAAAACAACAAAATCCCGAGACATTATTCATCGGCTGTGCTGATTCTAGAGTCGTCCCCAATCTCATCACAGGCACACTCCCAGGAGAGCTTTTTGTCGTGCGAAATGTAGGGAATATCATCCCTCCATACACAGCCCAAAACGACACTTATCTTGCGACAATTTCAGCCATCGAATATGCCGTTGTCCTCCTTGGTGTCAAAAATATCGTTGTATGTGGGCATAGTAACTGTGGTGCCTGTAAGGCGCTCTATGATGAACATTTTGGGGCAAATACAGAGCATCTTCAGAAGTGGATCGAGCTTCTTCATCCTGTCAAAGAGCAAGTCGCCCTTCTCTCTCCCAAAACGATCGCTAAGCGCATTTGGCTCACAGAACAAATCAACATCGAAGTGCAGATTGACAATCTTCTAACCCACCCATTCATCAAAGAGAAGTTTCAAAACGATGAAATCAAAATTTTTGGCTGGTATTATATAATCGAGACTGGAGAGATTATGAACTATGATCTAAAAACCAAAGAATTTCGCGTCATCAAAAGTGACTATCCCCAATCCAAATAAGGAGAAATAATGATTCTAATGAGCGGACCCTGTGTCATTGAAAGTTATGAAAATTTATCCAAAATCGCTTCTTTGCTCAAACCCATCGCAGAGAATCCCAAAATCGATTTTTATTTCAAATCAAGCTTTGACAAAGCCAATCGCACAAGTTTGGATAGTTATCGCGGACCTGGGCTTGAAGAGGGAGTGGAAATCCTCAAAGCCATCAAGCAAGAGTTTGGCTACAAAATCATCACAGATATCCATGAGAGTTTTCAAGCTCCAAAGATTGCTGAAGTAGCAGATGTGATCCAAATCCCAGCCTTTCTGTGCCGCCAGACTGATCTCATCGTCGCTGTGGCTCAAACTGACAAAATCATCAACATCAAAAAAGGTCAGTTTATGAATCCTGCTGATATGCGCTATAGCGTGCTCAAAGCAATCAAGACGCGTGGAGGATCTGAGGCGACCTATAGTCAAAGTCAAAAATATGGGGTGTGGCTCACAGAGCGAGGAAGTACATTTGGCTATGGGAATCTTGTGGTGGATATGCGAGGCTTGAAGATCATGCGTGAATTTGCACCTGTGATTTTTGATGCTACTCATAGTGTGCAGATGCCTGGAGCTGGGGGTGGAAAAAGTGGAGGAGACAGCTCCTTTGTCCCACTTCTATCAAAAAGTGCAGCAGCAGCTGGAGTGGATGGATTTTTTATGGAAACTCATTTTGATCCAAGTATCGCACTTAGTGATGGTCCCAATATGATTGAGACACAAAAGTTAGAATCTCTTATCGACAAACTCTTAGCAATTGCAGAAATTTCAAAATAAAGGATTTAGAATGAAAATTATAGAAGGACAGCTCAAACTTAGCGGAAAAGAGAGGATTGCCATCCTCTCAAGTCGATTTAACCACATCATCACAGATCGCTTGATCGAAGGAGCCAAAGACTGTTTCTTGCGACATGGAGGAGAAGAGGATTCTCTCTCTCTTATCCTAGCTCCAGGGGCTTATGAAATCCCCTTTGTTTTACAAAGATTGCTTCAAAGCAAAAATTATGATGGGATTTGCTGTGTGGGAGCGATCATCCGCGGTGGGACTCCACATTTTGATTATGTCTCAGCAGAAGCGACTAAGGGGATTGCCAATATGGCATTGCAATACAATCAACCCGTAAGCTTTGGAGTGCTCACGACAGACAACATCGAGCAAGCCATTGAACGAGCTGGAAGCAAAGCAGGAAATAAGGGATTTGAAGCGATGAGCTCACTCATCGAACTCATCAATCTCTATCAAAAGGTTTGAAATGGCGACACGCACACAAGCACGCGAAGCAGTGATTTCCTTGCTCTATGCGTATGATAGTGGGAATCAAGACATCAATAAAAGTGCGATTGAGATTCTCAATGACAAAAAGATCAAAAACAAACAACAAGAATTTGCCCTCTCATTATTTCATGGGGTTTTAGATCATCTCTCTCAGATCGATCATCATATCAGCCAACATCTCAAAGAGTGGGATTTCACACGCATTGGAGGGATGGAGAGAGCTATCTTGCGCCTAGGGGTTTATGAGATCTGCTTCACCTCAACAGATGCACCTATCATTATCAATGAGGCCATCGAGCTAGCCAAACTCTATGGAAGCGATCATGCGCCAAAATTTGTCAATGGCGTTCTTGATGCGATCAAAAAGGAAAAATAATGGAACTCGCACTCGCCCTAGATCTCCCTTCCAAAGAAGCAAATCTCGCCCTACTCTCCAAGCTTAGAGAGTATCCGATCTGGGTCAAAGTGGGGCTTAGAAGCTTCATTCGCGATGGTAAGGGATTTTTGGATGAAGTCAAATCAATCAATCCAAATTTCAAAATCTTTTTGGATCTCAAACTCTATGATATTCCCAACACAATGAAAACAGCCGCTCAAGAGTGCAAAGATCTGGGTGTAGATATGATCACTATCCATGCTAGTAGTGGGATTGAAGCGATGCGTGAGGTGATGAGCGTCGCTCAAGATTCTCTTCTTGTATTTGCTGTGACAGCCCTCACTAGCTTTGATGATGCTGGTTTTATGCCCATTTATAACGCCCCCATCCACTCTCATGCCAAAACTTTGGCACTTCTAGCCCAAGAAGGAGGATGCCATGGGATTGTCTGCTCTCCACTTGAAAGCTTAGAAATCAAAACAAGCACATCGCTCAAAACCCTCACACCTGGGATTCGCTTTGAGCAAAATGCAAGTGGGGATCAAAAGCGTATCGCCACACCAAGGGATGCAAAAAAAGCACAAGCTGACTATATCGTCGTAGGTCGCCCCATCTATGAAGCACAATCTCCCCAAGAAGTTGTAAGCCAAATTTTGGAAGAGATTCTATGAAGAGACTCAAGATTTTTCAAAGCAAACAAGAGCTTAGAGAATGGAGAGAGAATCTAGGAGGCTCACTTGGCTTTGTCCCAACGATGGGAGCACTACATGCAGGCCATCTCAGTCTAGCGCAAAAAAGCCTTGAGCAAAATACTCATACACTTTTCTCAATCTTTGTCAATCCTACGCAATTTGGGGCAAATGAGGATTTTGATAAATATCCAAAAACATTGGACAAAGATATTCAGCTTGCCCAAAGTATCGGGGTCGATGCGATCTTTGCACCAAATATCAGCGAAATGTATGAAGATAGCGATCCCATCACTCTCAACCCTCCAAAACTCATGGGATCTGTGTATGAGGGATCTCATCGAGAGGGGCATTTCGCTGGAGTATTACAAATCGTGCTCAAGCTTTTGATGCTCACACAAGCCAAATATGCTTATTTTGGTCGAAAAGATGCCCAGCAACTCCTTTTGATTCAAAAAATGGTGAAAGATTTTTTCATCCCTACACAAATCATCCCCTGCCCTATTGTCAGAGATATCGATGGTCTAGCTCTTAGCTCAAGAAATATCTATCTCACCCAAAAAGAGCGCCAAGATGCACTTCAGATCCCTCAAACCCTTCAATGGATACAAGAATCTTTCTTGCAAGGTGAGCGCGATACACACAAGCTTCGCACACTTGCCCTAGAGAGACTAGATAAAGTCAAAGTAGATTATCTTGCATTTTGTGATCATTCTCTACAAGAGCTTCCATCGATCCTCCCCTCTCAAACTTTAGTCCTTCTGACTGCCAAAGTAGGCAATACACGATTGCTGGATAACCTATGGCTTTAAAAAAATTTCTATTTGCCCCACTTATCCTACTTCCTATATGGGGATATGAAAATATCGATGAAGCTCTCAAAAATGGAATCACCCAAGGAGATGTGGGGTTTGTCACAGACTATCTCAAGCCTGACTATCGTGATGAAGACAACAATATCCAAGATGCATATTATCTAGCCATTACGATGGGGATCAACTATCGTTCTGCATTCTATAAAAATATGAGATTATCAGTAGGCTTTCGAGCAGCTTATCCACTTTGGCAATGGCACAAAAACTCACTTTGGGGTCCATCAAATGGAGATTCTACTTATATCAAACGCGGAGATATGTCACTAGATTTTGATCCACTTTATCGTGTGATTTTAAGTGATACTTACTTGGAATATTTTGATGGAGATACAAGCATCAAAGGGGGAAGATTCTATCTAGAAAATGAATGGGCGAGCAATCAAGTTGATGGACTATGGGTCAGAAATCGTTCTTTAGAGAATTTGATGCTTGAATTTCTTTGGATCGGGCAATATGGAGAAGCTACACCCACAACAATTACGGCTTTTGGAGAGCCAGAGCCCAATCACAGCGGTTATTTCTACACAGCATCAAAATACTATCTCAAAGATATCTTGTGGGCTAAGTTTTATATGTTTTCAGCCTATTCTGTCGCCTTTGGAATGGGAAGCAGTGCCAATGTTGAGTATCGCTTTTCTTCCTCCAAGCTAGGACTCACTCTTCATGCAGCAGGGAGCTTTGAGTTTGAAAATGGAGCAAAATGGCTTGATAAAGCGAAAGGAATCAGAGGAGGAGATGGGATTGATTTTGATGCAAAGTTTTATATCCAGAGCAAAATCAATGGGATCGACATCGGTCTAGATCTTGGATATATCCAAAGTGGAAAATATAGTGGATGGGGAAGTCTTGCCCTACTCAATAACACCATTTCACCACTTGGCATTGGCAATGTTTTCAATCAAGGCATCGTGGATACAAGTTTGTTTTATGCAACACTTTCTACAAGCTTTGATGCCATAACACTCTCTTTGCTTTATGGGACAGCTTCCTTTGTCAATCCGCAAATTGCTGCCAAACACTATAGACAAAATGAAGTGGATTTTATGATGAGCTTTAATTTCACCAACAAAGTCTCAGCTTTTTTCAATGTCTATAACACCCATCTTGGCAATCAAGCGATCCCAACCACAACAGAGCTTCAGGCGGGAGTGCGACTTTTCTTCTAAAAAATCAGAAACAAATATGATAATCATTCCTAGTTTTATTGATTCATAATTAAGAATCAAGTAGAATGTATGAAATTTCACTTGAGGATAAACTATGAATCGAAAAATCACTATCGCATTGGCTGGTCAGCCCAATGTCGGCAAAAGTTCCATCATCAACAAAATGAGTGGATCCAATCTCAAAGTCGGAAACTTCCCTGGTGTCACGATCGAAAAAGCAGAAGCCAAGATTTTCTACAAAAACTATGAGATCAACATCATTGATCTGCCTGGGACATACTCACTCAACCAATATTCTCCAGAAGAAAAAGTCACCCAGCACTTTTTGCTCAATGAATCTTATGATCTCATTCTCAATGTCGTTGATTCGACAAATCTAGAGCGAAACCTCTTACTCACTGCCCAAATCCTTGAACTCAACAAAAAAACTCTTCTTGCCCTCAATATGAATGATGAGGCACAAAAAGAGGGAATCCAAATTGACTCCAATCTTCTCTCAAGTATCTTGGGGATCCCAGCTCTTAAAATAAGTGCAAAAAGTCAAAATGATATGATTGCCCTCCTTGATGCAATCATCCTTCTGCACACCAAGCCATTCTCTCCTCCTAAGCGCACATATGCTGAACATATCGAGGAGGCAATCTGTGAGATCCAAAACCATCTCAATCTCAAGCAATATCCATGCATCAAACAAGTCATGCAAGAGGGGCATTTCATCGATTTTAGGCATCTAGCGATTCTTCTGCTTCAGCAAAATGAAAAAATCTACACGCTTCTCTCATCTAAGCCCTGCTGGGTTGAGCTCTCACCTCTTGTCGCACAATTGATCTCTAGAATCTATCAGCAATCTCAAGAGCATCATATGAGCGAGGTTTTTGCACTTGATCATTATGCTTATGCCAAGGGGGCAAGCCTAGAAGTGCAAAAAAGAGCCAATAGCCCCAAAGATAAAACACAAAAAATCGATTCTATTCTGCTCAATAAATACTTGGGGATTCCTATATTTTTGCTTTTGATGTGGGTTTTGTTTCAGGCGACTTTTACTCTTGGTGCAATCCCCAAAGATGCGATTGAAGAGGGATTTGCATCTCTTGGTAGTCTCATCCAATCCCATATCCCACATCCAGAACTTGCCTCTCTTCTCTCTGATGGAATCATTGGGGGAGTTGGAGCGGTGATTAGCTTTTTGCCTGATATTTTGATTCTCTTTCTTGGGATTGTGCTACTAGAGAGCACGGGCTATATGGCTAGAGTTGCTTTCTTGCTTGATGGATTCTTCCATCGCTTTGGCTTGCATGGCAAAAGTTTCATTCCCCTTGTGACGGGATTTGGTTGTAGTGTGCCAGCTTATATGAGCACAAGAATGCTCAAAAATCGCGGGGATAAGATGCTCACACTCTTTATCATTAATTTTATGAGTTGTAGTGCAAGGCTTCCTGTGTATGTTTTGTTTATCGGTGCATTTTTCCCAGCCAATCAAAGCGGAAATATGCTCTTTGGAATCTATATTTTTGGTGCGATTATTGGTCTTATCATGGCAAAGATTCTTAAGCTCACCGCATTCAAAGGTATTGATGAGCCATTTGTGATGGAGATGCCAAAATATCGCCTCCCCTCACTAAGACTAATATGGATGAGTGTATGGAACAAGGCCAAAATGTATCTCAAGAAGGCAGGAACCTTCATCCTTGTAGCATCGATTCTGATTTGGTTTGCAGGTAAATATCCCCAAAACCAAGACATCATCACCCAATATGAACAAAAACAAGAATATCTAGAACAACACAAAGCAAGCCAAGAGCAAATCGATGCACTTCTCAATGAGCAGAATGCTCTATTGCTCGAGCAGACCTATCTTGGGCGCTTTGGAGAGCTTCTCTCTCCCATTTTTGCTCCTTTTGATTTTGATTGGCGCTTGTCTGTCTCACTTGTAACTGGGATTGCTGCCAAAGAAGTGATGATCTCTACCCTTGGCGTGCTTTATGCGCTTGGTGAAGATCTTGATGAGACAAGTCAGAATCTTATGCAAACACTCAAAGACAAGATTTCCCTTCCTTCAGCGATCGCATTTTTGATGTTTGTGATGTTTTATAATCCTTGCTTTGCAGCCACTATTGTGTTTGGAAAAGAGGCTGGGGGAAGAAAATATATGGTCTATCTCTTTATCTTCACCTCCTTAGTGGCATATTTTTTCGCTCTTTTAGGGTATTTTGGAGCAAGCTTATTGCTCTAAATCCCAATTTCATATCATCACATCATATTTTAGGAAGGAGGATTTCAATCCCCCTCCCCCCTCCTCTTTCTTCAAAAACGACCCACAAATTTACACAAACCTTCTTGACAAACATCTTTTGTTTCTTTATAATCCCACCTTTGATTTTGGTCATCGGGGCGTAGCGCAGTCTGGTTAGCGCACTTGGTTTGGGACCAAGGGGTCGAAGGTTCGAATCCTTTCGCCCCGACCATTTCTTACTTCTATGGTGGGTGTAGCTCAGTTGGTTAGAGCATCAGATTGTGGTCCTGAGGGTCGTGGGTTCGATCCCCATCACCCACCCCATAGTTTTTTGTGCGTTCGTAGCTCAATTGGATAGAGCACCAGACTTCGGATCTGGGGGTTAGGGGTTCGACTCCCTTCGGGCGTACCATAACCCTTATTTGCGCTCATAGCTCAGCTGGATAGAGCAACGGCCTTCTAAGCCGTAGGTCAGAGGTTCGAATCCTCTTGGGCGTACCACTCTTTCTTGATCACATTTAATAACAACTTTTTTCCTTTTGAGACACACTATAATGCCTCCTTTATATTTACATAAAGGATTTTTTATGCATTCTTGGAATCAAGGCTATGTCACAGATATCAATTACACCAAAGGATATTATGGGACGCTCAACCCATTGCGCATCAAACTCTGCTTTCTTGCCCAAAAACTTCTCCCTCCCAAAATCTCAACAGCATGTGAGCTTGGATTTGGTCATGGAATCACCCTAAACTTCAACGCCGCAAGTGCCAATGCAAGATGGTATGGGACAGATTTCAATGCATCTCAAGCATGCTTTGCTCAAAACCTTGCTCAGATCTCGACAGCCCCGCTTAATATCTATGATGATTCTTTTGGTGAATTTCTCAAACGCGATGATTTGCCTCAGTTTGATTTCATTGCTTTGCATGGGATCTTCTCTTGGGTATCTGAAGAGATTCAAGCCCAGATTCTAGAGTTTATCCGCAACAAACTCAATGTAGGGGGAGTTTGTCTAATGAGCTACAACTGCCAAGCTGGATGGGCTGCGACAGCTCCACTTAGAGATCTGATCCGCACTTATTCTCATTACCTCACACCCCTTGGCAAAAGCAGTTCAGAGCGTGTCAAAGAAGGCTTGGACTTTGTCAATGCTTTGATGTCTCTTCCTTGTAGTGAAAGCTTCAAAAGCCCCAAACTCACATCAGTACTCACCACACTAAGCAAAATGGATAGCATTTATCTCGCTCATGAACTTCTCAATGAGCATCACCATCCATTTAATTTCGTTGAGATGTCTAAACTCATGGGACAAGCCAAACTTGAGTTTGCCTCTTATGCAAATTTTTCAGATCATCTCACCAATATTCAACTACTTCCTCAAGAAAAAGAGCTGCTTATGCAAGTTGCACATAATCACTCAATCTATGAAATGCTCAAAGATCTGATGTTCTCTGTTAGCTTTAGAAGTGATTATTGGGCGAAAGGAACTATTAGATTGACAGAGAATCAGGCCCTAGAAGAACTTCTCAAGCTCAAAGTCGTCCTTTATATTCCATATGCCAATGTTGATTATGAGATCAAGACTTATCGTGGAAGCTTCAAACTCAATGAGGATTTCTATCAACCCATCCTTGAAACACTCAAAGACAATCAACCCACCTCGATTGCCACAATCAAAGAAAAGCTTGAAAAATCACTCAAGAGAGATGTGCAGTTTGCTGAGCTAGTTGAAGCTATGATTGCACTAAGCAATAAAGAGCATATCAAGCTTGTCCAAGAAGAAGAACACATTCAAGAATCTCAAAACTACACACAAAATCTCAATCGCCACATCCTTCAGCAATCCCTTCAACCACAAAACTATATCAATCACCTCATTAGTCCAGTGAGCGGAGAAGCAATCCCACTTAATCGATTTGAGTTGTTGTTTTTGTATGCATCCACACTTTTCAAAGAACCAAAAGAATGGGTTTCTTTTGTGTCAAATCATTTTCAAAAATATGGGGAGAAAATCATCAAAGATGGCAAAGAGCTTTCTGATCAAGAAACCATGGAAGAGCTTGAGAAACAAGCACAAGCCATTCAAGAGTGGATTCCAATTCTTCATAAACTAAAAGTGATCTAAGGATATTTAAGCTCAGATATGGAACCAAATTTGCTTTGTTTTGGGATATATCAAACAAAGCAAAGAGGTTCAAATGAGCTTTATTGAAGTTTCTCCAGTTTATAAATACGCTCATCAAGCACTTGATTTTCGCTCAATGCGTCAAGATTTGATTGCTGGGAATATTGCCAATGTCGATACACCTTTCTACAAGCCGCGTGATATTGATTTTGAATCTTATCTAGCCAAAGAAATCAAAGAAGAACTTGGCGGAAAAGATCCTTTTAAGCTTAAATTGGCACACACAGATTCTCGTCATATCGATCCCAATACACAGACAAGCTCTGCAGCTACATTGTTTTTTAGAGATGGACATATGGCAAGAAATGATGGCAATAGTGTAGATCTCGATGTAGAAACAAGTGAAATGGGAAAAAATAGTGTGATGTATCAAGCACTTATCGGGGCACTCAAGAAACATAAGGGCATTTTCGCCTATGCTTTAGAATCATCAAAGAATATTTAAGGAGAAACTATGGCTTTTTTATCAAGTTTTGATATCAGCGGATATGGACTTTCAGCCCAACGCGTCAGAGTCAATACAATCTCATCCAATATCGCCAATGCCAACACAACGCGCACAGATGAGGGTGGACCATATCGCAGAAAAGAAGTTGTGTTTAGAGCAATTGATTTTGACAAGATTCTCAATGAAAAAATTGCTCAAAACAATCATGCACTAGGTTATGAGGATCCCCTTGATGAGGGACTTATGGGAGAGAAACCTATCCCTGCTCTCACAAGCGTTGTGATTGATAAGATTGTTAGAGATGATTCTAATTTTAAGCTAAAATACGATCCAAGTCATCCTGATGCAGATGCCAATGGCTATGTGGCTTATCCCAATGTCAATCCCGTCGTAGAGATGGCAGACCTTATCGAAGCCACACGAGCCTATCAAGCCAATGTCTCAGCATTCCAAAGTGCCAAGACTATGGCAAGCAATGCGATTACGATGTTTCAAGCTTAAGGAGGAATGAGATATGACAAACAAATTTGGAATCATCAATAATGATATCAAGCACGTCTCTCAAACCATTGACTCCAAGCCCTCTGTCGCGCAAGTCGATCCAAGCAAAGCCAAAAATTTTGAAGATCTTCTCAAAGGCAGTATCAAAGAACTCAATCAAGAGCAAAAAGTCGCCGAAAAAGCATTGGCTGATATGGCGACTGGACAGATCAAAGATTTGCATCAAGCTGCTATTGCAATTGGAAGGGCGGAGACGAGCATGAAAGTTATGCTTGAGGTAAGAAACAAAGCTATCAGTGCATACAAGGAAATCTTGAGAACACAAGTCTAACCCATGAGTCAGTCTTCCGATACTCAGAGGGTTCATTTTCTTATTCTCTTATTTTTGGGTATCGGTGCTTTATTGCTTATTGCACTTTTTGCATTTTTTTTCAAGGCTTGGGGCAGTGATAAAAGACCTCCCAATCTCAAAACAACAAAGATCGATCATTCCATCAGAGGCAATATCTATAGCAGTGATAAATTCACTCTTGCAACAAGCGAAAAACTCTACAAAGTTAGCATTAACCCCAAAAGTATCGACCCCAACAAAAAAGAACTCTTCGTCAATCTTTTCTCAATCTATAGTGGGATCCCTAGATCCACCATCATAAGCAAACTCAACTCAAATCGCTACACAACGCTCTCCTACAATATCTCCACAATCACAGCAGCCAATCTCAAGCTTCTCAATACCAAGCTAGATCGCTATCGTGTGTTTAGAGAATATGAAGAATATGGGCGTGTCATCCAAAAAATGGGGATTGATCTTGAAGTAAGTGGATATCGTCGCAATTATCCCTATGGAGATACTATGGAGCCAATCTTGGGCTACACACAAAAGATTCAAAACCAAAGGATCACGAAAGTCTCTGGTGTCAAGGGAAGTGAGAAAAACAACAATCAGTATCTTCAAGCCAAACAAGATGGCACACTCTCTGGTTTTCGTGATGTTGGATTCAATGTCATTAGAAACAAATATGCATCTTCTCAAGCCAAACAAGATGGGATTGATATCACACTCACCATTCCACTCAGCCTTCAAAAAAGAATAGAAACCATTCTTGATACAGCAAACCAAAAGCTCCAAGCCAAGGAAATCTTGGTGGGTGTTATGGATTCTAAAAGTGGCAGGATTCTCACCCTAGCCTCATCTAAACGCTTTGATCCCAAAAACATCAAAAAAGATGATTACTCAGCGCTCAATATCTCTGCAACAGAAGTTTCATTTGAACCAGGAAGTATCATCAAACCCGTGATTTATGCGATTTTGCTACAAAAAAATCTTATCCCACATGAGCAAAAAATCTTTCTTCATAATGGAGCGTATCGGATCGGCAGATACATCATACGAGATGATCACCCCCTCAAGGAAGCAACACCTGAAGAAATCCTTCTTAGATCTAGCAATATTGGGATGATCAAACTCACCCAAAATCTTGCTTCAAAGGATTTTTTGGATGCGATGCATCACTATGGTTTTGGAGAAAAAACAAATATCGATCTCCCCCAAGAAGCTAGCGGTGTGCTCCCAAGCATCAAAAAACTCAAAGGCTCATATAAAGCAAGCGTTTCTTATGGATATGGATTCAGAGCGACTTTTATACAGCTTCTTAGAGCCTATGCTAGCTTTAGCAATGGAGGATACCTCATCACTCCAAGAATCATCTCTCATCTAAGCTATGAAGGAGAGCTCTATCGTTTCAAAACACAGCAGCCCACTTCTATCATCTCCTCACAAGATGCCCTAGAAGTTCAAGATATTCTTAGAGACATCATCAAAGAGGGGACGGGTAGAAGAGCAAAAGTTGAGGGGATTGATATGGGTGGCAAGACTGGGACTGCAAGAATCTTTGTCGATCAAAAATACACCAAGCGCTACAATAGTTCTTTCTTTGGATTTGCTCAAGATTCCAAAAACTCCTACACAATTGGTGTCGTGATTTTTGATCCCAATGTAGAGGAAGGGTATTATGGAAGCAAAACTGCTGCGCCACTTTTTAAAAACATCGTAGAGCTTTTGATCCAAGAAAAATATCTCACTCCTACATCACCTCAAGCACTTTCAGATGATTCTATGCAAACCAAAAACTAAGGAGGATTTATGCAAGAAGACGCACTCAAATGGAACAAAAAACACCTAGAACACCCCATGCCCCACACGCCAAGCGATCTGCTTCAATCTTTTCTCCCCACTCTTTTGCAACTTCCATCCAAATATGCTTTAGATATCGCCTGTGGGAATGGACGCAACTCCAAATTTTTGGCTCAGCATGGATTTGTATGTGATAGCGTTGATATCTCAGAAGTCGCTCTTCAAATGAGTGCAAATCATCCCAAGATTCACACAATCTGTGCTGATCTTGATACCTATAGACCCACTCCAAATCATTATGATGTTGTTTTGAATTTTTATTTTCTCAATCGCGATCTCTTTCCCTTCATCCAAACTGCACTTAAATCCAAGGGAATCTTCCTCCTAGAAACCTTCATCAAAGAAGAAGATGGTTTCAATTCCTCTCAAATCATTGATGAGAAGATTCTCAATCATGGCGAACTTGAGCATACTTTCAAAGATTTTGAGATCTTACATAAGCACACTTCATACATCACAAGACGCGAAGGAGAGCAAGCCAAAATCATCTCTTTTGTGGCACAAAAATCTTGAATCCCCTTCTCCAAGATCAAAATCACATCCAAAGACTTCATCACTCTTTGCTAGAGTGGTATTTCGCACATGGTCGCCTAGAGCTTCCATGGCGCAATCTAAGGGGGCAGGTCCCCACTCCTTGCAGCACTCTTGCACACATCGATCGCTCCTATGGAGTCTATATCAGTGAAATGATGCTGCAACAAACTCAAGTTTCTGTTGTGCTTAATCGTTTTTATTTCCCTTTTTTAGAACGCTTTCCCTCAATTCAAAGTTTGGCCACCTCTCAAGAAGAGGAGGTTTTGAAGCTATGGCAGGGGCTTGGATACTACTCTCGCGCACGAAATATCAGAAAAACTGCGATCATTTGCACTCTGTCCCATCAAGGATTCCTTCCTAGATCAAGGATTGAGCTCAAAAAACTTCCAGGGATCGGATCTTATACCTCAGGTGCAATCCTTTGCTTTGGATTTGGGGAGAATGCAAGCTTTGTGGATGGCAATATTGCACGAGTCATTTCAAGACTTTTTGCCCTCCCTCAGGCCTCTACTGCTACTTTAGAATCTCTTGCACAAACTCTTCTCAATACTCAAGATGCCTTCAATCACAATCAAGCCCTCCTTGATCTTGGAGCTACACTCTGCACTCCTAAAAATCCAAATTGTCTTTTCTGTCCCTTCACTGATTTTTGTCAAGGCAAAAGCAATCCACATCACTATCCCACACCCAAAAGTAGAGAAATTTTACCGCTCACACTCCTGCTTGGATTTTATAAAAAGGGAGAAAAGCTCTCCTTGTGCAAAAGTCGCTCCAAGCTCTATCATGGACTCTATAATCCAATCTCTCTCTCAAACACGCAAAATGCACAAAAGATCGCCTCTTTTTCCCATCATTACACCAAATACGCCATTAGAGCTGAAGTTTATTTATGTGATGGAGAAGCTCCAGAGGAGGCAGAATTTTTCTCCCCAAAAGAAATCGAACATCTTCCCATCTCCAATCTTTGCAAAAAGGCTCTCAAATGCCTTCAAAATTGATTAAATTCAAAGAGATTCTCAAAATCGCCCTTCCCTCTGGACTAAGCTCTCTGCTTGATATCCTCAACATCTCTATCGCCCTTTTATTCATCGCCAAACTCTCAACAGCCCATATTGTCGCCTTTGGTGCAAGTATGAATTTCATCATGCTTTTTTATGCCATTTTGACGATTTTTTTCACAGGAACCAATGCCACAATCGCACGCCTTTTTGGAGAGAAAAATCCACAAACCCCTCAAGCACTCTCCTCACTTCTCATCAGCGCAGCTTTTGTATCTCTTCCCCTATTTTTGATAGCTTTTGCTTTGTTTCATCCCTATCTCACATGGATGGGTCTCACACAGCACTCACTTACTCTTGCCAATATCTATCTACATATCCTCATTTTTGAGATTCCAGCTTTGCTGCTTAAAACAACTCTTACATCAGCCTTTAGCGCAATCTCATGCGCCAAAATCCCCTTTTATGTCAAGATCTGCTCCACCCTTTTTAATGTCACGGCAAATTATTACTTGATTTTTGGTTTTGGTTTCATTCCTGCTTTGGATATCGTAGGTGCAGGGATTGCCAATGTCTTAAGTGCGTATTTTGAGCTATTTTTATTACTTATTTTTGCCTACAAAAAATTCAAATTCTCCCCATCATTTGATTTTTTATTTGTCAAAAAAGCTTTTTGGATCGGATTCCCAGCTGGGATTGAGAGAAGTTTGACACTTTTCTCTCTTGTATTGATTGCCAAATTTTTGCTGAGCTATGGTGATGAAGTATTGGCTGGATTTCAAATTGGTGGAAGGATTGAGGCCTTTGCCTTTATGCCCGGATTTGGTTTTATGGTGGCTTCTATGAGTCTTATGGGACAAAATGTCAATCATCCCAAGCTTGCCAAAGAATACACTACACTTTGTCTATGGATCGCCTCCATGATGATGGGAGCTCTTGGTGCTTTAATGTGTATCTTTGGACAGAATCTTGCTTGGATTTTTTCAAAAGATTCTCAAGTCATTCTCTATGCATGGCATTATCTGATCGCTGTGGGTTTATCTCAGATCCCTTTGATTTTTATTTTTGTTCTTGATGGAGCCCTAAAGGGTGCGGGCAAAAGCAAATTTTCTCTCTATATCAATACTTCAAGCATCTGGATTTTGCGCATTTTACCCATGTATCTTTGCTCGATTTTCAAGCTTCCCTACTATTTTATTTATCTCATTATTTTTCTAGAAACCTATATTCGCGCCACAATCTTTTGGATAATTTTTTATAAAATAGATTGGAAAATCAAAAAGTAGAAAACTTTCCTCATCAAAGGATACGCTATGGCAAAAATTCTTGCTCTAAGTCTTCTGGTCTTGATGTGCTCTTATGCACAAACTCCCCTAGATTCCATCCGTCAATCCATTCCAAAACAAACTCTACCTGATGCACTCTCAGATGAACCCAATCCTCCATCTTACACTCCCCCATCTCAAACACAAGATTCTGATCTTGACATCCAACTCCCTCCATCGACTCAAACTCCACAAGAACCAAAACAATCAGAGCTAGAGTCAGACATAGAAGCCGAACATGAATATCCATACCAAGATCAATACCCATCTGAGCTCACCCCTCATCAAATCCCTCAAGTCCAAGAAGAAGCTGCTCCATCGCCAGAAGCCCTCATCCCCAACAAACCTCAATCAGAAGTAGCACCCCAACAAGCCCAAGATAAACCTTCTCCATCGATGAATGAAAGTCCTCCAGAGCAAGAAAAGGTACTCTCACCCAAATCAGATGCCAATCCCATCAATCCAGAATTTTTCAACTACAACAAGAATCCTTCAAGAGAAAAAATGCAAATGATTGGGATTGCAGAGCTCAAAGACAAAATCGGACAATGTGAGGAAGGGCATGATCAAATGGTTTGTTTTGAGGTAGGAATGCTCTATTATCAAGGCAGAACAGTCTATGGACAAAAACTTCAAAATGCCCTTTATTTCTTTGATCGATCTTGTGATGAGAAAAGGGGACTTGGCTGTTATGAAGCAGGTATCATCTCGGCCAATGCACAATCTTATCAGCATGCTTTCATCTTTCTAGAAAAATCTTGTCAAAGTAAAGATCTTAGAGGATGCAAAAATTTAGGGATTCTCTACTATAACGGATGGGGAACTCCAAGAAATCTCTACAGGGCAACAGAGCTTTTTAGCTTTGGATGCAAAAGTGGGGATAAACTTGCCTGCCAAAAGCTCTATTTATCTATTGGCAATGCCTATCAAGAATCATTTAATTATGCTGGAGCTAAGAAAAATTATCAAAAAGCCTGCGAACTTGGAGAATCTCAAGCTTGTCAAAATATCAAAACCATTGAGCTTTTAGAGAAGCAAATGTTTTATCAAAATCGTATTCAAAAAAACCCTATGAGGGGATCTTCTTCGCAAGTCCCAACACAATCCCAAGGGCGATACAATTTGCCATAAGTGAGCTTCCTCCATAACTCAAAAAAGGCACAGCAATCCCTTTGATAGGGATGAGGCCTGTCACACCAAATGCATTGATCAAAAATGAAAAAGACAGCAAGCACACAATTCCCACACAAAACAAAGAATGCACTCGATTTTCGATCCGATTGGCTATCTTTAAAATAGGATGTAAAATCCCTATCCCAAATAAAAGAATCAAAAACATAATTCCCACAACTCCCAATTCTTCAGAGATTCCAGCCAAGATCATATCTGTATGCACTTCACTCAAAAATCCGAGTTTAATAATCCCATCTCCAATCCCATTGCCAAAAAATCCACCATTCCAAATCGCATTGCCCGCGTGATAAATCTGATAAGGTTCTGGAAAATCTTCTACACGAATATAAGCTGCGATCTTGGCAGGAAGAAAGGAGAGGATAAAATCTTGCGTCATCGCCCACCAAGTTTTGACACGCAAGATACGATGAGGACTTGTGATGACGACAATCAAAGCAGCCACAATCGCTCCAAGAGCCAAAATAGCCACAGTTTTAAAGCTCCCCCCAGAATAGATCAACATCAAGCACATTGTCAAAGCCAGCAAGAAAACTTGTCCAAAATCATTTTGCAAAATCACCACAGCACTCATACAAATCACAAAAACAACAATATGTGGAAGAAATTTGATCATCTCTTCTTTGATGGCTAGATTCTGTCCATAAGAGAATTTGCGAGTAAAACTCCAAGCCAAAAAATACACAAAACCGATTTTGAAAAACTCAAGTGGGGCTAGAGAAAATCCAGGCAATCTAATCCATCTCTTAGCTCCTCCTGCACTTGAAGCTAGACTATCAGGCAAGAAGGGCATCACCAAAATACAGACAAAAGACCCCAGCAACAAAAACCATCCAAACCATTTGAGGAAATTGTCCATATTGAACTGTGAAATCAACCACATCAGGAGAACTGAAACTATTGCGGCCATGATTTGTTTTTGAAGAAAGTGAGTTTGAGAATACTCAAGTGCTATCACCGTGTAAGTCGATAGAGAATAAACCATAACGATACTAAGACTGATCAAAATAACAACAGAATAAAAAATACGCTTTGACATAATCCCTTCCCAATATGCCCATCATTTGGCAGGTATAAAATAAAATTCTAACCTAGTTTTATCATGCCTTCCCCACAAGCAATGCGCTGTATAATTGCACCAAAGACATAAGGAGAGAATATGAAACTTCTTTTTACAGGTGGGAGTGGGTATATCGGATCACACACTGCATATGAATTTCTTAGCCAAACAGATGCTCAAATCACCATTATCGATGATCTCAGCACAGGTTTTGTCCAAAATTTTCAATACCTTAAACATAAATTCCCCTCAAGAATAGAACTCATAGAAGCCAACCTCAATCAACTCCAACTCATCAATCAAGTCATGCAAGAGCATCACTTTGATGCAGTGATTCACTTCGCTGCATCTTTGATCGTCAGCGAATCTGTCAAAGACCCTCTCAAGTATTACATCAACAACACTCTCAACACCACAAATCTTATCTATCTCTGCATCCAAAACCATATCCAAAAATTTCTCTTTAGCTCAACGGCTGCGGTTTATGGAGAACCTGCGAGTAATCCAGTCAATGAAAATGCTCAAACTCATCCCATTAACCCCTATGGTGCATCCAAACTTATGAGTGAGCAAGTCCTAAGGGATGCGAGTTTGGCACATGATTTCACTTATGTCGCACTACGCTATTTCAATGTCGCTGGAGCCAATGCTCACAATACTCCAGAAGAACTTGCAAACTCTAGTGGTCTTGGCCAAAGAAGCCTTGATGCTACACATCTCATCAAAGTCGCAAGTGAATGTGCTGTAGGCAAACGCCCCAAAATGGCTATCTATGGGCAAGATTATCCGACACCAGATGGTACATGCATCAGAGACTATATCCACATCAATGACTTGGCAAATGCGCATTTGAGCGCCTTTGAATATCTTTGCTCTAGCCAAGATTCCCAAATCTTTAATGTCGGATACAATCAAGGCTACAGTGTCAAAGAAGTGATTGAGACGATGAAAGAAGTCAGTGGCGTGGATTTTGAAGTAGAAATGGGACCAGCACGAGAAGGTGATCCAGCACAACTCATCTCAAGCAATCAAAAACTTCTCTCATACACCAATTGGAAACCCAAATACAACGACCTCCATCTTATTTGCAAAAGTGCCTATGAGTGGGAAAAATCTCTAGGAGGGAAATAATTTGGGGATTTTTGTCAGTTCATTTTTATTCTCTTTGGTTTTAAACTTTTGTGTCATTTTTTTGGCTAGAAAATTTAGATTTTTTATCGATTCTGAGGCGAGCGATAAGCCTCAGAGGTTTCATACACTACCTACTCCAAGAGCTGGAGGGATCGGAATCTTTGCTCCATTTTTCTTTGCACTTCTTTTGCTTTTTTTCCATCATCCTAGCCCCTTGATTCTTGGATTTGTTATAGGGGGGAGTGTGATTTTTGTGAGTGGAGTGATCGAAGATTTCAATGCCTCTTTAAGTCCAAGACTTAGACTTCTTTTGCAGTGTATGGGTGCTGGGCTGTTTGTGTGGCTTTCTCAATGCTATTTGAGCGATCTTGGCTTTGGGATCTCTTTGCCAAGTTATATCGGGATCCCTTTTAGTATTTTTGCAATTGTTGGGATCATCAATGCTATCAATATCATCGATGGCTTCAATGGTCTTGCAAGCGGTGTAGCACTTCTAGCCTTGGGATGCATTTATGCTATTCTCCCCTCTTCTTCTATGTCATTTGTGATCCTTGTATTGATGGCTTCTATTTTGGGATTTTTTATTTTGAATTTTCCATGGGGAAAAATCTTTTTGGGAGATGGAGGAGCTTATTTTCTGGGATTTGTGTTAGCTGGGATTCTGATCTATGCGACACAAGATCCATATGGAGGTAAGGGAGAGATTTCTCCATGGTTTGGGATCGCTCTACTCATCTATCCCTTTTGGGAAGTGATTTTTTCAATTTATCGCAAAAAAATAGTGCGAGGACGCTCTCCTTTTAAGCCTGATCGATTCCATCTTCATATGCTCACTTTTAGACACATCACACACAAAAATCCTCTCACAAGCATCATCATCTTCCTTGTAGTCTCTCCCTTTATGCTAGTTGCTAGTTTTTTTAAAACCAATGATCTTCTACTACTTCTTGTTTCCATTGTTTTTATTGCCTGCTATCTATCAATCTATTATTGGCTGATTAACTTTTCTAGAAAAAGGTCAAAAACCTAAAAAAATCTAAATTTTTCGCGTATAATTGCGTCTCTTGTTTGGGGAATTAGCTCAGTTGGGAGAGCACAACGCTGGCAGCGTTGGGGTCAGCGGTTCGAACCCGCTATTCTCCACCATTTTGGTCGCGTAGCTCAGTTGGTAGAGCACTACCTTGACATGGTAGTGGTCGTTGGTTCGAGTCCAATCGTGGCCACCATCTTCCTAAAACCTCCTAGATTGCCTGATGCAAAATACCTGAGCTCTTACAAATCATCATTGTTTCAAAACTCTATTATCACAATGTTTATCTCCCTTCTATAACATCTAAGCCAATTTATCACATCCAAAGGAGAAACCAATGAAACTAAAGACATTGACACTTGCCTCTATCACATCACTTGCTTTGCTTCAAGCAGCACCCCAGCACCATCATGGCTCCACACATCACGCAAAACATTCGACATGTGATTACAAAGCCATCCAAAAACAAGCCAAAAGTCCCAGTGAGGCTATCAATTCTCTCATGCATGCACCCATGATGTGCACACCTTGGCATGAAAGCAAAAATGCTGAGATTGATTTTTTGACCAATATGATTCCACATCACAAAGGTGCAATTCTTTCTTCCAAAGAGCTTTTAAAGCATAGCAAAAACGAGCAGCTCATTCACATCGCCAAACAAATCATCTCAAGCCAAAGAAAGGAAATCAAAGAATTTAAAAAGATTCTAAAAACCCTAAAAGCTGATCCCAGTCAAAACTATCAAGAATTTGTCACCAAAGCCAAGGCTGATATGGACAAAATGATGAAAGAAATGTCAGCAATCAAACCCACAGACAATATCGACAAAGATTATATGCAAGCGATGATCATCCACCACCAAGGAGCTATCGATGCATCTAAGCAGATCCTAGAAGTGAGCAAAAATCCTAAGATCCAAAAGATCGCTCATGCCATCATCAAAGAACAAGAAGATGAGATTCAAAAATTTAAAGCCCTATTAAAATAAAAAAAAAGGGGGGGGGGGGTCATAATAGAAGAAAAATCAAAACTCCACAAACACTAGAAAAAACACCAATCATATAAGCATACACATCAAATAGCTGAAATTCAAGAAGGAAGATCAAAGCAATGATCAATAAAATATAAGCAAAGATTCTAAAAAACGCCAATGAGATCCCAAACCCCAAAGCAACCTTGTGAGAAAGTGGGATCTTCACTTCTTGCTCTTCATGATCCTCATTTTCACTGATCTCAAGCGTCCCTGCATCTGCCAAGCGCTTCTTCATAGATAAATAAAGACTAAAAAAAACGCCCAAAAAACTCAAATAAGCGACACCATAACTCAAGGCTGCATCCACACCTCTCATCCAAAATCCCAAACACACCCCCAAAAAAGCCAGCAAACAAACAAGACTAATCTTCAAGCTTGTGATACTCTCTGTATTTGGGATCATTTTGAAGTTCATCCATCGCTTTTTGCTGTTTTTTGTAAGCAAGATAAATATTGTAGCAAGCTGCTGCAACACCCCAAAACACACCAAGCCACAAAATCCATTCCCATCCGCTAAGTTTTTTAAGTCCGATTCCCACTCCTATACCAATCAGCACAGCAAGCACCATAGAAAATCCCAATGAGAGGGTATCAACCGCTGAGATGACTTTGCCATATTTGGGTTCTTGTGTCACAGGGCGTTTTGAGCGTTCTTTATCCATAGATGATCTCCTCAAGTGATTCTCCACATTTGCAAATCGCCCAATCAATCTCCTCATCAGTCATAGTCGAGCACACAAATCCTGCCTCAAAAGCCGAAGGAGCAAGGTAGATTCCTCTCTCAAGCATTTGTTGATGGAATTTAGCAAACAAAGTCGTATCACTTGCTCTAGCATCATCAAAATTACACACCTCATTGGCAGTGAAAAAATAGCCAAACATACTTCCGCGTACACAGGTTTGAAGTGCAACTCCTCTTTTTTGAGCTTCTTGTGCAAAGCCCTGCATCAAGCGTTTGGCTTTTGATTCCAATCTCTCATACAAACCAGAATCTGCTTTGAGCTTACAAACAGACATCAATCCAGCACTCACAGCCACAGGATTCCCACTCAAAGTCCCAGCCTGATAAACACTTCCTACAGGTGATAAAAGTTTCATAATCTCATCATTCCCCCCAAAAGCCGCCAAAGGCATCCCCCCACCGATCACCTTGCCAAAGGTCACCATATCAGGGATGACTTCATAAAATACTTGTGCCCCTCTCAATGAAGCACGGAATCCACTCATCACTTCATCAAAAATCAAAACAGCCCCATACTGATCACACAACTCCCTCAAGCCAAAAATAAATTCTTTTCTAGCTGGGATCAGTCCCATATTGCCAGCAATTGGCTCAATGATCACACATCCCACATCCCCACTCTCAAAACATGCACGCACAGAATCCAAATCATTGTAGCGCGCCACTAATGTGTGCTTGGAGAAATCCATCGGCACACCAGGAGAACTTGGAGATCCAAAGGTCGCACACCCACTCCCAGCACTCACCAAGAGGCTATCACTATGTCCATGATAACATCCATCAAACTTGATGATATCATCCTTCCCACTATAAGCCCTTGCTAGACGAATCGCGCTCATTGTCGCCTCTGTGCCACTGCTTACAAGGCGGATTTTCTCTACCCCATCATAGAGAGAAATAATCTCTTTTGCCAAAGTTGTCTCAAGCTCAGTGGGTGCACCAAAACTCATCCCATTATGGATGGCCTCAATGCTAGCTTGTTTGATCTCCAAATCCCCATGTCCAAAGATCAAAGGTCCCCAACTTTGCACAAAATCAAGATATTTATTTCCATCCACATCATAAAGATAGCTTCCCTCTCCTCTGGCGATAAATCTAGGAGTGCCACCGACACTACCAAAAGCACGCACGGGAGAATTCACACCACCTACGATCACTTGTTTGGCTTCATTGAAATCATTGACACTATGTAAAATCTCCATTCTATTCCTCCTTTATTTAATTTGTCTCAATGTCTGATTTTCTAGCATAAACACTTTTGTGCAAGAAGAAGCGACCTGCTCATCATGCGTGGCCAATACCAATCCAGATCCATTCTGCTCCAAAAAATCTAAAATAATTTTCATCACCTGATGGGCAGTTTGTTTATCAAGGTTGCCCGTAGGTTCATCAGCAAAAATCATTTGAGGTTTTTTGCACAAGATTCGAGCGATCGACAATCTTTGTTGCTGACCACCACTTAGTTCTCCAACCTGCTGTCTAAGCACATGGTCGATCCCCAACTTCCTCAACAAATCAAAATCCAGCTCTTGCTTTGCCAAAAACGATGCGATTTGTAAGTTTTCAATCGCACGAAAACCACGAAAGAGATAATGTGATTGGAAGATGATTCCCACCTTTAGGCGTCGCAATGCCAAAAGTTCTGAAGAGCTTAGAGAATAGATATCTTGCCACTCTAGCAAATTGATCACTCCATTTTGTGGAGGCAGAAGTGTAGAGAGATGATTGAGGATTGTAGATTTCCCACTCCCACTCACCCCCAAAATCGCAATCGACTCTCCCCTCTTACACTCAAGGCTGACCCCCTTATATAAGGGATAGTCAAAAGCATGAGAGAGATCGATCGCTTGGAGAAGATGCATCAAAGTTGCGCCATAACTTCCTGCGCAAAATCAACGACTTCTTTTTCGATCCCCTCCCCTAATTCAAATCGAATATATTCGACGATCTCAAGCTCATCACCAAGCTCCTTGCCAGTTGATTCCAAAACTTGAGCGATTGTTTTTTTGTCATCCATGACATAAAACTGTCCAAGAAGTGTCATTCTTTGATCGATCAATGTATTATCTGCGATAAATCGATCCATTTGACCTGGGATGATTTTCTCCCAAATTGCCTCAGGTTTCCCTTGAGCTTTGAGCTCAGCTTTGAGAGCTTCTTCTGCTTGTGCTAGCACCTCTGCTGTTAGTTCACTTTGGCTTACATAAGCAGGAATCTTATGTAGTGGTTTTCCAAGTCGCTTGAGTTCTTCATTTTCTTTCTCAAGTTCAGCAATCAATGCTACTTTTTCTTTGGCAATGAATTCAGAATCAATTTGCTTATAGCTTAGATACTGAGGCTTCATGGCAGCAGCATGCATACAGAAATTTCGTGCCAATTCTGCTACTTTTGGAGCATTGGAAGCATTCTTGAAATTCATCGCGATGATCACACCAACACGCCCATTGCTGTGGACATATCCATTGACGATACCCTCACCATTTGCACTGACATTGGCTATCCTTCGCACAACGATATTTTCACCAATCTTGGCAATTTGCCCCTTAAGATACTCATCAAAAGAGCCTCCATCAACACTCACAGAACCCAACGCCTCAGCACTCTGAATCTTTTGAGAGCAAACAAGCTCTGTGCTTTTTGCTACAAGTGCGATAAATCCATCATTTTTGGCAACAAAATCCGTCTCACTATTGATCTCTAGCATCACAGCATTGCTAAAATCATCAGCCACTTTGACAGAGATCACACCCTCAGCAGCGACACGATCAGCCTTTTTGGCTGCCTTACTCAATCCCTTCTCTCTCAAATATTCAACAGCCTTTTGGATATCTCCACCCACTTCTACAAGAGCTTTTTTGCAGTCCATCATCCCCGCATCTGTCATCTCTCTAAGTTGCTTTACAAGTTGAGCACTAATTTCCATTACTCTTCTCCTTGCTTTTCAAGCTCTGCAGTGACTTCATCCATCACTTCTTTTTTTTCTTCTTCACTTGCTGGTGCGACTTCTTGGACTTCACCTTCTACTCCATTCATCGCGCGTCCCTCAGTGATCGCCTCTGTCATCTCTTTGCAGAAAAGTTGGATTGAGCGAATGGCATCATCATTTCCTGGGATTGGATAATCAATCAAATCTGGATCACAGTTTGTATCAATCGGAGCCACAACAGGGATGCCAAGTCTTCTAGCTTCAGCAACAGCGATTTTTTCCTTGATCGCATCGATGACAAAAATCATATCTGGTGCTTTTTTCATATGGCGCACACCACCAAGATATTTATTGAGCTTATCTTTTTTGCGCATAAGCATCAATTTTTCTTTTTTGGTCAGCAAATCGATTTGTCCGCTTGCCTCCATCTCTTCAATCACTTCAAGTTTTCTCACAGAGCGCTTGATCGTACTGAAGTTTGTAAGCATTCCACCAAGCCATCGATAATTCACATAAGGCACACCCACACTTTCAGCATATTCCTTAAGTGTTTCACTTGCCTGCTTCTTTGTCCCTACAAACAAAATCGTCTTACCCTCAGCAGCTGCATCACGCACGATATTGTATGTATAGCGGAAGTATCGAATCGTCTTTTGTAAGTCGATGATATGAATATTTTTGCGAACACCAAAAATAAATCTCTTCATTTTTGGATTCCATCGTCTTGTCTGATGTCCGAAGTGCACACCGCACTCTAATAGGTCTTTCATGGTTACCATAAGGTTCTCCTTCATTGATATTTGGTTTTTCCTCCACGCTCATCAACCCTACATTCAACAACAAATATAGAGCAACCTTTGAAGAATTAGCGTGTGCGTATTGCTTTGACCAGAAGGTCAAAAAGGAAGGCTTGATTCTACAATAAAATTACTCATCATCAATAAAAAGGTGGAGGGCTATCGTAAAATAAACTTTTTACAAGACACCAAGAGAGCATTAGCCGATTTTGGCTGTGTTTTCAAACAAAATCTCACAATTTGGATCATCCCAGTCAAACTCTTCTGTGATATTAACTGTTGGGATTGGGAAAGTAAAGGGAGCACCATTTTTGTCCCCCTCGCTCATCACTTCATAAAAGGCTTTGTTGATAAGCTTCATTTCAGGCAAGAAGTGTTTATAAGTCAGATCCTCTAAGCGTTTTACTCCTCTTTTTTGTGCTTCTTTGAGTAGATCGTGATCTTCAATTCCTTGCATCAAATGAAGATCATATCTTGTAGGAATCTGATCTTTGAGATCCTCTGGCACACTCCAATCAATTGTCACATTTGTGAAAGGACTTTGCCCCCATCGTGCAGGAACATTGAGATTATAAACAAAGCCTCTAATCGCTTTTTTGATCTCGCGATATTCAAGTTTGTCTTTGAACACATAGGGAGCAAGATAGGTATCAAAAGAGCTAAAAGCCTGAGCTCCCGCCCATTCACTCTGCAAGATTCCCAAAAAGTTTGCCATCTGCCCCAAAGCCTCTCTAAAATGTTTAGGAGCCTTAGAATCCACTCTGCCCCTCACACCATTAAATCCCTCATTGAGCAATACACGCAAACTCCATCCAGCACAATATCCACTCAAGCAATCCAAATCATGGATGTGAATATCTCCATTGCGATGAGCAAGTCCTTCTTCTTGGCTATAAACTTTATCAAGCCAATAGTTTGCCACGACCTTTCCTGCTAGATTATTGATCAGTCCTGCATTGCTATAGCCTGTGTTGGCATTGGCTTTGATCCTCCAATCTTCCCCACTGATATACTCTTCCACGCTTTGGGTGCAATCCACATAAGTTGTCCCCTGATTGAGCACTGCCTCTCTTTGCATTTTGTGCAAAAAACGATAATTCATAAAACTCTTCATCACTTCAAATTCTTTCAATTCAAACAATACTCGCTCAATGCAATCTTGGATCTTCTCAACGCTATCAAGTTTTTCTTCCTTGACTTTTTCTATGACAAGTAAAAAGACTTCTTGCTTCTCTTTTTTTCCAACACTTTTATAAGCTTTTTTGATCGCATCTTTGATCTTATGAGGCATAAATTCTTGGATTTTCCCATCGCGTTTGTAGATAAACATTGACTCTCCTTATTCCTAAAATTCAAAAGATTCTAGAGCATTTTTGAAGATTTTATTCATCTCCAAAGTCAGATATATTTGAAATTTTTCAACACATTTCAAAGCCTAGCAATGGGACACAATCAGAGGTGAAAAGGATTTGAGCATAATTTGAATCTGATCTCCAATCTTGATATTCTCCACCTCACTAGGATGACATACAAAGCTAAAGATCTCACCATGTAAAAGCACCTCAAGGCGCACATTGAGATCCATTTTTTTCATATCAAGCACTTCAACACTCAATGCAATATTGCCCCGCACAAATCGATCTTTGGGAGTTTTGATAGAGAGAATCTTCCCCTCATCAATCTCTAAAACTCGATCACTCAAACGATAGATCTCAGCAATCTGATGGCTGACAAGTACCATCATAAACCCAAGCTCTCTTTGCCAACCATCAAGCTCATCTAAAAGTTTGGATTTGATTCTTTGATCCAAAGCACTCATTGGTTCATCCAAAATCAAAATCTTTGGCCTACGTGCCAATGCTCTAGCGATCGCTACTCGTTGAGCTTGCCCACCTGAGAGCTGAGTGATTTTGTGATGAGCAATCTTATCCAATTCCATCATCTCCAAAAGTCTTGCGACATCTTCTTTGAGCACCCCTTTGCCATATCTAATATTATCTATCACGCTTAAGTGAGGAAAAAGAGCATAATCTTGAAATACAAATCCGATATTACGCTTTTGTGGAGCAAGCAAGAAATGAGAGCGATTCCACACCTCTCCATCACACCAAACCTCTCCCCAATCTATCTTCTCAAGACCTGCTAAAATCCTCAAAATCGTGCTTTTTCCAGATCCACTTGGACCAAAGATTCCAATCCGCTCACCATCTTCAATCTCTCCAGAGATTTTGAGCTCAAAATCTCCATTGACTCCCTTAAGCTTTTTGCCAAAATTAAACCTAATCAATGTGTCTCCAAATATCTTTTGTTGATCCACAAAATAACAAACAGCAATCCCGCACTCACAGCAAACAAACTCAAAGCATATTGATGAGCCAAAGCATAATTGAGAGCCTCCACCTCATCATAAAGAGCGATACTTGCAAGCCGTGTCTCCCCTTGGATATTCCCGCCAATCATCATCACTACCCCAAACTCTCCAATCGCATGGACAAAAGTTCCCATACAGGCAAGCAAGATTGAGGGTTTGATATTGGGCAAAAGCACCAAAAAAAGAGTTTCCATCCTTCCTCTACCAAGCATAAAGCTAGCTTCTTCAAGCTGGGGTGGGAGAGATTGCAATCCACTTTTGATGGGATTGACCATAAAAGGCAGACCAAAGATCACACTAGCAATCAAAATCCCCTCAAAACTAAACACAAGCTTCAAATCCCAATGCGCAAGCAAGAATTTCCCCAAAAAACCATTGGGTGAAAATAAAATCAAAAGATAAAAGCCAAGCACTGTTGGAGGCAATACCAATGGAAGCCAGATCAAAACTTCAATACAAATTTTCCACACATTCTTCGCACGATACAAAAAAAAGCCAAGCAAGATCCCAATAGGTAACAAAATCAGCGTCGTCCAAAATGCCAGCTTAAAAGTCAAAAGCATGGTTTGAGCAAACACTATAGATTCCTCAATAAAAGAATCTCATTGGATTTGACAAACCAAAAGCACTCCATTCCCTCTTGCAATCCAAGTTCAAGTGAAGCCTCATAAGAGATAAGAGATGAGATCTTATAACCACAAAAATCAAAAGTAATCCTTGAGAGAATTAGGTTGTGTTCAATTGAGACAATGGGGGAATAAAACTTATTTCTTGCACTGATTTTTGAATCAAGAGCGACCATCACATCGCTTTCTTTGAAGTTTGCCCAGACTTTCTCTCCCTCCCTCAAATCATCCTCCAAACTCAAAACCCCCAAAATTTGCGAGCAACAATCTAGTTTTACAAAGCAGATTCCATCTTGAGTTTTAACTTCAAGCACTAAACACTCAAGCCTATTCATCGCGCCCATACCCAAAGCGCTCAAAAATCCTCTGTCCCTTCTCACTCATCACAAAGCGTGTAAACGCCCTTGCAAGGGCTTCGTTTTTGGTTTTTTTCAAGATAATTAAAGCTTGCTCAATCTTTGGATAGAGAGATGTATCTAAGATTCTATAGCTCATCTTGGGATCTGCAATCACCAAAGAAAGAGCATTGATGCCAATCTCTGCCCCTCCACTTTTTGTGTGCAAAAAAGCCTGACCAATAGAATCACCAATCACCAATTTATCGCGCACCTTTTCATAAATCTTTTTATTTTTCAAGAAAATCTCTGCGGCCTCACCATAAGGAGCGAGTTTTGGATTGGCAATGGAAATATGCTTCACACTTGAGAATAAAAATACAGAATCTGTAGAAATATTGATCTCTTGAGCAGTGCAAACGACAAGTTTTCCAAGCGCATAAATCTTTGGCTCAAAGAGGCCAAATCCCTCTTGAAAAAGTCGCTGAGGCTTTTGTAAATCAGCCGAAAAAAACACATCCACATCAAGGCCATTTTTGATCTGGGCATAAGCTTTGCCTGATGAAAGATAGGTGAGCTGGATTGAAGCATCAGGATAATCTTTCAAAAATTCTTCTTTAATCACTTCTAAGACAAACTTAAGATTAGCAGCTGCGATGATTTTGAGTTCACTAGACCAAGAAATAACCACAAGCATCCACAAAGCAAGCAAAATACGCATTTTCAATCCTTTATATAAAAAAATACATAACGCTTATTATAACCCGCAATCCCCCTTTCTAGCTTCAGAATAAGATCCCTACTCGCATCCCAAAAACTAAAATCAATGCATGATCATTCACTTCTTTCTCCACTCCTTTTTGGCAAGCTTTACAGCCTCCAAGACATTAGCAATCCCACCAGCAAGTGAAAAAAGCCAGTATTTATGCAAAAAGATGAGTTCGATCTGTTTGGCTCTTCGTTGCATCTCATCATGCGTATTTCTCACAAGAACCCTTGCGATATCAAGCTCTTGATGGAAAATATAGGATTGAAGCGCATCGACAAACAATGTGTGAAAGATAGGTTCTTTAAAAAACAATTTGATTTTCTCAATCTCTTGGCTTAAGACATCCATTTTTTTATAATCAATATGCTCAAGCTGTTTTTGTTCATTGAGCTGCTCTAGCTCCTCACAAAACTTGGCAACTTTGAGAAAAACCTTTTCGATTTGCTTTTGTTTTTTCTTCCCTTCCTTAAGCCAAGTATCGCACTTCTCTTTGATAAGCCCCAAATACTTATGATGCATCTCTTCTTTGGGAAACTCTAAAATTAATGGAGGCTTGACATCTTGAGAGATTCTAGAAATCGCTTCTCTAAAGGGGATTTCAAGACATCCCTCAATCCTTGCCCCACCTTCAGTGGCATTGATCACCTCAATCGGATAAGGCGTATTTGCAATATCACGCTCATAAAAATTCAAAAACATTTGCCAAACTTGCGTACTCTCTACCTTGCCCCCACCACCATATTTTGTGACATAGACTTTTTGCCCCTTGGGTTTGATTTCATTTTTTCCATAAATCGCACCCTCTGAGTGCGAACTACCATCCTCTCCAAATGCCAAATCTTGCCCAATAATAATGCATCGTTTAAATCTTGAATGGACAATCAGCTCATATGCCATATTGGCAGCACTCATCCCTATACCAAGATAACCATATTCATGAATCTCAAAAAAGGTCGTATAGCCAAAGGGGCGATAGCTATACTGGATCAATCCACCCTTAGATTCAATAGCCTTTTTAAGTCGTGGATGCACAATTGAAGTAATTGCAAAAATCACGCCTTCAAAAGCTTCTTTTGGAGTTTCTTCATAAAATTTAGCCGTAGCCTCAACTCTCTCAAGAGAAAGGACAATATCAGGCTTGATTCCATGCTGATACAAAATAGGAAATGAAGCATCGATACAGAAAATAGTCGCATACTGAGCAACTTGCTTGAGGAGTGGAAGCTGCTTGTAGAGACTAGGACCCGTGGAGACTATGATTGCTGTATCACGATTTTTGAGCTTTAAGACAAGATCGATCAGTGTTGGAGTCTGAATCGTCTCTGGAAGATTTGCGATGTGATGCTTGATCCCAATGATAGCATCTTTGGCATCATTTCCCACAGCGACCACAAGATGCTCAATCGCCCTAATAAAACTTTGATTGATTCTCAAAAAATCATCACGATATCGCTCATAATAGGCATTGAAAATCTCAAGCATATAAGTTTTGACATAAAATTTTGAATGCTTATCATTCTCAAAGAGCCAAGCCACTCCCTGATCATCAAGACTCTCACAAAGCACAAGCTTCCCATCCAAAATCTCTTGTGAAAAATCAATAAAATGTATTGCAATAAACAAAATCTCAAGCTCAGGCTCGATCACCACAATTCTTCTGCGAATCTCTTGATCCAACAAAAGCTTATAAAGCACACCATTACCCATCCCATAAAAATACAAGTAAGGATAATACGCATACTCTCCTAGTGTCTCAAAGCGCTTCATCGTCTCTTCAAGAGGTTGAGTGGCAAAAAGTGCGACAGTGTTTTGCTTGTCGATGATATTGTAGTTAGCGATATCATCACTCATAAACACTTCATATTTCTGATTTGGAATCACTGCTTGAAGTTTGAGCGCAAGATTTGGATTTTTGATCGCAATTGATGCAAGATTGGATTCAAAAAAATTATTCATCTTTAAGCCTTACTAGGATTTACCCCCCCCCCCCCATCAAATCCCCAAATGTTATTGCAAAAGTCTCAAAACATTCTGCTGAACTGCATTTGCTTGAGCCATGGCAAAGCTCCCGCTTTGAGCCAAGATATTATGCTTAGAGAATGTCGCAGATTCTTCAGCGAAATCCACATCACGGATTTGTGATTCTGCTGCTTTTACATTGACTTGTGTGACAGAGATATTATTGATCGTTGAGGTGAGCTGATTTTGCACAGAACCTAGATCTGATCTGATCTTATCAAGCTGAATCCTTGCTGACTCTGCCAAGTCCATAACAATCATCGCTCCCTCCAAGCTCGTCACACCAGAGCTTAAACCTTGTGCATTTAAGTTGGCTTGTGCCACATTGGCATTGGCTCCAGAGGCAGAAGCCACATTGGAATCAAAATTTCCAAGCAAAGATCTTAGAGCGATCGTCGCCTCAGCGATTCCTTGTGCAGAATGGAATCCAACATGACTAAAGTTTGTCCCACTTACGACGATATCCCTTGCACTGGTTCGTGTCAATGTGAGACGGCCAACGATTGCGTGATTGGTGCCTGAGATTCCTGCAAAGTTTCCACCACCAAACACTGCACCTGATGCACTAATTGTCTGAATTGAAATTGCTCTTCCATCCAAGCTTTTGAGATTGATTCTTCCAGTGATATCCACATTTGCTTCAACTCCTGTAGAATCTTTGACTGCATTGATTGCATTGACTAGTTTTCCATCAGAGTCATTTTTCTGAACGCTATCAACTGTCCCGATATTAACTCCATTGATTGTCAATCCTCTGACTGTCCCTGATTGAACTGGCATTCCACCTGTGGCCATAACATTCCAGCTAGCTCTTACCCCAAGCTTATCTGAATAGCGATTGATCGCCTCACTCAAAACACCAATTCCAGTTCCAGCTGAGTTTGAAATCTTGACTGTTTCGATTTCATACTGCTGAGTTCCATTGACTTCTTTGAAATTGAAAGAAACCTCTGTGAGATTCTTAGCCCCAGCACTCGCTTTCATTCCCACACCATCAAAGGATGCTGTTTCCATACGAACATGACCAATTTTGTCTGAATTAGTTGATCCAATACTTGCTTTGACTGTTGTGTTGGAAAAAGCACCGATTTGAAATTCTTTATTGGTAAATGCACCTGAGAGCATTTGCTGACCATTGAAGCTTGTTGTGTTGGCGATATTATCCAACTCTTCTAGCAATCTTGTGATGTCTGCTTGAAGAGCTTTTCTTGTTTCTGTGGTTTGTCCATCTTGAGCAGCTTGAATCGCCTTAGTTTTGATTGTATCAAGGATTTTGATCTGCTCATCCATCGCCTTATCAGCAACTTGGATCATCCCAATCGCATCATTGGCATTTCTAATCGCCTGTCCCAATCCTTCACTCTGAGATCTCAAGCTATCAGCAATCGACATCCCCGAGGCATCATCTGCTGCTTTATTGATCCTAAGACCAGAACTCAACTTCTCCAATGAACTACTAATAGACCGATTATTTTGCACACCAATGCTGTGAGCATTTAATGCTGCAATATTTGTGTTTATCCTAAAACTCATGCCGTATCCTTACTGAAGAAAATTACAACGAGAGTTTTATAAGCAAGATGCGTTCCACAAATTAAATCAGGATTCCAAAATATGAGATCAATAAAGCTAGAACGACCAATTCAAGGTGATCAGTCAATAAAAAATAGAAAAATCAGAAGAGAAAAAGATGGCCGGGAGAGAGGGATTCGAACCCCCGGAGGTGTGACCCTCAACGGTTTTCAAGACCGCCGCTTTCGACCACTCAGCCATCTCCCGTTTGTGATGATGGAGGCGACACTCGGATTCGAACCGAGGAATCAAGGCTTTGCAGGCCCATGCCTTACCACTTGGCTATGTCGCCATGGTGCCCGAGGCCGGACTTGAACCGGCACGAACGCAATGTTCGAGGGATTTTAAGTCCCTTGTGTCTACCATTCCACCACCCGGGCCTAGGGCACACTACTAAAATATAAGGTTATCTTCAAAAAGTAAAAAACATGGAGCGGGAAACGAGGATCGAACTCGCGGCCCCAACCTTGGCAAGGTTGTGCTCTACCACTGAGCTATTCCCGCATCAAAAAAGTGGAATTCTAACAGGGAAAGCCAAAAAAATCAAGATGTTTTCAGAAGTTTTTGACTAAAATACGGCTTCTAACCCAAACTTCCCCTAAGGACAGATCGTGCTAAACTCATTTCAAACCTACCCTTTTGAAAAGCTCTCCCTTCTTCTAGAAGGTATTCAAACTGAAGCTGAAAATGTAGTTGATCTAACGATTGGAGAACCTCAATTTGAGACTCCAAAACCCATCCAAGAAGCTCTTCAAAACTCCACACATCTGCTCAGGAAATATCCCAAATCTGCTGGGGAATCTTCTCTTAAAGATGCACAAATCAATTTTATCAAGACGCGCTTTGATCTCTCTCTTGCACCTCATCAGCTCATCCCCACATTTGGCACAAGAGAAGTTTTGTTCAATTTTCCACATTTTCTGCTCTCCAACAAATCAGACGCTCACATCGCCTATCCCAATCCTTTCTATCAAATTTATGAGGGTGGAGCCATCGGAGCCAAAGCTCAGATCATCCTAATGGATCTCACAAAAGAGAATCAATTCAAACCCTCACTGACCCAAAGCGATCTTCAAAAAGTCAATCTTGTGATTCTCAACTCTCCTAATAATCCCACAGGAAGTATTCTCACGCTAGAGGAGCTTTGCACTTGGGTTGAACTTGCCCTCAAATATGATTTCATCATCTTAAGCGATGAATGCTATAGTGAAATCTATCAAGACACTCCTCCCCCAAGTATTCTAGAGGCTTGTCTTCAGGTCCAAAATACTTCTTTTGATAACATTCTCGCCCTCAATTCCATCTCCAAGCGCTCCTGCGCTCCTGGTCTAAGAAGTGGATTTATCGCTGGGGATTCCAAACTTCTTGAGGCATATCAGCTCTATCGCACCTATATAGGATGCGCTATCCCCCTCCCTCTCCAAGAAGCTGCAAAGGTAGCTTGGAATCTCTCAAGTGAACCAACACGCCTTCTATATGCGCAAAATCTCAAAATCGCTCAAGATATCTTTCCTCAAACTCAAATCTCACCTTATACATTTTATGTCTGGCTTGAAGTGGGCGATGAGCTAAGTTTCACTACAATGCTTTATAGAGATTATGGGATCAAGGTTCTTCCAGGAAGTTTCTTGGGACGCAATGGAGCAGGCAAAGGTTTTGTGCGTCTTGCACTTGTCTATCCTCCCTCTATGATCTCTATCGCTCTTCAAAAGATTCAATACGCACTCAAACACTTCAAGGAGGACAAATGAATATACACTGCATTGGTATCGGTGGGATTGGTATCTCAGGAATCGCACGCTATCTCAAATCTCAAGGCCACACCATCAGTGGATCAGATATCGCCTCCAACAAAATCATCAAAAATCTTCAAAAAGAAGGATTCCAAATCTCTATCCCCCACAATCCCCAATGTATCTCTGATCAACATCTCATTATCCACTCTGCCATCATCAAGGCTGATAATGTCGAGATTTTGGAAGCACAAAAGAAAAATATCCGCATCCTCTCCCGCAAAGAAGCACTCAAAGAAATCTTGAGCAATCGACAAGTCTTTAGTGTCTGTGGTGCCCATGGCAAAAGCACGACAAGTGCGATGCTTAGTAGCATCCTTCCTCATTTTGGGGCTATTATTGGCGCAGAGAGCAAAGAATTTGGCAGCAATGTGCGCTGCTCACAAAGCAATGGCCTTATCTTTGAAGCTGATGAATCAGATCAAAGCTTTCTCAACTCCAATCCCTATTGCGCCATCGTTACCAATGCTGAACCTGAACATATGGAAAACTACAACTACAATCTAGAAGAATTTTATGGTGCTTATGAAGCATTTCTCACACAAGCCCAAAAACGCGTCATCAATATGGATGATCCATTTTTGCAAACTCTAAGCCTTGAAGCCTTGCGTCTCTATCCTCAACGCGATATCCAAAATCTCACATTTTTTCTCAAAGAAGGTGAGCCCTATACTCGCTTTGATCTCAAGAATCTAGGGACATTTGAAGTATGGGGACTTGGGAATCACACAGCACTCAATGCTTCTTTGGCAATCTTGGCAAGCTTAGATGAGCTCCCCCTTGAGGAGATTCGCCACAATCTCTCCAGCTTTCAGGGCATCAAAAAACGCTTTGATATTTTGCACAAAGATCAAGCGGTGATTATCGATGATTATGCACATCATCCTACAGAGATCAAGGCTACTCTCCAAGCCCTTCAAGCTTACAATGCACTTCGCACTCCCCTCCCCATCACTTGCATCTGGCAGCCTCATAAATATTCTAGATTCCTAGACAATCAAGAGGCCTTCATTGAGTGCTTCAAGGGCTGTGATCGATTGATCATTTTGCCTGTTTGGAAAGCTGGAGAAGAACATCAAGAAATCGACTTTGCCTCTCTCTTTGCCCGATACCATCCCACATTTGCCACACATATCACACGACACCATGATGGGATTGCACTTTGTGATTCTAAGGGAGAATTTGAATATCTTAGAGAGGGAATTATCATCGGACTTGGGGCTGGAAATATCACAGAGCAACTAAGAGGAACACTTGAATAATCTCATCCAAAAACTTGATCTCTCAGATTTTATCGCCTCTTTTGTAGATTTTTTTGCACGCCCAAAGGAGATCACTTTGCAAGGAGATGAGGGATTTCATATCGCAGCACTCAAAGAGCTTGAGACTTTCACACTCCCTCCTCTCCCCATCATTCCCGATCTCAATTCACAACTAATGCTCTTGCAAAAATTTGGAATCCTCAAACTAGATGAAATCGTGGCATTTTCTAAGATTATTGCTTATTTTTCCCTTATTCAAAAGGCAAGCTTTATCCCCAAAGATGGGATATTGAAAGCATGGCTTGAGAAGATCATCATCCCTCCAAATCTCATTGAAATCTCAAAATATTTTGATCAAGAAGGTGAGATTAAAGAGGGGCAATTTGATGAATTAGATGGCTTGCGACACGCTCTTGCATCCAACAAAAAACAAATCTCCAAGCTTTTTTCTCAACTTCTTGCGCAAGATCGATTAGCTCCCTATCTTGTAGATCGCCAGATTCACTATCTCAATGGAAATGAATGTTTATTGCTCAAAGCTGGATTCAATCACAGCATCAAAGGTCTCATCATCTCAAGATCACAGACTGGATTTTTTTATCTCTGCCCTGAGGGGATCATCAAACTCAAAGAAAAAGAAACTCAAATCCAAGATGCCATCCAAAATCTCATCTTTCAAATCTGCAAAACAATCAGTCAAAGTTTTCAAAAACACTTAAAATTTTTGAAATTTATCAACCAAAGCTTTGACACACTCGATCATCTCAATGCACGCAGTCAATTTGCCAAAAGTAAAAATTTGCAATTCCTTTTCAGATCACATACCCAAGAGCTTATTTTGCATGACTATGCACATCCAGCACTCAAAAATCCAAAACTTCTCAACCTCTCGCTCAAACAAAACCTACTCATGATCACAGGTGTGAATGCTGGAGGAAAAACGATGCTACTCAAATCCATCTTGAGCTGTGCCTTTTTGAGCAAGTATCTCATCCCTCAAAAAATCAATGCTCAAAAATCTAAAATTGGCTATTTCAAACAAATCCATGCCATCATCTCTGATCCACAAAATAGCAAAAATGATATTTCCACATTTGCAGGCAGAATGCTTGAAATCTCCAAGATTCTCAATGCTGATTCGATGCTTTTGGCAATCGATGAGATTGAGCTTGGAACAGATTCTGATGAAGCTTCTAGCCTCTACAAATCCATCCTTGAGCATCTATTGCAAAAAAATAATAAAATCATCATCACCACGCATCACAAACGCCTCGCATCTCTTATGGCCACTCATCCCAAAGTCGAACTTTTGGCTGCACTTTTTGATGAAAAAAATCAAATTCCCACTTTTGGATTCTTACAAGGAAGTATTGGCAAAAGTTATGCATTTGAAACCGCAATGCGCTACAACATCCCTCCAAGCCTTATCCAAAGAGCGAAAGAACATTATGGTGATGACAAAGAAAAACTCAATGCTTTGATTGAAAAATCAACACTTTTGGAACTTGAACTCCATCAAAAAAATCAGCAACTCACCCAAGAGATTCAAAAAACTCAAGATAGACAGCGACAACTCCAAGATCAAATCCAAGACAACAAACAAGAGCTACTTCATTTCAAGCAAAAGCTCCAAAAAACCTATGATGAAGCACTTCTAGCACTCAAACAAGAAGCAAAAAGCCTCACAAAGATTCATCAAAATATGAACAAGGCCAATCAGATTCTCAAAACCCAGCACACAATCCCCACTCCAAAAATCACCCAAGAACTTCAAATCGGACAGAGGATCAAATACCGCAATGAGAGAGGAGTCATCATCGGAAAAAACACCAAAGGCTTCTTGATCGAATGCGAAAATGGTATGAAACTCAAAGCCTTGGCTCATGAACTCACACCCATCCATCACAATCCACCCAAACCTCAAAAGATCAAGACCAAAATCACAGCTCCCAAAAATACAGTTGGAATCAGTCTTGATCTCCATGGTTTACGCGCTGAAGAAGCACTAGAAAGGGCTGATAAATTTCTATCTGATTGCCTTTTGGCAGGATATGATGAAGTTCTCATCTATCATGGGATTGGTGGGGGTGTTCTCTCCAAAGTGATCAAAGACTTCTTGCTTTCTCATCCCAAAGTTGTGCGCTTTGAAGATGCACCACCTCAAATGGGTGGATTTGGAGCCAAGCTTATCTGGCTCTAATGTCTTTTGGTATCTGAATTGCGCTCTTGGATCGTCTTAGCGACCCTTGAGGCACTCTCTCTGATTTGATCCATAAACTCTTTGGCCTCATTAGCAAATCTCACACCATCTTCAACTTGTGAGATACTTGATTTGATACTTTCGACCACCTGTCCTGTCACATCACGAATCGAATTGATCGTGCTTGTAATTTCTGTGATGGAATAGCTTGTGCGCTCAGCAAGCTTTCTCACCTCATCAGCCACCACAGCAAAACCTCGTCCATGTTCTCCAGCTCTTGCAGCCTCAATAGCAGCATTAAGTGCCAAAAGATTGGTCTGATCAGCAATATCTTTGATCGTCTGAATCACAGATGTGATTTCATCTGATTGCGCACCAAGACTTGCTACAAGAGAAGAGCTTGTCTGCATCATTTCAGAGATTTCTCTCATATTGTCTGTCGTTTTTTCGATGACGCGTGTCCCATCTGTTGTAAGGGCATCATTTTCTTGAGCCATTTCTGAGGCGATACGCATATTTTCTCTATCATTGAGGATTTGAGGAGTGATATCTGTTGCGATTTTGATCACGCGATAGGGTTTTCCTTTGGGATCCAAAATGGGAGTGTAGCTTGCCTCAAGCCAAATCTCCTTGTTATCCTTCCCGATTCTCTTAAATTTATCAGCGATAAATTCTCCAGATTTGAGACGATTCCAAAAATTGGCATATTGATCTGATTGGACAAAGGAATCTTCACAAAAAATTTGATGATGCTTGCCTTTGATCTCCTCTAAAGCATAGCCCACAGTCCGAAGAAAATTCTCATTTGCATCAACAATATTTCCAAAAATATCAAACTCAATAGTCGCCATTGAGCGATTGAGTGCTTGAAGTGTGTCTCGTGATTCTTGAGCTTGAGTGATAAATGTCGTGATATTTGCACTGATTGCATCTACTCTAATCAGGTTTTGATTTTCATCAAAGATTGGGCTAAATGCGACATAAAACCACACCAAGGCTCCATCTTTACTGATTTGTGAATAAATCCCTGATGCATCTTTTCCACTTTTGATCGCAAGCCACAATTGCTCATAATCAGCTTCTGACACATTTGGATTTCTAATCCCTCTATAGCCGATCCTTTTGAGCTCCTCTAGCGTGTAGCCCACAGCCTCAAGATAATTCTTATTAGCATCCAAAACCTCATTATTTACCCCCAATCTTGCGATACAAAATCCTTGATCAAGCGCACTTAGCAAAGCACCCTGTTCTTTGATAATTTTTTGAAGTTTTTGAATCTTTTCTTGTAAACCCCGATTGAAAAACACCGCTATCTCCTTGAATGTTTTTTGATATTATAAACCTTTCTTTACTACATATCTTTCCCTTCACAAGGTTTATTTATGTTTAATATTGTCTTAGTTGAGCCCCGTATTCCACAGAATACAGGAAATATCGGAAGGCTTTGTGTTGCAGGATGGGCAAGATTGCATCTCATCCATCCCCTTGGCTTTCAAATCTCCCAAAAAGAACTCAAACGCGCAGGGATGGATTATTGGGAAAAACTTGCAGTATATGAATGGGAAAATCTAGAGCATTTTTGGCAGTCTTTCCCTCCCGATTCTAATCATTTCTTTCTCTCTACAAAAGGAGTGCGCAACTATTTTGATGCCAAACTTTATGATGAATGTTTTTTGTATTTTGGGCGAGAAGATGCTGGCCTCCCTCCTAAGATCTTGCATCAATACTCTCAAAGTGTTTTGACACTACCCATGAGAGATGGTATTCGCAGCATCAACCTTGCTACATGTGTCGGAGCAGTTTTGTATGAAGCAATCAGACAAAACTATCCACATATCAGCGAGCAATCTCTACCACACGACTTTCTCTAATCAAATGCACTTTGATCTCCCCAGGATATTGGAATCCTATCTCAATCTCTTTGGCAATCTCTCTAGCCAAGATTGCACAAGCATCATCATCTAGCATCATAGAATCCACAATCACTCTAAGCTCCTTACCTGAGTCAATCACATAGGCTTGTTTCACTCCACGCTTTTTGAGCACAAGAGATTCAAGTTCTACAGCACGCTTCAAAAAACTCTCTAGTGCTTCTCTCCTAGCTCCCGGTCTAGCAGCAGAAAGTGTATCAGCACAGCATACAGCGGCTGATTCGATACTCAAAGCCTCTTCATGTCCATGATGAGCTCTAATAGCATTGAGAACCACTGGATGCTCATTGTGCTTTTGACAGACTTCATATCCCAAATCCACATGATTCCCACCCAATTCTTGAGTCAGACTTTTTCCAATATCATGCAAGATCCCAGCCCTTCTTGCAAGCCTAGCATCCCCACCCAATTCTCCTGCGATGATTCCTGCAAGCTTTGCCACCTCGATTGAATGTCCAAGTGCATTTTGTCCAAAACTTGCACGATATTTAAGTCGTCCAATCATTGTTTTAAGCTCAGGATGCATATATCCCAACTCCAAATCAAGCACAACTCCCTCACCTTCTTGCAAAAGACTCTCTTGCATCTCCTCACTCACACGCTTGAAAACTTCCTCAATCCTTGAGGGTTGTATCCTGCCATCTTCAATCAATCTTTCAAGCACACGCGTAGCAATCGCCCTTCTATAGAGGTTGAAACTACTAAGAGTAATAGTCATAGGAGTTTCATCAATGATGACATCTACACCTGTAATCATCTCAAAAGTCTTGATATTGCGCCCATCTTTTCCGATCACTCGCCCCTTCATCTCATCGCTTGGAAGAGTAATCACATTGATCAATCTCTCTTGGGCAAACTCTCCAGCATAGCGTGTCGTAGCTTGTGCGATGATATTATTGGCTTTCTTTCTAAGATCGATTTTGAGCTCATTTTCATAATGGCGGATCAGACGCCCTTTATGAGCGATCAGATCCTCTTCATACATTGCAAGAAGTTCTTTTTTGCACTGCTCTTCATCCAACTCAAGAGATTGATTCAATAGAGCTTTGAGTTTTTGTTTGTCTTTGAGATTTTGCTCTTCTAACTGCCTGCATGCCTCCTCTCTCCCCAAAAGCTTCTCTTGGGTTTTTTGATTTTGCTCAAACATCTCTTGATTCTGCTTCTTTTGCATCTGAAGTTCTTTTTCCAAAAAATGCAATTCACGAAACTTTTTCTCATAAATAGAGCGCAATTCATCTTCTTTGGCACGCACCTTGGAAAAATCACTCTCTAATCCACCCTTATCTTTCAAAAATTGCCTAAAAGCGAGATATAACCCAATGACTACAATCAGAATTAAGATAATAAGACCTACTTCGATAATTTCCATTTTGTCTTTTCCCCTTGATGTTTAAAAATGCACGCGAAGATACGATCAAATCGGCCCTCACATCGTGATCATGTGTCACATTTTGTCTTGAAAAAATTAAAAATCTTGCAGCAAAAATTATATAAGGTTTGCCAACATTTCCCTCCAAAAAGCGATCATAATATCCACACCCAAACCCAATGCGCCTCATTGCAGAATCAAAGCCCAAAATAGGCACGATCGCTAGATCAATCTTTCCTTGATAGGGAGTGAAACTAGAAGATTCTGAGATCTTGTATGCTCCAAGTCTTAGGGGCAGACGCAAACTCACAGCCTCCATCACTTCTCCATTTACTTTTGGCACCAAAACTGTGATCTTTTTTCTTTTGAGTTCAAATGCAAGACTTTTGAGGTTTATCTCATGAGGCATGGGAAGATAGAGCAAAACACATTTGGGCTTTTGAGCACAAATCCAATGGAGCAAAAACTGAGAAACTCGTTTATCATGAAGCCAAATATTGGGCTTTTGCGAATAGGATTTGAGGTGTTTTTTTGCAAAATTTCGTATTTTTGTCTTCAATGTTTTCTCCCAAGCTTTTATAATCTCACTCATGAAAATAAAAGCATCGATTTATCTTTTTGTATTGTTTGCCCTATTGTTTATGGCTGGCTGCAATCAAGGCAGTTTTTCCAAAAAAGCTTACCCTGAGTATCATCTCAAGAGCATCTCTGGGAAAAAACTAGAAATCACAGTGATCAAAAATCGTCTTGAGATTCCAAACCAGCACAAGCCACTTCTGCTTTTTTTTGTGCAACCCTCATGCAATTTATGTTTTATGGGGATTGAACATATCAAACGCCTCCAAGAAACCTACAAGGATAAAATCACCTTTATCCCAATCTTAATCACCAATGATTCTAACCGCAATCCCTACAGCGATGAAGCAAAAATCATCAATCAGACTTATGATTTGGATTTTGATTTTTATTTTGCAGTAGACAAAAAAAACTTTTTAGAAAACTTCAACTGTCAAACTGATACAAATCTCCTTGTGCTATATGATCACAAGCTGCGACTTGTTCAAGATTATGAAGGAGTGATCCCTGAAGAGATGGTGGAGTTTGATATCAATCAACTTTTAGAACAAATGGAGAAAAAAAATGTTTCAAAGCCTTAGATCCATCCTCAAAAAAACAACAGATGGAATCACTCAAATCATCACTTCCAAAACCACACTCATCCCCAAAGATGAGCTTGAAATGGCACTCATTGAGAGTGATATCTCTTATGATTTAGTTGAGATGATGCTAGCAAACCTCCCTCAAGAAGTGAGCAAAAATGAGCTTGAAGTGGCACTATGGAGATTTTTTCGATCAGAGAGCTATTATGACAAACTCTCCTACACTCCCCCCAAAAGTAACCCTGAAGTGATGCTTATCATTGGTGTCAATGGTGCAGGCAAAACCACCACAATCGCCAAACTTGCCAATCGCGGGAAAAAAGAAGGCAAAAAAGTCATTTTAGGTGCTGGAGATACCTTCAGAGCAGCAGCGATTGAACAGCTTAAGCTTTGGGGAGAAAAACTTGGTATCGAAGTCATTAGCTCTCAGATCGGACATGATCCAAGCTCGATTGCTTTTGATAGCATCAAAGCTGGACTTGCAAGAGATGCAGATCAGATCATCATCGATACTGCCGGAAGATTGCACAATCAAACCAATCTCAAAAATGAGCTCATTAAGATTTCCAAGGTTTGCTCCAAAGCCCTAGACAATAGACCCTTTCACAAGCTTCTCATCCTTGATGGCACGCAAGGAAGCTCAGCAATCGCTCAAGCCAAGATTTTCAATGAGATTTTAGATGTGGATGGAATCATTGTCACCAAACTAGATAGCACAAGCAAAGGTGGGGCGATTTTGAGTATGATCTATGAGCTCAAACTTCCCATCGCCTACATCGGCACTGGAGAGAAAGAAGATGATCTCTTAGTCTTTGATGAAGAAGAATACATCAACTCTATTTTAGAGGCTATTTTTGGCTAAGAAGCAGATTCTCTTTGAGTGTCAGCATTGTGGATTTCAAAGTCCAAAATGGCTTGGAAGATGTCCAAATTGCCAAGAATGGGAGAGCTTAATCGAGCTCAAAAGTGAGCAAATCGCCTATCTCAAATCAAGCTCAACCACTTCATCCAATCCATCTAAAGCCATTCCTATCACAGAAGTAGAACATGAAGAGTTTCTCAAATTTAGCTCTGGAGAGAGTGAATTTGATTTGGTTTTGGGGGGAGGGATTGTTGAGGGAGGATTGTATCTGATCGGCGGAAGCCCAGGGGTTGGAAAATCCACACTTTTACTCAAAGTCTCCTACAATCTTGCCAAAAATAGCAAAAGAGTGCTGTATGTCAGTGGTGAGGAGAGTGCTGGACAGATCAAAATGCGTGCAGAACGCCTAGGATGCATTCATCCTAATCTTCATCTTTTAAATGAAATCAATTTATCCAACATCATTGAATGTGCCAAGAATTATGAAGTCTGCATCATTGACTCCATTCAAACGCTTTTTTCAGATTCTATTAGTTCTGCCCCTGGATCAGTCTCTCAGGTGCGAGAAAGCACCTTTTCACTTCTAAGAATTGCCAAAGATCACAATATCGCAATCTTTATCATCGGACACATCACCAAAGAAGGCTCAATCGCAGGGCCTAGAGTGCTAGAGCATATGGTGGATAGTGTGCTGTATTTTGAAGGAGATCCAAGTAGGGAAATTAGATTTCTAAGAGGATTCAAAAATCGCTTTGGCACCACAAGTGAGGTAGGTATCTTTGAGATGAAAGAAAATGGACTAGTGAGTGCCAAAGAGATTTCAAAACTCTTTTTTCAATCCAAAAAACAAATGGCAGGAAGTGCCACGACAGTGATTTTGGAAGGCTCGAGGGCTTTAGTTTTGGAAGTGCAGGCTTTGGTGAGTGAAAGTTCATTTGGGATGCCCAAACGCCTAGCCACAGGATTTGATCTCAATCGCTTAAATATGCTTTTGGCACTTTTGGAAAAAAAACTTGACCTCCCTCTCAATCGCTATGATGTCTTTGTCAATATCTCAGGTGGAATCAAAATCAATGAAACTGGAGCAGATCTTGCACTCATTGCAAGCATTATCTCAAGCTTCAAAAATCGCCCGCTAAGTCCGCACACTGCCTTCATTGGAGAGGTAACTTTGATCGGCGACATCAGAGAGGCGGGGAATCTTGATGTGCGTCTAAGAGAGCTTGCAAATTATGGATTCCAAAAAGCCATCATCGCTCAAAAACCAAGTAATCCCACCCCAATCAAATGCTATGAAATCCAAGAGGTGACAAAATTACTTGATTGGATGTAAGCTCCAATCTCTAGCCTTCTAGCTTAAAAGAAAAGTGACTTCCTTCTCCAAGTTTTGATTTGATTTTGAGATGACTTTGATGCAATGCAAGAATCCTTTTGATTATAAAAAGCCCCAAACCAAAGGAATTTTCATTCTCCGCATTGATTTTGTAAAATTTTTTTGTGATTTTTTTGATCTGATCTGGAGCGATTCCCTCTCCATAGTCTGTGATTTTGAATTTTTGATTTTTAACTTCGATAAGGATTTCACGCTGGCTATATTTCAAGGCATTAGAGATGAGATTGATCATCACTTGCTCGATCAAAAACACATCCCCCCTAACCCAAGTCTTCTCACCTAGCAATTCAATCCGATCATTCCCCTGAGCTAGGATCACCCTCCTAGCAGTCTCAAACAAATCAAATTCTTCAAGTTGCAATTGCTTTACATCAAGATTAAACACAAAATTAAGCTTATGCGTCAATTGATTGAGTCGCACAACTTGATGGTGTATCTTTTGCTCAAAGAGATCTTTTTGGGTGAGTTTTGGATTTTTTAGAGCATCTAGGGAGAGTTGGATAATGCTTAGAGGATTTTTGAGCTCATGAGAAATCGCGCTGATCAAATTGGAGAGCTGAGTATTTTTCAATTTGATTTTTTGAGCTTGCTTGGATGCTTTTTGTTCTCGTTTAAATAGAATTTTTTCCAATCTATTGAGCTGTTTTGAAAAAACTTTGACTTCATCAAAAGAAAAAAGAGTGGATTTTTTTTGATTTTTTGAAAATGAAAGAATGGATTCAAATTGTCTTTGAAAGATCCAATAAAGAATCCCAAAAACACACAATACACTTAGCATAAACATCACCAAGATCAAGAGATCAGCATAGCTCTTCTTGAGATTTGGCGATGCCCATACAGTGATCTTTTTTTCTCCGATCAAGATCTCTTGTGATATGACTTCATACTTATCTTGAGGCAATGAAGGAGCACAAGAGGAGATGAGCTCTCCATATCCCTCAACCAAAAGCCCCACACCCAAGCCCTCGCAGAAAATTTGTGGATCTTGGGTGATTTTTGCAAGATCGATATGTTTTAGAGCAAAGATTGCATTTTGGACTTTTTCTTTGGCATTTGATAAAGCTAAGTTTTGATTCTCAGTTGTATTCCATCGATCACTCAAAAATACAAACCCCCCAAACAAACCACAAAAAATCCAGATAAACATCCCCCTAAAACTTAGCACAATCGATACCCCAAACCACGAATTGCAAGAATCTTATCTTTCAAAAAAGGGAATTTTTGCTTCAATCTCTTGATAGCGATATTGATGCTCTTATCACTTGTGGTGTCATTTTTCCAGACACTCTCACTCAAAAATTGACGACTCAATGTCTCATTTTTGTTTTCAAAAAAACATCGCAAGAGCTCAAATTCCAAAGTGCTCAAAACTATACTTTTCCCCTCATACAAACATTCTCTCTCACCCAAAAGCAAGACACAATCCCCATATTGCAAACGATCCTTGAGCTTTCTGCGCATCATAGCCTTAAGACGCAAAAGCAATTCCCTCATCTCAAATGGTTTGCAAAGATAATCATCACAACCATGCTCAAATCCCTCATATACCTCTTCTTGCTTACTTTTAGCTGTGAGAAAAATCACAGATTCTTCATAGCCAAAAGTGCGCAAACGCTGGATGGATTTGATGCTATCTCCACTAGGAAGATTGCGATCAATGATCAAAACATCCACTCTCTCCCCCTGCAAGATCTTTTCCAAATCTGGCATATCCAAAAAGCTCTGCACACTCATCCCCTCTTCTCTTAAGTGCAAGCAAATCAATTCATTCAAATCTTTTTCATCTTCAATCAAAACAACATTTAGCATCTAAAAACTATAGCAAAACACAAACCAAGAATAAATGTTTCCAAAAAGTTTCCAAGCCTCTCTACATTTTCATCCGTATTCTAAATTCCAAGGAGAAAAAATGAAAAAAACTCTTGTTGCCATTGGACTTAGCACTTTGATCCTAAGTGCCTCAGAACTCAATATCGCTGGATCTTCTACGGTCTATCCATTTAGTGCATTTGTCGCTGAAGAATATGCAGCGATCAAAAACACAAGAACCCCAATTGTTGAGAGTGTTGGAACTGGGGGAGGATTTAAGATCTTTTGTGAAGGCAAAGTGGATATCGCCAATGCTTCAAGAACAATGAAAGAAAGTGAGTTTCAAAATTGTCAAAAAAATGGGGTGAGCAATATCGTAGGTGTGATGATTGGATATGATGGGATCGTGCTTGCCCAAAACAAGATCAATGCCCCCATCAATATAACTTTAGAGCAACTCTTCCTAGCTCTCGCCAAAGAAATCCCACAAAATGGAAAATTGATCGCCAATCCATACACACACTGGAATCAAATCCACCCCTCTCTTCCAAAGCGAAAGATCACAATCTATGGACCACCTTCAAGCTCTGGGACAAGAGATACGATTGAAGAACTCATCCTTGGAAAAGTATCCAAAAAATTCAAAGAATACGGCAATCAAGCAGGCAAATACAAAAGCATCCGCCAAGACAATGCCTACATCCCAAGCGGAGAGAATGACAATCTCATCGTCACCAAACTCAGTGCAGACAAAGAAGCTCTAGGGCTTTTTGGATATGGATTTTTGGCAAACAATCAAGACAAGATTGCCGCGCTTGATATTGATTCAATCCAAGCCAATGAAGAAAATATCGCGAGTGGAAAATATGAACTTGCTCGATCTCTTTTCATCTACCTCAATACAAAAAACAAAGAATCTCTAGAATTTGCCAAAATTTTTATGAGTGATGATCTTGCTTCAAGTGATGGAGAGCTATCCAAAATCGGACTTGTCCCACTCAGTGAAACACTCCTAAAAGAAACTCAAGAAAGACTACAAAACCCCTCCAATCTTACTCTCAAACTCATCAAAGAAGGCAAAGTCTCCAAATGAGAGAAAACATCATCAAGGGCATATTATTTTTATGTGCCCTTATAAGCATTGCTGTCAGCCTTGCAATCATGCTCACTATTTTGATTGAGGCGATTAAATTTTTTCAAAAAGAAAGTCTTTTTACATTTCTTTTTTCATCACAATGGGCAGCTGATGGAGCCTTTGCAAGAGCTGATGGAAGTGTGGGACATGGGATCTTTGGAGCACTAAGTTTGTTTTGGGGGACATTTTATATCTCCCTTATTGCGATGCTGACAGCTATCCCTATTGGCGTGATGTGTGCGATTTATCTGGGAGTCTTTGCTGGGAAAAAATCCAAAAATCTCTTTAAACCGATTTTGGAGATCATTGCTGGAATCCCCACTGTTGTATTTGGATTTTTTGCTGTGATTGTGATCGCTCCATTTATTGTTGGATTTTTTGAATTCTTTGAAATTTCTGCAAGCTATGAGAGTGCATTGGGTGCTGGATTTATTATGGGGATCATGATCGTCCCCATTATCGCCTCACTCTCTCAAGATTGCATCGAATCAGTGAGTGCCAAAAGAGTGAGCGGGGCTTATGCACTAGGAATGACCAAAAAAGAAGTTGTGTTTGCTGTCATCTTGCCCGAATCTATGCCTGGGATCATCGCCTCTTGCTTGCTTGGATTGTCTCGAGCATTGGGAGAGACGATGATTGTGATCATGGCAGCATCACTTAGACCCAATCTAAGTTTAAATTTCTTAGAAGATATGACGACAGTGACTGTGCATATCGTCCAAGCACTCCAAGGAGATCAAGCATTTGATAGCTCTCTTGCACTCAGTGCATTTTCATTGGGCTTAGCACTCTTTATCATCACACTTGTGATCAATATGATCAGCGTCTATCTCATCCATCAATTTCACAAAGGAAAAAATCTATGAAGCTATTCAAAAGAAGAAAAAGATCCTCAAAACGCTTCAAGCTTTTTTGCAAAATGGGGCTTTATATCAATTTTGTGTTTTTGATTATTTTTTTGGGAAGTATTACCTACATGGGTCTTCCAGCGTTTAATCAAACCTATATCTATATCACTCCCTCCTCTGATTCTAAAATCACATCACTTCTCTCAAGAAGTGAGCAAAGAAAAATACGCCTACAAGGTGGAATCAAAGAGGGATCATGGTATCTAGCTCATGCTGAAGTCGATCAATATGTCAAACAAAAATTCTCTCGCCTCAAAGATTCTCAACGATCCCTTGTTGATCATCTCAAACAAGAAAAAAGAGTAGAAACACGCTTTAATCTCAATTTTTTCCTCAATGGAGATTCCAAAACCTCACCTGAACAATCAGGGGTTTTGGCTGGAGTCGTTGGGACACTTTTGGTGATTTTGGTTTGTATGGTCGTCTCTGTCCCAATCAGTATCGCCACAGCTATTTATCTGGAAGAATTTGCCCCTCAAAATTGGCTTACTCGCACCATTGAGGTGTGCATCAACAATCTAGCTGGGATTCCAAGCATTATTTTTGGACTTTTGGGGCTTGGATTGTTTATCAACTTTTTTGGGATGCCTAGATCTTCAGCACTTGTGGGGGGATTGACTTTGGCCATTATGAGCCTACCGATCATCATAGTCGCAAGTCAATCAGCACTCAAAAGTGTGGATATCAATCTCAAAAAAGCTGGATATGCACTAGGTATGAGCAAATGGCAAGTCATCAAGGGTATCTCACTTCCTATGGCTATGCCCACAATCCTCACTGGCTCTATCTTGGCACTTGCCCAAGCCATCGGAGAGACTGCACCATTGATGCTTATAGGAATGATTGCCTTCATCCCTGATGTCTCAACCTCTCTTACTCAGCCCACTACAGTTCTACCTGCTTTGATTTATAACTGGGCGAGTATGCCTGAAAAAGCATTTTTGGAGCGAGCTGCTGCTGGGATTTTGGTGCTATTGGGACTTTTGGTATTGCTCAATCTAAGTGCAATTTATTTAAGAAAATATTTTCAAGGAAAACAATCATGGTAGCAAGAGTTGTCAATCTCAATCTATTCTATGGGAAAAAACAAGCGTTATTTGATATCAATATGAACATCAAAAAAAATAAAATCACCGCACTCATCGGTGCATCAGGCTGTGGTAAATCCACATTTTTGAGATGCTTTAATCGTATGAATGACAAGATCGCCAATATTCAAGGACTTGTAGAAGTCAAAGGGCAAGATGTCGCCTCTCAAGATGTGGTCAAGCTTAGAAAAATGGTAGGGATGGTCTTCCAGCAACCCAATGTATTTGTCAAAAGCATCTATGAAAACATCGCTTATGCCCCAAGACTACATGGGATGATCAAAAACAAAGAGGAAGAAGAAGGACTAGTGGAGATCTCTCTTCAAAAAGTGGGGCTTTGGGATGAAGTTAAAGACAAGCTCAAAACCAATGCCCTAGCGCTCTCAGGAGGTCAGCAACAACGCCTCTGCATCGCAAGGGCACTAGCTATCAAACCAAAGCTTCTCTTGCTAGATGAACCGACCTCTGCACTAGATCCTATTTCATCAAGTGTGATTGAAGAGCTTTTAAAAGAGCTTAGTCAAGATCTCACTATGGTGATGGTCACTCATAATATGCAGCAAGCCAAAAGAGTGGCGGATAAAGTCGCCTTCTTTCATCTAGGAGAACTTGTAGAAATGGGCAAAAGCAAAGAATTCTTTGAATCACCCAAAGAAGAGAGAACAAGGGCTTATCTCAATGGAGTGTTTGGCTGATCAATAGATCATCCCAAACTCCTCCATATCCCATATCCCCCCCACACCAAAACCCAAAACACACAGGCAATCAGCTGGATCGCACTCCCCATATCTTTGGCCTTCTTGGCTAGAGGATGGATCTCCAAGCTTGTGAAATCAATCGCATTTTCAATCGCAGAATTCACTAATTCAGCAATCAAAGCCAAAAAACAAGGCAAAAGCAATATCACCCACTCCACCCAATCTCTCGCCAAAAAAAAGCTTCCTATGATCCCCATACATGCCAAGATCAAAATCTGTCGAAATGCCTCTTCATCTCTCCAAGCAGCCTTGATTCCATCAAGAGAATAAAACAATGCATTCCAAATCCTCTTCAACCCCCTTTTGCCTTTCTTATCATTGCGCATAAATGATCCTTAGTCAATTTCATCCAAGATTTTACAAGTATTTTGATGATCAAAAGAGGGAGATGCTCTCAAATCTGGTGATGAGGCTTGGCACAAAGCAAAATTTCAGAGTTTAGAAGGGTATGCAGATAAATAGAAGATAGGAGCTAGGAGCGTTTGCCCCCCAGCTCAATATCCAACTCCGATCAATCTTATAACTCCACTTCAATAAAGCTTTGATACAATCTCCAATAGCATAAGTGCTATCAAGATGATTTTTAAAATCGAGGTTGTTTCTAATGTATGCGATTGCTTTTGATTTGAAAGTTGAAGAACTCAAAAAATATTATGGAGAGCCTTACAATAAGGCTTATGATGAAATTAGACAAGAGTTAGAAAATCTAGGTTTTGAATGGACTCAAGGAAGTGTCTATATGAGCAAAGAAAAAGAGAATACACTCTCTTTTGTCTATAAAGCGATCAATAAACTCTCTAGCATTGATTGGTTTAAAAAATCCGTAAGAGATATTAGAGCTTTTAAAGTTGAGGATTGGAGCGATTTTACAGATATTGTGAGAGACACATAGAGGATAAAATCTCAGCCCTACAAAACTTTGTCACACTATCCTCCTCCCCCCTGATCTCCATCCAATCTCTGATCACTGCACTTCTTGCTGCTCAGCTGATAGATCTTCTTCTGTAGATGATTCACTTTCAGATGCTTCACCTTCTTTTTCTTCTTTGAGTTTGACTGGAGCTTTTTGATCTTGTGTGTCTTCAAGTGTCGCTTGTGGCTTATCCTCTCCAAAGGCATATCTCACACCAAAGTTGACTTGATATTCTTTTTGCATTGAGTTTCCAAAGCTTTTCTCGAGATCAACATAGAGTTTTGTGCTTTCTTGGATTTGGACATCTGTCCCAAGATTGAGGACAAATCGACCATTAGAAGAAAAGGCATTGTGCTCCATCACTTGGTGATGATTGCTACTTGTAAATTTCATATCTCCGCCACTGATCATGTCATACTCATAATAAGTCCCTACATAAAGCAAGGCTTTTGTCTTTGTCGAATCAGAGGTATTGTTGAAGCGATATCCCCAATTGGCTCCAGCTCTCATTCTAAGGAGATGCAAGGCATCAGAAGTAGCACTCAAGCTTCCACCTGTTTGAGATTGTTTGAATTCATTTCCATTCATATAGGCATAAGCTAGTGTGGCTTGAGGAGTGATCATCCATTCTTTATCTCCACCCAAGGCAAACTCATATCCGACTTCTTCAGAGAGAGCTACAGCGATATTGGAGTGAGAAGAGATGTTGTGGTTTTTGCAGAAATCTACATCACTTGTGAGATAGGCTAGTTTGACAATGCTATCACTATAGAGTCCACTATCGGCCTTGTATGTATCATAAAGGGCGACTTCGATCCCATGAGTGATGGCAGAGTTTTGATAGGTTTCTAGGTGTCCACTGACTTGACGATAGGTGGCTTTATCTTGCTTACTTGAAGCATAGTTGTAGCTTAGGGCTACTCCTAGATAGTTCTTGGATTCACCAAGATCAAATCCATAGTCATATCCCACTTGAGTGGTGACATAGTTTTGATGAGTGGTGATACCAAAGTTTGCACTCTGCTCTCCTCCAAAGACCCTTGCCCATACTCCATGAGAATTAGAATCATTTTTGAGATCTCCTAGTCTTTTGCTCAGTGAATTGAGATTGGCACTGAGGGTGAAGAAGTTGACATTGAGAGAGTTGAAGATGGGATCTAGGTATTCTTGGTTGATAGAGATTGCATCAGGGACTAGGTTAGAGTAGTAGATGCTTCCGATATTTGAAAAGCCATTTGTTTGTGCATCAGTTTGTGTTTGTTCCTCAGCAGTCAGATCATGTCTTTTGATCACTAGATCAGCCACATCAAATCCCACATAGGTTTCTGTGATCGTGCTATCTCCACTCTTTTTGAGACCATTGAAGCTGACTTTATCTTTTGCGCTTTTATCGACTGTTGCTAGGATGACATATTGGGCTTCTTGTTCATTTTGGGCATTTAATCCACCTAGAGCGATCCTTAGAGTGTTGTCCACTGGGGTTTGACTTCCAGCACTTGTGCGATTTACATGGATGCTATCACTTCCACCTAGAGCTGTGCGATTAGTATTGGCATTGTTTGTATTGGCTGTATTACTGCTGGCTGCTGCGGGTTGGCCTGTGTAGGCTTGACCATAGATTCCTCGTGTCGAGCTATTGGCTACTTTTGCATTTTTATCTGCATAGAGGACGAAAGTTGCTCCTTGGGTTTGGATGTCATTAACCTTTAGATGTCTAGCATTGAAGTTTCGAGTGGTTTGAGATTGGCGAACACCAGGAGAAGAGACAGAAGCATCTCCCTGAGATGCTGTCCAGATTCTATTTGTGTATTCTTGAGAGCTTCCATCAGATCCTTCTCCAGAGAGCATGATCACTCCACCCTTTGCTCCAGCAGTGTGAGAGAGTTTCTCAAGCACTCCCCCATCAGAGTTGAAGATGACTTTGGCATTCTCTCCTGAGAGTGAGAGAGAGATATTGTCTCCAAAGGCTACTCCTTCACTTCTTGTAGAACTCAAAGCTTGATATTTGTCAGCATCTTTCATGAGATTGATGGTGAGGGTATTGCTCAGATTGAGTGTGCTGCCACTTCCAGTCCCTTCAAATCCGATGAGATTGGCTCCATTTACATTGCCATGAGCGCTGATGGTGAAATTGTCAATGTTGAGGGTGGAAGAAGATCCATCTTTGATCACGACAAATTTTTGGGCTGGAGCTTGAGCACTAGCTGTAGTTGCAAAGTTATTAACTTCAAAGCTTCCGGTGAGAGTGACTTGATTGGCTGTGTTGTAGAAACCATAGTCAAGGGTAATGGGTTGAAGATTGTTATCACTATAATTTCCCTGAATAATCGTATCTCCAAAGGCATAGGTGAGTCCATTGTGGGCGCTATAGATCCCTGATTTACCTAAAGTCGTATTGTCATAATTCACAGTTCCAAAACTTAAGAGCCCTGCTTCATGCAAGACAAGGATCCCATCATTTTTGATCGCATAGGCTCTGCTAGTGTTAGCTCCAGGCTGACCAATGCTTGTGAACTTCAATTTTACTCCACTGATTTGCAAAACATCATTTTCTCCGCGATCGATCCCAATCCCCACAGCATCACCTTGACTTGACACAATAGATTCAAATGTGATTTCTTTCACACTATTGCCCACCCCACTGAGCTTAAACTCATCGCTTGCATAGATCCCATAGGCATTGCCTAAGTCTGCTTGGATTTTTGAAAATTTAGCTTTTCCATTGACTTTAAACTCATAAAAATCACTACCATCGCTCCCAGGGATATAGAATCCATAAGCATTTTTAGTCCCTGTAGCTGAGACTTCTTTGAATTCCGTTCCAGTGGCACCACTTACAACATTTGCACCATTTATATTGCTCCTATCCCCAGCACCAAACATAAAGTGAAGCGTCCCATCCATATTGGCATAGATCCCATAGCTATGAGCTTTGGCATCCTCTGTGATCACCCCATAGAGCAATCCAGCATTTTTCTCAAACACCACACTCTTAGCATCCCTAGCATCAATCACATAACTTCCATCAAGACTTAATCCAGTAGTTGCAATAGATGCAAAGGCTATAGAACTTCCTTCTTTGAGTGTTGTCACACCATCCCTGATCTCAAGACCTTTGGACATCTTGCGAGCAGAGATTTGATCAAAGATCAAACTTCCACTAAACTCACTCATCCCAGCAAAAGAAACCCCTACAGTACTAGCATCACTTCCATTGGCAGTGATAGATACGAAAGCAAATCTTGGATTCAAATGATTTGGATAACTAGATAAAGATACATTGAGTTTGATCCCATTGGTCGTGTAGATCCCATAGGCTCTGCCATTGCTACCTGTTGCTGCGATCAAATCAAAGGAGAGAGCTCCACTGCTTAGAGTGATATTTGCTGATCCATTGACATGGATCCCATAAGCATTGCCATTTGTTGCTTTGATGCTTTTAAAATACACTTGACTATCATCACTTAGGGTCAAAGTAAGCCTAGCATTTCTTTCTTCTCCAGCCCCCTCACTGATCCCAATCGCAGATCCACTCGCACTCTCAATCTTTTCAAAAAAGACTTTTGTTTTATGATTGAAAGATAAGGTATCGGCTTGGATTCCGATGGCTTTCCCACTCTCTGTTGTAATGGAAGAAAAAGTAAGAGCCCCTCCATTTCCTGTAAAAGCGGTGTTCCCTGTAGCATGGATCCCATAGGCATTCATACCGCTACTAGCTTCAACAGCTCCTACAAAAACACCGCGCGATGCTTTTTCAAAATCGGGTAGAGAAATCGTTATTGGAACAAAAATCGAAGTATCAGTTTGTCTGATCACTAAACCTGCCTTTCCACCAAGGACTTCGATTGGATTGATATTCTCTTTAAGAGTTGTATTTGAAGTGATAACCCCACTAGCTCCATCTTCTGCATTTGCTAGACAAGCCACTAGCGAACTTGCAATGATCGGGATCAATAAATGTTTTTTCATAATTTTCTCTTAATCTTTAGTGGATTTAAACTTAACGAATCAAAGATTCTATACTAGGAAATTTTTAAGGAACTAATAGTTAAAACAAAAACCAAAAGATCAAAAAATGCAAAATAAAATATGATTTGAAAAATCTTAAGCTAGGAGCACACGATGAAAACCATATATTTACTTTTGGTAATCAATCTCTTTGCCTTTGGTCAATCTCATGAGCTTGAGATGCTCAAAAACCAAAGCAAAGAATTCCACGACACCTATCTCAAAGACATCATCCAATCTCTCTCCAAAGAAAGCAAAGAGATCTATGATCTATATCTCAAAGATGAAATCCGCAAAGGAAAAGAAAAATCTAGAGAAATCTATGAAAACTATCTAAAAGATGAAGTCACTCAAGGCAGAGAAAAAGCCAAGGAGCTCTACAAGGAGTATTTCAAGAAAGATCATCCATCCTCCAAAGTCAAGCCTGACTAGAATCAAATCTAGTAGAATCAAAAAAGATTGATTATTTTTTGCTTCTTAGATGGATATAAAGATGCAAGATGTCGATGCTTGCAGGTGTGATTCCACTGATCTGAGAGGCTTGGAATAGATTGATGGGTCGGTGTTTGTTGAGCTTTTCTATCACCTCAAGGCTTAGACCACTGATGTCATCATAGATGAAATCTTGGGGGATCTTGACCTTGAGGATCTCATCCATTTTGGCGATGCTTTCTTTTTGTCTCTCAATGTAGTGGAAGTATTTGGATTGGATTCTGATTTGCTCCAACGCTCGATTACTCATTCTTTCAAACACGGTATTAAATCGCCTAAGCTTTGAGTTATCAAAGCTATCTCTTCCCACGATCAAAAATGCCTCACTCTTATCTCCAATCCCCTCTTCTTCCAATGAGTGCAAAAAGGCTAGATTCTCTTTGGATGGGGTGATGGGGTGAGTTGTGAGATAGTCCATCCCAAGCTTTATATCCTCTGCATCTTTTGTGAGTATCTCATAATCCCTCTCTTCCATCAAGCCAAGCTTATAGGCATATTCTCCAAGCCTAAAGAGTGCATTATCCTCACGCAGAAGCAATCGATACTCTGCCCTTGAGGTAAAAACCCTATAGGGCTCTTGTGTGCCCTTGATGACCAAATCATCGATCAATACCCCGATATACCCCTCATCTCTTCTCAAAACTAGCTCTTCTAACCCCCCAAATTTCCCCACAAATCGCTCATCTCCATCTTTTTTGAGTGACAAAACAGCATTGATCCCTGCCATGATCCCCTGAGCAGCAGCTTCTTCATAGCCTGTCGTGCCATTGATTTGGCCAGCTAGAAAGAGGTTTTTGACTTTTTTGCACTCTAGGGTGTGATGGAGCTCTGTGGGCTGGACGAAATCATACTCGATCGCATAGCCATAGCGCGTGATGCGTGCATTCTCTAAGCCTTTGATTGAGTGAATCATTTCTTCTTGCACATCAAAAGGGAGCGAGCTTGTGAGGCCATTGATGTAGTATTCGCTCTCATCTTTTGTCTGAGGCTCCAAAAACAACTGATGGCGCTCTTTGTCTGCAAAACGATTGACTTTGTCCTCAATGCTTGGGCAATACCTTGGCCCCACGCCTTGGATCTGGCCGATAAACATGGGGGCACGATGAAAATTGGATCGGATAATTTCATGGGTTTTTTCATTGGTATAAGTGACATAGCAGGGGTATTGCTTGGGAGCAAATGAGGCTAAATCTGTGCGATAGCTAAAGCAAGGTGCAGGATCATCTCCATGGTGGATCTCAAGCTCAGAAAAATCAATGCTTCTTCCATCAATCCTCGCACAAGTCCCAGTCTTCAGTCTTCCTACCTCAAGCCCAAGATCAATCAAACTCTGAGAGAGATTCTTGCTTGCACTCTCTCCCACGCGCCCATTTTCACTCATCACCTCTCCGATATGAATGAGTCCTCGCAAAAATGTCCCAGTGGTGAGAATGATTTTCTTAGCATAATAAGTCTTTCCGATATTTGTTTTGATGCCGATGACTTTCTTGGGATCATTTGCATCACACAAAAGCTCTTCTACTAGCTCTTGAGAGACGCTAAGGTTTGGCGTATCAAGCACCAAATTGCGCGCAAAGACCCTATAAGCATCCATATCAATCTGAGCCCTTGTCCCTCTCACTGCTGGACCTTTGGAGGCATTGAGCGTGCGATACTGGATCCCACAAGCATCCGTGATCACTCCCATCACTCCCCCCAAAGCATCCACTTCTTTTGTAAGATGGCCTTTGCCAAGTCCTCCGATTGCGGGGTTGCAACTTGCTAGACCAATATTTTCTACCAAAATAGTGAGCAAATGAGTCTTAGCTCCCATTTTGGCACTTGCTACACTTGCCTCAATCCCCGCATGTCCCCCACCCACGACCAACACATCAAACTCTGCAACACCCATTTTTCTAGTCACTACTTCTTTCATCAATCTAGTTTTTTCCTCACATAGCTAAAATCCAAAGGGGTGCATTATATCAAAGGGTGTGGGGCAAGTTTTTGCTCTATAATTACGCCTTGCAAACTTCATAACTATTTATAACTATATTAGTAACTTTGAGGGAGGAGAAGCGATGGATCAGCATACCCCACAGCAAGACACTCAAGAGATGCACAACACATCTCAACAAAAAGAAAATTCCGCACAATCCACATCCAAGTCCCTCAAACAGCGCTACATCACTGGTGCGATCATGATCGCACTTGTCGCCATCATCTTTCTAGTCCATAATCCTTTGGTGATCTGGCTCACGCTTGGAGTGTGCTTCATCCTAAGCTTTAGAGAATCGTTTGGGTTATTTGGAGTTAAGCCCAAATTATGGCTATATGCTGGAGCGATCGCTGCTTGGATCTTGGCATTTTTCAATTCCTCACCGATCCTCTCTGGTCTTTTTGTCGCTCTGATTGTGGCAAGTATCTTGGCTTACAAGCGCTCAATCTCTGCCAAAACCATCCTTCCCTTCCTCTACCCCACACTCCCATTTCTAGCCATCTATTCTCTCTATGCCAAGATGGGTGGGTTTGGGCTCTCTTGTCTGATTTGGCTTATCTTGATCACAACTGCCACAGATACGGGAGCTTACTTTGGGGGCAAGGCATTTGGACGCACTCCCTTCAGTCCAACCTCACCCAACAAAACTCTTGAGGGAGCTGGGATCGGGATCACTCTTGGGGTAATTGCTGGAAGTATCATGGGGATTGGACCTAGTGGAGGGTTTATCCCAGCACTTCTTATCTCTATCTGTGTGGCTCTTGGATGTGTGTTTGGAGATCTTTTTGAGAGTTATCTCAAAAGAGAGGCAGGGATCAAAGATAGTGGGAACATCCTCCCAGGTCATGGAGGGATGCTTGATCGCTTCGATGGGATTCTCTTTGGTGCGATGGTGATGTACTATCTCCTTGGATTTTTGCCGATGTGGCAACAGCTCTAAGGCAGAGGCTTGATCCTTCTAGGAAGTACGGGGTCGATCGGGTGCAATGCCCTAAAAATCGCTCGACACTTTGGCACCATGATCGAAACCCTTGTCGCTGGGAGAAACATCACCCTACTCAATGAACAAATCGCTCAATGTAGTCCAAAATTTGTCGTCATCGCCCAAAAGAGCGATGTATCCAAACTTCAAGCCAAAGGAGCCAAAGTACTCTTTGGCAGTGAGGGGATCTTGGAGGCGATCTCACTTTCAAACTCTTCTTTGGTGCTCAATGCCCTTGTGGGATTTATCGGACTTGAGCCCACGCTGCACTCTATCGCTCTAGGCAAAAAAGTCGCTTTGGCCAACAAAGAAAGCTTGGTCTGTGGAGGATGGCTTGTGGATACAAGCAAGATCATCCCTGTGGATAGTGAGCATTTCAGTCTTTGGCATTTGGCACAAAATCACCCTATCCAAAGGCTTTGTATCACAGCAAGTGGTGGGGCGTTTCGAGATATTCCTATCGAATCTATCCCAAACCAAGATGCCCAAAGCGCCCTCAAGCACCCAAACTGGAATATGGGGAAGAAAATCACGATTGATTCGGCAAGTATGGTCAATAAACTTTTGGAAGTTTTGGAGGCTTTTTGGCTTTTTGGCACTAAGATGATCGATGCTTATATCGAGAAAAAATCCATCATCCATGCATTGATCGGCTTTGCTGATGGAAGTATGAGCGCGCATCTAGCTCATCCAGATATGAAGCTTGCCATCTCTTATGCGCTCAATCCTAATCTAGCCTCAAAGACAGCTCTTATCCCTTGCTTGGAATTTGAGGATTTTGCCTCATTGAGGTTGGAGCGGATCGATCCTAGACGCTATCCTCTATGGGCGCTCAAAGATATGCTTCTAGCCAAGCCTCATCTTGGAATCATTCTCAATGCTAGCAATGAGGTGGCAGTGGAGGGGTTTTTGGAGGGGAGATATAGGTTTGGAAAAATCGCTGAGATCGTGTCTGAGTGCATAGATCACTTCTCTAGCATAGCTAGGCCTCAAACCTTGGAAGAGATTTTGGAGCTTGATAGAGAGGTGAGAGGGCATGTGTGCAAGAGCTTGCTGGATGCTTGATCCTATCTTGTAAAACTATGGTGCAAGTGTAGGTGATATATCTGTGACACAAGCGTGGTGTGGTGTATTTGTGGTGCATTTATAGTAAATTTGCAGCACAAGCGTGGTGCATCTGTGTCATGCATCTATAGTGTGGTGCAAGACCGCTTAAGAGGGCATTGTATGAGATGGTAGAGGATCGATTGGCAGAACTTATCTTGGAAGATAAAATCAAGGAAGGATCAGAAGTGGTGTTTGGAAAAAGTGGGGAAGTCAGTATCAGATAGGTATTTGAGCCTATCTGATGCTCCTTTTGATCGCTTTTAGCAAACGATACAATCTAGGATAATGATAAGCAATCTTAGAGCCGATTCTGACTTTTTTCATATAGGGAGTTAGATGAGAGCAGATACCTCTAATATTTCGTGGATCTTTTTGGAATCCACATCCACCAAAGGCAAAAATAGCACGATGCTCTATCATCGCAATCAATCTCTGTTTGAGCTCATTGGACAGTGCTTCTCTTTGGATAAATCTATCCATTTCAACACAGATTATCGCACAAGAATATGCAAAACTATAATGTCTCACATCATAGGCATTTTGAAAGGCATCTACTAAGTCTTCTTGATGTTTTGGAAAAGAGATTTTATGATCTTGACTGTCACCTTTTTGACCTAGAGTATGCTGAGAGATGGAATTCGGTCGTATGCGATAGATATACAAATTATCAAAAATAAAAGAAATATTTTGCGCAAGAGCAAAAATTTGCATCCCAAAAAGAGCATCTTCTGATTCGATCCCCTCTTTAAAACACACTTTATAAATCAAACTGGCTTGAACAATACCCATTGCGACCCAAGAAAATGAAGGATGCGGCAAAAGAGAAAAAATCTCTAATCCACTATAGCTTTTATTTTTATCCAATCCAAGTTTTTTGAGAAAATCCGATTCGCCTACTTTGTTTTCGCATTCATAAAAATGCCCACATCCATGCCAAACGATTTGAGCTTGATTTTCTTGTGCAACCCTCACACACTTCTCAATGCAATCTAGCTCAAACCAATCATCACTATCTAGGAAATGAATGTAGTGTATTTCTTTGCAGGGAAAGTGCTGAAAAATTTCATAATTTATTCCCCCCCCCCATTACTAATATAATCAAGTGCACTATTTCTAGCTGCACCCATTCCACCATTCTTGTTTCTTTTGATCAAAGCGATTCTTTGATCTTTTTGGAAGTATTCATAAGCAATCTCAAAGCTTTGATCTGTGCTTCCATCATCTACAAGGATGATTTGGAGATTTTGATAGGTTTGATGGATCACAGAATCAAGGCATTGTTTTAGATATGGTTCTACATTGTAGATGGGGATGATGATCCCTACAGCTGGGTTTGGTTGCTCAAAAGACATAATAGATTCCTAGATTTGAAGTGATGATACAAACTCGCTTGGTTCTTTTAGGTAGAATTCTAACCAATAACGACTTTACTATGACTTTTTATCTCGCTTATTTTGGAGCATACATGCAATACGGATCGATTCTAGTAACTGGAGCAGATGGATTTATCGGTTCACATTTAGTTGAGACTCTCCATCATTATGCTCAAATCCCTTCATCGCCATTTTTTGGTGCCAAGATCAAAGCCCTAAGTCTATATAACTCATTTAACTACTGGGGATGGCTTGAAGAAGTTTCTTGCCTTCAAGATATCGAAGTGATCAGTGGAGATATCCGTGATCCACATTTTTGCAAAACCATCACCAAAGATATAGATATGATCTTTCATCTTGCTGCATTGATTGCTATCCCCTACTCGTATGTCGCACCTGAGAGCTATATCGATACCAATGTCAAAGGCACACTCAACATCTGTCAAGCAGCACTTGAAAATGGCGTAAAACGCATCATTCATACAAGCACAAGTGAAGTTTATGGCACTGCCCAGTATGTCCCCATCGATGAGCTTCATCCACTGCAACCCCAAAGCCCTTATAGTGCAAGCAAGATCGGGGCTGATTGCATTGCTATGAGTTTTTTTCATTCTTTCTCGCTCCCACTCACCACTGCAAGACCATTCAATACATATGGCCCACGCCAGAGTGCTCGTGCTGTCATCCCCACCATCATCACCCAAATCGCCAATGGCGCCAAGCAGATCAAGCTTGGTGATATGACACCGACAAGGGATTTCAACTATGTCAAAGACACTTGTGAAGGATTTATCGCCATAGCCCAGCATGATCAAACTATCGGCGAGGTGATCAATATCGGATCCAACTATGAAATAAGCATAGGCGATACACTCAATCTCATCAAAGAACTTATGAATAGCGAAGTGGAATTCATCACAGATGAGCAGAGAATCCGACCCCAAAATAGCGAGGTTTTTCGTCTCTGGTGTGACAACACAAAGATCAGAAATCTGACAGGATTCTCACCACAGTATGACCTCAAATCAGGCCTAAGGCACACAATCGACTGGATGACACAACCTCAAAATCTCAAACGATACAAAAGCGAGATTTATAATGTCTAGCTTTTCTTCCATCTTTGAATTTATCCGTGGGCTTTATCCCAAATCACAAGATGAGATGATCCCACTCCATGAGCCGAGATTCTTGGGCAATGAGAAACTCTATCTCAATGAGTGTATCGATAGTGGATTTGTCTCAAGTGTGGGAGAGTTTGTCGATAAGTTTGAACAAGAAATTGCACGCTTTTGTGGAAGTAAATATGCCATCGCCACAAGCAATGGGACAAGCGCACTTCATGCCATACTCCATGCAGTAGGGGTAGATAGGGATTGTGAGGTCATAACTCAAGCACTAAGCTTTATCGCCACAAGTAATGCTATAGCCTACACAGGTGCAGTTCCAGTTTATATCGATGTAGATCTTGATAGTCTTTCACTCTCTCCCAATGCACTAGAAGAGTTTCTCAACAATCACGCACAAAAGCAAGACAATCAATGCATCAACAAACACACAGGGAAAATCATCAAAGTCTGCATGCCCATGCACACCTTTGGTCATCCTGCTCGCACAGAAGAGATCGCCAAAATCTGCAAAGACTGGAATATCCTCCTAATAGAAGATAGTGCCGAAAGTCTAGGAAGCTACTATCTCAAAAAAGGAGTCAAAACTCACACTGGATCAGAGGGGATAGCAAGTGCGATGAGCTTCAATGGCAATAAGACTATCACTTGTGGGGGTGGAGGTGTGATCATCACAGATGATGAAAAGCTTGCCAAAAAGCTCAAGCACATCACCACCACAGCCAAGGTCCCACATCCCTATGAGTATTATCACGATATGCTGGGATTCAACTATCGCTTACCTAATCTCAATGCTGCTCTTGCTTTGGCGCAGATGGAACAACTTCCTGTATTCTTAGAAAAGAAGCTTGAAGTGGCAAAAGCCTATGAAGATTTTTGCTTTAAACACGGCTTTGAGTTTGTCAGTGCACGCGCAGATACACTGCCAAACTTCTGGCTCAATGCAATCAAGCTTCCAAACAAGCAAAAAAGAGATGATTTTCTCACACAAAGCAATGCTCAAGGGATCATGACTCGTCCGATCTGGATGCCCAATCATCAAAATCCAATGTATCAGCACTGCCAACACGACGGACTCAAAAACTCACTTTATTTGCAAGATCGCATCATAAACCTGCCAAGCAGTGTTAGAATTTCATAAAATTTCAACTTTTATCTTAGCTATTAGGAGAAGAGATGCAAACACAGATTCAAGATGTTATTTTTCAGGCACTTAAAAACCTTTCTGATGAGCTCGAAAACGAAGAATTAGCTCATCCAACCATAGAGACAAAAATTTATGGATCAGAAGGGAATTTGGACTCTTTGGCTCTTGTAAGTTTTATCACAGATATTGAAGAAATGATTGAAAAACAATTTGAAATAAATATTACACTTGCTGATGAAAAAGCAATGAGTTCGAGAAATTCACCATTTAAAGATGTCAAAACTCTTACACAATACATTCAAGACCTTCTACAGGAAAATCAATGAAAGTTTTTCTAATCACTGGGACTAGAAAAGGTATCGGCAAAGAACTCTCGCTTCATTTCCTCAATCAAGGTCATATCGTTTGTGGTTGCTCGCGAGGAGAAAGTAGCATTCACCACAATAATTACAGACATTTTCAACTTGATGTGAATCACGAAAGTGATGTGATCAATATGGTCAAAGCCATCAAAAAAGAATTTGGACAAATCGATGTATTGCTAAATAATGCAGGCATTGCATCAATGAATCATTTATTACTTACACCATACAAAACCATGAATAATATTTTCTCCACCAATGTCTTTGGGACTTTTTTATTTATGCGTGAAGTTGGGAAAATCATGAGTCAAGCTTCAAGAAAACTCAAAGCAAAAGGAGAAACGCCGCACTTTCGTATCATAAATTTTGCTACAGTTGCTACACCTCTACGACTCGAAGGTGAAGCGATTTATGCAAGTTCCAAAGCAGCAATTGTAAATCTCACTCAGGTAGCAAGCTTTGAGCTTGCAGAGTTTGGCATCACAGTCAATGCAATAGGTCCAACACCAGTCCCCACAGACCTCATAAAGAGTGTACCAAAAGCAAAACTAGATGCACTACTTCAAAGACAGGCTATTAAAAGATTTGGAGAATTTAAAGATTGTCTAAATGTTATTGAATTTTTTATTGATGAGAGAAGTGACTTTATAAGTGGACAAGTCATCTATCTTGGAGGGATCAATGGCTAATCGCTTGATTGAAAAAATTGAAAGTTTTTCCACAAGAATAGCGCTCGTTCATCGCGATACAACCTATACCTATCGACAGTTAGCTGATCAAATCTCTCAATACTCAAATCTTATCAAGACGATCCCTGCTTATAGCAAAGTAGCAATTTTGGGAGATTATAGCTTTGACAATATTGCATTTTTCTTTGCGTTATATCAAAATAAACACACAATTATTCCGATTCTTACACATCAAGAACAAGAAGAAAAGCTCAACGAATCTGGAGCAGAATATATTTTTGATCAAACTCTCTCATCACTTCAATCCCGTACTCATTCTAAGCAATACTCACTTTCTCTTGGTGATCATGCTGGATTGATTCTTTTTAGTAGTGGAAGCACTGGCAAACCCAAAGCAATGCTTCACAATCTTGATAATCTAGTGGCTCAATTTGATGAGAAAAAACCCAAGCAACTTTATGTGCTTTTATTTCTCATGTTTGATCATATTGGCGGAATCAATACAATGCTCAATATTTTCTCCACTGGTCAAACAGCAGTTATCCCAGAAAGCAGAAAAGATATTCACCATATTGCTTCTCTTATTGAAAAATATAGTATTTCTGTCTTACCTGCATCTCCAACATTTCTCAATCTCATGCTGCTCAACAAGATCACCCACCAATATGATCTCACATCTCTTAGGGTAATTAGCTATGGGACCGAGCCTATGCCAGAAGCACTTCTGAAAAACCTCCGTGAAACCTTTCCAAAAACAAAATTTCTACAAACCTTTGGGACAAGCGAAGTCGGTATCATGCATACTCAAAGCGAAAACTCAAAATCTCTATACATGAAAATCTCTGATCCAAACATAGAATACAAGATCGTCGATGGAGAACTATGGATCAAATCAAAAACACAAGTCTTAGGATATCTCAATGCGAGTATGGAGTGTTTTGTAGATGGATATTTCAAAACTGGGGATTTGGTAGAAAGCAAAATAATCAATGGAGAGGAATATATCAGAATCATTGGACGAGCAAAAGAGCTCATCAATATAGGCGGAGAAAAAGTTCTACCTCAGGAAGTTGAGGGATTGGTTTTGCAAATTGATGGTGTGCTTGATTGCTTGGTTTATGGAGAAAAAAATGCCATTACTGGACAAAGTGTCAGTTGTGAAGTTGTTATTGATGAAAACAAAATTCAAAAAGATAAAATCAAGCAAATCATTAGACAATTTTGTAAAGGAAAAATTGAAAATTACAAAATTCCTTCAAAAGTAATTTGCAAAGAAAGCCTTCAAGCAAGTGAGAGATTTAAGAAAAAGAGAAAATTACAGAAATGAAAACTCTCTTTCATCACTCAAGTATTCAAGCTATCGCATGTTGTGTGCCTGAAAATCTCATTAAGCTCGAAGATCAAGTTGACACACTCTACAAGGGTGATACAAAAAAAATGCAACGCATCCAAAAAACTATTGGTTTAAATGCAAGGTATGTTGCCAATCAGATGACAACAACTCTTGATCTCTGTTTTCAAGCTTCACAAAAAGTTTTAGAATCCACAAAATTAGATTCTTCACTCATAGATGCGATCGTTTTTGTTACACAAACACCTAATTTTTTACAACCAAACAATGCTCATCTTCTGCATGGCAAATTAAATTTAACGCAAGAATGTGCATGTTTTGATCTTAACCAAGGTTGTAGTGGCTTTGTTTATGCTTTATTTTTGGCATCAAGTTTGATCGAAAGTGGAGCTCAACATGTCCTTATATGTGCTGGAGATACACTCAGCAAAGTCGTAGATCCAAAAGATAGCAATACAGCTCCCATTTTTGGAGACGCAGGAAGTGCAACGCTAGTATCCAAAGAAAAAGGGTCGAGTTTTTTTTCACTTCATTCCGATGGAAAAGGATGGGAAAATATTGTCTTACCAAATAGTGCTTTTGGCATCCATTGTGGTTTTCAAAAAACCCCTCATGACAGTCGGCATCTTTATATGGATGGTGCAGAAGTTTTCAATTTTTCAATTGATAAGGAACCCAAAGCAATCCATGAAATTCTTCAATTCGCTCAAAAGGAAATCTCAGAAATTGATTATATTTTCTTCCATCAAGCCAATGCTTATATCATTTCCAACATCACTCGAAGATTGGGATTGACACTAGACAAATCTCCAACACAAAGTATCGCAAAATATGGCAACACTAGTTCTGCCTCTATTCCCTTGGCAATTTGTGATTATTTTTGGAACACAAAATTAGAAGCTGACTTACAACTTATTCTAAGTGGTTTTGGCGTTGGTTTGAGCTGGGCAACATGCTTGACAACACTCAAAAATCATGCAATGATTTTGGAACCTTTTTTACTAAATCAAGGAGCACATAAATGACGCAACAAGAATTTTTAACACATATTCAAGATGCCCTACAAAGAGATGAAGAGCTTGCACCCTCAATGAGACTAGATAGCTTAGAAGAATGGGATAGTCTAGCGATCGTCTCTATGATTAGCCTATATGACACATTGTTCAACCTCAAAGTCACGGGCAATCAACTTCGAGATTGCCAAACCATTCAAGACCTTATTCAAATCATCGAATCAGAATTATCCTAATGTTTTGCTTTCAAGATTCTTATTTTCAAAATAAGCGCTTTTTGATCACTGGAGCAAGTAGTGGAATGGGGGCACACATTGCTCTCTCCCTCAATAGTATGGGTGCCGAAATTTTAGCAATCGCAAGAAATGAAGAAAAACTTCTACAAAAACAAGAATCATCCAAATTCCCCGAGCGATTTCATCCCATCTCAAGAGATCTTTCTGAGATTGATGGGCTAGACAGATGGACTATCGATCTTGTCAAACAATATGGCTGCTGCGATGGAGCGGTGCTATCTGCTGGATACCAGCAGATAGCACCGATTTCATCGGTGCTGTCTGTGGAATCGGCCATATCACTTTTTAAAACTAACTATTTTGGAAATCTACAAGTCATCAAAGGTCTCGTTGATCGAAGAGCAAAGAGTACAAAAAACGCTAGTTTTGTCATATTGAGCTCCAATTCAAGCGTAAAAGCCCAGAAAGGATTGTGCAATTATTCAGCGACAAAAGGTGCTATCAACACAGCGATACGATCCATTGCCCTTGAAATCGCTCCCCTTTCTTACAGAATCAATGCTATCTCCCCTGGATTTGTCATGACAGAAATGATCCAAGAGTGGAGTCAGGTATATGATGAAGAATATATCACCAATATCACAAAAGAATATCCCCTAGGAATCGGGCATATCGAACAAATTACTCCACTAGTTTGCTTCCTGCTTTCTAAAGATTCGATGTGGATTACTGGACAAAATATTGTGATCGATGGTGGAGCGAGTTTATAGATGAATTTGATGCAATCTCAATACAATGATGGTTTTTATTCTCCTCAAGAACTACAGAGTATGGGGTTTGCATCTGTAGGAGACAATGTTTTGCTCTCAAGATTGGCAAGAGTTTATGGAGCTTCAAATATTTCTATTGGGAATAATGTCAGGATAGATGATTTTGTGATTTTAAGTGGAAGAATTGACATTGGAAATTTCGTGCATATAGGAGCATTTGCATCGATTACTGGATCCGATATTGGAGTAACCATCAAAGATTTTTGCAGTCTTAGCAATCATGTCAAAGTATTGGCAATTAGCGACGATTATAGCGGGGAAACGATGACTAATCCCTGTATCCCACTATCATACAAAGATATCCACAAATATCATATTATTCTAGAGAAACATTGCATCGTTGGATCAGGATCAACTATACTCCCAAATGCCTATCTTGCAGAAGGCGTTGCAATTGGAGCAATGAGTCTGGTTATCAGAAAAACCAATACATGGGGAGTTTATTTTGGCACTCCAGCAAAAAGAATTAAAGAAAGAAAAAAAAATCTTCTTCAGCTGGAAAAGCAATTTCTTAAAAACTTTAAAAACCTTCAGGGGGGGGGGGATAAACTAAACTTTTCAAGATTTGCTTCATGAATTTGATGCAATCTCAATACAATGATGGTTTTTATTCTCCTCAAGAACTACAGAGTATGGGGTTTGCATCTGTAGGAGACAATGTTTTGCTCTCAAGATTGGCAAGAGTTTATGGAGCTTCAAATATTTCTATTGGGAATAATGTCAGGATAGATGATTTTGTGATTTTAAGTGGAAGAATTGACATTGGAAATTTCGTGCATATAGGAGCATTTGCATCGATTACTGGTGGAAAAGCTGGAGTGACTATTGGAGATTTTTGTGGAATGAGTTCGCAATCAAAAATTTTTGCCACAAGTGATGATTTTGTCAATGGATACCTTGTGGGTCCATGTGTCCCACAAAGTTTTAGAAATATCATTGAAAAATCTGTTGTTTTGACCAAGCATTGCCACATTGGAAGTCATAGCCTAATTCTTCCAGGAAGTTTTTTTGCTCAAGGTGCATGTCTTGGTCCTATGAGTCTCAATATGGGCAGAAAACTACAAGAATGGAGTTATTACTTTGGCAATCCTGCAAAAAAAATATATGATATTGATCATCAACAAATCCTAAAACTGGAGAAAGAGTTTTTATGCTAAAGCAGATTATTTTACAAACATCACCCATCCCAAGTATGCAAGATCAGATTCACGAGATGATTCAAAGAAAGAAACCTATTTATATTTTTGGTGGTTTAGGTGATATGTCACTAGGATCCATCAATGCTAAATATCTAGAAAATCAAGGCATCGTGATCGATGGCTTTATTGCCAATCAAGCATTCATCAAAACTTCAACTTATATGGATAAACCAGTCTTTGCTATAGAAGATTATTTTATTCCGAGAGATGTCAGCATCATTATTGGTATCTCCAAATGGAAAATCGCCTATCAAGAATTACAAAAATTTAATTTTCAAAATATTTTTCTCTTTGATAGTTTTTCTGAGTCAGTGCTAGATCAAATCTCTCTTGAATACTTTTTAGGAAACTATAATGATTTTATCCAGACTTACAATATGCTTGAAGATGTCGAGTCAAAAGAATCGATGAGTGCCTATCTGCAAGGCAAAATTTTCAACAACTATGAGGCATTGGCAAATACATATGAAAAATTCTACCAAGGGGGGGGGGGGTGAGGCATATTTAAACTCAATTTTTGCATTTGGAGATTCTGAGATCATGATAGACTGCGGTGCGTTTACTGGAGATACAGCATTGAAATTTGCTCAATATTGCAAGACATATAGAAAAATCTATGCATTTGAGCCTGATCAGATCAGCTATCAAAAATTGATCAAAAACACCCAAAATCTCAATATCACTCCTTTTCAAAAGGGTGTGTCATCACGATCAGATACCCTTTCTTTTGATATTCAGGACAGTGGTTGCTCTAATTTTAATAAAAAGGGAAAATTACAAATTCAGGTAGAAGCCATAGATAGTCTCTTAAAAATAGAAAATCAACCCATCACTTTCATCAAAATGGATATCGAAGGTAGCGAACTAGAAGCCCTAAGGGGAGCAAAGCAAACTATCCAAAAATATAAACCCAAACTTGCTATTTGTATCTATCACAGAAAAGAAGATCTAATCACTATACCTCAATACATCAAATCTCTACACCCAGACTACAAGATCTTTATCAGAAATCATCAGCAAATTCCAGAGGATACTGTATTATATGCGTATTGATCTACTAAGAATAAGGCTTTAGAATGTCTATATTAATTATTGCTGAGGCTGGGGTTAATCACAATGGAGATATTGGATTGGCCAAGAAACTAATCGAGGTTGCAAAAGATTCTGGTGCAGATATTGTGAAATTCCAAACAGGAAAACCAGAAAATGTCATCAGTAAGTTTGCACCAAAAGCACAATATCAGATTGAAAATACTGGAGACAAAATAGAAAGTCAACTAGAAATGGTCAAAAAACTCGCACTTCAAGACAGTGATTGGCCAGTACTGATCTCTCACTGTCAAAAAATAGGTATCGAATTTCTCTCTACCCCATTTGATTTTGAGAGTATCAGACTCCTAGATAGTCTCGGTATGCAGATTTTCAAAATCCCTAGTGGTGAGATCACCAACCTCCCCTATCTTAGGATGATCGGAAAACTAAAGAAACAAGTGATTCTATCCACGGGCATGTCAAACCTTGGAGAAATAGAAACAGCTATTTCAATCCTCACTCAAGCTGGAACAAAGCGAGAAAACATCACCATCTTACATTGCAATACCGAATACCCCACTCCGATGAAGGATGTCAATCTTAAGGCCATGCAAACAATTGCCAATGCTTTCCATCTACCTGTAGGCTACTCTGATCATACAGAAGGGATTCACATCCCAATCGCAGCTGTGGCTATGGGAGCGCAAGTCATTGAGAAGCATTTCACACTTGATAAAACTATGGAGGGTCCAGATCACAAAGCAAGTTTAGAACCGCATGAGCTCAAAGAAATGGTGAAATGTATCCGCGAGATCGAGAATGCACTCGGAAATGGAATCAAACGAGAAAGTGAAAGTGAAAAGAAAAATAAACCTATCGCTAGAAAATCGATTGTAGCCAATAAACCCATCAAAGCAGGAGAAATTTTCAGCGAAGACAATCTCTATGTCAAGCGTCCAGCCAATGGATTATCACCGATGGAATGGGATAATGTCATAGGTAAGGTTGCAAAAAAGAATTTTGCAGAAGATGAGTGTATTGAGTTGTGAAAAAAATTGAAATACTACATATTGATACGTCAAGTGAACTCATCAATTTTCAACAAGAGATTTTTCAACTCTTTTTTCAGTGTTTTGGTTTTAAATTTAAATCTTCACTATGGGAATGGGCCTATCTCAAGAATCCATTAGGCAATGCTTTGGTAAATCTTGCTTTTCTAAATCAAGAACTCGTTGGTCATTATGCTTTTATTCCTATAAAAACAACAAAATACAAAGTTCTCCTCTCAATCACTACAATGGTGGCACCACATGCGCGGAAAAATAATACTTTTTTTGACTTAGCCATACAATCATATCATTATGCACAAAGCAAGGGGTTTGATATTATTATCGGTTTTCCCAATCTCAAATCTGCGATTATTCATGAAAAAATTTTAGATTGGCACATTAAACAAACATATATTGCACAATGCTCAGCAGATATTATAAATGATTATTCACAAGAAATTTTTTCTACCGAGGATCAGACATGTAAACTAAAGATTGATAACGAATTTCTAAAATGGAGACTCTCCAAACCAAATACCTTTTACAAAAAAGATCAACTTAATATTTATAAATATTTTCAGACACGAGAAATTGATTTACTAACCATAAGATCAAAATTATCGCTGTCTCCATTTCGCAATAATCAAATTAATTTTCTGACACAATCACCTATTTTTTCTCAATATAAAAAATTTGATTACCCATTTGCCTACAAAAACCTTCAAGACAATTCAAATAAAAAATTTCATCTTGAGCTTTTAATGTCGGATATTTTCTAATGAAAATTATTGGTTTTAGTTCAATTCGGTCTGATTACGACATTATGAGTTCATTATATAGAATGATGACTAAAGACAACAGTATTGATTTTAGAATAGTTGTAAGTGGAGCACATATTTCGGATCAATATGGGAATAGTATTTCTGAAATTGAAAAAGATGGTATCAATATACTTGCAAAAGTCAATACACTACACGATATACAAAAAAATACATCACGCATAAAAAGTTCAGCAAGACTCTTGCTTGAGATTGTAGACATTATCAATGATTTTCATCCAGATTTTCTTATTTACGCTGGAGACAGAGAAGATGTTCTTATATACGCGATGATTGGTGCTTACTTAAACATACCAACGATTCACTTTTATGCTGGAGATCACGGAATCGATGGTTATGTAGATAATCCTATTCGTCATGCAACATCTAAGCTTTCTACCTTTTGCTTTGTTTCACTAAAAGAACACAAAAATCGCTTAATTGCTATGGGTGAAAATGCTCAAAGAATCCATGTAATTGGGAATATCTCCCTAGATAACTTTATTCATTTTAATCCCTTTTCTAAAAATAAAATTTTTAGTCTACTTAATGTCCCAATCCATGACAAATTTGCACTTCTTATCTTCCATCCTATAACAAGCGAAATTCAAGATATAGACAACATCTTCAAGAACATACTTTGTGCCTTAAAACAAAAAAAAATCTTCACTTTTGTAAGCAGTCCCAATACGGACTACGGTAGTCACAAACTACTTTCGATAATCGCGCAATATCAACATGATTGCAAATCTTTTTTCTTCTACAAAAACCTAGATCGTAATATATTTTTATCAATCTACAAAAATTCATTATTTATTATTGGCAATAGTAGTTCTGGTATTTGCGAATCTGCATCTATTCCGATTCCTGCAATAAATGTAGGAATGCGTCAACTCGGTAGACAAGCAAACAGAAATGTTATTTTTTGTGGAACAAGCATGCAAGAAATTCTCTCTGCAATTCAAACTGCTTGCTCTTCAAACTTTCTTGATTCGATAAAAAAAATTACAAATTGTTACGGATCAGGCAATTCTGCACAAAAAGCTTTTAATATTATTAAACAACTAAATCCAAAACCCCTCCTTGCCAAAAAAGAAGATCCGTATATTAAACCAAAACAACAAGTTCTTATTATCTCTACTCACCCCGATGATGAAACATTGGGAGCGGGTGGGACTATTCTTAGACATATTGCACAGGGTGATGATGTGCATTGCGTATTTTGCACAGATATCTTAGAAGAAGAAGGATTTTCACAAGAAACCATTTCTACAAGAGAACAAGAAATCATTCAAATGTCTCAAGCCTATGGCTTCACATCCACTCATCGCTTGGGACTAAAGACGATGCGAGTAGATGAATACAGCAAAAGTGAATTGATCAAAAGATTCTCTAAAATTTTCCAAGAAATCCAGCCCAATATAGTCTATCTCCCTTTTTGCCATGATGTCCACAGTGATCATCGCTGCATCTTTGAAGCTGCTTTCTCTTGTACAAAATCATTTCGATACCCCAGTGTCCAACGAGTCTTGATGATGGAAACACTAAGTGAAACCGAGTTCGCCCCAAATCTTTCGCATACAAGCTTTATCCCCAATGTATTTGTAGATATCACAGAATTTATCGAAAAAAAATGTGAGATTATGCAAATCTACAAAAGCGAGATCGCCCCTCCACCCTTCCCCAGATCGATCGAAAATATCAAAGCTCTAGCACTTTATAGAGGAAGCACAATGGGAGATATTTCAAATAATGCATATGGGGGGGGGGGATTAGGTGAACAAAACTCTCCAAAATATGCAGAAAGCTTCATGCTTCTCAAAGAAAAATGGTAAAAAAATCTGCATTATCACAGGAACTCGTGCTGAATGGGGGCTTTTAGAACCACTTGCAAGAGAAATCAATTCTGATCCCGATCTCAAACTACAACTCATCGCTACGGGGATGCATTTAAGTCCAGAGTTTGGATTAACCTATCAAGAGATTGAAAAAGAATTTAGAATTGATAAAAAAATAGAAATTTTACTAAGTGCTGATACTCCTACATCACTATGCAAAAGCATGGGATTGGCACAGATTCTTATTGCTGATGCATATACTGAACTCTCTCCAGATATTGTTGTAGTACTTGGTGATCGCTATGAGATCTTTGCTTGTGTCGCAAGTGCAATGATATGCAGAATCCCTGTAGCACATATCGCTGGTGGTGAAAGAACTGAGGGAGCATTCGATGAGGCCATAAGACATTCTATAACCAAAATGAGCATCTTGCACTTTACTAGCACCGAGGAATATCGCAACCGTATCATTCAACTTGGCGAACATCCTTCTAGGGTTTTTAATGTCGGTGGATTTGGAATTGACAATATTAAATCTCTCCCCCTACTCTCAAAAGAAAAACTACAGAAAGAGCTTAATTTTGAATTTCAAGACCATAATTTTCTTATCACTTTTCATCCTGTTACACTTGAGAATTCCACAGCACAGCAGCAATTCACAGAACTCTTAAAAGCATTGAAAAGATTTGCAAAAGACAAGAAGGTAGGGATGATTTTTACCAAAGCAAATTCTGATACAGATGGAAGAATTATTAATCAAATGATTGATGAATTTGTATCCAAACATCCCCATACAATTAGTTTCACTTCTATGGGACAATTACGATATTTAAGCACGATGCAATATGTCAGTGCAGTTGTAGGCAATAGCTCTAGTGGACTTGCAGAAGCACCAGCCTTTAAGATTGGGACAATCAATATCGGGGATAGACAAAAGGGTAGAATCAAAGCCTCAAGTGTCATTGACTGCTTACCAAATCAAATAGATATTCTAAGAGCATTTGACAAGCTTTTTTCTACAACATTTCAAGCAAGTCTCCCCAATACTATCAATCCTTACGGTGAAGGAGGAAGTGCAAAAGAGACAAAAGAGATTCTTAAAAACATCAAACTTGAGGGAATACTTAAGAAAGAGTTTTGGGATATAAAATTTTAATTTTCTATTTTTCAAGATAGAATCTCTCTTATCTTAAAAGCAGGAACTGAATTTTGCAAGATATTCAAAAGATTACAATCTCAATCAATAGCACTATTGCGAGTGCTATTCGTCTATTTGGATCACATGATGGATTACGATTGCTCATCGTCAAAGATCAGAATAATAAATTTGTCGGAATCATTACAGATCCTGATATCAGAAAGGGATTGCTCAAAGGATTAAGACTAGAGGATAATATCGCCCCCATCATCAATCGATCTCCAATTATTGCAAATATTCATACACCAAAGAATGAATTATTGCTTCTGGCAAGTCAACACAATATTCACGAGATTCCACTCACAGATGATCGTGGTGAAATTCAAGAAATTGTATCTATATCCTCCTTGATCAAACCTACATTTTATTCCAATCCAGTTGTTATTATGGCAGGAGGTTTGGGTACTCGACTCCGTCCATTGACAGATACATTGCCCAAGCCTATGCTCAAAGTTGGAAACAGGCCTATCCTTCAAATCATCCTAGAAAGATTTTGTCAGCAGGGGTTCAAAAATATTTATCTCTGTGTCAATTACAAATCACACATCATTGAAGAATATTTTCAAGATGGAACAAAATATGGTCTAAATATTACCTACATCAAAGAAGAAAAAAGAATGGGAACAGCTGGGGCACTTAGCCTTATTCCCAATCTCGCAGAAGACTTTATTGTTATGAATGGAGATATTCTCACAGATATTGATTTTACAAAAATGCTTAATTTTCATAGAAACCATCACTCAGACGCAACAATGGGCATACGAAAATATACAACTCAAATCCCATATGGCGTAGTAACAACAAAACAAAATCAAATTATTTCCATAGAAGAAAAACCTCAACTTTCTTTTAATGTTAGCGCAGGGGTCTATATATTTAGTCCAAAGATCCTGCCATTGATCCCGCCATATCAATTTTACGATATGCCCACACTCTTTGAAAGTCTACTTGCAAAAAAAGGTTACAATACCCTTTCTTATCTTATCGAGGATTACTGGATCGATATAGGACGCAAAGAAGAATACGATAGAGCAAATAGCGAAATAGAGGAGTAGAGGTGTATCAAAACAAAAGTTTTTTAGCCATTATTCCTGCAAGAAGTGGCAGCAAAGGGTTACCCGATAAAAACATCAAGGATCTGTGCGGGCATCCATTGATGGCATGGTCAATCAAGGCTGGTCTAGGTTCAAAGTATATTGACAGAGTTGTCGTATCGACAGATTCTCAAGAATATGCAGACATTGCGAAATCATATGGGGCAGAAGCTCCATTCCTTCGTCCAAAAGAACTAAGTTTAGATACAAGCACCACTTTTGATAGTATCAAACACACTATTGATTTTTACCAAAATGAGCTCAATCAAATATTTGATTATATTGTTTTGCTTGAACCAACAAGTCCACTCAGAGAAACAGAAGATATTGACAATGCGATCATAACGCTCATATCAAATCAAAAAGCAAGCTCTCTCGTCAGTGTTTGCAAAAGCGAATCTCAAAATCCCGCTTTTTTAGTTAGATTAACAAATCACTCCCAACTCATAGAGGGATACATCAACAAAAGTTTTACTCCTATACGAAGACAAGATATTGAGGATTTTTATTTTTTTGATGGAACAATCTATGTCAGCGAAACCAACTCACTTTTACAACATCAAAATTTCTATCACAAAAATACAATGGGATATGTTGTCCCAAAATGGAAAAGCTTAGAAGTTGATGATGAGGATGATTTTTTGATGATTGAAGCTATGATGAAAAAATACATTATCAAGGAGTAAAAATGACATATCAAGAAAGACTGCTTAAAGCGATTCCTGGTGGTGCACACACTTACTCTAGAGGGTTTGATCAATATCCTGATAATGCTCCACAAATTCTTAAACGAGGAATGGGGGCTTATGTCTATGATCCCCATGAAAATGAGTATCTTGATTATGGTATGGCTCTACGCGCAGTATGTTTGGGATATTCAAATCCCGAAGTCAATCAGGCAGCAATCCAGCAAATCCAATATGGTGACAACCTAACTCGCCCATCCCTTGTCGAACTAGAAGCTGCGGAAACCCTGATTGATGCAATTGATTCTGTTGATATGGTCAAATTTACAAAAAATGGCTCTACAGCCACGAGCGCAGCAGTAAAACTCTCAAGAGCCTACACTGGAAGGACACTAATTGCAAGATGTTTGGAGCACCCGTTTTTCAGCTATGATGACTGGTTTATTGGAAGTACCGTTCTCACAAGAGGAATCCCCAAAAACATTCAAGATGATACTCTGATTTTCCATTACAACGATATTTCTTCTCTAGAAGAGTTATTTGATCGATATCCTAACCAAATAGCTTGTGTTATTTTAGAGCCAGCAAGCACTGAACATCCAAAAGATCATTTTCTGCATCATGTTAGGGATTTATGCACAAAAAATGGTGCGGTCATGATACTTGATGAAATGATTACGGGATTTCGCTGGCATCTTAAAGGAGCCCAACACTATTATGGAGTCACACCAGATCTATGCACCTTTGGAAAAGCTATGGCAAATGGCTTTTCTGTTGCAGCAGTCGCGGGCAAACGCGAGATTATGCAGCTAGGAAGTATAGAATTCGAGGGTGAGGAAAGAGTCTTTCTCCTCTCAACAACACATGGTGCAGAGATGGGACCACTTGGAGCTTTTATAAAAACATATGAAATTTTAAAACGAGAAAATGTTGTTGATTATTGTTGGAAATATGGAACGCGACTCAAGCATGATATCAATCAAATTGCGAAAGATTTGGGACTTGAAAAAAATTTTGTTGTAGATGGAATAGATTGTCAGCCTTATTTTCTTACATTTGATTCTCAAGGAAACAATAGCCTTAAATTCAAAACCCTATTCTTACAAGAAATGATTAAGCACAATGTGATGTTTCCTTGCATTTGCATGTCATATTCTCATGGTGAAGAAGAATTTCAAACAACACTTGATGCCATTTCAAAAAGTCTTGAGGTTTATAAAAAAGCAATACAAAATGGAATCAGTTCTTATCTGCATAGCAAAATCATAAAACCAGTCTTTAGGAAATACAATTAAAGGAAAAAAATGGAGCTTGATATTTTTATTGAAGGGGAAACGATTGATTTGTGCATTCCCACATTGGAATTTGCAGAAAGATCAGATTGGTATACATGGTTTAATCATCCCCATACCACAATGTTTTTGGAACATGGGGTTTTTCCAAATACAAAAGAAAAACAAATTGATTTTTTTAAAAGAGAATGCAACGAGCGTTTAATTTTAATGATTCAAGACAAAAAGCAAGAAGTTATTGGTACGGCGACTATATCTCACATTAACTATCAAAAAAGTTATGGTGGATTAGGTATTGTTTTTAAAACTATATTTAGAGAAAACCCACTTGAAGCTCTTGAAGCTGTTGCTAGGATTACGGAGCATGCCTTTATCAAAATGGGATTAAAAAGAATTGAAGCTGCTCAACACATCAAACTGATTCCATGGTCACATCGTATGAGTTTAGTCGGATATCGCCTAGAGGGGATTTTAAAAAATGCATTTGTTAAGGGGATAGAAGTCGTTGATGTCATCAGAATCGCAGCCCATTATGAAGATTATCAAAAAATCATCGCTCATCGCGGTGGTCAGCTATGGGATAGTCAAAAACAAATGCTTGAACGCCTCAAAAAACTTCCCAAGAAACCCATCCATAAAGAATTGCAAGATTTTTTCAAAGAACACGAACATTACTACGAAGAAATTTTTCAATCATAGGAGACAAATAGATGTTATTACAAAATAAAGTCATTGTCATCACTGGAGGTGCTGGCCTTATTGGACGCAGTATTTCTCAAGCCATCATCCAACAAGGAGGAACTGTCGTTATCGCCGATATTTCAGAAGAATTGGGACTAAAAGTTCAGACTGAAATTGATCCTACACGCTCACGCTCTCTTTTTGTCACGATGGACATCACCTCTCAAGCAAACATCACTCAAACCATCGAAAAAATCCATCAACACTATGGAAGAATCGACGCACTTGTCAACAATGCTTATCCACGCACAAAAAACTGGGGGAAAAATAATTTTTATCATTTTGATTTTGAAGATTTTTGTGAAAATATGCGTCTTCAACTTGGTGGATATGTCCTCACAAGTCAACAATTTGCACTTTATTTCAAAAATCAAGGTTTTGGAAATATTGTTTCGATGTCTTCTATTATGGGTGTTTATGCACCAAAGTTTGAAAACTATGAAGGCACAGATATGGATAGCGTTATTGATTATTCAATCATCAAAGCAGGGATCAATCACATGACACGCTGGATGGCAAAATATCTAGCCAACACAGGAATCAGAGTCAATGCGATTGCCCCTGGAGGAATCTACAATCAAGCACATCCTCAACCACAAAGCTTTTTGGAAAAATATCGCAAATGTTGCACAAGCAAGGGAATGATGAATCCAGATGATCTCAATGGGACACTTATCTATCTCTTGAGTGATATGAGCGCCTGTGTGAATGGGCAAATTTTAGTTGTAGATGATGGATGGGGATTGTGAAACAAAACATCATCCTTCTAGATCGTGATGGAGATATGCTTGAATATATCTTAAAATACAGAAATGATACGATCCTAATCCTAGTTTGTGAAATGCACCAAAAAATCATGAATTTGTGCAAAGACTATGCAAATCGCATCACACATATTCTTGACTATGAAAAGCTCCTTGATATCCAAGATGTTGAAAATATCGATTATGAACTCATAGCCAAGATGAAATTTGCGCAAATCGATATAGAGACGATGCTTCATCGCATCATGCTCAATAACCCACTGGCCAAAGACATCTATCATCAGCACCTTTCTTTTTTTGCCCATATCTTCAAAACAAATCAGATCGATTTGCTTATCTCCTCTGAACCCAATCTCGCCTCTCCCAATCATCACATCCCCATCTCACTCTGCCGCTTTGTGGGGATTCCATGCTATTCGATCGGAAATTATCATTATTTTGCGACAGCTTTATTTAATCACAATGCTTTTAATCACTCAGGATGCATTCCATACCACCCAGATACTACATCTGCCCAAGCTAAAGATATTGTGTTTTACAAATTGCAAACCTCCAAGACTCCAGAGAAAATAAATCTAAAACGATTTGTTAAAAATATAGTTCTAAAAATCGGCGGAGAGATGCTGTCACAGTTTCTCGTCTGTCTTTCAAAACTAAGCTTTCGACAAGATCGTCTAGGGATCCCCTACTCTTACTGGCACAAGCTCTATTACTTTTGGCAATACAAGAAACTCAAGTCTTTCTATCAAAAACACTCTGTTATCCCTGATTTAAAAGAAAAATACATTTACTACAGCATTCATTTTGAACCAGAAGCAGCAATCATCGGAGCTACACTTTTAGAATCTCAAATCACAGTGATCAAAATGCTCTCGCAAGCACTGCCCAAAGGTTGGAAACTCTATGTCAAAGAACATCCACATCAATTTATGCTCAACAATGAAATCGCTCATTATTTCATCAACAATCTAAGCTTTTTTAAAAATATTAGTTTTTATCAAGAGGTCATGAAACTCAAAAATGTCGTGATGGTTTCATTGGATATTTCCTCAAAAGATCTTATGCAAAATGCTCAAGCGATCGCAACCCTTGGTGGGACTATCACACTAGAATCAGCCCTTTATAATATTCCAGCCATCCTTTTCAACCCATTGGTCAGCGTGTATGCCCACCTTGAACATACATTGCATGTGAGGTCATATCAAGATCTTGTCATAGCAATACAAAAAATTTGTGATGGATTTTTTGATCATCAAACAGTGGATATTCAAAAGATTGATTCTTATCTTGCAGATCCTAGAGATCCGAACTTTTACTCCAATCTATTTTTGACCATAGAAGAACATGCCAAAACGATACAACCAACTGGAGAGAAACTATAGATGCACCCTTTAGCTCCCATCGTCCTCTTTGTCTACAATCGCCCTAGTCACACAAGGCAAACCATCCAAGCCCTACAGGCAAATCCTCTGGCCAAAGATAGCGATCTCTTGATCTACTCAGATGCACCCAAGGATGAAAAAGCCCTCCAAAGTGTCAAAGAGGTGCGAGAATACATCAAGACAATCCAAGGATTCAAAAATCTCATCATTATCGAGCGTGAACAAAACTTGGGACTTGCAGAAAACATCATCGATGGTGTCACGACGGTGATTAATCAATATGGAAAAATCATTGTCTTAGAAGATGATCTTGTCGTTTCTCCTCATTTTTTAGAATACATGAATACTGCTTTGATGCTTTATGAAAATGATCAGCAAGTGGCGTGCATTACAGCATTTAATTTCCCCCTTCGCTATCCTCCAAATTTTCAAGATACTACATTTTTTCTCAAAGGTGCAGATTGCTGGACATGGGCAACTTGGCAGAGAGCTTGGAATAAATTTGAGCAAGATGGATCTAGGCTTCTTCAGATGATTTATAAGAAAAATCTACAAAAGGATTTCGATCTTGATGGATCCTACCCCTATACCAAAATGCTCCAAGACCAAATCAGGGGCAAAAATAATTCTTGGGCAATCCGATGGTATGCCTCTGCCTTCTTAGAAGATATGCTCTGTCTCTATCCCAAAGATTCTCTTGTGGAAAACATAGGTTATGATGGGACACATTTCAAAAATGCCACCAAAACAGCGCTCTTTGGACACATCTCTTCACAACCTTGCAAACTACACAAACTTCACATCTGTGAAAATCCAATTGCAAAAAATTCTTTAATCCAATTCTTTAAGAAACAAAACTCTATTTGCACTAGAGTGTTCAAAAAACTCCAAAGACTCTTCTCATGAAACAACTCATCAAATCCCTCATCCCCCCCATCATCTTGCAAATTATCAACAAAATATCAAATCGAAATATTCAATGGGTCGGAGACTATTCCACTTGGCAAGAAGCAAGCTTACAAGTGAGGGGATATGATCCTGATATCTATCTTCAGAAACTGATTGATATCACCAAAATCGTAAGAGATGATGAAAGCAAATGCGAAAGAGATAGCGTCCTATTTGATCAGATCACCCACCCCTATCCACTACTGAGCAATCTTTTTTCTATCGTCACGCATCTTCAGACGCAAAGTCTTTATATTTTGGATTTTGGAGGCAGTTTGGGAAGCCTTTATTTTCAAAATAGAAAATTCTTCCGCCTGCTCCCGCACTTGACTTGGAATATCTTAGAACAAGATAAAATTATCGATGCAGGAAAAAGGTATTTTGAATCTCCCCCTTTATTTTTTCACTCCACGATCAAAGATGCTAAGGTCAATCTCAAATCAAATAACACGAAGATTCTTATCCTCTCTAGCGTCCTACAATATCTTGAGAATCCCTACTCTACACTCCAATGGCTTTTATCAGAAATTGATTTTGATGCGATCATCATCGATCGCACACCATTTAGCAGAGATCAACAACACCGCATTATTATTCAAAAAGTTCCTCAAAAAATTTACAAAACCCAGTATCCATGTCACTTATTTTCAAAACAAGATTTTTTAGAATTCATTGATCGTGAGGGATATTCTCTCTTTGATGAGTTTGAAAGCTATTGTGATGCCCATACTTCACGCTTTAAATCATTGGGCTTTTCATTCCTCAGGAAAAAGTGATGCATCATTATTGCACACTCTTTGACTCAAACTATCTCACACGCGGAATCGCAATGCTTGAGAGCCTACACAAACATTCTCAAAACTATCATCTCTATATTCTTGCCTTTGATGATCTTGCATATCACACATTGATAGAGCTTGCCTATCCTCATGTCACAGTGATTTCTATGCACAAATTTGAAGATCCCACCCTACTCTCCATCAAACCAACACGCACAAGAGGCGAATACTGCTGGACATGTACCCCATCCCTTATTCTTTATTGCATAGAAACCTATAGACTTTCTCATTGCACCTATCTTGATGCAGATTTGTATTTCTATGCTGATCCTTCAATCCTTATCCATGAGATGAAAGGTGCTTCTATCTTGATTACACGCCATCGGTATACCCCACGCTACAATCAAGAAAAGACAAGCGGGATCTATTGCGTCCAATTTATGACCTTTTATTCTGACCAACGAGGGATGAAAGCTCTAAGGTGGTGGAGAGAACGATGTATTGAGTGGTGTTATGCTCGTTTTGAAAATGGAAAATTTGGAGATCAGAAGTATCTTGATGATTGGATGACACGCTTTGAAGGAGTGCATGTTTTGCAGCATCTTGGTGGAGGACTTGCTCCATGGAATATTCAGCAGTTCTCCCACATAAGTCCTATTTTTTACCACTTTCATCATCTTAAATTTATTGGAGAAGACAAAATAGATCTTGGCCCCTATTTCCTCCCCCCCTTAAGTATCCAAACAATTTATGCCCCATATATCAAACATCTTCTTACTTTGCGTCAAAAATTTGGATCCAATAACTTTGATGGTCGTTCCACTCCTCCATGGACTTGGAAAACACCTTTACGCTACATCAAAAGAAAGCTTCAAAAAAGTTATAATCTCTTCAAAATTCAAAAATTTCAGGACTAAAATGGCTCAACTCATCACACTGCCAACTATACGCGATTCTCGTGGAGCATTAAGCGTTATCGAAAAGATCCTTCCTTTTGAAATCAAGAGAGTCTTCTATCTATATGATATTACCTCTCAGCGAGGAGGACATGCTCATCACAAAACCCATCTTGCCCTCATCGCTCTAGGTGGTCAATGCCAAGTCACCATCAACTCTCATGGCAAGATCTCAGATTTTTTTCTCTCTTCTCCATCAGAATGCTTGCTTCTTGATCCGCATGATTGGCATACGATGCAAGATTTTTCTCCCAATACCACATTGCTTGTCTTGGCATCAGAACACTACGATCCAAGTGATTATATTTATGAGGAGCCTCAAGCTCAATGATCGAATACGAAAATCTCTATAAATCCAATCAAAAGCTTTTTGAAGAATACTGCAAGAGCTTTGAAGATTTTTTGCAAAGTGGATGGTTTGTTTTAGGGAATCAAGTCTCTGAATTTGAAAAAGAATTTGCCTCATTTGTGGGAAGCAAACACTGCATAGGAGTGGCATCAGGACTTGATGCGATGATCTTAGCAATCGATGCACTTGGATTGGATCAGGGTTCAGAAATCATTGTCCCATCCAATACCTACATTGCTACGATTATGGCTATTATCCGCAATGGGATGAAACCTGTCTTGGTTGAGCCTGACATTCTCACCTACAATATTGATCCTCAAAAAATAGAAGAGCAAATCACCTCCAAGACAAAAGCTCTCCTCATCGTGCACCTCTATGGAAAACCCGCCAAAATGGATGTGATCCAACAAATCTGCCAACAACACAAAATAGCACTACTTGAAGATTGTGCCCAAGCTCATGATGCACGCTTCAAAGATAGACAGGTTGGAAGTTTTGGGATTGGTTGCTTTAGCTTTTATCCCACTAAAAATCTTGGGGCTCTTGGGGATGGAGGAGCAATCACAACAGATGACGATGATTTGGCAGAAAAACTAAAAGCCTTGCGCAATTATGGCTCACACCAAAAATACAATAATCAATATCTAGGCTACAACTCAAGATTGGATGAGATTCAAGCCTCATTTTTGCGCAAGAAACTCAAACTCCTCTCTCAAATCACGACGCACAAACGCAAGCTTGCCTCGCTCTATCTCAAAGAACTTGCCTCATCTTGCTATATACTGCCCTCTCAAGATCCCGATTGCTTTGATGTTTATCATATCTTCAACATCAGACATCCGCAAAGAAATCAGCTCAGAGAGTACCTTCTCCACTCAGGTATTATGAGCGAGATTCACTATCCCATCCCACCACATCGACAAAAAGCTATGCATGGCTATATCCAAGGCAAATATCCCATCAGTGAGGAAATTCACAATACCACCTTAAGTCTTCCTATCGCATTTTTTCATACAGAAGAGGAGATCTATCAAGTGATTGACAAACTCAAAAGGTGGCAAGCATGAAGGGCATCATCCTAGCAGGTGGAAGTGGAACAAGGCTATATCCCATCACAAAAGGTATAGTTAAGCAACTTTTACCCATCTATGACAAACCAATGATTTATTATCCTCTTTCTATTTTGCTTCTCTCTGGTATCAAGGAAATCCTAATCATCTCTACCCCCAAAGATCTACATCGCTTTCAAGATTTATTTGGAGATGGATCATCTCTTGGGATTCACATCCAATATGCAAGTCAAGAATCTCCAAATGGGCTAGCGGAAGCCTTTATCATTGGACAGAAATTCATCGGGGATGATGATGTGTGTCTTGTGTTGGGTGATAATCTCATTTATGGTGAGGGATTGATCAAAACCCTTCAAAATAGCGTCCAAAAAGTCAAAGAAACCCGACAAAGCGTGGTGTTTGGATACTATGTCAATAATCCCAAAGATTATGGTGTGGTCGAATTTGATCACAAACAACAAGTCATATCAATCGAAGAAAAACCTCTTTCTCCCAAAAGCAACTATGCTGTGATTGGTCTGTATTTTTATCCCAATGATGTGATTTATAAAGCTCAGCATATTCAACCTTCAGAACGCGGAGAACTTGAAATCACTTCTATCAATCAACTCTATCTTGGAGAAAATCGATTGAAAGTTGAGCTTTTGGGAAGAGGCTATGCATGGCTTGATACTGGGACCCATGAACATCTCTTGGAAGCTGGGAACTTTATCGAGATTATTGAAAAACGACAGGGACTCAAAATCGCTTGCATCGAAGAAATTGCTTATAAGATGGGTTACATCTCCAAAGATAAACTTTTAAAACTTGGTCAAGACATGCAAAAAAATCAATATGGTCAATACCTCTTGAGGATCGCACAATCATGAGAAATATATTGATCACAGGTGGTGCTGGCTTCATTGGGAGTAACTTCATCCACTACTTTCTGACCACTCACCCTCATTACAGAATCTACAATCTTGATTTGCTCACTTATGCAGGGAAAATAGAAAATATGTCAGAGTTTTTCAAGCATCCCAATCACACCTTTATCCAAGGTGATATCTGTGACAAAAAACTCTTAAATCAGATTTTTCAAACTTATCAAATCGATTCAGTCATCCATTTTGCTGCCGAATCGCATGTAGATAACTCTATTTGTGCACCAAATATTTTTATCAAGACCAATATTGAAGGAACTTTTGCTTTATTGGAAACAGCTTATCATCATTGGATGCATAAACCATTCAAGCCAAAAAATCCTCACGGAATCTTTCATCACATCAGTACAGATGAGGTTTATGGGTCATTGGGAGATCAAGGATACTTTACAGAAAACACTCCTTATGCACCCAACTCTCCCTACTCTGCCTCAAAAGCCTCAAGTGATATGCTTGTAAGAAGCTATCATCATACTTATGGGCTCAAAACCTTGATCACCAATTGCTCAAATAACTATGGTCCAAAACAACATGATGAAAAACTCATCCCCACAATCATCAGACAATCCTTAAGCAACAAACCAATTCCAATCTATGGAGATGGCTTGAATGTGCGTGATTGGCTTTATGTAGAGGATCATTGTAGGGGTATTGATTTGGTCTTTCATTCAAATCAATATGGAGAAACCTACAATATTGGCGGAAACAATGAGCATACCAATATCGCAATCACTCAAACCATTTGCTCTATTCTTGATGAGCTTATGCCCAGAAAGAATGGATCTTATAGTGACCTCATCACTTATGTGCAAGATCGTGCAGGACATGATAGACGCTATGCAATCGATGCAACCAAGATCAAAACTCAGCTTGGTTGGGAACCTCGCTTTTCATTTGATCAAGGAATCAAAAAAACAATTGAGTGGTATTTAAAACTAAGGAGATAACATGCAATGCTCACTATGTCACAAACAAGCAATTCTTCAAGAAAGCTTCTCAGCAAAACAGCTTGCTTTGGAATATTGGCGCCAACTTAAAATTTCAATATCTTTTCCAGAAGAGCAAATTGGGCTTTACCATTGTCCCAATTGCTCTTACTTATTTTTTGCCACACAAGGACAATCCACAATCTCTGGCGATAATGAGTTTTATAACACCCTCAACAAACTCCCTTGGTATTATTTCAGTGAAAAATATGAATACACATATGCCAAGAATTTTATCCAACCCAATGAGAAGGTGCTAGAAGTGGGATGTGGCAAAGCAGCCTTTGCCAAATACATACCCCAAACCCATTACATCGGACTAGAATTCAGTACTGATGCCAAAAAAATGGCACATGCCAATGGTATCCATATTGAAAATATCTCAATCCAAGACTATGCAGAATCTCATCCTTATCAAGCCGATGTCGTGTGTAGCTTTCAAGTTTTAGAACATGTAAGCGATCCCTATTCATTTCTTCAAGCCAAGATTAAAGCATGTAGGGGGGGGGGGGACTATCATGATCGCTGTGCCAAGCGAAGACAGCTTCATCCAATATGCAGTGAACAATATTCTCAATATGCCACCCCATCATGTCGGACGCTTTAGTGATCGATGTCTTAAAAATATCGCTCAAATCTTTGATCTTCAACTCATTAATATACATCACGAAACTGTTCAACCTGAACATATTGATTTTTACAAATCCATCATGTTCTCCAAACGCTTTTTTTCTCCAAAACTTCTCAATCCAAATCCACTCATAAAAATCACAAATCGCCTTGGAAGATATATAGAAAAAATCCCACAAGATGCCTATGGTCACACCGTAATAGCCATCTATCAAAAGCCCTAATTTCTGATATAATCCTCCTCTTTAGCAGAGAGGGATATTGATGAAAATCACAGTCATAGGTTCAGGATATGTTGGCTTAGTCAGTGGAGCATGCTTTGCACAAATGGGAAATGAAGTCATATGTCTAGACATCGATCAAAACAAAATCAAACAACTTCAAAAAGGTCAGATTCCAATCTATGAAAATGGTTTAGAAACCATGATCAAAGCCTGTATGCAAAAGTCCTATCTTCACTTCACATCTTCATATCCAGAAGCCCTTAAAAGATGCGATGCGGTCTTTATCGCTGTGGGCACTCCCATGGGGGAAGATGGAAGTGCGGATCTCTCCTATGTCCTCGAGGCTTCAAGGGAAATTGGCAGACATATCTCCTCCTATTGCGTCATCATAGACAAATCCACCGTTCCCATCGGTACAGCAAATCTCGTGCGTCAAACCATTCAAGAAGAGCTAGACAAACGAAAAATACAAATCGATTTTGATGTGGTTAGCAACCCAGAGTTTCTCAAAGAAGGGGTAGCGATCAAAGATTTTATGAGCCCAGATCGTGTAGTGATTGGATCTGATTCTCCCAAAGCGATCAAAATCATGCAAGAGCTTTATGCCCCATTCACACTCAAAAAAGAACGACTCATTGTGATGGATATCAAATCTGCCGAGATGACCAAATATGCTGCCAATGCTATGCTTGCGACCAAAATCAGCTTCATCAATGAAATGAGTCAAATCTGCGAAGCTGTAGGAGCAGATATCAATGCCGTGCGTATAGGGATCGGCTCTGATCCAAGAATCGGCTATGACTTCATCTATCCTGGAGTGGGATATGGTGGAAGCTGCTTCCCCAAAGATGTCAAAGCTCTATCCAAGATCGCTCAAGACCATGGAGTCACCCCATATATCCTTCAAGCTACCCAATCCATCAACACATCACAAAAATCCTATTTCATCAGAAAAATCACTCAAGCTTTGGGAGAGAATCTATCAGGGAAAACTTTGGCGATCTGGGGACTAAGCTTCAAGCCTGAAACTGATGATATGCGCGAAGCTCCTTCTCTTGAGATCATCCAAGCCCTCATTCAAAAAGGAGCAAAACTCCAAGCTTATGATCCGCAAGCCACTGACAACGCCATCTCTTATCTTGGAGAGCAAGAGAAAATCATATATTGTGCAGAAAAATATGAAGCTCTACTGGGATGTGATGCTCTGATCATTCTCACAGAATGGAAAGAATTCCGCTCACCTGATTTTGCCCTCATCGCCCAAAATCTCAAAGACAAAATCATCTTTGATGGTCGCAATATCTATCACTCACTAGATCTCCCCTCTTTTGGACTTAAACACATCATGATAGGCGTTAGGGCATGAACAGTTTCTCTATCGTCACTGTTGTTTATAATGATGTGACGCATATCAGAGAAACCATGGATTCCATCATCAATCAAACTCATCGAAACATCGAATATATCATCATCGATGGCGGAAGCACAGATGGGACAAAAGAGGCGATCTTGGAGTATATTGCCCCTTGTGCGAATATCACAAAAGAAGAAAAAGATGATACACGCCTCTATCTTGAAGCAATCCACAAAGAACATCCCTCTATAAGCTTTAAGCTACTCAGCGAAAAAGATAAGGGAATCTATGATGCGATGAACAAAGGCATCACACTAGCGACAAAAGAATGGATCAATTTTATGAATTGTGGAGATCGATTTTATGATCTTGATGTTCTAGAAAAGGTGGCAAGAGAAGACATCGCAGGATATGATGTGGTGTATGGAAAGACACAAATTGTCTATACAGAAGCACTGAGCATTATCAAAACCCCTCCTCAAAATATCTATAGCTCTCTTAAGAAATTTGGAGCAAATTTGATTCATCAGTCAGTATTTTTCAAAACCCACCTTCACAAACAGCTACCCTATGATGTCAAAAATTACAAACTTGCTAGCGATTATGATTTGATCTATCAATTCTACAATCACAACTGCTCTTTTAAATCCCTCACATTGATTATTTCTATTTTCCACACAGGTGGATCAAGCGATATTCAGGGCATATTGCGGACCAATGAAACTTTTCAGATTGCAAAAAAACATAATCTAAATCTTTTTTATTTGATCTTTTATTATTGTTTTGCGATGACAAAAAAAATAATGAAGTCCTATATGCACCCCAAAATCCTCAATAAGCTTTTGTGGTTGCAAAAATGAAAACACATACTGATATCCCCCCCTTCTTCTCCATCATCATCCCAGTCTACAATGTCCAAGCCTATATCGCAAAATGCTTAGATTCTGTCATCAATCAAACTTTTAGAGATATAGAGATCATCATCGTAGATGATTGTGGAAGTGATAGATCCCTAGAGATAGTCAAGGGCTATGCTACTAGGGATCCAAGAATCAAAATCATCCACAACCCTCGCAATCTTGGAACATTTCATGCAAGGCTTGAAGGGATCAAAAATGCATCGGGAAAATATTGTCTTTTTGTGGATTCTGATGACTTTATCAAGCTAGAGACTTGTGAGATTTTGCATCTTAAACTTCAGGAAAATCCCTCCATTGATTTACTACATTTTGGAATGTCTCATGATCCCAATAAATGGTATTTCCCTTCACCCCTAGTCCATCAAGGACGACTCCAGCAAGAAAAGATGCAACAGTTTTTGATTTGCAATTCGACATTTCAAAGCCTTTGCGATAAAGCAATCAAAACATCTAGCCTAAAGCATTCATACGCTCAACTCCTTTTCATCACTCCTCCACTTAATATGATGGAAGATGGTATTGTCATTTTGGTTTTGAGTTTTGAAATCAAAATATATGAAGGGATCTCTGATAAGCTTTATTTTTATAGACACAATCCCCAGTCTATGACTCGCTCCATTTCTCCAGATGCTTTTCAAAAGAAATTTCAAGATTTCAAAAAGCTTTTTTCTATTTGTGAGCATATTCAGACACTCTATCCACAATACACCCATCTGATTCAAAAATACACTTACAAAATCGCCTCAGCAACAATCCTCTCAAGTCGCCATTATTCCCCCATAGAACTTGAACAAATCCTCACTCTTCTAAAAAGTAATAATCTCAATAAATCCACACTTCCACTGCCCACTTATCTGGCTTCATGTTTGCTTTCTATGAAATACTTTTATAGATGGCAGACATTGGCAAGGATTGCTGCATACATTCTCTCCTTTGGAAAAATCAAATTATGAAAACTCCAAAATTCTATCTTCTAGGCAAATGCGATCAAAGCAATCCAAGCTCAATCCCACTAGACACAATCCAGCGATGGGAACAAGAAGGATATATCACCTACCTTGGAGAATCTTCTGATGTGAGATCTATTATCGCTCAGCATTCTTGCATCATTTTGCCAAGCTATAGAGAGGGGATTCCTCGATCTTTACTTGAGGCTATGAGCATGAGCAAACCAATCATTACAACCGATGTCAGTGGGTGTAAAGAATGTATCAAAACTCCTCAAAAACAAGAAAATCTTCAAATCGGAGAAAATGGGATCCTTATCCCCCCAAAAGATCCACACACTCTTTCTTGCGCGATAAAAACCATACTCAAACTCTCCGACAAAGAACTCAAAACCATGGGTGAAAATGGAAGAAAATATGCCAAAGAGCGTTTTGAGATCTCTCACACGATCCAAACCTATCTCAATACTGTCGCTCAATACTCTAAGACAAATAATCTCAATCTTGTCTTTATTAGCAATACAAGCTTTGGGATGTACAACTTCCGCTTGCCCATTCTACAGGCCCTTCAGAATCGAGGATACACGATCCATATCATCGCTCCTCTAGATTCAAGCACACAACTTTTGAAAGATGCGGGATTTATCCATCATGAAGTCAAGATCAACTCAAAGGGATTAAATCCTTTTGAAGATCTATGTCTCTCTTTCAGGCTTGCAAAACTTCTCAGGCAAATCAACCCTTCACTAGTTTTTAATTACACCATCAAGCCTGCAATCTATGCCTCCATGATCTCCAACCTCCTCAAACTACCCAATATTGCTATTATCACAGGACTTGGCTATGTGTTTATTGAAGGTGGAATCAAAAAGAAAATACTCAAAAAACTCGTGTGTTTTCTCTACAAAAATGCACTCAAAAAAACACAAGAAGTCTGGTTTCTCAATCAAGATGACAGAGATACATTTCTAACTCACTCCATCTTGTCACAACATCAAGCCAAGATCCTTAATAGTGAGGGAGTGGATACTGATCATTTCGCTCCCATTCCACATGATGGCAAAGAATTTAGCTTTGTTCTGATCGCTCGCATGCTTTGGGATAAAGGAGTGGGAGAATTCATCGAAGCAATCAAAATCTTAAAGAAATCACATGATTAAAACCATCGCGATTATCGGACTTGGCTATGTCGGACTCCCTTTAGCTATCGAGTTTGGCAAGCTCTACCCTACTCTTGGATATGATATTGATTCTAAACGCATCGATGAGCTTTGCATCCCTTATGATCGCACCCACCAAATCAGCCCACAAGAGTTTAGTGAGGCTTTGCATCTAAGCTTCCATCACAACATCAATGACCTCCAAAAAGCCCAGATCTACATCATCACCGTCCCCACTCCACTTGATTCTTTCAAATCTCCAGATATTTCCTATCTCCAAGAGGCTTCAAGATCGATTGCTCCCCTGCTCAAAAAGGGCGATATCGTGATTTATGAATCCACCACCTATCCCACCTGCACTCGCCTTGAGTGTGTACCAATCCTTGAGCGATACTCCAATCTCAAGTTCAACACAGACTTTTTCATAGGATATTCTCCTGAGCGCATAAGCCCAAGTGATCCTACCCACAAACTCACTCAGATTCGCAAAATCACAAGCGGAAGTACAGAGCAAATCGCTCAAGAGATCGATGCCCTCTACTCCTCCATCATCACCGCAGGGACTTACCTCGCTCCAAGCATAGAGGTGGCTGAAATGGCAAAAGCCATCGAAAATGCCCAAAGAGATCTTAATATCGCCTTTGTCAATGAAGTTGCCATCCTTTGTGATGCACTTGGTATCCCCACTCATGAAGTGCTTAAAGCTGCTAGCACAAAGTGGAATTTCCTCCCCTTCTCCCCTGGGCTTGTGGGAGGGCATTGCATCAGTGTCGATCCCTACTATCTCACGCACAAAGCCCAAGAGCTTGGAATCCATACGCGTGTGATCTCCTCTGGTCGCCTTGTCAATGACGCCATGCCTCACTTCATCGCTCACAAGCTCATCAAGCTCCTCAGTCAAGCTCACATCCCCCTCTTTGATGCCCAGATTCTCATCCTTGGTGCGACATTCAAAGAAAATTGCAACGACATCCGCAACTCCAAAGTCTTTGAAGTCGCACAGGAGCTTCAAGACTTTGGCTGCAAGATTACTTTACTTGATCCCTTGGCAGACAAGTATGAAGTCCAAAGCAAACACAATCTCACTCTTTTTCATACCCTAGAAGAACTTCCACACACAAGCTTTGATGCACTCCTTGGAGCTGTGGCTCATGATGCATTTACTCTCATGGATTTCACTCCATTTCTGCATCAAAATAGCGTGATTTATGATCTTAAGGGTATGTTAAAATCCTCCCACGCTAGGCTGTAAGGACCTTTCCATGCTCTTCAACTCCTATATCTTCATCTTTGCATTTTTACCCTGTATGCTGGTGGGCTACTACATCCTCAAGCATCAAGCATATTTTCGCCTATCCAAAATTTTCTTGGTTATTGGAAGCTTATTTTTCTATGGATATTGGAATCTCTCCTATGTGCCCATCCTACTCTCTAGTTTGGTGATCAACTTTCTTTTTGCTCAAAAGCTAGTCAATCCAACTTGGGGGGGGGGGCATAGAAGATTTTGGCTGATTGGCGGGATCACTTTCAACCTAGGTCTATTGGGGTTTTTCAAATACACTGATTTTTTCCTTGAAAATATCAACTTTGTCTTTGATTCACAAATCCCACTTCTCTCCCTCACACTTCCCTTAGCAATTAGTTTTTTCACCTTTCAGCAAATTGCATTTCTTGTAGATACCTACAAATCACAAGAAGGTAAAAAGATCGATTTATTGGATTATTTGCTTTTTGTCACATTTTTCCCCCAACTCATTGCTGGGCCAATCGTCCATCACAAAGAGATGATGCCTCAGTTTGCTTCACTCCTTACAAAAAGCAAAGAGCTCATCGACTGGGAAAAGTTTGCTAAAGGCTTATTTATCTTTTCTATCGGATTATTCAAAAAAGTCGTCATCGCAGATCAATTTGCTATCTATGCCAACAAAGGATTTGAAGCTGCTCAAAATGGGATCCATCTCAATCTAATCGAATCTTGGCTCACCTCCCTCTCCTACACATTTCAGCTTTATTTTGACTTCAGTGGGTATTGCGATATGGCGATTGGGATCGCTCTTTTCTTTGGAATCATCTTGCCAATCAATTTCAACTCTCCATATAAAGCAAGCAATATCAAAGATTTTTGGAAAAGATGGCATATGACACTAGGGAGATTTCTCACAGAATATCTTTATATCCCGCTAGGTGGCAACAAAAAAGGATTTCCAAGAGAGCTTTTCAATCTCTTTGTCGTTTTTATGCTAAGTGGGATATGGCATGGGGCTGGATGGGGATTTATCATCTGGGGAGCATTGCATGCAAGTGCTATGGGCATTCATAGAATCTATCGCTACACCCTAGAGACATTCTTACATATCAAAGAGATTAAGAATCGATTCTGTGTGGTGATTTGCTGGATCTTGACTTTCAACTTCATCAATACTTCTTGGGTGTTTTTCAGAAGTGAAAATGTAAGTGGAGCACTTGATATCCTTAAGAGTATGATTGGATTCAATGGGATTGTTTTGCCAAGTGTTCTTAGGTCATATCTAGGTGAAAATATTCTCAATCGTTTTTTATCTTTTTCATACCCATTTCCCATTATTGCACCTTCCTTTACAGAAGCCTTTAGAATGATTGCTTGCTTCTGTCTCTTTTCATGGTGCTTTTTATATACAAAAAATAGCTCATCCATATCAAATAAGCCATCCAAAATCACCACCATGTGGCTTAGCTTTATGATGTGGTATGCAATCATCAAAATTAGTTTTTCTCCATATCAAGAATTTTTATATTTTAATTTTTAGGATTCGGTGTGAAAAAAATTTTGTGGTTCTTGTTTTCTGGTCTTATTCCTTTAAGTAGCATAGGAATTGCTCTCTACATCTTTGATCCCTATCAGTTATTTCACAAACCCATTTTGAGAAAACCAATTTTTAATGCCGATATGTACTACCAAGCAGCAGGAATTATCAATAATTATGCCTTTGATTCTGTGATTTTGGGTAGCTCCATCCTTGTCAATACATCTTCAAACGAAGCAAGTAGCAAAATAGGGTATCAATGGGTTAATCTATCTGCGGGAGGGGCAAGTGTCGAGATTAGAACAGACATACTGAGATATGTCCTAAAAAATAAAAAAATTCGTAATATCATTTTTTCTTTGGAGCCTGGATGGCTATCCAATAAAAACACATCGACCAATAAGTATGCCTATCTTTATGATCAAAATCGACTCAATGACTTTAAAACCTATATCGATGAATACTTTATTGCTTGTCTCTTTATACACAAACTCTGCCTAAAGGGGCAAAACACTCTAGATCGGCCAGCAAATTGGATTAATGAAACTTCAACAAAAATGCGCCTTGGAGGATTTCAATCTTGGCTCAAAAATGCAGATCGTCCGGATTTAAACTCTGTGATCAAACAGATTATGTCATTCAAACAAACAGAATACTCAAAGACATTGCAAGAAATTTATCCTCCGCTCATCCAAATTTTAAAACATCATCAAGACACAAAATTTATTTTTATTATTCCGCCTTTTTCTCGCCTCTCTTATAAGATCAAATTTATTTCAATAGAACCAGCTATCAAAAAACTACTTGCACTAGATTTAAAAAATGTTTTTATTTTTGGATTTGATACAACGAGTATTCCTGATGATTTATCACATTATGTTGACACTGCTCACTACGATGAAACAATCAATTCTTTTATGCTCGATGCAATCAAAAATAACACACACAGAATCACTCTTAAAAATGTCGATTCTTATTTTCAAGAAATGAGAAAAAAAGTTGAAGCATATGATCTTGAACCACTCAAACAACAAATCATCAAGAGTGGGGTATTGAATAAATAGTTTTGGGTTAAAATTCACTTCATCTCAACCATTTTTCAAGGATCATCATGAACAAACATTTCAAGAAGATTTCAAACTATGCAATGATTGGGGGATTTAGTGCCTTGGCTCTTGTCGCTATCAGTGGATGCAATAGCAGTTCAACCCCCACTTCAAACAACCAAGACACACTCCAATCACTTCAACAAAGCAAAAAAGGAGCCTTTGTCATCCTAGAAGAGCAAAAGGATGGAAGCTACAAGGTCGCAGAAGAATACCCAAGTGAGCAGACACGCGTCATCGTCCGTGATCAAAATGGACAAGAACGCATTCTTACACAAGAAGAGATTGATAAAATCATCAAAGAAGAAGAAGCCAAGATCAATAATGGCACAAGTGAGCTCACAAGCTCAAGTGGAGCAGGACTTGGGCTTGGTGGAGCACTTCTTGCAAGTGCCGCTGGGGCGATCCTAGGAAGCTATATCGGCAACAAACTCTTCAATAATCCCAACTTCCAACAAAACCAAATGCGAAACTACAAATCTCCTCAAGCCTATGAGCGCAGTCAAAATAGCTTTAATTCTGCTCGATCCAATACCGCATCTAGCACACCCAGTGCGCGCAGCACCAATAGTGGCAAAAGTGGCTTCTTTGGCTCAACTCCATCAAATACCTCAAGCTCATCAAACTATGGAGGCTAAAATGGATATCACACAAGGCATTCAGCTCTCACCACAGATCTTGGAAGATATGGGATGTGAGTGGCATACAGACCCTGATCAAAGTGCATATATCAGCAATGAGATCATCAATATCACACAAGAAGAAGCTGATGCATTCTATGAGGCTGGAAATGAGCTTTATGAGATGTATTGTGAGGCAGGAGACTATGTCATCCAAAATGACCTTTTCTTTGAGCTAGATATCCCTCAAAGTCTGATTGAACCCATCAAACAAAGCTGGGAAGAAGAAGTGCATTGGCATCTTTATGGGCGATTTGATCTAGCTGGAGGATTGGATGGCAGACCCATCAAACTCCTAGAGTTCAACGCTGATACCCCAACGATGCTCTATGAAAGTGCAGTGATCCAATGGGCAATCCTCAAAGCCAATAAAATGGATGAAAATCATCAATTCAACAATCTCTTTGAATCGCTTGGAGAAAATTTTCAGAGGATGATCACCCTAGGTGAAGATGTATCAAATTTTGATTCAATGTATGAGGGATGGAAGATCCTTTTTTCAAGTATTAGAGGAAATAGCGAAGAAGAGCGCACAGTAAGATTTCTGCAAGAGATCGCAACTTCTTATGGATTTGAAACTCAGTTTTGCTATGTCGATGAGGCGATTCTCTCTGCTCAAGATGGTTTGTTTTATGAAGATCAAAATTTTGAATTTTGGTTCAAGCTCATTCCTTGGGAGAACATCGCAATCGATGAGCCAGAAATGGCAAGCCTTATCAGAGAAATGATGGCAAACAAAAACACAATCTTCCTCAACCCAGCCTACACTTTGCTCTTCCAAAGTAAGAGAATGCTCAAAGTCCTCTGGGATCTTTTCCCCAATCACCCCCTACTTCTTGAAACTTCTTATGAACCGCTTAAGGGCAAAAAACAAGTACGCAAGAGTGCTTTTGGGCGTGAAGGAGCAAATGTAGAGATTTTGGATCCTGCCTTAAATCTCATCGAGGGCAAAGATGGAATCTATGGCAATCATAAACCCATCTATCAAGAGTTTTACGAACTCAACTCTCATCAAGGAGAATCCTATCAGCCCAATGTCTTCTATGCCTATGAAAGCTGTGCCTTGGGATTCCGTAAAGGTGGGAAGATCATCGATAATTACTCAAAATTTGTAAGCCATAGGATTATCTAATGTCATCACCATTCTCCTCACTCATTGTTCCAGTTTATAACACACAAGAGTATATTGCTAGATGCTTGAAAAGTTGTATGGGTCAAATCTTCAAAGACATTGAAATCATTGTTGTAGATGATAGAGGAAATGATGATGCGATCAAAATTGCCCAAAGATTCGCAAAACAAGACAAACGCATTCGCATTATCCATAATCCTAAAAATTTAGGACTTTTCCATACAAGAATTATTGGAGAACGACATGCAAGAGGAAAATATATCTTACATGTTGACTCTGATGATTATATAGGAAATGAAACTTGCAGTCTCCTTCATAGAGAAATCCTTAAATATCAAACCATAAAAAAAAAGGGGGGGGGGATGTAGAAATTATTGGTTTTGGATTAAAAACAGTTGCAAATAAAAAATTTTCAAATCACTCTACTTTTTCATCTATCAAAACCTATGATCACAATGATGATTTAATGAGGAATCTTGCAATGCAGTGGAATTTAGCCAATAAAGCCTATCAACGGGATTTAATTCTCAAAACTCATGACTTTATTGATTCTCTATTTTCAGAAATTCCACATCTCAATATGGGTGAAGATGCTCTGAAATTCTTTATCATCCTCATGCATGCTCAATCTTATATAGGTCTCAAACGAGTCTTTTATTATTATTTCTGCAATCCAAACTCTTTATGTAGAACTCCGGATCCAAAAATCATGACTGAATATGACAAAATTCTAAATCTTCTCAAAACTCTTCAAAGATCTCGACAAATTCAAACCAATCCTCTATTCAAAAAAACAAATCAAAAAATCCTAAGAAAAATCAAAAAACACAAACGATATCATGCTTATATCATCTCTTATCGCCAGATGCTTAAGTCCAAAAACAACTTTCATTATTTTATTTTTATCTTGAGATCACTATCTCATGCTCCATCTTTTGAAGTATTTATCAAAACATCTATACGAATGAGTATTTTTCTAATAAGCTTGGGGAGATTAAAAATTTAAGCCCTCCCCCCCCCCCTTTTTTTTTTTCATATTGCGACTACTTTCCATTGCAATTACTTGGCAAGTCTCACTGTATCAAGCATGATCATCAATTCCTCATTTGTAGGGATTGCATACACTCCAATAGAGCTATCGCTTGCTCCTATCTTCTCTTCTCCTCGTTGTTGATTCTTGGCCTGATCAAGTCTTACTCCAAGGTATCCAAGCTGTGCGCAGACCCCTTCTCTAAAATGAGAAGAATTTTCTCCTACACCTGCTGTAAAAACAATCGCATCAAGCCCACCTAGACTGACACTTAGTCGCGCAATCTCTTCAGCAACTCTAAACATCATAAAGTCAAATGCTCTCTTAGCCCCCTCATGTGTTTCATAGTTGCACTCAAGCGTATAGAAATTTGAGCTAAGTTCTGAAAGCCCGCCTACTCCACACTTGTAATACACAAAATCCCTGATCTCATCTACTCCATAGCCCTTATTCTCCATCAAATAGAGCAGAATCCCCGGATCGATACCTCCTGGTCTTGTCCCCATACTCACACCATCAAGAGCTGTGAATCCCATTGTTGTCATCACAGATTTCCCATTCTCAATCGCACACAAAGACGCTCCTGATCCGATATGGGCAATCACAATTTTTTTGTTTGCAATTTCTGGATAACTCTCTTTGAGTTTTTGAGCAATATAAGCATAAGAAGTCCCATGCATTCCATAGCGTCTCACACCTTGTGTGTAAAGCTCATAGGGGATGGCATACATCGTCGCATTACCCTGCATACTTTGGTGAAATGCTGTATCAAACACAGCTACTTGTGGAAGTGTAGGATATTTCTCCCTCATAAGTTTGATCACACGCAAATTATGTGGCTGATGGAGTGGAGCCAATGGGATCAAACTCTCAATATCAGCAATCACTTTTTCATCAATCAACACAGAAGAATCAAAAAGAGTCCCCCCATGCACCACTCGATGTCCACAAGCTTTGAGAGTGTATTCTTTGAATGTTTCAGTGATCCAATCGATCAAATATCCCAAGACAAGTGCATGGTTATGTGCCTCAGCCTCACTCCATTGATGCTCTGCAATGACTTGACCCTGTGCATCTTTTGCCTTAAAACTTGGAGCTTGATCGATCCCTTCAACCTGCCCCGATGCGATCGCTTCACTATTCAAATCAAAAATCTTAAACTTAAGGCTGGAGCTCCCAGCATTGACAACTAAAATAATTTCTTTCATTGATTTTCCTTAATTTTTATTCGCTTGCTAGCACTGCTAGTGCTGAGCTTGCCACGCGTGCTTCTGCATTGTCAGCTCTTGAAGTCAAAATCACTGGGACTTTTGCACCTAGCACGACTCCTGCAACCTTGGCATAAGCCAAATATACCAATGCTTTAAACAAAATATTGCCCGATTCAATTTGTGGAGCGATCAAAATATCAGGATCCCCACATACTTCTGAATCAATCTTTTTGATCTTGGCAGAAAGCGCAGAAATCGCATTATCCATCGCCAATGGTCCATAAACTAGAGCATCCTTGACTTCATTTTTGGCCCTTTGAGTAAGCTCATGAGCCTCCATAGAGCTAGGGATCTTCTCATATGGCATCTCAACAGCACTCAATAATCCAACTTTTGGAAGAGTGATTCCAAGCTTATGTGCCAAATCCACTGTATTTTGAATGATGCTCATTTTGACATCTATATTGGGTGCGATATTGATCGCTGCATCAGCGATAAACAAAGCCTTGTGATAAGCTGGGATATCCATGATAAACGCATGCGTAATACTTCGCTCCGTCCTAAGTCCAGCATCTCTCTTGACAACTGCCCCCATGATGTCATTGGTGTGCAAATTTCCCTTCATTAGAGCCTTCACTTCACCCTTTGTCGCAAATTCAGCGGTTTTGGTCGCTGCCTCGATATCACTCATGGCATGAACAATTTCAAAGGATGAGATATCCATCCCAAGTTCACTAGCCACACTCTTGATTTTTGCCTCATCTCCTACCAAGATTGGATCAATCAAACCTTCTTTGTGCGAATCAATCACTCCACTTAAACTTGTCTCATCTGTAGGCTGAGCTACAGCAACTCTGATACGGCCCTTAGATTTGGCTTTGGCCAAAACATCGGCAAATACAGTATAATCTCGTCCTTGCAAATGTTGCATAATACCTCCTAGTCATTAAGTCATAAAAAATGATTATACGCCGTGCAAAATTTCAAATTACTATCTTTTGATAAAATTTTATTTACTTTATTTTTTGCTTTTACTAAAAGTTACGCCTTCAAAAGTTTGGCGACTTCTTTGGCATGATAGCTGATGATAATGTCTGCCCCTGCCCGCTTAAAGCTCATCATCGTTTCCATCAAAACTCTTTCATAATCAATCACACCAGATGCTCCAGCAAATTTGAGCATACTATATTCTCCACTGACATTATAGAGCGCCAATGGCAAGAGTGAAGCCTCTCGAATATCACGCACGATATCCAAATAAGCCAATGCGGGCTTCACCATCAAAATATCAGCTCCTTCTTTTTCATCATTTAAACTTTCGCGAATCGCTTCTCTGCGATTTGCCCCATCTTCTTGATAGGTTTTGCGATCACCAAAGCTTGGAGCAGATTGAGCCACATCACGAAATGGGCCATAATAAGCACTTGCAAATTTTGTCGAATAACTCATAATCGGAAGGTGAATAAACCCTGCTTGATCAAGCACATCTCTAAGATAGCTCACCGTATGATCCATCATCCCGCTAGGTGCGATCATATCAGCTCCTGCTTTGGCTAAGTCTAGAGCTTGGATTCCAAGAAGCTCAAGCGTTGCATCATTATTCACACTTTGATTTTGCAAGACTCCACAATGCCCATGATTAGTGTATTCACAAAAACACAAATCCACACTGATACAAATTTGAGGAAAATTCTTTTTGATCACCCTAATGGCTCGTGCCACGATGCTCTCCTCACCCAAGGCTGAGCTTCCCTTCTCATCCTTAAAAGATGGGATTCCAAAAAGCAATACATGATAAATCCCAAGAGCGACTAACTCCTCACATTCTTCTAGCAAATACTCCAAACTCAACTGATAAACATCAGGCATAGAAGGAATGGGATTTTTGACATTGGGTGCATCAATCACAAAAAGTGGGTAGATAAAATCTTGCACCCCGATATGCGTCTCCCTCACTAGATCCCTCATAGCAGAATTCATCCTTAAGCGTCTAAATCTCATTTATTTCTCCTCAATAAGTGTTTTCTAGTAAAACTTTTCAGCGATTCTCAACAATACAGTCTGAAATGATAAAGCAGTTAAAACCATCTTGATAGACATAATCAATCCCAAATTTTTGAGCCTCCAATACACTCTTGATAATATAGAGTCCAAGGCCAAATCCTTGCGAATTATCTTCTTTGAAATAGGGCTTGAAATACTCAACAAAGTTAGCCTTAAGGGGATCTCCACGATTGGAAACATAAAGATTTTGTCTCACAGATTTGACATAAACCTTTTTATCTGATCCATATTTGATGGCATTATCAAAGAGATTTTTAAGCACCAAAGCAAACAGCTCAAAATCAGCCTTGATCAAATCTCCATGGCTTTGCACAATGATTTGATCATCATTATCGATCAAAAGCATAGTTTTTGCCTCATTGACGACCTCATCGAGCAAAAACTCTCTTTTGTGCATCTTGTAGGCTTTGGCATTCATTTGCTCTAGCTTTGCAAACTCTTTGATCAATACTTCAAAACGCTTAAAAACTGAAGTCAAACGCTCCTTTGCTACACCCTCTTCAAGCATCGCAGAGATCAATCTTCCCTTGGTGATTGGGGTATTGAGTTCATGCATAATCGATCGCAAAAATAGCATTCTAGATTCATTGAGTGCGCGAATCTTTGAGACTGCATTGTCAAATTCTTGAGCCAATTCTCCAATCTCATCCTTTTGCTCCAATCGACAGGAGATATCCAGCTCTCCATTGGAAAATTTTTTGATACTTGAATGCAAGCATTTAAGTGGAGCCAAGGCTTTGAAAATCATCACAAGCATCAAGACAAGCAATGCGACCACCAAAAAGATCACAAGATAAAAATTAGCAAAGGAATACTTAGGTGAATATTTAAACAATAAAGCCTCATTTGGGGTTTCAAGGAGAATATAGATCTTATCCTCTATCTTAAGTGTTTTTGCAAAGATTCCCTGAACGATGGGTGGAAGTTTATTGGTATTGATGAGCTGATTTTTGATTTTTGGATCAGTGGCAAGAGCGAAGCCAAACTCATCCAAATATTGCAAAACAACAGAAAGATCTCCACTATCACGCACAATCGGAGCCAATGTGCGCAAGAAATAGCGATATCTTAGCTCTTCTCGAATATGCTCTTGCTCAGTCTGATCACGGATAAAATAAAATGAAAAACCCAAAAAACTCAATAAAGCAAAAACAAAAAGCCCAGAGATTTTGAAAAAAATCGAACTATCAAGCAAAAACTTGCGTATAGCAATTTTGCGTAACATTATTGATTGATCTCGAGTTTATATCCTACACCTCGGACAGAGATAATGTATTCTGGGGTCTTTGGATTTTGCTCAATCTTAGCTCTCAGACGCCCAATAATGACATCGATACTTTTATTAGAGCTCTCTGGACTGATTGACTTGGTCTCAATCGCAATCGTTTCTCTTGAAAACACTTGTCCCACCTTACTAAGCAAAAGCGCAAGGATCTCATATTCTGCCTTAGTCAAATCCAATCTCTTTCCTTTGAAGAAAATATCTCTCCCCTCTGGTCTGATCTCAAAAATCTCTTTGTTGACCTTTTGGCTTTGAGTCCCTTGAACTCTCGCACTATATCGACGCAAAACAGCGTGAATCCTTGCTACAAGCTCTTGAGGATCGTAGGGTTTGGGGATATAGTCATCAGCTCCAAATTCCAATGCCTTTGTTTTGTCATTGATATCATTTCGAGCAGAAGAGATAATGATGGGGATATCTTTCTGCTTTACTACTTTTTGACATACTTCCAATCCATCTAGATTTGGCAATGTCAGATCTAACAGTAATAAATCAAATTTTCTAGCATTTACAGCACTGATCCCAGTATATGGCTCATCATAGCTAGTTACATTCATATCGTGTTTTTTTAGATATTCCGTGAGAAGTTCAGCCAACTCTACATCATCTTCAATCATCAAAATCTCAAGCATAGATTCACCTCATTTATGGTATTTCCAGCATCATAACCAAAAAAAAGTAAAGATTGTCAAAACAAACCTCTAGAGCCCCCTGCTCTAGAGATATACACAAAGGAATACAAAATATAGGAGAGAATTTTGTAACTAAGAATCGTCATGTCTTTTCAAAATCTTTTATCTTGAATAAAGACAAGTGAAACTATAGCAAAAAAATGTAAATTTTTTATTTACTTAGTCAAATTTTGCTTAATCTTTTGTCAATTTCTGCAAGCTGGAATTGCAAATACCGAAGAGTGAGCTCAAGCTTGTCTTCTAGATTCTCAATTTCAGGAGATAAAAGCCCCTCAAAAAGCAACAACAGCTTCTCTCTCTGAACACTCAAAAACTCTCTCTCATCAATCAATGAAACAGAGAGCATATCGCGATCACTCACCTCACTTCTATGTGTTTCGCTCTCCCCTGTGTCTATTTGAGACAACGCCTCCAACACAACATTACGCAAATCACTCATTTCAGTAGCCACCTCTCAAGTTTCTGTATCTCTTCTTCTGTCTTTGCCCGCACAAAAAACAAAATAAGCTCACGATTTTTCTCCTTGCTTTCTTCTGCCTCTTTTGCTCGCTTTGAAGAAAAAACTTTTTGAATTTCCAAAATACGCCCAAACATAGCACCATCTCTCAAACAAAATAAAAGCGCATTTTATCTCAAAATCTATTTCATTCTATGAGGCGCAACCCATAGATCAAGGATCCAAAATCATCTCACACTCTATCAATCAAAAGTATCAAATCTTTAAATCTTTATTATAATAATGATTATCAAAACACTATTCAAGGAGTAAAACTATGCTAAAAAAATCTTTGCTATCTATTAGCATGATTGGATCCATCCTATTGGGTGCAGAGCTCAATATCTACTCAGCCAGACATTATGATGCTGATTTTGAGATCATCAAAAAGTTTGAGCAAAAAACAGGGATCAAAGTCAATCACACACAAGCCAGACCTCAAGAACTCATCAAAAGAATGCGACTTGAAGGTGATAAATCACCAGCTGATTTATTTATCACAGCAGATATCTCAAATCTCACAGAAGCCAAAAATGCCAACCTCTTGGCTCCAGTAGATTCTAAAGTCTTGCAAGAAGTCATTCCTTCACATCTAAGAGATAAGGACAATCAATGGTTTGCAATCACTAAGCGCGCTAGAATCGTTGTCTATGCCAAAAATCGAGGTGTTGATCCAAATTTAGTCAAAAACTATGAAGATCTTGCAGATCCCAAACTCAAAGGCAATCTCTTAGTCAGAAGTGCAACAGCTGCCTATAGCAAAACTCTTCTAGCAAGTATCATCGCAAATGATGGAAGTGCTGAAGCCAAAAAATGGGCACAAGGCGTTCTTGCAAATCTCGCAAGCAAACCAAAAGGAGGAGATAGAGATCAAGCAAGACAAGTTTATGCAGGAGATGCGGATTTTGCCATTATGAATACATACTACATCGGATTGATGAAGCATTCCAAAAATCCAAAAGATGTCGAGGTGGCCAACTCTCTTGGGATCATCTTCCCCAATCAAGATAATCGTGGAGCACATATCAATGTAAGTGGTGTGGCGATGACAAAATCCAGCAAAAATCGCAAAGAAGCTCAAGCATTTATGGAGTTTTTGCTCAGCAAAGAGGTGCAGGAAATGCTCACAAACATCAACTTTGAATATCCCGTAAGAAGCGATGTCAAACTCAATGAAACCATCCAGAGTTTTGGCCAATTCAAAGAAGATCAACTTCCAGTCAGTGAGATTGCCAAAAAAGTCCAAGAGGCAGTCAAAATCTATGATGAAGTCGGATTTAGATGAGAATCTCTTTGCAAATCTTGGCAATGATCATGGTGGGGATCATTGCCATTCCAATCTTTGGAGCCTTTTTGGAAACAGGCTATATCCTCATCCAATCTCTATGGCAAGATTCTCAAACAACTCAAATCATTCATTCCAACCTCACTCATTTCTTTGATTTTCTTTTTTTGCGATTTTTGAAAGATACTTTTTGGGTCGCTACTCTTGTATTGCTATTGAGCTACCTGATCGGCGTGAGCTGTGCCTATCTCGTCGCACATTTTGATTTCTTTTTTTCAAAGATTTTAGAAAAAATCCTATTTCTTCCTCTTGCAATCCCTGCTTATATTTTGGCTTTTGTCTATGTGGGGATCTTTGATGTAGGTGGGATTTTTTATGAGATTTTTGGAATACGCATAGATTTTTTCAATCTCTTTGGTGTGGTTTGGGTTTTATCAATCTCTCTTTTTCCCTATGTTTATATTTTTGCCAAAACCTCCTTTCAAACCCAATCAGTTCAACTCTATGAAGTCGCCAAAAGTATGAAATACACCCAATGGCAAATATTTTATAAAGTCTCCATTTCAAGTGCAAAGCCTGCAATTTTTGGAGGGCTTTTGCTTGTCTTGATGGAAACTTTGAGTGATTATGGAGCAAGCGCCTATCTTGGAATCGATACATTTTCAGCAGGGATTTTCAAACTCTGGTATGACCTAGATGATCCTTATTCTTCAAGTATTCTGACTGCGATTCTTATGGTTTTTGTTTTTATCATTATGTTTTTGGAGCAAAAAGTCAAACAGCAAAAACGCTACAGCTTCAATCAAAACACCCAAATCCTTCTCCAAAAAGAAAAGCTTTCTCACTTCAAATCCTTTCTAGCAAGCCTATATTGCTTTTTGATTGCTTTTTTTGGATTCCTTCTTCCATTAGCATGGCTTTTGTATTGGGGGCTACAAGATGCAAAATTATGGGATAAGACATTTTATATTCTTGTTTTGAATTCTTTTTGGGTTGGAATCTTGGGGGCCTTTTTTGCTTTGCTTTGTGCGCTTTTTTTGTGTTTTGCTTCAAGGATCACAAAATCCATCATGCTTTCTCATGTTTTCAAGCTCTCAAGCTCTCTTGGTTATGCAATCCCAGGAGCAGTCGTAGGGGTTAGCATCATGATCATTGCCACAGGCCTCTCACATCTCTTTCAGATCCCTCTTCTTGGGACCTCTATCAGTGTTTTGATCTTTGCTTATGTTGTGAGATTTTTGGCTACAGCGATTTATTCTATTCAAAATGGTTATGACAAGATTCACTCCTCCATCGATGAGGCGAGTCTAACGCTCAATCCAAGTCATTTGATCCTTTGGTTCAAAATCCACTTTCCACTCCTCAAATACTTTATGCTTTCAGCATTTTTGATCGTCTTTATTGACACGATCAAGGAGCTACCCATCACTAGGATGCTTGCTCCATTTGGATTTGAAACTCTAGCGACCAATGCATTTTGGTATGCCACGGATGAGCGTCTTTATGATTCAGCTTTACCATCATTGCTGATTGTTCTGCTTTCTCTAGTAGGAATGTTTTTGGCAAATTTATTCATTCAAGGAAAAAAATGCTAGATATTAAAAATCTCTACAAAAGCTTTGGAAATTTTGAAGTTTTGCATGATATTAGCCTCACGCTCAAGCAGGGAGAAATCCTAAGCATCTTGGGCAATAGCGGAAGCGGGAAAAGCACATTGCTCAGAATCCTTGCCCGACTTGAGCAGCCCACCTCATACTCGCATTTTCAATGCACCTCCAAAACAGCCATTATGTTTCAAAACTATGCCCTCTTCCCTCATCTCAATGTCCAAGAAAACATTCTCTTTGCACTCCATCAATACCCCAAAGTTCAAAGAAATGATCGATTAGATGAGCTTTTAAAACTTTTCAATATCACCTCCATCAGATCCAAAAGAATCGATCAAATCTCAGGAGGTCAAGCCCAAAGAGTAGCTTTTGCACGCGCAATCGCCACAAACTGCGAACTCCTACTCTTAGATGAGCCCTTTTCCAATCTTGATTCCAACCTCAAAGAATCTTTGCGCAAGGAGCTCAAAGAGATGATCAAAGCTCAAAATATCTCAGCGATCATTGTCACGCATGACATCGATGATGCATATTATCTCTCTGATTCCATCACACTTCTCAAGCAAGGAAAGATCATCGATCACAACACACCCAAAGAGCTCTACTTCAATCCCAAAAGTGCAGAATCACAAGCCTTCCTCCCCTACATCAATGTGATCACAGACACTCTTTGTGATGATGATCCATTTTTTGCTTGGATTCGCTCCAAAAACTTTATCTTTGGTGCCAATGAAATCCAACTTGGGCAAGACTTTTGGGCTGAGGTTTTGGAAGCGCATTTCTTGGGCGCATTCAACAAACTCAAGCTTCGCTACAAGCACATCACATTTGATATGCTGCTCAACTCCTGCTACCCCATTCCACCCAAGCTTGGCTTCCAAATCACTCCTACGACACAGACTATCCCCAAGCATCAAACACTCTAAGCCCCCTTTATGCTAGAATCCAAGCTTTTTGATTCTATATGAAAGGATAACCATGGGACGAGCGTTTGAATACCGACGAGCCGCCAAAGAAAAACGATGGGATAAGATGAGCAAAATCTTCCCCAAACTTGCCAAAGCCATCACAGTAGCTGCCAAAGAAGGTGGAAGTGATCCAGATATGAATGCCAAACTCCGCACAGCCATCGCCAATGCCAAAGCCCAAAATATGCCCAAAGACAATATCGAAGCTGCTATCAAGCGAGCAAGTGGCAAAGATGGAATCTTCACTGAAATCACCTATGAGGGCAAAGCACCCCATGGAGTGCTAGTGATGATTGAATGCACCACAGACAATCCCACCCGCACCATCGCCAATGTCAAAAGCTATTTCAACAAAACTCCCAATGCCTCTATCGTGCCCAATGGCTCACTAGAGTTTATGTTCTCACGCAAAAGTGTGTTTGAGTTTGAAAAGCCTGAGATGGACTTAGAAGAGCTTGAACTTGCTTTGATTGATTATGGGCTTGAAGAGCTTGAGAGCATCGAAATCGAGGGCAAGACCTCTTATGTGGCTTATGGAGATTACACAGATTTTGGCAAGCTCAATGAGGGCTTTGAATCACTCTCTATCCCTGTGCAAAAAGCCTCACTTCAACGCATCCCAAATTCCCCCATCACACTGAGTGAAGAGCAAATGAGTGAAGTAGAAAAGCTGTTAGATCGAATCGAAGAAGATGATGATGTCCAAGCAGTCTATACCAATATCGAGTAGTCTATGAAGCCTGAGGAGAGAGCAAGAAAAAAGATTGATTCTAAGCTCACTCAAACAAATACATAGATCTTATGTAAGAATAACCTTTTCATCCATCCCAGAAAAGGATGGAGGAATCAAAATAGATCCAAAACTGCTTGATAGTTTGGCTCAGTTGTAATCTCAGACACAACTTCTTGGTAGATGATTTTTCCTTGTGGATCTACAATAATTACTGCACGAGTAAGAAGCCCTCTTAAGGCACTATCATCAATAAGTAATCCATATTTTTTTCCAAACTCTTTGCTTCTAAAATCACTCAAAACACTGAGATTTTCAATCCCCTCAGTTGAGCAGAATCTTCCTTGTGCAAACGGCAAATCCATACTGATCACAAATACTTGCGCATTTTGAAGTTTTGCAGCCTCAGTATTAAACTTTTTTGTTTGCATTGCACATACGCCTGTATCAAGACTTGGCACTACATTAATGATTTGGTATTTTCCACTTGCACCACCTACTTTGACATCACTCAAGTCTTTGCTTGGCAAAGTAATTTCAGGTGCGCTATCACCGATATTCAAAATATTTCCTGCTAGACTTACAGGATTTCCTTGAAAAGTTGGTTTCATCGTTATCTTCCTCAATATTTAAGATAAAAATTTTTTGTCCAAAAAGACCCAGAAAATCTATCAAAAAATATATATTTTTAGGTAAATTATAAAAATTTGCAGCCTTTGATACTTTATGTACTCTATCGATTCTACTCCTCACACACAAGAAGTGTGGATCTATGACTTGCAAAGTCAGATGAAATTCACTTTGGTTGAAAATCCACTTCAAGCCAAAGATTTGCAAGATTTTTTGAAATGCTACTGCTAAGGAGATCTCTCCAAGCGCTTGAAAAGTGAGCGATTTAGATGCTTTTCTTATGAAGAGATCGCAAACAATCAGTTCAAATAGGATTATTTTTTGAGTTTGATTTTGGTAGATGAAATCTTGTGGATTTTGTAATTTTTATATCGATTGGAAAATGCCAAAATCAATGCGATCAATGCAACACACGCCGCGCCCAATGCAACATAAATCCAAACCATACCATAGCTCGTATCAGGCACATTTCTAGCCAAAGTATTGATCTGTGCATGTCCCAAAGCTTCAAAAAACTTCCAAAATGCAAGCATAGCGACACAAATTGCCCCAAAAGCCACAATCCAAGCTACCTTGCCTGTTGCTTTGATTTTGATGACCTTTTTGGCTAGATCTCCCTCGATCTCGATCCCATCTTGCTGATTGGACATCGCTTGGTTAAGTTCTTCTTGTGTTGTGATCATTTATCCTCCTAATCAATCTTAAGCACGCTCAAAAATGCCTCTTGTGGAAGCTCGACTTTGCCGATCGCTTTCATTCTCTTTTTCCCCTCTTTTTGTTTTTCAAGCAGTTTTCGCTTCCTTGTGATATCCCCTCCATAGCATTTAGCTGTCACATTTTTCCCCATCGATTTCACAGTTTCGCGTGCGATGATTTTATTGCCTACACTTGCCTGAATCGCCACTTCAAAAAGCTGGCGTGGGATGAGCTCTTTCATCGATTCGACCAATGCCCTGCCCTTTTGATAGGACTTATTGCGATCTACGATGATTGAGAGTGCATCGACGACCTCCCCTGCCACACGCACATCAAGCTTGACCAAATCCCCATCACGATACTCAATGGGCTCATAATCAAAGCTCGCATAGCCCTTGGTGCTAGATTTGAGCTTGTCATAAAAATCCATCACGATCTCATTGCTTGGCAGTGCATATACAAGCATCACGCGACTTTCATTGAGGTATTCCATTTTTTCTTGCACCCCTCGACGATTGTTTAGAAGCGTGATCACATTACCAAGATATTCTGTAGGAGTGATGATAGAGGCTCGCACATAAGGTTCTTGGATCTTTAAGATTCTCTGCTCTGGTGGGAGTTCGCTTGGGTTTTGCACCCGCACTATTTCTCCATTGGTCAAATGCACCTCATACACCACCGTAGGAGCAGTCGCAATCAGATCTAGATCAAACTCTCTCTCAAGTCGTTCTTTGACCACCTCCATATGCAAAAGTCCCAAAAACCCCACACGGAATCCAAATCCCAAAGCCACAGAGGTTTCAGGCTCAAAAGAGAGGGCAGAATCATTGAGTTTGAGCTTATTGAGTGCATCACGCAACTCTTCAAATCTATCTGTTTGGATAGGATAGATTCCAGCAAACACAAAAGGCTTAGCCGGCATAAAGCCCTCCACTGCCTCACTTGTGGGATTCTCAAAATCTGTCATCGTATCACCCACAGCAATATCTGTGAGACTTTTAAGTCCCAAAGACACGATTCCAATCTCTCCACAAGAAAGCTTGGAAGTCTTTTGCTGATGGATAGGATGAGGATACATCAGATTTAGCACTTCATGGGTTTTTTGGGTATTCATCATTGTGATTTTTTGTCCCACTTCAATGCTCCCATCAATCACCCTCACAAGTGAGAGTGCCCCCAAATAATTATCAAACCAAGAATCATAAATGAGTGCCTTAGTCGGAGCATCTGGGTTGCCACTAGGAGCGGGGATCTTTTCTACAATCGCCTCTAGCAGAGCTTTGATCCCTATCCCACTTTTGGCACTCACTTCCAAAGCTTCAGAGCAATCAAGTCCGATTGTGTTCTCAATATCATCTTTGACACTTTGAGGATCGCTTGCGGGCAGATCGATCTTATTGAGTACAGGCAAGATCTCAAGATTATTCTCAAGTGCGATATAGACATTGGCAATCGTTTGGGCCTCTACTCCTTGCGTGCTATCCACCACTAGCAATGCTCCCTCACAGCTACTAAGACTTCTACTCACTTCATAGCTAAAATCTACATGCCCTGGGGTATCGATGAGATTGAGGATGTATTGCTCCCCTTGATAAGTGTAGGTTAGCCTCACAGATTGAGCCTTGATTGTGATTCCACGCTCTTTTTCGATATCCATCGTGTCCATCACTTGGCTTGTCATCTCTCGATCACTAATCGCCCCACATTCTTGGATCAATCGATCTGCTAGCGTGCTTTTGCCATGATCGATATGAGCAATGATTGAAAAATTTCGGATATTTTGCATAATCAAACCTAGAGATAAAATAAAAGGAGGATTTTACAATACTTAAAAGTTTTTTACCCCCTCCCCCTTCTCCCACCCCACCTCAATGATTATTGACGGAATCCAAAAGTGATCCCATAAGCTTCATTTCTAATGTCAAATAATGGATCTTTTGGTGCTCCTACACCTTGAGGGATCTCTGATGGGAAATAAACTTCAGCATTACACTCCAATCCACTGTATTGCTCAGCCTGCAATGTCCCGACAAAAACCTCTTTGTGCTTTCCTTTCCACAAAGCAGTCGTATCATCTGTAGCATCTCCCTTATTGGCATAAACCAAATACATCTCATAAGCGATAGGCTTCTTGGCTACTCTTTGCTTCAAATCTTCTTCCAAGAATGCATCACCTTTAGTCTTGAGCTCCTGATCAGAGAGATATTTCACACCCTCAACTGGGACAAACTTCCATCTAGCTGGGAGCATCTTTCCACTCTTTTTGTCTTTGAAGTAAAATGTATGGATGCTGTAATAAGCGGTATTTGCCACACTTGGAGTGATCCCCATCTGATCTGTGTATTCCACAAACTTTCGATAAGAATCAACTTCTTTCATCAAGCGCTGAATCTTTTCTTGATCCACCTTACCATTCACAGGCAGTCGCATCTCAAAAAACTGTCCAAACTCCTCAGGTGTGCGTGCAAAATTGATCTCTGTCCCAAGCATCACCATCGTCCAAGTTTCATTTTGTCCTTGGATTCTCAAAGCCAATCCTCTAGGCTTGCTTTTATCACTCATCACTGCCCCACCAAGAGAGTAACGAAACTCTACAGGGATTTTTCCCTCACCAAGCATGGGCACATCGATGATTGAAGTGATGTTTTTATCTGGAGTGAAGCTTCCACCCGCACAAAAACCTTTTGCGTGATTAACCTTTTGCTTTGGATTCTTTGGATCCCCATTGAGTTGTTTGAAAATCTCAGCAATCCTTTGAGCATCATAGCTCTCTTGAGCATAACCTGCAACACTTCCACACAACAAAGCAGCCACAATAAGACTTAAACTTTTTTTCATTTATTCTCCTTTGATTTTGGAACCAAAAAGCTTATCTTGTAAAGATAAATAAATTTTTTCTTTTAAGAAAAAATCAAATAAAAGAAGTCCGATACAAAGTATTCACAATGTAATATTTTTCTATTTCATTAATACAACTTAATAAATTCTAATTTCATCAACTTAAAAAATGACTAATTTTAGAGTCAAAAATCACTTGCATTTAGTCATTTCTAGCTATCTCAAAAACGGGTTAAAACCCCAAAAATACGAAATCTTTGATCAATCCAAAAATACAAAATAAATTTTGAATCCAATTCAAATCAACCAATGATGTGATTCAAAGATTTGAATCCAAAATCTTTTCAGACAATAAAAGACGGAGCCTATCAGATGGTTCTTTAAAAAATTTTTAAAAAGAGGAGCTTGTGATGATTTCTGATTACAGAAAACACTTGTCTAGGAATTTTAAGCCAATCGTTTCAACTGCGTTGATGTTCAATCTTGCTTTTGCCGCTTCATATGGGTCCAATCATTGGATAGCTCCAAAACTTGGGGATGATCCAAGGGGGAAATTTGTATACGAAGTGACAGGTCAAGGAGGAAGGTCATACATAGGTGCTCTTGATCATTTTTCTGTGGAGACAAATGATCAAAATGCATATGGACTTGGAATCTGGATCGCTCAGAATCAAACTGCCACTATTGATTGGGGTGGAGGAAATCCTCTTGTATTGACTTCAACTGTTTCCACAGAAAAAGAAAATAATTTTAAAGCAGTAGGGCTTTTTGTAGGTGGTTCCAATACGGTTGTATTTTCACATAGAGGATCAAATGACATTATTTTTAAAGTAACAAATAAGCATGGAACTGCGATTGGGTATGAAGCAGATGGATGGAATAGTCAAAGTACACACATGAATCTCGATCATGTATTTTTCTCAGTAAAAGGTGAAAGAGCGTATGGATTTTATTTTGATCGATCTAGCGGAATCGTCAGTGAGGAAGAAGGTCCGATTAAAGGGATCATTGAGGGAACAAAAGAAGCTGCTGCTTTTGAGATTCTTGAGGGAAATAATAATGTAGGCAAATTAGTCAATGTTGATCTAAAAGTTTCAGCAGAACATGCATTTGGAATCAAACTTGAAAAGGATGTGGAATCTTTAATATTCTCAAGATATCCAAATACAGGTCAGATTATTTTCAAAAAAGGGAGCATTACTGGCGAGGAAGAAGCCGCTGGAATTTATGCCTTGCCCAAACCCTCCAAATCTATACAAATTTACTCTGAATTTTCCTCAGGAAATCCGGTTGTGTTTGGTGAAGGATCAATCTCTGGAAAAAATGCATATGGAATTGAAATTGGACCTGATACATCTTCCGGTGGTGTAAGAACTCTTATGGTCAGTGATCTAAAGTTTGATAAAGATTCAATCCAAGGAAAAAATAAAAGTGTTGGTGTATTTATCGCACACGATGCTGGAGATGTTTATATCAGCAGAGCTGTCGAAGGAGGAGTAAATATATTTCAAACTGGAGCAATCAGTCATGGGAAACTCAACTCAGCTTTCTATGTTTCAAGTAATGCTAGACTCAAAGCAGATACTGATAGCATAGCCTTTAGAGAAAGATCTGTAGGTGGAGAGGATTCTCCAACAAGTTCACTACTCTATTTTGAAAGAGGTGGATCTTTTGATAGTAAACTAGTTGATTCATCTGGGCATTTCCTTATGGACAAAGATTCTGTTATTGGACAATCTGCTTCGCTTATCTATCTCTCTTCTGTCCAAACAGGAGAACCCAAGAACAAAACCTCAATAGTCAATGGTTTAAGTTTGGCTTCTCCTAGTCAAGCATCTATTCATGGAATCAAAGAAGGAAACTTAATCTATGCTGATGGCTCAAAAGGAGCTGTTTCAGCTATATTTAAAGACCTAGAGATAGAGAGCGATACTGTCGTATCAGATGATAATCTCACTTTCATACATCTCTCTAGTGGATCAGATTTCACACTTAAATTTGAAGGATCCAACAAAATAAGACCTCTTTCTGGATCTGGGAATACATATGGATATTTGATCGATAGTCCAAGCTCAGATGAAAATATTCATCTCTCTTTTGAAAATCCTTTAACAATCTCACTTGCATCAAAAAATAAAAGTGTCTATGGGGTTTATTTCAAAAGAGGTGGTGGAAATATCAATTTTCTAGCAGATTCTAATGTGCTTATCTCATCTCAACCAGCCCCTAAGGATCAAAGTGTTTATCTGTTTTACAACGAAGGAGAGAATGTAACTATCAAAAAAGGAGGTGGATTTGCTGATATTCGATCCGGCTCTCAAGCTTATCAGCAAGTTGCCTTTGGCTTCTATGATGAGTTAAGTAGTTCACTTCACTTTGCAAAAAATACGACATTTCAAGATATCTCTTCAGGTTCTAAGCAAGCAAGTGGGATCTATTCAGCATTGGGTGGAATGAAAATTGAGTTTGCTGACTCTTCTTCTCTATTGGAATTTAAAAAGATCAAATCTGATTCTGCTGAGGCAAACGGAATCGTTGCTGGAGGAGATTTAAACATTAGTGGAAATGGACTCCTTGCATTTGATCAAATCGAAGGAAAAACTGGATCAGCTGCTTTTAAATTTATGGGAGGCAACAATGACACAATCTCTATCCACGATACCTCTCTCTACTTTGGTCTCTCTGGTACTCAATCTGGGCTTGCATCAATGGAACAAAATGGCACAATCACTCTAGATCACTCACTTCTAGCTATCAATTTCCAATCACCTATATCAAAGATTGAAAATGATCCATCCAATAGTCATCAACTCACACTCAATCTCACAAATGGTTCAAGAGTCATTCTTGGAGGAACAAATGGAAAATACACCATCGATACTCTTAAGGCAAATGGATCATTTGATCATAGTCTGTCCAATTTCCTAGCAAACACTAAAGATTTCAAGGGAAATGTGATCGATCTCTCTTCAACTCCAAGTCTTAAAGATGGGAAGATTGTTTTTGATGATGTCAATCAACTCAAAGATAGAGATCAGTTTAGAACTCTAATCATTGGAGATACAAGCAAAGCCAATTCAAAAGGATTGGAAGGAGACAATCTTCTCTTTAGATTGTATGTCAATCCAAATGGATCCGATCATGTTGTAGTGGATAAAGCAATATTTGGTGATAAACAAACCCAACAAAACCACTTTATTCAAGCAATCTTTAGTCAAGAAGGCATTAAAGAAATCAATAAAAATGGCTTCAATCGCTATCAAGATATCGTTCTGGCTAAAGTCAAGGATGATCTCAAAAACAGGGTTATTTTCCACACCTTTACTCCAGATACTGAAAAATCTTCCAAAAATCTTCTCAGTGTTGGTGGGGGTTTTAACTATTTCCTCGTCGATATGAAGCAAGCAGATCATGATGGATATCATTTCTACTATATCCCCAAAGGAAGTCATCTTTATACTGGAGAGATACAACAAGCCTATGTTGATGCAGGAATCCAAGCTAATCTCTCACTCTATCAAGCATTCCTTTCTAATCTTGATACGATCAATAAGCGTATGGGAGAGTTGAGGAATGATCCTACAAGTGTTGGTGTCTGGACAAGAATCTTTAATGGAAGACAAACTCTCAACTTCAACCATTCAAATCAATCCAATTACACCACAGCTCAAGTTGGTGTAGATAAGCGGCTTGCTTATTCAGATTCTTCTCTTTATATTGGAGGAGCTCTAGCCTATACGCACAATCAAAGTGATTTCCAAAACCAAAGGGTTGAATCCCTATCACCTGCTCCACTTAATTCATCCAAGATTCATAGCGGAAGTGTTGATGTATATGTGAGCTATATTCAAGATAATGGATGGTATGAAGATACTGATGCTAAGTTCTCTTTCTTCTACAACAAGCTTGGAACATCTGATGATCAAAGCTATAGTGCCAATGCCTTTGGTGTTCTCTTACAAGAAGAAGTAGGTTATCGCTTCAATGTTCCTCAAAACTTCTTCATTGATCCCCAGATGCAAGTCGGTGTTGGATACCTTAGTGATCAAAAACTCACTCAAAAAAGTGATCTTGGAGATTTATCAATCTCAGAGGATGGAGTGATTGATCTTAAATCTAGAGTTGGAGTGAATTGGGGATATGACTTCAAAGATTTCTTTGATGCTGATTCAAAAGCTAATGCCAAGCTTTATGTAGGGACTTACTATGTATATGAGGGGATACTCCAAGGTGATAATCACATGGAATCCAATGGCAAGCATGCAGATCTCAATCCCTATGAATCTAGCAACCATCGTTTTGTTCTCAATGCTGGAACTTCTATTGCCTTCAATGATCAGACAAGAATCTATATGGATGCAGAGAAGAGCTTTGGGGGAGATATCAGGACAGATTATGCAATCAATGCTGGGGTAAGAGTGGCATTTGGACTTAAAAATCAAGCAAAAGAAGAAATTCATAAGCTTGAAACTCAAGAATCAGAGGCTAACCAAGATCACTCCAAAGTAAGTGCTCTTCCCCTATCTCAAGCAAAACTTCAAAAGACTGCAATCAAAACCACATTCTATCTTGAGATTTTAAAGTCAAAAGATAAGTTAAGTAAGCAAGAATCAGATGAGATTGCCAAATATCGTCATATCACACAGCTCAATCCTGATGGAAGCACAAGCTATCTTGTAGGACCCTACTCATCAGAAATAGAAGCTCAGAGCAAAATCTCAAAGATCTCACACCTTCTTGAGGTATTGCACTCAAGTGCTAAAGTGGTCAAACTAGATAAGTAAAGTTTGGCTTAGAGATCAATGTGTAAAAAAAAAGGGGGGGGGGTGGCAAAGAACATAATTTCATAGGGCCATCGATTAGAATCCCTCGATGGCCCTAAAGAGTTGTTTTCATGTTCATCCCCCCTCCTTTTTTATAGTGTTCATCCCACTTCTTTTACAAGAAGTGGGGGGGGGTGTTACTTCAATCTTCGATACGCTTCACATCCAAGGTTATAGCCATAATTACAAGATTTGAGATACAAATCAAGTGCTTTTTTGGAATCACGAGGAATATCCCCTCTTCCAAACTCATACATATATCCCATGCTATAGCACGCTCCCCCATTCTTCTTAAGACACCCTGCTTCAAATGCATCAAAAGCATGTTGATAATCTTGTTTGACCACCCGACCTTCTAAAAAATACATCCCAGTCTTCCAGCACCATGCTCCATTTTGAGCATAGCACCTAAGCTGTGCATCCCTCAATTCAAGTTCTTGAGGGGTTGGCGGTCTAGGAGGTTCGATCTTCTCTTCCACCACATTGCCATCTTCATCGATAATCTTGCGAGGTTTTTTGGGTGTGGGTGGAGGAGTCTTTTTGGCTGTGATTGGAGGAAGAAGCTGGTATTTTGGGACAGATTTTCCTTGTGTGCTTGTGATATGAGATCTTTTCTTTTTTTCTTCCAAGTAAGGATTGTTTTTGGCAAATTCTGAATTTTTGTTACTTGGCAAATAAGGATTTGCCGCACAAATTCCAAAGAGCGATAATCCAAAACAAACCAAAATCTTCATCTCTTTATTCCCAATTCTTTGGCCAAAAATTTTCCTGTATAGCTTCCTGTTTTTGTCGCATTTTTGGCGATATGCTCCACACTTCCAGCATCCAAGATCCTACCTCCCCTATCACCCCCCTCAGGACCAATATCGATAATATAATCAGCATTTTTGATCATATCTAGATTATGCTCAATCACTACAGCCGAATTTCCAAGTGAGACAAGATGATGAAGCACTTTTGTCAAGCGATCCACATCAGCAAAATGAAGCCCAGTGGTTGGCTCATCTAAAATATAAAGTGTTTTTCCCGTATCTTTACGACTTAGCTCTTTGGCAAGCTTGATTCTCTGAGCTTCACCTCCACTGAGTGTTGTTGCATTTTGTCCAAGGGTGATATAGCCCAATCCCACATCTTGAAGAGTTTGAAGTTTTTGGGCGATCTTTGGAACTTTTGCAAAAAGCTTCAATGCTTCATCCACGCTCATATCCAATACCTCAGCGATTGATTTTTCTTTGTATTTGATTTCTAAGGTTTGAGCGTTGTAGCGACTTCCTTGACAACTATCACATTTGACCATCACATCAGGTAAGAAATGCATCTCGATCTTGATCTCACCCTCACCTTGACATTTCTCACATCGCCCCCCTTTGACATTGAAACTAAATCGACCGATGCTATAACCTCTAATCTTTGATTCCTTAACTTCAGCAAAGAGAGCCCTAATCTCATCCATCACGCCTGTATAAGTTGCTGGATTGCTTCTAGGAGTTCTCCCAATCGGGCTTTGATCCAGATAAATCACCTTATCCAAATGCTCCAATCCCTCAATACTCACCCCATCACATTTTTGTATCTTTTTACTATGATTTAAAAGCTCTTGAGCCACAGGAAGCAAAGTCTGCAAAATGAGCGAACTTTTGCCACTTCCGCTCACACCAGTAATGCAAACAAAATTTGATAATGGGATATTCACACTTAGATCTTTAATGTTATTGATATTAACCCCATCGATTTTGAGAAATTTTTCTTGCTTTCTATGATGTGGATAAGAAATCTGCTTTTGGCCATTGAGATATTGAGCAGTCAGTGTGTTTTGTCTTAGCAAATCCTCAACACTCCCTGCAAACACGACCTCTCCCCCATTCACTCCAGCTCCAGGTCCAATATCCACGACAAAATCTGCTTGCAAAATCGTCTCTTTGTCATGCTCAACGACAATCACGGTATTACCCTTTTCTTGCAAGCTTCTTAGAGTGCGAATGAGTTTGAGCGTATCTCGCTCATGAAGTCCAATACTTGGCTCATCAAGGACATACATCACTCCAGTCAAACCACTCCCGATCTGAGAAGCGATGCGGATTCTCTGACTCTCTCCCCCGCTAATTGTGCGAGCATCTCTCCCCAATGTTAGATAGCCAAGCCCCACATCATAAAGGAAAAATAATCGCTCTCTAATTTCTTTGAGAATCGGGGCTGAAATCATTTGCTCTTGCATAGAAAAATATTCAAATCTTTTTTCATCGACAAAAAACTCATAGCATTCTTGCAGAGGCATACTCAAAATATCTGAAATTTTTTTATTGGCGACTTGCACACTCAAAGACTGGGGTTTCAAGCGATACCCATTGCAACTTGGACAGATTTTTTCACTCATAAAATCTGACAAATCTTTTTCATCCTTAAACATATCATGAGCAATCTTTAAGATTCCACTCCAAGGACGCACTAGCTTGCTTCCCCTCCATTCAAACTCCACCTCTTGAGCACTACCATAAAGCAATGCATTTTGTTGATGCTCCAGTAATTCATCAAAACATTGAGAGGGATTGATACTTGCATTTGCGCAAAATGCTTCAAATAAGTGATTGTAATAACTTCTATTGAATCCAAAAATAAATTTCACCCCTCCTTTATTGAGAGGCAAAGAAGGATCAAGAATCTTTTTGAGATCGAGTGTGTATTTCATTCCAAGCCCACCACAATCTTCACACGCTCCCTTGGGGGAATTGAAAGAAAACGCCAAAGGCTCTAATGGCTCAAAGCTTACCTTACAATCAAAACACGCAAAATGCTCACTATAGTGCAAAGTCTTGCTTCCCTCTTCACTCTGAATCTCCACCTCCACTTCACCAAAAGATTCTTTGAGGGCTTTTTCGATCGCTTGAGCGATGCGTGTGTGATTTTCTTCCTTGAGTATCACGCGATCAATCACGGCTTTGATGGTGTGTTTTTTGGTTTTGCTCAGTGTGATCTCTTCATCCAATCTCACCATCACTCCATCAATATAGGCTCTAATGATTCCCTTTTGGCGTAAAGATTCGATTTTATCTGTGAAAGTCCCCTTCTTGTCCTTGATCAATGGTGCCAAGATCACAAGCTTTGAATCCTCTGGCAGACTCAAAATCTGAGAGATAATATCTGTTTGAGTCATATGAGAGATGGGTTGATCGCATAGATGGCAGTGCTGCTTCCCTACTCTTGCATACAAAAGTCTTAGATAGTCATAAATCTCTGTAATTGTCCCCACTGTGGATCGAGGATTTTTGGAAGTGGTTTTCTGATCAATTGCAATCGCAGGCGTAAGTCCATCGATTTTCTCAACATTGGGCTTACCTACTTTGTCCAAAAATTGTCTTGCATAGCTTGAGAGCGATTCGATGTAGCGTCGCTGTCCTTCAGCATAGAGCGTATCAAATGCTAGCGTGCTTTTCCCACTCCCACTAAGCCCAGTAAAAACGATAAGCTGATTTTTGGGAATCTCCAAAGAAATATTTTTGAGATTATTTTCCTTGGCTCCAGAAATAGTGATAATGTTTTTACTCATTTTTTATCATTTGATTGAGTTAAATCGATAATAGCACACCCCAATCTTTCAAACAAGCTTTTAAAATCTTCAATCTTTTCTTTACTTGTTGCTTCAGCACTTCCAAACTGTTTGGCTTCTTTGAGATCTTTTTCTTCAAGTAAAAAAACGGGTTTTTGACTTCTTTGACTAATAGCAATCAAAGTATTAAAATCTGGAATCTGTGCCAAATCATAAGGGAGATTTTCTGTAATCACTTTGGAAAAATCAGATGCACCGATTGTGCAATTGATTGTCTGAAGTTGTGGAACCAAGGTTTGATTGACGGCATTGCGGATTTGCTCTATCCATTTTTCAAATGCTTTGGTTGGCGCACTATTACGCAAGCGGAATCTTTGCTGAATTGTCCCCAAAAACAAAGGGTTATTTTTTATATTGATCTTTGTTGTTTGTTTGAAAGCATTGATTTCCAAATGCCATTCTTTGATTTTTTTACTTAAAGAATGGATGGCTTGAAGACAGAAATAATCAGGACTTGTTGGCACAATAAAATAATCACTTCCCATAAGAGCTAATTGGTTAAGTCCGCCAATGCTCGGACTTAAATCCAAAAGGAGATAATCCATATCTTGATATTTGGCAATATTTTCTAGAGTATCAAAAAAGCCTGTGATAATCTTTCCAAGGATAGGTAATCCTGAAGTGATTTTAAGAGCTGCTGTAACTTGACTATCAAGCTCAGAAAGCTTCAAGCTCCCAGCAAGTAGGAAAAGATTTTCTTGATCAATAGGGTAGATACTGCCATCTTTTGCCAATTCCGAACCAATCGCCCCATCAATAATTTTATTAACAATGGCATCAAAGGTCAGATTATTGCGATTTTGATAAAAACTATTCATAAAATCATCATCAATTGCTTGATGCGCCAAAACAAGCCCTGTCAAATTGCACTGCGGATCAAGATCAACAAGCAATACTTTTTTCCCAAGCCGAGATAAAGCCCAACCGAGATTATATGTGGTTGTTGTTTTGCTCACACCACCTTTATGATTGAAAAAACTAATTATTTTCATTGAGCGCCCTTATAAAGACAAAGATTCTAACACAAAAAATCTTTTAAGACTAAGCGGAAAATTTAACATCAAAAAGATAAGAAGCAAGCTTAGATGTTTCCAAAATCTTGAAGATTGATATGGCATCGTGCGATTCTAGACACTCTTCCTTGGAAAAAAATCTCCCCCTCAACAAGACCAAATTCCAATCGCTCATTCATTGGCGGGACAATCCAGACTTTTTCTTGCATAACTTTGCGCTCATTGAGCAAAGCCACAAGAGAAGCCATCCCCGTCCCACAAGCTAGCGTGATCCCCTCCACTCCCCTCTCATAAGTTTTGATTCTATAAATCTCTCCATCACAATAAGCGATATTGACATTGGCATCATATTGCTCTCTTAGTTTTTGTAAAGTCTGTATCTCAAAAGTTTCAAATTCTTCTTTTGAATGGAGCAATGCGATGAGATGAGGAACACCTGTATCAAACAAACTCCACTCTCCAAATTCACCCAAAACTTTATATTTTCCAAGATTGCTTCGCACCCAATAAGGATAACTTGTCTGCAAAACCTCAACCCCAATCCCCCCAGCCCCACTCAAAAAGCAATGCTTTCTTGGAGCTAGGGCATGCAAATAAGCATATAACCCCACACAACGGCTAGCATTTCCACACATTGCAGCCTTTGATCCATCGCTATTATAAAACTCCCACTGATAAGCATATTGATGATGTGGATGCACAATCACCAATCCATCAGCCCCGATTCCCAAGTGACGATCACAAAGAGCTCTAGCAAACACATCACCTCTAAGATCAGAAGGGAATCGATCAGTGATCAAGAAGTCATTTCCACTTGCACTATATTTTTCAAACTCTAGCATCAATCCTCCTTTTTGACATAGAGGTGAGTTTGTGACTTGGGGATTGTCTTGGTTTGGGGTAAAGCAAGCACACGATATCTCTCCTGATGATCTAAATACACCAAAGTGATCTCATCACCGACTTTGACTTCTTTGGAGCTTTTTGCCACATGGGCATTGAGCAAAACTGCGCCATGCTCACACATATCCTGTGCCACACTGCGACGCTTTAAAAGATTGGTGCTATTAAGAAATTTATCAAGACGCATTAACGAATCCTTTTTTGAATCTTTGAGTTGAGTTTCATCATTTTTGATGCCCTACCTTCAAAAAATCCTCTCCTATCTTTGATGATGACCTCTACTGCTTGGGAGGCAAAAGTATCATCATAGCTCTCTTTGGTGCGATTTGCACTTGAAGAATACATCCATCCAAAACGAGTTAAAAACTTCAAATGCTGTTCATCTTTCACCACCCTGATAGCCAAGCCATTAGGATAGATGAAAGTTGTTTTCTTTGATCGTCTGATATGATTTTTGAATCTTGAAGGAGTGCGTGTGAAAGTCTGCAAAGTCGCTAGAGAATCCACCTCGATCAATACCTTTTGACTACCCCTTTGCTTAACCCTATTGATTTTATGAGGATCTTGGCACAGAAAACCAGCTGTTGTATCACTCTGTGCCAAAAAAAGAGCTTGCATCAATCGTTTAAGAAATCTTGAATCGCTCTAGCCTGATAGGGGCTATGAGAGCTGATCTCTTGGATGGCACTACACGCAGCTTTGGCCTCTTGGATCGTTGTGAAATAAGGCACACAGGATTTCAATACCTGCTCTCTCAAAAATTTGGTATCTGTTTTATTGCTTCTCTCATCACTGCTATTGATCACCATCGCTACTTCATGATTGGCAAGTGCATCTTGAATATTTGGACGACCCTCACTGACTTTCAAAACAAGCTCACACTCCACTCCATCATCAATGATTGCTTTATATGTCCCACCTGTAGCACAAACTCTAAACCCCAGATCAATAAAATCCTTTGCCAAAGCAGAGGCAAAAGGCTTATCTAAATCCTGCAAAGAAATGAAAATCTTCCCACTTGTTGGCAGAGTATTTTTGGCTGCAATTTGACTTTTGGCAAAACTTACACCAAAATTTTCACTGATCCCCATCACCTCTCCAGTGCTTTTCATCTCTGGCCCAAGGGAGACATCAGCTCCATTAAGTTTATTGAATGGAAAGACTGATTCTTTGATGGCGATATGTTTGAGATCTTTGTGTTGATAGATTCCATTTTTGCATACAACCATCCCAAAACGATCATAAAACTCCAAAGCTTCTTTAAGATTACCTTGCCACATCACACGCGTTGCAATCTTGGCTAGTGGCATTCCTGTGGCCTTGCTCACAAATGGCACTGTTCGACTTGCACGCGGATTGACCTCGATGAGATAAATCTCATTGTGATAAATGGCATATTGCACATTCATCAGTCCCACTACGCCAAGATTGAGGGCAATCTTTTGAGTCATTTCTTGGATTTGAGCGATCATCTCAGAAGAAAGTGTGGAGGGTGGGAGAGATGAAGCGCTATCTCCTGAGTGGATCCCCGCCTCTTCAATGTGTTGCATAATCCCACCAATATACACATCCACCCCATCACTGATCGCATCCACATCTAGCTCAATAGCACGATCAAGGAATTTATCCACCAAGACTGGAGAACTCTCACTTACTTTCACTGCCTCTTCCATATATGCTCTCAATTCATCATCATTATAAACAATCCGCATCGCCCTCCCCCCAAGCACATAACTAGGACGCACAAGAACTGGGAATCCAATCTTGCTTGCAATACTGTGAGCTTCTTCTTTGTTAAATGCGATTCCATTTTGAGGCTGTTTGAGATGATTGGCTTCTACAAATTCTGCAAACTTCTCTCTATCTTCTGCCACATCGATGACTTTGGCACTTGTGCCAATGATTTTGGCTCCGATGCGTGTGAGCTCTTTGGCAAGCTTAAGTGGCGTTTGCCCTCCAAAATGCACGATGATTCCATCAGGATTTTCTCTCTCAATCACTGATCTCACATGTTCAAAATCAATAGGTTCAAAATAAAGCACATCGCTTGTATCATAATCTGTGCTCACAGTTTCAGGATTGCAGTTATACATAATGCTAGAAATCCCCATATCTTTGAGGGCAAAAGAGGCATGCACACAGCAATAATCAAACTCAATCCCCTGTCCGATGCGATTGGGCCCCCCACCAATGATCATCACTTTTTGATTTGTTAGAGGTAAAATCTCTTCTTTGGATGAAAGTTTGGAAAAATTTCCAATAGATGAATAAAGATAGGGCGTGCTAGAAGTAAATTCTGCCGCACAAGTATCTACTTGCAAATACTGATGCTTCACTTCAAGAGCACATCGAGCTTGATATACTTCGCTTTGTGTGATCTCAATCCCCTCATTACACTTCAGCAAATAAGCAATCATCGCATCTGAGAATCCAAGCGACTTTGCCCTCTTCATCAAAGCTTGATCTTGCAAAATAGAGAGTGTGATCTCTTGCTCAAAAGATATGATTTCCTCAATCTGTCTTAAAAACCAAGGATCAATCTTGCTTAGAGCATGAATTTCATCAAGACCTAATCCTTGTCGGAATCCATCTGCAATATAAAGTAGTCTAGAATCATTGGGACGACGGATTTCATGACGAATTCTTTCCAAATCAGAGCTAATTGAATTAAACCCATATAGCCCTGTTTCAAGAGAGCAAAGTGCCTTTTGGATACTCTCAGCAAAAGTCCCGCCAATGGCCATCACCTCACCAATGCTTTTCATACTTGTCGTCAAGGTAGAATCTGCTGTGGGAAACTTCTCAAATGTAAATCTTGGAATCTTTGTGACAATATAATCAATGCTTGGCTCAAAACTCGCTGTGGTGCCAGTGATATCATTAGTGATCTCATCAAGTCTAAACCCAACAGCCAAAAGTGTGGCAACTTTGGCGATTGGATATCCTGTAGCCTTGCTAGCCAAAGCAGAAGATCGCGAAACGCGTGGATTCATCTCAATCACAATCATACGCCCAGTTTGAGGATTGATGGCAAACTGCACATTACTTCCCCCAGTATCCACACCAATCTCTCTTAAAATCGCAAAAGAAGCATCTCTCATGCGTTGGTATTCTTTGTCTGTCAAAGTCAGTGCTGGAGCGATTGTGATACTATCTCCTGTATGCACCCCCATTGGATCGAGATTTTCAATCGAGCAGACGATGATGCAATTATCCGCAGAATCCCTAATCACTTCCATCTCATACTCTTTCCATCCAAGCAATGATTCCTCAATCAAGATTTCATTGATAGGTGAGGCATCAAGTCCATTTTTGGCCAATGTCTTAAACTCATCGATATTATATGCCACCCCACTCCCCCCACCTGCTAGCGTAAAACTTGCACGGATAATAAGTGGGAATCCGATCTCTTTGGCTGCATTGAGTGCTTCTTCTTCTGTGTAGGCATAACGCGACTTTGGAAGATCCATCCCGATTTTGAGCATTGCTTCTTTAAAGGCCTGACGATCTTCTCCCTTTTTGATTGCCTCTGGATTAGCACCCAAAAACTTCACCCCCTTAAGCATCCCTTTCTCTTCCATACTCATAGCGATATTAAGTGCGGTTTGCCCTCCCATAGTTGGCAAAATCGCATCGATATTTTCTTTGGCAATGATATCTGCAAGCACCTCTTCACTAATGGGCTCAATATAGGTGCGATCAGCAAATTCTGGGTCTGTCATGATCGTAGCTGGATTTGAATTGACAAGCACCACCTTATAACCCAACTCCTTGAGAGTTTTGGCAGCCTGAGTCCCAGAATAGTCAAATTCACAAGCCTGACCAATTACAATGGGACCAGAACCAATCAATAAAATATTCTTAATATCATCGCGTTTTGGCATTTTTTCTCACTTTTTGCAGGAATTCAAGTTCAAGATTCTACAAGACTTGCACAGAAAATTCAAAGGCTTTTGTAGATTTTTGGGATGTTTTTTTGTAATATTTCACTTCCTTTTGCAGACCTATGCAATGGAGAGAAGAAGCAACGCTTCAGGGTAGGAATACAGCAGAGCACTTTTTCTCTTTGTGTGCCTTAGGTATCTGCAAGAGGGCTGATTATTTCTTCTGAGATTCCAATTCTTTCAAATAGTTTTCCAAAAACTTCAATCCAGCTGTCGCGACTTTGATGTCTTCATCTCCATGTGCTCCACCTACACCTATGCCTCCCACGACAACACCCTCAATCACAATAGGGATCCCTCCATCCATCGTCGTAAAGTTTTCATCCAAAAATTTTAAATCTTGCGGGATTTTCCCCTCTTGTATTCCTCGTCCAATCATTTGAGTTGTACGCTTTTGAGAATTGGCTGTATAGGCTTTCTTATAACTCGCCCTAAGCGTATGCACTCCTGCTCTATGATCTCTCAAAACTCCCAAAACTACACCAGAGCGATCAACAATCGTAATACTTACAAAATGCCCATTTTCTTTGGCTTTTTTGGAGGCTTCTTGCAACATCCCCCAAGTCATTTCTTGATTGAGGATTGGCTCTTTTGGAATCTCTGCCATCCCCCATACAAAACAAACCATCATCAATAATGCTCTCATTCTTTCTCCTTTTTATTTGGTGTCAATTGATACAAATTTATCTCTCCCATCTCTTAGCGATAGCCAAAATGCGAGACAAAAACTGATCAGGTCGATTTTGCCAAAATCCCACATCACACACAACAATCAAGCGTTTTTTGACTCTAGAGATTGCGACATTGAGTGCTTGAAGCGCTAAGGGATTAGATGAATCACTGAGATGATAATGAAGGGTAACGGGTGAGAAAATCACATCATCAAACTCTTGTCCTTGCGATCCATGGATAGTAAAAACTCGATCATAAGGCACTCCATTATAAATCAATGCTTGACGCTGCTTGACAAAGGGAGTGATGATGGCATAACTCCCACTCATTGATGAAAGAATTGTTTTGATACCTTGAATCTCTTTGGGGCTAATATGTCTAGAATCTACCTCTCCCCTCAAACTCTCAAGAGACAACGATGAGCAATCCAGATAATACACTTCACTTTCTATTGCTCGTCCTTTGAGACCATTTTGATACACAAACTCATCTAAGAGCCTAGCTAGATTATCTCCATATCGGAATGTTTCTTTCAAGATCGCTGTTTTTGTTTGCTTCAATCGTAATTGTTTTTGCTCAAAAATCCCCTCTTGAAGTTCAAAAAAAGATTCCAAAAATAAAGCAGATAGATTCCATAGCTTAGCTCTTGGGTGTTTTTCTAGCTCTTTTTGGGGCATCTCACACACTGGCATCAATTGCTTATGATCCCCAAGCATACTTAAAGGGGAAGGATTGGCGCATAGAGCACACACTTTAATGAGTGGAGCAAATCCACATTCATCAAGAAAAATATGATCAAATTTGATCTTTAACCCCTCATATCGCTTGATAAATCCATCTAATGTCATCGCAATCACACAAGCTTGCTCCATCCTCTCCTTTGGGGTGCCAAGAGAGAAGAGTGAAAGCTGCTTTTTATCCAATGCACTGCTATCACAGCTCTCAGGATAAAGAGTCAAAAATTCAGCACTTGGCACCCCAAGCCTCAAAAATAAGCTTCTCTCCAACCCAAGTTCATCAGATTTTTTGATCACTGTTTTGAGTGCAAGCTCAAGGGCATTATTGGTTGGAGCAATGAGGGCGACTTTTTTGTTTTGTTTGATCAAAAATAAAAGTGATTCAAAAAGCACCCTTTGTGTTTTGCCACTCCCAGGAGCACCCCAAACATAACTTAAAGGAGAAGAGAAAATAGATCGAAGTGCTCTAGCCTGATCATGGCTTAAGCGATCTAGAGGGATATCTTGCTCACAAAGCTTGTATGGAATCTGAGATGGAAAAGTAAGATTGGCATTTGCAAAAAAATGCTCTACATTTTTGACTAAGAATTTTAGATCACTTAAAAGCTCAAATTCTTTGAATAGATCAGTTGGGATCATAAACTCAAGGAGTAAGATATGTTTTTGCTCATCATAAGAGATGAGGACAATCTCATCCTCATCACCCACATAAAACTCCCTTCCACCACAACGCAATAGCAAAGAATCAGTGCTAAAGAGTTTTTGAGCCAAAAAGATATAAAGCCTTTGCCCCTCAAAATGAAAAGACTTGGTGCGAATAATCTCTACACCAAGCCCATGAGTTTCTAGATAGTCATAATAAACCCTAGCAGAATCAACAAGTGTCTCAATCAAAATAATAATTTATACCCCAAACTAAACTGCCCCCCAGAATACACCTGATGGCGTGTCTCCTCAGCCAAAACTTCTGTAGGAAGAGCCAAAGGAGAGATTGGAGCTTTATAAGTCAAATCAAGACGATGAATCCGCTCAAAAGTCACAGATGCACCGACCCTCCAATATGCACTATAAGTCTCACTCTTGATGGCATAGCCATTGACACGAGTGCCAGAAACCAAAAAAGTCATTCCATATTCAAATCCACCAAAGATTCCAAGATTGACAGAATCTTGCTTTAAGAAATCAACCAAAAGATCCAAAGCACCAGAGAGTGAAAACACTCCAGCAATCCCACTATCAACACTCGCTCCTCCGATCCCAAACTCCCCCATCGCTCGCCCTCCGACATATTCCTCACGATCCCAGTATTGCTGAACACCACCATTGAGACTGAGGACATAGGATTTTGAGTTCATCTCCAATTCTTGTTTGCTTCCATTTTTGCCCCGAGCTTCAATTTGGAGAGTAGGTGAGCTAAAGGTGATCCCAGCTCCTGCAAAATAATTCAAATTTGTCCCAAATAACGCTCCAACTATCACAAATATCAACAACACAAAACGCATTACTTCTCCTTTGAAGCCAAAATTAAAGATGAGATCTTGGCATAGTAATTCTTAGCCCAAACATCCACAAAGGCACTCTTGACCAAATCTTCTTTGAGGGTTTCTAGACTAGCAAACTCTTCAATCGAATTTGGCAAATAAGTATAAGCTTGTTTGTTTTTGGAGATCAATCCTCCCAAAATGGGAAGAATCTTCTGTGTATAAAACAAACCCATAGAATCTAAAAAAGATGGATTAGGATTATGCATAAACTCCAAGATCAAAAGCACCCCCCCTCTTTTGAGCACACGATAAAACTCACGCAATGCCAGAGGATAATCACATACATTGCGCAATCCATAAGCGATAGAAATCACATCTACACTTTCATCATCCAAAGGAAGATTTTGTGCTTGAGCTTGTAAAAACCTACAATCTCCAACCTTGCTTTGAGCTACTTTGAGCATCCCCTCAGATGGATCAACACCAATAAATTCACAAGAATTCAAGCGATCCTGCCAGTGCAAAATCATATCTCCAGTGCCACAGGCAACATCTAAAATCTTAAGATTCTCCCTTCTTCCAAGTCTCTTTAGAGCAAGCTCACATCCTTCTTTTCTCCAACCCACATCCATCCCAAAACTCAAAATGCGATTGGCCAGATCATATCGTGAGGCGATGCGATCAAACATCTCAACAATCTGTTTTTGTTTATCCATTGTGATCCTTGGCTTTGAGTGTGAGCCATTGCTGCAAGATTTGAATTTGAGCCAAAGTCTGTTTTGTTGAAGTTCCCCCCAGAGAATCTCTAGCATTCATTGAAGTATGCAAATCCAAAGCCTGCTTTACACCAGTTTTGATACGCGAATCAAAGCCCAAAATCTCATCTTCTGCCAGCTCAGAGAGATCCACACCTCTAGATTCTGCATAGGCAACAACCTCACCTGTGATGTGATGTGCCTCACGAAAAGGGATCCCACATGATTGCACCAAAAAGTCTGCCAAATCAGTCGCACTAATATGTCCAATCAAAGCCATCTGATGCATCCTATCAGTATGGATTGTAAGAGTTTGCAGAGAAGCCTCTAAAATTTCTAGAGAAATAAGTGCTGTTTGCACACTATCAAATACTCCTTCTTTGTCTTCTTGAGTGTCTTTATTGTAAGCCAAAGGCAACCCTTTCATCACAGTCAAAAGTGCGATGAGATTCCCATAAGTTCGCCCACTTTTTCCCCTCAATAACTCAGCAACATCAGGATTTTTCTTCTGAGGCATAATCGAGCTTCCCGTGGAATATTCATCAGAAAAACTCACAAATCCAAACTCATAGCTACTCCACAGCACAAGCTCTTCTGCAACCCTTGAGATATGCATCATCACCATCGCAATCTCATAGAGCAAATCAAGTGCAAAATCTCTATCACTCACAGAATCCATCGCATTGAGCGTGGGGGCGATAAATCCAAGATTGTGAGCCACGCTTTCTCGATTTGTCCTATAAGGAACACCAGCCAACGCTCCAGAACCAAGGGGTGAATAGTTATGACGCTCATAACTTGCTTGCAATCTCTCCACATCTCTCTTAAATGCGCAACACCAAGCCACAAGATGAAATCCAAAATTGATAGGCTGAGCATGCTGCAAATGCGTCATCCCAGGCATTAGCGTCTCTGTATGATTGGAAGCAATCTTTAGGAGCGTGTCAATCAATGCACAAAGTTTGGATCGGATTTGCTGATTGCTTTGCAATACAAACAATCTAAAATCTAGCGCAACCTGATCATTACGACTTCTTGCTGTGTGTAGCCTCTTACCTGCATCTCCGATACGCTCAATCAATGCCCCCTCAATTGCCATATGAATATCCTCATCACTGAGTTTGAATTCAAATCGCCCTTCTAAAATTTCACATGCAATCTCATCAAGCCCCCGATGAATCGCATCTCTATCCTCAGCACTCAAGACCCCAATCTCACACAACATATCAGAATGTGCTTTTGAACCCCTAATATCTTGCTCCCATAATTTTTGATCAAAAGGAATAGAGGCATTAAACTCATCCAAAAGCTTACTTGAATCTTTGCTAAACCGTCCAGACCAAAGCTTTGCCATCTTATTTCACCCACAATGCTGGTTGAAAAACAACCAAATAAACAATCGCAATCAAAATCAAAGTCGGAATCTCATTGAAGATTCTAAAGAACTTCCCACTTAGTTTGCACACCCCTTTGGCAAACTGCTTCATAAACATTCCGCACAAGAAATGATAGGCTACAAGCAAAATGACAAAAGTTAGCTTAATATGCATCCAAGCAGCGCTTCTTAAATACTCTCCCCCACCCATGATCCAAATCAACCCCAAACCACTTCCAAGTGTCGCAATCATCGCTGGCCAACCAATAAAATAATACAACTTGCTCTCTTGAATCTTGACTACATCATTAAATCCAGCATTATGAATATGCTCAGCATGATAAACAAATAAGCGTGGGATATAAAACAACATCGCCATCCATGAGGTAAAGGCTAAAATATGCAAAACCTTGAGCCATTGGTATGCTTCCATCACTTTCTCCTTAATTTTCTACAAACTCAAAACTTATATTCTAACAAGTTTTCTGATAAGCCAAATTGGGCAACATTTTAAAAAACTCTTCTTTATTTTCTTGTGTTGTGCTCAATAAAAGCTTCACAGACTCACTCTGAAACCCTCTATCTCGCACAATAATCCCTAATCGCGTGATCCAATACTGCACTTGATTTAAAACTGCATAAGGAATCTCAAGCTCAAAATCAACCAATTCTCTATATTCCTCAAACCCCCCATCTTCTCTAGCATTCAAAATCACAGTTTGAGCAGCTTGAGTATAAGCCCTCACCAATCCTCCTACTCCAAGTAGAGTTCCACCAAAATATCTCACAGTGATCAATCCCACATCAAGCAAATCTTCTCCTCTCAACACATTAAGAGTTGGGACTCCAGAACTTCCTTTTGGCTCACCATCATCGCTAAATGATTCAATGATTTGACATTCTTTTTTGCGAGATGCATAGACAAAATGAACAGCTTTGGGATGCTTATCTTTGAGATCTAGCATCACTTCATCAAAAAGCATATAAGGAAATAAAAAAGAAAGAAATTTTGACCCCCTACTCTCAAAAACCCCCTGATAGAGAGATGAAACTGTATATACCACTCTCAATCAATTCTTATTTTCGACATTTGAAGGAGTTGCTGTATTGGCAGAAACCTCTAGGGGTGAAAGAGTGATTTGGAGATTCTCTCTTTTGAGAATCAAATTTTTGCCTTCTTTATGCACCTCAAAATCACCATCAAACTCTTCCATCAATTTCTGCTCAAATCTTATGGCTTCTTCAGAACACATCTTTCTTGTCATACCAGAATTGCGCATCTCAAGCTTTTGATCATCCAACCATACATAGGTTGCAAAAAATGCATTGCATCCTGTATTGCCATAGAGTTTCAACTCTTGAGTGTCAAAACGCAGACTAGGGATCTCTTCATATCCATTTGGTGTGTAAGTTTCCTTCCCCAAGGTAAAAGATGTGATTTTCCAGTTATTTTTGGCTAGATCAATCTTTGGTCCCAAATCAAAGATGTTTGCAAGAAAACACCCATTTAAAAAAAGTGCGATAAAAACAAATTGAAAGATAAAACTAAATCTTCTCATGCAAACCTCTTATAAATCAATGCTTAATTTTTAATAAATTGTAGGGAAAAAAATCAAACAAACCCCCCAAAACCCCCTATTTTGCACATTATGTAAATTATTGCAAAGCTTTTTTGGCGCTTTCTACAATCTTTGAAAATGCGCTCATATCATTCATGGCCATATCTGCAAGAATCTTGCGATCTAGCTCGATATTTGCAAGTTTCAAACCGTGCATAAACTTAGAATAGCTAATCTCATGCATACGACAAGCGGCATTGATTCTGACAATCCACAAACTTCTAAACTCTCTCTTCTTTTGCTTTCTATCACGGAAAGCATAATACATGCTTCTTTCAAGCTGTTCTTTTGCTTTACGGAAATGTTTTCTTCTCCCGCTATAAAAACCTCTAGCGAGCTTTAAGATTTTTTTGTGGCGTCTTCTTCGCACCACTCCAGTTTTTACTCTCATTCTTTCTCCTTTACCTTATTCATAAGGTGTGATTTTCATCAAACTTTCCCTATTTTTAGGGGGACAACAACTCATTCTATCCTTAAGCCATACACAATAGCTTCTTGATCGAATCCATGTTCGTATCATGAACATATTTGGGTGCATTGAGATTTGCTTTTCTTTTGTGATCTTTCTTTGTCAAGATATGACTTTTGAAAGCACTGCCACGCTTAACCAAGTTTTTTTTGACCTTGAAGCGCTTCGCTGCACCACGATTGGTTTTCATCTTTGGCATTTTCATTCTCCTTTCATAAGATTAATTACTTCTTTCTTGGCACAAACAAGATATTGACATAACGACCCTCAAGTTTGGCTTCTTTTTCTGCAGTAGCAATATCTTCAAGCATCTCTTGAACCTTGCCCAAGAGATCTAACCCTATTCCTGGGATTCCAACCTCTCTTTGCTTAAGAAATACACGGAACTTCACATGTTTTCCATTCTCCAAAAATTCTCGTGCATGCTTGACTTTGTAATTGATATCATTTTGAGCAATCTGAACAGAAAGTTTAATCTCTTTGATCTCGATTTGCTTTTGTTTTTTGCGTGCCTCTTTTTGTTTCTTCTCAGCCTGATATTTAAATTTTCCATAATCCATAATTTTACAGACTGGAGGATTGGCATTGGGTGAAATCAACACTAGATCCAAATCATGCTGAACAGCAAGCTCCAAAGCTTCTCTTGAACTCATAATTCCAAACTGCTCCCCACCCTCACCAATACAACGCACTTCTTTTAGTCGAATCTCTTCATTGAGTAATGTCTCTTCTTTGCTCAAAAGCTAACCTCTTTCATTTTAGTTTCTACAAGTTTGAGGAACTCTTCCTCACTCAGCTCATATTGTGATTTTTCCCTTCGATCTCTAATAGGTAGAATTTTGCTTTCTATCTCTTTTTCACCCAATACAATGATCATAGGGACTTTTTGTTTCTCAGCACTTCTCACACGCTTGCTTAAGGTCTCATTTTTATTGAAAATCTCAGCATAAGCTCCACGCTCTAGGATCTGATCTCTTAGATCCTGTGCATATCTGACTTGATCTTGAGAAATTGGAATAATGATCACTTGAGTTGGAGCGATGAAAAATGGCAATTCTCCCGCAAAATGCTCGATCAAAATCCCTACAAATCGCTCAAATGACCCCAAAATCGCGCGATGTATCATCACAGGTTGCTTGGGTGTATTGTCCTCATCAATATATTCAAGAGCAAATCTTTGTGGGAGATTCATATCAATCTGCACAGTGCCACACTGCCACTTTCTGCCAATAGCATCTGTGATCTTCATATCGATTTTTGGACCATAAAATGCCCCGCCCCCCTCATCGATTCCATAAGCAATCCCACAAGCACTCAAGGCATCTTTGAGCGCTTGAGTTGAGATCTCCCAAATCCTTTCATCTCCGATAGATTTTTCAGGCTTGGTTGAGATTTCCATTTCATATTGGAATCCAAAAGCCTCCATAATGGCTTGAGCAAATTTGATGATCGAAATGATTTCATCTCTAATCTGATCGGGCTTACAGAAAATATGTGCATCATCTTGGGTAAATTCCCTCACACGCAATAATCCATGCAGCACCCCACTTTTCTCATGGCGATGCACAACGCCATATTCATAAAATCGCAATGGCAGCTCCCGATAGGAACGAATCGAGCTCTGATAAACCTTGATATGTCCCACACAATTCATAGGCTTTATGCCATATTCCACCTCATCAATTTGTGTGAAATACATATTCTCACCATAATTTGCATAATGCCCACTAATCTTCCAAAGATCACTTTTAAGCAACTCTGGACCTCTCACAGGTTCATAATATCGGACAATATGCGCCCTTGTCAGCAAGCCCTCAAGTGTGCGTCTAAGTCGTGCTCCTTTTGGAAGCCAGATTGGAAGACCTGCTCCTACATCTTCATCAAAAGTAAAAAGCCCCATTTCAACACCAAGTTTGCGATGATCACGCTTCTTGGCTTCCTCAAGCTGGAAAAGATAGTGCTTAAGAGAATCTTTATCGGCAAATGCGATTCCATAGATTCTAGTGAGCATCTTGGCTTTTTCATCTCCTCCAAGATAGGCGCCAGCAACTTTTGTCAGTTTGAAAGCATGAAGAAACTTTGTGTTAGGAAGATGAGGACCACGGCATAGATCCTCAAAATCTCCTTGAGAATAAAGACTGAGAGTTGGAGAATCAATCCTTGAAATCACAGCCATCTTAAGATCATCATGCTCAAAACGCTTGATCACCTCTTCTCTTGGAAGTGTTCTTCTAGAGATTTCAAAGCCCTGCTTGGCCAACTCTTTCATCTTTTCTTCAATCTTGCCCAAATCCTCTTCAGAGATCTTTGAACTAACCTCAAAATCATAATAAAAGCCCTCATCTACTACAGGACCGACGAAGAATTTTGCTTCTGGATAAAGTGTTTTGATTGCCTGTGCCATCAAATGAGCACAAGAGTGACGCAAGATGGAAAGAGATTCTATTGAATTATCAAATACGACTTCTTCTCCTTTTAGCCCAAACTCCCTAGCAGTGCAAAGATCAAAAACTCCTTCAGCATTTTTGATGCCTATGATTTCAGACATATAACCTCTATATCATTAAAATTCACTAAAAGCTGTGATTATACACTAGGAGATGGGGTTTTTTTCTGAAATAAAAGTTTCAAGATAAAGATTGCAATCCCAAGATTGATCATCACATCCGCAAAATTAAAAATTGCAAATTCAAATCCATAATGCCAATACACATAATCCACAACACCCCCAACCACAAAGCGATCATAGAGATTGGATGCTCCAGATCCAACAATCAGTGCAAATTCTAAAACATGATTTTTGAGCAAATCTTTTGATGCCAATACACCATATCCCAGTAGCATAACAAAAGCAAGCTGTATCCACTTCAGCCATTCTCCCAAAAATTCAAACATCGAAAAAGCAACGCCATTATTAAGAATATAAACGATAGAAATCACATCTCCTTGATATCTAAATCCATCAAGAATAATCTTTTTGATCTCCTGATCAATCCAAACAACACAAACGCTCAAAATCAAAAAAATCAATATCATTTTGGGATTATTCTTTAGATTTTCCCATATTTTACATGGACACAAAGTGATTTCTTTTTGCAAGCTCTCTTCCCTCTCAACTCTATCTTTACAGCGATCCAAGTGATCAAAAAATAATTATAACTGTTATCATTGCATTTTTACTCAATGCCATCTCAAAGGATAATCATGCTATACATTATTATAGGTGTTATTTTTGAAATTTATTGGGCATGGGGACTAAAACATGCTGTAGGTGATTTTTGGGGTATTGCTAGCATTGCGCTTTCTCTTATGATCTCTTTTTATTGCCTTATTCAAGCTTGCAAAACTCTTGAGGTAAGTATTGCTTATGCAATCTATACAGGACTTGGAGCAAGTGGGTTGGTCATCATTGATATGTTTTCTCTTGGTTTTGATGTCACAAAATTTTCGCTCATTTGTTTATTGCTTGCTGGAATCATCGGCATCAAATTATCCAATCAACCATCAAAAGGTCAGATCAAATGAGCTGGATTTATTTGATCACATCTGGAATCTTTGAGATTTTTGGCATTTTGATTTTTAAAAAGGTAGCACATTCACAAGGTAAATCTCTCATCAAATGGCTTGTGATTTTGGCATTAAACTTTTGCTTCTCTTTGGGTCTCCTATCTTTAGCAATGCAAACGATAGACATGAGTATTGCTTATGCTGTATGGACTGGGATTGGCGCAAGTGGAGGAGTGATAGCAGCGCGCATTTTTTACCAAGAGCTTCTATCGATTCAAAAAACCCTCTGTCTGATTGTCATCATCGCCTCGATGGTTGGGCTCAAGCTTGTGTCTTGATGCCCAAGAAGTGCTTATCCCTGCACTTCACCCAAAGCATTTTTGAAAAACTCTATAAGCTCCTCCATCATTTCTGAAATCTCTCGCTCACTCTTGCCCTCTAATAAAATTCTAAGCTTATTTTCTGTCCCCGAATAACGAATCAAATGGCGCATTTTTTTCTTTTGAATTGTTTGGATCATCTGATTATAGCCTTTAAGCCCATCAAGATTTTGCTTTGAAGCAACATTCAGATTCACCAAGATGCTTGGATACAGATCGAATGGAGTAAGAACCTTGGAGGCTTGTTTTTGAGAATGCTTAACCATCGCCATCACCTGAAGAGCGCTTGTGATCCCATCTCCAGTCTTTGCAAAATTAGAAAAAATAATATGCCCACTTTGCTCTCCCCCAAAATTTGCATGATTTTTTTGCATCTCCTCTAGGACATATTTGTCTCCCACATTGCTCCTAATCAATTCTAAATCATGCTTTTTTAAGAATTCTTCGAGTGCAAGATTACTCATTAGCGTTGTGACGATCTTGGGACTTGTAAGGGCATTGATTTGTTTTTGATAGAGAGCTAAAGCCCCCAAAAGCTTATCTCCATCGATAATATTTGATTTCTCATCAACAACGACCAATCGATCTGCATCTCCATCAAAAGCAAAACCTATATCAGCACGATATTCTCTCACAGCATTTGCAAGCCCTTGAGGATGGAGTGCCCCACATTGTTCATTGATATTGAATCCATTGGGTTCATCATGGATCACAATCACATCAGCACCAAGTTCATCAAATACCAAAGGCGCGACTTTATATGCAGCTCCATTGCTTACATCAAGGACGACACGCACTCCTTGTAGATTTAAATCCTTGGGAAAAGAGTTTTTGATATGCACGATATAGCGCCCAACCACATCATCAATGCGTTTAGAACTCCCAATCTCTTTGCCACTTTTAAGAGCAGATTCCAAAAGATTCTCATCAGCAAAAATCTCTTCAATCTCTCTTTCTGCTTGGACATCGAGTTTGAAACCAAAACGATCAAAGAATTTAATCCCATTATCTTCATAAGGATTATGACTAGCACTAATCATAATCCCACCATCACAGCGCATATCTTCTGTCAAAAATGCGATTGCTGGTGTTGGCATCGGTCCAATCTGAATCACATCAAAACCCACAGAAGTCAGCGCGGATACCAAGGCGTTTTCTATCATATAGCCGCTACGCCTTGTGTCTTTGCCTACCAAGATCTTATTGGTGATTGAATGTTTGCGAAAATAGATTCCTGCGGCTATGCCAAGCTTTAATACTTTCATAGAAGTGATATCAACGCCAGCCTTACCCCTCACACCATCAGTTCCAAAAATTTTCATTTTTTCTCCATTTTTAAAGTATAATCCTAGGTTTATTTTGAAATCTTAGAAGGCATAATTTTAGCCTTAAATTCACAAAAAGGACTAAGCTAAACATGGCAAATCACAAATCTGCAGAAAAAAGAATTCGACAGACCATTAAGAGAACGGAGAGAAATCGATATTACCGCACTAGAATGAAAAATATCATTCGCGCCGTTAGAGAAGCAGTCAGTGCTAAAGATCTCAATAAAGCACAAGAAAGTCTCAAGATTGCAAATAGAGAATTACACAAATTTGTCAGTAAAGGGATCTTGAAGAAAAACACTGCTTCAAGAAAAGTTAGCAGACTCAATGCTTATGTCAAGAAGTTTGCCCTCCAAACCGCCTAACACAACTACATCCTATCATCGATGGGCCTTGCCCATCACATTCACCACAAATAGATAATCATTAGAGATATACGAGGTATTCTATGCTTGTAGATAAACTAAAACCCATTATTGCACGCTATGAAGAAATCACAACGCTCCTTAGCACTCCTGAAATCATCAACGACATCAAAGCCCTCACCACCCTTAGCAAAGAACAGAGTGATATTGCATCTATTGCTCAAAGTGCACGCGAGTATATTGTGACTTTGCAAGGTATCGAGGACAACAAAGTCTTATTGGAAGACAAAGAGCTAGGTGAGCTTGCAAAAGAAGAGTTAAAAATCTTAGAAGAGAGAAAAATACAGCTAGAAGAAGAGATCAAACTCTTGCTTATCCCAAAAGATCCCAATGACAATAAAAATATTTATCTTGAGATTCGCGCAGGAACAGGTGGTGATGAGGCAGGAATCTTTGTAGGAGATCTCTTCAAGGCCTATTGTCGCTATGCGGATTTGCAAAAATGGAAAGTTGAGATTATGAGCTCAAGTGAGAACAATGTCGGTGGATACAAAGAGATCATCGCGCTCATCAAAGGACATGGGGCTTACTCCAAACTCAAATACGAGGGAGGCACACATCGTGTCCAGCGCGTCCCTGAGACAGAATCTCAAGGGCGTGTTCATACCTCTGCTGTAACTGTGGCAATCATGCCAGAGGTCGATGATGTGGAGATTTCCATCAACCCAAATGATCTCAAAATCGAAGTTTTTCGTGCTGGAGGACATGGGGGTCAGTGTGTCAATACTACAGATTCTGCTGTGCGAATCACTCATATCCCGACAGGCATCAGTGTCTCAATGCAAGATGAAAAATCTCAACACAAAAACAAAGATAAGGCAATGAAGATCTTGAAGGCCAGAATCTATGAGGCTGAGATCGAAGCTCAACAAAGTCAAAATGCTGAAGCTAGAAAAAACCAAGTTGGAAGTGGAGATAGAAGCGAGCGTATCCGCACTTATAACTATCCCCAAAATCGCCTCACAGATCATAGAATCAACCTCACGCTCTATAGTCTTGAGGAGATTATGCTAGGAGGAGAACTAGATGCTGTGATCACTCCATTGATCACACATGCTCAAAGTGAAGCCATGGGGGGACATGGGGAGCAATGATCATTCTCTATATTGCAATGAGTTTGGATGGCTACATCGCTGATTTGGATGGAGGAGTTGCTTGGATCAATGGAGATGGCTCTGAAAATGACGCTATAGGAAGCTATGAGAGGTTTATCCAAGAGATTGATGTGATCATTATGGGGAGAAAAACTTACGATCAAATCACACAGGAGCTCTCCCCTCACTCTTGGCCATATCCCAATCAACACACATACATCTTCACCCGCCATCCCACTCCATCGCTTCCCAATCTCAGCTTCACTCAAGACTTTCACACCCTACTTCCAAACCTCAAGGACAAAAAAGTATGGCTATGTGGAGGAGCAAATCTCGTGCATCAGTTCTTGGAACTTGGCTATGTCGATGAGCTTCATATCAGCATCATTCCCATGCTTTTAGGCAATGGGATCTCCCTCTTCCCCCAATCTCAACTCTCTTATAAACTCAAACTCTTAGGGACAGAGAGCTATAATGGAATCACAGACTTGCGATATGCTTTTAGAAAATAGATTCGTCATCCATTATTTTTCAAATCCCAAGACTTCAAGCTTTAAAACCTCAACATATCAAAACGATGTCAAATAAAACATTAATTGCACCCAGAATACTTCATCGCTCACAAATAAATCAATTTCTTGGACAAATTTTGGTATATCAAGAAAAAAGAATTATTTTTAGGATATAATTTTGGTTTTTTATGTTGAAAACATACACAAAAAAGCTATAAATACAATAGAATACAGTTACACTATCTTTATCTTTGAGCACATTCTTAATACTTCTCTAGCAGGACCCATAGAATGAAAGTTGATCAAAAAAGTACGCGAATCGCAAAATTTCTCTCACAGAAATGCTCTAGGCAAAGGATGAAATTTTTTCCACTAATCACCACTTCTTTGACATTGAGCGCAGGCATAATGAATGCATCAACATGCACAAATACATCATCAGCATCCAATAATCAGCCAGCTTTTTGCGTAAAAAATGCCGTTGCCTCAGCTTCGGCACTAGGCGTCAATTACAGTCTGTATTTGATCAACTTTAACTCCCTCAATAAAAGGATGGGGGAGCTTAGGAACAATGCAAATACCCATGGAGTGTGGACTAGAATCTTCACAGGACAACTTTCTGCAGATTATGCCATCCAGACAAAAAGTATCTACACAACTCTTCAGATCGGATATGACTACGCAACAGGATCCAAAGGGGTGAATAATTATTGGGGAATTGCACTCTCTTATGCCAATGCTTCCACAGATTCCAAAGAAAAATCAAATATCGATGAGAGTACAAAAGCACTTAACAAAAATATGAGTCATGCTATCGAGCTTGCAGTCTATAACGCCCATATAGAAGATGAAGGATGGTTCAATAGTAATATCTTAAAATTTAGCTATATCATTAGCAACATTGAAATAAAGGAACGGAATTCAAGCTACAAGAGTAATAATTTTGCATTGAATATTTCAGAAGAATTTGGCTATCGCTTTGCTTTAGGTAAAAACAAAGAATGGAATATAGATCCGCAGGCAGAAGTGGGAGTAGGATATTTTAGTCAAACAGAATTTACTCAGATTTTGGAAGGAGCAAATCTTCAAGGCATTCAAAACAAGATACTCACTCTAAGAGCAAAAGTTGGAACAAATTGGATATATGATTTTAAAAACTTTACAGAGAATCGACCCATCAAAGCCTCTCTGTATGTCGGGACTTATTATGCTTATGATTACATCTATGGAGGAGAAATCACACTTAAAGCGAATCTAGGCAAAACAACTTCCCTACAAACCCTGTCTCCAACTGGAAGATTTATACTTAATATCGGAACAAATCTAATAGTCAAGGACAACACGAGGATTTACTTTGATTTTGAGAGAAGTTTTGGAGGGAAGATCAATATAGATTACCAAGTCAATCTTGGTGTGAGATATAGCTTTGGAGAAGGGAATTATACGCCGGTTATTCAAAAAGCCAATGCAAGGGAAGATTTTGCTCCATTGAAGTTAGAAATCGAGGAAATTCAGCCAGAAGAACCTGAACCGATCAAACCTATCGAGATTCTTCAACCTATTCAGCCAGTTCAACCAACTGAACTTATCCAACCAGTTGAACCAACTTTGGAAGAAGTCATCGAGGAACCACGAATCGAAGAGCAAATCGTTAGTCAAATCAAATTTCAAAAAACCCTTCAAGTTATGAAGGTAGAAAAACTCGTCAATTCTCTCAATACAGTCTCAGCTAAGATATTTTCAAATTCTTTTTTAAAAAATTCGATTGACAACCTACTTACATCACTTAGATATCTCCAGTTTTTCTCTGTTATTCCCAATGGAAACAGTCAAAAAGACAAAGATCAAAAGTAAGAAAGCAGAGAATAGCTTCTCTTTGTGATTGATCTTCTTTTCACTCTTGCCAGTGCCTATCCTTAGGCTCTAATCATCGCTTTGTGATTACCAAAGTTGAAAGTCTTGCTACCATTCTCCACTAGGAAAATTGATCTATAAAAAAAAAGGGGGGGGGGGTATTAGAATCATAAAAAAGATAATCAAAGGAGAAAAGATGGAAAAAGCGATTTTTTATAAGAGTAATGGTGATGTTTTGTGTGAATGTGAGCTAGAAAATGATTCCAGCATGACTCTTCAAAGAAAAGAGGATTTTGATTATTTTTTGAATCAAAAAGTAATAAGTGGAAAAATAACCTCTAGCGTTGCACAAAACTACAAAACACAGACTATGTATTTTTTTCAAGAATTACACGAACAAGAAGGGCTAGAAATTATTGGAAGAATTAACACTGATGAATACTTTCTTTATAGAATCAACAACATACAAATTTTGGAAAAAATTTATTCGACCATGCGTTCTAAATCGCCATTATTTGATGAAATCTATCATGCAATCAATAGAAAAAGAGGCAGCGGTTGCCCAAGTGCCTGTATAGGAAATTATCTTGAATTCCTTAATCAAAAGGACACACTTTTATCAAATGAAAAAAACGAATTGCTTAAGCTATATCATGATTTTAGACAAACTCTTTACCCTCTAACAACAAGAGAAATAAGTTTTAATAGTTTAGAAATAGCCAATATTGCAGATCAATATCCAAACAGCAAGCAATTTTACAAAAACGATATAGATTACTTTTATATTCTTCAAAATGGGCAAGGAATTACATTTGTTACCCCAAACGATACTGGAAGAACAAATAAAGAATCCCTTCCATTCTCCTTGTTTGAAGAATTCTACTCTACTGGAAAAGTAAGCTACTATGAAACATACGCAATCCCAACATTTCAAAAAATTCTTTCTATCCAATCAGCGTCACGAAAACAAACTATATTTGAAAAAATAACACCACAAACCCCACCACTCAATCAAATCCTCTATGGTCCACCTGGGACAGGGAAAACTTACAACACGATCAATAAAACACTAGAGATTTTGGGAGAAGAGACAGAATCTAAAAGCAGACAGGAGCTCAAAGAACTTTTTGAAGCATACAAAGCAAAGGGACAAATCGAGTTTGTGACTTTTCACCAAAACTATGGATATGAGGAGTTTGTGGAGGGAATCAAACCTAAATTCGATAGTGATAAAAACAATGATTTAGAATATGAAGTCAAATCTGGAATCTTTAAAAAAATCTGTGACAAGGCAAGAGAAAATCTAGAAGATTCTCAAATCACCCCCCACATCCTCATCATCGATGAAATCAATCGTGGGAATGTGAGCAAGATTTTTGGGGAGCTCATCACCCTTATTGAGCCAAGCAAAAGAATCGGAGCTGATGAGGCGTTGCAAGTGACCCTCCCCTATAGTCAAGAGTTTTTTGGTGTGCCAAATAACCTCTACATCATCGGAACGATGAATACAGCAGATCGAAGCATCACAAGTTTGGATACCGCTCTTAGAAGACGATTTGAGTTTGTTGAGATGATGCCTGATCACACAAAACTAAGTGGCAAGACAATCAATGGAATCGAGCTTGATAAACTACTACAAGCCATCAATGAAAGAATCGAGTTTCTTTATGATAGAGAAAAAACAATCGGACATGCATATTTACTAGGGATAGATTCTCTTGCTAAACTCAAAGAAGTGTTTCAAAACAAAATTATTCCCCTACTTCAAGAGTATTTCTACAACGATTATGAGGCAATCCAAGCTGTGCTCAATCACAATGGAATGATTCAAATAAAAACACACACTACAGAGGATTATTTCAAAACCTTTATCAATGATCGCGGATTGGATGAGAAAAAGATTTTTGAAATCACCCCAAAAAACAATAAGAACATTTGGGATATCCCATCCATCTATATCGCGATCTATGATGAACAAGTGGCAAAAAAACTTAGAGATAAGACAGATATTCCAAAAACACAGGATGATGGAGAATGAAGCCCCTTACCTACACAATCATCGAGTATCAAAGCTTTGGGATTGATGAGATTTTCAAAGCTTGGACAAAACAAAAGGACAAAGAGTGCAAGGAGATTAAAGAGAGGGCCAAAAAGTTTTTTGTAGCTCTAGAAAATTTTCAAAAATCAAGTCAGAATCATTCCAAATTCCTCAAACACTCCAGCAAACACAAGCTCAAAGCCCAAAACTATGTGGGGATCATCCAAACCAAGCATGGTATTCTTGAAATCTTGCCCAAGTGCTTTGTAGGAGACACTCTCACTCTCCAAATCTCCCAAACACCCACAAATTCACCTAAAGAGAGCAAAAAACAAGACAAAGAAAAACTTGAAGAATTTTTTGCATTTGAAGTTTTTGAACATCAATTCAGCGAGAATGAAAATCAAGAATCTCTCCAATCCCAAAGAGATCATTCCCCCAAAATCAAAGACTTTACCCTCTCTAGCACACCCAAGCAATCCACTCAAAATTTCCTACTCTTCTGCCTAAAAACTCTCAAAAAAGATCTCTTTAAATCAAGCCATCTTGCTTCACTAAGCACTACCTATACACCACTTCTTGAAATTTTTATACAAATGTTTTGCCAAGAGCTTTTGGAAGTTTGCAAAAAGGGCATAAGACACGATTATGTCGCTATAGAAGATAATAGAGCTTATCTCAAAGGAAAGCTTGTCTTTGGAGGACAAATCCGCCACAACCTTATCCACAAAGAACGCTTCTATACAAGCAGTGATGAATACATCACCGATATCGCTCCAAATCGCCTCATCAAATCCACTCTAGAGCTTCTCTCCACTCTCTCCACCTCACACACGACCCACTCACTCATCAATCACTCTCTTGAAATATTTGAAGAGATTCCAAGCAGTGGCAATATAGAGGGGGATTTTCTCTCTTGTCCCAACTCTAGGCATTTTAGTCACTATGATAAGATTCTAAAGTGGTGCGAGCTGTTTTTGAACAATCAAAGTTTCACAACCTATAGTGGAGAGAGTGAAGCGTATGCCTTGCTTTTCCCTATGGAAAAACTCTTTGAATCCTATGTAGCCCATATGTTCAAACACAGTAATCCAAGCCACACTATCCACACTCAAAGCTCAAGCAAATACTTGCTACACTCAAAAGATTCCAAACTCTTTCAACTCAAGCCCGATTTGCTCTTAAATCTAGAAAACAAAAGAAGGATTATCGCTGATACAAAATGGAAAACTCTCAAAAAAACAGAAGATAAAAAGAATGGAATCTCTCAAGCTGACCTCCATCAACTCTTTGCCTATGCTCACTACTATAAAGCCCATGAAGTATGGCTGATTTATCCCAAACTTTACGCACAAGATGAAAGCAATCAAAATGAAAAAAATGAGATTCTAAAAATCATTCAAAATCTCCAAGAATGGGATGGGCATCACTATCAACATCCCTGCTCCTTAGAAAACAACGATCACCAAATCAGGATCAAGATCCTCCTAGCTCCACTCGCCTTTCACCAAAAATAAAAAGAAAAATTAGAAAATATATGTGTAACTCACGCCAATCATCCAAGTTGAGAGCTCTGTCCTCCATTCTTTTTGCAAGATCTCTGAATGTAATGGGATCTTACTCTCAAGCTCAAATCGATTATTTTCATAAAGAGTATAAGCAAAGCCAAGAGAAAGTGCGGGCATCGCATAATACTCACTCAGTGTATCTGTGCCATCATTGCTAAACTCCCCATAACTCACACCAACTCCAAACCCACCAAAAACCCCAAAGCTATGATTTTGCAGCACAACAAAATCATATAAAACCTCAGCATAAAAACTATAGTTGAAGCTAAGCTTAGCATCCACTACCACATTTCGTGTGTCATCAAAAAATGTCTCAGAAAAATGATTGGACCAATCTCCCAAATGTGCATACGCCCTCACTCCAAGATAATCTGTGAAATAATGCTGATACCCCAATCTAAAATAATATGAAAATGCACTATCATAAAATCTTTGATTCCCACCATTTCCTCCAACCCACATACGATCAATACTTCCCCCAATCCCAGCACCAATCATCACCCCATTACGATTGCGGATAAATAATGGCTCGATATCTTCCCCCTCGTATTCATCAACCATCTGCACAACAGCAGGAGGTGGGGCTTGGATGGGTTTGGGTCGTGGTTTGCGTGGAGGAAGTTTCATTTTGTATGGGGGCATTTTTTGAAACATCATATCCTGAGTGATTGGTCGCGATGGACTAACACTTGGCTGAATCAAGTTTTGTGTATCCCTATCATTACTCACTTCTGGAGGATAAACCTTGACCTTAAGGTTTGGATTCTTCTGCTGTGTTTGTACAGGATTATAAGGTGGGATAACATTGACATTTGGCAAAGCTTGCTTAGGCTGATATTGAGGGGGGCGAGCATTTTGGACTTGAACATTTAGATTTTGCTTAAAAGATTGGGAATTATTATTTTGATTGGGTTGGATCTTCACCCCAAGACTCTGGGATCTAGATGGAGTAGAAGATCTTTGAGGAGGGATAACCTGAGGAGCAATTTTCCCAGTGTTTCTGTTGCTCATCTGAGCGCCACTACGGGATTCAGAGGGCAACACATTGTAGTTGATCCCCCATATACAAGAAAAAATAAGAAGACAAATGAAAATTATTTGCATACCCACCTAGCCATCTCAACAATTCGATTTGCATACCCCCATTCATTGTCATACCATCCCATCAGCTTAAGATGTGTATCAGCGACAACAAAACTCAAGTCTTTGGCCAATATCACACTTGAAGGATTCCCAATAAAATCACTTGAAACTCCATAATTTTCATCAAAGCTCAAAATTCCTCTAAGCGAAGTGGAGGCATAATGCTCAAAAATCTCATGCAAATTCTCAATTTTGACTTCTTTGGAAACTCTTAGACTCAAATCAATCATTGAAACATCTGGCACAGGCACCCTAACGCTATGACCATGCATCTTATCTTTGAGTGAGGGGAGCACACGATAGAGAGCCCTTGCAGACCCTGTACTTGTTGGGATGATATTCACACCAGCTGCCCGACTTCGGCGCTTATCACTCCTGTGGGCATGATCAAGCAGATTTTGATCATTAGTATAAGAATGAATCGTAGTCAAAATCCCACTCTCAATCCCAAAATGCTCATCAACGATCTGACAAATAGGGGCAATTGCATTGGTTGTGCATGAGGCATTGGAGAGAATGGTTTGGCCTTGATATGATTGATGATTGACACCTAAGACAAAAATAGGCATGTCCTCATCCATCGGTGGAGCAGAGAGGATGACTTTCTTGGCTCCTTTTTGGAGATGATGAGAGATTGTTTCTTGAGTGAGAAACTTCCCACTTGCCTCAATCACCACATCCACTTCTCCAAAGTTGAGTTCATCCTGATCCTTGACACAAGAGAGTAAAATCTCAGAATCTTCATAGACCAAACGATCCTGAAATAATCGCACATCTTGATCAAGCTGACCATGCACACTATCTCTTTGGAACAAATAATGCAAAATCTCCCAAGAAGCGATATCATTGATCCTAGTTAGTTTGACTCCTGGCGTCTGCATAATGACTCTAGCAATGCTGCGTCCAAGTCTTCCAAAACCATTGAGTGCTATTTTCATAACAATTCTCTCCATCCATGATGATTCTAAAATATAGCAAAAGCAAAAACTGCTCCCACTTCATCATCAATGGAAAATTCTGATTAACTAAGCAAAATTTAATTTATTGTATGATTTCTGCGCATTTTGCATTCAAAAAGGAGAAACAAATGAGTCTGTATGACAGAGAGTATACGCGATCTTATGATCATGCGCAAGCTCTTGATAATGCTCTTGTGAGCTTTGTTAAGACGACATATAAATTTTTTGCAGGTAGCCTTCTGCTTGGCACTTTGGGCGCGCTGTTTGGATTTATGTTCTTTGAAACCGTTGTGACCTATAAGTGGGTCTTTTTTATCGCTGAAATTGCCGCACTTTTTGGACTTATGTTTTCCAAAGGCAAGCCAGGATTAAATCTTTTGATGCTCTTTGCATTCACAACACTAAGCGGGATCACATTGGTTCCACTTCTTGGTTTTGTTATAGCCAAAAGTGGTGTCATGGCTGTGGCTCAAGCTCTTGGAATGACGACAATTGTTTTTGGAGTCATGAGTATCTATGCGATTAAGACTAAAAGCGATCTTGCCAATATGGGTAAAATGCTTTTCATCGCATTGATTGTGGTTCTTGTTTGCTCAATTGTCAACATTTTCTTAGGCTCACCAGCCTTGCAAACAATCATTGCTGGAGCAAGTGCTGTTCTTTTTAGCCTTTATGTTGCATACGACACACAAAATATCATTAGAGGTGCTTATGATAGCCCAATCGATGCTGCTGTCGCACTCTATCTAGATTTTCTCAATATCTTTATTTCGATTCTTCAACTCTTTGGATTGCTCGGCAATAGCAACCAAGACTAAAAAAAAGGGGGGGGTCTTCATAATTTTTCTTCTTTGATTGACTATCGCAATTTTTACATCATCAATTGAGTTTTATTCTAAAGGCTATACTTTTGGATTATTTTAAATGAAGGGATATCTCTCTCTTATGTGCTTTTGTCTTACTCAAAGTCAATCGACTCAATTTGATCGCTTCACCACTTCCAATCACTCAAGAAAATAGACATACCGACCAAATCAAGACACTCGTTATTGTGAGCTATATAAAGCATTGGCAAGAAAACAAAATAGATCTTATTTAGATGAATAAAGCGAATACTTGACCTTATAGTAATCAAAGTCTTCCAAAATTTTGTCTTGCATTTCTTTGTTATTAAGAAAAATCACAAGCTGGATGACTTCATTGGTTTTGTAGTATGCATACTCAACCTTGCTCTCAAGCAAAATCTGATTGATACAATAGAAGCGATACTCACTCAAATCATTGATAAAAACACGCAATGGCTCTACACCACGATCAAAATTATAATTGAGAACCATCTCATTGGCAGGATATGTATAGTTTTGCTGTGTTTGCTCTGATAGGGTCTCTACCCACTTCTCATCTTTTTTTGATTCTCTATCTTCAACCTTAGAAGTTGGAGGATCAAATAATGAGAAGCGAATAGGCTGCTGTAAAGAATAAATAACCCACCCCACCGCGCAGAAAAACAAAGCGCAAAATGCAAAAAAAGCTAAAGCTTTACTTTTCATTGCTCTCGTCGTTTGAGAATATCACCTAGAGTCATTTTAGAATCAGAGTTATATTGATTGAGCTGTTCACGCTCTTTGATACGATCAAGTCTCTTGATAGAGACTCTTACTCTTGAGTTTTGACGATCAATATGAGCAACAACACCTTCAATCTCATCACCAATTTTTATCTCTTCTTTCTTAAGTGGCACAAGATCCTCATCTCTAATCAAAGCTTCAATCTCACCCAAAGAGATAAACACACCAAATTCTTTGATATCTACAATATTTCCCTTCACAACACTATCAAGAGAGTAATCCTTGAGAAAACGATCAAGAGGAGACTCTTCAAGAGCCTTAAGCGAAAGAGAGATTTTTTCATTGGATCGATCGATTTTGATCACTTTGACACGAACACAATCGCCTACTTGCAAAGATGAAGCTTTTTTACTTTTATCCCATGAATAGTCTTCATTGTGCAACAATCCATCTACTTCTCCCACATTGACAAAAGCTCCAAAATCCGTAGTTTTCACAACTTTCCCTTCCAACACATCCCCCTCATTCACTCGTTGTGCAAACTGAGCAAAAGGCTTTGGCATCAATTTTTTAAGTGAAACTCTCAATCTTCTTTTAGTCATATCAATTTCGATGATTTCTACATCTAGCTCTTGTTTTTCAGAAATCACATCAGATGGATGCTGAAGCTGTTTATCCCAAGAAATTTCAGAAATATGCAAGAATCCCTCTGTTCCATTTCCTAGATCAACAAATGCTCCATAATTCTCGATCTTACTGACCACAACGCGGATCGTATCACCCACTTCTAGCTTATCTTCAATCTCTTTCCAAGGATCATCTTGTGTCGCTTTGATTGAAAAAGAAAGGCGTTTTTTCTCAGAATCAAATCCCAATACTTTCACCTGCACTTTATCGCCTGTATTGACAAATAACATCGGATTGACAGGACCCTTGTGACTGATCTCTGTATAATGCACCAATCCCTCGACGCCATCCACCTCTACAAAAATCCCAAATGAAGCTGCTTTGACAACGACTCCTTCATGCACCTTGTCAAGCTCGCCTAGAAGCTTTTGGATATTGCTCTCACGATTTTTTTCTATTTCATCAAGATATTTTTTACGAGAAACGACAATAGTTCTCTCAGCCTCATTGACACCAATAACAATAGCTTTGACCTGCTTGCCAATTATTTTGCCATCATCTCGAAGGGCTGATTCGCGTCTTGGCAAAAATGCTTCTACCCCATCAAACTCCACAACATATCCGCCCTTATTCTTGCGTATAATTTCGCAATTTACGACCAATCCCTCATAATTATCTTTAATCTCAGCAATCTTTTGCTCAAGTTTTCTTAGCTTCTCAACTTTTTTGTGTGAAATCGATAAGCGCTCTTGATTTCCACTCACATAAACCTCAATTTTATCGCCCACAGCAAATAAAACATTGCCAGACTTATCCTGAATCTCAGTGATTGGCAATCTCCCCTCTTGCTTAGCACCGCTCACAGCGATCATCGCATAATCATTATCAACCCTTACAATCACGCCCTCTTGGATCTTGCCCTCATCTAAGCGTCTCTCGCTCTCATTGAGCAGAGCTTCAAAATCAAGCTCATCATCTAATTTTAAACTTTCAATCTGTTCTGGGTTAATCCTCATGACCTTCATTCCTTACAATAAAATATTGCTATTCTATCTTATAACACAAGGGTTTTAGACTGATATTTATAATGCCTCAATCGCCCTTTTAACATTTTGAATAATCCAATCTGGTGTAGAAGCACCCGCTGTCAAACCACAAATTTTTTTACCCAAAAACCACTCTTTGTTCAAATCTTTTTCATCTTCGATAAGATAGCTATCTGGACAGTATTCTTTGGCAATACTAAAGAGCTGTTTTGTATTGGAAGAACTCAATCCTCCCACAACAACCATCACATCTACTTCTTGGGCAAGCTCACGCGTTGCATCTTGATTTTGGAATGTTGCATTACAAATTGTATTAAACACTCTTGTTTCATGAGCATTGCGGATCAAAAAATGTGCAATTTCGATAAATTTTTCCGTTTGCTTTGTAGTCTGAGAAACCAATGCTACGCGTTTTGGGATTTTGGTATCGATCAGTTCATCCAAGCTTCCCACTACGATTGCTGGGGTGCTTGAATAGCTCATCACACTTTTTACCTCTGGATGCGTCATATCTCCAAAAATAATCACTTGATATCCTTGAGCACTCATCTCTTCTACAATTTTTTGAGGTTTGGTGACATAAGGACATGTTGCATCTGTGACAGAGACATTCTTTTGACGCAAAGCCATTAGATCATTTTTGGGGATTCCATGCGTGCGGACAATGACTTGATCCCCTCCATCTACTTCATCTAGGGTTTGCACCAATTTCACACCAAAAGAATGACGCAACCGATCAATTTCTTTTTGATTATGAATCAAAGCTCCAAAGGTAACACCTCCACGACTTTTTTCAGCGATTTTGATCGCTCTTTTGACACCAAAACAAAATCCAAAACTCTTTGCCAAACGCACTTTCATTTCCATCCTTTATAACTCACAAAAAATTTTAAAAAATCAAAAAAACGAGGAAATGAGATATCAATACACTCACTCCCTACAATCTCAACTTGATTTCTCACTCCTGCAAGAGCAAAACTCATCGCAATGCGATGATCACCAAAACTCTGCACAACTCCATCACAAAATTCCCCACCATGTATTTTGATTCCATCTTCTAATTCCTCTGCCTCAATCCCCAAAGCTAGTAGATTTGAGACAATCGAGGCAATGCGATCACTTTCTTTAAACCTCAATTCCTGAGCATTATAAATATAACTCACTCCTTTCGCACAAGCTAGTGCGATACAAAGAGCAGGGATCTCATCAATCAGCCATGAAATAGAAGATGAAATCTCAATAGCCTGTAGCTCACTAGATCTAGCATACACTACGCCGATTGGCTCCACCCCATCAAGTGTGATTTCATAGCTTAGATATGCACCCATTTGTTTGAGAATCTCAAAAGCTTGGATTCTTGTAGGATTGAGCAAAACTTCTGAGATTCTAATCTCCATCTGATGTGAAATCAGACAGGCGACAATAAGATAGATCACACTTGAGGGATCATTGGGAATCTTAAAGTGATAAGAGGGTAATGGATGACTGAGAGGAGAGATCAAAATCTCTTTATCGTGCTGAATGATTTGGGCCCCCAAATGAGACAAAAAACGCTCACTATGATCTCGACTGAGCTCTTCTTCACTATAGCGACTTTCACAGTTAGCTTGCAAGGCTGCTAGGATAAAAGCACTTTTGATCTGTGCTGAAGCGATGGAGCTATGGAAGCAAATTCCTCTCAATGTTTCACTCCCCTCCAATACAAATGGAGCATTTGAGGAAGAAAGCAAGGCTCCCATCTGCTCAAGAGGATCTCGAATCCTCTGCATAGGACGCCTCCTCAAACTCATATCTCCATCAAATGTAAAACTCCCCCTGCTTCCACTCAAAAGTCCAGCAAAAAGACGCATTGTCGTCCCAGAATTATTGCATTGCAAATATGCTTGAGCTGGAAGCTTGTGTGGTGGAGAGATCAACAATCTCTCTCCTCTCTGCTCAATTTTTGCTCCCAAAAGTTGAGCAATCTCAAGAGTTGAGCGCACATCTTGAGAATCCAAAAGATTCTCAATCTCACTCACCCCCTGTGTAAGAAATGCAAAAATTAAACTGCGGTGAGAAAGGGATTTGTCTGGAGCAACCCAATCAAACTCAAGCTGTTTTGGCACATCTATTTTGGGACAAAGAATCATTGACGCAATGTTGCTCCAAATTTTTGATGTAAAAGATTTATGATGCTTTGCATACTTTGTTGCAAATCTTCTTCTTGAAGTGTTTTATGCATCGATTGAAGCACAAAGCGAATGCTCAAAGCCACAGATTCTCCAAAACTCTCATGCCTATATAGATCAAGGGGATAAAATGAAACAAGATTCTCAATCTTAGCTTGATGAATCGCTTGATGCACAAGATCAAATGAAATCTTAGAGTTAATCATTACTGTGAGATCTCGCACACTTGCCTGAAATTTTGAAAATTCTTGGCATTTTCTCTGCACATCTTGATACAAAGGTTTCAAAAGCACCTCACACACAAATCCTCCATCAAAACCACTTCTAGGATTGAGCTTCCCAATGTAGCCAATTCTCTGTCCATTTTTCACAATCCATGCACTCTGATATAAGTGCAAAAGCTTAGAAGTCAGTGCATTTTCTTCCATCTCCACAAGCCTAGCATCCCCAATCACCCTAAAAACGACATCAGCAAAACTATAAAAATCCCACTCTACTCCCTTAGAATGAGGAAAAGCTTCAATCTCTTTGAGAGAATTCACAGCAAATGCAAGCTTTTCGATCTCATCGCGCTCTGATGTATAGCAGATTCCACTCTCACACATCGCAATTGCCCTAAAGCCAAGATTCTCATTTCTTTGGATACTCTCAAGCATCGCAGGGATCAGGGAAGTTCTGAGCGAATTGAGTTCATTTGTGATTGGATTAAGCACATCAAGATGTTCTTTGAGCACCTCAAATCCAAGATCCAATAGTTTGTCTCGATCAACAAAAACATAATGAAGCGTCTCACAAAATCCAAGTGCAACGGCTCTTTTGAGGAGATTGCGCTTGGCCTTAAAATCAAAATAGGTTTGATTCTCTCTTAAGGAATGCTCTTGAAAAACAAGGGGGGCACTTTGGATATTTTCTATCCCATAAAAGCGCAAAATCTCCTCTGTCACATCTTGAATTGTCTGGATATCGTGGCGATACAAAGGTGGAAAGGCCATAAAAAAAGTCTCATCAAAACTTGCCTCAATTTTAAAGCCTATTTTTTTCAAAAGATTGGTCGCAATCTCGCGCTCAATTTCCTGTCCAATCATTGAGTTGATCGCTTCAAAAGTGATCTTAATCCCCCTCAATGGCTCCTCAACACTCACGATATGATGACTAGAATACACATCAACTTCGGTAAATTTAATCAAATAATCACAAAGATATTGCATTCCCAAAAGTAGATCTGGATTGCTTCCACGCGTACTTTTATGAGTCATTTTTGAATCTTTTGATAGCTGTTTGTGAGTATAAATGATCTCTGAGGCAATTTGAGGCAGGATAAAACTTGCTTCCAAGACAAACAAACCTTCTAGAGATAAAATCTCGTAATTTGGACTGATTCCCACAGCGACTCGATCATGACTTCCACATACATAATCGATCCCATCCTCACAACGCAAAAGAATCTCCCCCTTATTTTCTTCAAGCTTAGCATTTTGAAAATATGCAAAAGGATAAATGCGTAAAATCACCCCGACATTATGCATCGCATATGTCAAAAAATCCTGTATGTGATTTTCAATCTCCAAATCACACAACGCCAAAGAAAGGCTAACTTCAAGAGGAACTCTTAGAGATCTAAAATCTGCAACCTTATAGAGCACAGATGAAGCAAATTGCCCTTCATTGACAATCTGCAATACCCTTCCAATTCCAAGAACAGTATTTTCATCTTGATAGCTTTCCATCCTCAAAGGCAGCCCAAATGCTACACTCAAATCACGCGCAACACCCAAAACATTAAAGCAATCACCACGATTGGGCGTCAAGCCAAGCTCAATCACAAAATTATCAAACAAAGCATATGAGTGGAGAGATTCTCCAAGCCTAAGATGTCCAATACTTTCATCAAGCACCAAGATTCCATCATTGAGTTTTGGGAATCCAAGCTCCAAGCTTGAGCAAAGCATCCCACAACTCTCCACACCTCGTAGTTTAGTGGGTTGGATCAGTAGCTCTCCTTTGGGTGTTTGAAGCTTGCTTCCCTCTGTTGCCACAGCGACAAATTGCCCTTCTTGTACATTGGAAGCCCCACATACAATCTGAAGAGTTTGATCTCCAATATTCACCTGACATACACTAAGTTTATCTGCATCAGGATGTTTCTCTTTGCTCTCAACTCTCCCTACAACGACACCATCTGGGACTCTATACTCTATAAATGACTCAACCTCTAGACCAATTTTATTGAGTTCTTTTAGTATGTCTTCTTTTATGATTCCCTTTAGAGAAATAAACTGCTCTAATAAATGTTTTGTAACTTTCATTGACCTATCACCCTCAAATCCGCTTCAAAAAAACTTCGCAAATCATTGATTCCATAATAAAGCATTGCAAAACGCTCAACACCCAATCCAAATGCATAACCACTCACATTTTTATATCCCACAGCATCAAATACCGCTTGATTGACCATCCCACATCCCAATACCTCAAGCCATCCTGTATGCGAACACACTCTACACCCCTCTCCTTTGCAAAATACACAACTAATATCTACCTCAGCACTTGGCTCAGTAAAAGGAAAGAAACTGGAGCGAAATCGCACAGTAATATCACCAAAGATATATCTCAAAAAATCTTCCAAAATAAACTTGAGATTTGAAAAACTAACCCTCCCCTCAGAATCTACAACAAGCCCCTCGACTTGGTGAAACATCGGCGAATGCGTCAAATCATAATCTCGCCTAAACACAGCACCTGGAGCGATGATTCTCAAAGGCGGGGATTTTTTTTGCATAGTGTGAATCTGCACAGGAGAAGTATGAGTCCTCAAAAGCTTCTCATCACGAGTATAGAATGTATCTTGCATATCGCGTGCTGGGTGAAACTTGGAAATATTGAGTGCTTCAAAATTATGAAAATCATCCTCTACCAATCCCCCCTCACAAAGCTCAAAATTTAAAGCCACAAAATAATCAACAATTTTTTCAATCATCAAATGCACATAGTGTTCTTTCCCGCCATAGCTTTGTGTGAATAAACTCACATCAATTTTTTCATCTTGAAGCTTTTTGGCCAACTCAAGAATCTGAAGTTCTTGTTTTTTGCTTTCAAAAAGCTTTTCAAACTCTTGTTTGATTTCATTGAGTGTTTTGGCTTGTTTTTGTCTCTCTTCACCCTCTAGATTTCTCAACTCAGCAAAGGCAAGAGTGAGACCTCCCTTTTTGCCAATAATCTCAACTTTGAATTTCTCTAGGTCTTGCAAAGAGATAATGGAGTTAAATCTCTCTTTTAATGACTGTATCTCTATCATATTGGTGATCCTTCAATCTTGTCATGTATATCGTCATAATATAATGTTAGGATTTTAAAATCCGTAATTCTATATCAAAGGTCAAAAACAATGAGTTCGATTTTTACAAAAATTATCAATGGCGAAATTCCTGCAAACAAAGTCTTAGAATCCCCATCTTGTATCGCTATTCACGATATCGCTCCTCAAGCCCCTATCCATATTCTCATCATCCCCAAGCAAGAGATTAAAGATTTTCAAGAACTTGATTCCCAAACAATGACAGAGCTGCTTCAATTCACTCAAGAAGTCGCGCGAAAAATGGGACTAGATCAAAGTGGATATCGCCTGATTACCAATGTAGGCACACACGGAGGACAGGAGATCCCTCATCTACACTTTCACCTCCTAGGGGGAGCCAAGCTCAAATGGGAAAAGCTAGCCTAAAAAAAGAGCGATCTCATCTGCCAAAAAGACATCCAAAGCCCTCAAGCGCCCCTCTTGGATAAAACATTTCTTTTCTTCAATGAGCATTTGGGCTTTTTGTGGGCTTATATCTTGAAGTGAGACTCCATACTCACAACGCAACCCCAAAAAGATTCGCTCAAATCTTCTCTCTTCTTCTGTGAGAAATTCTTGATGCTTATGCATTGGGGATTGAATATAGCTTTGGATATTATGACTCCCCCATTGTCGCACCCCATTAAGACATCCCACACCCCCAGCACCACATCCAATATAGTCTTCACCACGCCAATATGCAAGATTGTGATGTGATTTATGTGTTTTAAAATAATTAGACACTTCATACTGAATAAAGCCATTTTCCTCTAGCATAGAACGCATCTCAAAAGAATAATCTTGATCTGGAAGTTTTGGAGGATTCTGATAAAACTTTGATCCCTTATCAATACTTAGAGCATAGGCCGATAGATGCGCGATCTCAAGTCTTTTGACACACTCTATCTCGGCTTGCAAGTGCTCAATACAATCAAAAGGCGTGTTATAAATCAAATCGATACTGACATTATCAATCCCCCCCTGCCTAATTCTCTCAATCGCTACAAACACATCATATTCACTATGATCACGCTGCAAAAAATCAAGCTTAAAATCAAAAAAACTTTGCACTCCAAGACTCACTCGATTGGCACCCAAATCCCTCAAAGCCTGACACCACGATAGAGTGACAAGATTGGGATTACATTCAAGAGTAATCTCATATTCTTCACTCAATCTAGCTTTTTTAGAAATGAGATCAAAGATCTTCTCATAGTGTCTTTGATGCAAAATATTGGGCGTCCCCCCTCCAAAAAAAATACTCTTCAAAGATTTGCCCTCAATCTGAGAGCCTAGATCTAAAAGCAATGCATCCACATAAGCATCTTCTAGATGCAACAAAGAATCGCTAGAGTTAAAAGCACAATATCCACACTTGCTTGCACAAAAAGGAATATGGACATATAAAATCATCAAGACCCCTCAAATCTATGCTTTAATTTCAAAACATTATGTCTTCACAAATCGCGTGGAAATATAACTCAAATCTAAGGAGGGAGAATGAACAAAAATTATCGCCCAAATGTTTCTGCTGTAGTTCTCACCTCAAGATATCCAAGCTCTTGTGAGATTCTCATCGCCAAACGCTTGGATATGAAAGATATATGGCAATTCCCTCAAGGAGGAATTGACACTGGAGAGAATCCTCAAGATGCACTCAGAAGAGAACTAAGGGAAGAAATCGGAACAGATCAAATTGAGATTTTGGCGCAATACCCAGATTGGATCAATTATGACTTTCCCTCACCTGTTGCACATAAGTTTTATCCATTTGATGGGCAAAGCCAAAAATATTTTCTTGTCCGACTTAAATCTGATTCGCTAATCAATATTGCCACAGAAAATCCAGAATTCAGCGACTACACCTTTGTCAAATTTGACAAAATCTTTGATAGGATAAAACACTTCAAAAAGCCAATCTACAAGCAAGTTTTGGATTATTTCAAAAAGGAAGGATTCCTATCATGTTGATTGTTCAAAAGTATGGTGGAACGAGTGTTGGGACTTGTGAGCGGATCGAAAATGTTGCCAAACGCGTTATTCAAAGCAAAAAAGAAGGACACCAGCTTGTCGTTGTTGTCTCAGCTATGAGTGGAGAGACAGATAAGCTTGTCCAACTCTCTCAAGCCTTCTGCTCTTCTGCTTATCCTCTACCCAATCCAAGGGAATGCGATGTGATTTTGAGCAGCGGGGAGCAAGTCACTCGAGCAATGCTTGCAATCGCACTAGAATCCCAAGGATACAAGGCGATCTCACTCAGTGGGCAAGAAGCTGGAGTGATGACAGATTTTATGCATACAAAAGCACGGATTGAGAAGATTCACACAGAGAGGATACGCAGCCTTTTGGAGCAAAATTACATCGTGATTGTCGCAGGTTTTCAAGGTGCCACATCCAAAGGAGAAATCACAACCTTAGGACGCGGTGGAAGTGATCTATCTGCTGTAGCTTTGGCAGGGGCATTGAGGGCAGATCGCTGTGAGATTTATACTGATGTTGATGGCGTTTATACCACAGATCCAAGAATCGAACCATCAGCTAAAAAGATTGACAAAATCAGCTATGAAGAGATGCTTGAGCTTGCCAGTATGGGAGCAAAGGTGCTTTTAAATCGCTCTGTTGAGATGGCCAAAAAACTCAATGTCAATCTCATCACTCGCAATTCATTTAGTGATAATGAAGGAACTTTAATCACAAGAGAGGAGAACATCATGGAACAACCCATCGTCAGTGGAGTTGCACTTGATAAAAATCAAGCGCGTATTAGCATCATCGATTTAGATGATCAGCCAGGAATTGCTGCAAAAATCTTTGAATCACTCTCTAGAGCCACAATCAATGTCGATATGATCGTCCAAACGATTGGCAGGGATGGAAAAACCGATCTTGACTTCACGATTCCTAAAACTGAAGTCACTCAAGCCCAGCAAATTTTGCAAGATTTTTCTCATCTTTTTGAAAGATTGGAATATGACTGCAATATCGCCAAAGTCTCTATCGTGGGTGTAGGGATGAAATCACACTCTGGAGTTGCAAGCCTTTGCTTCAATGCAATGGCTCAAGAAAATATCAATATCATGATGATTGGCACAAGTGAGATCAAAATCTCAATGATCATCGAAGATCGTCACGCACAAAAAGCTGTGCGAGCACTTCATGCCACATATCAACTCGATCAATAATGGAAAAAATCTCAGATTGGATGCTTAAAACCATCCGCGAAGAAAACAACCATGGTTTTTTGAGTGGATGGCTTGAAGAAGAGCGCTTCAAATGGACTAAGCTTGTCTCCAATACTTTGACACAAATAATGAATGAAACAAGCTTTTTACTCATTTGTGATTCTCCTAGGGAGTGGCTAAAATCCTACATTCTTAGCCATATCAATGCACACAAAAATCGCCCATTTGTCCCCATCCTTGATTTTCCATTTTCTCCCCATCAAGATCTTCAAAATATTAAAGATGTTTTGGGTATTGCTTATCGAGATTATGCGTTTTTTTATATTGGAAAGCGTAATAATGCATTTGCAGAACTAGCAATTGGACATGAAAATAGTTTTTTGTGGATTTTAGATGAATCGCTTCAAGATGCTTTTTCACTCAATTCCAATCATCCTATGCTTGATTTTAGATTGCTTCAGCTTTATAAAATCTTTGATCTTGCACTTAGTGCATGTATCTTTGGCAAGATAAGTTTGGATGACTAAATGGGCACGATATATCTCACGCAAGATGCACATAAAATCCTTGAGCAGCTCAATCTACCCAATCTCAGAATCTTTGAATTAGACGAGCTTAAAATCACTAGTGCAAGAGATATCATCCATGAGGCCTATATCTCTGAAGAGATGGGTAAAAATATCGCAATCATTGCAAAAATCTTCAATATCGAGGCTCAAAATGCTCTTCTTAAGGTCTTAGAAGAGCCTCCAAGTGGGGTAGATTTTCTTATCTTTACACAAAACAAAAATGCTCTTTTACCCACCATTAGATCCAGAATGCTTTTAATCAATGATCTTCAGAACTCAGAGATTCCGACACTCAACCTTGATCTTGCACATCTCACACTTGAGCAGATCTATCATTTTCTCAAATCACTTGATTCATCTCCCTCTAGAACTCAAGCAAGAGAAATCATTCAATCACTGCTCAAAACCATTCAAGCCTCCAACATCAAGCTTCCACAAAAAGAACTTGATTTTTTCAACAAAGCCATCCAAGCCAATGCTCATTATGAGCGAATCCATATCGTCCTTCTTCCCATACTACTTCATCTAGTGGAGCGCAAATGAAACCCTTTGTATGGCGCATTCATCCCTCATTACTTGAGCAAAATCTCAAAATTCTTGGAACTGATCAAGGTGGTGAGAAAATCATCAAACAAAAATCACGGGACTTTGTTTTCAAAATCCACAGACTTTCTTTAAGTGCGACACATATTCTCAAACAAGAAGCCATCAGTGTGGGTGCGGACTTGGCCACACCTAGAGATTTTATTCTGTGCAAACAAAGTCATTATGATTGCATTCTTTTGGGTTCTACATCACAGATTCGGAGAATCATCCAAAAATGTCAGATTCAGCCCTTTGGTCTCAAAGAAATTGCCAATACGCTCAAAACTCATCTCAAAAGTACACTCCCAGATCAACCAAAACTAATGGCAATCCTCAATCTAACACCAGATAGCTTCTATGAAGGAAGTCGCTTTGACCCACATCAAGCCATCAATCAGATCAGATCCTATATCGATCTTGGGATAGAAATCATTGATATTGGAGGGGCAAGCTCAAGGCCTCAAAGCGAACTTATCGATCCCCAAGAAGAGTTGAAACGCCTAAAAGATCTCATCCTCCTCATTGAGCAAAACAAACTTCACAATCTAGCAACATTTAGTATCGATACATACAATCCTAGTGTCGCTGATTTTGCGCTCTCACATGGATTTAGAATCTTAAATGACATTTTGGGATTTTCTAATCCTGATATGATTCAAGTATGCTCCAAATACAATGCTCAAGCAATCTTAATGCATTCAAGGGGAACACCTAAGACAATGCAAAATCTGACCAACTACACGCATCTCTTTGCAGAAATTGATGCATTTTTTGAGAGCAAAATCACACAGCTTCGAGAACATCGCATAGAAAATATTATTTTAGATATTGGTTTTGGCTTTGCCAAAGAAGTAGAGCACAATCTTTCTCTAATCCAAAATCTTATGCATTTCAAGCGCTTCAATCTCCCTCTACTTGTGGGAGCAAGTCGCAAAAATACCATTGGGATCCTAACCAAACAAAGTATAGAAAACAGACTAAGTGGAACACTCGCACTTCATCAAATCGCACTCCAAAATGGAGCAGATATTCTAAGAGTCCATGATGTCAGAGAGCATCTTGATCTTCTTGCGATCCATCAGGCAATGAGAAAACAATGGTAGAAAAGACAATCCAAAAATTCCTCATCTCTCATGGTCTAAGCCAAGAAGAAATCCAATCCAAAAGTCTGCAAGAATTACAAGAAATCTATACACAAGGAATCAAATCATTTGTGCAAAGATTCAATTCAGAAAAGCAACAAGAGACACAGATTCTCAAACCACAAAATCCATTCAAAACTCTCAAAGATCCTCAAGAAATCTTTGATTTGCCTCTTGGATTTTTTGAGCATTTTTCCATTGAAGATGTTATTTTGATGATTCACAAACATTTTCGCCAAATTCCAATGGAACAGATTCAAAAGATTGCAAAAATCTTATTTCACTCATTTCAAGAAAACATACTTAAAGAAATTAGACAAAAACTACACAACATCCCATTTGATGAGCAAGAGAGCATTATGGAGATTTATGAAGCTCAGCGTGATAACATCGAGCATCTTATTCAAATCAATCAACAACTTGAGCTTGAAAGCTTTAGAAGTAAATTTGAAAGTATTCTCAATCTAAAAACAATTATCCAAGCAAATCAGGAAGAATAATCACCCCATTTTTCACCCCCACCCCCATACTTTAAATAGTTATTTTCTAAGCTCTCGAATTCTCGCAGATTTTCCTTTGCGATCTCTGAGGTAATAAAGCTTTGCTCGGCGCACACGACCAATACGCAATACTTCAATTTTGTCCAATGATTCACTATAAAGTGGGAAAACCTTCTCAACACCCACATTGTTTGCACCCATTTTTCTCACCGTAAAAGTTCGATCTACACCATTTCCACGCACAGCGATGCAAATCCCCTCATAATTTTGAATCCTGCTCTTATCTCCTTCTTGGATCTTGATCCCAAGTCTCAAAGTATCTCCTGCCTTAAATGATGGGACTTCTTTTCCTGTAATTTGTGCTTTCTCAAAGCTCTCAATATAACGATTTTTCATTTTTTATCCTTATGATTTTTCCACTTCTGATAAAGATCGGGTCTATGATATTTTGTCTTACATTCAGAAAGGCTAAGTTTTAAACCCGCAATTTTACTATGATTTCCCCTAGAATATTCCAAAGGTGGAGAAATTTTTGAAAATTTTTCATCACATTGGATTGTTTTGGCAAAAACAGGAGCCTCGAGCAAAAAATCCTCAAAACTCTCTCCGATCAAAGATTGTGCATTGCCCAAAACTCCATCTAATTGCCTAGAGATACTATCACATAGACACAAAGCCGGTAGCTCTCCCCCAGTCACAATAAAATCTCCCACACAAAACACTTCATCAGCCCAGAGCTCAAGTCCTCGCTCATCATATCCCTCATAACGCCCACATACAAATACAATATGCTCTTTTTGAGCAAGCCTTATGCTATCTTTTTGAGAAAACAGTGGCGCACTTGGTGTTAAAAATACAATATGTGCCTCTGTAGAAATTGCACTCAAAGCACGATCCAAAACATCAGCACAGATCACCTGTCCAGCTCCACCCCCAATCTGAGGCTCATCGACTTTTTGATATTTATTCTGCGCAAAATCTCTTAGATTCACAATCTCAATCTCAATCAATCTTTGATCTATCGCACGCTTAAGAATCGAATCCTCAAAATAAAATCGCACAAGTGAAGGGAAAAGTGTCAAAAAGGTAAATTTCATCTAACTCTCTAGCCAGATATCTTTGGCTCCAGAAGTTTGAATCTCATCTGAAGATGCGGACAAAATATAGCGCTCAATATAGGGGATCATAAAAGTTTTAGGGCGTTTTGTCTCAGCACTATTGGCTGCAACGATTAGATAATCAGTCTCCCCAATCCGATCAATTTCTTTGACATACCCTAATAGCTCACCACGCTCCACTACTTTAACTCCAATCAGATCAAACCAAAACATCTCCCCCTCTTGCAATGGACATATCATCCTTGTATCTTCTATACTCATACTTAGCACAGCATTAGTCAAAGTCTTGGCACTCTCTAGGCTTTCATATCCATAAAAACACACAATACCATCTTGATAAGTCTTGATTTTGAGTTTAAAAATCTCTTGTTTGAGATGCCCCTTTTGAGCAAAAAAGGTAACATCAGAAGAAAAAATTTGTGGAAAATCTGTCAAAAGATGCAACTTAAGCCCCCCATAAACCCCCACCGTTTTTCCAATCTTAGCGACCTCAATCATATGGGTTGAACAACGATCCTGTAGCTCTTTCCATTTTTAACTTTGCAACCAGATAATACATTTTTCAAAGAATGAATCATCTTTCCATTCTTGCCTATAAATTTCCCTACATCTTCACAAGAAGCAAAAAGTGTCAAATCTACATCGCTCCCATGATCTTGGGATTCCACTCTAATGAGTTCTGGATGTGTTGCAAGTTTCTTGGCATACTCTCTGACAAAATGCTCAATCATTACTTTGTAGATGAAAGCTTCTCTACTCTCTCACTCATCTTAGCACCAACACTCTTCCAATAAGCCAATCTTTCTTGATTGATTTTGATATAAGCAGGCTCAACAAGAGGATTATAAATCCCAATAGATTCAATCCACCCTCCATCTCTTCTTTTTCTACTATCAGTCACAACTACTCTATAAAAAGGCTTTTTCTTTCTACCCATTCTTGTCAATCGAATCACTGTTGCCATGAATTCATCTCCTTATAAAAATGTTTCAGATATTTCAAAAGCGGTTATTATAAAGTGTTTTTACACGAAACTGATTAAGTTTTTGCAACTCGTGGCAAAATGCCACAAACTTTATAAGTTTAAGATTCTCTTTTGGAGATAGTATGCAACTCTTTAGCGCTGGACCCACTCAAACACCCGATCAAATTCTCTCACTTCTTGCATCTCCAACCCTACATCATCGCTCCAAGGAGTTTGAAGAAATTTTTGAATCATGTGTGACAAATATGAAAAAACTCCTAGGCTTACCCCATATATTCTTCCTACTCTCAAGCGGAAGTGGGGGGATGGAGAGCGCATTGAGCAGTCTTGCTCCAAGCAGTGTCCTTGTTTTAGAAAATGGAAAGTTTGCGCAACGCTGGAGTCAAATCGCACATAACCTCCGCATCCAAACTCACAGCATCACAAAAGAATGGAATCAAGCCCACTCACCCCAAGAGGTTTTGGATTATTTGCGATCTTATCCTCATATTGAGTGTGTTTGTTTTCAAAGTGTAGAAAGCAGTGGAGGGGTAAAACAACCCTATGCCCTCATCGCACAAGAAATCAAGGCATATAACCCACAGATTCTAATCATCCTTGATGGCATCGCCTCTATTGGAGCAGAATCTCTCAATCTTACTCATATTGATGCATGCATTGGAGCAACGCAAAAAGCACTTATGCTACCCACAGGACTAGCCTTTGTGGGTATCAGCAATCCTGCATTGAAACTCATTCAAACAAGATCACCCCTCTCCTTCTATCTTGCCTTGCAAAACTATCTTCACTCCCCTATTGCCTTTAGTCTTCCCTCTTCACTTTTTGTCGCACTCTCATGGGTGTTTGAACATCTTGATTTTGAGATAAATTATCAAGTAGTTGCCAAACGAGCCAAACAAACAAGAGATCTTCTCAATCACTACAAAATCCCCATTTATTCCACATCTCCTGCAGACTCTATCATCGCTTTTTGTGATCCACACAATCAGATCAAAAACATCCTTGCACAAGATAAACAAATCCTTATCTCAAGCGGACAAAGTCATCTCAAAACTCAAATATCAAGGATTGGAAATTTTGGAATTTTGCAAGACTATGACTATTTCTTAAAGAGCTTAGAAGAAGTTCTTATCTCACTACAAGATAAAAACCTCCAAAATACTCTATCCTAGACCAAAGTTTCTTGGAGCACCTCTTCTATTTTCTCCACAGCAATAATTTCAAGCCCTTCTTTGACCTCAGATGGAATCTCATCTAGATCTCTTTGATGATTTTTAAGCGGGATTAAAACCTTTTTCACTCCAGCCTTATATGCAGCGATCAATTTTTCTTTTAAGCCCCCGATGGGCAAAACTCTTCCGCTCAAAGTCAGCTCACCAGTCATCGCAACATCAGCTCTAATCTTGCGATCACTTAAGATAGAGGCGATTACACTTGCCATCGCAATGCCCGCACTTGGACCATCTTTGGGTGTTGCACCCTCTGGGACATGCAAATGCAAATCATAATACTCATAAATTGGCTTAACTCTCTTATCTTTATCATCTTTATGAGATGCTTCCTTTGGGGTTTTGAGTTTTGTATCTAGTTTTCCCTCAGAGAGCAAAACCTTGATCACAGAGTGAGCAATCCGTGCTGATTCTTTCATCACATCTCCCAGACTTCCAGTCAGAGCAAGATTCCCTTTCCCCAAAACACGCACAACCTCAATCTTAAGCACATCACCTCCCACACTTGTCCATGCCAATCCATTCACAACCCCAATGCGATTGACCTTATCAGCAGGATCGATCTCAAAAACAATCCTATCTAGAAAATCAGATAAATTTTTTTGATTGATTGAGACCTTACTCTCTCCTCCATCCAAACTCTCAAGTAAAATCTTTTGAGCACTTTTGCGCATGATTGTTGCAATTTGCCTGCGAAGATTGCGCACTCCAGATTCTCTTGTATATTTTTCTATGATTTCTTTGAGCGCACCTGAGGTAATACTCACTTCATAGTTTTTTAAGCCATGCTTTTTGAGCTCTTGGGGAATCAGATATTTTTTGGCAATCTGCTCCTTTTCTTGGGGAGTGTAGCTTGAAATCTGAATAAATTCCATACGATCTTTTAGGGGAGCTGGGATCTGTGAAATATCATTGGCTGTGGCAATAAAAACAACATGTGAAAGATCAAGATTAAAATTAGTGTAATAGTCGCGAAATTCTTTATTTTGTTCAGGATCCAAAATCTCTAAAAGCACACTTGTAGGATCTCCCCTAAAACTACGCCCTACTTTATCGATCTCATCAAGCACCATCACAGGATCCATACTTTTGGCATCAATCAATCCCTGAGTGATTCTCCCAGGCATTGCTCCAAGATATGTACGACGATGACCCCTTAACTCATTTACATCTTCCAATCCCCCCAAGGCAAGACGCACAAGAGATCTTCCCATCGCTTTAGCAATTGAATTTGCCAATGAGGTTTTTCCCACACCTGGAGGACCATAAAAACACAAAATCGTTCCCTTAGAATCTTTACTTTCTTTACCCCTGAGAGCAAGCAATTCTTTGACAGCAAAATATTCGACGATTCTTTTTTTGGGTTTTTCAAGAGAATAATGATCACTATCAAGTTGTTTTTGCACATTTTGGATTGAGATCTTTTCTTTGCTAAGTTTGCCAAAAGGGATCTCTAATACCCACTCGATATAGTTTTGGATGATATTTGCATCCCCACTATCTTGATTCATTTTACTCAGACGATCAATCTGGCGCTTAATCTCTTTGTGAATCTCCTCATTGATATGAGGCTTGATTTTGGCAAGCTTATCTCGATAGCGCTCAATTTCCTCTTCTTTCTGCCCCTCAAGTCCAAGCTCTTTGTGAATCTGTCTAATTTGTTCTTTGAGAAAATACTCTTTATTTACCTTGTCCATCTTGTTTTGGACACGACTTTTGATCTCTCGTTGTAACTTTTGATTCTCAATATCTGCCACGATTAGCTCAATCAAAAGCAATAATCTCTCTTGCACATCATCTTTGGCAAATAACTCATAAGCTTGAGATTTTTTAGGTTTAAGACTTGAGGCGATCAGATCAACTATTCGATTGGGATCTTGTGCTTCTTCTGTTGCTCTAAGAAGCTCTGGAGAGATAGAAGAATTGACATTGGCCAAATATTGAAGCTGCTCACGCAAAACCTCCAAAGTCGCCTCAATCATTTCTTGATTGTAAGGTTTATAAACAAAAGTCTGAGCACTTCCCTCAAGTGGCGAGTGAGAAGTGAGTTCTTGGATAATAGCCTTCCCAATCCCTCTAAATAAAATCTTCATACGACCATCAGGCAAAGCCACCTTGCGCATAATTTCCCCCACCACACCCACACGATAAAAATCCTCATTACTCCCCTCTTCAAAAAAGGCAATCAAGAGTTTTTTGCTTCCACTAAATGCTTGATTGATGGCTTGAATATTTTTTTGATTACTCACAAAAACGGGGGTGATCATAAAGGGATAGACAGAGAGATTCTCCTCTACAATAATGTTTATTTTGAACAAATCTGGATTCATCCAACCTCCTACCAATTAAAAATCATCACATACCAAGGTTTATAAGAAGGAAGAATATAATCGATCTTTTTGATCTCCAATGCCTCCATCACATACCAAGGCACTCCATTTGTGACATTTCTAAAATTCTTTCTCAAATCCTCATCATTGCGATCTAGATACAACTTGGCTGCATATTTCTTGTTTTCTTTTTGATATACATTAGCAATCGCTGAATTCAATTCTGCTTGACCTAACTTAAATTTGGTCAGAATATATGCGACATAGGGTGTGTAGATCTCATCTGGATAAGCATCCAAATAGTTTTGAATCTCAACCATAGAATCCATCATAAATTGCTGATCCTTGCTGTGATTTTTGAAAGAATAATATCTGGCTAAAATCTTGAGATAGTTGATATAACTATAGTTTGCACGATTTGAAAAACGCTTCAAATACTCATCAAAATAAAATTCTGCAAGCAAAAATTCATCTTGTGCCATATGTGCATGTCCCAAAGCAAGCATCGCCTCTGGCACTAGCGGAGAGTTCACATGCTCACTTTGCAATGAAGCGAATTTGGTATCAGCTGTTTCAAGATTGCCATAGCGAATCTCTTTGAAAATTTCTTCATACCAATACATCGCAGGCTTATCATACTCATCGACCTTTTTAGAGCATGCAACAAAAAACATCCCCAAACACACAACACAAACAAACAACCGAATCTTCATTCCCACATCTGACCTTACAACAAAATGCAATCATTTACAAACTCAATGCGAGTTTTTATTATTTTGCCCTTTAAGAAGTGTGCGATTATATCTCACACGGCTCTAGTTGTATATTAATTTTAAAATGTTTTAGGATAGAATAAATTAAAAACGACAAGACTGCACTCACTCCCAAATATCAAGATCAAAAAGCGAGAAGCCGTCCTGTTGATATTGAGATATAGACTATCAGGAGAATAAAGATGGTTTTTGAGGTAAAGTCACCCATTTTAGGTTTTGAAGATGTAGGCAAAATGAGACTTGAAAAGATTGATGATCTTTTTATGAAACTCTCTAATGATGAAGATTCTTCACCAATTTTCACTCTGATCAATCCCTTTGCACTGCGTCCTTATGATTTTGAGATCCCCTCAGCTCTTGAGCTTCTTTTAGATATTAAAAATGAAGAGGATGTTTTGGTTGGCAATATTATGGTGATTCAAACTCCAATTGAGCAATCAACGATCAACTTTCTAGCCCCAGTAATTTTCAATATCAAAAACAAAACAATGGCACAAGTCGTCTTAGATAGCGCCAAATATCCCCAATACGGACTTGCAGAAACCATTGACTCTTATTACAAAGATCAAATTCAATCTTAAAAGCCTATGCAAAACTTCATCTTAATTGGTTATGGGAATCTAGCCTCTGCGATGATGGATGGCTTTTCCAATCATCCTGACTTTCGTTTGGCCAACTTTTATGTATTTGGACGCGATTTTGAACGCGCCCAAACATTTGCTTCACGCTATCCCAACCTTCAAGCAATCTCATCTTTAGAGGAATTTGTCTCCAAAGATTCAATTCTTATTCTTTGTATCAAGCCCAAAGGTCTCTCCTCTCTTCAACTCAATCAATCATTTTTCTTGCTTTATTCTGTGATGGCTGGCGTGGAGAGCTCAACCCTCAAGCGGCATTTCCCCCTAGCGCAAAATATCACACGAGCAATGCCAAATGTCAGTGCAAAAGTTCAAAAATCAGCAACAAGTCTATTTTGCATAGGCACACATGAAGCTCAAGCCCTATCCATCAAACTCACTCAAGCCTTTGGCTGGGCAACAGTCCTAGGAGATGAAAGCTTGATTGATGCTAGCATTGCCACCAATGGAAGTTCTCCAGCTTTTTTAGCCCTCATTGCAGAAGCATTGATTGAAGCAGGAGTGCGTGAGGGGATTGCTTTTAATCAAAGTCGAGAGCTTGTATATGCTACTTTTGAGGGGTTTGCCCACCTTCTCTCATCCTCCACCCCACAAGAGATCAAAACACTTGTTACAAGTCCTGGAGGAACGACTGCTGAGGGCTTGGCCTATTTAGAAAGTCATGCTCTAAAAGGGATCATCCAAGAAGCAGCACACCAAGCTGTTTTGAAAGCTAAGGGAAAAATCTAACCTTGCATAATTTTCGCCTAATCGCCATTCTTGGTGCGACTGGAAGCGGGAAAAGTGCATTTGGCTTGGAGCTTGCTCAACAGCTCAACTGCGATATTTTTTCCCTTGATTCTCTAGCGATCTATCAAGAGTTTGATATCGTCTCAGCCAAACCCTCCAAAGAAGAGCTCGCGCAAATCCCACATCATGGAATCAACATCCTAAAACCCAATCAAGCAAACAATGCCCCACTCTTCAAAACTCTCCTTCTTCAAGCCATTCAGCAAAGCCAAAAAAAACAACACAAAGCCCTCCTTATCATCGGTGGATCAAGCTTTTATCTCAAAAGTATTATTGAAGGACTCTCTCCACACCCTCCTCTCTCTACCCAACAAAGTCAAGCTATTCACAAGCAGATTCAATCCCTACCCGATCCCTACACATTTTTGCATGCCATCGATCCAAACTATCCCATCCATCCCAACGATACCTATCGCCTCTATCGGGCTCTTGAGATTTATTTCGCAACCCACACTCCTCCATCTCTTTTCTTTGCCAATCATCCACGAGAGCCCTTTCCACATCCGATTGAAAAATATGCACTCTCTATCGATCGCGATCTCTTAAGAAAGCGCATCTTAAAAAGGACACAATCTATGCTGCAAAAAGGATTGCTTGAGGAGATTGAATCTATTTTTAAGCATTATGATTATTTGATTCAGCCAGCAGGTGCAATCGGCGTCAAAGAATGTATCCAATACCTCACCCAGACTCCACTTGAAGTCCTACAAGGAAAAACCCCTCCCCAAAACCCAAAGATTGCCTCAAATATCCAAGAACTCTGCACACTTATCTCAACTCACACAGCCCAACTTGCCAAACGCCAAAGCACATTTAATCGCACTCAATTTGGCTCAATCTTATCGACATCGCAATCAATTAAAAATTTACCAAAAACAGGGATCATCTGTGGCAACCAAGAAGAGCTTAAAGCTTTCATTCTGCAGACATTTTAAGCATTATAAGCCTCTTTATTGAGGGTTTTGAGCTCCTTATCCACAGCAATGCTTGCAATCATACCCCCACTGACATTGCTCATCGTTCTTGCCATATCCATGATTGGATCAACTGCCAAGACAATAGCCAAGATTCCAAAATGCTCACCCAAGCCAAGACCTGTCAAAACAATTGAGGCCACCATTGTGGCAATTCCAGGAATCCCTGCCACACCAATAGAAGCTACCACAGACAAAACAACGATCATAATCCCCTGCACAAGCCCAACCTCAATACCCAAAGATTGAAATGCAAACACCCCAACAAGTCCACCCAAATATCCAGCACATCCATTTGCTCCAATCGTAGTAGAAAGAGTTGCGACAAATGATGCACTCATAGAGCTAACCCCCATTCTATTCTTAAGCACATCAATCGTGACAGGAAGTGTGGCAATACTTGAGCGAGAAGTGAAAGCCATCAGCAAAGCAGGAATTGCTTTTTTGAAATACATCATAGGGCTAAGACCATGTGCTAGCAAGACCAAGGCATGCACGATAAATACACAAAATGCACTCAAATAAATCAGCGCAATAAAAATTAAAACGGGAGAAATCGCATCAATCCCATAACGCATCAATACCCCAGCAATCATTGTCACAACAGCATAAGGCATAAATTCAATCACAAGCATGGCAATTTTCATCATCACTTGATGCAAAAAATCCACACATTTTACAAAGGATTGATAGAAAGGATGCTCATCTCCCACAGCTCGTGCACTCAATGCAAAAATCATTGCAAAAATCACAACACCCACAACAGCATTTTGCTGCATTGATCCGATGATATTGCTTGGCATCAATCCCAAAAGAATCTGATCCAAGCTCTTCACTTCGCGAGCAATCTTGACTTCACCACTCACAAATCCCTCACCCAAAGAAAACTGCACTCCAAGATAAACAGCGATCATGGAAGCGATCCCCGTTGTCAAAAGAAGCCAAAATAAACTACGAGAAAATAAAGAAGAAAGTTTGATCTCATTTCTAAGATTTAAAATCACATATAAAATCCCAACCAATACAATAGGCACAACGATAAGTTTTAAAAAATTGATAAAAATAGAAGAAATAAATCCAATCCATGCATAAGTTTGATAATACCACTCAAGACCCACAATCCTCTGAGCCATACCCCCCTCTGGAAATCCTGCAAAATATTGCATCCCCAACCCAAGTCCAATTCCACACAATAGCCCCACAAACATTCGTTGCGCAAAACTTAGACGATTTTTTAGATATCCAATCAAGACAAAAATCCCAAGAACGATACCACAAGCAACTACAGTTCCCCATGATGAAAACAAAAAAAAGTCTCTTAAAAATGAATGCATTTTTTCTCCTTGCTATGTTCGCTCAAACCTTGAGCTTCAAGGCTTGAAGCCTATAAGATAGATAAAAATCCGCGATCTAATCCACTCAAATCTTGATAAAACTCAAGATATTGAGAATCTTTGAGTTTTTTGCTCATTTTTTCTCTTTGATCATATCCCATCTCACAAGCTAGATAAGGGATCCTCATCTCTTGAGCCAAATCCACCAATGCATACAACATCTCCTCTCCACCATCACCTCCAAATAAAGCATCTTTTGGTTCATATTGCACATTGGCTGGCAAGGGGAAATGATTGGCAATATAGGGAGGATTTGAAATCAAGAGATCAAAACTTTCTCCAAGAAAAAAATCTCTATTGCTCAAAACATCAATTTGGTGGAATTTAACACGATTTTTCAGTGTTTGATCATAATTTTGAGCAAAATCTTCAAGATTTACTTGACTTAGAGAAATTGCTCTTGGATTTATATCGCTTCCTATGATTTCAAGATTAGGATGAAGCAGTGCTAGCATGATAGAGATCACCCCACTCCCTACACCCAACTCAAAAACCCGATTGATTTTATATTGCTCAATCCACAAACTTGCTCGCTCAATCAAGATTTCAGTCTCAGGTCTTGGGATCAAAACTCCTTGCTGTATCCTCCATCTATAGCCATAAAAACTCACACTTCCAATCAAATATTCAATTGGCTCATCTTGCTGCAATCTTTCAAGCTTACTCACAAAGTCCTGTATCATCCAATCTTTGAGAAATTCATCACAATGTGTATGCAAATAAATACGCTCAACCCCTAAGATAAAAGCAAGCAAAATCTCCGCCTCAAGCCTTGGGCGCTCTTTATTGGAGAGTTTTTCTACCCCCACTTTTAAGGCATCAGAGATTCTATGCTTCATAATCTAGAGCTTTCAGGCGCTCTAAGAGTGGAGGATGAGTAAAATGAAAACAGATATAGAGGGGATGAGAACTTGGGAATGATTTATTTTCATTGACAAGGCGTATCAGTGCCTCTGCGAGTGTTTTTTTTGAACTTAATGATGCCCCAAAGCGATCTGCTCTAAATTCTGCCTTTCTTGAAAAAAATCCAACTAAAGGCAAAAACCAAAATGAAATCAAAGGAGCGAGCAAAAATAAGATTATCAATACATTAGCAGGGATTTTTTTTAGCCCCAGTTCAGCAAAAAGACTTTGAGGCAATGAACCTGCTATGTAAAAAATTGCAAACAAAAAAACTCCTTGAATCAAAACATTAAACACAACATCCTTATGTTTAAAATGCCCAAGCTCATGACCCAAAATCGCCACAAGCCCATCTGTGCTAATTTTTTCAAGCAAAGTATCAAATAAGACAACGCGTTTATTTTTGCCCAATCCTCCAAAATAAGCATTCAATCGTCCATCACGCTTGCTAGCATCCATCACAAAGATTCCATTACTCTCAAACCCCACACTCCTCATCAAGCCCTCAATCTTCTCTTGCAACACAGAATCTGCCAAAGGGGTGAAGCTATTGAACAATGGAGCAATCCAAGTTGGATAAACAAAATTGATCAAAAGCACCACACCTAACACAAACAAAGCCCCCCAAAGCCACCAATAACTCAATACACTCATCAAAAAGATCAAGACATACAAAATCGCTCCACCTACAACCCCAAGCAAAACGACCCCCTTGAGTAAATCCGTGATAAAAACACCCATCGTCTGATGACTAAAACCAAAGCGTTTATCAAGGATCATCTCTTGATAATACTTAAAGGGAATAGAGAGAATCTGTGAGAGAAACAAAAAACTAAAAACAATCAAAACCTGATGAGTTATCTCAGATCTCACATAATGAGCCAAAAGTGTATTGATCCACTCTAGCCCAAAGAAAATCCACAAAACAAAGACGATCAATCCCATCATATCTTGCATCACCGCTAAGCGCAATTTTTCAAGCGCATAGATCCCAGCCTCAACAAAATCCTTCGGAGAGAGCAAAATCGCCTCTTTTTGCATCGCTTTTTGGATGTGTCTATATTGCAAAAGATTCAAAACCAAACTTGGAATCGCAAAACACAAAGAATACAAACAAACCAAATAAAACGCCATAAATTCCCCTAATCAAAAAGTTTTTGCGAATGATAATCATTTTTTTGTTTGGCTAAATAAACAAGACAATACAGGATAGGAGTGTCCAAAATAGCCAAACACACAAAAATCGCATAGCTTGAGATAATGATCTGCAAAATCACATCCCATTCATACACACCCCAAAAAGCTCCTAGAGTAAATAAAACCGTATTGACAAATTGAGAAATAAGAGTAGAGCCATTATTGCGCACCCAAAGCCATCTCTCCTGATCTCCACAAAGCCTCACACTCCACTTCCACCACCAATGATAAAGCCATACATCCAAATATGAAGCAATCGCAAAAACAAGTAAGGAAGCACAAATCACTCTTGGCGTCTGTGAAAAAATATGCTGCAAGCTCTCACCCATCTGAAGATCAATGGGCACATAATGCAGCCAAAGTTGAGAAGACATCAGAAATAAAACACTAAAAAACAAAGTCAATTTCACTGCCTGCTTAGCTTCTCTTTTGCCCCTAAATTCGCTTAATGCATCCGTGATCAAGAAAGTTGATGCAAACAAAACATTACCCAAGGTTTGCGTCATCCCAAATGCCTCAATCAAAAGACTCACCTCAATATTGGCCACAATAGTTGCAAACACCCCAAACACCATCAATCCCTGAATACCAAAAAAGAAATAGGCAAGAATAACCCCCCCATAAACAAGCACAAGACTTACAATCAACAATAGTTCATTCATCACCCTACTCCAAAATCTGTATTATCAAGCAAGAAATCGATACGCCACTCATCTTTATACAAAGGATAAAGAGTGTCCAAAAACTCATCAATTACAGCCTGATTGGCGTGCATTTTGGAGTTATCACACATTACATTGACACAGATTCTCTCAAAATACTCCAAACCAAGAACAATATCTTGCTCAATCATATCAATGCTCTGCCCAGCCAGCCCTACCAATAGATTGGCCTCATCAAAATCATGGGCGATTTGATTTGGAAAAACCTCACAAATCCCCTTTTTCAAAAGCTTTTCCCTCAAATAGACATTGAAACTCTCAAGACCTAGTTTGACTTTCACCTCTATTCCATCAAAAAACTTTTTGAGATCCAAAATTTCATCACGATACAAATAATGACATTCAAAAATAAGTTGTTTGATCTTCTTTGTATGTGCGATGTGCAAGATTGCTTCCAAAGTTTTTTGACTAAGCTCACCAAAGCTTCCAGAATTGATGATTTCCAAGATTCCATATCTCCCCTCAACACAACTCAAGGCTTGATGATTAATTTCTTCATATTGAGGGGAAACATCCAAATAATAATCACAAAACAAGCAACGCTTATAGCGACATCCTAAGCCTTGGAGTAAAACAATCTCACGCTTATTTTTACTCTCAATCACCCCATATCTCTTTAGTTCACCCACGCTCCATCCCCCAACCATCAAAAATCTCACGCTTATATTCTCTAAATCGCCCTTGCAAAATCGCCTCTCTAGCTCCAATTGTAAGATTGAGATAATACTTGAGGTTATGAATGCTTGCTAGGCGATGATAAGTGATTTCATTGGCACGGAAGAGATGATGGAGATATCCTCGCGAAAAATGCTTGCAAGTGTAGCAATCACATCTCTCATCAAGTGGTTTATCTTCTAGGGCATAAATGGGAGATTTGATAGAGATTTTTCCTTGACTTGTAAAAATGCTTGCATTGCGCGCATTGCGTGTAGGCATCACACAATCAAACATATCTACTCCTCGCTCAATCCCCTCAAGAATATTCTCTGGTGTCCCCACACCCATCAAATAGCGTGGTTTATTTCTAGGAAGATAAGGCAGTGTAAAATCAAGCGTCTCATACATCTCCTGAGCACTCTCTCCCACAGCAAGTCCTCCAATAGCAAATCCATCAAAGCCAATCTCTACGCTCCCTTGTTGTGCCCTTAATGTCACCAAAGATTCTGCACTCATCTTGCGAAAGTATTCATTAGTCCCCCCCTGAACAATGGCAAAGATATGGTTTGTTTGAGCTTGATTGAGCTGCTTTTGAGAGAGATGATATTCTAAACTCTCTTTGGCCCACTTGGTGGTGCGATCGATGGATTCTTGGATGCGCTCATTTGTCGCAGGTAATCCAACCAAATCATCCAAAATCATCATAATGTCACTATTGAGTGCATATTGGATATCAAGCACTCTGGAGGGTGTGAAAAAATGTCTACTACCATCAATATGGGATTTAAACTCAATTCCCTCTTCTTTGCGTTTCCCACCCAAGCTAAAGGCTTGAAACCCCCCACTATCAGTCAAAAAATTCCCTCTATAGCCACTAAAGCCATGCAATCCCCCAAGTTCCCGCACCTTCTCTGGCGTAGGTCGCAGATACAAATGATAAGTATTGCCCAAAATAATCTCAGCCCTCAAATGCTCCATCACATCCATACAATCCAACCCCTTAATCACCCCTTGAGTCCCAACTGGCATAAACACAGGGGTTTTGACTTCTCCATGAGCAAGACGCAAAACTCCAGCACGCGCATCTCTATCCTCTCCCAAAAGCTCAAAAATCATCGCCAAAACTCCTTGAAAATCCAAAATCAGTCTTTGAGATTCTAGCAAGTTGATGGGCTAGATTACATCTCCATAGGGCAATCCTTGAGTTTTTATGATTTTTATTCTTAATCTCATTTCAGGATTTAAGCATTCCTGTATAATTCTGCAAAACTTCAATCATAAGGCTCTCAAAAACAAAATGAAACAAATTGCTCTCATTCTAGAAGGCGAATGCGCAAAGATTTTTTTAGAAAAACTGCTACATCAATACCACAGCTCAAATTTTTACACAATCATCACTCTAGATGCCTCACTGATTCCTCACACTTATCCCAATCACTTTTCTTTCCATCATTTTGATCCCACATCCACTCCAAGACTCCAAGAAGTATTTGTCTCACAACCTGACTCACTCTTTTTGGTTCATAATGATCCCAAAGAATGCAAACTCATTCACTCAGCCCTAAGGAAGATTTTTCCTGAGATTCCACTCATTTTGCACTCAACACATACTCTAGAGATCGATGATCCTCATCTTGAAGAAGTCTCTGCTCTATCTCTTGCTAGCAATAAGCTTCTCACACATCTTCCCAATATCCCAACACCTATCCAAGATGTAGGGATTGGAAAAGGTGAGATTATGGAGATTTTGGTCCCATCTGGCAGTGTTTATTGCTATCGCACACTAGGATCAATCTCTCAAAAAGAATGGAAAATCGCTGGAATCTATCGTGATGATGAATTCTTGCTTAGTTCATATTCTCTAAGTATCCGTCCCAATGATCGAATCCTAGCCATTGGAAATCCAAAGATTCTCAATAATGTCTATCGCCAAATCACAAGCTCTCTTGGACAATTTCCCATTCCATTTGGCAAAGATCTTTTCTTGTATCTTGATGAAGATCTACTAGATGAAGTTGAAATCCTTCAAGACATTGATGAGGCTCTCTTTTTGCACAAACACCTCAACAATGCCCAGCTAATGATCACCATTCTCAATCCAAGACGATTTGATCTTTTAGAGCATATCAAATCCATCCAAAACACCTCGATCAATGTCCAGATTGATTATCAATCTCTCTCGCTCTCAGAGATTCTCAATCTTCATCGCAAAAAACGCATCGGACTTGCCATTCTCAATCACAAGCTTTTCTCCTCAATGGATGTCAAAAAAACTCTTCTTGAATTTTCAATCCCCACTTTTAAAACAGCCAAGCATAAACTCCAAGAATGCAGCTCAAGCCTTATCCTTTTGGAAGAAGATCCACATATTGCTTCTATCACCCTTGATATCGCCTCGCAATTAAATCTTGATTTTGAGATTTATGATTTTGATGTGGATGGTCACTACCACACAGAGTGTTTTGACACATATAAAAATCTCTCACAAATTTTTGCCAAACCCATTCATCTCACCCAAAGTCAGAGCAAAAATCCGATCATTTATCTCTTAGAGCTTCAAAAACCCATCTTGCAATTCCTGCCCCTAGACCCAGCAATCAGCAACCACACTCTCTCAGGGATCGCTTCAACGCATCTCACCTATCACTCCATCCATCTTGATAAAAATCCACAGATTCTCATCCCTATGTCCTATGAAAACCATTAGCCTCAAATCAAGCACCATCCACTTTGGAGAAATCCAAGAACTTTGTTTTGATGGAAGCGTTCTAATCATCACAGACACACAGGTAGCTCCTCTTTATCTAGAATTTCTCAAGCAAAAAATCCAAGCCCATGCTCTTTTTTCGCTGGTGATTCCAAGTGGTGAATCTAGCAAAACACTTCAATCCCTTGAGCAAATCCTAGATTTTGCCTTTGAATGTGGGTTGGATCGCCACAGCACGATGATTGCATTAGGAGGCGGGGTGATCAGTGATCTTGTGGGATTGGCAAGTGGGCTTTATATGCGAGGAATCGCATTTTGCAATATCCCCACCACACTTTTGGCTCAAGTGGATGCAAGTGTTGGAGGAAAGTGTGGCATCAACACTCAAAAAGGCAAGAATCTCATCGGCTTATTCCACCATCCACGCCAAGTCTTTATCTCAGATATCTTCTTAAAAACACTCTCTGAGCGCGAACTTCATGCAGGGATTGCTGAAGTGATCAAAATGGCAATCTGCTTCTCTCCCGCACTCTTTGAACAGCTTTTTGATTCTCAATGGGTCAGAAATAATCTCCTTGAGATCATCTATCAAAGTATCTCCATCAAAGCTCAAGTCGTCTCTAAAGATGAGAGAGAATGCAACCTACGCTCAGCACTCAATTATGGGCATACTTTTGGACATGCCATCGAAAAAGAACAAAACTTCCAGCATTTTTTGCATGGAGAGGCGGTGAGCATTGGGATGGTGATGGCCAATGCGCTTTCTGCACGCATCACAGGATTTCAAGAATCAGAGCGCATCATCACACTTCTTCAAACATACAATCTCCCCACCACCTATCAGATCCAAAATCTTTCCGCGTTTTATCAATCACTTTTTTTGGATAAAAAAACCCAAAATAAACAAATAAAATTTATACTTCCACTCAAAATTGGTTCTTTTGATTTTTTCTATCCCTCCACCCAAGAGATCCAATCCATCCTAAGTGAGTTTTCAAAATGAAAAAAATATGCTTGATTTTCCTATCTGTTGCAATGCTTCTTTGTGCTTCTAGCAAGGAGACTAATCCCAAAGATTCTAAGCCTCTATCCAAATCAGAAGAGGAACTCATCCATGCAATCTCTGGAGAATTAGATCTCATCAACAAAGCACTTGATGGCAATGAGAATCCATGGGTGAGGCGCTACAATAGCTATCTCAAATATAATTCTATTATCAACCAAATCAAAACTATCGAATGGAGAATTAAGCGCACCAAACCTACACCTAAAAATACTGAGGAACTCCAAAGTCTCAATAATCGCCTTGAGGCCCTTCAAAGACAAAAGACATTTTTTTCAGACTATGAGGGAAATCCTTATAAAGAGCTCACAGAAATCAAAGAGATTCAAGAAGTGCCAAGTGTGACCAACCCTATCGCAATTTTTTCAGGGATCAACTTCCTCAAACAAATCAAAGCACAAGAAAAAACACTCCAAAACAACCAAGCAACACTCAAAAAAACACTAGCTCTCCTTGATCAGAAAAAAAACCTTCTCACCCAGCTTGTCAAACTTCAAGACAAAAAGGAGCAATATAATTCCATCAAAGAGATTCAAAAAGCTCAAAGTATGAAACTCGATCTTCAGTCTGCTCAAAGCATACTTGAGACTTCTTTAGAAGTCTTCAGTCGGCGTGTCACTGAGCTCAACTCAAGTATCACAAATCAGATCCAAAAGCAAACCCTCAAAACAATCTATATTGCAATCTTATGTCTTGTGATTTTCTTTATCGCTCTAGCAATCAAGGTCGCTCTTCGCAAATATCTCGATCATGAAAGACTCTATATCGCCAACAAAATTATCAATTTCTCATATATGACTATTATTGTGCTTACTGTTTTGCTGAGCTATCTTAGCAATATCACCTATCTTGTGACATTTTTGGGTTTTGTTTCTGCTGGACTTGCTTTTGCTATGAGAGACTTATTTATGAGTGTTTTGGGTTGGTTTGTGATCGTGATTGGCGGTGGTCTACATGCTGGAGATCGCATCAGGATTCACAGAGACAACACAACCTATGTAGGAGATATTCTAGACATTTCTATGACGCGTATCACGCTCCTTGAGGATGTAACACTCAATACATATCTTGAAACACGCCGAGCTGGAAGAATTATCTTCATTCCCAATAACTTTATTTTCAACACAGTGATTTCAAACTACACTCATGGCGGAATGACAACTATTTGGGATGGAATCGACTTTACTATTACCTTTGATAGTAATTACAAAAAGGCTGTCGAAATTGCCACAGAAGTAGCACGCAAATACTCCAAGCCCCATACAGAAATTGCCAAAAAGCGTATGTCACGCCTCAAAGAGCGCTATTCTCTCAAAAGAATCAGCCTAGAACCAAGGATTTTCAATATGATTGAGCCAAATGGGATGAAAATCTCTCTTTGGTATCAGACCAATGCATTCACAACGCTCAATGTCAGAAGCAGTATCTCAGGAGAGATCATTGATCTCTTAGCCAAAGAAAAAGATATCAAGATTGCCTACAATACGACCAAAATCGTCAATACAGGGAGTGATGGGGTATGGGAAAGATTCACACATGAGGAGCAAAATGAAACCAAAAGTCCTTTTTAAAACATTTGGATGCCGAACCAATCTCTTTGATACTCAAGTTATGATTGAGAATCTCAAAGATTTTGAAGTGACACACAAGGAAGAAGAAGCAGAGATCATCGTGATCAATTCATGCACTGTGACCAATGGAGCTGATGCTGGAGTGAGAAATTATCTCAACAAGATGCAAAAAATAGGTAAAAAAATCTATTTCACAGGCTGTGGAGTCGCAACAAAAGGAGAGGAAGTCTTCCCTCAAGTCTCTGGTGTCTTTGCTCACGATCACAAAGAAAAAATCAACTCTCTTCTCAAGCAATCACAAAAATTCTTTCTTCCCACCCAAAATGACGCCCATATCGATCAAACCTTGGTAAGCGAATTTGTGGGCAAAAGTCGCGCATTTATCAAAATCCAAGAAGGATGCGACTTTACTTGCAGCTATTGCATCATCCCTTTTTCAAGAGGAAAGGCACGCAGTATCCCCCAAGAGATGATTCTCACACAAATTCAAACCCTAGCCCAAGAAGGAATCCAAGAAGTCGTTCTCACAGGCACCAATATGGGAAGCTATGGCAAAGACACTCAAAGCTCTGTAGCAAAACTCATCCAAGCCATCTCAAAGATTCCCAATATCAAACGCATACGCCTTGGATCACTCGAACCTAGTCAAATTGATGAAGAATTTTTGGAGCTTTTGGGGGAAGATTTCTTAGAGCGTCATCTCCACATCGCTCTCCAACACACACATGATGTGATGCTTCAGATTATGAATAGACACAATCGCACACAAAGCGATCTAGAACTCTTTGAAAAAATTGCTGCCAAAGGGTTTGCTCTAGGAAGTGATTATATCGTCGGGCATCCTGGAGAAAGTGAAGAGATCTGGAATCAAGCCTTTGAAAATCTCAAAAAGTTCCCCCTCACACACATCCATCCCTTCATCTATAGCCCACGCACTGGAACACCCTCAGCCTCTATGAAACCACGCATTCATGGAGATATCGCCAAAAAACGCCTACACAGCATCAATCATCTAATCGCTCAAAAAAATCTTGATTTTCGCAAGCAGCATGCCACAACGCCTCTAAAGATTCTTATCGAGAGTCACAAAAATGGGAGTTTTTATGGATTGGATCAATTCTTCAACAAAGTCAAGATCAAGTCTTCCAAACATTTGATGGGTTGGCTTGAGTGCGACTCCTATACAATTATGCAAGAGTATAACCATATTGAACTCTAAGGAGATGATATGAAGCCCAAAACAAAACTCATTCTTGGCTTCTCTCTGGGGTTGGTGTTTGCTGCGCTCATGGCATTTTTGTTTTTAAGGGATTATTCTCAAAACATCACTCAAGAAGAGTTTAATGCCCTTCTTGCCAATGCTTCCAAATTTGAAACTGATGAAAATTATCTATATTTTTGGAATCAAAACAAAGAATACAAACTTCTCAAAGATGATCAAGTCTTAGCCCAAGTCAAAGAAAAATATCCCATCCAAACACGCTCTAATTGGCTTTTTATCTCTATCTGTGTGATTGTTTTTGCACTCCTTGTGGCACTCATTTTTTATTTTTTCTATCAAAAAAACAAAAAATCATTCTCTACCCCCATACAATCATCCCCCCACATCACAAACAAACAAGAATCGATCTCCCCCTCACAGCCAGATCCCAAAATCACTCTTGATTCTCTAGCAGGGATTAGCAAAATCAAAACTGATTTATTAGAAATTATTGACTATCTCAAAAATCCCAAAAAATACTCATCTCTTGGACTTAGAATGCCCAAAGGCGTGCTGTTGGTCGGCCCTCCAGGTGTGGGTAAGACAAAGCTAGCCAAAGCCCTTGCTAGCCAATCTGGCGTGCCTTTCTTTTATCAAAGCGGGAGTAGCTTTGCCCAAATTTTTGTAGGAAGTGGAGCCAAAAAGGTGCAAGAACTTTTTCTCCAAGCCAAAAAATGCAAACACGCCGTAATTTTTATCGATGAGATTGATTCTGTGGGTAAGATCAGGGGTCATGGCCGTAGTGATGAGCGTGAATCCACACTCAACCAACTCCTCACAGAGATGGATGGATTTCTTGATAGTTCCAATATCATCGTCTTTGGAGCGACAAATAACCCAGAAGTTCTAGATCCTGCCCTCCTTCGTAGTGGGCGCTTTGATCGTAAGATCTATATTGATCTCCCTACATTGCAAGAAAGGATTGAGATCTTCAATCTCTATCTCAAACAAAAAGATTTCAATTGCTCTATCAAAGAGCTTGCCAAAGATTGCGCGGGGTTTAGTGGAGCGATGATTGAAAATCTCATCAATGAAGCAGGATTATTGATGCTGCGCAATGGACGCTCTATCCTCACTCTTGATGATTTCAAAGAAGCCAAACAAACCCTGATTTTCTCACTCAAAAAATTCCCCTCTCTCAATCAAGAACAACGCGAGATTCTAGCCCTCTATCAAAGTGCAAAAGCTCTCTATGCACACAAATATAATATTGCTTTTGAAAAAGTTGCACTTTGGGAAGAGGAGAGCATTTATTATTTACAGGACTTTATGAGCAAAACTCAAATACTTCAAACTCTCAAATTTTATCTTTGCGGGAATGAAGCCCTCAAGCTCTTCAAACAAGAGCCCTATAATTGCGCCAAAGATGATCTAGCCAAAGCCAAGATGATTACAAGAGAATTTTTAGAACACAACGGAATGGGTACAAGTCTATTTGATCAAAATCCAGAGCCCATCATTGCACAAGCCCAAGAAGAGCTCATCACCTTCCTTACCCAATCCCAAGAAGCTCTCCACAAGCTTTCTAATCTTATGCTTGCGCAAGAGCATCTCACTCCAAAAGATTGCGATGCGCTTCTTTAGTGGATTTTGTTTTCAAAATGAGAGCGAACTTTTTGCTCCCCTAATCCAACTAGAAGGCAAATACACCCTCAATGGCTTTAGCTATGGAGGGATCAAAGCTTTTCAAACTGCACTTCACCATCTCCACAATCACCAACGCATCCAAACACTCAATCTCTTCTCACCTGCTTTCTTCCAAACCCAAAAACCAAGCTTTCTCAAAGCTCAACTTATGGGGTTTAGAAAAGATTCTCAAAGCTATATCAAGAAGTTTTTAGATCTGTGTGGAAATCCCTCTAGCAAATACTACAAACAAGGCACGATTGAAGAGTTGGAGGAATTATTGTTTTTTCAATGGAGGGAAGAAGAGCTAAACACTCTGGTTCAAAATGGAGTGGAAATCAATATTTTTCTTGGAGGAAGGGATCAGATCATCCCTCCTCAAGAAGCATTGGAGTTTTTTTCACATTTTGGCAATGCATATCTTTACAAAGATCTCAATCACTGTTTGCAATACGATCATCTTTGACCGCACTATAGGCAAATTTGACATACACACTCAACCCCAAGAGCAACAGCGCAACCCCACCTGTGAGATACAATGTATAGCGAATCATCTCTGGTTCAATAATGCTAAATTTAAACACAAGCATCAAGGCCTCAATTGCTAGAGCGATAATGATAGACCCAAGGAAGCGAATCATAGTTTTATGGATCGCATAATGACTCTCACCACTATTGCGTCCCAAAACCTCTTCTTCAAAGATTGCCTTGACCAAATCCACAATCGCTAGAGACAATGTGAGCAAGATCGTTGCCTCAAATACCTCCTTGATATCAAGCCTATTAAAATGCACCACAGCATGCCAAAAGCTATATACACCTCGTGCAAAAAGTAGCGCACTCACCAAAAACAACATCAAAGAAAGTGCCATATAAGCAAGATTGGATGTTTTTGAAAAGAAATTATAGAGCTTTGTTGGTGCCCCTATTGCTAGAGCCTCTTCTAGTGTTAGATCAATGCAGGCAATGTATTGCAATTCTTGATTTTGATCATAGATTGGATAGCTTGCGGTGACGACAAGCTTTCCGCCATTTTTACTGGGATATGGATCAGTTAAGATACAGCGCCCCTCTTTCTTACACTCATAAAAATAAGCACGATCAGAATAGTTTGGCAACTCTTTTGGAATAACATCACAGCTTTCCTGATTGAGCTTGCGTACCTGATTGCCTTGAGCATCAAGCACATAAAGCGCATCAAAAATCTGAATCTCTAAAGCAATCTTTTCAAGCTCTTTTGTGATTTTCTCAAGAGATAGAGGAATGAGTGGATTGCGAATATGGCGTGAAAATAGATAGCACATATATGCTCTCACTTCATAGCGAATCTTTAAATACTTAGCGATATCCTTAGATAACATTTCTTCTCCTTATTGTGTAAAACAAAATGCTATCAGACTTTGAGAACACTATAGAAAGATTTGATAGCTTTGGATTATTTGCCTAGACAAAATTCTCCAAACATCTTATCTAGTAGCTCCCCACTCTCATAAGGCTGAGTGATAGATCCTATGGCCATAATTGCATCTTTGAGATTATAAGAGAAAAGCTCCAAGACACCATTTTTCAATTCAGACTTGGCTAATTTTAGAGCATTGATGGAATCTTGCACACTTTGGATTTGATTGGCACTTGAGAGGATGATTTCATCACTATCTTCTCCACTCAAAATCTCCTCTAGCTTCATCAATACAGAATCAATCTCTTTTTGTTTGGCACTCAAACTCAAAGGCTCTATCTTCAAAACCTCTAGCTTACTTGCATCTAGCTTTCTTGCTAGATCACTTTTGTTCAAAATCACAATCAATGTTTTATTTTTGTGATGAGTTTCGCGCAAAAGCGTCAATATTTCTTCATCTTCCATATCCCATTCTCTTGAGGCATCAAAGAGTGCAAGAATGATATCGCTTTGCATAATCATCTCCTTACTTCGCTCAATCCCGATGCGCTCAACAGTATCCAATGATTCTCGAATCCCAGCAGTATCGATGATCCTCACAGATACCCCTGCGATATTAAGACTCTCCTCAATCGTATCTCTTGTCGTCCCTGCAATCTCACTCACGATCGCTCGCTCACGCGCAAGCAGAGCATTGAGCAGGGAACTCTTGCCTACATTGGGTTTGCCCACAATACTCAAGATAAATCCCTCCAAAACTCCACTTCTTGCAACAGAATGCTTCAAAAGCTTTTCAAGTTTTTCCAAAATTGCATCAATTTTTTGCTCTAAGCGCTCAATCAAATCTAGGGGCAAATCCTCATCACTATAATCAATCATCACCTCACTATATGCCAAAGCCTCATAAAGATGATCGCGTGCAATACTGACAAACTCACTCAATTCACCACAAAGATGGCGCGCTAGTGCTTTTTGGGCACGCAAACTTTTTGCCTCAATCATCTGAGCGATTGCCTGAGCTTGTGATAGATCGATGCGTCCATTCAAAAATGCCCGCTTTGTGAATTCTCCGCCTTGAGCGAGTCTAGCCCCATGTGCCAATACAAGCTCTAAAATCCTTCTTGCAATCACACTCCCCCCATGACACTGAATCTCACAAACATCCTCTCGGGTATAACTCAATGGAGCTTGAAAATAAAGGATAATCACCTCATCCAAAATATCTTTTCCATCATAAAGATGGCACAAAGTCGCATGGCGTGGGACGAAAGATGAGCGATGTGTCAGAGATTGGATGATTTGAAGAGATTCTTTGCCACTTAAGCGCACCACAGCCATCGCACCTCCCCCCAGAGGTGTTGAGATCGCTGCGATTGTTGAGTTATCGTGATCGGAAATCATTGACCACAATCACACTCTCAGATTCTGAAATTGTCTTCATGACAATGTATTTATCAGGGATTGCTTCTCTAAAGCGTCGTAATGCAATACTTGCACTAAGTGGATCAAATGGCTGAGTTTGAAAAAAGCTTCTTGAGATCATCTTGTCATAATGTTCTTCTAGATATTCTTCAACTCGTTTTTCTTTATTTTTCAAAAAATCCGCAATCTCTAGGCGCAAATTCAGTGCATAATCTTTCTTGATCCAAACAGACAAAAGATAATGAATCGCATGATAACGATAGCCCTTCTCTCCGATCAAAAGGCCACAATCTGGTCCATCAAACTCAACATAAAGCCAATCCTCTCTCTCAATCTTGACTTTGATTTGATCAATCCTATAAGGAAGAAGTTTGAAAAGCTCCCTGATTTCTTTGGCGATCTTTGCATCTTGCAAAGAAGGTTTTTTTGAAGCGGGCTTCTCTTGGAAAAATGCATCTTGTATAGGCAAATAACTATCTATATTTTCCCTCTGGATCTCTTTTTCATCCTCTTCTGGCTTGATCTTTTGATGATTTTTCTTTTGAGCCACGATCACTGCATCTTGCTTGCCAAAACCAAAAAATCCTTTTTTGGGAGAAACTGCGATCTCATATTCTACTTCCTCAATCGAGCAAGCAAACTCTTGGATTGCCAAATTGAGGGCATCTTGAATGGAAGGAGCGATAAACTTTTTCATTGTTTTGCCTTCTTTTGATTTTCAACGATGCGATTGATGAGAATCTGCTGGAAAATTGAGATGATGTTATTCACACTCCAATACAGCACAAGTCCTGCTGGGAATGGGAAGATGATGAAGAAAATTGTAAAGAACAAAGGCAGCATTTTGAAAACTTTTTCTTGCATAGGATCTGTGAAATTTGATGGAGTAAGAATCTGAGAGATATACATCGTAACTCCCATCACAACAGGTAAGACATAGTAGGGATCAATGGCAGAGAGATCAATGATCCATAAAGCCCAAGGTGCGGATTTGAGCTCAACAGCACAATAAAGCACCTTATAAATCGCAAAGAAAACAGGGATCTGCAAAAGAAGTGGCAAACATCCACCCAAAGGATTGGCTCCATGTTTGCGATAAAGATCCATCATATGCTTTTGCATCTTTTGAGGGTCGTTTTTGTATTTTGCTTGGATTTCTTTCATCTCAGGAGCTAGATCTTTGAGTTTTTGCATCCCCATCATTCCCTTATAACTCAATGGAAAAAGCACTAAGCGCACGATAATCGTCAAAAGGACAATCGCCCATCCCCAGTTTCCACAAAACTCATAAAGCATCTCTAAAAGCAAAAACAAAGGCTTAGCAAAGAATGTGATCAACCCATACTCCACCACATCAGTCAATGGTGCATAGAGTGCCTTGAGATCTTGATAGTTTTTGGCTCCGATATAACCCTCTAGCTTTGCATCTCCTTGAAATTGAGCAAACGCAATAGGGTTTTTAGCCTTAATATTTCCATCCACAACGACATTGAGGTTTTTTTCGCGATCAAAAATCACACTTGCAAAGTAGCGATCTGCACTTGCTACAAAAATCGAATCTCCATATTTTTCAACCCCCTCTACATCCCCCTCTTCAAGATTCTCAAGCTTGCCATCCTTTTTAGCGATGATTGTTCCAAGGAATGCATAATGATCAGAATCTGCAACAGGTCGCGCACCATTAGTTAAAAAATATTCTTTATTTGCACTTGTTTTGATCTCAAGCACATAGCTCAAATCTGGCTTCAAAGTCAAAATCTTAGTCACAACAAAATCCCCTAGCTTTTGAGTGAGCTCAATCTGGATTGGCTGATCATCCATTTTAAAAGTGCTTTGATTGACTTGATATGGCGTATTGAAAGCCATTTGATTAAGAGTTTTATCCACGAAACGGATCTCAAGAGGCCGAATCATACTTGGATCAAACAAAGCCAAAGCATCCAAAGCCTCATGTTCTTGCTTATGATTGAAAAATTTGGCAAAAATACTCTTTTGTGGATTTGTCAAGAACTTCTTCTCTTTGAGATAAACCTGCTTAATCCGACCAAGGGTATCAATCTCCAAAGTAAAATCTTTGGCTTCTACTCGTGCTAAAACTTCCTGATCTGAACTCATTTGAGCTGAAGCAGAGTTTGGCTGCAAAGATGGAGCAGATTTAGATACCTGAGCTTGCTGGCTTGGTGTAGTTTCTATTTTTTGTTGTTGTGGGAAAAAATAGGTATAAACACTCAAAAAAACTAGAGTGAGCACTCCAGCTAGTAAGATTTTTGAAAAAGAAAAAACATTCTGATCTTGTTGTTGCATTTTAATCCTTTAGTAAAATATAGGCCCAAAAATGAATTGGCTTTGTCATCAGGCAGTGAAACTCAATCTTGTCCTTAGGAATCATCCAGTAAGAACACTCTATCCGACGATACTCAAGTTTTGAAATCTTCACATGCACCAAGGGATAGTCATACCCCCCATCACACCACGGATGGCATTTTGAAATCCTAATTATAGAAAAAAACAAAGCATACAATGGATGAGTTAATTTAAAAAGCGTGAGAGAATAGCTAGAACAGCTTGGATAAAAGCGACAACTTGGTCTCTTAAGTGGAGAGATAAACAAACGATAAAAAACAATGATTGCAATAAAAAATCGAGAAACCACCCATCGCATCATTCCAATCATCGACCCAAAACTCTCAACATTTCCTCTTGAATACAAGAATAACTCAACCTAGATGCATCCTTGGCAACAAAAATAATAGCTTTCCCGACAAGCAAATCCTGATGGATACGACAAAAAGCACGAAACCATCTCTTGATCTTATTGCGAGTTGGTGCATTGCCAATTTTTTTGGAAACACTCAAACCAGCATAAAACTGATCTTCTTGGGACAAAAATGAAGCAAAAACTTTCCTCTCCTTAAAGGAAAGTTTTCTCTCCTTAAGTGATGGATGAGAAAAAGTAAGAATATATGAGCAAAAACTCCCCCTATCGCATTTTTTGCTATTTTTATAAACGAAGTCAAACTCAGCTTTACTCTTGAGCGTTCTCATTTAGACAGAAAGTCTTTTGCGTCCTTTAGCTCTTCTTGCATTGATCACTTTTCGACCATTTTTAGTCTTCATTCTCACTCTAAATCCATGAGTTCTTTTGCGAGGAGTATTATGTGGCTGATAAGTCCTTTTCATGCTCAAATCCTTTATCTAAAAATACAAAAGCGTAATTATGCCCTTGTTTTCAGGTATTTTTTCTTATTTTTCAGAATCCTGCACCAAAATATACACATCATCCATTTTGTTTTTTTGAAGCATTTGCATCACTTGCACAAAAGCATCAAACTCACTCTTACGATCTCCCTTGAGGATAATATGCGTTTTTTTATCCATACTTGCTACCCTAGCACTAAGAGTTGAAAAACTCACAAGCTCCTCTCCCAAAAAAAACTTTCCATTTTTATCGATGGAGAGAATCACTTCTTTCTTGTCTATCTCTTTATTGCTTCGCCCTTCTTCTTGAGATTTTGGGATATCGATAGGGACTTTTGAGGTATTGACAAAGGTCGCACTTGTAAGCACAATCACAAGCAACACAAGCATAATGTCAATAAATGGAACCAAATTCATCGAATCCATTTTTTTCATCGATCTACTCTCCCAAAGGCTTGTGTGCGATATCCCAATGCGTCAAAATCACTTCAGCTTTCCTGATCAAAAGATTATAAGCCACGATGGAGGGGATGGCGACAAGCAATCCAGCAGCAGTTGCCTTCAATGCCAATGAAAGTCCCACCATGATATTTTGAGTATCCGCACCACTTCCAAGCTCAGAGAAAGTCACCATAATCCCAGCCACAGTCCCTAGCAGACCAACATAGGGAGCATTTGATCCAATAGTTGCAATCAAAGTCAAGCGCTTATATAAATCAATCTCCAAAAGCCTCTTATCCGCATAATCACTCACCCTCATCGTGGCATAAAACCAGATTCGCTCCAATGCAATCGTCACCACAATCACACTCAAAAAAAGCAAAAACCCAAGCACCCCATAGTCAATCATTTCTCGCATATCTTCTCCTATCTATAATCCTTCAAAGCACTCCTAGCTTCACGATCCAAAATCTTTTTCTTCAAACTTTCACGCTTATCATGGAGATTCTTACCCTTTGCCAAAGCAATCTCAAGTTTTGCTCTATTGCGCTGATTAAAATAAAGCATCAAAGGCACGATTGTAAGCCCTTCTTGAGAGACCTTTCCAAAAAGCTTATCAATCTGCTTTCTGTGCAAAAGCAATCTTCGCTCACGCCTTTCATTTGGCTTATAATAGCTATGAGTTGTTTCAAGATAGGAAATATGAGCATTAAACAAAAATGCCTCTCCTTTCACAATCTTAATAAAACTATCTTTTAGGTTTACTCTTCCAGCTCGAATAGATTTCACTTCAGATCCCTTAAGTTCAAGTCCTGCCTCAAGCTTTTCTAAAATATGAAAATCAAACAAAGCTTTTTTATTTTTTGCAATAACGCGCATCCAATCCCCTATCTCTTAATCCTAAAAAAACTACTTCCACTTCCACTAAAAAACCACCCCTCTCCAAGCTCTTTTGCCACATCCAAAAGCTTTGGATACGCATTACAAGCGGGTAGATATAAGTCATTGAGCTCTTCCAAGTCATAACGATGCAAAAGCTCCACACTTGAAAGATTTAAAAAATCAAGTTTAATCTGTGGGGACAAATTAAGAGAATCAAAAGCTTGATACACTACTTTGGTATTGCAAGAAAATGAGGGGGTAAAAATCTCATATTGATAATGATTTGATTCTATAAATTCTTCAATCACTTCACCAATCCCACTGACATTGGCACTCTCATATTCACTGACAAAAAACGCCACATCTGATCCGATCTTGGGCGCAAGATTCATCAAATCTTCCTTTGAGATTCCAAACTCTCTCCCCACTTCAAGCAAAAATGCCCCAGCATTTGCGCTCCCTCCACCAAGCCCAGCTCCACAAGGAATCTTTTTCTCCACCTCAATATGGATACTTTCTAGTTCCCCAGCAAGATGAGGAAAAGCGACTTTTAATTTTTCTTTTGCATGAAAAATAAGATTTTGCTCCATCGCGCAATCAAAATTTCCACTGATTTGAAACCCCTCTTGATTGAAGCAAATCTCCATCTCATCATACACATCACCCTTAGCCAAAACAAAGCGTGAAAAGAGTGGATGCATCCCATCTTGCAAAGCTAAAACATTCAAAAAAATATTGAGTTTTGGAAAAATTTTCATGACTTGAAGTGCTTAGAAAGATCTTCAAGTTGCCCGCCACTTGGCAGAATCAAAGCGCGTTGATTTTGTTTCACAATTGCTTCTTTGAGCTCTGATCTCAAGATCACCTTATGAGGAGGTGCTTCAAACCCAAGCTTGACACTCCCTTTATCAATTGAGACAACCTTGATGATGATGTCTTCACCAATGACCACGCTCTCCTCTTCTCTACGGGATAAAATCAACATTTTGGAATCCTATTGAGCAAATAATGCACTTGATTGTTTTCATGTATTTCAATTATAGAAAAAAATTCTTCAAAAACAGCCAAATACGCCTGATGCCTCCTAAGCCCATAATTTGAGGGGATTCTAAACTTTTTGCCATATCCAATCTCATCTATAAATTCACTCAAATCTACCCTTGGCAAACTTAGCCCCTCAAAGACTTGGAGCTCTTGCATCTCTCCCTCAAGCCTCACATTCCCCTCACCTATCCGCCTCAGATAAGACAAGCTCCCCTCGCATCCAAGCCCTCTAGCGATCAGCTCTCCCAGAGATCTGATGTATCCCCCCTCACTCACACTTACTCGAAATGACAAAAAAGGATGAGAATACCCCATAAGCTCTAGCTCAAATACCTCCATCTCACTTGCTTTGAGTTCAAAACTCACTCCCTCTCTTGCAAGCTCATAAGCCCTCTTTCCATTGATATGCTTAGCACTAAATTTTGGGGGAATATAAGTGATCTTGCCCTTAAGCGAAGATAAAACTTGCAAAATTTGCCCAAGCTCAAATTCTTGAATCATCTGCACCTCATGCACTTGCTCGATATCCAAACTTTCACTTTTTGCTCCAAGCCAAAGAGTTGCCTCATAGACTTTTTTGCTTTTATCCAAATAAGGAAAAAGTCGCGTATAAGCTCCCACACCCACGATCAAAAGCCCAGAGGCAAAGGGATCAAGAGTGCCAGAGTATCCACATTTTTTCCATCCATATTTTTTCTTCAATCGCATCAAAAATGCATTAGAGCTGATACCTATGGGTTTATCCACTGCAAAAAGAGCATTCATCCTTTAGCTCTCCCAAGTTTTAGAATTATTTGATTTTAAAAAGGCTTGAAATTTTTGCAATGCCCTAAAGCGATGAGAAATCTTATTTTTTTCTTGGATTTTATCCATCGTGATTTCATACCCCCTAGGCACAAACAATGGATCATAGCCAAAGGCTTGAGGATTGAGAGGGGCTTTGATCACTTTTCCTTCACACTCCCCCCTAAAAGTCTGCTTCACTTCCATACCCCCCATCTTCCCACATACAGCAATCACACACACAAAAGATGCTCTTGATTCAACTTGTCCCAACTCTTCCAAACAAGCAAGAAGTTTGAGATTATTTTGCTCATCAGTGCTTGAATGAATAGGCAAAGCAAAATTTCTCTCAATCAAATCATTGACACTAGCCTCAATGGAGGCAAATCTTGCACTATAAATTTCAGGTATCCCTCCTAGAGCCTCTACACAAAGCCCACTATCATCAGATAAAACTAAAAAATCTCCATCTATCTTTTCTTTCAAGATCTCATAGATTTTTTCTGCCTTAAGCATCGCGTTTTCTTCAAAACTTTTACCATCTTCAATGATTTCTATCTCATCCAAAAAATCTTGATAACTTCGCACCCGTGCTCCACACAGGATTTCTTCCAATTCTTTAATTTTCTTTGCATTATGACTTGAGAGAATGATTTGCATTTTATCTATTTCCTAACATTCAAGACGCTACAATCGCGCGTCTTAGATTTTCTTATTTTCAATCAAATTATAAGGATAAAACATGAATTTATTCAAGCTAACCTATCCACTCACACTCATTTCCTCTCTTCGATTCTTTGGGCTTTTTGTCGTCATCCCCATCATCTCTATCCATGCCCTCTCTTTGGGTGCCACTCCTTTGATGGTGGGACTTGCTGTGGGAGGGTATGCCCTCACTCAGATCATCTTTCAAACCCCTTTTGGAATCTTAGGAGACAAACTTGATAAACGCCTCATCATTGCCATTGGCCTTGTGATTTTTATCATTGGTTCTTTGGTGTGTGCTTTTGCAGATGATATCTATCTCTTAGTGCTTGGTCGATTGCTTCAAGGATGTGGAGCCATCTCTAGCGTGATCACAGCACTTTTGGCTGATCTCACACCAGAAGAGCATCGCACCAAGGCTATGGCGATGATGGGTGGGGGGATTTCATTTGCCTTTTTGTTTGCCATGATTTTTGGCCCACTCATTGCAAGCTATTTTGGAATCAAAAGTCTATTTTTTCTAGCAGCTTTTGTTTGCATCATAGGATTCATCATCCTCATTCTCAAAGTCCCCAAAGGAGAGAAAATCCACTACTCCTATCATTACACCTCAACTCATTCTTCCTATCTCAAAGATCCCAATCTATGGATGATGCATCTAAGTTCATTTTTGCAAAAAGCATTGGTCAATCTTGGCTTTATCATCATTCCCATCGTGCTATTTAAGGATTTTGATTTCAAGGCTGATGAGCTTTGGAAATTTTACGCACCTGCAGGAATTTTGGGGATTTTTGCTATGGCTCCAGCCAGCATCATAGCTGAGAAATACGGGCGTTTCAAAGGCACAATGATTGCAGGGATCATCGCTTTTGGGATTTGCTTTGCTCTATTTTGCATCGCTGATTATTTTCAGATTCTATGGATTTTTATCCTTGGGATTCTTGTCTTTTTTATCGCATTGGATATTCATGAGCCCATTATGCAATCTCTAGCAAGCAGATATCCCAAGGCATATCAACGAAGCTCAGCACTAGGATTATTCACAACCTTTGGATTCCTAGGCTCATTTCTTGGAGCAGTATTAGGAGGAGTGCTCTATAGCTATATGGGGCTCTTTGCCCTCTCACTTTTGATCGGAGGGATTTGCATACTTTGGATTTTATGCTTACTCTTTTTGCTCCAAAATCCAATCAGGCAAAAAACTCTCTTCATCCCCACAAACCAATGCAATCTCACACATCTATCTTCCATCCAAGGAATCACAGATTATTATTACACTCAAGAAACATTGGTGATTAAATTCAATCCACAAATCACAGATGAAACATCAATCAAGGAGCAACTCAAATGACTTACACGATTAGCAAAAAGATTCTCAACACCGTTGGGCGAACCAACGCCCAATACAATCTCATAGGAGAAGGGGATAAAGTCCTTTTAGGACTAAGTGGAGGCAAAGATTCTATTCTTCTAGCCTGCCTTTTGGAGCGGATGAAACGCCATGCTCCCTTTAAGTTTGACTATATTGCAGTGACTGTACATTATGGGATTGGTGAGGATTTTTCTTGGCTTGAGAAACTCTGTGCTGAGCAAGGGATCAACCATCAAGTGTATTACACCACCATTATGGATACAATCGTAGAAAAACGCCGTGAGAGAAGCTCTTATTGTAGTTTTTGCTCTCGTATGCGTCGTGGGGCACTCTATAGCAAAGCATTAGAGCTTGGATGCAACAAAGTCGCCATCGCTCACCATCTTGATGATGCAGCTGAGAGCTTTTTTATGAATCTCACTTATAATGGAGCATTGCGCAGTATGGCACCAATTTATAAGGCAGAAAATGGCCTATATGTCATCCGCCCTCTAATCCATGTAAGAGAGCGACAGACAAGAGACTTTGTCCTCTCTCAAAATATCCCCACCACTCCCGCCTGCACTTGCCCAGCGCGCAGACCAGATTCGGATAAACCCCCAATTGCTAGAGAGGCTACTAAGCAATTCTTAGCAAGTTTAGAAGAGAAGAATCCAGAGTTTTTCACCTCTCTCAAAAATGCCTTTAGCAATCTTCACGCCAATAGCTTCTCAGATCCTAGATTTTTGGATCGATAAATGATTCTCATCCCACAAGATCTCAAAGGGGAGCGATTTACATCCCCTCATGGGATCTTGCTCAAATATCATTGCACACACCAAATCATTCATCAAAAATCATTTTTTCAAAATGACGCACTTCTTTTTGTGCTCGAAGGACAAAAACATCTCTCCACTACCAATGATACTTTCACCCTTCAAGCCCATGAGTGCATCTTCATCCCCAAAGGTTCATATACTTTTAGCAATATCCCTCTCAAAAACTCTTATCAAGCTTTGCTTTTTTTCTTCAATGAAGATGTTTTGCTCCATCAAAAATGCACCAATTCTCATCAATCTTTTCAAAAAACTTTCAAACCTCATCACACCCTCTATGAGTTTTTTCACTCACTCAATTTCACGCTTCTCACACAATCGCATTTTCTCTCACTCAAATTTCAAGAACTTCTCTTGCTTCTTTTACACTTTCATCCATCCCCCACACTTGCATTTCTCAAGCATATCCACTCAAGAAGCCACACACTCCTCAACCAACTCACCTCACACAACTATCTCTTTGAAAGTGTTGAAGAGATGGCACACACTCTCAAACTTCCTCCATCTCTCTTCAGTAAAAGATTCAAAAATGAAGTGGGCATCAGCCCCAAAGAATGGCTCGATCTCCAAAGATTCTCTCAAGCCAAAAAAATGCTTCTTTTAAGCGACAAAAACATCACACAAATCGCTACAGATCTCAATTTTGGCTCTTGTGCATGGTTTATCAAGCGTTTTAAAGAAAACTATGGCTTAACCCCCAAGCAATTCCAAAAAATTGCAAAAAACTCTTATATTTAGTCAAAAAACTACTATTTTTTCACTCGCGTATTTTTTAGAATTTCCCACATCTTAATTTAAGGAGACAATTATGTTCAAAACACTTTCTACCCTTTCTCTCTGTGCTTCTTTGGCACTTGCGCTCAATATCCAAGAATTGGATGGATTTGCAAGCCCAGAGAGCGTTTATGCTACAAAAGATGCTATCTATGTGAGTAATCTTGGCAAAGAAGTCAAACCTTTGGAAAAAGATGGGGATGGATTTATTCTTAAACTAAGCATAGATGGCAAAGTGCTAGAGAAAATAGAAAATCTTGATGCACCCAAAGGAATGGGAATCATCGATGGAGTTTTATATGTCACAGATATCGATACACTCAAAGGCTTTGATCTAAAGAGCAAGAAGCAAGTCTTCACACTCAAAATTGATGGAGCAATTTTTCTCAATGACATCACCACACAGGGCAAAAATACACTATATATCAGTGATACAGGTAGCGGAAAGATCCACAAAATCAATCTTAAGCAAAAAAGCTATCAAGATTTCATCACTCTTGAAAGTTCAAAATATGGTGGAGGTCCCAATGGATTGATGATTGAGGGAAATACCCTATGGGTAGCAACCTATGATCCAGCCCAAAAAGCTGAAGGGCAAGTGCTCAAAATCAATCTCAAAAACAAAAAAATTTCACAATTTTCTGATGCCAAAGGCTTCATGGATGGAATCACAAAAGATAAGAGGGGAAATCTACTTGTAAGTGCATGGGGGAACAATCTTGAAGGAGTTGTGTATCAAATCAACTCCGATGGAAAATCCTCCAAGCTCCCCATCCGTCCGATCAAGGGCTGTGCAGATATTTTCTATCATGATGGAGTGCTTTGGATTCCAGCCATGATTGAAAATAAGATTTTAAAAATCACACAATAGCAAAAGCAAAAAAGTGGGGGGGGGGGATCAGCACAATCCATCATCAAGTGTTTCAAAACCATCTCTTCTTAGTTTTCCAAGAAGAGATGATCTCAAATCACTTAGGCAAAAACTCTGCTTTAAGCTGCGGTCTTCGTCTTGAAGTATTGGCTTGTGGATATTGAGTCGATAAATAAGTCAAAATCACATCTTCAGTCTCAGGATCAAATTCCCACAATCCTTGAGTCTCTTGCATCCATCGAATCGCAGCAAGCCATTCCTCACGATTGAGTTTGGATTGGGTGATAAAACTTGCAGAATGGCAAGCAGTGCAATTTGCTTTGACCACATCCAATCCCTTTGCGACTTTCAAACCTGTCTCTTTATCGATCTCTACCCCCCAAAGAGAAAGACAAGCCAATAGACATAATGCTATGTGTCTCATCAAACTCCTCCCTAGATCACGCGCACTGCGATTCTATGACAAGCATTGTTGAGATAACCTCTTGGATTCCATCCTGGTAAAACCATGGGTTGAGAATCTCCTTTATCATCCACTGCCCTTGCCCACACTTCATAATATCCCTCTTGTGGGAATTTGACACTTGCACTCCACTCTTGCCATGCTAGGCGATTTAGAGGTTTTTTAAGCTTTGCTTTTTGCCAAGTGACTCCAAAATCGATACTGACATACATCTCTTTGACAGATCGATCACCAGCCCATGCCTTTCCTCTGAGATCAAGGGTTTTATTGAGCGGTGTTTTTGTCCCTGATACGGGGTGAGTGATGATGGACTTGACGATCATAGATTCCATGATGCACATATCTTTGTCATCCACTTTCTCTCCAGGCGCAACAGGTTTGCATGGGACTCGATAAGATTGTCCATTCATCTTTTCTCCATCATGCACCTTATTTCTTACAACGATTTTTGTCAGCCATTTACCTGAAACTGAAGCAGGCCATCCACCTATCACAAGTCTCAAAGGATATCCATTCATATAAGGGATCTCTCCTCCCTCATATTCCCAAGCGATCAATGTCTCATCCTCAAGGGCTTTTTTCATAGGAACACCCCTAGAGATCACTTCTTTGCTTGTATCTCCATCAAGGCGTGTATCCGCACCATAAAATCCGATATACACCGCATCTTTTTTGATTCCACAATGCTCAAGCACATCTCTTAGTCTCACACCAGTCCATCTTCCACATCCCACAGCTCCAACCTGCCATTGATTACCTTTTGTTGCTGGGACAACCTCTTCACGATTATTTCCACCACACTCGATCACAAGCGCATAAGTGTAGGTTTTGAACTTCTTCTTCAGATCCTCGATGCTAAATTTCATAGGCTTTTTGCAAGATTCTCCTGAGATTTCCAAAGTCCATTTTGAAGGATCGATGTCTTTAAGCTCTGGGGGTGTTCCATTATTTCTGATGAAAAAATACTTAGGCTCAGTAAAAGGACTATCCAAAAATTGAGGAGGGGTTTCAGCATTGACTGGACGATCATTGAGATAGATCAACCCATCTTTACCCTCTACACTAAAGGGCTGATCGCTATTGGCTAGCAATGCTGGGATCAAGCCTCCTGGCATATTTTGAGCAAATGGGATATTTGCTCCCACGATAGATGCCATAGTCAAAAGAGAAGTTTTTTTCAAAAACCCTCTTCTGCTCACTGGATCCACTTCTCGTCCAAAAACCTCAAGATCAGCTTTTTGTGGATCTTGAGCATATTTTTCATGAATTCCTTTTTTCACTTAAACTCCTTACTATGTCTATTATTTTTATGTTGAACAAATCAAAGCAATATGCGATCTATATGCTTGCAAAAATTGCGGAGCGAATTTTATCTTGAATCCTAGACAATGCAATCTATAAAACAAAAATTTTTTTACCTTTGATGCGATTAGTGATGTGATTTGATCTCCAATCCATCATCAATCCAGTGATCAAAACAAGATTTCTATAATAAAATTTGCACCACCATAATGCAAGCAATCAAAGGATTTTTCGATGCAACCAAAACAAAAGCGAGAAATCACCCTTCGCGGTCTTTTACTTGGAGTTTTCATCACATTGATCTTCACAACAGCCAATGTCTATCTTGGACTAAAAGTTGGACTGACATTTGCCTCATCTATCCCAGCAGCTGTCCTTGCGATGGCTTTATTCAAACTCCTAGGCAATAGCAATATCTTAGAAAACAATATCGTGCAATCCCAAGTCTCAGCCGCAGGCACACTCTCTGCCACAGTCTTCATCATCCCCTCTTTATTCCTTGTGGGATATTGGAATGGTTTTGACTTTTGGCATACATTCCTCATCTGTGCGTGCGGAGGGATTTTGGGTGTTCTTTTCACCATTCCTTTTAGAATCGAACTTGTAGAAAAAAATAAGCTCCCCTATCCAGAGGGTCGTGCTGCTGCAGAAGTTTTAAAACTTGGGGACAAAAGAGAAAAGGGTTTCAAAGAGATGCTTCTTGGAGCCTCGCTCTCTTCTCTCTCTATCTTTCTTTCCCAAGGGATGCGCCTCACTTCAGATGGTTTTGGATATTTCTTTCATTTTGGAAAAGCCATTTTTCAAATCCCCATAGAATTCTCACTCGCACTTGTGGGTGCTGGATGGCTTGTGGGATTAAGTGTAGGAAGTGCGATTTTGTTTGGGATCATCTTAGCTTGGGGAATCCTTGTCCCCTACTTGAGTCTCCAAAATGCTGATTTTTCCCTCTTTATGAGCGCATCCTCACTCCTTCCATCTCATCATATTGCATCTGAAGTTCTTGAAAAATTTGGCACTCAAGTCTGGCAAGATCAGGTGCGCTTCATCGGTGTAGGAGTGATTGGAATCTCAGCGATCTGGACTCTTATCATGATGCTCAAACCCACATTTATCGGACTTAAAAACTCTTTTATCATTCAGACCAATGCCCCTCAAGATATTCCACTCAAATGGATGGCATTGATCTTTTTTGTCATCATCATACTTCTTGTAGGGATTTTTTATCAATTTGTTTCTGATGTTTCTTTTTCTCCATTGATTGCTTGGAGTCTTATTTTGATCACTTGTTTTGGCTCTGTATTGATTGGATTTTTTGTCTCTGCCACATGTGGCTATATGGCAGGACTTGTAGGATCTTCTTCAAGCCCAATCTCAGGAATCGGAATCATTGGAGTTGTTTTGCTTTCATTGGTCATTTTGGGGGTTGCCAACTTTTACTCTCTTGATGTGCTTGGTGAAAATGCACGATTTTTCACAGCACTTGCCCTATTTTCTACCTCTGTTGTGATCGCAATTGCCACCATTGCCAATGACAATCTCCAAGATCTCAAAACAGGCCAGCTTGTAGGCGCAACACCTTGGAAGCAAGAATTTATTCTCATCATTGGTTGTATCGTAGGAGCTTCTGTGATCGCTCCAGTGCTCAACTTACTCTATGAAGCCTATGGATTTGTAGGACATCTTCCACGAGAGGGGATGAGTGAGGTCAATGCTCTAAGTGTGCCTCAAGCCCTTCTTATGAGTTCAATCGCTCAAGGAATCTTCAAAAATACTCTAGACTGGTTTCATATCGGTATAGGGGTAATGCTTGGGATTGCTTTGATCATCTTGGATTTTTTTACCAAAAAGAAGCATATCTCCTTCCCTCCTCTTGCAATTGGTATGGGAATCTATCTCCCACCCATTGTGACGATTCCGATCTTCTTTGGGGCGCTTTTGGCTTATTTTGCTTCCAAGCAAATCCCAGAACATCAAAAAGCAAACTTCAAGCGCCAAGGGATTTTGCTCTCATCCGGTCTGATTGTGGGAGAGAGCTTGATGGGAATCATTCTTGCAGCCATCATTGTGATCTCTATTGGCAATGGAGGGGATGGTGCCTTTTTAGATTTAAGTGCTTTCACTCACGGGATCGATAAAGTTCTAGGCTTTACTTTCTTTGTGATCGCTCTAGTCATTATCTACAGATCCCTCACACGATCCAATCAATAGGAGATAAACCATGGAAGAACTCAACGCGATGCAACAAGCTTTCTCAGATCTCGTGTTTTATCATGCCTTTTTTAGTGCTTTTTTTGCCTTTCCTTTCGCACTCAATCTCTTCACACTCTTCGCCTATAAAAATTTTGCCTCACTCAACAAAAAAATCTGGTACACCATGCCTTTGATCTTTTTTTTGCTATCCATCGCATTTCTAAGTGGGATCAATGTCTCCATCACACAAAATCTCTATACCTCACCATTTGTCATAGGGATGTGGGCTTATTGGCTCTTTGTCTTATGTGGAGAAATCATCAGGATCAAAATCCTCAAAGTCGCAAGACGCACCAATGAGCAAGCCATGCTCAAATATGTCAGATTCTGCAAAATTCTCTATAGTCTCAACCTCCTAGGCTTTGCACTTCTATTTTTTGGGAGCCATTGATGCAATTTCTCTATCACCCAAATGCTGGAGATCAAACCATTCTGATCCAAGGAGAACAATTCATCCATCTCTACAAATCAAGACGCACCAAACACACCCAAGTCCTCTATCTAAGAAATCTTTGTGATGATCAACTCTATCAATACAAACAAACACAAATTGACAAAAAAAGTGCCACACTTACACTCCACACACAAATCCACTCACCCAACACACCCACTCATCACTCACACATCATCCTAGCCCGAATCGATTCCAAATCTTTGCAAAAGGCTCTCCCATTTCTCAATGAGCTTGGTCTTTCCAAACTCACTCTTTTCTTTGCTGACTACTCTCAAAGAAATGAAAAACTCGAACTAGACAAAATAGAAAAAATCCTCATCAACTCATCCCAACAATGCGGAAGAAGCGACAAAGTCCAGCTAGAAATCCTAGAAAACCTCGATAGTGTTTTGATGCTTTATCCCCAAATTGCCCTCTTTGACTTTGGAGGACGCAAGCTCACCTCACACCCAAAACTCCCTATCCTAATCGGTCCAGAAGGAGGATTTAGCCCAAAAGAAAAAGAGCGACTTAGACATCTCCCGACTTATTCCACACAAGAATCAATGATCTTGCGCTCTGAGAGTGCATGCATCTATGTCGCAAGTCTATTGCAAGCATTGCATCGATAAAATATTTAGATTTGTTTGATTTGATATTGGAAGAAAATGAAGTCTTTGGTGTCAAGGGGGGGACTTGAACCCCCGACCTCCGGCTTATGAGACCAGCGCTCTAAACCAGCTGAGCTACCCTGACACACAAAGGCGGAATTCTATCAGAAAAAATTTCAAAAAGTCAATAAATCATAAAAGCTCACAACCTTTGACACTTTTTCTCCATCAAATCTCCAAAAACTATTTGATCCTATTTAGTATTTGATCCAAATTCTAGTTTGTAAATAAAAATTCCTGATTTTTATTGTATAGTCCCGCCGCTTTTTATGGACTCATCCTAATACAAGCAAATATATCAAATAGACAAGGAAATAAATATGAAACATCCTAAGCTTCCAAATTATATAGGGGGGGGGGGATAAATCATTCTAAGACTTCAGGTCTTTTCAAACCACTGATTGCTAGTTCTCTAGCACTGACACTTTCTAGCTCTTTTGTGATGGCAAATACCTGTGCTTCAACACAATCAAATGGCAATAATCGACCGATCTTTTGCGTAGATGGAGTGGATAAAAGTAGCGAAGCTTATAAAGCAGGATCATCATCAGGACCAAACAATCTGACTTGGGATACGGTAGACGCAAATGGGGGTACAAGTGATAGTAGTGGTAACTACTATACCCCCACCGTAACTCCTACTTGGAGTCTTCCAGGTGGTGGCACTAAAACTCCAGTCAATCTATACATCCAATTTGACTCACCATCCACTTCTGATACACCCACTCAAGATCCATACTTCAATGGAGCGAGAACTATTCACACAAGTGGAGACAAAGTCGAGCTCAAAATCACTGATGGAAAAGGTTTAAGATTGGGTGAGACGATGAATGACGATCAGATTAAGGAAGGACATATATCAAACACTCTGCGAGTAAACTACGGTTACGAAGCAGACAAGACATTTATCCTAGACATCGGTGCTCCAACAGGAGGGGGTCCCTCTCTGATTGGAAATATTGAAATCCAGAATCAATCAACAAATCGGGGTCTCCTTGATACCTTCACTGCCACTTTGGGCAAGGGGATGAAGGGAAGTATCTGGCTCATAGATGCTTCTGGCAATAACACAGTCAAGATCAAAGAAGGCAATCTTGAAGGAAATATCCGGACTGGCTTTTGGCATCGGGATGGCAAAGAGCACATAAATAGCAAAATCACCATCGATTTCACAGATAACTCATCTGGAAGAATCATAGGGGATATTTTCAACGCCGATCAGACTACTAATGATCAAACTACTCAACAATCCCCAACTCAAAATCGATATCACCACCTAGCCGTGACAGTCAAAAACGGAGGGTTACAAGGGAATGTCCGTGATTTTACAGTTTATGGAAACCAGATAGGAAATCTCTCTGTCACTTTTGAAGAGGGTGCTACGATGCATGGAAATATCATGGGTGGAACTGGTGGACCAAGTGCTAGCTCAAACACAGGAAACGACCATCAGAAAAAGATCGTGACCTTCAAGGGTGCGAGCTCAGCTAGCACGATCGTGATGACTGGAGACATCATCTCCTATGGGACTGGATCCACAAATGGCAATAACTCTGATTACACCAAAGCCGGAAACCATGTCACATTTGAAAAAGGTTCGATGAGAGGAAGTATCCTCGCCTCTCTTGGTATCGGCAATGGACAGTCTGGCGGCAACGGAACAGGGACTACTACAAACTATGGTCAAGGCTACAACAATATTATCTTCAAACAAGATGGAGCGATGATCACCTCCTCATGGGGAGCTTCTCCCAAAAAAATAGATAGCATTTTCACAGAAGGTGGGAGAAATGACATCACTTTTGAAGGAAACGGGACAATCGATGTCTTTGTCGGAGCAACAAAAAAGAGTGTGAGCAATGGTGCAACTATAAGCAGCAAAGGACATGCGACTAACCTTATCACTTTCAAATCAAATGGAACACTCACCAAAGATGTCAAAGCGAGCAATAGTGGCTACAATGTCTTCAATCTTGGAACCTCTGGCAAATCCCTAGACATCCAAGGTGCTTTCAATGCTGTAGGAGGTAGTAGTAGTAGGGGACGCAATATCATCTATCTTGGTGGCATTAGTGAGACTGCATCAAGCACTCAAAATACTAATGGCGGGACCTACACTCTCAAAAATACCAAAGGTGGAACCATTACTTTCACTGGGACCAATGGAAGTGGGAATAATGTTGGACAAAATCTCATCAGTTTTAAAGAGGATGGTGCAACACTTCACATCGGAGACAATGGTAGGGGAACACTCCTCACCACTGGAGGACACACCATCATCAATGATGGCTATGATACAAATGGCTCAGGTACTCCCCAAAACAGAATCGAGACCAAATCCGGAATCACAGTCGTTGCACACACCATCAAAGCTGCCGGTAAGAATAGTGAAACCAATAACGGAGCTCAAAACAAACTAGAACTCCAACACGGAAAGTTTAGTCAAATCATCGCAACTGGAACCCATGATCAAAACACCCTAATCTTCACCGCTGATAATGGCAATGCTACCGCCGCTAGAAACGATGGAGCTAGCAACGGCACTCTCAGTGCTCAATCTGGGGACACGATCACTTTTAACTCCAATTCCTCCGATTCAAGCAATAACAGCAAAAATATCATCACATTCCAAGGTAAAAATGGAAATTCACAACTTCAATCAGCAACTCTCACCATCGGACCCAATGGATCCAGTGACAAATACCACACCCTCCACACAACAGGTGGAACTACAGAAATCAATTTCAGAGCAGATGGAAATAGTAGTAGTAGTAAAACTATCGAAAATAGCACGCTCAAAGGAAATATCCTCACCACAGGTGGGCAAACTTCGATCACTTTCAGTGGAAATGGCACCATCCAAGGCAGTATCAAATCTCAAGGTGGACAAAACCAAATCACTCTTGAAAATCAAGGCAAATCCCTAGATCTCCAAGCAACCCTAGATGCTACATCCACAGGGACAAACACTATCAAGCTTGGAAATGGAACCAATGGCAATGGAACCTACACCATCAAAAATGGTAGCAGTGGAAATGGTGGTAATGGGATGGTCACCTTCACAGGAAGCAGAAGCCCAAATGGAAGCGAAGGAACTGGTGTCAATGTCGGAAAAAATATCATTGAGTTCAAAAAAGAAACTCAAACTCTAAAGATTGGAGATAATGGAACTGGTGGGATCCTCACCACAGGTGGAGAAACTCTCATCAATATGACTAAATCTAGCACCATTCAACTTGCCATTCTTGAAGCCACTGGGACCAATGGTCAGCAATATGCTGAAAACATCATCAGTCTCAATAGAACCAATGGCAGTGGCAGCGGTGAAAACTACACCATCAAAAATGGAGATTCTAATGGAACAGTCGCGTTCAAAGGAAACAATTACGGCTTCAACACCATTAAATTCACTCAAGACAACCAAACTCTAAAGATTGGAGATGGTAACGGAACGGCTAAAATCAGCACAGAGAGTGGAAACACTGTCTTTAAACTTGCAAAAACCTCTACCATCCAAGGAACTATCGAGACTAGCAAGGATGGCTCGACAAGATTTGATTTCGCTAATCCAAATGGAGCTTCAAGAGAAGCTGAGAGAAATGGTAATGTTTCCAAACTCACTCTCAAAGGCACGATCACTGCAAAAGATGGAGGTGAAAATATCTTTGATTTCACTAAAAAGGGAAGTTATGAGATCAGTAAAGATCCTAGCAATGGAACAGCCACCATCAAAGCAGATACAGGTGGGAAAAACATCTTCTCTATTCGAGATGAAGGCGATACTACTCTAACTTTCAATCAAGTCACATTTACAGGAGATGGCACACATCATTTCTCTTTTGACAATAGCACAGCACAACTCACACTAAAAGGAACAGCTGTAACTGGAGATAATGCTGGATTCTATGTCGCTGCTGCAACTGCTGAAGCAGCAGCTCCAACAACAGCCACAAACACAGGAGCTCATATCTCCTTTGACTTCAATTCTGGTGGGATACTCAATAACTCCGTCAAAACACAAAATGGAAGTAATGCAACCACAACTTTCACAGTGGGTGCAGGACAAACTGGGACAGTGAATGGCAGTATCACCACTGCGGGTGGAACGACAAATATTGATTTCACTTCCAATGGCTCTACACTTAGAATCCTAGGCAAGACTACAAATGCAGGAACTAATGGAGTGAGCGTTGCAGCTGGAACTACCGGTGGATCTATCAACACCACAGGTGGAACCACAAACATCAATATCAAATCAAGTGGTATCAACTCCACTCTTGATGTGAAGACTATTGAAACCAATGGGACTGGTAGAACTACTGGAAGCACCACCATCACCTTTGCTAATGGTGTCTCTAGCTCTACACTTAATCTCAAGGGAGATAAATTCACTATCACTACGATTGATAAAGGTGATGGAAGATCCAATGTGATCAATCTCACAGATTCTGCAAGAAGTTCATTCCAAGCAGACAAAGATAGAAAAGATTTCCGTGTCCTAGAAGTAGGAGGTGGAGTCAAAGGAAATGGTGAGACCACAGTCCTCCTCTATGCCAATCCTCATGCTGAGCAAAACAATGGAACAAAGATCGGTGGGCAAGCCATTACTGGAAATTCACAACAAGCACTCCAAGCAGTAGCTAGTGGTGGTACTGGTAACACCTACGGCAAATATGCCTACTCAGATCGCTTGATCATTGAAGGAAGTGGTGCTAATGGTGGCAAATCTCCTATCAATATTGGAGTGATCTTTGATGATGGTGTCAAGCTTGAAGAGATCAAATACAATGGAGGAGGCACAAACAAAAAAGAAAATATCGCAGTCGCCACTGTGAAAGATAACTCTGGAGTAAATGTCCAAGCAGTAGATACAGTCTTAGGATTTGATGTGGCTCGTGTCACACTCACAGAAGAGAAGACAACCAAAGCAGGAGCCATAAATGGTGGTACTGGTAATGGCTACACCACTTACTTTGTAGGAAGTGCTAGAAGTATGGGGATCTTAGAAGCAGATCAAGTAGTCATGGCTTCTGCTGTCACACTCAACCTTGATCTCTATCTTGCTAACTTCAACTCCTTAAATAAAAGAATGGGA
>NZ_JADE01000006.1 GCF_000518225.1 Helicobacter pametensis ATCC 51478
CCAAAGCAATGTTTTGAGCTGTAATTGCACGCGTCTTTTGGGCGATATTGATGGCTATGATGAGTTTATCCAAGTCATCATTGGTCAAAATCACATCAGAGGTTTCCTTGCTTAGATCACTCCCTCCTAAGCCCATAGAGATCCCGACATCAGCACTTGAGAGCACTGGAGCATCATTGATCCCATCTCCTACAAAGGCTGATTTTTCTTGTTTGTGCGATTGAAAAAGGGTGAGCTTATCTTGAGGAAGAAGTCCGCCATAGGCTTTGGAGATCCCAAGCTCTTGGGCGACTTTTTGGACATTTGCTTGCTGATCTCCGCTCAAAATCATCGTCTCAATTCCCATACCGTGGAGTTTTTGGATACAGGCTTTGGCATTGGGTTTGGGAGCATCTCTGAGTGTGATGTATCCGATACATTCAGATCCTAGTGCGACATAGACAAGCGTTTCTTGGGTGTGGATTTGGGGATATTGGATGCCAAATGTATCTAGCAATGCTTTATTGCCTACAAGGATGCGATTTCCACAGCATTGGGCATCCATACCTTTACCCGCGATCTGATCGTGAGAAATTGGCGTGTGTGTGATGGAGAGATTTTGGGCTTGTTTTTGGAGGGATTTTGCGATGGGGTGACTTGAGAGATGTTCTGCACACATGGCAAATCCAAGAATCTCTTCCTTGGAATATGAGCTAAGTGAGATGATCTGATCAACTTCAAATTCTCCATTTGTCAATGTCCCTGTCTTATCAAAGGCGATCATTTTGAGCTGTGCTAGCGCTTCAAGGAAATTGGCTCCTTTGATCAAAATACCCTTCTTGCTTGCTCCACCGATCCCTCCAAAGTATCCCAAAGGAGTGCTCAAAACAAGAGCACATGGGCAGCTCACCATAAGCACAACCAAAGCCCTATAGATCCATTCATCCCATGTGCCATATCCCAAAAGTGGTGGAAGAATCGCGATAAGAAAAGATAGCGCAAACACACAGGGTGTGTAAATCTTGGCAAATGAGGTGATTCTCTTCTCGCTTTGAGATTTTTGTGTGCTGGCTTGTTCGATGAGAGTGATGATCTGTGAGATCCCACTTTGATCATAGGTTTTGGTGATTTTGACTTCCAAAACGCCCAAAAGATTGATACTCCCACCAAACACTTCATCATCTGGATGACAAAAGCGAGGCATTGATTCTCCATTGAGCATTTTTTCTTCAAGCTCGCTTTCACCTTTGATGATGACTCCATCGCTTGGGATCTTTTCTCCAGCCTTGATGATGACGATGTCATCGATTTGTAACTCCCATGGAAATACTTTGAGGAGTGTGCCATCAGATTGCTTTTTCCAAGCATAAGATGGGCTTAGATCGATGAGGGATTGGATATTTTTGCGACTTTTGCGCACAGCAAGATTCTCAAAAAACTCTCCGATACGATAAAACAGCATCACAGCGACAGCCTCAAAGTCTGCACCGATGAAAAATGCGGCAATTGTGGCAAAAAACATCAAGAAATTTTCATCAAAAAATTCTTTGTTTTTTAGGCGTTTATATGCTCCTTTGAATACAGGGATCCCAGCGATGAGATAGATTCCATAAAGCAGTATTTGAGATAGGGGAGAAGTCAAGATGAAGGCTAGGGCAAAGCATCCAAGAAGAGAAAAGAGAAAAAACAATTCAACTTTGGTTGATGGCTCTTTGCTTGCTTCTCGCCATTCCAAAATCTCTATATTTTTTTCTACTTCTTTGATGGTTTGTTTAGTGCGCTCCAGATCTTGTGTATCCAAAAAAATTGCCCCATTTGCAAAGTCGATCATGACATCTTGGATGAAGGGTTGTTTTTGAAGTTCTTTTTGAAGAGATTGCGCACAATTTGGACAATCTAGGTTGAGGATTTTGTATTTCTTCATCTATTTCCTTTGCACAATGGGCTATGTTTTTGTGAATGAAAATCATCTGGATGGATAAATACCACAACTCCTGTTATTTTTCTTTGAGGCGTTGGACAGATGCTCCAAGAGAGCGTAGTTTCTCTTCTAGTCCTTCATATCCGCGATCTAGATGGTAGATTCTGTGTATTTGTGTGCAATCTTGAGCGACAAGTCCTGCAAGGATGAGGGCTGAAGAGGCTCTTAGATCTGTTGCCATCACATCTGCTCCTTTGAGCTCTTCTTCTCCAATGATTGTCGCTGTGTGCCCTTTGAGTGTGATATTTGCTCCCATTCTTTGAAGCTCATTGACATGCATAAAGCGATTTTCAAATAATCTCTCTTCAATCGTTGAAGTGCCCTCACAAACCAAGGCTAGAGCCATAAATTGTGCTTGCATATCTGTTGGAAATCCTGGATATTCTGTCGTGATGAGCTCAAATGCCTTGCGTTTTGTAGCAGGAAGAAGAGTGAGTGAATCTTGAGAGATTTCAAAGCCAAAGCCAATCTCTTCAAGCTTATCTGTGATCGCTTCAAGATGGTGGGGGATCACATGGTGGAGGGTGATGGAAGAGTTGGTGATCGCACCAGCACAAAGATAGGTCCCAGCCTCGATTCGATCTGCAATCACGCAAATATCTTGCATATCCAAAAGTTCCCCATCACTTCCTTGGATTTCAAGCTCACTAGTCCCAATCCCCTCGATCTCTACCCCAGCATCCTTTAAAATCTCACAGAGCTGCACTACTTCTGGTTCTTTGGCGGCATTGATGATCTTTGTTTTACCTTTGGCAAGTGCTGCTGCCATGAGAAGATTTTCTGTGCCTGTGACTGTGATTTTGTCAAACATAATGTTGGCACCTCTAAGCCCTTGTGGAGCTGTCGCGACGATGTAGCCATGTTGAATCTCAATCTGAGCCCCCATTTTCTCTAGTGCTTTGATGTGGAGATCTACGGGCCTAGCTCCGATAGCGCATCCTCCAGGCAAAGAGACTTCACAGTGTCTAAAGCGCGCCAAAAGTGGTCCCAAAACAAGGATAGATGCGCGCATCTTGCGCACGATATCATAGTTTGCTCTAGTCTCATGGACGCTAGAAGTATCGATATGGATTTGGTTGTTTTGGATGTGCTGATAGCTTGCTCCAAGGATTTCTAGAAGTTTTAGCAAAGTATTGACATCTGCGACATTGGGGAGATTGGAGATGGTGATCGGATTTTTGCTCAAAAGAGTGGCTGTGAGGATGGGGAGTGCTGAGTTTTTGGCACCAGAGATATTGATACTTCCGCTAAGTTTTGGTGTGTGGTGAATTTTAAGAAAGTCCATTGTGATCCTTTGTTAGAAATTGATGGAGGGCTTTGTATTCTTCTTTGCTAAAAAAACGCGTTTTTCCGCAAGGGAGGGCATTGAGTGAGGCAAATCCATAGCTAATCCTTCTAAGATCAAGCACCTCACGCCCAAAATGAGCAAAAAATCGCCTCAGCTCTCGATTTTTCCCCTCTGTGATAGAGACTTTGATCTTGGAATAATTGCGTGAGTTTTTGATAATCGTAAAATCAGCAAAAGGAGAGAAGTTCATGGAAGTGATGGTGCTGTGGGTATGAGCTCCAGCGCGTGCATCTTCTAGCTCTAATCCATTTTCCATAGCTTCTTGCATTTTTTGAGTAATGGAGCCATTGAGCTTGAGAAGATAGACGCGCTCTAGATTGCTTTGCATAAGTTTGCTTACAACCTCTTTGCTATCACTTAGGATCAAAAGCCCCTCAGATGCATAATCAAGACGCCCAACAGGCAGAAAATGGGAGAATTGAGAGCTTAGAGAGTGATAGATCGTTTTGCGTCCGCGATCATCTTTTTTGCTGACAAGTTCTCCTTTGGGTTTGTGATAGATGATGAGAGTGAAGTGATCATCTTTTTTGGGGCGAAGCTGTTTCCCATCGATAAAAACTCTTTGATCTTCTTTGAGGATAGAAGTGGGGGTTGCCTTCTTTTTCTCGATATTGACACGGCCTTGTGCGATGAGGGCATCTGCTTCGCGCCTAGAGTATTTGCTGTGATGGGAGATGAATTTGTTTAGTCTCATAAATCTCTCCATTGCATTGTATTGAGTGTGGTTTTGATCGAGCTGTGAACCTTGAGGGGTGTTGAGAAGATATAGCACTCATCTTGATCTTGCAAGATGATTTTGAACTCCCGCTCTCCTTGATGGCTTTGAGCAAGTGTAGCGATCTGTTCTAGAAGGCTTTCTTGGGCATCAAGAGGCAAAATAAGAGCAATGGGGGTAGTAGAATCCTCTGTGGTTTCAGCAGGTTTTTCGTCTTTGTGTTCTCTCTTTTTTGTGGTTGTTTTGACTTCTTTGGCTTCTTCTAGGGAGAGAATCTCAAGAAGGCGTAAGGAGGGCTTATCTTCTTTGTATTCGACTTTGCATTTGATGGCTAGGGGTTTTTCTTTGTCTTCTCGTTGTTCTAAATCATTGAGAGTTTGCTCAAAAATCATCAGATCAAATTTTCCAGAATAATCAAGGAGGGATAGGATCCCATAGGGTTTGCCTGATTTTTTGCTGATTTTTCTTTGGATGTCAAGAATCTTCCCAACTAGCAGGACACTTGATCCATCTCCATATTTTTCAAGTTCAGCGCTTTTGGCCACTTTTTTGATCTCATTGATTTCTTTTTTGAAGCTATCGAGGGGATGGCCAGAGATATAGATCCCCATACATTCATATTCATTTTCCAACAAAACCAATTCATCATCTTCATTTATATCTGAGAAATGAAGAGAAATGGTGGAGGGTTCGTTTTCTAGCTCACCAAAAAGAGAGTTAGCCATCATAGCATTGGCTTTGTCTTTGTTGCGCCCAGCCTCACAAATTGCATCAATATGTGTGAGCATACATTTGCGACTATAGCCTAACCCATCAAGACTTCCAGACTTGATCAGGGGTTCTAGGACGCGCTTTGAGATCTTGCTCCAGTCAATGCGCGCGATAAAATCTTCTAGGTTTTTAAACTCCCCATTTGTGATTCGCTCCTCGATAATTGCCTCAATCGGACCATCTCCAACACCCTTGATCGCACTTAAGCCAAATACAATCTTGCGCTCACCATCAAATTCATTGACACCAAAATCATGCTCAGAGATATTGATATGTGGAGGGATGACATCAATCTCCATCGCCTTGACTTCATCAAGATAGTGTGCAACAGCCTCAATCTTACTTGTCTCGCTTGTAAGCATCGCTGCCATAAACTCATGTTTGTAATAAGTTTTGAGATAGGCAGTTTGGAATGTGATCATGGCATAGGCTGCAGAGTGAGATTTGTTGAATCCATAGCCAGCAAATTTCACGATAAGCTCCCAAAGTTCCTCAGCCTTAGAGCGATCAAATCCTTTTTGTTCTGCTCCATTTGCAAAAGTATCTTTGAGGCGATCCATCTCTTCTTTGATCTTTTTCCCCATTGCTCGGCGCACTAGGTCTGCTCCACCAAGGCTAAATCCTCCAATGGTTTGAACAATCTGCATCACTTGCTCTTGATAGACGATGACACCATAGGTGGGTTTGAGGATGGGTTCAAGTTCGGGAAACATATAAGTGATGGGTTTGCGTCCATGTTTGCGATCGATGAAGTCATCAAGCATACCTGATTCCATCGGTCCTGGACGATAGAGAGCCAAAACCGCGATCACATCTTCAAATGTCGTTGGTTTCAGGCGTTTATTGAGATCTTGCATACCTCCTGATTCGATTTGGAATAATCCCAAAGTATCTCCGCTCTGCATCGTTTCATAGACTTTTGGATCCTCGATATTGACACGCAAGAAATCGATCTCTTTGTTGTAACGCTTTTTGATGAGCTTGAGTGCATCATCGATTACTGTGAGGGTTTTGAGTCCCAAGAAATCAAATTTGATGAGATCAACAGGTTCAAGCCACTTCATAGAATACTGGGTGACTGTGGCTCCTCCTAGGCGCTCACTTGTATAAAGTGGGGTTTTGTGCCAGAGTTCTTTTTCAGAATCGATCACTACAGCCGCGGCGTGAGTTCCGGCATTGCGTTTGAGATTTTCAAGTTTGAGTGAAAAATCCCATATTTTGGCAGCTAATTCATTTTTTTCAATGAGTTCTTTGATCTTTGGCTCTTTATCATAAGCCATTTTAAGAGTGATTCCCAAATCATCTGGGATGAGTTTGGCCATCGCATCAGCTTCATTGTAGGGCATATCAAATACCCTTGCCACATCGCGAATCACCCCTTTGGCTTTGAGTTCACCAAAGGTGATCACTTGTGCGACATTGAATTTCCCATAGCGCTGTGTGACATATTCGATGATCTCCCCTCGTCGTCTCTGGCAAAAATCCATATCGATATCAGGCATGCTGACGCGCTCTGGATTCAAAAAACGCTCAAAGAGTAGATCGTATTTGAGTGGATCGATATTGGTGATCTTGAGACAAAAAGCCACAAGACTACCCGCAGCACTTCCACGCCCTGGTCCGACTGGGATTCCATTGCGTTTGGCAAAATTGACAAAATCCCACACAATGAGCATATAACCTGGGAAATTCATCTTGGTAATGATTTCAATCTCTTGATTGAGGCGTTCTTGATAGGTTGCGTGTAGTTCTTGGGGAATGATTTCTAGACGCTCTTTAAGTCCTTCTTGACATTTATAAGCAAAATAATCTGCATCGCTTGAAATCCCATGTAATCCCTCTTGCTGTGCATATTCTTGGGTGAATCTAAAAGTCGGTGGTGTTGCGGGTGTGAATTTGAGTTTTTGTTCTCCGCTGTTTTTATCGATAATGTCTGTGTTTTTGAGAGGGAGGATGAGGTTGCATTTATCTGCAATCTCTTGGGTGTGGCGCAGAGCTTCAGGGATATCAGCAAAGATTTTTGCCATCTCTTCTGGGGATTTGACAAAGAATTCATGCACGGTGTGATTGAGGCGATTGGGGTCATTCATCGTGCGTCCAGTTGCGACACACATCGCGACATCTTGGGCTTGTGCATCTTCTTTAAGTGTGTAGTGTGTGTCATTTGTAGCGACAAGCTTGATCCCTGTCTCAAGTGAGAGTTTGATCAATAAATCATCGATATAGAGCTGTTTGTCGATCCCATGTCTCATAATCTCGATGTAAAAATCATCACCAAAAATATCTTGATATTCCAATGCCGCTTCTTTGGCAGCTTCATATCCCTGTGGATTGTAGGGTTTTTTAAACTTTTTGTTACTACTATCGCGATAGATGGGATTGGTAGAATCTAGGTGATAGCTTATTTCTCCAGCAAGACAAGCTGAGGAGCAGATAAGCCCTTTGCTATGTTCTCTTAGGAGTTTTTTGTTGATTCTTGCATAATAATAAAATCCATCAATGAAGGCTCTAGAGCTTAGATACATAAGGTTTTGATAACCCTCATAATCCTTGGCATAAAGACAGAGATGAAATCGTGCTTTGGAGCTTTTATCACTCAAATTTTCATGATTGTGAAGATAGGTTTCAATCCCAATAATTGGCTTGATGCCTTCCTCAAGCATGGTTTTATAAAACTCCATTGCTCCAAACATATTGCCATGATCTGTCATGGCAACGCTACTCATACCTAGCTCTTTGATTTTTTTGGCCAAGATTTTGATTTTGTTGGCTCCATCAAGGAGAGAATATTCTGTGTGTAAGTGCAAATGTGTAAAGCTCATGATATTCCAATTATTTGGGGTGGTTTTTGGTATGGATTATAATCTAAAAGCATCGCAAACAAGGAATCAATGCGTTTAAAAGTGGCTAGAGGCTGGAGTTGAGCCACCCTGAGGTGAATAAGACAAAAATAAAACAATCAGGCAGATGCTTGGATTACCATCCAAGCATACGAGTGGTGCCTCTACTGTTGCTATTGATGATGCGATAGTTTTGGCATGAAGTTTCAAAGCCATTTTGACAGGCAAAAGCAAAGAGTTCCATTGCGCGCAGTTTGTCTTGCAAAACTCCACGACCATTGTCATAGAGCACTCCAAGGTTGTTGCACGCACTTAGCACGCCATTTTGACAGGCAAGATCGAAATACTTGGCTGCATTGTAATAGTTGAGGGGAGCACCTGCTTCACCTGTAGAATAGAGATAGCCAAGATTAGCACATCCCACCATATCGCCTTGTGAGCAAGCGATGTAGTTCATATCTAGTGCTCCCAAACGATCCTTATCGACTCCATACACATTGTAGGTATTGCTCATAAGCCCTAAGTTGTAACATCCTAGTTCGCTTCCCAAATTACATGCTTTGTTGTAGGCATTGAGGGATTGGTAGTAGTTTTTGGGAGTTCCGACACCATTGGCATACATCCATCCAGCATTGGTGCATCCGATATTATCTCCTCCCTCACATCCGACAAGATAATATTGGAGTGCCTTCTCTTTGTCCATTTGCACTCCCACACCATCATCATAAGCAATGGCTAGATTGGTGCAAGCTACAGCATCCCCACCAGAGCAGGCTTCTTGATAATATCCTACTGCTTTTTGTTGATCATTGATGGTGCCCTGACCATACATATGCATAAGTCCTGCACCAAAACATCCAGCAGGATTTCCTTCATTGCAAGATTGTGAGAAAAGTTTGAGTGCTTGCTCCATATCCCCTTTTTTGGCTAGAGCGATTGCTGCATTGAGAGTGGGTTGAGCTTGGAATTTATCGCGTGCGAAGTTGTCAGCATAAGTAGGTGCTATATCACGCGTGACATTGGGTGTAGGTGCGTTTGGGGGAAGAGCCGTAGAGGGGTCTCTCTGTCTTGATGCGCTTGGAGCTTGGGCGATTTGCTGTGAGGTTTGAGGAGTCGCCTGAGGTTGCTGTGGTGCCCCTTGAGCAGGTTGCATCCCATTCCCTTGAGCTCCATAGAGGAGCCCTATGCCCAAAATCATACTTCCTAAAACTTTATTCAACATTTCCCTACGCTCCTTCTTCGGATTTGGCAAGGTAGAAGCAAAAGTAGTTCCATTTAGTGCAATGCATCATTGAGCTTGATTTCTCGATTGCTTCTAAAGGCGATCATTGCACCTGTTTTGGAATCTTGACGGAAGTGGATTCCATTTTTTTTGCTTAGCTCGCGTCCTTTGTAAAGTCCGCTTTCATTGATGATAAAATCAGGATTGATGTCTTTGATCTTTTGAGCTTCTTCGGGTTTGATGGCAAAAATCGTCCCAGCCAAAACTGCAATCCCACCATCAACGATGCATCCATCCCCTAGGCTAATGCCTGTGGAGCTATTGACGCCCAAAAGGCAATTTTTACCGATGCTGATGGGATCACTATTACCTCCACTCAGAACACCTAGGATACTTGCTCCGCCACCCACATCAGTCCCCTCTCCAATAATTACAGAGCTTGAGATTCTCCCCTCATTCATACAAGCACCCATCGCTCCAGCATTGAAATTCACATAAGAGGCTCCAGGCATTTGAGTGTAGCCTCCGCTTCCAAGATAGGCTCCAAAGCGGGTTTTGGCTGTATCAAGTAGGCGAATATTGTCATATTGGGGAATGACTTGCATCAAATAGCGAGGGAATTTATCCACAAAATCAATAGATGGGAATTTGCCCTTCATTTTGAGCTCGATCTCTCTTTCTCTGAGGTATTCAAGCTCATAGGGTTTGTTTCCACTCCAAGCTACATTGCTTAAAAGTCCAAAGATTCCATCAAGCACCAAAGAGCGCAAAGGGGCTTTGCCAAGAGAGAGAGCAAGAAGTTTCATATATGCACTCTCTACGCTCTCACATTGGGTATCAGCAAAAATGGCACAGAATCTAAAGCGAGGTTTCCCTCCCTTGGTGTAGAGCTCTCCTGCATCATAGGCTTTTTTGAGTTCGAGCAAGACTTGGATATTTTTATGAGATGAAGCGTCCTTTTGTGCTTCTGCCATAAATGGAGCAAAAAGTTCCAAAGCTATATCGATGAATTCCTTATTGATCCCAAAGAGGACTTCATTTTGACTTTTTTGGATGAGGATTGCCTGCTCGCTTGCTTTGCTAAAAACAGCAAAAGAGCCAAAATTCTCACCCCAATTCAAAATAGGATATGTGGCACAAAGTGTTTTTCCACTTTTTTTGCCAAGATCGGCACGACAGATACCAAATCCTAGAGGCTTTTGATAGCCTGATGCACTTTCTGTCTGAGAAACAAAACTTTTAAATTCTTCTTTTGTCATAAGCGATCCTTTTTAATTGTGATTCTCAAATTATAATGCCTGAATTAAAACTAAAGGAGGCGAAATGAAATGCCCAGTGTGTGTCGAAGTTGATTTGTTGATGAGTGAGAGGAGTGGAGTGGAGATTGATTATTGTCCCAAATGTCGTGGAGTATGGCTTGATCGTGGGGAGTTGGATAAAATCATTGCCAATTCCGAAGCACCTCAATCACCTTCTAGTGTCTATGATCGAGTGAGAAGAGATGATCGTGGATATGAGCAAGATAGAAGATATGAGAAGGGAGGGTATTATCATAAGCCCAAGAAGAGAGAATCTTTTTTGAGCGAGTTGTTTGATTTTTGATAGATTTTAGGATGGCTCTCCCACTGGTTTGGGGAGAGGGGGAGGTTAGTTGGGTTTTCCCAAAGTGTTTAGGAATTCTTCAAGATTAAATTTTTGACGGTGTGATTCTGTGAAGATATGGATCATAATATCTCCCAAATCTGCAATGATCCAATCCTCGCTTTCTTCCTCTGTACCAAAGAATTGCTCTCCTTTGGCTTTTAGTTCTGTTTTGAGTGTATCTAGCAATGCAAAGGAATGTTTGCCCACAAGTGCTGTGACAATCACCACAAAATCTGTGATATAGTCTTTGCCTCTTAGATCAATGACTTCGATGTTTTCACCCTTTTTGTCTTCTAAAAGTTGCACGATGTTTTGAATGCGATTTTCTATCATTAAATGTCCTATGTGGTGGGATATTTCAAGAGAGCGATTTTATCTTAAGCCCTTCAAAAAATGAGGCAAAAATTCCCTTGCTCCCCCTGCTCGAATCTGTGTGGATGATGCGGGAACATCGAATGGGAGTATCTGATAGGAGTGAGGTATAGCAGGGAATCCATCTCGCTCAAGAAAGACAAATTCTACAAGTTGAGAAAGCAGGGGATAATCATCCCAAGTATGTAGATGCTCTAGATTATCAGCTCCTAAGAGAAAGTAGATTTTGGAGATATTCAAAATCTTTCGGAGATACTGGATAGTCGTGATTGTGGGGGTGGGGGAATTGCGTTTGATTTCAAAGAGGCAGAGTTTGACTCTAGAATCTTTGATGTAGGATCGAAGAGATCTCTTTAGCCATTTTGTGCGCTTTTGTGTGCTGTATCTGATGGAATCTTTGAATGGGTTGCGAAAGGCTGGGGTGATGAGGAATAGTGAAGGATTGAGTGCTTTTAGAGTGATTTGGATTGCTCTAATGTGTCCTAAATGCACAGGATCAAAGCTTCCACCATAGACGACTAGGGTTTGGATTTTGGGGCGATGTTTGGATAATTTACTTTGAATCATTTGCTTGTTTAGTGATCTTTCGTGATGATTTTGGCTTGTTGATGATTTTCCAAATCGTTTTTCTCTGTGATTATAGGGGCTTGAAGCCCTGCTTGGGTACAAGAGTTGATGATCCTCCCTATCCCGCTTCCCCATTGCTCTATCAGTCCAAGCTCTCTAAACACTCTTGCTATGACTTTATTTCTTGCCTCACTTCGTCCATTTTGAATATCGCTTAGTGTGATTGTATTGGGCAACCCTCCTGGGGAGACAATATTGAGAATGTCATCATAGATTCCCACCTTTATGTCTCTACCTGAATTTGTGTAATCTCTGTGGATCAGTGCATTGATAAGAGCCTCACGCAAGGCAATTTGAGGGATTTCATAACTATCTTTGCGATATAGTCCTTCAAAGTGTGAGGAGAGATTGAGATGGTTGAGGACAAAGTTTTGTGCGTTTTGTAGGATTGAGAAAATATCTCCACTATATTCTTTCTTGTCGATAAAAATATTCATCGTTGTGCCTTTGAATCTCGCGCATTTGAGCATACAGTGAGCAAACTTCCCAAGCAAGATAAGCAATGTATTTGGGCAACTCACGCTTGAGTTCTAGGATTTTGCTTTCCCCAAGCTTGATTTGCTCTCTAAGTGTCACTTTGTCTCCATTTCTATTTACTATATTTGTCTTTTAAAGCACAAAGATCAAAAACACGCTTCCTAGGATGATGCGGTAGATTCCAAAGATTCCATAGCCAAAATGAGAGACAAATCGCACAAAAATCTTGATCACACCAAGAGCTGTAATAAAGGCGACAAATCCCCCAATCAGAAGAATCTGAAGATGTTGAGCATCAAGGATTCCTGAATTTTTATAAAGATCATAGCCTGTGGCTGCAAACATAGTCGGAATGGCGAGCAAAAAGCTAAATTCTGCAGCGCATTTGCGACTAAGTCCAAGAAGCAATCCTCCCACAATCGTCGCACCACTGCGTGATGTCCCTGGGATCATCGCCAAAGATTGAAAAAGACCGATCAAAAATGCTTTTTTGTAGCTGATTTCACTGAGGTGCTCAAGTTTGTGCTGGGGTTTATAGAAGTATTCAATCACGATGAAAACCACTCCTCCAAAGATCAGCATATATGCCACCGTGAGAGGATCAAAAAAATCTTTGACAAATTTATAGAGTGTGAGTCCCAAAATCCCTGTAGGGACAAAGCCTACGGCGAGTTTAAACCAAATATCAAGCCCTTGAGTGAGTTTGCGCCAAAACAAAACAAGAACAGCTAGGATAGAGCCTAGCTGGATGGCTACTTCAAAGGTTTTGAGAAAATCGCTTTGTGCTAATCCCATAAGTTTTGAAGCCAAGATCATATGTCCTGTAGAAGAAACGGGCAAGAATTCTGTGATTCCTTCAACGATGCCTAAAATGACTGCATGAATGGTATCCATGAAAATCCTTGGGTTGTGGTTTTTGAAGTGCTTTCATTATAGCAAGTGATAAAATAATGAAATTTCAATACAAGTGGAGCCTTATATCAATGTTTAAAAAGATTTTGATTGCCAATCGTGGTGAGATTGCCGTGCGAGTGATTCGGGCATGCAAAGACTTGGGAATCAAGTCTGTTGTGATTTATTCTGAAGCAGATAAAGAATCATTACATGTCAAGATGGCTGATTATGCCTATGAACTAGAGGGGGATCCAATCGGTGTCTATCTTGATAAGCAGCAAATTTTAAAGATCGCAAAACTTAGTGAGGTAGAAGCTATCCATCCTGGATATGGGTTTTTGTCAGAAAATGCAGACTTTGCACGCCAGGTGCAAGAGAGTGGTTTGGTGTGGATTGGACCAAGTGCTGAGATTATCGAGAAAATGGGAGATAAAAATACAGCAAGAGCTTTGATGAAGCAAAGTGGCATACCTATCGTTGAGGGGACAGATCCGCTCAATGATAAAACTCCAGAAGAAATTTTTAAGATCGCTTCCAAGATTGGCTATCCAGTGATTCTCAAAGCAAGCGCTGGAGGTGGTGGAAGAGGGATTAGGGTGATTGATGATGAGCTTTCATTGCTTGAGGGATTTGAGGCATGCAAGAGAGAATCCAAAGCTTTTTTTGGAAATGATGATGTGTTTATGGAGAAATATGTCTCATCTCCACGGCATATTGAATTTCAGATTGTTGCGGATTTGTATGGCAATGTGATTCATCTAGGTGAGAGAGATTGTTCAATCCAAAGGCGCCATCAAAAACTCATCGAGATCGCACCTAGTCCAAGTATTGATGAGGGATTGCGCAGAAGGATGGGTGCGGTGGCTGTAGCTGCAGCAAAAGCAGTTGGCTATACCAATATAGGAACCGTTGAGTTTTTGCTTGATGAGCGCAATCAGTTTTATTTCATGGAGATGAATACACGAATCCAAGTGGAACATGGTGTGACAGAGGAGATCACTGGGATAGATTTGGTGGTGCGTCAGTTGAGGATTGCTTATGGTGAGATTTTGGAACTCCAGCAGCAAGATATTCAATTTCAAGGATATGCGATTGAGGCAAGAATCAATGCTGAGGATGCAAGGGCAGAGTTTGCACCAAGTTCTGGAAAGATTGAGGTGTATTATCCAGCACTCGGGCCTTCAGTGAGAGTGGATAGCTGTATTTATAAAGGCTATGAGATCCCACCCTTTTATGATTCTATGGTCGCAAAACTGATTGTGAGAGCCACAAGCTATGATTTGGCGATCAATAAGCTATCGCGTGCATTGAGCGAATTTACAATCAAGGGTGTTAAAACAACGATCCCTTTTTTGAAAAATATTTGTCAAGATTCTGTGTTTAGAAGAGGGATCTTTAGCACATCCTATCTTGCATCTAGACTCCAAGATCTGATCCCTCAAGAGGAAGAAGATGAACTTGATGAAATCTCAGCGATTGCTGCAGTGATAGCATGGAAAAATCAGGAACGAGATAAATAATGCAAAACATCTACAAAGAGACACGACTTTTGGATAAGCGAGCGATTGATAAATTTCTGCTTAGTGAGGAGATTTTGGTCGAAAATGCCTCCGTGGGACTTAAACATCTCATTTCGCAGCTTGTGCATAAAAAAAGTCTGATCTATATTGTGTGTGGTGGGGGGAATAATGGTGCTGATGGACTGGCATTGGCTAGGAAACTTGATGGGGATTATGTCATCAAAGTTTATATGGCAGATGAGCCCAAGACTTCACTATGTCAGAGGGAATTTATGCGCGCTAAGGCGATGGGGATCGATTTTGTCAATAAGCTTTATGCATGTGATGTGGTTGTGGATTGTCTTTATGGGAGTGGATTTAGGGGGGAGCTTTGTGTGGAGATGAGCAGACTTATTGAGGCAATGAATAAGATGGCAAAGCTTAGAATCGCATGCGATCTTCCAAGTGGAATCGCACAAAGAGATCTCAAAGTCGCATTCAAAGCTCATCATACTGTGGCAATGGGGGCTTTGAAGCTTGATTTGTTTGGAGAGAGAGCCAAAGATTATGTCGGAAAGATTTCTGTGGCAGATTTGGGAATCTCAAGAAAACAATATGAGACAAGCTCCAAAATTAAGCTTTTGGAGAGATCAGATTTGTGCTTGCCACATCGATCTAGACTAGATACACATAAGGGTGAATATGGGCATCTAGCGGTATTGTGCAAAAACCATCCTTCAAGCAAGCAGGGAGCTGGTGTGCTTAGTGCGCTTGGTGGTCTTGCTTTTGGGGCTGGACTGGTCTCGCTTATAGGGGAGATTCAAAATCCGCCCTATAGTGTGATGTGTGATACAAAAATCCCTCAAGATGCATGCGCTATAGCCTTTGGTATGGGTGCTGGGGAGGTAGAGAAGGCAGATTTGGAGCAGTGCAAACGCTTGCCTTGTGTTTTGGATGCTGATGTGTTTGGTTATGAAGGACTATCTAGTGAGCTTGCAGAGATGAGGCATGTTGTGCTCACCCCTCACATCAAAGAGTTTGCCAATCTTTTGCGTTTGTGTGGAATTGCGGATATGGAAGTGACTGATGTCAAGATAGATCGAGTGATTTTGGTGGAAGAGTTTTGTATGCGCTATCCAGAACTCGTGCTTGTGCTCAAAGGTGCTAATACAATCATTGCAAAAGATAAGCAGATCTATATCTGTCCATTTGGGAGCAATAATCTAGCCAAAGGTGGGAGTGGAGATGTGTTATCTGGGATGATTGCTGCATTGCTAGCCCAAGGATATCAGCCCATGGAAGCTGCGATCAATGGAGTATTGGCTCATGCTCTTGCATCAGAAAAGATCCCAACTTCCTATGGGTTGAATCCTCAAGATTTGATCGAGGCGATTAAATTTTTATGAAAGATTCACTTTTTATGCAAAAACCTACCAAGCAGTTTGAATTTGATGAGAGTGTGGCAAGTGTTTTTGATGATATGCTAAATCGTTCCATCCCATTTTATGAGGAACAGATCAAATTACTTGCGCATTTTGCTTCTCTTGAGCTCTGTGAGGGTGGTAGGGTGTATGATCTGGGGAGTTCGACAGGTAATGTTTTGTTTGCACTCTCTAAGCTTGCACCCAAGGCAGAATGTATTGGGCTTGATAGTTCGTATGCCATGATTGCACGCTCTATGCTCAAATCACTTGCCTATGGAGGGAATGTGCATTTTGAGGAGGCAAATTTCTTGGATTATGAGTTTTTGCCCTCAAAAGTGATGATTGCCAATTACACGATGCAATTCGTGCGTCCTCTTCAGAGAGAAAAAATGATCAAAAGAATCTTTGATGCACTTGAGATGGGAGGAGTGTTTTTGATGGGGGAGAAGGTGATTAGCCATGAAAAAGTGCTTGATCGGGCAATGATTGATTATTATTATTCTTATAAAAGCTCACAAGGTTACTCACAGATTGAAATTGCCCAAAAAAGGGAAGCCCTTGAGAATGTGCTGATCCCCTACACTCAAGAAGAAAATTTTGCGATGCTCAAAAATGCTGGATTTTCTCATATTGAGATTCTCTTTAGATGGGTGAATTTTGCTTTAATTTTTGCCAAAAAGGGACATTGATGAGGGTTGAGGAAATTTTAAAAAAACTAGTTAGTTTTCAAACTGTGACGCCAAATGAATGTGGGATCTATGCGTGGATCATGGATTTTTTGGGAGATCAGTTTGTGTGGGAGCGGATGGATTGTGGAGAGGTAAAAAATCTCTTTGGTTACAAAGATTTCGCCCCAACATCATCAAAAAAAATCCATTTATGTTTTGCAGGACATATCGATGTGGTGCCTGCTGGAGATGGATGGGAGAGTGATCCATTTGAGGCGATTGTAAAGGAAGGCTATCTCTATGGGAGGGGGACTCAGGATATGAAGGGGGGGATTGCAGCATTTTTGAGTGCAATTTCTGAGTGTGATTTGCAAAATTGTGATTTGATTGTGTCGGTTTTGCTGACAAGTGATGAGGAGGGGGAAGCGATCAATGGGACAAGATTTGTGCTTGAAGAGCTGAAGAAGAGAGATTTTTTGCCTGATATTGCGATTGTGGCTGAGCCGACAAGCCAGTCTAAGATCGCTGATGCTATCAAGGTCGGTCGTCGTGGATCAATCAATGGAATCTTGGAGATTGAGGGGATTCAAGGGCATGTGGCTTATCCTCAGAAATGCTTAAATCCCATCGAGCTTTTGGGGGCTAGATTGGGGGAGATCGCTGGTGTGAATCTAGATGAGGGAGATGAGCATTTTGAGCCAAGCAAAATCGTTGTGACAGATATTAGAGGAGGGCTTGAAGTATGTAATGTGACTCCAAGTCATCTTCGTTTGATGTTTAATGTGAGAAACTCTACACAGAGTGATGAGCAGACTTTGCGATCATATCTTGAGCGGGTTTTAGAGGGTCTTTCTTATACGCTGAAACTCACAACAAGCTCTAGGCCATTTTTGACTCAAAGTCGTTTTTTTGAGATTCTCTCTCAAAGTGCAAAAAAAATCACAGGATATTCCCCCTCATCAAGCACAAGTGGTGGGACAAGTGATGCGCGTTATTTCGCAGCCTATGGTGTGGAGGTCTTGGAGCTAGGGGGATTAAATGATAGAATCCATGCTAAAAATGAGCGCGTAAAGATTGCAGATTTGGAAATATTGCAAAAGATTTTTTTGGATTTTTTATTTAGTGTGCAAGGAGGCAAGTGATGAAAGAAGCAAGGATTGATGTCAATCAGGCTGTTTGTGCAGATCCTGTGGCGAAAGTCAAGGCTGTTTTGGAGCAAATTCGAGATCAAAATATTGCTGTGAGTAGGGTTGAGATTTTTGGAGATCATGCATTAGAAGCCATTGAGAATTTTTTGATCAATAATGGCTATATCATCGAAACAGTGGGGGATGAGCATAAATTTAGCATCACTCTTAAGGGAAAAGAAGAGGTTGAGGTACTTGAATTTTTGGAGGAGAAGGCTATTAGCTTAGAGGATAAGGTATTGTTCCTCAAAGAAGATCGTATTGGAGATGGTGAGTTTGGCAAAAAGCTTTTAGATCGTATGATTGTTGCACTTGCAGAGGGTGGTGTATTTCCCAAAGAGATTTTGCTTCTTAATCGTGCTGTGTTGTTGTGTTCAGATACCAATCGAGAAGCAATGGAAGAGCTTCAATATATGCAGCGCAAAGGTGTGAAGATCTTGGCATGCAGAACATGTCTAGAGCATTATGGAATCCTCAATCGTATGCAAGTGGGTGAAGTATCCTCCGCATCCATTATCATGCAAAAAATGATGAACACATCTGCTGTGATTAGTCTTTAGGAAAAAAGATGCAAAAATTGACTTCTTTTGTGCGCTGTGTAGGTTGAGCTGCCAAAGTGGGTCTGGAAGACCTAGGACAAGTGATGGCAGGATTGCAAACTTATAGAGATGAGAATCTGCTTGTAGGGTATGAGCAAAGCGATGATTGTGGGGTGTATGCTTTAAGTGATGAGCTGGCATTGGTTGAGAGTGTTGATTTTATCACGCCTATTGTGGATGATCCTTATTTGTATGGACAGATTGCTGCAAGCAATGCATTAAGCGATATTTATGCAATGGGTGCGATCCCAAAAACAGCACTCAATCTTTTGATGTGGGATAAGGAACATGTGTCCAAAGAGGTGCTTGAAGAGATTTTAAAAGGAGGGGCTCATAAGCTAAATGAAGCCAAAGTCACGCTTCTTGGAGGGCATAGCGTCATTGATCGTGAGCAAAAATATGGTCTAAGTGTGAGTGGGATTGTCCATCCTAAGCATATTTGGAGAAATTGCACAGCACAAATTGGAGATGCACTTGTTTTGAGCAAACCGATCGGAAGTGGGGTGATTGCCACTGCTTTTAAGAGCGATAAACTTGCTTTGCGTGCCGATCATGAAGCGATTGTGAGTATGTGTCAGCTCAATCAAAAGGCAAGTGAGATTGCTAGAAATTTTAAGATTCATGCCTGTACAGATATCACGGGATTTGGGCTTGTAGGACATTTGCTTGAGATGTGTGGAGAGAGACTTGGAGCAGAAATATTGACTGAGAGAATCCCACTTTTTGAGGGCGTTGAGAAATGGATCATGCAGGGTGTGATTCCCTCTGGAAGTCGTGAGAATTTTCACTTTTTAAATGAAAAAATCCAAACCTCTCTTGAGTTTGATGCATGTATTGCATGTTTTGATTCGCAAACTTCTGGAGGGCTTTTATTTGCTTTGCCCAAATCCCAAGCTCATATGCTTGTAGAACAGCTAAAAATATGTGGCTATGAGCGAAGTGTCGTGATTGGAGAGATGATCCCAAGAGGAGATAAACCCATCACTTTGCTTTGATGGAATCAAAATTGCTTTCTTTAGTCCCAAAAATGCTAGGAGTGCGTATGATGAGAAAGGAATCTCTGAAGGCAATGATCTTGCTTTGTCTATTTTGTGCATCTTTGATGGGTCAAAAGATTGGAGATTTGGCCAATATTGTGGGGGTAAGAGATAATCAGCTGATAGGATATGGGCTTGTTGTAGGACTCAATGGAAGTGGGGACAAATCAGCTTCAAAATTTACAATGCAAAGTATTGCCAATATGCTTGAGAGTGTGAATGTAAAAGTCTCTCCCAATGACATCAAATCCAAAAATATCGCAGCAGTGATGGTGACAGCGACTCTTCCTCCATTTGCCAAACAAGGAGATAAGCTCAATATCACTGTTTCTTCTATCGGAGATGCCAAATCAATAGCTGGTGGGACGCTTTTGCTTACTCCTTTGAGTGCTGTTGATGGCAATATTTATGCACTTGCACAAGGGGCTTTGAGTATCGGTGAGAGTGGTAATGTCTTGGCAGGAAGTGTGCTCAATGGAGCAACAGTTGAGCGCGAGGTGCCCTATGATCTTTACAATAAGACCACAGCCACTTTGAGTCTCAAGGGATCGGATTTTCAAAATGCAATTCGTGTGCAAAAAGTTCTCAATGGTGTATTTGGAGAGGGCATTGCAAAAGCTGTAGATTCACGCACGATCAAACTACAGAAGCCACAAAATTTGAGCATGATTGAGTTTTTGGCTTTGGTGCAAGAGGTTGAGGTGGATTATTCGGTGCGAGATAAGATCGTCGTGGATGAGCGCAGTGGGACGATTATCGCTGGTGTAGGAATCACCATTGAGCCTATTGTTATCACGCATGGAGACATCACAATCAAGATCACACAAAATCCACTCAATGATCCCAAGGCAACTGATATTGGTGATGGAACCAAAATCAGTCCAGCACAAAATATGATTTCTACAAGTGGGAAAAAGCCCACTGTAGCAAGCATTGTGCGAGCATTGCAGAAACTAGGTGCCAATCCAAAGAGCATTATTTCTATTTTGAGCACGATGAAGCAAAGTGGTGCGATCAGTGCTGATCTTGAGATCGTGTGAGGAGATGATGATGAAGATTGATACAAGTGTGGCGATGATGCAAGCAGGGATGCCAAAAATCAGAGCAAAAGAAGATGATGAAGCCAAACTCAAAGAGCAAACAGATGCATTTGAGGCATTGATTGTCAAAACGATGCTTTCAGTAGCGATCAAAAATGAAGATCCTCTCTATCCCAAAGAAGCAGGAAGTGATATTTATCATTCGATGTATTTGGATACTCTCTCTGAGAGTTTGAGTGGAAGCTTTGGATACAGTGAGCTTTTGTTGGGGTATCTCAAAGAGCAGCAAATGGGAAAACGATAGTGCAAAAAATCCTTTCATCTAATTTACTTGATACTTTGACAAGTGATGATAAAGAAGTTTTGCTGACGACTTTGGGGGAGCTGATCGGACAGATTGATGGTGCCCAGCAAGAATTTTCAGCACTCAAGAGTTTATTTGAAGGTGTGCTTGAGATGCTGCCTCAAGCTGTGTGGGTTCTTCAGGAGAATGGAGAGTTTTTTTATTTTAATTCCAAGGCTTATGCGATTTCAAAGATTTTAGAAGAGAATCTACCTCTTGATGATTCGATGGAAGTAGAGTTTGAGGGAAGTTTTTATTTGCTTCAAGGCTCACTTATTGGTGATAAAAGAATCCTTACAGCAACAGATATCACTCATCAAAAAAGACAAGAAAGATTGGTGACCATGGGTCAGATTTCTGCACATCTTGCCCATGAGATCAGAAATCCTGTGGGATCTATTTCTCTTCTAGCTTCCAGCCTTTTAAAGCGTGTGGATGTGGGGAGTAAGGGGATTGTTTATGAGATTAAAAAAGCAATCTGGCGTGTGGAAAATATCATCAAAACAACTCTGATGTTTTCAAAAGGTGTGAGTGCTCAAAGAGATGATTATTTGATGTCTGAGATCAAAGATCAAACTCAGGAGATTCTAAATTATATTTCTTCGAGCAAGCCTTATGCAATTGAGTTTGATGCTCCAGATGAGGCATTTGTGTGGTGTGATTTGAATCTCTTAGTCATTGTGCTACAAAATTTCCTCTCCAATGCAATTGATGCGATTGAGGAAGGAGAATGCGAGGAGGGAAAAATCAAGATTGGTTTTTCTGAGGATGGTGAGTGTTACTTTTTTTCTATCAATGACAATGGAAGACCAATTCAAGATCCAAAGGCTCTATTTGAACCATTTAAAACAACCAAGCTCAAGGGGACTGGCTTAGGATTAACTCTCTCTAGACAAATTATTAGAGCTCATGATGGAGAGATTAGTCTAATGCCTGATTTGAAAACTTTTGTTTTGAGAATTGCAAAGCGTAAATGAAAGATTGGGATTATTGAGTTAGGATAGCTATATCGATAAAAATTATTATTAAGGAGAAACAGATGAAAACAGTTGAGATGTTAAAACAACTTCAAGCAGACAGTATTGTGTTTTTTATGAAGACACATAATTATCACTGGAATGTCAAAGGTGTAAATTTTCCTCAAATTCACTCTACGACTCAGGCTATTTATGAAGAATTTGCAGAAATCTTTGATGATTTGGCAGAGAGAATCATTCAGCTTGGTGGTATCCCTCATGTAACTCTTGCTGATGCACTCAAAGCATCAAAAATCGCTGAAGAGAGCAAGCAGAGTTTTTGTGCTAGTGATGTGCTTGAGGGTGTATTAAAAGATTATGAGTATTTTGAAGCATCCTTTAGAGAGCTCTCTAAACTTGCGGGAGAAGAGGGAGATAATGTCACTGCTGGATTTGCTGATGAAAAGACAGGATCTCTCCAAAAAGGTATCTGGATGCTTAAGGCTCAAAAAGCCTAATCCCCTTTAGGGGATAAACCCTACATTTTTTTCTCCATCAAAATTGCTATCTTTTTCTTTCTGGATTTCTTCAAGAAAATCATCAATCAAAAAAGTAGGATTCTCGCGTGTAGCGACTTTGTAGGCTGTATTTTTGATCACTAGAGCAATTTGCCCTCCACTCAAATCATATTGGGATAATTCTGCAAGCATCTGGTCTTGAGGGATGGAAAAGTTTGCATTTTTGGGGAGATGAAGATCCCAGATTGCTAGTCTTTGTTCTTGGGTTGGGCGTTTGAATTCGATTTTGTAATTAAATCGTCTCGAAAAAGCAGGATCAAGAGTTTCCAAAAGATTAGTTGTTGCAATCAAGATTCCTTCAAATTTTTCGATTTGTTCTAAAAAAATATTTTGCATTTGGTTGTGCATTTTTTCCGCACCTCCTCCACCTGTGGTGCGTGTACTCAAAAATTGATCTGCCTCATTGAGCAAAAGGATAGGTTCATTTTTGCTTTTTTGCGCAATCTCTTTGTAAGAATCAAAAATCTTGCGTACATTTTTTTCACTCTCTCCTACATACATAGAGAGAATCTTGGAGCAATCAAGGTGCAAAAGAGGTTTTTTAAGACTTTTTGCTAGAGCAAGAGCTGTTAGAGTTTTGCCAGTCCCAGCACTGCCATAAAAAATAATTTTTGCTTCAAGTGTTTTTTTGTCCTTGATTCCCCAAGACTTAAGACGAGAAGCCACTTTTGGATCCATCTGTTTGAGCAGATGTTCTAGGGTCTGGCGCACATCTTTGGGGAGAATGATTTCTGAGAGATTTTTTTTGGGTTCAAGCAGCTCAAATATTTCTTGTTCTTGAATGAGGTTTGAGAGAATGGCTTTGGCTTTGGCTTTATGCTTGGTGGGATGGATGATTTTTTGGAGGATATCTTCTGTGATGAAATAAGTTCGATTGATGCCACCAAATGGGCTTAGATATTCATCATAATCAATAAGATTTTTTTCAAGTAAAGCTCCTTTTTCATCAAGTAGCGAGCGATTCTTGATGCGATCATATTCATTTTGACTGATGAGTTCGATGAGTGCATTCATCTCTCTAAGATTGCTTTCTCCCCCATAATATTCTTCACGCAATAGGGCAAAAAAGATGATTTGCTCCTTGGATGTGAGCTCAGCTTCTTTGATCATCGCGATAATGTCAAAGTTGTGTTGGGTGAGTGCAAGCCGCTGAGTGATTTGCTGCTCGAGCATATTGAGGCGATATGCGGTTCGTGAAAATGATGGAGAATCAGCTTTGTATGAAAACTTAAGATTGGCAAGTTGCACGAGCAGATCAATCCTTAGAAATTGATCCTTGAGATATTCAAGATGATCTTCATAGGGCTTGTTTTCTGGGGGATTGATTTCTAAGTGCCCATCCTCTAAAAGCTTGAGAAAGCTGTGGCTAAGATAGATGGTGTCTCCTAAGAGCTCAAGTAATGCCCTAGAAGATGGAGAGGATTGGGTGATCCAGCCAAGCTCAAGGAGAGATCGAATGTGTGGTAGATAAAGTAGGATTTGTTTTTTATCTTCGCCTAGCAGAGATTCTAATAGGGCTAGGGTGTTGAACTCATTTTCTCCTTCTAGGAGTGCTTTGGCCATATGTTGAAGAATCTTGGCTTGCTCATCTGTGCATTTGAGGAGAGCAAAAATTGTGCTTTGGGATGGGGAGTGGATGAAATCAAAAAAATACTGCATCTTTTCTCTCTGATGATGGGATTAGAGGGGGGTATTGTAGCGGCTTTGTGCAAAAGGTATTTTAGAATTGTTTTTTGTTTTCTAGCTCAAATGTCTGAGAGTGATTTGAGCTAGAGAGATAAATGGATTAGGGTTAGAAGAGGGGATCATGCATACATTCAGGAATAGGAAGATTCATAAGTTTGAGTATGCTTGGGGCAATATTGGCTAAAGTCCCTTCTTTGATAGAAAGAACACCAGAATTAAAGACAAAGCACCAAACATCGCCAACTGTGTGATTGGTCAGTGTGTTGCCATCAGGATCTTTCATCTCTTCACAATTTCCATGATCACTGACAAGGATAAGGGCATAATCTAGCTCTTGAGCAAGCTTGAGAAGTCTTCCAAGCTCATAATCTACAGCTTCTACAGCTTTGATGCCTGCTTCAAATACTCCAGTATGTCCGACCATATCTCCATTGGCGAAATTCACAACAATAAAATCAAATCCATCACGCATACACTGAAGGGTTTGATCTCCGACTTCATGAGCACTCATCTCAGGACAAAGATCATAAGTGGCTACCTTTGGACTTGGGATCAAGAATCTCTCTTCGCCCTCATAAGCTGCCTCAATCCCTCCATTGAAAAAGAAAGTCACATGTGCATATTTTTCTGTCTCAGCAATATGGGCTTGTCTGAGATGATGAGCAGAAAGGATAGAGGCTAGACTTTGAGATGGAATCTCTTTGGTAAGTAGAGAGGGGAGTGGAAAGTTTTCATCATAGAGATTGGCACATAGACAATAGAGATTCTTAAAGGCAAGATGCTCAAAGTGAGGAAATTCTTGAGAGGCAATGGCTTTGGTGAGTTGTCTCATGCGATCTGATCTGAAATTAAGAAATAAGATACCCTCACCCTCTAAAACCCCAGAATATCCTTGAAATGCCACAGGTTCCAAAAACTCATCAAAAATACCATTTTGATAACTTTGGCTGATGTAATCTTGGGGAGAGAGTGATGTGGTCGGATAAGCAGAGATGATCGCATCATAGGCAAGCTTGGTTCTCTCCCATCTTCGATCTCGATCCATCGCATAATATCTTCCGCTTAATGTGGCGATTTGGATGCGTTGATTGAGATATGGGGTGAGAAGATCAAGATAGGTTTGAATGCTTTGAGGTGAGACATCTCTGCCATCTCCGATGAGATGAAGGGCGACTTCTTGATGATTGAGTTCATGAAGTGTTTCGATAAGGTGTGAGATGTGAGAATGTACTCCTCCATCGCTTAAAAGAATGATGATATGAATCTTATTGCGCTGACTTAGAGTTTGAAAGACTTGTGATTGAAATAAGGTTTTGTTTTGTAATCCTTGAGAGAGTTTGAGCAGATCCTGATAAAGAACCCTACCAAGTCCAAGGGTTGTATGTCCTACCTCAGAGTTTCCCATTTGACCTTCTGGAAGCCCAACTGATTCTCCAAAGGTGCGAATCAGGGCATGAGGAGTATTTTGAAATAACCAATCATAGGTTGGTGTTTTGGCGTGATAAAAAGCATTGTATTCTTGACGCTCTGAGTGTCCGATACCATCGGTGATGACTAAAAGTGTTTTTTTCATTTATAACTCTTTAAAGTGGAATTTTGATTCTTTATTTTAGTGTTCCAAAATGATTTTTAAGCCGAGAGTCTAGGGTTTTGAAGATATTTTGGCTGGATTGTTTTGAATTTTTGAAAAAAATAAACAAAAATTTTGATTTCTGTGATAGAATTCCCTCCTCTTAAGTTTGAAAGAGGGATTTTTGTAGGGGCTCCAGGTTCCCCCACCCCCTATCCTGGAGCCCCTAGAAGAATCCCCTGTCTTTCCAAAGGTTTTGATGCTTTACTTTCTTTACTCTCATTTCAATATCAATATTTTCCAATACATTACTTTCAGAGCTGGTGTTAGTTTTTTCATCGCTTTTCTTTTGAGCGTATTTTTGATGCCTTGGTTTATCAGATGGGCTAAAGCCAAGAAGGCCAATCAGCCTATCTCTACCTATGTGCCCACCCATGAGGGCAAAAAAGATACCCCCACAATGGGCGGAATTGTTTTTGTATCTAGCACACTGTTTGCAAGTTTTTTGTGCATTGATTTGAGTAATCTTTATGCGCTTTTTGGTCTCTTGGCATTGGGTTTGTTCTGCTTTGTTGGTGCGCGAGATGACTTTATGAAGATTTCTGCTAAAAGCAATGCTGGGATGAGCGCAAGGATGAAGTTTCTACTCCTTGGAGTATTTGCTTTGATGATTTCTTATGCACTTGTTTCACTTGGTCATCAGGGGAAATTTTATCTTCCATTTATTAAAGAACCTTTGTTTGATATGGGTGCAGTCCTCTCGATTGTGTTTTGGAGTCTTGTGTTTTTAGCTACTTCAAATGCTGTGAATATCACAGATGGACTTGATGGATTGGCGACTGTGCCAAGTATTAGTGCATTGATTTCATTATCAATTTTTGTTTATATTGGAGGGCATGCTGCTCTCTCACAATACTTGCTGTGGCCCAAAGTTAGTCATAGTGGTGAGCTTGTGATTGTTTCTGTAGCACTTATTGGGGCGCTTTTTGGCTTTCTTTGGTATAACTGCCATCCAGCACAAGTGTTTATGGGGGATAGCGGGAGCTTGGCGCTTGGATCATTTATCGCCTATATGGCGATTGTGTCCAACAATGAAGTGCTTTTATTTTTGATTGGATCTGTTTTTGTTTGGGAAACGATTTCTGTAATTATACAGGTTGGAAGTTATAAGATCAGAAAAAAGAAAATCTTTTTGATGGCACCCATTCATCATCACTATGAGATGAAAGGATGGGCTGAGAATAAAATCATTATCCGCTTCTGGATTATTGCGATATTGAGTAATCTAATCGCTCTTTTGAGTCTTAAGATCAGATGATTGCTCTCCTTGGTTATGGCAAAACAAATCAAGCTCTTTTAAAACTTCTTAATGAACAAAAAACGCAGTGTATCGTGCTTGATGATTGCATTGTGGAGGAGAAGAAGGATGAGAGGGGGAATGTATTTTTGCCAAGTGTCCAACGCTCTAAAATCTCTCCATCTCTTGAGATTCCCTCTCCTGGTATCCCACCTTCTCATCCGATGATTTTGGATTCTCAAAATTTGGTGAGTGAGTATGACTTTTTGCTCAAAGATCAGAAGCAAATCTGGATTAGTGGAACAAATGGCAAAACGACAACAACTGAGATGCTTGAGTGGATTTTGAGGGATTTTGGAGGGGCAAGTGGAGGAAATATCGGGACTCCTCTTGCTTCTTTGGTCGCTCAAGAGCCAAAAATTTGGATTTTGGAGACAAGTTCTTTTAGTTTGCATTATACACACTCTGTTTTTCCCAATGTCTATCTTCTATTGCCTGTGCGAGAAGATCATATCTCTTGGCATGGTAGTTTTGAGGCATATCAAAAGGCCAAACTTAGTCCGCTTGTGCGTATGTCATCAGCTTGCACAGCCTTGATCCCACGAGAGTTTGAAACATATGATGAGGTTCTCCAATCCCAAGCCAAGATCATCACCTATGAGTCAAGTCTTGATTTGGCGAGAGCATTTGGTTTTGAATTATCCAAGATTTCATTGAGTGAGCCTTTTTTGCTCGATGCTTTGCTTGCGCTATGTGGTGCTAAGGTGCTTGTGGGACGAGATTTGAGCGAGAAGCTTGCAGATTACAGAATCGGTGCTCATAAAATCGAGGAATTTTATGATCAAGGTGGGCGACTTTGGGTTGATGATTCTAAGGGAACCAATGTGGATGCGACGATTTGGGCTTTGAGGGCTTATAGAGAGAAGAAAATCTATCTGATTTTGGGAGGGGATGATAAGGGGGCAGATCTTCATCCTCTCTTTGAAGAATTGATAAATTATGATGTTGAGATTTTTGGAATCGGAAGCAATGTGTCCAAGCTACAAAAGCTCTCGGTAGATTTTGAGATCCCCTTTCATCCATGCTTTCAGCTTGAGTGTGCGGTGCAAGAGATTTCATTGAGACATTCTTTGGAAAGTGTGGCTTTGCTCTCTCCTGCCGCAGCAAGTCTTGATCAATTTTCATCTTACAAAGAGCGAGGAGAGTTATTTCAGAAAATGGCACAAGTTTTGGGAAAAAGCTTATAAAATTTGATACAATTTCATCTTCATTTGGCTTGATAGCTCAGTCGGTAGAGCAGAAGACTGAAAATCTTCGTGTCGGTGGTTCGATTCCGCCTCAAGCCACCACTTCTATTATCTCCGCGTCTTACCCAATCATCATTTACTTTAATTGAGGAAATAAACATGAAACATCATACACATCAAAAAACGGGATTTTTTAGACATTGGTCCAACATCATTTCATCTAATTTTAGAGGATTGGTCTTTGTAGGTGCCATTGTTTTGCTTTCGATTTTGCTTGCTGGCAATCAAGCTATCCATGATAGTACGCATTTGGCTGCGACAGCCTTTGCGATTCTCATCGGTGCTTTTTTGTCTCCCATTTTTTTCAAATATCAGCATACTCTTCAGGCTGGAGTGCATTTTAGTGCCAAGAAGCTCCTGCGTCTTGGGATTATCTTATATGGATTCAATGTGACTTTGACTGAGCTTGCTGGGGTGGGGATTTGGGGGGTTTTGATTTCACTTATTGTGATTGTTGTAATCTTTAGTCTTGCTGTATTTGCTGGTCCCAGACTCTTTGGATTGGATAAAGAAACTTCGATGCTCGTGGGAGCTGGAAGTGCGATTTGTGGTGCTGCTGCTGTTTTGGCATTGGAATCAAGTCTAAAATCAGATTCTTTTAAGGGCGTTGTTGCTGTTGGAAGTGTTGTGATCTTTGGACTAATCCTAATGTTTCTTTTTCCTATCCTTTATGCTATGGGTTTGATTCCCGCTCTAGATGCAAATGGAATGGGCGTGATGATGGGGGCTGTGCTTCATGAGGTCGCAAATGTCGCTGGTGCGGCAGAAATGGCTAAAGATATGGCGAATGGTGAGTTTTCTCAAAGTGCGGCAAATATTGCAATTATTATCAAAATGACACGCGTGATTTTGCTTGTCCCTTTTTTGCTCATTGTGACTTATTTGTTTGTCAAAGATCAAGCTCACAAACCACATGAGTATGGAAAAACACAGAAGACCATTCAAATCCCTTGGTTTGCTTTTGCATTTCTTGGAATGATTGTCATCAATACCTATTTGAGCCAAGTTTCAGAACAGAGTTTATTTGGGGCATTGACTTTTGGGGATCTGATTGCTTATGGGAAGTTTTTGTGCATGCTTTGTATTGTTTTTGCGATGGCTGCCCTTGGCCTTCAGATTGATTTCAAAAAATTTATCAAGTCTGGAGGGAAAGCATTTGGATTGGCTCTCTTATTGTGTATAGTTCTAGTCTTTGGGGGATATCTGCTAACTTTGGCTTTTAAAGGAGTTTTATGGTAGAGATGATTGATGCATTGCGCTATCAAGAGGTGAGCAAGAGTGAAAATTGCTTGATTGTTTTTGGTGCGAGCTGGTGTCGTGATTGCGTGCGTGTTGAGCCATTTTTGAAAGAATTGAGTGAAGAAATGGATGGAGTGCTTAAGATCTACAAGGTAGATTCTAGTATAGAGGAAGAATTGAGTGCAGCGCTCAATATTCGCTCGATCCCTACATTGATTTTTTATCGTGATGGTCTTGAGGTTGGCACAAGAATCATAGAACCAAAGACAAAGCAAATCATTGCTGATGAAATTGATAAAAATTTCAAAAGCTAAGCTTTAAAATAGGGGGAGGGGGAGACTAAAAGTCTCTTTTGAGTAATTCCTCTGCTTTTAAAATCGTGATCAATCGATCTTTGTATTTTCCGATTCCATAAATCATCGGATCATCGCCCTGAGTGATACCATAATCAATCTCATCATCTTTGAGATGAATGGCTTCTGTAAGCTTGTCAATCAAAAAGCCAATGGTTTGCTCCTGATGCTTGATCACCAAAATACGCATATCTTCATCAAGGCTTTTTTGTTCCAATCCAAATTTTTGACCCAGATCAATGAGAGGGAGAATATTGCCCCTTAGATTAAAAACACCCAAAACATAGCGAGGCACAAAAGGAATGCGTGTGTATTCTAATGGCTTGACGATTTCTTGGATATTGAGAATGGGGATTGCAAATTCTTCATGTCCTATGATAAATCCAATGACCTGTAGGGTTTGATTTTGGATTTCTTTTTGAGATTGGCGTTGGGTTTGTTGATGAAAAATTTCTTGCATTGTTTTTTGATTCATATTGATCTCCTCACTGATCTAGCTCAAGGCTTTTGCAAACAACTTTAAGTAGAAATTCTTTGGAATAGGGCTTGGTGATGTATTCAGTCATTCCAGATTCTGCACCTTTGATACGGCTATGGCGTGAGTTTAGATTTGTGATGGCAATCAATGGCGTGTGTCTAAAGCGATTGATTTTTCTGATTTGGTTGGCAAGGGTGTAGCCATCCATATTGGGCATCTCAATATCAATCAAAATCGCATCAAAATGACTTTGATTCTTTTTGAGTATTTGAAGTGCTTCCAGCCCATCGCTAGCTTCATGGATAGAGATCCCAATAGCTTTGAGAGTATCTCTTGCAATATGGCGATAAGTCACGCTGTCATCTACAATCAAAATCTTAAAATCACTTGGCTTTTTTTGCAAAAGTTCTTGTTGTTTGATTTCAATTTTTTTGTAGAGATTGATTTTTGTATCTCGCCCCATTTGCATGATTGCCACTACATCAACAATCAAAGTAATCTTTCCATCACCACGCACAGTTGCTCCAGCAATCCCTTGGATATTTTTGAGATATTCTCCCAAGGATTTAATCACGACTTCTTCTTGTCCTATGAGATGATCGACGATGATTCCCATCTTTTGGTTGGCTAGGCCGATGATGACGACATAGAATTCCCTTGCTCTTCCAAAATCATTTTCAATCTGAAAGAGATCTGCCATATGCACCAGCGGGAGAACTTCATTTCTAAGCTTTAAAACGCTTTTGCCATCGATGGTATAAATCTCTACTTGAGAAATTTTGATGGTTTCAAGAACAGAAGAAAGTGGGATGGCATAAAATTCATCTTGAAGACTGATGATGAGAGCTTGAATGATGGCTAGTGTGAGAGGGATTTTGAGCTTGAGTGTCGTGCCAAGTTTGGGTTTTGATTCGATATCGATGATTCCATTGAGTTTTTCGATGTTGGATTTGACGACATCCATTCCTACTCCTCGCCCAGAGATATTGGTCAGAGTAGATGCTGTAGAGAAGCCTGCTTTGAAAATCAGTGAGAAGGCATCCTGATCTGTCATATTGGCTGCATCGTGTTTGTTAATCAAATCTTTTTCAAGAGCTTTGGATTTGAGTATTTCAGGATCTAGTCCTTTTCCATCATCTTGAATTTCAATGACGATATGATTACCTTCGTTGTAGGCTTTGAGTTGAATCTTGCCCATCTCGCTTTTGCCATTTTGCAATCGTTCTTTGGGGGGTTCGATGCCATGATCACAAGAGTTTCTGATGATATGCACCAAGGGATCCCCAATCTCTTCAATGATGGATTTATCAAGCTCTGTTTCTTCTCCACTTATGACCAATTCAATCTGTTTGTTGAGTTCTCGTGCCAAATCCCTCACCATACGGGGAAATTTGCTAAATACTTTGACAATGGGAAGCATTCTTGTCTTCATCACAGCAAGTTGAAGATCTGTGGTGACTGTGGAGATGGAGCTTACGATTTGATTGAGTTCATCACTCAGTGTTGCATTATTGCGCCTATCATTGATATCGCCATGGATTCTCAAAAGGCGATTTTTGCTTAGCACAAGCTCTCCAATTAGATTCATGAGGTGATCTAATCTCTTGACATCAACGCGCACAGTTTGCTCAATCATAGTGCTTGGCATTTTGTCATCTGATTGTTCTATGTGAGGTGTTGTGGTTGGGGGTTGTTGGATTTTTTGTTTGTTTTGGCGCTTTTGACGATCCAGCTCTTGACGCTCTTTAAGTAGTCGCTCTATCTCTGCTTCAACTTCTTCTTCAGATAGATGAGAATAGTCTTCTTCCTCTGCTTGGATTGATTGTGGGATTTCTTGAGTGAGATTTATTTCTTGGATAGATTGATTAGAGATGGCTTGAAGTTTTGTGATGATGGGCTGGATATCAGAGCTGTGATTGTCTTTGCCGCTTTGTTTGATCTCTTCAAGAAGCATTTTCATACAATCAGTGGATTCCAAGATAATATCCATCACTTGATGGGTGATGGCCAGATCTCCTTTTCTGGCTTGATTGAGGACATCCTCCATATTGTGTGTGAGGCGTGTAAGAAATTCAAATCCCAAAAAGGAACTTGAGCCTTTGATTGTATGTGCGATTCTAAAAATACGATTGAGGAGTTCTAAATCTCTTGGATGTGCTTCTAGTTCGATGAGATCTTGATCAAGCTGTTCAACTAGCTCAAAACTTTCAACTAAAAAATCTTCAAGAATTTCTTGCATTTCATCCATAGACTGACCTCTGATCATTGTAGTTTTTGGGTAATTATAGATTTATTTCAAAACTGTTTGGATTTCAATTCCCTTGGGTTCAAAATAGAAGGAGGGAAGGGAGATGTATTGGATTCCATAGAGTTCAAGTTTTTTACCTATATGAAAGTGTCCTTCTATGATGCCATCAAAGGGGGTCGGGCTATATTCTTTGTAGGCTTCAATACGGCTTGATGCAAATTCAAAAAAATGAAAAGGATGCTGTTTGATGGGTTTGTTGGTAAGTTTGCTCTCAATTTCAAGATAAATCTCTCCAGCACTTAAATAATCGATGACTTGCAATAGTTTTGGAATATTTGTGAGAGTTTTGATATAGAGCTCGTATTTGGATGAGAGGAAGAGATCTCCATGTGCAAGGAGATAGGATTTGTTTTGATAGGCGCAAAGAGTGGGCTGCTTTGTGCGTGGGATAAATATAGTTTGTTTGAGAAGTTTGGTTTGCTTGATGTGATGGAGGAAAAAGTCATGATTTCCCTCAAACCAAATGATTTGCACGCCTTTTGTTTCAAGTCGATTTAGGGCTGTGAGGAGAGATAGGTTACTTTTGATGCTACTTTTGAGATTGCCCAAAAGAACTTGAGCGATATCTCCCATAAGAATAAGTTGGCTTGGAGGGGAATCTAAAAGTAGGTCTAAATAATCCAAAATTCCTCTAGCTTTTGCACTAAAGTGAGAATCGGCAATCAAAATCGCATCAGGATTGAGATCAAGGGACATAGGCAATCTTTGGGATTCCAAGTTCTTGAGGGAGATCAAACATGAGATTGGCATTGACTAGGGCTTGGGAGCTTGCACCTCTTAAGAGATTGTCAATGCTACTACTGATAAATAAATCTCTTCCCAAAACCTTGGCAAAAATATCACAAAAATGTGTGCCACTGACATATTTGACTTCTGGTGGCGTGGATCGAATACGGATAAAAGGGTGAGAATCATAGGCTTGTGTGAGGACTTCTATGGGATCAAGTGGAGCTTTGAGTTTAGCATAGATACTCACGAGCATCCCGCGAGTGAAAGGGCAAAGATGGGGGACAAAATTGACTTGCAGAGAATGATTGCCAAAGTGCTGAATCTTTTCTTCTATTTCAATTTGATGGCGATGATTGAGTGGAGAGTAGGCAAAAAGATTTTCATTGATTCTGCTGTAATGGCTTGTTGGGCTTGGATTTTTGCCCGCACCGCTCACTCCACTTTTGGCATCTACAAAAATGCTTTCTCCATCGATTTTTGAGATAAAAGGCAGGATTCCCAAAAGTGTGGCTGTGGGATAACATCCAGGATTGGCAACCAAAGAGGCTTGTTTGATTTGCTGGACATTCCACTCAGGAAGTCCATAGATAGCATGTGCTAGATTTTTGGGATCAAGATGGGGGCAGTAATTGGTCTCATAGTTTTCCAAACTCAAACGGTAATCAGCAGATAGATCAACAACCTTTACTCCAAGTTCAAGGAGTTTTTGGGCATATTCCATGGCACTTTTGTGAGGTAGTGCCAAAAATACAAGCTTGCATCTGGATGCAATGCTTTTACAATCGCTTTCTTGAACTTCTTGAGAAAAAACACCCAAAAGCGAGGGATGGATAGAGTGAATCTCTTCTTCTGAAGATCCTCCAAGATAGGCGATTTCAAAGATGGGATGAGAGAGTAAGAGCTTGATAAGCTCCAAACCCGTGTATCCACTGACTCCAATGATTCCAACAGGAATTTTGTTCATTTTTTCTCCTTAAAAAACATAAAAAATCCATCTGCGATATTTTTTTGATCACTTCTTGAGATGACTAGATCTCCTTCTTTAGAGTCTTTTCTCACTGTGCTTCCTGCCCCAATGAGCGTGTGATCAGCAAGTTTGAGTGGAGCGATGAGCTGACAATCAGAGCCTACAAATACATTTTTGCCAATGAGTGTTTTGTGCTTAGTCTTGCCATCATAATTGCAAGTGATGACTCCAGCACCAATATTGCTTCCTTCACCAATTTCACTATCTCCAAGGTAGCTCAAATGCCCTGCTTTTATACCACTAAGATGGGAATTTTTGACTTCTACAAAGTTGCCAATATGGGAATTTTCTATTCTGCACTTTGGGCGGATATGTGCCATGGGTCCAATATCGCTTGAGATGATTTGAGAATCTCTGATGACACTATGAGCTTTGATGTGAGAATTTTGAATCAAAGTTTTACCCAAAAGTTGCACACCTTGCTCGATTTCACACTCTCCCTCAAATCTCACGCTTTTTTCAAGATAGATTGTGTGAGGTAAGTGCATAATCACCCCATCTTTCATGGCTTTTTTTCTTAAGCGATTAAGCATAATCTCTTGGGCTTGAGCAAGTTGAGATTTGTCATTGATTCCACTAAACTCTTCTTCGCTCACATCAATGCTTGAGATGGAGATCTCATCTTGTGAGGCAAATTTAATCACATCGGTAAGATAGTATTCTTTTTGGGCATTTTGATTGCTGAGTTTGGGAAGATAGGATTCTAAAACATCACGATCAAAGCAATATATGCCAGAATTGATTGTGCAGACTTCTTTCTCATCTTGGGTGGCATCTTTTTCTTCTATGATTTTTTGCACCCTTCCTTCCTTGAGGATCACGCGTCCATAGCCAAAGGGGTTTGAGCTGTGAATCACACCCATGCTAATGGGTGAGTTGGAGAAAAAAGGCGTAAGTGAGGAGGGAGTGATCAGTGGCATATCTCCATTTAGAATAAGAAGCTTGGGGTATTTTGTTGAAAGAAGTTTTTTATCTTGAAGAAGTGCCCCTCCTGTGCCAGGAAAATTGGCATGATCTTGGATGTGAAATGAGAGTGTGCTAGGGAAACGCTGCTCACAGACCTGTCGAATCTTATCAGCCTGATGATAGAGGATGATATGCACATCATCGCTAAGCTCCAATGCACACTCAATGCTATAAAACAATAACTCTTCACCACAAATTTTGTGAAGTACCTTGGGTGTATCAGATTTCATTCTAGTGCCACTTCCGGCAGCTAGGATAACTACTGAGAGATTCATATCATTCCTTAAGCGATGATTTCATTATAAAAGATTCTATCACAAACTCCTTTTTGAGGGAAAAAGGAAGCTATAATCAAAGATTTGAAATTTGATTCTTATCTTAGCACACAGGATACTAGGCTTGAAAAAACTATTCTTCATGCTTGTTTTTGGAGTTTTTGTTTATGCACAAACGCAGATTCCTACAGTGAATCTCTCTTTGAGTGCGCCTAATGAGCCTCAAGAACTGGTCAATACGCTCAATGTTGTGATCGTGATGACTTTGCTTGTGCTTGCGCCATCGCTTATCTTAGTGATGACAAGCTTTACGCGCATCGTGATTGTCTTTGCTTTTTTGAGAACAGCACTGGGAACACAACAAACTCCCCCCGCTCAAGTGCTTGTAAGCCTTGCGCTGATTCTGACTTTCTTCATCATGGAGCCAACAGCAAGGAAGGCTTATGAAGAGGGGATCAGTCCCTATATTGAGAAACAAATCTCCTATGAGGTGGCATTTGAGAGAGGTGTCAAACCATTTAAGGAATTTATGCTGCAAAATACGCGCGAGAAGGATTTGGCATTGTTTTATAGAATCCGTGGGATTGAGAATCCAAATAGCGTGGATGATGTGCCTTTGACGACTTTGATTCCTGCTTTTTTGATTAGTGAGCTTAAGACTGCTTTTCAGATCGGATTTTTGCTCTATCTGCCGTTTTTGGTGATTGATATGGTGGTGAGCTCTATTTTGATGGCGATGGGGATGATGATGTTGCCTCCTGTGATGATTTCACTCCCTTTTAAAATTTTGGTGTTTGTGCTTGTGGATGGATTTAATCTGCTTGTAGGGAATCTCGTCGCTGGTTTTAGATAGCTTTGAGAATTTGATTTGGCATTCGCAGAATTGCAAAGACTAAAGGTTTTGAATAAGGAGAGATTGTGACAAGAAAGCGTTTTGGATTCCTAGATTTTTTGGAAAAAATTGGCAATGTTCTGCCACATCCTGCAATATTGTTTGTGCTGTTGATCCTTGCTTTGATTTTCGCATCAGCCATTGCTCATCATCTGGGGCTTTCAGTCACTGATCCTAGAGATTTGACCAAACAAATTGCGATTGTAAGTCTTTTGAGTTGGGATGGACTTGTGTATATCGCCACAAATCTAGTCAAAAATTTTTCAAATTTTCCTCCGCTTGGATCTGTTTTGATTGCGATGCTTGGTGTGGGGATCGCTGAAGCTTCTGGATTCTTATCAGCAGCCATTCGCATTGTCGTCCTGAATTCTCCCAAGAAGCTCATCACTCCTATTGTGGTTTTTGCAGGCATTATGTCTAACCTTGCCTCAGATGTGGGATATGTGATCCTCATCCCTCTTGCTGCGATGATTTTTCACTCCCTTGGGCGACATCCTTTGGCAGGAATTGCTGCTGCCTTTGCTGGCGTGAGTGGTGGATATAGTGCTAATTTATTGATCGGAACACTAGATCCAATCATCTCAGGGATCACTCAGCAGGCAGCAAGGATCATCGATCCTTCTTATGTAGTTGGAGTTGAGGCAAATTGGTATTTTATGTTTGTGAGTACTTTTGTGATCACTTTTTTGGGATATTTGGTGACTGAAAAAATTATTGAGCCAAGATTGGGAAAATATGAAGTGGGAAAATATGAAGGCTATGGAGCAGAGGACAATCCAAGCAAAGATCTAAGAAAAGAGGAAAAAAGAGCCTTATTTTTTGCCTTTTTGAGTCTATTGCTTTTTGTTGGAGTGATTTTGGCTCTGATCTTGCCTGCCTCAAGTCCCCTTAGAAACCCAACGACAGGATCTCTGATCGGATCGCCATTTTTTCAAGGCATTATTTTCTTTGTATTCTTTGGTTTTGCAATTCCTGGGATTGTGTATGGATATGTCTTGAAAGCATTTAGGCGATCAGAAGATGTGCTCAAGGCTATGGCAGAGAGTATGAAATCTATGGGGATGTATTTGGTGATCATTTTCTTTGCTGCTCAATTTATCGCTCTTTTTTCATGGAGTCAGTTTGGGCCATTTTTGGCAATCAAGGGAGCAAGCTTTTTGAAAGAATTGGATTTAAATGCAGGATTGTTGCTCATAGGATTTGTACTCATTAGCGCTTCTATCAATCTCATGATCGCTTCAGCATCAGCCCAATGGGCACTACTAGCACCCATTTTTGTGCCCATGCTTATGCTTTTGGGTTATTCTCCAGAGGTCATTCAAGCAGCCTATAGAATCGGTGATTCTGTGACCAATATCATCACGCCACTCCTTGCTTATCTCCCCGTGATTTTGGTGGCAGCGATGAAGTATAAAAAAGACATTAAGATGGGAACGATGATCTCTATGATGTTTCCTTATTCTGTGACTTTTTTGATTGGATGGTGTGCGTTGCTCTATATTTGGGTCTTTGTATTGGGCTTACCGCTTGGGCCTGGGGCAGCGACTTTTTATAAGGAGGGCATTTGAAGTGTGAGCATTGGGGGGTATGTGGAGGATGTTCTCTCCCCATAGATTATCAAGATCAGCTTGCTTTGAAGATTCGAGCATTTCAAAACCTTGATCTACCGCAATATCAAGAAATTGCGACAAGCCCTGTGAATGGTTATCGCTCAAGGGGGGAATTTAGAATTTTTAGAGATGAACATGGGCTTCATTTGGCAATGTTTGCATCCAAAAAGCCCATCATTATCCAAAATTGCCCCATTCTTTTGCCTTCATTACAAAGGGTGCTGTCATCTTTGATGGAGGATTTGAATCTTTGCCCTGAATTTGCTCAAAAGCTTTTTGGTGTGGAGATCATGGGGGGTGTTAATGATGAGTGTTTGCTGACATTGATTTATCATCGCAGACTTGATGAAGTATGGGAAGAAGGGGCAAGAGGATTGGCTCAAAGATTAGGTGTGCAAATCATTGGGCGATCAAGGGGACAAAAGATCCTTTTGGGAGAAGATGGGCTAAGAGATGAGGTGAATGCAGGGGGACAAACATATCATTTCCTTAGATATGACAATGGATTTTCTCAGCCCAATCCTTATGTGAATGCCAAAATGATCGAATTTGCACTCTCTTGTGTGGGAGAGGATGCAAAAGATTTGCTGGAGCTTTATTGTGGTGGGGGGAATTTCACGATCCCATTAAGTCATAAATTTGAAAAAGTCTTTGCCACCGAAGTGGCTAAGTCTTCCATCAAAGCCCTCCATCAAAACCTTGAGCTCAATGGCATCAAAAATGTCTTTTGTGCAAGGCTTAGTGGGGAAGAGAGTATCGAGGCATTGAGCTTGAAGCGAGAGTTTAATCGACTTAGGGGTGTGGATCTAGGAGACTATCATTTCACTCATCTACTGATTGATCCTCCTAGAAGTGGAGTGGGAGATAAAAAAATGCTTGAATTTATGGGGCAATATGAGCATATCATCTATATTTCATGCAATCCTCTGAGTCTTAAGCAGGATCTAGAGATCTTGGGCAAAACTCACAGAATCTCAAAAATCACTCTTTTTGATCAGTTTCCTTATACTCATCACTTGGAATGTGGGGTTTATCTTGTGAAGCATAGCTTTTGATCTGCTGTGTCGCATTTGATTCTTGCTTAATCCCCTCTGTGTTCTTAAATCTATCATCGAAGACTTGATGCAGATCAAAGATCTAAAAATCGTATCGAGATTGCGAGGAATATGCGAGCAACAAGAAAACTTATCTTGTGGATGTGATGATGGAAGAAAAGATGAAAAAAGAGGGGGGGGGGGATAGGATTAGATTCTAAAACTCTTGCGATGAAAGGGGGTGTAGCCGAGTTCTTTGATTTTGATCTTGTGTTCTTGGGTGCAGTATCCGCTGTGATTTAAAAAGCCATATTGAGGATAGAGTGTGTGAATCTCTTGGCATTCTTGGTCTTTGGCATATTTAGCTAAGATTGAGGCTGATGAGATTTGATGGATGAGAGCATCTCCTTTGATGAGTGTCTCAAGTGGGACAAAGAGGGGAGGCTGGGCTTTGAATGTCGAGTTGCCATCATAGATGAATTTTGTGATATTGTATTTTTGAAAGACTGATTCCATCACCTCTTCAAGGGCTTCTTTGAGGCATTGACTGAGGCCTTTTGCATCGATTTCTTGAGCTTCTTTTTTGGCGATATGATAGATGAGCTGATTGCTGGATAAGAGGAATAGAGCAATCTGTTCTCTTTGAGATTTTGAGAGCTTTTTACTATCTTTGATGGGGAGATGTGAGAGTGATGGGATCAGCTCATCTTCATAGGCAATCCCGCAGACAAAAAGACTTCCACCCACACATCCTCTCCCAGCCTCATCGATTCCACAGATCATTTTCTTTCCAAATTGGTTTATTTTGTAAAATTTTATGATTTTTTATGAGAGATGCTCAGATGAAGAGAGAAAAAATAATCGAAAATTTGCAATTGAAATTATTGACGATTCGGGATCTAGAAGAGTTCAACAAGCTTCTCAAATATGCCTTTCAAGTGAGCAAAAATGATTTGTTCAAAAGCGGTTGGAATAGCGAAGAAATCAAGCAGTCCAAAACTCCAATCTTAGAAAAAGCGAAGGTATTAGGATTTTTTGACAACAACAATCTTGTCTCACAGATCGCCCTCTATCCTATGCGTATGAATATCTATGGAAAAATTTATTCTATGTGTGGGATCACTGGAGTTGCGACTTATCCTGAGTATTCTAATCTTGGGTTGATGAAAAGATTGATGCAAGAAGCCCTCAATCATATGCGAAAAAATCAACAAAGTATTTCATGTCTGTATCCTTACTCAATCCCATATTATCGATCTAGGGGATGGGAAATCGCATCAGATAAAATGACTTTCAAACTCAAAGATACGCAATTGCCAAAAACCATACCCACACATGGACGCATCAGGAGAGTTGCTCAAACTCATCCTGATTTATTGGTATTACATAATCTTTTTGCTAGACAAACTCATGGATGTTTGATACGAGATCAATTGGCTTGGGATGAGTATTGGAGATGGGATAGTGAGGATGAGAGTGTTGCGATTTATTATGATTTGCACAATCGCGCTAGAGGATATATCGTGTATCTCATAGAGAATGATGTCTTTTGGCTTAAAGAAATGGTGTATCTTGATACAGAGGCGCATATGGGATTGTGGGAATACATCAAAGCTCATAGAAGTATGTTTGATGAGTTGAGGGGATCAAACTACACAAATGAAAGCTTGAGTTTTTTGCTAGAAGATGGGGATATACAAGAGATGATCACTCCATATATTATGGCTAGAATCGTTGATGTGTCTATGTTTTTTGAGAAATACCCTTTTGATCGCACAAATTATCAGGGCAAGATCCTTTTTCATGTGCGAGATCCGCTTCTTGAGTGGAATCACAAATCTTTTGTCTTTGATTGCAAAAAACTATCGATAAGCGATGATCTCTCTTGTGTAGAAAAAGAGGTCTCTTTAGATATCCAAACCCTCACAACAATGCTTTTGGGATATAAGAGACCCATGTATTTGAAAAACATCGGACGCCTTGAGACTGATCTTGAAGTGATTGAGATTTTGGAGGAACTTCTGCCTGAGGGCAAGGCTTATTTTAGTGATTATTTTTGATCTATTCCACTCCTCCTAGCACAAATTCTACAAAGCTTAGTGCCTCCCAGTTGATCCCATGAGTGATGCTAGAATCTGAAAAATCCAGTGTGATGATTTTGAGATTTTGAAGATCATTGGAGTTTTTTTGAGCCATTTTAGAGAGCTTTTTTTGAATGACTTCTCTTTGAGCAAATGGTGCAAAGAGAAATCGTCCTACATCAGGAAGCACAAAACAATCAAAATCATCATAATACACATCCTTCCCCAAAGCCATCAGCTCAAGCACAAACATATTTTCAAGGATTGGGAGAATCATTGGGTTGAGTGAGAGGGTTTTGGGGATGGAAAAATCATAGAAATAGAGCTTTTTGGGCTTATTTGGGAGAATGTGTGGGATGAAAAAAATAATGCTTTGTTTTTGTAGTTTCTCGATGAAGAGATAGGTTTTGTCTTTTGAGATTTTTTCATTTTTTTTAAGCAAAGTATAGAATTGAAAAATAGTGAGTTTTTGAGATTGAAAGGGAATGAGTTTGATCAAAAGGGAAAGATCTGAAGAGAGATGGAGTTTGAGAATCTCTTGCTTGGTTTGTATTTTTTGATGTTCATTGAGTGAGGGCATTTGGGGGAGATTGCCATCTTTGATGAAGTTTTTGAGCATCGAATCAGTGGAGATATTTTTGGAATGAAAGCTAATGTATTCTACAAATGTTAGAGGTGGGCAAAAGTAGGACTTGAAATCAGGCAGTGTGATCTGTTCATGAGAGATAAGAAGAATAGAGTCAATATTGGGAAGTGGGAAAGAAGGAGAGAAATGATCTATGATGAGAAGTTTGATTTTTTTCTCAAGATAGAGTTTAAGAAGCTCTTGTTTGGCCTCATCAAGTGATATGCGTAGGTCATTTAGATCAAGGTAGATGATGGATTTGTGGTGAAGATTTGAGTTTTGTGCAAAATCTAGAGCAAGAGAGGTTTTCCCACTTTTAGGGGCTCCATAGATGAGAGTTTTGGGATGTAAAATGGGGTTTTTTCTAGGTAGGGTGTGAAAAGTTTTTTCACTTAAAAATTGTGAGAAAAAGTGCATTTTTGCTCCAAAAGATTTTATTTTTAAGTTTCCTTTTTAAAAAGGAAATAAATTCTTCTGATTTTATCTTAGAAATGAGCAAAAACATTGACAGCTTAAGGGCGTTTTCTTATAATCACAGCTTCCAAAAATAACATCGATTTCTAAAATTGATGAGTTCTTTACAAAGGAAAATGAATGGAAAAAATTAGACTAAAGCTCAAAGCTTATGATCATAGAGTGCTTGATAGATCTGTCGTGTCTATCGTTGATGCGGTCAAAAGAACGGGTTCAGAGATCAAAGGACCTATTCCTCTACCAACCAAAAAGAGAAGATATACAGTGCTTCGATCGCCACACATCAACAAAGATTCTAGAGAGCAATTTGAAATTAGAATCCACAGCAGAATCATAGACATTATGTCTGCAACTCCTGATACTGTGGATAGTCTAATGAGTTTGGATTTGGCTCCAGAAGTTGATGTAGAAGTCATTTCTATGGGTAAAAATTAAGTGTTTTAAGGGTGTTTAAATGGAATTTATCGTTCAAAAAATTGGTATGAGCCGAACAGTCGGAACTTCAAGCACTGCTGTAACACTTTTGAAAGTTTTGAATGCAAAAGTATGCAGCTTGCGTGAAGATGGAAAAGCGTTGGTTGCCTATGCTCAAGGAAAAGAAATCAATAAAGCCATTGAGGGGCAACAAAAAAAGTATGGACTCAGCAAAGAGTTCAATCGTTTTGCAACACTTGAAGTTAGCAATCAAGAAGTGGGTGATTTGCAAACTGAGTCTTTGAGTGCAGGAAAAGTGGTCAAAAGCACTTTCAAAACAAAGGGTCGAGGATTTAGCGGTGCGATGAAGCGATGGAATTTCCAAGGTGGTCCAGCAGCTCATGGTAGTCGATTCCACAGAAGACTTGGATCTATTGGTAACCGCGAATGGCCAGGACGCGTTCAGCCAGGGAAGAAGATGGCAGGACACTATGGAAATGAGCAAGTCAGTGTAAGAAATGAGATCATGTCTTTTGATAGCGAAAGCGGGATTTTGGTTCTTAAGGGTTCTGTTGCAGGGTTTAACAATGCATACGGAAAAATCAAAGTAATAGGATAGGTGAGTGATGAAAGCATTAGTTTTAGATTCTCAAATGAAAAAAACAAGCGAAATTGCGTTGCCTGAAAGATACAAAGAGATCAATGAGCACAATCTCTATCTCTATGTCAAGTCTTATCTTGCTTCTTTGCGTGCAAATAGTGCGCATGCTAAGACTAGAGGAGATGTGAGTGGAGGAGGCAAAAAACCTTGGGCTCAAAAAGGTGGCGGTCGCGCGAGAGCAGGAAGTATCACTTCTCCAGTATTTGTAGGCGGAGGGGTTTCTCATGGACCAAGCAACAATAAGAACTACAATCTCAAAATCAACAAAAAACAAAAGAGATTGGCTTTGGAGTTTGCATTGAAGCAAAAGGCTGAGGCTGGAAAGCTTTATGTCGTAGATTCTGTGGCAATCGCTAGTGGAAAGACAAAAGATGCTTTCAAAGCATTTAAAAGCCTTAATGAAAGAAGTACGCTTTTTGTCTCTCAAATGAGTGATGAGCCAACATTCTTGGCTTATAGAAATTTGAGAAGTTGCTATTTGGCAGATTCCAATGAGCTTAATGCGTATTTAGTTGCTGCGTTTAGATCTGTTGTGATCGAGAAAGCAGTCTTTGATGAGATTGTGAAGGAGGGCTAAGGCAATGGCAGATATTACAGATATCAAATCAATTTTGTACACAGAGAAGTCTCTTTCACTCCAAGAGAGTGGCGTGCTTGTGGTGCAAACTTCTACAAAAGTAAGCAAGAATCAGCTCAAGCAGGTATTCAAAGAGTATTTTGGTTTTGTCCCAGAGCGAATCAACTCTTTGAAACAAAATGGAAAAGTCAAAAGATTTAAGGGTCGAGAGGGCAAGAGAGCATCTTATAAGAAATTTTATGTGAAGATGCCAGAGGGTGCAAAGATCGATTCTTTGGCAGTGTAGAGGAGGATTAGATGGCGATTAAAACTTACAAACCTTATACGCCTAGTAGGCGATTTATGTCTAACCTTAGCTCAAAAGATATTACATCTAAGCCAAGTGTTAGAAGTTTGCTTATCAAACTTCCCGTAAGTGCAGGAAGAAACAATAATGGTCGAATCACAAGTCGACACAAAGAAGGTGGAGCAAAGAAGCTTTATCGAATCATTGATTTTAAACGCAATAAGTTTAATATCGAAGGAAGAGTTGCAGCGATTGAATACGATCCATATAGAAACTGTCGCATTGCGTTGATTGTTTATCCTGATGGAGAGAAAAGATACATTATTCGTCCAAGTGGTTTGAATGTGGGTGATGCTGTGATCTCAGCAGAGGGTGGTTTGGATATCAAGGTTGGTTTTGCGATGAAACTCAAAAATATCCCTATCGGAACAATCGTGCATAACATCGAGATGCATCCAGGAGCTGGAGGTCAGCTTGCTAGAAGTGCTGGTGCAAGTGCGCAAATTATGGGTAGAGAAGGAAAATATACAACGCTTAGAATGCCAAGTGGCGAGATGAGATACATCTTGGATGAATGTATGGCAAGCATTGGTGTTGTTGGAAATGAAGATTTTATCAATATTTCAATTGGTAAAGCAGGACGCAATCGTCATAGAGGAATCCGTCCTCAAACTAGAGGAAGTGCTATGAACCCAGTTGATCACCCACATGGTGGAGGTGAAGGAAAAACAGGTTCAAGTGGTCATCCTGTTTCTCCATGGGGAACACCAGCTAAGGGATACAAGACTAGACGCAAAAAAGCAAGTGATCGCTTGATTATTTCAAGAAGAAAGAAGTAAGGATAAGATATGGCTAGATCAGTAAAAAAGGGTCCTTTTGTAGATGAAAGCTTATTTAAGAAGGTTCAAAAGGCAAAGGAAGCAAAAGACAATAAGCCCATCAAGACTTGGTCACGCAGAAGTATGATTTTGCCTGATATGATTGGCTTGACTTTCAATGTACATAATGGTCGTGCATTTGTGCCTGTATATGTGACAGAGAATCATGTGGGATACAAGCTTGGAGAATTTGCTCCAACGCGAACTTTTAAAGGACACAAGGGTAGTGTCCAGAAAAAAATTGGTAAGTAAGGAGAAGGCAAATGAGTAAAGCATTATTGAGATACATCAGACTTTCTCCAACCAAGGCTAGACTTGTAGCAAGAGAGGTGCAAGGGATGAATGCTGAGCTTGCATTGGCTTCTCTTGAATTCACTCCAAATAAGGCAGCAAAAGTAATTTCAAAAGTGATTGCTTCAGCTGTTGCAAATGGAGGATATGAGCCTCAGTCTGTGATTGTGAAATCTTGTCGCGTTGATGCTGGTCCAGTGTTGAGACGCTTTATGCCAAGAGCAAGAGGTCGTGCAACACCGATTCGCAAACCAACTTCTCACATTTTTGTAGAAGTAGCTATGGCTTCTAGCCAGCAAAAAACTAAGAAAGAGGGCAAGTAATCATGGGACAAAAAGTTAATCCAATTGGTTTGAGATTAGGAATTAATAGAAACTGGACTTCAAGATGGTTTCCTGGTTCTCAGGTTACCCCTAACAATATCTTAGAAGATCACAAGATTCGAAAGTTCCTCAAAAAAGAACTTTATTATGCTGGTGTGAGTGAAATCATTATTGAAAAAGCAGCCAAGAAACTAAGAGTCACTGTTGTGGCAGCAAGACCAGGTTTAATCATCGGAAAAAAAGGTGCAGATATCGAGAAGGTCAAAGAATCTTTGAAAAAAATTGTTCAAAAAGATATCGCGATCAATATCAAAGAAGTTAAGCGCCCACAAGCAGATGCCCAACTTGCAGCAGAGAGTGTTGCTACTCAGCTTGAGCGCCGTGTGGCTTTCCGTCGTGCGATGAAGAAAGTTATGCAATCTGCGATGAAATCAGGTGCCAAAGGGATCAAAGTCAAGGTTTCAGGACGACTTGCTGGGGCTGAAATGGCAAGAACAGAGTGGTATATGGAGGGAAGAGTTCCTCTTCATACACTAAGGGCTAAGATTGACTATGGCTTTGCAGAGGCGATGACAACCTATGGAATCATTGGTGTCAAAGTTTGGATCTTCAAAGGTGAAGTTTTACATAAAGGAATCCAGGCTGAAAAGAAAGAAGAGCAAAGCAGAGAAGAGCGCCCTAAAACTAGTAGAAAAGGGAGGCAATAAATCATGTTGATGCCAAAACGAACAAAATACAGAAAGCAGCAAAAAGGACGCAATCGAGGGAAGTCCTTTAGAGGAGCAAGCCTCGCATTTGGAAATATCGGAATCAAAGCTGTTGAACATGGGAGAATTGATTCTCGTCAGATTGAGGCGGCAAGGATTGCGATGACTCGTCATATTAAGAGAGCAGGTAAGGTTTGGATCCGTGTTTTTCCAGACAAGCCTTTGACTGCTAAACCACTTGAGACAAGGATGGGTAAAGGTAAGGGTGCAGTAGATAAGTGGGTGATGAATATCAAGCCTGGAAGAATCATTTATGAAATGATTGGGATTGATGAATCGACTGCTAGAGATGCATTGGCTTTGGCTCAAAGCAAATTGCCATTTAAGACAAAAATTGTAACGAGTGAGAGTGAAAATGAAATTTATTGATTTGAAAGATAAGGATACTAAGGAGCTTCAAAGCCTCCTTAAGGAAAAGAAATCAGCGTTGTTTGAGCTTAAACTCAAACTAAAAACAATGCAATTGACTAATCCTAGTGAGATCCGAGGTGTTCGCAAAGATATCGCTAGAATCAATACAGCCATCAGTGCAAAAAAGGATTAAGAGATGGAGAAAAAGCAACCCCACAAAAGGATTATTCAAGGGAAGGTCGTAAGCAAAGCTGGCGACAAGAGTGTTGTGATTTTGGTAGAGAGAAAAGTGGTTCATCCCAAGTATCGCAAGATTGTAAAAAGGTTTAAGAAATACACTATTCATGATGAGAGCAATAGTGTAAAGGTGGGCGATGTAATCAGTGCGATTGAGTGTCGACCAATTTCTAAGACAAAGACCTTTAATTTGCAAAATATTGTTTCTGTAGGAGTGTAATATGATCCAAAGCTTTACTCGATTAAATGTCGCAGACAATAGTGGCGCAAAAGAGATTATGTGTATCAAGGTCTTGGGCGGAAGTCATAGACGCTATGCAACAGTTGGTGATGTCATTGTGGCATCAGTGAAAAAAGCCATTCCAAATGGAAAGGTCAAAAAAGGTCAAGTTGTCAAGGCTGTTGTTGTAAGAACCAAAAAAGAAATCCAAAGAGAAGATGGATCTCTTGTGCGATTTGATGATAACGCTGCTGTTATCTTGGATGCGAAGAGAGAGCCAGTTGGAACAAGGATTTTTGGTCCAGTTAGTAGAGAAGTGCGATATGCCAATTTTATGAAGATCGTATCGTTAGCTCCGGAGGTAGTGTAGTGGCAAAGTTTAAAATTAAAAAAGGCGATATGGTTAAAGTAATCGCCGGTGATGACAAAGGAAAGAGCGGAAGAGTGCTTTTTGTATATCCAAAAACTGCACAAGTTGTAGTCGAGGGATGCAAAATGGTGAAGAAAACAGTGAAGCCAACAGAAGAGAATCCAAAAGGTGGATTTATCTCAAAAGAAGCTCCGATGAGTATTTCAAATGTAAAGAAAGAGGAGCAGTAAGATGTATGGTTTGAAAAGTTTATATCAAAATGAAATCAAGCAGAAATTGATTCAAGAGTTGGATATCAAAAATCCAATGCTAACACCACGACTTGAAAAAATTGTGATCAGTGTAGGTGCTGGTGAGTATGCAAAAGATATGAAGATTATGCAAAATATTGCAGATACCATTTCAATCATTGCTGGACAAAAAGCTGTGATCACAAAAGCCAAAAAATCTGTTGCTGGCTTTAAGATGAGAGAAGGGATGCCAATGGGTGTCAAAGTCACATTGCGTGGCAATATGATGTATAACTTCCTTGAAAAGCTCATTGTGATTTCTTTGCCAAGAGTGAAGGATTTTAGAGGTGTATCAAGAAATGGTTTTGATGGAAGAGGAAACTACAGCTTTGGACTCAATGAGCAGCTCATGTTCCCTGAAGTTGTTTATGATGACATTATGGTGAGCCATGGGATGAATATCTCATTTGTAACTTCAACAGAAAATGACAAAGAAGCATTCAAGTTGTTAGAACTGCTTGGTATGCCTTTTGCAAAAGGAAAATAATATGGCGAAAAAATCAATGATCGCAAAAGCGAGCAGAAAAGCAAAGTTTAGTGCAAGAGCCTATACAAGATGTCAAGTATGCGGAAGACCACATTCTGTTTATAGAGATTTTGGTTTGTGTAGAGTATGTCTAAGAAAAATGGGCAACGAAGGACTAATTCCTGGTCTTCGTAAGGCAAGTTGGTAAGGAGATAAGAGATGGTAAATGATATTATTGCGGATTCTCTGACAAGAATTAGAAATGCATCTATGAGACGACTTGAATATACGACTTTGTATTATGCAAAAATTGTTGTTTCAATTTTGGAAGTTTTTAAGACAAAGGGCTTTATCAAGGATTATAAAGTCAATGACAAAGATGGCAAACAATCCATCAGTGTTCAGCTTGCCTATGACGAGCGTGGCTATAGCGTGATTAGTGAGATCAAGCGTATCAGTAAGCCTGGACGAAGAGTTTATAAGAGTCGAAATGAACTCAAAAGATTTAAAAATGGTTATGGAACGATTGTGGTGAGCACTTCTAAGGGAGTGATTGCCAATGAGGATGCTTACAAAGCCAATGTAGGTGGCGAAGCACTGTGCAGTATTTGGTAAGGAGCAATTATGTCAAGAGTTGGAAAAAAACCTATTAGCATTCCCTCTGGTGTCAGTGTCACTGTAGAGGGGAGCAAAATTGTGTTTAAAAATTCTAAAATCTCAAAAGAGCTCGAGACTTATGGGCGCGTTGTGATTGAAAGCTCGGCAGAAGAATTGAGCTTTTCTCCCATCAATCAAGAGGCTCAATCAAGAGCTTATTGGGGTACTTACAGAGCTTTGGCAAACAATATTGTGATTGGTTTGAGCCAAGGTTTTACAAAAGTTCTTGAAATCAATGGTGTTGGTTATAAGGCAAGTGTATCTGGAAAAGTTTTGGAGCTTGCACTTGGATTTTCACATCCTGTGAAATATGATATCCCCGAGGGTGTAGAGATGAGCGTAGATAAAAATACGATCACAATCAAGGGAAGCGATAAGCAACAAATTGGACAGATTGCTGCAGAGATTCGGGAGTTTAGACCACCTGAGCCCTACAAAGGTAAGGGAATCAAGTATAGCGATGAAGTGATTATCAGAAAAGCTGGTAAAACTGCTAAGAAATAAGGTGTGAGTTATGACAAATAAAGTACTAGAGCAAAAAAAGAAACTAAGAGCAAAAAGGAAGTTGAGAGTCCGAGGTTCTATTTTTGGAATTGCATCTAAGCCGCGTGTAAGTGTTTTTAGATCCAATCGCTATCTTTATGCACAAGCAATTGATGATCAAAATGGTGTAACGCTTGCAAGTGTAGATGGGAAAAAATTGGGCTTTGGCAACAATAAAGACAATGCCAAGGAGATTGCCAAGGTGTTTGCTGAGAGTTTGAAGCAAAATGGAATCTCTGAAGTTGTTTTTGATCGCAATGGATATCTCTATCATGGTGTTGTGGCTGCGTTTGCGGATTCTTTGCGTGAAAATGGAATCACTCTATAAAGGATGAGTATGGAAATCAATCGAGAAGAATTTAGTGAAGTTGTTGTAAATATTGGACGCGTTACAAAGGTTGTGAAGGGTGGGCGCAGATTCCGATTTAACGCTCTTGTTGTTGTGGGCAATAAAAATGGTCTTGTAGGATTTGGTCTAGGAAAAGCCAAAGAAGTGCCCGATGCGATCAAAAAAGCAATCGATGATGCATTTAAAAATATCGTGCAAGTCAATATTAAGGGCACAACAATTGCCCATGATATTGAGCATAAGTATAATGCAAGCAAAATTTTGCTCAAGCCTGCAAGTGAGGGAACTGGAGTTATCGCCGGCGGAAGTGCAAGACCAGTGATTGAACTTGCTGGGATTAAGGATATTTTGACTAAATCTTTGGGATCTAATAATCCTTATAATGTCGTGAGAGCGACAATTGATGCATTGGCAAAGATTAAAGCTTAAGGAGTGGAGAGATGTTGGAACAAATTAAGCCAGCTAATGGAAGTGTAAGAGACATCAAGCGTGTCGGAAGAGGACAGGGGAGTGGAATGGGAAAAACTTCTACTCGAGGCGGAAAGGGACAGACTGCACGGACAGGCTACAAGGCCAAGAGAGGATTTGAAGGAGGGCAACAACCACTTCAAAGAAGATTGCCAAAAGTCGGATTTAATTCAAGAGTGCAAAAGCCCTATGTAATCAATGTCGATAAAAGTGAAGCAATCGCTCAGCTCTCTGAAATCACTTGGGAGAACTTGAGAGAACTTTATGGATTTCCACTTTACACAGCAAATGTGAAGCTCATCGGAAGCAAGGCACATGCACTCGCATCAAAGATTAAAGATGAGAGAGTAAAGGCAACTAGGGCGAAATAATGAATAAGAAAATTGTTGACAAGATTCTTATCACACTTCTTTTTCTTTTCTTGTATCGACTCCTGGCATATATTCCTGTGCCAGGTGTTGATCTTGCTGAAATCAAGAGATTTTTTGATCAAAATGCCAATAATGCGTTGGGATTATTTAATATGTTTAGTGGGAGTGCTGTTGAGCGTTTGAGTATCATTTCTCTTGGTGTTATGCCTTATATTACGGCTTCTATTATTATGGAGCTTTTGGCTGCTACATTTCCTACTCTAGGGAAACTCAAAAAAGAACGAGATGGTTTGCAAAAATATATGCAAATCATTAAGTATGTGACAATTGGAATCACAATCATTCAAGCAATCAGCGTCTCTTTTGGTCTAAGAAGTATGGGGAATAATGGGGCGATTTTGATTGATATGACAAGTTTTGTCGTTATTTCAACTTTCTCGATGCTTGCTGGGACGATGTTGTTGCTATGGATTGGTGAGCAGATTACTCAGCGAGGAGTTGGAAATGGTGTGAGCTTGATCATCTTTGCTGGAATTGTTTCAGCTATTCCATCAGCAATCGCTGGGACATTTAATCTTGTCAATACAGGCGAGATCAATATCTTAACGCTCATTGTGATCGTGGCTTTGATTTTGCTGACTGTATTTGTGATTTTGTATATGGAGCTAGCAGAGAGAAGGATTCCTGTCTCCTATGCGAGAAAAGTTGTGATGCAAAATCAGCATAGAAAAATTGTTAATTACATCCCAATCAAAGTCAATTTGAGTGGTGTGATCCCATCGATCTTTGCATCAGCATTGATTGTATTTCCATCGACAATTCTTCAAAGCTCGCAAAATCCATATTTGCTAAAGATCGCTGATTTGATCAATCCAAGTGGCTATCTTTATAATGTTTTGATGTTTCTTTTTATTATTTTCTTTGCTTATTTTTATGCATCGATTGTGTTTAATGCCAAAGATATCGCTGAGAATCTCAAAAAACAAGGCGGTTTTGTCCCAGGACTAAGACCTGGAGAGGGAACAGTGAGCTTCTTAAATACTGTTGCAAGTAATTTGACATTTTGGGGTGCTCTTTATTTGGCCATTATCTCAACCTTGCCTTGGGTGATCTTGAAAGGCATGGGTGTTCCATTTCATTTTGGAGGGACTGCGGTCTTGATTGTCGTCCAAGTTGCTGTGGATACGATGAGAAAAATTGAGGCACAGATCTATATGAATAAATATCAAATGCTAAGCGCGACAGGACTCTAATGGCGATTGCGATTAGAAGACCTGCTGAGATTGAAGCGATCAGGGTTTCTAGCCAGATAGTCGCTCAAGCTCTAAATCGAGCAAGATCTGCGATTAAGATCGGCCTCTCTTTACTTGAGATTGATCAAATCGTTGAAGATTATATTCGCTCTTGTGATGCTAGACCAGCTTTTAAGGGGCTTTATGGATTCTCTCATTCTGCTTGTATTTCCCTCAATTCTGTTGTGATTCATGGAGTTCCTACAGACTATAGATTGCAAGAAGGGGATATCGTGGGGATTGATGTGGGAGTGGAAAAGAATGGATGGTATGGAGATGCTGCGATTACTGTAGGTGTAGGGAAGATCACATCCAAAGATCAAGAGCTAATCAGTGCATCCAAAGAAGTGCTTTTGGGGGCAATCGAGCAGATAGAAGAGGGAATGCATTTCAAGGAGTTAAGTGCTCTTTTGGAATCATTGATCAAAAGTTATGGATTTGTTCCTTTGCTTGATTATTGTGGGCATGGCATAGGTCGAAAACCCCATGAAGATCCCCAGATCCCAAACTATCTTACATATGGCAAAGCAAAAAGTGGAGAGAAGATCAAAAATGGAATGGTGTTTTGCATTGAGCCTATGCTTTGTCAAAAGAGTGGAAAACCAAAGATTTTGGCAGATGGATGGTCTGTCATTTCAGAAGATGGACTCAATACAAGTCACTATGAACACACAATTGCTCTCATCAATGGACGAGCAGAGATTTTATCAAAGGAGTAAAAAGTGGCAAAAGATGATGTGATTGAGATTGATGGGAAGGTCATCGAGGTCTTACCCAATGCGACCTTTAGAGTGGAGCTTGATAATGGACATGTGGTTCTTTGCCATATTGCAGGCAAGATGAGAATGCACTACATTAAGATTCTCTTGGGAGATCGTGTGAAAATTGAACTTACACCCTACAGTCTTGATAAAGGGCGCATTACTTTCCGCTATAAATGATTTTGAAGAATCAAAATCATTTATAAACCCTACCCAATCAAAATCGATACAAATAGCTCAAAATAATATCCCCCGTAAATAAGAAACGAGTCCCGACAGGAAGCGATGTTCCATCCCCAAGATTGAGATTCCAAGATTTGAAATGTGCATCAGAAAAGGCAAATTGCCCGAAGCGATAGTTGAGCTCAAATTGATTTCCCTTGTAGTAATAGTAGATTCCAAACTCTGGGTAAAGTCCATGATTGAGCAGATCGTTTGGCTGTTGGATAAGTTGTGTGAGGGCACCAGATGTTCCGACTGTGGCACTTGCATTTTTGACGACATACCATTCTGCTTCATAGCCTATTCCTGCACTTACACCAAAGGCATGGCTATCATTGCGAAAAAAAGTCGAGAGAAATTTCAAATCAATATTTGCCTGAATAGGTAAATACTCTTGCAAGACATCTGTCACTGTTGCTGTTTTACCAGCTTGAGTTGCTGGCACAAGGGTTTGTGATTGGATGCGTGCTTGTGTGCCGACATTGGCCATTGCTGAGATTCGCAGTCCTGCATATTGATTAAAAAAGTATTGATATCCAAGGGTTAATCCAGCATTGAGAGATGGAGTGCTTGTAGTGAGCATAGAAAAGGTTTTGATAATTTGCTCACCATCAAACTTCTTGAGAGACATTGAGGCTCCAAGTATGAATCCACTAAGATTATCAAGTGATGTTGATTTTGATTTTTGGATTGCACCTTGAATTTCCTCATCGATTTTGTCTGCTGCAAAATCAATCGTTTGCTGTTTTTGATCTGCTTCTAAAGCCCAAAGATTTGCGACAATCAATGAAGAGAGAAAGATGGATCTCGATAGTTTCATTTTGATTCCTTAATTGATAGATTTTTAATGAATTTTAATCAAAAACAAACGAAAGAGAAACCTAATTTATAAAAATTATTAAAAACGATCAATGATTTTCAATATTTATCTTTTGCTATTTTTTTTGGAGAGAGCATAGAAAGAGGTGAAACATAGCCAAGGGTTTGAAATTATGCTTGCAATCACCCATTTTTTGGATAAAATCTAAAGTTTATATTGCTTAGATTCTAGGCTCTATAAAATCACTTTTTGCATCACAAAATTTTAAGGAGGATGTAAATGAAAGTTAGACCATCGGTCAAAAAAATGTGCGATAAGTGCAAAGTTATCAAGCGAAAAGGCGTGATCAGAGTGATCTGTGTGACACCTAAACATAAACAAAGACAAGGATAAAACATGGCGAGAATTGCTGGTGTAGATTTGCCAAAAAAGAAAAGAGTGGAGTATGCTCTCACTTACATTTATGGTATTGGGCTTAAAAGTTCCAGAGATATTTTGAATTCCGTAAATATTTCTTTTGATAAGCGAGTTAATGATCTCAGCGAAGATGAAGTTTCTTTGATTGCCAAAAAGATTCAAGAAAGCTACATGGTTGAGGGTGATTTGCGTAAAAAAGTGACTATGGACATCAAGGCATTGATGGATTTAGGAAATTATAGAGGTCTTAGACATAGAAAAGGCTTGCCTGTTCGCGGACAAACAACAAAAAATAATGCCCGAACACGCAAAGGCAAGAAGAAAACTGTAGGTAGCAAGTAAAGGATAGCAGTATGGCAAAAAGAACGATGACAAAGAAAAAAGTTGTTAAGAAAAATATAGCAAGAGGGATTGTGTATATCTCTGCTACTTTCAACAACACAAATATCACTGTAACTGATGAAGTGGGAAATGTTATTTGTTGGGCCACTGCTGGAGGTTTGGGATTCAAAGGATCCAAAAAGTCAACCCCTTATGCTGCGCAACAAGCTGTTGAGAGTGCAATGGCAAAAGCCAAAGAACACGGGATCAAAGAAGTTGGTATCAAGGTTCAAGGACCTGGAAGCGGTAGAGAGACTGCTGTTAAGAGTGTGGGTGCAATCGAAGGAATCAAAGTCTTGTGGTTCAAAGACATCACTCCACTTCCTCACAATGGCTGTAGGCCACCAAAAAGAAGAAGAGTATAAGGAGCAATAGATGGCAAGATATAGAGGACCTGTTGAGAAAATCGAGAGAAGATTCGGTGTTTCTTTGGCGCTCAAGGGCGAGCGAAGGCTTGCAGGAAAAAGCGCACTAGATAAGCGACCATATGGACCAGGACAGCATGGACAAAGAAGAGGCAAAATTTCTGAGTATGGTTTGCAATTGCGTGAGAAACAAAAAGCAAAGATGATGTATGGCGTAAGTGAGAAGCAATTCCGCAGCCTTTTTGCAGAAGCAAATCGAATCGAGGGAAATACTGGAGAGAATCTCATCCGCTTGATTGAGCAAAGGCTAGACAATGTGGTATATCGTATGGGATTTGCGACTACTAGACGATTTGCACGCCAGCTTGTGACACATGGTCACATCTTGGTAGATGGAAAGAGAGTTGATATCCCATCTTATATGGTGCAACCAGGACAGAAGATTGAAATTCGTGAGAAGAGCAAGAATAATGTCCAAATCAATCGAGCAATCGAGCTTTCTTCTCAAGTTGTAGCTGTGCCTTGGATTGATGTCGATAAAGATAAAAAGTTTGGAATCTTTACGCGCTATCCGCTTAGAGAAGAGGTTGTGATCCCTATTGAAGAGCGTTTGATTGTTGAGTTGTATTCAAAGTAATGTGAGGTGGCGAAAATGAAGACTATCAAAGTAGCTCCCTATGTTCCGACAGATATTTCTGTCGAGGAGGTAGGAAAAAATCGTATCAAAATCAATGCATATCCTTTTGAATCAGGATATGCCATCACTTTTGCTCACCCCATCAGAAGACTTTTGATGTCAAGCTCTGTGGGATTTGCTCCTATTGGTTTTCAAATCGATGGCGTGACACATGAGTTTGATTCTATCCGTGGAATAGTAGAGGATGTTTCTCAGCTTGTTGTCAATCTCAAAAATATTCAGTTTTTGATCAAAAACAAAGAGAGTGATGAGCCAATCAAGCTTTCTTATAGCTTCAAAGGTCCCAAAAATCTCCAAGCTGAACATTTTATGAGCGATGGTGTGGAAGTGACAAATCCTGAGTTGCATATCGCAACGATCAATGAGGGTGCAGAACTCAATTTGACACTTTTGATTCAAAATGGAATCGGTTATGTCCCAAGTGAAGATATTCGAGGAACATTGCCTGAAGGATTTATCCCTCTTGATGCATTCTTTACGCCAGTGAAACGCGTGACCTATGATATCGAGAGTGTTTTAGTCGAAGATAATCCAAATTTTGAAAAAATCGTTTTTGACATTGAGACCAATGGACAGATCAATCCTATGGAAGCATTTAGAAATGCCATTATGATTATGCATAAGCAAATGTCTGTCTTTGGCGCCGATCTTTCTCTTGAAGCGCCCGCTTTCTCTTCTAAGACTGGAACAGAGGATAGCGCAGAGCTCAAGAATCTTCTTATTAGAATTGATTCTTTGAATCTAAGTGCGAGATGTTTCAACTGTCTAGATCGAGCAGAGATTCGCTACATTGGAGAGCTTGTGATGATGGAAGAGAGCGTGCTCAAAAACATCAAAAATCTTGGCAAGAAATCCTATGATGAGATCACTGAAAAAATGGAAGAATTGGGCTATCCAGTAGGAACCAAACTTTCTGATAATTTAATTGCATTGTTTGAGAAAAAGATCAATAAAAAATAAGGAGAATAAGAATGAGACATAAGCACGGTTATAGAAAACTTGGTCGCACTTCTTCTCACAGAAAAGCATTGTTGAAAAATCTTTCAATTGCTTTGATCACCCATGAGAAGATCGAGACTGGTGTATTTAAGGCAAAGGAGCTTCAATCCTATATCGAGAAGCTCATTACAACTGCAAGAGTTGGAGATTTTAACTCTCATCGCGCAGTTTTCGCTCATTTGCAGGACAAAAATGCGACGAAGAAATTGATCAATGAGATTGCTCCACGCTACAAAGAGCGCAATGGAGGATATACAAAGATTCATCGAACTAGAATCCGAAGAGGTGATGCTTCGATGATGGCTCTTATCGAGCTTGTATAGCAAGGGGTCCCCCCCCCTTTTTTTTTATTTATTCTCTTATTATTATCCCCCCATTTTATCCCACCTCCTATTTTATTGATTGGATATTGATTATTTCTGATTTAAAAAGGTCTGGATATTTTCATATACTTTTTGGATCAGTCTTTCGCGTGTCTCTGTATATGCCCACGCTGTGTGCGGAGTGAGCAGAAGTCGATCTTGGATTGAGGGGTTGAGGAGTGGATGATTGGCCATCATTGGCTCTTTTTCTAAAACATCGCTTCCAAACTTGATCTGACTCTCTTGCATCCTCAAAGCCAGTGCTTCCTCATCGATGATCCCTCCTCGCCCGACATTGATTAGAAGAGCATGATCTTTGAGGAGTTTGAGATTTGCTTGATTGAGCAAATGATAGGTGGAAGTATTGAGAGGAGCGTGGATGCTGATGATATCACTTGAGCTTAGAAGTTCTTGGAGAGATTTTTGTGGATATTCAGAGTTTGTATTGGCTCCAGAGGTAGAGGTGTAGCTAACCTCTGCACCAAAAGCTTGAGCGAGTTTGGCTGTTTGTTTGCCGATATTGCCAAGTCCGATGATCCCCCATTGCTTGCTGTGGAGTTCATGCAACCCATGTGTGATATGTGTGAAGATCGGCGAATCGCACCACTTTCCATTTTTGCAATAGCCATCATAGCTAGCAAGATTTCCAAGAAGGGCAAGGGCAAGCATCAAGGCATGTTGTGCGACAGCAAAGGTGCTATAGCCCACCACATTTTTGACTTGGATCCCCAAAGATTTGGCAGCTTCCAGATCGATGATGTCCATACCTGTAGAAGTTAGGGCGATGAGTTTGAGATTGGGCAAAGATTGGAGGATTTCTGCGCTAAAGCGCACTTTGCAAGTGATGATGATATCTGCCTCCTTGCATCGCTCTAAGATCTCGTTTTCTTTTGTCGTCGCATAGGTTTCAACCAAGCCAAAATCTTTGAATTGCTCAAGATTTACATCACCAAGTGTGAGAGTGTCTAAAATCACAAGTTTCATCTCATTCCTTTATCAAAATATTATAATTCCGGATTATTTTACACCAAGGTATTTTTGATGAGCACCAATTTCAACACTGCTGAGATTTTGCTAGATGCGCTTCCCTTTATCAAAAAATTTCAAGGTTATAAAATTGTGATCAAATATGGAGGATCCGCACAGATCAATCCTCTATTGCGTGAGAAATTTATCCAAGATATTGTGATGATGTATATGCTTGGAATCCGCCCTGTGATTGTGCATGGGGGTGGGAAGAGGATCAGCGAGGTATTGGATAGGATGCAGATCCCAAGCCATTTTGTGGATGGTCATCGCATCACAAGTCAAGAGGCGATGAAAGTAGTCGAGATGGTCCTGAGTGGGGAGATCAACAAAGAGCTAGCTTATTTTATGGGACTCAATGGAGTGAGGGCTGTAGGGATTAGCGGGAAAGATTCTCATTTTATCGTTGCCAAGCCAAAAGATGGTGGAAAATTTGGCTTGACAGGAGAGATTGTGCAGTGTCATCCTGAGATGCTTGAGGCACTTATTCAAAGTGGAGTGATTCCTATCATCTCTCCAGTCTCTGGAGATGATGAGGGTAACTCATACAATATCAATGCTGATGATGTGGCATGTGCTGTAGCTAAGGCAATCTGTGCAGATAAGGTGATCTTTCTGACAGATACAGCAGGAGTTTTGGATGCTAGAGGAGAGCTGCTTGAGAGCATCAAAACAGAACAAACAGAAGACTTGATCGCTCAAGGAGTGATCAGTGGAGGGATGATTCCCAAGATTCGATCTTGTGTGGAGTGTCTTGAGAGTGGTGTCAAAAAAGTGCATATCATCGATGGCAGACTTGAGCATTCTTTACTTTTGGAGCTTTTTACAAGCGATGGTGTAGGAAGTGAGATCATCAAGTGTTAGATCAATATAATCTTGGATTTCTTGAGCGCACATTGATCAAGTGGCAGACGCGTGCTTTGGGCCCAAAGTTTGAAAAAATGATCATTTTGCTCCCCGTATTTGTGAGGATTGGGGGCAATGAAAATTTGGAGCGCTGTGTGCAAAATGTCAGAAGGATTATTTTTACTCATATCAAATCTAGGCGCGTTGCTGTGATGGTGTTTCGTCGGATTATGTTTAGAGCCAAAAAATATTATGACAATGAAGAGAGTTTCTATGAAGCTAAACAAAAAGTCTATGAAATGATCACCCAAAATATCCAGATGTTTTCTTTGGTATTGGATGCACTTGAGGGGATTGATCGTGAGCTTGGACGCTCGATGATGATTGTCAAAAGAAATTATGAAGAAGCTTTTGAGATGACATCAGAGACTAGGCGCTTGTTGAAATATCAAGAGCGAAGATATTTTGAACTTGAAGAATCTCTAACTTAAATTTACCTTAAATTAAGAAAAATTTAAGTTTATTTGATTAGAATACCCGCTTTGTTTATATTTTTCAAGAAGGGCAAGCGATGGAACTAACAAAAATTGCAAATGAGGCTCAAATTGAGCGCAAGTGGATCGTGCTAGATGCCAAGGATAAAGTCTTTGGGCGTTTGATTACAGAGGTGGCAACATACTTGAGAGGAAAACACAAGCCTTGCTTTACTCCTCATCTAGATTGTGGAGATTATGTGGTGATCATCAATGCCACAGAGGTGAAGTTCTCAGGTCTTAAGCTTGAAGATAAAGAATACTTCACGCATTCTGGCTATTTTGGAAGCACCAAGAGCAAGACGCTGAAGGAAATGCTAGAGAAGAGTCCAGAGAAGCTCTATCACTTAGCGGTTCGCGGAATGCTTCCCAAAAACAAGCTTGGACGCGCAATGCTTAAAAAGCTCAAAGTTTATAGAGGAAGTGAGCATCCTCATACAGCACAGATTTCAAAAGCGAAATAAAGGATAGATCATGGCGAAAGTTTATGCAACAGGAAAGAGAAAAACAGCGATTGCAAAGGTGTGGCTAACAAGCGGAAGTGGAAAACTAAGTGTCAATGGTGAGAGCTTGGATGCTTGGCTTGGAGGACATGAGGCTATCAAGATGAAAGTGATGCAGCCTCTAGTTTTGACCAAGCAAGAGAAATCTGTCGATATCGTCGCGGTGACATTGGGTGGAGGATATTCTGCTCAGGCTGAAGCATTGAGACATGGGATTTCAAAAGCTCTCAATAGTTATGACATTGCTTTTCGTGCGATTTTGAAACCAAAAGGACTTTTGACTAGAGATTCAAGAGTGGTTGAGCGTAAAAAATACGGAAAACGCAAAGCACGAAGAAGTCCTCAATTCTCAAAAAGATAATCTTCTCTATCCCCTTTTGGGGATCTCCCCTATGCTAAAAATTGGAATCATTGGTGATATCGTCGGGAGAAATGCCCGTCAGTTGATTCTTAGAATCCTACCTCAGGTCAGAAAAGAACATAAACTTGATTTTGTTGTTGCAAATGCAGAAAATGCCTCCCATGGATTTGGATTGAGTATCGCTCATGCTAAGGACTTGCTTTGTGGAGGGATTGATGTCTTGACTGGAGGGAATCATAGTTTTGACAAAAAGGAGATCTGTTCTCTTTTAGCAGATTCTCATTTGCAAGAACAAAATCCAATTTTGCGCCCTCATAATTGCTCCAAAGAGCTAGAGGGGAGCGGCTTATATATCAGTGAAGTGAGAGGAGAGAGACTTGCTATCCTCAACCTCATGGGGCATTTTGGTATGCCTCATTGTGATAATGTATTTGTATGTGCACGAGATGAAGTGCAGAGACTGCATGAGCGTGGTGTGTCTAATATTGTGATTGACATCCATGCAGAAGCCACAAGCGAAAAACGCACACTTTTTGAGATGCTCAAAGGAGATGTAAGCGCGATATGTGGGACACATACCCATATTGGCACAGATGATTTGATGATCGAAAATGGAAGTGCTTATGTGAGCGATGTGGGGATGTGTGGGGCTTTGGATAGTGTGATTGGGATGGAGAGTGATGCTCCGATCAAGAGGGGATTGAGTGGGATGGGTCATATAAGATTTGAGGTGAGCAAGAGTGAGAGGACGATTTTTCAGATGATCATTATAAGCTTAGAGCAGGGAAGGGCAATAGAGGCCTATAAGATCCGCTATGTGCAGACTTTGGGTTGGCTGCCCACTCTTGAGGCGATTTGTATCCCTTCATAAGGAGCAACGATGAGCAAAAAGCCATGTATTTTTTGTATCAAATTTAAGCTCAACAAGATCAACTTACTTTTGATTGTATTGATGTGCTTGGTGATGTATTGGGTGAATCAGTATCAAATGCGCCAAATTGACTTAGCACAAACAACCAATGTGACACAAGACAAAGCAAGATCAATGGAGTCAAAAGATCAGAGGCTCCAAGCCCCCCCCCCCTCAATCACTGATCAAAAAGCCATTGAGTGATAAGAGCTGAGATGGTATCTGGCATAGCAGGTTCTCCCACACGCTCATATTTATCAAAAAGAGATCGGATCTGAGGGTGGATGGGCAAATGGAATCTTGAAGAAATCCACTCAAGTGATTGTGCATCATCTAGGGTCTGATCACTGAGGGCATAGGTGATCGTTGGACTAAACTTGCTCCATTCAGCAGTAGAGTTGATGAGGATTGGAGAATCTTTTGGAAGTGTTTGTGCGATTGCATAGGCATTGGCAGTGTGTGGATCGATGATCTTCCCTATGTGAGAGAGAGATCGGATCATCTCTAGGCATTGCTCATCACTGCAAAAGCCCGCATCAAAGTGCTTTTTGAGTTGAGTAAGCTCAACCTGTGTGAGTGCATAATGCTTAGATGTGTCAAGAGAATGCATCCAAGATCTAGTGCGCTCTTCTCCAAAAAGTGCAAAAAGCACTCGCTCGATATTGGAGCTTTTGAGGATATCCATGGCTGGAGAGTAGGTTTTGAGCAGTGAGCGATGAGAAATATCATATACACCGCTTTGGATGAATTCTGTGAGGATGTTGTTGGGATTGCTTGCGATGATGATTTTATGCAATGGGATTCCCATCAGCTTGGCATAAAATGCTCCCAACGCATTCCCAAAGTTTCCACTAGGGATGACACTATAGATCTCTTCCCCAAGTGTGATCACTTGGCGTCGCACAAGGCTTAAATATCCCCAAATATGATAGATGATCTGAAATGCGATACGCCCAAAATTGACAGAATTGCTTGCTGAGACATGAAAACCTCTTGAAGTGAGATGATCTAGAAAATCTTGGTCTTGGAGGAGAGATTTGAGCGTGTATTGGGCATCATCAAAATTGCCAATGATGGGGATGACTTTGAGATTTGGCGCATCTTGAGTGCTCATCTGAAGGCGTTGCACATCACTCGTCCCTTTCGCTGGATAAAGACAAACGACAAAAATATTATTCAAACTTCTGAAGCTTTCAAGAGTTGCTGGACCCGTATCCCCGCTTGTGGCTGTGAGCAAAAGATATTTTTTATCTTGAGCATAGGTGGCAAACAAGCGTCCAAGGGGTTGGAGTGCCATATCCTTGAAAGCTCTAGATGGACCATGATAAAGCTCTTGAAGATAGAAATGATCATGTAGGTGTGTCACAGGTGCTGGATCTAGGGGATCATCAAAGCTTGCATAGCTTTTGAGTGCATCACTGACTCCATCAAGACTTAAGCCAAGATGGGCAAAGATGGTTTCTGTAAGCTGAGTGTAGCTAAGCACAAGAAGAGTATCCAAAGATGGGAGAGGAGGAAAATGAGCTAGAGTATAGAGTCCCCCATGGTTTGCCTTGGGATTCAAGATCACATCACCAAAGCCAATGGATGGCATATCACCTCCGCGTGTCTGAGTAAAAATCCGCATCAAAAATCCTTGCTTAAAATAATCGAAATGATAACCGATTGCATTCATTTTCTGACAAGGGAATGGAAGAGAAAGAGTCTCAACTGGATCCAAACCGCGATCCTTTGGCTCACAAAATAGCTGCAAAACACAAAAATATGAGATAATTTAAGCGAGTGTTGAAGAAGGACGCTTCCTTGTGAAAGGAGGTGGTGATATGGATTTGATTATCCATATCATAAAGCTCTTAGTAGTTTTACTAGAACTGCTAAGAGCCTTTCTTGAGCTAATCAAGCTCTATTAAAAACTTTGATTAGAGGCATTATACTCAATCTAGCCAAAGTTTAATAAATACTTTGACACTCACAATCATACAAGGAAGAAAGTCCAAGAATGGAAGCTAGATTGAGTGGAGAGTTTCTCCTGCCTCTCCTTGTATGAATTTGCTTGAAAAATAAATAAAAATCAAGATATTTTTTGGTAAATAGAAAGCGATGGGGGGTCAATGATCAAAGGAGTTATGATGAAAAAAATTGGGATTTTTTATGGAAGTGATGGAGGTAATACTCAAAGCGTATGCCAAAAGATTGCCAAAGAGTTTGGAGAAGAAAATGTGGCACTCTTTGATGTTGCCAAAACGAGCAAAGAGGAAATTTTAGGTTTTGATAACTTGATTCTTGCAAGTTCAACTTATGGAAGCGGAGAATTGCAGGATGATTGGGATGGAATGCTTGATCAATTGCAAGAGAGTGATTTCGCATCAAAGGTTGTCGCACTTGTGGGAGTAGGAGATCAAGATACCTATAGTGATACATTCTGTGATAGCTTGTATTTTTTGTATGAGAAGACAAAGCAGGCAAAAATCATCGGTCAAACAGAGGTTGAGGGCTATGAGTTTAGTGATAGCAAGGCTTTAGTCGATGGTAAATTCATCGGATTGGCATTGGATGAAGACAATCAAGATGATTTGACAGATGAGAGAATCCAAAAATGGGTAGAGATGATCAAACCTCTTTTTGCCTAATCACTCTCTAAGCTTCAAGACACAAACAATCAAGTTTTTAAATCTTGCTAAAATCCCAATTTGATTTTAAGATTGGATTGGGATTTATGGATAATTATGAATATTCAGAGCTTTTAAAAGAACTTGATGGCAAATGCCTCAACATAGAAAAAATCATCAAACCTCAAGAAATAGAAAAAGAACTTCAGCAAATCGCCGCAATCGAGCAAGATCCAAATTTTTGGAATGATGTCAAAAAGGCAGGAGAGATTGGCAAACAAAAATCAAAGCTTTCAAGGATGCTTCAGACCTATCAAAATGCGTGGCAAATGCTCAATGATGCCAAAGAACTCTTTGAGCTTGCTGAGAATGATGAGGAGATCCTCAATCAACTCTTTTCTCAAAGCAAAGAGCTGGAGAGTGCGATCAAGAAGGTCGAGATTGAAGTGATGCTTAGTGATGAGCATGATGCTTCCAACGCCATCATCACAATCCAGCCAGGGGCTGGGGGGACAGAAAGTCAGGATTGGGGTAGTATGCTCTATCGGATGTATTTAAGATGGGCAGAGAGACGGGGATTTAAGGTGGAATTGCTTGATTATCAGGATGGAGAAGAGGCGGGAATCAAGGGGGTGGCGTTTATCATCAAAGGCGAAAATGCCTATGGGTATATGAAGAGTGAGAATGGTGTGCATCGTTTGGTGAGAATCTCACCCTTTGATGCCAATGCCAAAAGACACACAAGTTTCTCAAGTGTGCAAGTGAGCCCTGAGCTTGATGACAATATCGACATCGTCATTGAGGACAAAGATATCAGAATCGATACCTATCGAGCCAGTGGGGCAGGGGGGCAACATGTCAATAAAACAGAATCAGCCATCAGGATCACCCATCTTCCTACAGGGATCGTGGTGCAGTGTCAAAATGATCGAAGCCAACACAAAAACAAAGCCACAGCCCTCAAAATGCTCAAAAGCAAACTCTATGAATTAGAAAAAGAGAAACAAAATGCCTCAAGCACAAGTCAAGAAAAAAGTGAAATTGGCTGGGGACATCAGATCAGAAGCTATGTGCTAGCTCCCTATCAGCAAATCAAAGATTTGCGAAGCAATCAAGCTTTCAGTAATGTAGAGGCGATTTTAGATGGGGATTTGGATGAGATGATTGAGGGAGTATTGGTCAGTGGAGCACAGTAAAAAATCTAAATTATTTTAAAGGATCAAAATGCAAAAAGCCCAACTTCTCTCTCCAGCGGGGAATCTTACAAAGCTCAAAATCGCCCTTTCTTATGGAGCAGATGCGGTGTATGGAGGGGTGAGTCATTTTTCACTAAGGAATCGAGCAGGGAAAGAATTTACGCTAGAGAGTTTCAAAGAAGGGATTGATTATGCGCATGAGCGGGGGAAAAAAGTCTATGCCACCATCAATGGATTCCCTTTCAACTCCCAACTAAAGCTTCTAGAAAATCACATCATCAAAATGGCTCAACTTGAGCCTGATGCTTTTATCATCGCTACCCCAGGGGTGGTGCGACTAGCAAGGAAACTAGCTCCTCATATCCCCATCCATCTCTCCACTCAAGCCAATGTGCTCAATGTACTTGATGCAGAGGTGTTTTATGAGCTTGGAGTGAAAAGAATCGTAGCAGCAAGAGAGATGAGCCTCTCTGATGCGATTGAGGTCAAAAAGCATTTGCCTGATTTGGAACTTGAAATCTTTGTGCATGGGAGCATGTGCTTTGCATTTTCTGGGCGATGTCTGATCTCTGCCCTTCAAAATGGACGCGTTCCTAATCGTGGGAGTTGTGCCAATGATTGCAGGTTTGATTATGAGTATTATGTGAGGAATCCTGATAATGGCGTGATGATGCGATTACATGAAGAAGAAGGAGTGGGGACACATATTTTCAATGCCAAAGATCTCAATCTTGCTTCTCATCTCTCTGAGATTCTCTCAAGTGGGGCTATTGATGCGCTTAAAATTGAGGGACGCACCAAATCAAACTACTATGCTGGAATCACGGCACGCACTTATAGAATGGCAGTCGATGACTTTTATGCCAAGCGTTACAATTCACTCAAATATCAAGAGGAGCTCAATACGCTCAAAAATCGTGGATTTACAGATGGATACATTATGCATAGACCCTATGAGAGGGGAGATACACAAAACCATCAAACAGCCATCAGCGAGGGAAGTTATCAGGTCAATGCTGAAGTGAGTGAGTGTGGGCGATATTTTTCTTGTCGCCATACCATTAGGGTGGGAGAGAGCAAAGAGCTTGTGATGCCCCTAGAGAGTAAGGTGGAATGTGTGGACAATGAGAGGGGTAGAATCTATATGCAAGATGGAAAATATTTTGTGAGATTTAAAAAACTTGAGCTTGAACATGGAGAGGAATTGGATGAAATCCATAGTGGCAATCTCAATCGAGTCGCCCTCCCTGCACCACTCCCGCCCTTTAGCTTTTTAAGGGAAGAGATTGGAGGGTAAATGGCAAAAGAATATACATTTTTGGATTTGGCAGAAGAGGTTTTAAAAGAAGCGAAATTTCCTTTAACTTACGGAGAGATTTGGAAAAAGGCTTGTGAGCTTGGGTTAGATAAAAAACTTCAAAGTATTGGAAAAACTCCTGAACGATCATTAAGTGCTGCATTAGGCAACGATGCTAAAAAATTAAACTCTAGAGTCGCAATTGTTTCAAAGCAGCCTAGAGTTTTTTGGCTCAAATCACGCAAAGAGGAGTTAGATTCTAAAGAACTTCAGAAAAATATCCAAATCCAAATCCAAAAAGAAGAAAAAGTAAAAGAAAAAAATTATCATGAGCGTGATTTGCATCCCTTGCTTGTGAAATTTTTAAAAGAAAGTGAAGAATTTGATTTGTATTGCAAAACAATTTATCACGAAGAAAGTAAAAAACAAAAAAGTGGGAAAAATCGCTGGATTCACCCTGATATTGTGGGGGTACATTTTCCTTTTGGATTTCAAAAGCAAACGATAGAGTTGCTCAAAAATTTTGCCCAAACACCCTATGAGCTTTATAGTTTTGAGCTAAAAATCCGAATCGATTTTTCAAACTTAAGAGAGTGTTATTTCCAAGCAGTGAGTAATTCAAGTTGGGCAAATGAGGGGTATTTGGTGGTTTTGGAATGCGATGAGAGTAAAGAGTTTATAGATGAGCTTTGGAGATTGAATCATACTTTTGGAATTGGAGTGATTAAACTTAGTGCTAATAATTTGCTTGATTCTGAAATTTTAATCCCCGCTGATGAAAAAGAACATTTGGATTTTGAAACCATTGATTTGCTTGTAGGGGAAAATCGAAATTTTAAAGATTTTGTTGAATCTATCAATCGCAACATTGAGCTTTCAAATTCCAAGTATGATTTCAAGATTGACAAACATAATTTTGATGAAGTATTGGATGATACAAAGATGAAGAAGTATATCAAGGATAAAAAGATTGGATAGCGTATGCAGTGGCAGGATTTAGAGAGTTTTATTGCAGATACTTCATATACCAAAGCTCAGATCGCACGACTTGTCAAAAGTGGTGAGATTGAGGTGAAAAATGAAGAAGGGATGCTCTATCTCCGCCATAGAGAATCTCTCCCCTCCATTGCCACTCAAATGGAGGTCACCCCATCCAAAGATCCTTCTTTGATGATGCAAGAAGTGCTTCAAAAAGTGCTTGATATTCACTCCAAATTTGCTCTTGCTAAAGATGAGATGATTGCAAGTCTAAAGAGTGAGAATGAATTCCTTAAAAGCACGATTTTGGCGATGCAGGAGGCCTATATGCAAGATAAGCAGATGTTGGACTTTTTGCGTCAAGAAGTGCAGGCTAGCAAGCAAGAGCTTGAAGAGATGAAGAAAAAATACAAACTTATGTGGGATAGGGTGCGTCAGTCCCAATAAGTGTGAATCATGAAAGCCCAACAAGAATGCTTTACTTGCTTACAAAATCAAGTCATGGCCAAAGGAGTGCCACTTGCTTGGTATCAACAACGACTCGATTTGATTCCTAAAGACTCAAAAGGAGCAAGTCTAGATCTCACACCCCCACAAATTGCTATTGATCTTTATGCCAAGATGGCTTGCGATCTTGGAGTGAGTGATCCTTTTGCAGAGATCAAGAGACATAGTATCCATAAGGCGCATCAGATGCTTGAGGGGCTTGAATGGAGAGATTTGGATCTTCAGGAAGCGCTTAGATTGAGTGCTTTTGGCAATGTGATTGACTATGGCTCAGCAAGTCAGTTTTGTATCCATGATTTTGATTTTGCCCAAGAATTTAAAAAGCTTGATTTTGCTTGCTTTGAGCTAGAAGCTTTTATCACAAAACTTCAAGAGGCTAGGATATTTGTCATGCTTGGAGATAATGCAGGTGAAAATCTTTTTGATGAAATTTTGTTAAGAGTTTTGTCAAGAGATTTTCCTCAACTTGTACTTTATTATTTTGTGAGAGGAGGACCCATCATCAATGACATCACCCTAAAAGATCTCAGGGAATATAAGCAATGTGCGGGGATCTTTGAAGTTGCAAGTGTCGTGGATAGTGGAGTGAGAAGTCCTGGATTTGTGTATGAGGATGCAAGTTTGGAGGCTAGAAGACTCTTTGATGAGGCTGATGTGATTTTGAGCAAAGGAATGGGGAACTTTGAATGCCTAAATGAACGCACAGATAAAAGAGTGATGTATCTCTTAAAAATCAAATGCCAAGTTGTTGCTCATTGTTTAAATTTGCCTTTAGGAAAGATGGTTTTTCGATAAAATTTGATCTTCTTTTGTGATAAAAATATTATTTACTTTTTCATTTCAATTCTGAGGAAATTCAAATGAATATTTTGATTGTTGGAGGAGGATATGGAGGGCTTAAGGCTGCTCTCACTCTTCAGAAAAGACATACAAATGCCAAAGTAACTCTTTTGAGCAAGCATGACTATCATTATCAGACGACATTGTTGCATAAGGTTGCTGTGGGGACGCTAAGTGAGCGAAAGGCAAAGATTTATTATCGCACTTTGCTTGATCGCGTCGAATTTATCAAAGATAAGGTGATGGAGATTTGCCCTGAGCAAAATAAGGTAGTGGGGAAGCTTCAAGAATATCATTATGATATTTTGGTGATCGCACTTGGATTCAAGCCTGATGATTTTGGAATCAAAGGAGTGAGGGAGCATGCGTTTAAGCTTTCATCTCTCAATGCTTCTTTGGTTTTGAGTAAGCATATCGAGTGGAAATTCAAAGATTATCACCTCACTAAAAATCCCCATGATCTTTCATTTGTCATTTGTGGGAGTGGTTTGACGGGGATTGAATTTACAGCAGAGCTCGCTCATGATCTCAAAAGGCTTTGCCGTATCTATGGTATCAGAAGAGAAGAAGTCAGTGTGACTTGTATTGGAAGATCGGCTCAGGTTTTGCCTGTTTTTGATCCTAAGCTCAGTCAAAAAGCACAAAAGAAATTAGAAGATTTGGGTGTGAATGTTTTAAATGGTGTGAGTGTGAAAGAATGTCAAAAAGATGGAGTGATCGTTGTCGAAAATGGAGAGGAGAGAAAGATTTTTGCCAATACCGTGCTTTGGAGTGCGGGAGTGAAGGGTAATGATAGTATCGAGTATTTCTCCAAAATGACAAGTCACAAGGGGCGACTTAAAGTTGATTCTAAACTCAAGAGTGAGGATTATTCCAATATTTATGTGGTGGGAGATTGTGCGATTTATGCTCAACGAGATGTGGTCTATGTCCCCACAGCACAGCTTGCGACACAAATGGGAGAATATGTGGGGAATCTGCTTGCTGATATGGCTGAAGGCAAAATCGATCACAAAGATTTTGAATTTATCAATCGTGGATCTGTCTGCTCTATCGGTCACCTAGATGGTGTGGGTGTAGTTTTTGGATACAAAATCAGCGATGGTGTGAGCGCATTTTTTAAGAATCTGATTGAAAATCGATGGTTGTTTGGAATTGGGGGATTGAAAATGGTCTTCAAAAAGGGGCAATTTCGTTATCGCAGTAGTGACTAGGTCACTAGAAGCGATAAGTGTAGGAAAAATTCAAATAATCTTTGAAAGTATATTTTGTCTTGAAGGGGATATTGGCGATGAAGTATTCTTCAAGAGATGAGTTGAAAGATCCGATAAATCGATAGTTTAAACTCATCTGGTGATGTCCATAATAGTAGTGGATTCCAAGGATTGGATAGAGATTGTGTTGAAAAAGATTGGGGATAGAATAGGCTGTGTCATTGATCTTTGCTTCTCGTGCATGATAGATTTCAAAGTTGTATCCAAGTCCAGCACTGATTCCCAAGACATGCTCTCCCTCTTGCCAAAAATCCCACAAGATATCTAGCTCTGTCCCTACCCAAAAAGGAAGTGCAAAAGTTTGGATCATTTGGTTTGCTACTGTGAGTTCTCCAGTGATGGGCGTCCCATCATGGATGCTCAATAGTGCTCTGATCCCAAAATCATCATCAAAATAATGCTGATATCCTCCATAAAGCCCACCCATCAAAGAAAAGATAGATGAGGTTTGGCTGTGATTTTCCTCATGAGTACTTGATGAGCCAATAAGTGCTTCAATCCCTATAAGAAAGCCAGATTTGATTTGAGCCTTGCTTAATGACTGCTGTGTTTGTTGATTTTCTTCTTTAGGAGTTTGCTCTTCTTGGGCAATCATAGAAGAAAGCAAAGCAAGTATAATCCATAGAGTTTTTTTCATATTTTAATCCTTAAAAATAAAAATTTTAGCATTAGCTTATAGAGATATGAGAGAGAAGAGAGAGGATTTGCTCTTCCTTGGTGATATCTTTATCAAGATAGGGGATTTTCCAGTGAATAAAAGCTGAGAAGTCTTGATAAATTTTTTCAAGATAATGGGCTTGAATAGCGTAGCGTTTTTGCAAAAAAGAATCAGAACTTGATGGGAAGATTTTGTTGATCGCAAGGGCATAAATATGAATCTTGTCTCGTTGAAGTTCAAGAAGTGCTCGTTTTGTTTCATTGATTGATAGAAGATCGGGGTTGAGTGTAAAAATAATAGAGGTCTTTTGTGGATTTGTAAGGATGGATTGAAATTGATGGTAAAGCTTATAGCGCTCTTCTAGGCGCTGAATGATTGAGTGATTTTCAAGTGAGGGGGATCCTAAAATGTCATACAAATAAGAGTTTTTCTTCTGATAGCCTAGGAGAGTTTTGCTCCAAGTTTTGAGCGTTTGAGCTAGAGTGAAAAATCTCAATGTATGGCCAGTTGGAGCTGTATCTATTACAATATGATCCCACTGATCTTGATCTAGAGCAATGATTCTAACAAGAGAATCAAAAAGAGCAGATTCCTGTGTCATTCCATTTTCTGAAGCACTTTTGTAGTATCGATCAATCATCTCATAGTGATGTGCGCCGATGAGCTTTTTAGCATCTTTAGCGATGTTTTGAGTGTAGGTGATGACTTCTTGCTTGGGATCGATTTGACGCAAAAATAAACAAGGATTGATCCAAATGCTAGATTGAGAATAGGGAAGATTGAAAATATCGCTTAGGTTGTGTGCGGGATCTGTGGAGATTAGTAGAGTTTTTTTATTTTTGAGTGAGAGGTGTAGGGCAAGTGAGCTAGAAATCGTGCTTTTACCCACCCCTCCTTTTCCACCGACAAAGATGATTTGATTTAACAGCATGCGCAAGGGAAAAAATCAAATGGAGATTTCTCAAATCCAGCTTTTTTGTGCCATTGATGAAATTTGGGCATCAGATCAGGGATGAGCTCAAGCATATAGAACTCATAGGGATTGGCTATCCCCATTGTTTCAGAGAAAGCCAAAAGCATAAAAAATGCTTCAAGATCTTCTTGTTCTTTTTTGAGTGTGTGCTTGTAGCTCACTTCATAATAGCTTTGAAGAAGTGAGCTAGATTTTTTCAAAAAATTAAGCACGATGTTGTCTGAGAATCTTTGAAATGCAAGAGAGAGCTGAAAGCACAACAGCAATCGTGACAATAATGACAACAAAGCTGATTCCAAACAAAAGATAATTTTCTGCTTTGAAGTAATCACCTAGTTTGATCAATGCACCCCAAAAAGACATCGTGAGAATAAAAGTCATAGGAATGAGCACAACTAAAGAGCCTTTGATCCTATTATTTTGAATCAAAATCACAGCAATTGTCAAAAGAGTGAGTGAGGCTAGGATCTGGTTTGTAGCACCAAAGAGTGGCCAGATCACAACTTCATTTTTTCCTCCTTCACCCAAACCGCTCCAAGAGAGTGCGAAGCAGAGACCCACAGCGATGAGGGTCGAAATCCATTTGTTTTTGAGTGGATGGATTTGATAGAGTTCTCCCCACTCTTGCACGATATAGCGTTGGAGTCTGATCCCTGCATCCATCGTCGTGGCTGCAAAAAGAATGATCATAAGAGACAAGAGAGTTTGCCCTATATTTTGAGGGATTCCAAGCCCAGAGTGCAAAATCGCAGCTCCTCCTGTGGAGAAATTTGATGCACCTCCTTTATAAAGTGATGCCCAAGTTTCTGGTGAGAGATCGGCATTGATAAGTCCAAGTCCTGCAATACAGGCAATGATGGTGGCAAGCGCAAGAGAGCCCTCTCCAAGTGCTCCAAGATAGCCTACAAACCTTACATCTTTTTCATTATCAATTTGCTTAGATGTTGTCCCTGAAGCAACAATTCCATGAAAACCACTAATAGCTCCACAAGCCACAGTAATAAACAGCACAGGAATCAAAATCTTCCATCCTCCCTCTTCGCTGACCGCTGGGATAACTTCTGGAGCGACGACAGCTGGGGCGACTAGGAAGATGGATCCATATAGAAGAGCTAGTCCGATAAAGAGCTGGATTCCATTGATATAGTCGCGTGGTTGCAAAAGAAGCCAAACAGGCATGATAGAGGCAACGCCCGCATAGATGAAGAGGATGATGATCCACTGCTGATAGGCATTTAGGCCTAGAAATTCTGAGGGTAAGTTGATGGGAATGATACTTCCTAGAGGGATGAGTGCATAGAGGGCGACAACGCCAATGAGAGTGACAATCCCAAGATTGAGTTTGAATCGATAGATTGCAATTCCCATAAAAACAGCGACAAACACAGCACCCCAAGCAGGAATGATCGTGGATGGATAAGAAACAGATTCATTGGCGATAATGACACCAAAGGCACTATTCACCATCAGCAAAACTAAAAAAATCACAATCATAAAAAGTTGGCCAACTTTGGATCCAACAATCATGCGACAAACACCTCCGATGGATTGACCTCGATGTCGCACACTTGCCCAAAGTGCACTCATATCATGGATTCCTGCAAAGAAAACTGTCCCAAGCACAACCCAGAAGAAAGCAGGCATCCATCCCCATTGCACAGCGATTGCTGGCCCGACGATTGGAGCAGCTCCAGCAACAGCTGTAAAATGATGACCCCATAGGACAAATTTGTTGGTAGGGATATAGTCGATGTCATCACGCATGGTATGTGCGGGGGTTTGAAAACTTGAGGAGAGTTTGAGAATCTTTTGGGCAACAAACCTAGAATACACAAACCATCCAAAGCAAAAAGCAATGATTCCAATAAGCAGAAGAACAAGAGCATTCATGACCATTTACCTTTTAGTTAAAAATTTTTATATATTAGCAAATTTTGCGATGTCTTGCCTCTCTGAACCTGGGGGCTATAGATGAGGGTTTAGAGAATCTGGCGGTTTCCTTTGGCATCAGGTTCAGATAAAAAGCCAATTTGCTCAAGAGTTTCAATCAAGGTGGCTGCTTTGTTGTAGCCGATACTCAATCTTCTTTGGAGATAGCTGATTGAGGTTTTGCCATCTTGGATGATGATTTGTTTTGCTTTCTCAAGGAGTTGTGCTGTTTCAGGATCGAGATCTTGGCAATCCATCGCCCCAAAGCTCTCTTTGTCTTCAGGCAAAAAGCTGACATCATACATCGTCCCTCGCTGATCTTTGATGTAGCTTACGATCTCATTGACTTCATCTTCACTGCTCCATGGGGCATGAAGTCTCACAAGTCCGCTAACCCCTGGGGGAGTAAAAAGCATATCCCCCCTTCCAAGCAATGTCTCAGCCCCCGCACAGCCAATGATTCCCGCATCAATCTTAGATCCAACTTTGAAACTAAGATGAGCAGGAAGATTGGTTTTGATTTGACCGATTAGAATGTCTGCTCTTGGACTTTGGGTGGCCACAATGAGATGCATCCCAGAAGCTCTCCCCATAGCACTGATTCTGCCCAAAGAATATTCGACTTCTTTACCAGCTGTGACAATCAAATCTGCCAATTCATCGATGATGATGACAAAGTAGGGGAATTTTTCTAGCCCTAGCTCTTCTGCTTTTTGATTGTAGCTGATGATTTCTTTGGTGCGTGATTGACTCATCAAAGTATAGCGACGCTCCATCTCGCGCACAGCATTTGCTAGTCCAATCACTGCTTTTTTGGGATCTGTGATGATGGGTGTGATAAGATGAGGTAGATCACTATAGGGCATAAATTCCACCATTTTAGGATCCACCATCATAAGTTTCAAATCATCAGGAGAGTTGCGATAGAGGAGGGAGAGAATCATCGCATTCACTCCCACACTTTTTCCACTTCCTGTGGTTCCAGCGATCAAAAGATGGGGGAGTTTTTTGAGATCTGTGATGAAGGGATTGCCCACTACATCTTTGCCAAGAGCAAGTGTGAGGGGTGAGGAGGAGTTTTGAAAAATTTCAGATTCAAAGATCTCTCTTAGATAAATAGTTTGCGTACTTGAGTTTGGGATCTCAATGCCTACGACATTTTTCCCAGGGATTGGGGCTTGGATGCGGATGGATTTGGCCTCCAATGCCATTGCGATGTCATTTTCCAAGCTTTGGATTCTGCTGACTTTGACATTGGGTGCAGGACGAAATTCAAGGGTTGTGATGATGGGACCAGAATATGTGCGTATCACATCTCCTTCAATTTTGAAGACAGAGAGCTTTTCAAGCAGGCTTTGAATCTTGGAATCAATCTCATTTTCATCAATCTCATTGTTTTGCCTTGGTGCTTCAGAAAGAAGAGAGATTGGAGGAAGTTTGTAATCTTTTGGCACAAAGATATCTCCCTGATCAATTTCTTTCAATAATGCTTCATTTTCTTCTAGTGTTTTGATGTGTGTGATTTTTGATTTGCTCAAATGAGGAGGGGTCGATGGATAGGTGCTAGAAGGGTGTGAGAGAGTCTCAGTCATCAAAATTTGGGGTATATTGAGTTCTTGTGGAGTTTCAAATGGAGGTAGCTCTGCTTTGAGGGGTGAGGGATGGATGGGCTCTGTGGATGTCAAATCCAGCGACTCTGGCGACTCCAGTGGCTTGAGGGATTGTGAGATAGTGGTTTCTTGAGGGGGTTGGGTCGTTTGTGCTAGATGAGAAGGAGGGGTTGATGTCTCTTGTTGTGAGGGAGTAGATTTGATGTTGTGTTGGGCTAGAGAGGGGTGGAGATCTTGGTTTTTGATCCTTTTGAGTAGCTCTGCACTTGTGCTGATTCCTTGGGAATGAATAGGAAAGTTGTCCTTGAGAAATGGATTTTCTTTGATAGGTTTGATTTCATCAACGACGCGGATATGAGAGCGCTTTTCTTCATTTCGTGTAGCAACGATATATTCTTGAATATTGATTTTGTCATCTTTTTTAAACACAAATTTCTCCTTTTTTGCTTGAGTGGTTTTGGGAATCTCTGGGATGAATGGAAGTGTATGTTGGGTTTGATGAGCTGCTGTGGATTGCTCTGGCAAGAGATCCTTGAGATCGATGTGTCTAGGAAGTTCTTCAAGTGGGGATTTTTCTTTGGTGTATATTTTGGTTTTGATGGTGGTGATTTGGCGCTGGAGAGATGCAAAGAAAGATTTGGAAAATCTAGCAAGATGGCAAGTTAGCTTTGAAGTGATGGACTTGAGAGAGAGGATGAGTTGAGCAAATCGATGAGAAAAATTGATCATTTGAAGAATCTGAAAAATATCAGCATTACTGATAGAGATCAGACACATCCCTATCCCAAGCAGAGAGAGAACCCAGATGCCAAAAAGTCCCAAATAAGGTTTGAGATACTCAATAATGGCTTGACCAAAGATTCCAAGCCCAAATATTGAGGTTTGCAAAACTAAAAGGAGCAAAAAAAATAAAGTCCAAGCCAAACAAAGCTCGGCATAGCGCCATGTCAATTTTTTGGTCTTATAAAGGATGTAGCCAAGATATAAAAAACACGGGGGATAAAAGTAGGAGAGGATTCCAAAAAGTGTAAAGTTGATATTAAAAAAGGCATTGCCAAAAGAACCCATCAAACCAAAAGTTCCAAAGATCAGAACAGATTCCATAAAAAGAATAACAATAGCAAAGAGTAGGAAAAGCTGTTTGATGATCTGGCCTTTGTGTTGGGATGAAAGATTTTGAATTGGTCATTATACAGTTTGTGATCTATTTCGTCTATGCATAGCAATATCTTGATATGTGATCATTGAGCAGGTTTTGATGGAGGCTTATGGGGAAGTGCTTCAAAAAGTATCAAAGAGCCAAAGTCCCCATAAAATCGAGATTCTAAAATTTAACAAAAGAGATTTTTCATTAAAAAGTAAATTTTTTACTTATCTACTGTTTCGTTATGTTTAGATTTGTATAGCGACATCGTTTTGCATTTTATGTGCGTTTTATAGAATCTCATTTTAAAGATTTGATGAAAGTCAAATCCACCAAATCTACCCCCCAAAGGAGTTTTTAATGTTCTCTAGAATATTTGCATTTATTGCAGCAATGGGCTCTCTAGCCTTTGCTCAAACCCAATATGCAACCACAGTCAAACCACTTTATGCTGATGCAAAGAGTGAAAAAGTGATTGGGAAATTGCTTCCAACGGCAAAAGTTGAAGTGCTAAAAACCGATGGAAAGAGAGTTTTGATTTCTATTGAAGGTTTCCAAGAAGAAGCAAAGCCAGCCATTTATTTTGTAGCAGGTAAACGAATCTTAAATGCTGGATTTGATGGGAAGGCAGGAGTCAAATTTGAAAAACTTGATTCTCAAGAAATAGATGAAAAAATATACAACAAAGTCAAGGTTCAAGTTTGGACAGATAATGCAGATTTGGTCAATGATGTCGAGGCCTTGTATGCACAAGCCAAAGATATGTATGAGCAAAACTGCTCTATGTGCCATGGTCTTCATCCAGTTAAGGAATTCACAGCCAATCAATGGCCAAGTATGTTTAAAGCGATGGCAGGAAGAACAGGGATTGAGAAAAAAGATTATTTTCTAGTGATTCAATATCTTCAAAAGAATGCAAAAGATATGCAATAAGGAGAAAAAACATGAAAACACAAATCAATCACAATAGAAGGAATTTACTCAAATATGCAGGACTCTTTGCCTCTATCCCATTTGTGAGCCAACTGACAGACAAAAGCACGCTTCTAGCCGCAGGAGCCAATAAATTTAGCACCGATCTTGTGCTCAATGGTGAGGTCTATACAGCAGCGCATTGGGGGATCATCAAGGTCAAGGTTAAAAATGGAAAAGCCGTGGTGAGCTCTGATGCTTTGAGTAATTCAGATTCGATTTATATGTCTGATGGCAAAGCTTTGAATTCTCTTGATATGAGAACAAGTGTGCCTGACCTTATCGATGGCAAAAGAGCAAACAGAATCAAAGCCCCAATGGTGAGAAAAAGCTATCTTGAGAAAAAGTCCAATCATAGAGAGCTCAGAGGAAATGATGAGTGGGTAGAAATTAGCTATGAGCAAGCCATCAAACTAGTCAGTGATGAGGTGAAAAGAATAAGGAAAGAAAAAGGAGCAAGTGGAATCTATGGAGGTTCTTATGGGTGGCAGAGTAGTGGAAAGCTCCATAGTGCTAGAACCTTGCTTCATCGATTCCTTACAATGGGCGGTGGGTTTGTAGGGGGGCTTGGAGATTATTCTACTGGTGCTGCTCAAGTGATTATGCCTCATGTGATGGGAACTTTGGAGGTATATGAGCAACAAACCTCTTGGCCCTTAGTGCTTGAGAATTCAAAGGTAGTAGTGATCTGGGGAGCCAACCCGCTTGCAACTCTCAAACTTGCTTATACAGCAGGAGATAGTAAAGGTTTGAAATATTTTGAAGAGCTCAAAAAGGCAGCCAAAGCCAAAAAAATCAAAGTTCTATGCATCGATCCTATGAAGAGCGAGACGATTCAGTTTTTTGAAGACTCAGCAGAGCAAATTTCCCTCACTCCCAACACCGATGTTGCTTTGATGCTTGGAATCATTCACACAATGCTTACAAGTGGAAAATATGACAAGGAATTTATCGAAACTTATACAGAGGGATTTGAAAAATTTGCAGAATATGTCCTAGGCAAAACAGATAAAACTCCAAAAGATGCCAAATGGGCTTCTAAAATCTCAGGAGTGAGTGAGAAGAAAATCAAAGAATTAGCAAAGCTTTTCTTTGAAAATCGCACAATGCTTATGATGGGATGGAATATCCAACGCCAGCATCATGGAGAGCAGGCACACTGGATGGCTGTGACTTTGGCTTCTATGATTGGGCAAATCGGACTTGCTGGTGGAGGATTTGGGATCAGCTATCACTATAGCAATGGCGGAAGCCCTACGACCAATGCCCCCGTTCTTGGCGGGATCAATGTAGGAAAGCCCATCAATGGTGAGAATTGGAAAAATCAAGAAGAGAAAGAAAAAAGTGGGGCAATTCCTGTAGCAAGAATTGCTGATTGTCTTCTTAATCCTGGAGCGAAACTCCAATACAATGGCCGTGAAATCACTTATCCTGAGATTGATATGATTTATTGGGTAGGTGGGAATCCTATGGTGCATCAACAAAATCTCAATAAATATGTCAAAGCTTGGAAGAAACCTAGCACTGTAGTTGTGCATGATATGTATTGGACACCAAGTGCCAAGATGGCAGACATCGTCTTCCCTATCGCAACACCTTATGAGCGAAACGATCTCACAATGACTGGAGACTATAGTAATCTCAATATTTGTCCTATGAAGCAAGTTGTTGAGAGAATGCCAAAGTCCAAAACTGATTATGAGGTATTTGCAGATTTGGCAAATGCTTGTGGGTTTGGTCAAGAGTTCAGTGAGGGTGGAAAAAGTGAAATGCAATGGCTAGAGGGCTTTTATACTCAGGCCTATAATCAAGCACAAAAAGCTGGAGTTTTGATGGCAGATGGCAATGAAATGCCTGATTTTGCAACCTTTTGGAAAAATAATAAACCTCTTACATTTGCCCCAACTCCAGAGGGTGAAACTTATGTGCGCCATGCAGAGTTTAGAGAAGATCCGATCCTCAATCCTTTGGGCACGCCAAGTGGAAAGATCGAGATCTATTCTGAAACGATTGCTAAGATGAACTATCAGGATTGCAAAGCTCATCCAATGTGGTTTGAGCCAATTGAGTGGCTAGGGATGAAAAATAAACCAGCAGAATTTGCACTCATTAGTCCCCACCCAATCAATCGTCTTCACTCTCAGCTTAGCAATACAAGTCTTAGAGATCAATATGCAGTGGCTGATCGTGAGCCTATTTGGATCAATCCAGTCGATGCCAAGAAAAAGGGAATCAAAAGTGGAGACTTGGTAAGAGTATTCAATGCGCGAGGTCAGGCTTTGGCAGGAGCTGTGGTGAGCGATGTGATGCCAAGAGGGGTAGTGAGAATCTTTGAGGGGGCTTGGTATGATCCAGAAGATGCGGGCAAAGAGGGCAGTATGTGCAAAAATGGATGCCCCAATATGCTCACACTTGATATCCCAACAAGTGAGCTGGCAGATGCCAATATCGCAAGCACTGCACTTGTCAATATCGAGAAATTTAAAGGCAAAGCACCCAAGCTTACAGCCTTTGAACCACCAAAAGGTGCAAAGTAACTCATCAAAACTCTAAAAGGGGGAGGGAGGGGGTTGAATAGAATCCCTTGTATTTAATGTTTGGATCTTGTGAGGTTAGCTGTATCTCAATCCTGTGTATTCTGTGGGGATGAGGCAGTCTTTGGGATCAATTTTGGAAGAGTAGAATCCTTTGTTGTATCCTAGAGCGAAAAGCATCTCAAGTGCTTCAAGTTGGATTGGACTTAGAGAGATGGATTGTGTGTTGGCATATAGATTGAGATAAGTGTTTAAATCTTCCTCATTTACACGCACTAGATTGCGCTCAAGGAGCATTTTGGAGAGCAGGGGTTTGTATTTTGTGGCAATTGTGACTGCTTTGGTCAAGACATCTTGGATTGTGATTGCTTGATTGAGTGGGATAGAGCGTGAGATGGCCATACCACCAAGAGGTAAGGGTAATTCTTTGTGCGTCATCTCTAGCCAAATATCCCACAAAAATGCTTCAACAACAAGAGAAGGATCAAAATTGAGAATTGATTCATGAATCAAAACCCCAGCATCGACTTCTCCACTCAAAACAGCTCCTTCAATTTCTAAGAAATTTTTATACACGATGCGTGCATTTGGGTATTTGAGCCTAAAGAGAAGAGCATTGCTTGTATGTTCTCCACTGAGTGCAACTTTGAAATTTTTCTTAAGTGTAGTTGTTGATTTTTTGATGAGTTTTGGACCATATCCATCACCAAAACTCAATCCCGTGGTAAGTAAAGCATAATCTTGCACAATCAGAGGATACACCCCAAAGGAGATCGCGCTTACTTCATAGCGTTTTTGGAGTGCTAGAGCATTGAGTGTTTGGATATCTAGTGCAAGATTGGAGAAGGGGCATGGAGTATCTACCCACCCAAAGACAATCGCATAATACATAAACAAATCATCAGCATCTGGACTATGCGCGATACAAATCTCTCTCATACACCAACCTTCATAGCTAAAATAGATCAAAGATTCTACCAAAATCAAAATCGCAAGCTTTCTTTGAGATAAAATCACTTCACTAAAATATCAAGAAGGAATCAAATGAGTATCGATGAACAAAAGAAAAAGGCCATCGAGCTTGCCCTCAAACAAGTAGATAAGGCATTTGGAAAAGGAGCCTTGGTGCGTTTGGGAGATAAGCAGGTCGAGAAGATTGAATGTATTTCAACAGGTTCGCTCGGGCTTGATATGGCTTTGGGGATTGGGGGGATTCCAAAGGGGAGGATTATAGAAATTTATGGACCAGAGAGTTCTGGAAAAACGACTTTGAGTTTGCAAATCATTGCAGAATGTCAAAAAAATGGCGGAATCTGCGCATTTATCGATGCTGAACATGCATTGGATGTGTATTATGCAAAAAAACTTGGTGTAGATATTGAGAATCTCTTGGTGTCTCAGCCAGATAATGGTGAGCAAGCACTAGAAATCTTGGAGACGCTGACACGAAGTGGCGCTGTGGATTTGGTTGTTATTGATTCAGTTGCAGCTCTCACGCCTAAGGCTGAGATTGATGGAGATATGGGAGATCAGCATGTCGGACTTCAAGCAAGATTGATGAGTCATGCACTCCGCAAAATCACAGGTGTGCTTCATAAAATGAACACGACTTTGATTTTTATCAATCAGATTCGGATGAAGATTGGGATGATGGGGTATGGAAGTCCAGAGACGACAACGGGTGGAAATGCACTTAAGTTTTATGCAAGTGTGAGGATTGATATCAGGCGCATCGCAACACTCAAGCAAAATGAGCAACAAATCGGAAATCGTGCCAAAGCCAAGGTCGTCAAAAATAAAGTTGCTCCACCTTTTAGAGAGGCTGAGTTTGACATCATGTTTGGTGAGGGGATTAGTAAAGAGGGTGAGATTATCGATTATGGCGTGAAGCTAGATATTATTGATAAAAGCGGAGCATGGCTTAGTTATGGGGCGATGAAGCTTGGTCAGGGGCGTGAAAATGCCAAGCTTTTTTTGAGAGATAATCCAGAGGTGAGTGATGAGATCGTGGGGAAAATTAAAGAGCAAATTGGTGGGCAGGATGAGATTATGCCATTGCCTGAAGAAGCAGAATTTTAAGGAGAAAGTATGTCAGTGATTACACAAATTGATGCGATGGAGGTTTTGGATAGTCGAGGTAATCCAACAGTTCGCGTGACTCTTGAGCTAAGTGATGGTGTGTGTGAGAGTGCGATCGTCCCAAGTGGGGCAAGCACAGGAAAAAGAGAAGCTCTAGAGCTTCGTGATAATGATCGCACAAGATATATGGGCAAAGGTGTTCAAAAGGCATGCAAGCATGTGAATGAAATCATCAAAGAAGCTTTGATGGGCACAGAATCTGGTCGTCAAAATGATGTAGATTCTGTGATGAGGGCATTGGATGGGACAGAGAATTATTCTTCTCTTGGTGCAAATGCGATCTTGGGTGTTAGTATGGCGTATGCGCGAGCAAGTGCAAGATCTTTGGGGATTCCCTTGTATCGCTATCTTGGTGGTGCAAATGCTTGTGTGCTGCCTGTGCCTATGCTCAATATCATCAATGGTGGAAGCCATGCTGATAATACTGTGGATTTTCAAGAGTATATGATTATGCCTTTGGGGTTTGAGTGTTTTTCTGAAGGATTGCGAGCCTCAGCAGAGGTCTATCAGAATCTCAAAAAGATTCTCAATGAGAGGGGGGATGTGACAGCTATTGGCGATGAGGGTGGATTCGCTCCTAATCTCAAAAACAATCAAGAACCCATTGAGGTGATTTTGAAAGCTATTGAAGCGGCAGGATACAAGGCTGGAGATGAGATCGCGATCGCTTTAGATGTGGCAAGCAGTGAATTAGTCGGTGAGGATGGGTTATATCATCTTGAGGGTGAGGGACGCAAGCTTAGCTCGCTTGAGCTTGTTGAGTATTATGAGAATCTTGTGAGCAAATATCCTATCGTATCGATTGAGGATGGTTTGAGTGAGGATGATTGGGAGGGGTGGAAAATCCTTACTCAAAGACTTGGAGATCGTATTCAGCTTGTGGGAGATGATTTGTTTGTGACAAATGCACAAATTTTGGCTGAGGGAATTGCACAGGGTGTGGGAAATGCGATTTTGGTCAAACCCAATCAAATCGGGAGTGTTTCACAAAGCATGCAGGCAATGAGGCTAGCACAAAGAAATCGCTATCGCTGTGTGATGAGTCATAGAAGTGGAGAGAGTGAAGATAGTTTTATCGCTGATTTTGCAGTAGCTTTAAATTGTGGAGAAATCAAGACAGGATCCACAGCACGCAGCGAAAGGATGGCAAAATATAATCGTTTGCTTGAGATTGAAAGAGAACTAGGGGGCGGAGAATATTTGGGGTGGAATATCTTTCGTTAATGCAGGAAAAAGAGCAATTAGATGAGATGTTTGTAGAGCTCCAAGAGGGGGATGGAGCTAGACAATCAAATGCTAAGCGCGTGATTACTTTATCACTATGTGTTTTGGGAGTTGGGATATATTTATTTTTTCTTTTATTTGGGAGCAATTCTTGGAGTGTTTTGCTGATGCTCAAAAAAGAAAAAAGTGAACTTGAGACACGAACAGAACGGCTTAGAAAAGAAAATGTGGATTTGCAAAAAACGATTTTTGAACTAAGAGGATTGGAACCCTCAAGTGAGGAGCAAAAATGAAAAAAATGCTAGTGATGGTTGCGTTAGTTTTGTTTGCACGGGAAGATCCATTTGAGCTGAAAATATCACCCAAGACAAGTCCACAGAGTATAGAGGGAGCGATCAGTAAGCCCCTAGATAATATTAAAGTCACACTGCCAACAACGACTAGAATCCTCAAAGAAGTCAAGTTTGTCTATCAGAAGCTAGATGGATCGATCGCTGAGGAGAGCGTGAAGATTGATTCAGATATTGATTGGCATTATCCTATCAGCATCTCCCAAATTGAGAATCTTCAAGAAGCAGAGCTAAAAAAGCCTGTAACCTATAAGCTTGATGACTTTGAGCTGACTATTATGGGTAAAAAGATTCAGATTAGCTCTCCTTATAAATTAGAGCAAATCTTTGTTTTGCCAAAGCCATTTAGAATCATTCTTGATCTCAAACGAAAAGACAAAGTGATCGATCAAACTTTGGCACTCAATCGTATGTTTTTCCACGCTTTTTCTGTGGCAACGCATAAGAACTACTATCGCATTTCTCTTGAGCTAGATGGGCAATATGCTTATGATCTTGAGCAGAATCAAAAGGGATATACCATCACCCTCAAATGAGACATTTGGTCTTGATTGGTTTTATGGGGAGTGGAAAATCAACTTTAAGTATGAGATTATCTCTAACTCTTGGTATCCCTTTGATCTCTACAGATAAAATGATTGAAGAGATGATGCAGCGATCAATCCCAGAAATTTTTGATGGATTTGGAGAAGAAGTGTTTCGCCTCAAAGAAAGCGAAGTATTTACCAAGCTTTGCTCTCTTCAAATCCCTCATATTATTGACTGTGGAGGAGGCTTTGGAGCTTATCAAGATGTAAAAAAGTTGGGGGAAGTTGTGTTTTTGAATTTTAGATTGGAAGAGATTTTGGCAAGACTAGATCAAGATGAATATTCCAAACGCCCGCTATTGCATCAAAGTGATCTAAAAGAATTATTTCATAAACGATCTAAACTCTATATGCAGAAAGCTGATTGCGTGCTAGAGAATGATTGTGAGATTGATCGCTTTGTCTGGGAGAGGGCGCTTAATGCCCCTCTTCTTCCATAATTGCTCCAGCAATATAGACATAAGTTAGAATCATAAAAACAAAAGCTTGCAAAAAAGCCATCAATGTAAGAATGGCAAATGCTGGAAGCGGAGCAAGCCATGGGGCAAGCATCAGCATCACAAGCAAAAACATATCATCCCCTTTGATATTTCCAAACAAACGGAATGATAGTGAGATGATTCTAGAAAAGTGCGAGATGATTTCTACTGGAAGCATAAGAGGTGCAAGCAAGGGGACAGGTCCCATAAAGTGGGAAAAATACTTCACAAATCCTTTGGCTTTGATGCCCTCATAATGATAATAAACAAACACAACTAGGGCTAGAACAATAGTAAAACTCCAGCTTGAAGTAGGAGACTCAAAACCTGGGATGATCCCAATAGCATTGGAGAAAAAGACAAAAAGAGCAATTGTCGCTGTGAGGGGGAGATATTTCACAGCAATCTCTCGACTGACTACATCGCTAGCTACATTTAAAATCCCCTCAACAAACCATTCAAAAATATTTTGTAACCCTTGGGGGATAATTTTGAGATTGTTTGTCGCAAGTTTGGCCAAGATAAGAATCAAAAATGCAACAAGAATCGTATAAAACCCGATGATAAAATCATGATCTGAGTTGATTAAGCCCACAAAAGTAAATAATCTTCCTTCCATACAAGAAACCTTTCAATTGATGAAAAATAAACGGCTAATTATGCCAAAAACTTCATAAGAAGATTTTAGATTTGTGACCGATAGAGGGTCTTTTGAGGGAAGTGGGATGAAAGATTGGGGACTGAAAATATCTTGATCAAGATTTTAAGAAAAAGATTGTGATGGCTTAGAAATATTGGGTGCTAGAGCAAGATAAAAAGCAGAGATTTGGATAGGATGATCAACTCCTCAAAAGAGATGATATTAGTCGCAATATCTTTTGAGGATGTCTTGGTAGGATTCGATTCGACGGTCACGCAAAAATGGCCATATACGCCTGACTTCTTCACTTCTCTTCAAATCAATCTGGACTTGTAGGATTTCTTCTTGATCTGTGCTTCCCATGATGAGTTCTTCACCCTGTGCTCCAAAGGCAAAGCTTGATCCCCAGAAGCAAATCCCCTCCATCACCCCACTTGCATCACTCTCAAATCCAACACGATTGACGGCAATTGTGGGGATTCCATTGGCGATCGCATGCCCTCTTTGAATCCCAATCCAAGCCTCTCTTTGACGATCTTTTTCTTCTTGAGAATCGCTTGGAAACCATCCAATCGCTGTGGGATAGATGAGGAGATCAGCACCTTTTAGTGCCATGATTCTCGCACCTTCAGGATACCATTGATCCCAACACACCATCACTCCTAGTTTGCCCAGACTTGTTTTGATCGGCTCAAACCCTAGATCTCCTGGTGTAAAGTAGAACTTTTCATAAAAGCCAGGATCATCAGGAATGTGCATTTTGCGATATTTGCCAGCGATGCTTCCATCACTTTCAAAAACGACAGCAGTATTATGATAAAGCCCAGCACTTCGACGCTCAAAGAGTGAAGTGACAAGCACAACGGAAGCTTCTTTGGCAACTTGAGCAAAGAATTTCACATCATCTTGGAAATCCAGAGCATAATCAAAAAAATGCACATCTTCACTTTGACAAAAATATTCTTGAGTGTGCAATTCTTGCAGTATCACAAGCTTAGCCCCAAGCTTTGAGGCTTGTAAAACTTGCTCTTTTGTAAATTCTAGAGTTTTATGCTTTGTGCCCTTAAAGGCATGTTGAATAAGTGCTGCTCTAAGGATGTCCATCATTCATCCTCATATTCACTATCTGGATTCTGATAATCATCATCATCATATCCTTGGTAATAATCATTTCCCCCATCTTCCTCATCTTCAATGTATTCTTCTTCATAATCAAGGATGTCTTCATCTTCTTGATAGCAATAGATTTTCTCACTCATAATCACTCCTTATATTTAGCTTGAATATCACGCAAGATTTCACTCGCGATTTGTAACCCAAAGCTTCCAGTCACGACATTGCAGCTCCCAAGAGCCTTGCAGTGAGGCACTTCATCAGAAAATATTACTTTAAAATTCCCTCTAAAGCGCTGTTTTTTGAGATTGTCTCGAAACTTTTTAGCAAACCGATCCCCATGGCTTTTCCAAATATTTGAGACCTTAATGAGGAGAGGGTTGAGTTTTTTCGCACTTCCTGTTGAGCTGATATAGGATCCAAATCTTCTACCTTGTGCTTTTTGAGCTAGGAGAATCTTGGCATTGATGTCATCGATGGCATCCACAATGTAATCAAACTGATCAAAATCAAGAGTTTGCAAAAATTCACTTGTGACTTGTGCATGGATTGGAGTGATTCCTTGATAGAGTTTTGAGAGAGCTTGGACTTTGACTTCACCCACTGCTTCAGAGCCGATTTGGCGATTTTGATTGGTGATATCAAAAACATCTTTATCGATAATTGTGATTTGCGTGATTCCGCTTCGATAGAGTGCATCTAGGGCATATCCACCCACGCCCCCAACTCCAAAAATAAGTACTTTTATGTTTTGCATTGTCTCAAAATGGGGGCCAAAAATAATTCTTGAGCGAGTGTAGCGATCGATGATGGGAGTACTCATTGGATCCATCCTTGCAAAGTGTGTAGATCATCAAAACTTGTGAGATCTAGAGTGATGGGGGTGATTGAGATATAGCCCTGCTCAATAGCATCAAAATCTGATAGTGTGATGGCATTATCACGATTTTTCCATCTGAGTGGATGCAATCCAAGCCAAAAATACTCTTCTCCTCTGGGGTTTTTACTCTTTTGTGCTGAATGCTCATAAAGGCGATAGCCCATCTGAGTGATTTTATATCCTTTGGATTCCTTGGCATTGGGGATGTTGATATTTAGAAGTTTGCGATCTCCTAGGGGAAAAGAAGAACTAAAAATTTGAGAAACAATCGCCCTGATGGTTTGCTTGGCAAGAGAGAAATCATTGTGATTTTTGTTTGAATCTTTGAGCACTTGAGAGATGGCAATGGAGGGGATTCCATAGATCACTCCCTCCATCGCACCTGCCACAGTCCCAGAGTATGTGATATCTTCACCCATATTGGAGCCCAGATTGATGCCAGAGATGACGAGGTCGGGCTTTTGGGAAGAGAATAATGAATGCATAGCAAGATAGATGCAGTCTGCTGGCGTGCCATTATCGATTTTGTAATAGTCCTCTTGGATTTGGATGAGCTTGAGAGGTTTGTTGAGGGTAAGTCCGTGGCCACAGGCTGATTTTTCACATGCAGGTGCGACGATCACAACGCGTGCTAGATCGCTCAAAGCTTCTTTAAGCGCCAAAAGCCCATTGGATAAGAATCCATCATCATTGGTTAAAAGTATTGTTTTCATATCAATTGCTCCTTATGAATTTTTGTAGATAAACCATTGGTTTTAAAATCAGAAAATACACTCTTTGAAGATTCCTCAAAAGATGTGTAGAGAATGATCTCTTATAGCCTTTGATGATTGAGGGTGTTCTTTGAGGAAGAGAATCAGAGATTAAGGCATCTTCAATGATTTTTTCTCCCATAATTTGTAAAAAATTATAATCCTCTAATACTCTCCTTCGTGCCTCTATAATATAGTCTAGATTTTTTTCCCATTTTTTTTCTTTTAGCGTATCTTTGATGATTTTGACTGATTCTTTGGGGTTATGAATATCAATCCAGACAAAAGATTCTTTTGGGAAAAAGTCAGCGATATTGTTCGCGCCATAATAAAAGGGCATACAGCCTGCCAAGAAGCAATCTGTAATTTTTTCTGAAAAATAAAAAGGAATCGAGCTGTTTTCAATCGCAATAGAGTAGCGATAGTCTTTGAGGGCTTCAAGTTTGGTTTGAATAAAGTTATGAGATTTCTCACCGCCAAAATAATGAATAGGCAAGGAAGTATTCTTGAGAAATTTTACAAAATTTGCACGATTGATATGTCCTGCAAATGCCTTTTTGTCAAGATTTGCAATGCAAGAAATTTCTTTATGCTTGTTGGGGAAAAAATCAAAAGAAGCAATATCTTGAAAACTTTGTGTTCTATTGTGTTCTAAAAGCCAGTAGATATATGGGGGTGAGGTGATAAATTTACCTTTTTGCTCAAGAAGTTTTGGGACAAAAGCAAAAACTTGTGAGCATTGTGCGTAGGTTTGTGGTGTTTTTGCAAACTCATTTTTGAATGGAATTGCGTATTCTAAATTTCCCTCGATAAAAGGTTCTTGCTGGATTCCCCAGATATTTTGCAGAGGGCAATCAATGGCTGTATCTTGATCGACTTTATTGATCATAATTGTGTAGTCTGTGGGGATATTTTCTGTTGTATAAATGACTTTAAATTGTCCTTTTGTATAAGAGCAGTCATTGTTTTTTGATTGTTGTTTGAGCCATGATTCAACCGATGCATTCTGATAATCACTAATAATTCGCACTTTAATTTCTCGCATCGTTTTCCTTGCTTGATGTAAATGTGATAGATGAGGGAGATAAATACAGAAAAGAAAATGTGGTGCGGAAGAGAGGACTTGAACCTCCACGCCTTGCGGCGCCAGATCCTAAGTCTGGTGCGTCTGCCAATTTCGCCACTCCCGCATATCTTCAAAAGTAACAAAACTACTTTTGAAGGTGGGATTATATCAGAATCTTGCGTGGTAGAAAATATAAATTTGATATAGTTAGAGTTTATAAAAGGAATCAAAAAAATTTAATTTATTTGATACAGCTTTTGGTGTTTATTAAAGATTTACACTTGCACAAAATACATCAGTTCAAAGGATTGGCGATGGAAGTAGAGAGAAAAAAAATTTATAACCCAAATTCAACAGAGAGCGTCAGTGATCGCAAGATCTTTGGTGGGAATCCTACAAGTATGTTTGACCTCAATAAGATCAAATATCAATGGGCATATAATCTTTGGAAAGTGATGCTTGCTAATACTTGGTTTCCCGAAGAAGTCAATATGAATGCTGATAAACGCGACTACAATGGTGGCCTCACAACTCAAGAAAAGCTCGGTTATGATCGGGCATTGGCGCAGCTTATCTTTATGGATTCATTGCAGACAAATAACCTGATTGATAATGTCAATCCCTATATGACTAGCCCAGAGATTAATCTTATCTTGGTGCGTCAGGCTTATGAAGAGGCTTTGCATTCCCAAAGTTATGCTGTGATGGTTGAATCAATCTCTGCAAACACTGAAGAGATCTATGATATGTGGAGAGTGGATATGCAACTAAGATCCAAAAATGACCATATTGCCGAAGTTTATATGGAGCTTGCTTCAAATCCGACTGAAGAAAATCTAGTCAAAGCTATGTTTGCCAATCAGATCTTAGAGGGGATTTATTTTTATAGTGGTTTTAGTTATTTTTATACATTAGCACGATCTGGGAAAATGCTAGGAAGTGCTCAAATGATTCGCTTTATCCAAAGAGATGAAGTGACACATCTTTTGCTTTTTCAAAATATGATCAATTCTGTCAAAAAAGAACGACCTGATTTATTTACAAAGAATCTTGAAGAGGAAGTGGTGGAGATGTTTAAAAGGGCAGTCGAGGTCGAAGTAGCTTGGGGAGAATACATCACACAAGGGCAGATTCTGGGCTTGACGAGTGAGATTATTCGTGAGTATATTCAATATCTTGCTGATGATCGTCTAGCTCATGTTGGTATGCCAAAGATTTATGGATCCAAAAATCCAATCAAATGGGTGGATCAGTTCTCAAGTTTTAATGATCAAAAAACAAATTTCTTTGAAGCCAAGGTGACAAACTATGCTAAGGGAAGCATCAATTTTGATGACTTCTAAGAATCAAAAGATTTATGTTTTGCAATTTAGGGTTCAAGATTGCTTTCAAGCCAATTTAGATCGAGTTTTGGATTTTGCTAAGCGCTGTATCAAAGATTCTATTATTTGCACTCCAAATTTGAGTTTGACAGGCTTTGCATTTGATCGTCTTGAGGAAGCAAGTGAGTTTTCTCAGTATGCACTTGCGCAATATTGTCAGGCGATCAAGGATTGCACGCTAATTACATCAGTGATTGAAAAAATGAATGGAAATTTTTTCAATAATATTAAGGTGATTTGCAATGGGGAGATTATCTATTCTCAGGCAAAAACTCAAGCCTTTCCTCTCAATCATGAGGAAAAGTTTTTGACACAAGGGGATTTGGAAGATGTGGGGTTTTTTTATATTGGGGAGATCAAGTGTGCTGCGATCAATTGCTTTGAGCTGAGGTTTTTGGATATTTGGAAAAAGATTCAGGGAGCTGAGATTATTTTTGTCTTAACTCAGTGGGACAAGGAACGCAAAAGGCATTTTGAGATTCTCTCTCAATCTCTTGCAATTCTTAATCAAGCCTTTGTTGTCTCAAGTGATTGGGCCAATGAGGGATTTTCCAAAGGAAGTGCGATTATTTCACCCTTTGGAGATGTGTATCAAGATGGCAAAAGAGGAGTGGTGCATCGTCAGATTGATCTTGGTGAGATTTGTAAAATGAGAAATTATCTCAAAACAGGATTGCAGCAATGATGGAGCTATGGAATCAGTTTCTGTCTTTGGATGGAGAGATGTGGCTTTGGCTGTGTTTGTTGATTGCTGGGGGGAGCGTTTTGGGAAATGGATTGATTCTTATACACATAACACAGAATAAGATGGGTTTTCTAAACTTTATGATCCGTCTCTTTTATTCCAAAAGTTTGCTTTGGTGTTTTGCTTTTTGTGTGTTTGATTTGTTGCTTGTTGTGATGCTTTATGGAATGAGTCTTTATGCTTTGTTTATGGCATGTGTTTTGTTTTTGTTTTTTGTGATGTCTTATATTGATGCTGTTTTGCTTGCCGTGCCTGATTGGATCAATTTTGTGTGTTTTTTTGGAATCTTTGGAGGCTTGTATTATTTAGAAATGCTAGAAAGTGAGCATTTTATTGCTGCTTTTTGTGTCGCTGGAGGGCTTGCGGTATTGCGAATCTTTGGGAGCTTTGTGTTTAGAAAAGAAATTTTGGGAGAAGCAGATATTATCGTTTTTGCCTCAATGGGATCTTTGGTTATGATTTATCCAAGTCTATATTTGATCGTATTGGCCTGTGTGCTTGCAATGGGCTATATTCTCTGTGTGAGTCTTTTTTCTCTTAAGGGAAAGGAAATCGCACTATCTGGGATCAAAGTGCCATTTGTTGTATTTTTGACTATAGCTTTTGTGTTGATGTTGATTTATCTCCAATATGGAGAGTCTTTTGTATAAAAAATATTTTCTTTGGGCTTTTTCTCAAATCTTTTTCCCCTTTTTTATTGTGCTTTTTTTCGTGTCTTCGGTGATTTTGCTCATTACGATTGCTGGATCAAGCTATGCTATTAAGCTAAGCTTTGTGGATCTGACTTATCTTTTTGTGTATTCTTTGCCTAATACTGTGTTTTTTATCATTCCTATCACTTTTTTTGCTTCATGCACTCTAGCTATCTCAAGATTGTCATATGACTATGAGATGCTCGTTTTTTTCTCTCTTGGGGTTCGACCCTTGGAAGTCATCAGGGTTTTTGTGCCCTTGACACTAATTGTTTCTTTAACTTCGCTTGTTTTTTCTCTTGGTGCGGTTCCTGTCTCCAAAAGAGCCTTTGATAATTTCATAGAGCGTAAGAAAGTTGATGTAGATATCAACTTAAAGGCTGGAGAATTTGGTCAAAAGATTGGGGATTGGCTTGTTTATGTAGGAGGTGTTCAAGATCGGACCTATCGGGATCTTGTATTGTTTTCAATTAGGGGGATGGCATTTGAGAATTTTATCAGTGCCCAAGAGGGGAAGATTACAAATGAGGGTGGTGTCTTTGCTCTCAATTTGTATCGTGGAAAATCCTATATTGCACAACAAGAAGAGTTTAAAAAGGTTATTTTTCAAGAGGCTAGGATCAAGACTCGCGTTGGAGAGGCACCATTGAGTGGATATGATTTGATGGAATACTGGAAGGATGGATTGAGTGGAGAAAGCCATAGTAAGCAAAGAAAATTTGTGAAGGCTATTTTGATCGCTATTTTTCCTCTTGTAAGTTTGTTTTTGATTCCATTGATTGGGGTTGCCAATCCCCGTTATCATAAGAACTTTTCAGCCTTTTATATTTTGAGTTCTGTTGTATTGTATTTTGTTATCACGCAGGTAATGGCTGATGCTGCTCCATTTGTCGCACTTGCTTTGATTCCTATTCTATGGTTTGTGGGATGTTATTTTTTGTATAGATGGAAAATTAAGCCGATTTACTAGGATTTTGTTTATAATTTCAATGCTCAAACGATACGCGATTCTCAATATGCTAGTCTGTTGAAAGATCTTTTTTTTGGATTGAGTAGCGGGCTTTGTGTGCGATTTTTCCGCTTGCAGTCAATAGACGAGGATTTATTACCTAATAAGTCTCTCTTAATCCTAGTTGTAGCGTTGTTAGGCTACGCATCAGAGAAGCGTCGTTTGGGTTTTTTATAGGGTAAATATGATGAATTTAGAAGAAAAACTATATCGTGAGAATCTTCAGTTGGCTTCAGTTGGAAGCCGTTTCTGCGCGTTTTTGATTGATAAATTTTTGATCTCCTTTGTTTTTTTTATTATTTATTGGAATGACTTTTCACAAACCAATGGAGACTATGCGATGATGATTGGTTTGATTTCCAATGTGATTTGGCAGTTTATTTGTTTGAGTATCGCCTATGAAGTTATTTTCTTGGTTTTGTATGGCGCGACTCTGGGCAAGATATTTTTAAAGATCCGTGTGTTGGGAGTTATGCTTTTGGATTCGCCAAGTGTGTTGCATGCTTTGATCCGCACTGTGATGAAAATTTTGAGTGAAAATTTGTTTTATTTTCCTTATTTGTTTTCTCTCTTCTCTCCATTCAAACAAGCCCTTCATGATTATATGGCCAAGACAATTGTGATCAGAAATGCCTAAAAAATCTCTTCTGATTTTTCTCCTAGCCACTTCGCTATTAGCTAAAAATTTGGGTCTCAAATCTAGAGAATCCCAGATTGGTGAGATCACTGCTAACAAGATGGAGCGAAAGGGAGATGAGATTATTGCTCGTGGTAATGTTGTGCTTGTGAGTGGGGATTATTATATCTCGGCTCAAGATCTCAAATACAATCAAAAAACAAAAATTGCTATCATCGAAGGTGAAGCGAGAATCTATCAGGGCAGCACGCTTTTATTATCAGGTGAAAAGATGAAGCTTGATTTTAGTCAAGATCAGTTCTCACTTGATTCTTTGTATTTGCAAAACACAAAGACGGGATTATGGATTAGTGCTACTCAAGCAGATTCAAAAGAGGGAGTTTATTATTTTAGAGAGGGGACTATTTCAGGCTGTGACATTCAATCTCCTGTATGGCATTTGGATGTAAGCTCTGGGAGTTTTGATCAAAATGACAGTGTTTTGACGCTATGGAATGCGCGTGCATATTTGGGAAAGATGCCATTTTTGTATATTCCATATCTAAGATTTAGTACAGGCAATGAAAGAAAAAGTGGTTTGCTCTATCCACAGCTTGCCTATGTTGATCAAGAGGGGCTTTATTATAGGCAGCCTATCTATATTGCTCCGGAAGAATTTTGGGATATGACAATCAGTCCCCAGATTAGAACCTCAAGGGGAGCTGGAGTTTCAGGAGAGTTTAGGTTGGCAACTCCCAACAATAATCTTTTTTTTCTTAAGATGAAATATTTTTATAACCTCAATAATTATGTCAAGAAATTTTCTGCCAAAAATAATCATATCTATGGATTTGATTTGTTTTTCAAGACAAGTAGTGGAACAGGGATGTTGCAGAGATTTCCGACCTTATATGATGGTTTTTTTGCAGATTTATCTTATATGAATGATATTGATTATTTGAGGATTGATGATGTGGGTAAAAAAATCACTGATCGGACTCGGATCTCAAAGCTCAATTACTTCCTCCGCTCCCAAGATCACTACTTTGGAATCTACAACAAATATTTTTTTGATTTTACAAGCTCGGATAATCAAGAGACGCTTCAACTGCTTCCAGGCGTGCAATATCATAAATTTATTGATTCGCTGTATTGGAGGAATCTAATCTATGCCATTGATGTCCAAAGTAACAATGTGGTGCGCTACAGGGGATATGGCTATGTTGAAAATAGCATCTCTCTTCCCTTGAGTGTAGAGTTTCCATTGTTTGGGGATTATGTGTCTTTGGGGATTGGAACAGATTTGGACTTCAGCAATGTCAATCTATATCGCACCCAAGGTATGAGAATCCCTGGAGGATTCCCCTCTTCAAATACAGCTAACTTTTTCACCGCCAATTACAAGGCGAGCTTGACTTCAGATATCGCTAGAGATTATGGGAATTTCTTGCATGTTATGCAGTTTGAGACACGCGTCTCTGGACCCTATTATCGCTACAATAGCTCTATGTTTGATACAGAGGTTTATAAAGCTTATGCTCAAGAGATCAATCAAACAAAGCAGATCTACAACCTATGGAATCCTTTATCAATTGTCGATTTTGAAAGCAATAAACCTGTGTTTGAGGCGAGTTTATCGCAGTATTTTTATACGCGCGATGGACGAACGGCGTTTTATTACAATGTCTCACAAAGACTTAATCTAGAATCTAGAGATTTGCTATTTTCCTCAAGTATGCAAAATGAGATAGGTTCCTCACCTATTGAAGGATTAAATCTTAAGGGAACCTTGCGGTATTCATTTTTGCATGATGCAATCGAATCAGCATCTGCCAATATGAATTTCTCGCGTTGGAGACTAACAAGCTCATTTGGCTACTATTACAAAAATGTATTTACTTCTAACAATGTCAATACGGATGCAAATTTTTTAAATTTCTCTCTCAAAAATGATTTTGGATATTTTGCTTTGGGTGGAGATATGAATTATGACTTTATCAATATGAATGTCAAGGATTGGACACTGACCCTATCCACAGATATTCGATGTTTTGGAATTTCATTTGTATTTGGTCAAGAATTTGCACCCATATTGACAGACCTTCCAAATCAGCCCATCAAAACTGTGACCAATAACTATGTCAAAATCGAGTTTAGGGTGATTCCCCTTGGCGGAGTTGGAGCCTCTTATCGCTTTAAGAAATAATTGAAGGAGAAAGCATGGAGAATTGGAAGGGTTATTTCAAAGATATTGACGATGCACTCAAACAGCTTGTCGATCGTATCGAATTGACTGATCTTGGCAATACCGTGATTCTTGGGCTTTTTGGAGAAAAAACACTTTTGGCAAAGCGGGTGGCTCAGTATTATGGTTTGCCTTTGGAATATTTATTGACAGCCCCCATTCGTGCACCAGAGAATCGAGATTGTATCATTGCTCTTGTGAGCGAAAAAATGGATGTTGTGCTAGATGCTCAGCTTGCAGAATCATTTGATATCTCTTATGATCAAATCTATGCCCAAGCCACGAGGGTGGCTGAGCGAGTGATTTTGCCAAGAGTTAAGAGGTTGCGGGGAGAAAATGCCATGATGGACTTCAAAGATAGAGATGTATTGATTGTCAATGAAGGGGTAGAGCTTGGATTTGAGGTTGAGCTTGCCATCAAAATGTGTCTTAAGGACAAATGCCGAAGCCTCTCTCTTGCTACTCCTGTGGTGCCCTCAGATATCTTGGAGCTTTTGCTAGCACAATGTGATTGTGTGTATAGTGTGCTAAGCCCTCAATACTTTGTCTCTATGCCTTATTACTACAAAGATTTATTGAGTGTTGAAAGCGAGGCGCTTTTATCCTTGAGTCGATCTAATTTGTAATAGAATCACAAAATTTTTATGCGGAGTATGATTGTGGGTGAGATGACTGTCCATTTGGATTCAATGATTGAGAATTTTGATTTTACAAAAGCCGCACAACAGGCCTCGGGATCAGTGTGGTATTGTTGTGGAAAAACTGTGATTTTGGCAAGTGTCGCTGTGGATTATGACACAGTGCTAGAGGAAGATTTCCTACCGCTAACTGTGCAATATATTGAAAAAACCTATGCAAATGCCAAATTCCCTTCAGGGTTTATCAAGCGCGAGAGTAAGCCTAGTGATTTTGAAACCTTGACTTCAAGGTTGATTGATCGCACATTGCGTCCACTTTTCCCCAAAGGCTATGCTCATCCAACTCAAATTAGCGTGATGGTGTTGAGTTATGATGGGGTGAGTGATCTTCAAGTATGCGCTCTCAATGCAGCCTCAAGTGCCCTTTATGTCTCTGATTTGCCTATTTTTGTCCCAGTCAATGCGGTGCGGATCGGAAAAAATCAATCAGGTTTTCTGATCAATCCAAGTATGCAAGAGATGCAAGGGAGCACACTCGATCTTTATATTTCTGGATATTTGGATCATGTATTGATGATTGAGATGAGAAGTTTGCCCAATGATGATTTGTGCGAATTAAGTGAGGCTGAATTTTTTGAAGCTGTTGAGCTAGCCAAGCGTGTGATCTCAGAGCGATCTAGGAGATATGAAGAGAGCTTTGAGGGAGCAAAGAAAGAGCCGATCAAGCTTCAAATCAAAATAGATCAAGCAAGAGATGAGGCTGTGGAGTGGATTTGGATGCATTATCACAAAGAGCTTGCTTTGACTCTTGGAAAGATGGCAAAAAGTGAGCGTGCAAGTGAGCTCAAAAATCTTGCTCTAAGAATCCAAGAGCAAGTTTCTTGGGAATTCTCTGAAGTCTTGAAGGCACTTGAGATCTGTAAGAAGCGAATGTTGCGAGAGATGATCCTCAAAGATCAAAAACGCGCAGATGGACGAGCACTTGATGAGGTGCGAGAGATTTGGATTGAGACCAATATACTGCCATGTGCACATGGTTCTTGTTTGTTTAAAAGAGGGCAAACTCAAGCGCTTGTTGTTGCAACGATTGGATCAGATAATGATGCTCAAAGCTATGAGTTACTTGGAGATAAAACCACTTCAAAAGAACGCTTTATGGTGCATTACAACTTCCCTGGATTTAGCGTGGGGGAGGCAAGTATGATCGGAGCTCCTGGGCGTCGAGAGCTAGGACATGGAAATCTTGCCAAAAGAGCACTTGAAGCAAGTCTTAAGGATCGAAGAGTTGTGAGATTGGTCTCTGAAATTTTGGAATCTAATGGCTCAAGTTCGATGGCGACAGTTTGTGGAGGATCTCTTGCATTGGCAGCAAGTGGAGTGGAAACACATGAGCTTGTTGCAGGTGTGGCTATGGGACTTGTCAAAGAAAATGAGTCTTATGCAGTCTTGACAGATATCATGGGATTGGAAGATCATTGTGGAGATATGGATTTTAAGGTGGCTGGGACCAAAAGAGGGATTACAGCTTTACAGATGGATATCAAGCTTGGAGGAATGAAGTCTGAGATCTTAAAGGGGGCTATCGAGCAGGCAAGAGAGGCACGCTTGCATATTTTAGGACTGATGGAAGAAGCATGTGCGAAGATAGAGATCAATGAAGAGATTGTGCCATCTGTGATTACTTTTGATGTGCCTGTGGAGCGCATTGTTGAAATCATCGGGACTGGGGGCAAGGTGATCAAAGAGATTATTGAGCGTTTTGGGGTCAATATTGATCTGGATCGCACCAAGGGTGAAGTTAGAATCAATGGTTTGGGCGCAGAGCGTCTCAAAAATGCCAAAGAATATATTTTGAGTCTCTTGGCAAAGGGAAAGGTAAGAGATTTTGCGGATTATGAGGTGGGGATGTGTTTTGATGGAAAGATCAAGAAGATTGTTGATTTTGGAGCTTTTATTGAGATGCCAAATGGTGGGGATGGATTGCTTCATATTAGTAAGATTCGAGGAAAGAGAGAGAATCTGAGAGAGGGAGAGATCTTGGGTTGCAGGGTGCTTTCTGTCAGTCAAAACAAAATTGAGCTTGATTTAGTCTAATTTATGGCTGAAAGCTTGGTTTTTTTGATAGAATTTCGACTTCATTTGAGCTAGTAGGGGACTGATCCGAACGCCAGATTTATGATTTAAGGAAAAAGATGAAAAAGATTGCTCTTTTGATGTTTGTTTGTTTAGGTTTTGCTTTTGCTGATGATATGACAATGGTCAAGGCATACTCTGTTTTGGGTGCTGTTGTTGGTCTTGGTATCGCAGCTTTTGGTGGTGCTCTTGGAATGGGTTATACAGCTTCTGCGACAATTTCTGGGATTGCTAGAAATCCAAGCGTTGGTGGAAAACTAACCGGAACGATGTTTATCGCTCTAGCTTTGATTGAAGCACAAGTTATTTATACTCTTGTTTTGGCAATCATCGCATTTTATGCCAATCCTTTTATCGCTTAAAACAAAATAGGGGGTAAAAAGGGGGAGGGGGTTATGCGCTGGTGGTGGAACTGGTAGACACGCTATCTTGAGGGGGTAGTGAGGAAACTCGTGCGAGTTCGAGTCTCGCTCAGCGCACCATATATCTTGATCATTTGTGCCGGAGTGGTGAAACTGGTAGACGCGCTAGACTCAAAATCTGGTAGGGGCAACCCTGTGTCGGTTCGAGTCCGACCTTCGGCACCATTCTTCGAATTTCTATATACTTCTCCTTTTTGTTTTGGATTTTTAAGATGTGAAGGTTATTGATATGATTATCATTCCAGCAAGACTACATTCAACACGCTTTTCTCAAAAAATGCTAACTGATATCCTAGGTTATCCTATGGTTGTGCGCACAGCACTGATGGCAAACGAGGTCGATGTAGCAGTTGTTGCAACAGATTCTGAGGTTATCGCTGATGTATGCAAATCCTATGGAATCCAAACAGTGCTGACAGATTCTAGACACTCTAGTGGTACAGATCGATGCGCTGAAGCTGCTAGAAAAATGGGGCTAGATGCTGATGAGATTGTGATCAATATGCAGGGAGATGAGCCATTTCTTGAATCAGAGATTTTGAAAAAACTACAGGATATGATGCACACTAGTGATGCCTTTATGGGGACATGTATCCGCTCTATCTCTTCTACTCAGGCTCAAGATCCCAATATAGTCAAAGTTGTATTAGATGCGGAAGATAGAGCTCTGTATTTTTCAAGAGCATTGATTCCCTTTGATCGTGAGGGTTTTGCAAACACTTCATATTATGGCCATCTGGGTATTTATGCTTTTAGAAACCAAAATTTGCAGCAATTTTGCACGATGCCCAAATCACCTCTTGAAGAGATCGAGAAGCTTGAGCAATTAAGAGCATTATGGAATCAAAAGACAATCCAAACGCTTTTAGTTGAAACTCAAAGTATTGGGATTGATACTCCAGAAGACAAAGAAAGAGCAATTGCACTATTTCAATCAAAGGGGATGTAATGACAAGCAAAGAGATTGATCTTGGATCAGATTCTATTCCTCGATTATTTTTTTATTATTTTTTTCCAGCTCTGCTCTCTATGCTGGCTCTTAGCACTTATGCTATTGTAGATGGATTTTTTATCGCGCATGTTTTGGGTGAAGATGCCGTTGCAGCCCTTGGAATTACATGGCCTGTTTTTCCTGCTTTGATGGCATTTGAGCTTTTGTTTGCTGTGGGTGGATCATCTTTGATTTCGTATTATTTGGGAAAAGGAGAGGCACACAAGGCTAGACAAGTTTTTAGCTCGATTATTTATTTTGTTTTTGTTGTGGGGATAGGGATAAGTTGTCTGCTCTTTTGGTGGACGAAAGAGATTGCTATTTTGCTTGGATCAAGCCCAAAAATTGAAACTTTGGTTGTGGATTATTTGCAGATTATTTTTGCAGGTGCTTTTTTGATTTTTTTGCATCCCGTTTTGGATATGTTTGCTGTCAATGATAAGCGTCCGATACTAGCAATGGTTTCGATGATTGTCGCTGCTTTGGGGAATGTGGGATTTAATTATTTGTTTCTCTTTGTGATGGATTTGGGGATGTGCGCTAGCGCTTTGGCGACGATTTTGGGCAATAGCTTTGCGATTTTGATTTTGCTGATGCACTTTTGGAGTAAGCGCGGAGATTTGTTTTTTGTCAAGATTTTTGATTGGAGAGCTGTATTGCGCTCTGCTAGAAATGGAATCCCCTCATCGATTGCTGAAGCAAGTGCGGGGATTATGATGCTATTTTATAATCTCACATTGATGCGTGAAATGGGGGAGAGAGGTGTTGTGATCTATACTGTTGTGATGTATGGGGGGATTATATTTTTTACCATTCTGCTTTCAATTGCTCATGGAATCCAGCCTATCACAAGCTTTAATTACGGAGCCAATCAGCGTGATCGTGTGCGCAGTATCTATTTTTTTGGTTTATTGATCTCTTGCTTGGTAAGCAGTGTGCTTTATATCGCTTTTTATTATTGGGGTGAAGGATTTGCGCGCACATTTTTGGATTCTAAGCGAGTGGCACTCAGTGATGTGGGTTTGATTTCAGAGATTGCTTTTGTGATTAAAATCTGGTTTGTTGCTTATTTAGCACTTGGGATCAATATGGTGAGTTCGATTTTTTTACAATCTATCCAGCGTCCATGGGGAGCGTTGTTGATTACGCTCTGCTACACTTTGATCCTCACACCCATATTGCTTCCCATCCTGTATCGATTTTTTGGAGAAATTGGGATTTGGGGGGCTTATCCATTGGCATCTATTTTGACTGTTTTGGTGGTGGGTGCTGTGCTGGTTTATGAATTCAAAAAAGGAGTGCTTGCACGATGAGTGACAAGATTTTATTATTTGACTTAGATGGGACATTGATTGATTCAACAGAGGCAATTTTGGAAGCATTTTTGCAGACAGCTAGTGATTATGATATTACCCTTGAAGGGCGTGAGGGAGAGATTTGCTCTATGATTGGAATGACATTGGCAGATATGTTTTTGCGTATTGGAATCCCTTCTGAAACTATTCAAGAATGTGTTGCAAAATATCGAAGCTATTATCGCGAGGTTTTTTTACAGAAAACTTTCTTGTTACCAAATGTAAAAGAATTGCTTCAGACACTTCCAAGCACCTATCAAATGGCTGTTGTGACTTCAAAATCACATTATTTTTCTGAGAAGATATTGGAGAATCTTGGGGTATTGAAATTTTTCTACACCATTGTAGGAATTGATGATGTGATGGAGCCAAAACCAAGTGCAGAACCCATCTTGAAGGCTCTTCACAATCTAGAGTATGATTCAAGTCGTGTTTTTATGATTGGAGATACGCGTTTTGATATGGAAGCTGCCAAAAATGCGAGCGTTGTGGGGATTGGGGTGAATGGAAAATATCAAAAAGATTTGGCAAAATACACTTCGCTTGTCTTTGCTGATATGGAGCAGGCACTGCGCTACATTGAGGCATTGCCCTAGTTTTGTTATTGTAAAATTATTATTATCTTTTAGAACAATTTATTTAGGAGGCATAGATGCTAGAAATAAGATGGCATAGTCGCGCTGGTCAGGGTGCTGTGACTGGAGCAAAAGGATTGGCAGATGTAATTGCAGGGACTGGGAAACAGGTTCAGGCTTTTGCATTTTATGGTTCAGCCAAGAGAGGTGCAGCGATGACGGCATATAATCGAATCGATGAGGATCCAATTTTGAATCATGAGAAATTTATGTGGCCTGATTATGTGTTGGTGATCGATCCGGGATTGACTTTCATTGCTGATATTTGTGCAAATGAAAAGGCTGGGACAAAGTACATTATCACAACGCATCTTAGCAAGGAAGAATTGATTGCCAAGAAGCCAGAATTGAAGGGCAAAGAGGTGTATGTACTAGATTGCATCAAGATTTCTTTAGAAACCATTGGTAAGCCTATCCCAAATGCACCAATGCTTGGAGCACTTATGAAAGTGTCTGGAATGCTTGAGCTTGATTACTTTTTGGATGCGTTTATCAAATTGCTTGGTAAGAAACTTCCACAAAAGATCATTGATGCCAATCGTGAGGCGATTATGCGAGCATATAATGAAGTGAAATAAGGAGGAAAATATGAAAGGTTGGAATGAATTTGAAATAGGGTCTGTATTGTTTCCTCTTAATGAAGATGGAATCGGTGCACAAGAGAAAATGCCACAAGATCGAAGCTATACAGAGAATAGCTCAAGAAGTGCGAGTGTTGCGCATTGGAGGGTTCAAAAACCCATTCATAATCATGATCATTGTATCAATTGCTTTTTCTGCTGGGTGTATTGTCCTGATGCATCGATTTTGGCCAAAGATGATCAGATGAGTGGGATTGACTATATGCATTGCAAGGGATGTGGGGTTTGTGTTGCTGTATGTCCGACAAATCCTAAATCTCTATTGATGTTTGATGAGGTTGAAGAAGAGCAAGATGCATTAAATAAATGGCCGCAAAAAGAAGCAAAGAAATAAGGAGGATTGAATGGCTTTAAAGTATGAATTATCAAAAATAGAAGTTTGGGATGGGAACATGGCAGCAAGCCATGCTTTGCGTCAAGCTCAGATTGATGTTGTCGCTGCTTATCCAATCACGCCATCTACTCCAATTGTTCAAAATTATGGGAAATTTTTGAGTGATGGCTATATCGATGGTGAGTTTGTTATGGTGGAGTCTGAGCATGCGGCGATGAGTGCTTGTGTAGGTGCAGCAGCTGCTGGAGGAAGAGTTGCGACTGCTACAAGTTCGCAAGGTTTTGCTTTGATGATTGAGGTGATGTATCAAGCTTCAGGAATGAGGGTTCCAATCGTCTTAAATCTTGTCAATCGTGCCCTTGCAGCACCACTCAATGTCAATGGGGATCACTCAGATATGTATCTAAGTAGAGATTGTGGCTGGATCAATCTTTGCACCTATAATCCTCAAGAGGCTTATGATTTCAATTTGATGGCATTTAGGATTTCTGAGGATTTGAGAGTGAGGATCCCAGTCATTGTGAATCAAGATGGATTTATTTGCTCTCATACTGCTCAAAATGTCCAGCCACTTAGTGATGATGAGGCATATGCATTTATCGGAGAATACAAAACAAAAAATGCATTGCTAGATTTTTCTAAGCCTGCAACTTATGGAGCACAAACTGAGGAAGATTGGCATTTTGAACACAAAGCACAGCTCCATCATGATCTGATGAAATCATCTGAGGTGATTGAAGAGGTGTTTGGGGAGTTTGCAAAGCTGACTGGACGCAAATATTCTCTAGTCGAGACTTATGATATGAGTGATGCTGATGTGGCGATCGTTGCGCTTGGAACGACTGTAGAATCAGCAAGAATTGCAGCCAAGAATGCGCGCGAAAAAGGTATTCGTGCAGGAGTTGTCTCTATTCGCTCATTGCGACCATTCCCTTATAAGCAAATCGCTGAAGCTCTTAAAAACTGCAAAGCGATTGCTATGTTGGATCGCAGTCTTCCTGCTGGTGCTATGGGAATGTTGTTCAATGAAGTGGGTGCTGCATTGTGTCAAAATGCTCAGAATAGACCTATTTTGTCCAACTATATTTATGGACTTGGTGGAAGAGATATGACACAAAACATCCTTTTGGATATTTATCAAGAATTGAGCGAGAATGCAAAAGCTGGAAAGCTCACGCATCCAACCCAACAATTTGTTGGACTTCGCGGCGCAAAAATGGCGTTTAATTAAGGAGAGGCGAGATGACAAAAGATATCAAGAACTTAAAGCAATTTTCAAGATCAGCAGAAAAATTTGAAGGAGCCAATCTTCTTTGTCCAGGATGTGCTCATGGAATGATTATTCGTGAGGTTCTAAACTCTGTAGATGGACATATTTTGATTGGGAATTCGACAGGATGTCTTGAGGTTTCAACTGCCGTTTATCCTTATACATCTTGGGATGTGCCTTGGATTCATATCGGATTTGAAAATGGATCTACAGCAGTTGCTGGAGCTGAGGCGATGTATAAAGCGCTTGCTAGAAAGGGTCGATACAAGGGTGAAAAGCCAAGATTCGTAGCCTTTGGTGGAGATGGAGCGACTTATGATATCGGTTTTCAGTGGATTAGTGGATGTTTTGAAAGAGGTCATGATCTGACTTATATTTGTCTTGACAATGAAGTATATGCCAATACAGGTGGACAGAGAAGCGGTTCAACTCCTTTGGGATCTAGCACTTCGACAACTCCTTCTGGACGCGTAAGCTATGGAAAAAAAGAGAAGAAAAAAGATCTTTTGGCCATTATGGCAGCCCATGGCGCTCCATATGTAGCACAGGTCGCTCCAAACAAATGGAAAGATATGAATAAAAAAATCAAAACTGCACTTGATACTGAAGGGCCTACTTTTATCAACGCTCTCAGTGCTTGTACGACAGAATGGAGATTTGATTGCAATAACACTGTTGAGATGATGGATTTGGCTGTGGATTCTTTGGTTTTCCCTCTCTATGAGATCATCAATGGTCATGAGCTTCACATCACATATCGTCCCAAAAATGTCATTCCCGTGAGAGATTATCTTGGAGTGCAAGGGCGATTTAAGCATTTGTTCAAGCCAGAAAATGAGCATATCATCGAGCAATTCCAAAAGGATGTAGATAAAAAGTGGGAACTTCTCCAAAGAAGAGAGGAAGCTGGGGTCTGATCTTTCAAAAGGGGGTCAAAAAAGGGTTAAATAAAAAGGGGGGAGAAAATAAAATACAAAATGTTAATTTTTGAAACACTGCTAGCCTAATTCTCATATAAAAATATTTATTTTTTGTTTGCTTTTTTGAATAAGGGATACAATCTTAGTGTCGTATCTAAAATGATCGATGAATACAAAGGAATAGGAGGCTTTAATGTCAGATAAGAAGTCTCTCTCTACACTTTATTCCATTTTTGTCATTTTTGCTGTTTTTATCGTAGCTGGAGGGATTTATACCTTTTATAACGCACAAGGATTTTCCTACTTTAGCAATGATTCTAAGGCTTGCAATAATTGCCATATCATGAATGAAGTGTATGCAGATTATATGAGCGGACCTCATAGCAAAGAGATTGATGGGAAACCTAGGGCAACTTGTGCTGAGTGTCATCTTCCCCATGATTTTATTCCCAAATGGATTGCCAAGGCTCAGAGTGGTTTAAGTCATGCGTATGCCTTTACTTTCAAGCTTGAAGATTTGCCTACAAATTTAAGTGCGACACCAAAAAGTAAAGAGATGATTCAGCAAGCTTGCATCAATTGTCATTCTGATTTTTCAGAGAATGCAATCAATGCAACAGCCATTCCCCAGCATGGAGGCAGAGACGCGCTCAGTTGTGTTTCTTGTCACAAAGATGTAGGACATAGAAGAAGTTTTTAAGGAGAGAATATGCATAAGACAAAGGTCGTTTTTTTGATTTTGATTTCAGCATGTGTTGCTGTTGGATTATTTTGGCTCAATTCAGACATCAGTGCCAAAAAGGCTCAAAGTTTTACAACTTCAGCCAATTTGGCCAAGATGAGTGATGAGAATCCAGATTTTGCCGAATGGGGGAAAAATTTCCCAGAGCATCTAGATATGTATATGAAGATGAAAGACTCGACATATACTGCGACAAATTTTGCAGGAAGTTATCCCTATAGCAAAATCAATCGCTATCCCCAGCTCACAATGTTTTGGGATGGATATGCTTTTAAGTTTGACTACAATCAAAATAGAAGCCATTATTACTCTCAAATCGATCAATTAGAGACTTTGAGAAACAATAAAAAATTCTTAAATGCTCATGGTTTGACCAAGTTTGATGGACAGCCTGGAGCTTGTTTGAATTGTCACTCAGGAAATGTTCCAAAGCTTGTCAAAAAGCTAGGATGGGTTGAGTTCAACACGACAAAGTATTGGACTATCACCAAGATGATGGAAGGTCCAAATGATGTGCATGGCAAAAAAATGGGGAGCACCTGTGCAGACTGCCATAGTCCAGATGATATGAGTTTGCGCCTCACACGACCAGCTGCGATCAATGCACTTGTGAGTAGGGGATATGAAAAGGATGAAAAGCATGGCATCAAGGCAAGTCGTCAAGAAATGAGAACTTTGGTTTGCGCACAATGTCATGTCGAGTATTACAACAAGCCAACTGGACAAAAAGTCAAGATCAAAGTCGAAACAAACTATCAAGAAATCAATGAGCTCAAAGATGGCAATCGACTTGTAGAAAAAGAAGCAAATGGAATCGAGCTTGCTTTCCCATGGGCGATGTGGAAAAAGGGTGAGCCTTTTAGAATCGAGATGCTAGATGAGTATTATGAGAGTGTGAGAGATATTTTCCCACAAGATTTTGTCCATGCAAGCACAAAGGCTCCAATCATCAAGATTCAGCATCCTGAGACTGAGCTCTATTCAGGCAGTGTGCATGCGAGTAATGGTGTGAGCTGTGCAGATTGTCATATGCCCTATATCAGAAGTGGAAGCAAAAAGGTCAGCAATCACTTTATCGCCTCTCCCTTGCTTGATGTCAATGCATCTTGTAAGTCTTGCCATACACAAAGTGAGGATTATCTCAAAAAACAAGTGCTTGATATTCAGACAGCAAGTGCTTACAACATCAGAAGTGCAGAATATGCTGTGGCAAGCTTGATCAAAGACATCACGACATTGCGAGCAGAGCTTGCAAAACTTCCAAAATTTGCCAAGATCAAAGATGCAAACAAAAGAGATCAAGCGATCACTGATGCGATTAAACCCGCACTAGAGATGCATCGCAAAAGCCAGATTAGGGCGGATTTTATGAATGCAGAGAATTCTTCAGGATTCCACAATCCAAGAGAGGCAGCTAGGATCTCTCTTCAAGGTGTGCAGTATGCCAAGCAAGGTCAAGAGCTTGTCGTAAGCATTGGTGCCAAATATGGAATCAAAATTACCCCAAGCAATCTTGGGTTTGAGGATATGAGAAAGATCGCTCCAAGTCCTGTCACAATCAATGGAAAGCGATATTATGAAGCTCCATTGCAAGATGACACACCAAAAGAGCTTTTAGAACTTGATAAAAATCTTGTGCCTTTCAATTATGAAAAAATCAATGCAACAATCAAAGGCAAAAGTGCTCAAGATCCTTTTTATCAAGCAAAACACTGATTTTGCTCTCCTTCTTAGGTGATGCTTACCCTCCCCCAATCCTTTGGGGGGATTCTCTCTTTTTGTTTTAGAAATAAAAGTTTGATTTAGTCTTGATCTTTAAATCTTTAGGATTATTTTGATGCAAGCAAATATCCTGTCTCTTGCGAGGATTCTGTCTGAAAAATATAGAAGTGCTGAAAAAGGGAATTATTTTTGTTTGTATCCACTCTAAAAAACAAAATGGATGATGTCGTATGAAGAAAATTGGTGTATTTGGAGGGGGGTCTTGGGGGAGGGCTTTGGCATTTGCCCTTTCCATTGAGAATGAAGTCAGAATCTGTTCGCGCCGTCCCCTTGAGCTTCCAAAAAGTCCAAATCCCATCATTCAAGCTCCCCTGCAAGAGATGATGGAGTGCGATTATTATGTCGTGGCGATCGCATCCTTTGCACTTAGAGAATGGCTTGAGCATATCTTTGTGCCAACTTTTGCCACACAAAATCCCACAAGAGAACCCAAGATCTTGTGTGCCAGCAAGGGGGTTGAAGAGGAGAGTGGGGCATTTGTCAGTGATATTTTTCAGCATTTTTTCCCCTCTCTCTCACTCTGTTTTCTTTCAGGTCCTAGCTTTGCCTCTGAGATTTTGCAGGGACTTCCCTGTGCACTTGTGATCAACTCGCTCAATATCCCTCTAGCAAGAGAGTTTAGGGAATTGATGCCAAGTTTTATCAAAACCTATGTGAGTCCTGATATCGTGGGGGGAGAGGTCTCTGGAGCTTACAAAAATGTCATAGCAATCGCTGGAGGGATCAGCGATGGTCTTGGGCTTGGGGGCAATGCCAAGGCTTCTCTTTTGGCACGAGGATTGGTGGAGATGTGTCGATTTGGAGAGCATTTTGGAGCCAAAATGGAGACATTTTTGGGGCTTAGTGGGGCTGGAGATTTGTTTTTGACTTCAAGTTCGACGCTTTCAAGAAATTATCGCGTGGGGTTAGGACTAGCTCAAGGGAAGCAAATAGAGCAGATTCTTAGAGAGCTTGGAGAAGTGGCTGAGGGGGTAAGAAGTGCTAGAGCTATTTCTCAGATTGGCAAAAAAGAGGGGATTTACACCCCCATTGCCTCTGAGGTGCAAAAAATCATCGAGGGTAAGAATCCACAAGAGAGCTTGAAGGCATTGATGAGATAATGAAGAAAACTTTGAGGTTATGTTTTTTGAGTTCTGTGCTTGCACAATCTCTTTATGCAATTGATGGAACCCAATGGAGTGATTTGGATCTAATAGATAGAGATTTGACGATCAATGAAAATAGCACACTCACAATTACATCAGTTGCTGCCCCTGATCGAAGAGGTCAATTCTTTGATCAAAATATTACTTTTAATCGTAATTTATTGATTCATCTCATTGTTAATCTGCAGGGGGCAAACCAAACGACTCCAATTTATCAGCTTAGCAATAATCAGCGCAATTCTTTTAGTGGTTCGGGATTATTGCAAGTTGTGATTGATGCCACTGGAGGAAACTATGCAAAGAGTGTTTTTAATTTTGATAACTCGACTTTGGTGATCAGCAATAAGACACATATCTCAGCTAGAAATCAAAGCCAAATTTTCTCAATTTTTAGAATGGGCAACACCAATGGTCAAATGGCTACACTTGAGACAGAATCAGACTTGATCGTTGATTTGTCCAACACACAAGGGGTATTTGGGGTTGATGGTACTTCGATTCGGGGGCGAAGGGCGATTTTTGATAATTCAGGGTTTACTAATATCAATACGCGAAATTCCACAACAGCACTTATTCAGCTCAATGGTGATATCTTTAATAGCGGGCATTTTTCTCTTAAGCTTTTGAACTCTCAGTCATTTTTTAGAGGGCATTATGATGTCTCTAGTGCTAATTCATCGGGGACCTTTACTCTGCAAAATGGAGCACGCATGGAGAGTGAAATTCTCTTCACTCCAGGTGCAAATGGGACTAGGTTTGACCTAGGCTTACACTCAAAATCTATTGCCAGGCTTAAAACCACCTTTCAAAGTCCAAATAGTCATTATGAAATCAGGGCAAATGATTCTTTGCTGTATGCTGATTTTGTTTATGAGAATCCAAACAATCTTCCTGCTGAATTTAGAGCTCAGGGGAAAATCACTTTGGATAATGGAGCGGTTTGGTATCTAAGCCAGAGCAATACGATTGATTATCTAGAGGTTAATAATGATATTTCCAAGATCACGCGCGAGAATCTCAAAGCCATCGATGGCCTCTCTGCTGTTGATATGAGGTTTAGAGATCAGGGTAGAGAATTGAGAGATGATCTTAGGATCACAGCAGATAATCGCTATGTGTTAAAGGCAGGTCAAATCAGGGGATCAAATGGGGTGTTTAGAATCTATGGTGTGTTTAATCGTGAGGGATGGACACCTCAAGGTAATATGGGAGAAGATAACTTTGAGACAATCGCCACAGATCAAATCGTTGCTGGGCAATTTTTTGACACACATTATATGCAGGTGTTTTGGAATGCAAACAATCTAGATAAAAGCATGCTCAATCAAAATCTTGAGCATTACAAGATCGTCGTAGCCAAGCAAAATAATAATGACCCTACATCAGAGCTCATTGGCGCTGTGACACCCATTGGCCTCTATAACTACATCACAAATCTCAAAAAAGAATCCATGCAATATACGACAGATGATGGGACATTGGGTATGGGGTGGCAATGGATTGTCTCCAATGTTCAGAGGGCAGATAACTCCTATCTCTCAAGATTGCTTGATTCTCTTTTCCAATCCCAATACCGCATCTTCAAAATGGAGAGTGATACATTCAATCAGCGTATGGGAGAATTGCGTGATATGGTGAGGGTGCATGGAGTATGGCTTAGGACAAAATATGGTCGTTTTAGTTCCAAATCCACACCCCAAACCACTGCCTCATGGGATGAGTTCACATCCATCTGGGCAGGATATGATCAAAACTTCACCGTGCTTGGTGGGAAAAACTTCCTAGGAATCGCACTCAATACCACAGCATTCAGAAATCATGGGATTGCTGAGGGGGATGATTTTAGTGGAGAGAGCTATTATGCAAGCTCTAGAAGTTATGGAATCTCTGTGTATGACACCTATATCTTTGATAATGGATTTTATATTGATTCCTTGCTTAAGTATTATCTGACCAATAATGACATAGCAATCCGCTCAGAGGTGCTTGCTGATAACTATCCTAAGTTTTTGACCCATGGACTTGTGGGATCTTTGGAGGTTGGCAAAAAGTTTAGACTACCTATCAGAACCCCAGATTTTGCCAATAGCTTTTATTATTTGAGGCCAGAGCTTCAATTTACATTTGGTTTCATTAGTGGCACAGATTGGACATTTCATGATTGGACCAACCAAGCAGTAAAGGCACGCCTAGATTATGACATCCCTGCCAATTTTAGAGCGGGATTGATGTTTGGACGCGAATTCAACAAAACTTTTCTTAAAGGAGATATTTATTTTGGGACTAGTGTGGAGTATGACATCAACACAGGGGGGGATTTGAGGCTAGAGGATTTCTTGGATAAGATGACTTTGGTGCACAAAGACAACTTCACTTGGAGGATCAATGCTGGAACCAACCTCATCCTCAATGAATATTGGAGGATCTATTTTGATATCGATACTTCATTTTTTGGGCAGATTAGCTCTACTTTCACACTCAATGGAGGAGTGAGGATCAATTTTGGGCGACTTCATCCAGTGATGCCCTATGTCACTCCAGATCGAGAGGTATTTGATCCTGAAATGTATCGCAAAGATCGCAGAACGATTCCAGAGGTGCAAAACTATGAAACTCAAGGGATTTTGGATAATTATAGTGGAGTGAGAAAGAAAAGGAATTTCTACAAGCCTCCAGTCAAAATCAAACAAAGACCCTATGGAGGAGTTCGCCCCAATGAGCCCATCCAATATGGAATCACTCCTCAGGTCAAAGAAGTGCCCAAAAATGAGCCTGTTTTCATCGATAACCCAACCTCTATCCAAGCACCTGAGAAAAATTACAAAAGAGATGCGACGACGCCGATATCTCCAAGTGTGATTCCTCAAAATACGCGTGATATGCAAAGCATCAGAGAAGGACTAAATAAGGGCTATCAAAAGTGAAAAAAACACTCATTCTTTATCTATCGTGTTGTTTGTCCTTGAGTGCTAGCTCGCTTGATAAAACGATCCAAGATCAGACTTTCAGTCTCTTTGCCTTGCATTCCAATGCCCTCTATACAGGGGATTTGAGGATGTATCGGTTTGATCATGGTATCTGGGGGGGTGTGCATTATGCCAAACAGAGCACCAAAGCATCTAAGGATTTGCTTGGCTCAAAGATGCATAGCATTTTGGCTCAAGGGGGATATGACCATGCCTTTGTCTTGAGGGGAGCACAGAATTTTTTGGGATTTGGGGTGGATTATAGTCATTCTTTTTTGGAAAGTGGATCTTTGCAAGGGCGAGCCAATGCCATCTCACTGATGCTTTATGATACCTTTGTGCATCACAGTCATTTTTATATTCATTCTGTGATGAAATATACCTTTGCTATGCAGGATTATCAAACTCTCTCATTGAATGCCCACTCAATCATTGGGAATCTAGAGTTTGGCTATAGGGCAAATTTTGCATCTTTTCTTTTTTTTCAGCCCTTGGTGAGTGTGGGTGGGGGATTTGCCTCAAGTGTTTTGGATCTAGGGAATCATTATCCGATTTTTGCAAGAGCTGGAGGGTTTTTTGGGTTAAATTTTTTTGGTAATGTGCATGGAGATTTGGCGATTGGAGGATTTTTGAATTCTGATTTGTTTATCTCTCAAGATGCTTTGATTGAGCGCAAGAATCTGCGTCTTTTGCTCACCTTGGGAAGCAATATCCATATCCACAAAAACTTCCGTCTCTTCCTTGGGGGATATATGGAGTTTTTTGGTGTTAGCAATGTGGATTATGGGGCAAGTGTGGGGATGAGGTTTTTGTTTGGTCAAAAACCTCACACTATCAAAAGATCTCCAAGTGATGCAAGGAATCTCAAGAGCATCCAGCAAGAGATGCTACATCAAGCACAGCTATCGCGTCAGCGTGTACAGGAGCGAACATATCTCAAGCCCTATGAATTGCAAGAGCGCTATGAGACACAAGATCGTCGAGATTCACCATTTGTGCAAGATGAGATCAAGTATGACAAGCGCCAAAGAGAGATTCGAGAGCGTTCGCGCTGGATTGACACAAGGCAAAATGAGCAAAATTATCTTAAACGGGATTTTTCCTCCATCCACCAGCGGGATATGGAGCGTATGAAATCCTACTATCGACGCGAGATAGAGAGAAAGTATGGCAAGTAAAAAACTTCTGCTCTGTTTGAGTGCTGTATGGCTTTGGGGGATGGAGATCAAGGATTGGAGCGAGCTTCCCCCAATAGGGATTACAGGTGATACTGTGGGGAATTTCAAGTATGATCAAACTGGGGTGAGCAAATATGTCTTAAATAAGCAGCTTTTCTTCATTGACCCTACAGTAACTTTGAGGATCAATGCCAATATCTCTGGGAATTGGACAAATGAGTCTTGTGGGGTGGTATTTTGCGCTGATGGCAACAAGGGGGATCAGAAAATCATTTCATTCAACAAAGGAAATGTGGTTTTTAATATCAATTCTTCAAATCTCACAGCACATGGTCTTGGATATTTTGCACTCACTAATGGCTCTGAGGTAACAATCAATAGCAATCTTTTGATCAATTTTTGGCCTGGAAGCGCATCTTTGGATGGGGTGTTTAGGATGGATGGATCAAGTTTGAATATCGAAGATGTAAACTTAAGTGTCGATGCTTGGGGGAAGACTTTGTTTAAAGGAGTGGGAGCCTCCAAAATCTCAATCAATCAAGGGGGGAATTATCAAAATCAAACCATCCGTCTATATGGAGATATGAGTTTGGGTGGAAATACAGAATTTGGATTGAAACTTGGGAATCAAAACTCTTATTATGAAGGCAATATCAATCTCTCTGATAGCGCCAAACTAGATCTCTATCTTTTAAATTCAAGGGCAGTTATTTTGAACTACAAACAAAGTGAGCGCTCCGATGGAAAGATTGAGCTTCACTCCTCCACTCTTGAAGCCACACTTGGCACTGCTAAGCAAACTGATCTTTTGATGCACTCTGGCTCTACTTGGAAAATGCAGGGCAATAGTGATATCAGAAATCTCACGATCCAATCTTCATCGATTGATTTTATGCTTGGGCGCTTTGGCCAGCCATTTTTTCAAAAAACCCTGAAAGCCAATGCCTTGAGTGGAGCTGGCACATTTATCCTCTATGCTGATGTGCAAGATAAGCAAATCGATACATCCACTTTCGCCCAAGCCTCTGGTCATCATAAAGTCAAAGTGTTTTATAACCCTCATACTTTCACACAAGAGAAGGCAGCTGCCATCACAGAGCGAGACAATATGGTGGTCGCCACGATCAATACTGCTGATTCTCAAGCTACCTTTGAGGGCTTATCGACTGATATGGGGATCACAAGCTACAAAACCAATCTTGTATCACGCTTTCAAAATGGAAGCATCCAATGGCTGATCTCTAGCATCACTCCTGATGGAGATAGCCCACTTTCTAGAGTGCTAAGCACGGCTTTGAACACTTCTTATCGCTTATTTGATGTGACTAGCTCGACACTCGCTCTAAGGCTAGGGGATTTGAGGGATTATCCTAGAAATCATGGACTTTATGCGCGCTATATCGTGGGGCTTGGAGATCTCAAAGAGGGGAAAAACACCTTGCAAACTCAAGATGTTTGGATGAGTTTTGCAGGGGGGTATGATGTCAATAAACCGTATAGAAATCACACAGACTTTTTTGGAATCGGATTTGAGGTGAGCATGATGGATTCTAAGAATGTGGCTTATGATTCTCAAACCCAAGCCTATGGTGCCAACCTCTACTACACCTCAATCTTTCATAATCGCTTCTACTATGATGTGATTTTGAAATATGCCTTTTCACCCAATGCATTTGAATTTAACAATCTTTACAATCTCGCGGGCAAAGCCTCATTTGATGCACATTTGATCACGCTTGGATTGGAAGTGGGTCAAAAGATCAGATTTAGTCAATCCAAGAACTTTTTTTATCTTGAGCCTCAGGGGAAACTCACAAGTGGAGTGATTTTGCCCACAGGCTTTGAGATCAGAGATGTGTATCAAGAGCGCATTGAGGGCAAACTCAAGATGCAAATCCCTCTCATCACTCGTGCTTCTTTGTATTTTGGATATGAGTGGAATCAAGGATTTAGAGGGGATTTGAAGCTTGGGAGCTTCGTGGAGTATGCTTTGAGCAATGGTGGAGATATCTTTCTCAAAGATTCCAAAAGTGAGCTAAGCAAAAGCTTTGATGGGGATTTGGATGTGGGAGTATCGATGATGGGGAGCATCGAGGTAGAAAAATTTTTGAGAGTGTATATGCAGCTTGATTCGGAATTTTTGGGGGATTATGCATCCAATGTGGCATTTAATATGGGGGTGAGATGGAGCTTTGGGGAGCGTTTGGAAGAGAGGAGATCATCTCTCCCTAGACCTGCTGTGCCTCCCAAAGATATCACAAGATTCAAACTGCGCTATCAGTATAAACAGCCCCAACGCACCATCCCAGTCATCCAAGAAGATGAGGTGAGTAATATGAAGCATCATGGCATCAGGCTCGATGAAGTAGAGAGGGAGTATCGCAAACCTCCAGCACGATCTGAGCCCTTGCTTCCAAATTCTGCTCCAGAGAGGAATGAGATTCGCTTCTATCCACAGGATGGATATCGACCCAGTTACCCAAGAGAATCTCAAAAAGAGTATAATCGTGGGAATAGAAGGGATACATATATCCCGCAGTATAGAGATAGTGTCGGCGTAAGCTCAGGTAGGATGTATAAGAGGGATAGCAAGCAGTGAATTTTGGAAGATATGCGACTTTGAGCCTTGTTGTATGTAACTTGCTTGCTGGAGTTGATTATACAAATTGGGGTAAAACTGACTTTAACGATGGGGATACAGTCACGATTGATAAGGACAGCAAGCCCCCCACAGTACTTCAAAATAAAAATATCGGTCTTACGGATGGAAAGCTCACAGTCACTGTCAATGCAGATGGAATGAAAGCACAATGCGGACTTATCGCTTGCTATGACAGTAGAGGACCTTATACGATCGGCTCTGAAGGAAGCACGATCGACTTCACTTTGAATGGGTATCCGACTGGGGACAATCAATGGCTTGGGGCTTTTAAGATTAGTAACAAAGCAAATCTAACTCTTGCTTCTGATATTAAGCTTACGATGAATACAAGAAAAGATGCATTTCAGGTCATAGAAAGCACATTAGATGTCAAAGGAGCTTTGACTATAACTGGAGCACTTTATGGTATCAATGCTCAATCTTCAAAGATCAATCTCAATAGTGGCAAAAAAATAGACATCACGGCAAATTTGAAATTTGAAAAACAGTCAACGGCAAACATCAAGCTTTCTAATGGATCAAAGATAGAAGGCCATACTACTGCAGAGAGTTCAACGATCAATCTAGATCTCAGTGGAGGGACAATAGCGGGTAACTTCACTGGAACAAATGGAACGATTTTGAATCTTGATGGCTCTAGTGGGAATTTCAATGGTAGCATCACAAATGCTGGAAAAACCAACATCGATCTAAAAGAGAGTGTAAAAATCAAGGGTGACATCAGTGCAAGTGGGACAACATTTGATCTGAAAATGAAGGGAGGGGAAATTGTAGGGAATGTCAGAGCTGATGCCAATACAAATACTATTGATATGCAAGAAAACTCCAAAATCAAAGGAAATATTACTTTTGCCCAAAAAGGAACTTTGAGTGCAAATGGAAACTCTATCGTGCAGGGAGGGATCACGACAGAAGCAGGCGCACAGGGAACAACGATCACCTTCAAAGATAGTTCTAAACTCCAAGATGGAACCTCAAATTTTAATGCTAGCACGACAGTTTTATTCCAAGGCAATGCACAAGCTGAGAAGGAAACCTTCAACCTCAATGGAGGAACGACAAGCATTACTTTTCAAGATAACGCCAAGATGAATAATGGATCGATCAATAACCAAAATGGCACGGCTAATATTACTTTTAAAAGTAGTGCACAGATGAATAATGGGACGATCAATGCTAATGGTGGAGAAACAAATATTACTGCTCAAGATTCTGCTAGCTTGAGTAATGTGATCACTCATAGTGGCGGACATATGAATGTAGGTTTTTCAAATAGTGCAAGCTTTACAGGAAACATCACTCAAACCGGAGGTCTTTCCAAGATCGACTTCAAAGAAACTTCAAAAATGACTGGAGATATCGATGTCTCTGGAGGAAGCACGACCACGATCAATTTTGGTGGAACAGCCAAAATCACTGGAGATGTCAATGCAAAAGGGGCAAACAACACAGTGACTTTCACAAATGGCACTGAGCTAGAGGGGAATCTTAGGCTTGATGGTGATAGCAAGGCTACCTTCACAGGAAGCAAAATCACAAAAGATGTAAATAGCGCAGGAAATTCCACTGTAAAACTTACCGAAACTCAGGTAGGCGGACACTTCCATCAAAGCACAGATGCACTCAAGCTCACAATGACAAAATCATTGATTGAAAGTGGATTTATGGGAAATCAAGCTTCTATCAATGAAGTCGAAATGGACAATAGTGGTATCTATAAAGGTGTGAAGCAAGATTCGGGTTCCTTGACACTCACTGCTGACAAAAGTGAGATCAAGGGAGGCTTTGAGGGGACAAGTCATTCTATCAATAAAGTCACGATGACAAGTGGAAAGCTTGAAGGTGGGATCAGGCAAAATACTGGACAATTAGACTTCAAATCGATGGGGACAAGTATCACTGGAGGTTTCACTGGGACCAATTCTACAAATACTTTGCAAATTTTGCGTGGGAATTTTAATGAGGGTGATATTACTCAAATTAGAGGAACACTCAAGGCAGAGATAGTTGGGCTAGAGAATGTCAGAGATTTTTTGGGGCAAGATTCTCAAAACATTGTGCATTTTTTGGACACAAAAGTTCACAATGTCACACAAAGTGGGGGGAGTCTGGAGTTTCGAACTGATGCTCTAGTAGAGGGAAATATCATAGGGAGCAATGCTAGCAATAATCAAATCTCTGTCACTGGAGCCAATGTCAATGGAGAGATCACGCAAGATACTGGGAGTATGGAGCTTCGTCTGACCAACTCCACAGTCTCAGGTGATGTGAAATCTAGTAATGCGACATTTGGGCTATATGCCAATTCTGCTATTTTTGAGAAAAATCTTGAGTTAATAAACTCTACCTCCACAGGACTGTCTGGAGAGTTTATCCTCAAAGGGGATTTCACTCAAACAGGCGGGACAAGTAATCTTGGCTTTTCAGATAGCAAGTTTAATGGAGTGACAAAGTTTAGCAATACGACCAATGCAAATTTGGTCTTCACAAAATCTGAAATCCAAAATGTTGAAGCTACAAATGGCAAAACTTCTCTTTCTTTTACTGAGAGCAAGATGAAAAATTTCACTGGACGCAATGGAGAGCACTCTGTAAATTTGGTCGGATCGGAGGCTGGGGATTTCACTCAAATAGGTGGATCGCTTAGCCTTTTTGCATCTTCACAGTCTAAGATCAAGAGCGTGACCGGAAGTAAGTATTCTAAGCTTGTGCTTTCTTTGAGCAACTCAGAAGTGACTGAAAATGTCAAAAATGTGGGCAATACCACAATCTCTATGCAGGATTCTGTGATCAAAGGGAATGTGGAGCAAGATGATGGAGATATGAATTTCACAGCGATCAATTCAAGTGTCGAGGGATCATATACTCAAAAGAAAGGAAGATTTAATCCAATCAGCTTGACAAAATCTTCGATCAAGCAGGGGATGATCTTGGAAGATGTCCGAGAAGGATCCATGACGCTGAATGATAAATCCTCTATCCTTCAAGGACTGAAATCCACCAATAGCAATATCAATTTTGTGCTTTTCAACGAGTCTTCTATCTCTGGCAATGGAACGGCAACTAAAGGGATCACACAAGATGGAGGAAGGATCACCGGCACACTCAATCAGGCTTCACAAATACGCGATGGGCTTGAGTTGAAAAATGGAGCGACCAATCTTTCACTGTATAACAAGTCCAAGATCTCTGGAGACATCAATGCCACCAATAATGAGACAACGATCTTGGTGGATAACTCTGAGATTGAGGGAAATATCACAGTGACAGGGAAATTCCTCCATCTCACCGCACAGAATCGTTCCACGATCAAAAGTCCTCAGTTGAAAGTAACGAATGCAGATCTGAAGCTTATCGTGGATACAAGCTCACAATTTATCGGGGATCTCACCCAGACAGGTAAGAATCAAGAAGTGGCAGTCAAACAAAATTCAATATTTAAAGGAAGCATCACAAACACAGATACAACAGGGACCATCACGATCAATAATGCCACTTTGACAGGCAATATCACCCAAACTGGCGGGAAGCTTGGACTAAATATTTCCAATAATGGGATCGTGGGGGGCAATGTCACACTTGAGGGTGCCAACACCAATCTCTCAGGAAGTGGGACTGGGAATCAGATCGGAGGCAATTTCACTCAGGCTAATGGAACCCTCACCGGTGCGATGAATGGACTGACTTTGAGGGGAACCTATACACAAACTGGTGGGACTTCCTCAGTGAGTTTCACAAACTCTGCCTTTCAGAGCAATACAACGATCACAAATGCAACAAGCTCAAGCCTGACTTTTATCAACTCCACGCTCAAAAACTACACCATCAGCGGAGGAAATGATAATACTCTAAAACTCCTTGATGGCACAACCATGACTGGGGATCTCATACTTAAGAACCAAGCAAAAGCATGGCTGAAGATGGAAAACTCCACGATCAGAGGGAATATCAAAGGAAGCGGAGATTCGACACTGAATTTCAACACACTCAATTCAACCATCACAGGAAATATCAACTTTGATACAGGGGGGATCACAGGGCAAACAAGCAATACAAAGATCAATGGAGACATTAAATTAAAAGACACGCAGTCCAATATTTCTTTTACCAATGGCAGTATCATCGGAGGTGATCTCTCGACAGAGAATGGCAACAATACGATCAAGTTTAATGGCTCTCAAATTGAGGGGGGGATCACAGCCAATGGTGGGGTCATCAAACTTGACTTGAGCAATGGATCAAAGGTGGGCAAAGATGTGATGTTTATCGATACCAAGGCACATCTCACAGGAAGCCCTGCGGGCAATGAGATCATGGGAAACTTCACCACACAAGGGACAACTTCAAGATCGATGTCTTTTCTGACAGGAGATATCTCAAGCCTCACGCTCCATGGCACTTTCACTCAAAACTTTGGGATATCAGACATTATCTTCAGACAAGATTCACTTTTCAAAGAAGAAGTGACAATCAATGAGGCAAACTCATCTCACTTGAAGTTTATCGATAGATCTGGGATCAATAGCACTGTCCAAATCATAGGCGGAGCAAGCAATCAGATCGATCTAGTCGGAAAGTCTTTCATCCAAGGAAATATCACCACCCAAAATAAAAGCACCACGACCATCACCGCTCAAGAGGGATCATCTATCATCGGGGATATCACTGCCACTGATGCCATCAAAACAGTGATCGCACTTGAAGGCTCGACTCTGCAAGGCAATATCTCTCAAAATGATGGGGAATTTAATCTTAGTGCTAGAAACTCTCAGATCAATTCAAGTGTGACAAAAGATCCCTATGGATTAAATCTTTCAAAAGTCAAAGCTAAGATTAGCCTCACTCAAAGCACTTATGAGACTTCACTAAATGCTAGTGATTCTACTCTTAGCATCTCACTTAGCAATCAATCTAGTCTCAACTCCATCCAAACCCCACAGTCCGCACTTTTAGAAAACTCCTCTCTCACAATCACTTCAAGCTCCTCAAATGTGGGGCTAAATTTGGATCAAAGCTCTGATAATGGGGGTGATCACACACTTAACTTTGCTTTCAGCAATTCTTCGACCTTCAATGGCAGTATCGATCTTAAAAATATCAAAGCCACCATGCTCTTTGATGATTCCAAATTCCTCTCTCCTGAAGTCAAGATCACGCAAGGAAGCCTAGATCTCACATACAAAAACGCTCGTCATGACACACATCGTGAGGAGAATCCAGAAGTAGTCCAATCTCTTGAGGCTTCAAATACAACGATCAAGATCACAGCCCAAGATCAAAGCCACGCAAAGATCACAAAGGCAGATTTTATCAGTACAGGGCTTACACTTATCTCTACTGGGGGTTCGCGTTTTGAGGGAGATGCTTTCACACTCAAGGGGACTTCAAAGGCAACATACACAGCCTCAAGCAATGGAATGATCAATGTCAATACCTTGATCCAGGGCAATGCAAACACATTGACAGTCAATCTTGAGGGGGGGATCTTGCTAGGAAGCATCGTGCAAGATAATTTTGCTTCAGGAGATGTGATCTTGAGACAAAATGGTGGGCTAGGGGGAAGGTGGGCAGTGAGCGATGATTCTAAGGTCAAAAATTTGGAGATCAAAAATCAAAATGGGGCGTTGCATGATGGAGCAATCTTTAGGCCTTCTTTTGATACTCCAGCTAGCCTTGTGGATTTTACACTCAATTTTGATGATCACAGGCAATCCTCAAGAGTGGGCAAAGAGTTGGTCGCTAGGCCAAAACCACTTGAAGATGGGACGATCCCTCCACCACGACCTCATCAGACTTATGCACGCACACTTTCTCTTGAGAATCTTTCTGGAAATAATGGATTGTTTAGAGTTTATACAGATCTTGGCACCAATCTTGCCGATCGCGTGGTCGCCAATAAGGCAAGTGGGGATCATATCATCCAAGTGATCTATCGCCCGCAAACATTTAAGATCGGAAGTCCTGATGGACGCATCGTCGTAGCCAGAGTCGATGATCCCACAACTCAAGTGAGTTTTTCGGGGACACAGACTGAGATCGGACTCAAAAGATATGACACAGAGATCATCAAAGAAAATGCACAAGGTGGAACTGGGTTTGAGTGGATCATCGGACAGACGACTCCAGTAGGCATCAGCTATAGCTCCAAGATCATCGCCTCTATTTTGCAAAGCCAATACCGTGCTTTCGCACTTGAGACAGATAGTCTGGATCGCAGACTTGGTGGACTTGAAAAGATCCAGAGAGATAGTGGGTTTTGGGTGAGGTCTTTTATCGGTCAGGCAAACAAGGAAGCCACAGACTATAGCACGAGTGCGACGGATAAGTATTATTCGATTTGGAGTGGAGCTGATTATAATGCTAAGGGATTGAGGGGGCATAATTTCTTGGGAGTGTTTTTCAACTATACGGGGATGAATACAGAAAGCAAGGATTATGTGGGAAATTCTTCTAACTTTGGTTTTGGGTTTTATAATGTGTTTAAAGCCTATAGTGGATTTTATTTTGATTTGCTTGCCAAATACATCTATACTTCAAGTAAATTTGAGATTTCTAACTACTCTTTGGAGACAAATCATCCTAAAATTTCCAATCATAAATTTTTGGCAAACTTTGAGATGGGACATACATTTTATCTAGGTGAAAAAAGAAAGAGCCTATACATCGAGCCACAGTTTCAGATCACCAGTGGTTACATTCAAGGCTACAATACAGAGTTTGTCGATGTAGGTGGAGAGAGGATTTTTGCATCTGTTGGGCATAATGCACCAGTATTGATGCGCTTGGGAACATTTGTAGGAAGATCATTTGGAGATAAAATTAGTGCAAATATCAAGGCAGGAACTTCTATTGCTTATGATGTCAATAGTGGAGGAGAGCTTAATTTCAGCGATAGTTCCAATGTGCTCAAAAAAGCTCAAGGTGGAGATTTTAGAATGCTTTTGAGCGCTCATGCAGATTTTAAGTTTGCCGATAGTTTGAGGATGTATACTTCGTTTGATGCAAGTTTTTTTGGGAGTTATAATACGGTGTTTAATATCAATTTGGGATTGCGCTTTGTCTTTGGGAGACGCAATGATATCGTCGCTGATGTGCCGATGGTGTATAACCCCTATGAACCAACTCCCCCACCCATTGATGATCGTCGGACTGTCCCTGTGATCAAAGGCTTCACGACACAAGATATCAATACCAATTACAGAGGCAAGAGAAGAGAAGTGCCAAGCTATAATAGAGGAAATGTCAGCTATCCAGCTCAGAGATACACCCCTCAGCCCATGATGCGGAAAAATTATCGTGATGAGGTTGATGTGATCAATCCTAACAATGGTGGCAATCCATGAAGAGACTGATGCCCGCACTCACTCTCTCAGCACTGCTTGTAGGCTTGAGCTATGGAGAAGATTGGAGTATTACAGATACACAAACAAAGACCATTACCGGTCAAACAATTGATAGTGTGAGTTTAACGGGTAGTGGAAAACTGACCGTTGAGAGCAGTGGGACAAACACAATCAACAAAATGATAATGGCATTTTTTCAAGAGGGAGCTGGAGCGACTTTCAATGTCAATAGTGGGAGTTTGGATCTTGATCTAAGCATTGCAAATATGAGTCATGTGAAAAATCATGTGAAGTTTGACATAAAAAATGGTGCGACACTGACACTCACAAGTGGGAAAAACAATGGAAAGCTTGGGATTTTTAGTGGAGTTGGCACAGATTTGGATGCTCAGATCAAAGGGACGCTTGTCGGAAGTTTATCAAATGATGGGAGCACCAATATCGTTCTTACAAAAGATGCCCAGATGCAAGGAAATATCATACAAACTGCTGGGACACTTGAGGCAAGGATAGAGGGGATATTGACTGGAGGGATTCAAATCTCTGGTAATACACGAGCCAATATTTTGGGGAATGAAAATCAATCTCCCACCAATCAAACAATCACAATCACAGGCAATGTTTCTCAAAGTGATGGCAAGCTCAATATGCAAATGGGCGGACTTCACTTGAAAGGCACTTGGATGCAAACAGGGGGGGAATCTGATGTCGAGTTTAAAGGATCTAAGTTTGATTCAAGTATTACGATTTCTAATGCTGTGACAGAGATGGATTTCAGAAATAGCACGCTTCAAGCAATTTCTGTCACGGGATATAATTTTTCTCTTGGAAGGAGCTCTATCTCCCTATATGAGGGATCCAAGATGGATAGTTTTGCAGGAAATAATTCCAAGGTGACGCTTTCACTCACTCAAGGATCCTCGATGAGCGGGGCTACTCAAAATGGAGGAGATTTCACGCTGAGCGTGGATGCTTCCACAGTCAATGGATCGATCTCGGCAAATTCAAGCTATCTGACTGTGACACTCAATAACAATAGCAATTTAAACGGTGGGATCACAAACTCTGAAGGGACTGGAAACTTTAATTTCAAGAGTTCTACCATCCGAGATAATGTCATGCAAACCAATGGAACTTTGTATTTGGAAGCCACATCAACCAAAATTGGAGGAATGTTTTCACAAAGTGGGGGGAATTTCTCGAAATTTCATTTAAGCGGTTCAACTATCGCTCAAGGAGTTTTGCTCACAGGCGTGACTCCTACTCAATTTGGTAATGAAGAAATCTTTAGGCTTTCTAATGGATCTGTGATCAATAATGGAGTCAAGATCACCAATGGTGTGGGACCTGTTTTGCGAGGGACTGTGTCTGATTCGACGATCAATGGGGGGTATGAGCAAGTCAATGATCCAGCGAAACAAAGGGAAGGTAAGGTCCAGCTAAGGTTTATTAGATCTAGTCTCAATGGAGGGGTGCGTGTCAAAGATGGCAATGGACGCAAAGTCGATGAGTGGATTTCAGCAGACTATATCACTGCACTTGAGTTTGAAAGTGGTTCTACTCTCAATGGTGGAGCGATTTCTGAAAATCATGCTTTGTGGTTGCGCTTTGATCGCTCAACGGGAAATGGAGGTATCAGTGCGACAGGAGGGGATCTCGTGGTGCGAGGGGATGGGAACTCAAAAATCAATGGCAGTATAACATCGCGCAATACCACGCAGTCCAAAATCCTTCTCTATAGCGGGACTCAACTTCATGGAAGTGTCACTCAAGAGGGGGGGCGACAAGATTTGAGGCTAGATAATGGACACATTTTTGGGGGTGTAAATAATCGCAATACAGATACACGCTTTTATGCTAGGAGGGGATCGCGTATCACAGGATCTTATACGCAGAATGGTGGATCACTCAGATTTGAGATGGGAGGAGGTGCGACAATCAATGGAAGTGTCACTCTAAATAATGTCATAACAACGATGAGCAATGGAAACATCCCCTCTTGGGATGAGACGATCAAGGGAAATTTCACCCAAAATGGAGGAAGTCTAGGTGGGTGGATAGCAGGACTTAAGCTCAATGGAACTTATAGACAAAAAGGAGGGACTTCAAATATCACTTATGCCGAATCATCCTTTGCTCAACCAACTTTTATTGATCAAGCAGATAGTACAAAAATCACTTTTGATCATGGTTCAAATCTCAAAAGTTTTACGATCACAGATAGTAACAAAAAAGATGGAAATGGAAAAAGCACCAATCATCTTAAGCTAGATCGTTCAACAACTCTCCATGGTAATTTCACTCTCATTCGCTCAAGCTCTAAGCTTACTGTGATTAATAGATCTAGAATCACAGGAAATGTGATTTCTAAGGACAAAGAAAATGAGATTGACATCGAGATCGGAGGGGGTGGATCGATTGGGGGAAATATTGAGATAACTGGGGGCAAGGCTGAAGCAGATATCAATGGAGGAAATATCGGAGGAGATATCAAGCTGGTGGATGCCACATCGCATTTTCACTTCAAAGATTCGACAATCGGTGGAAGTGTCAATATCACACGCGGCAATACAGTGATGACCCTTGATCGTACAAGCATTGGCAAGGGGTTTGAGATGACGGGTAAGGGAGAAAAGAATCCTAGCCTTGTCCTAACGATCAGTAATGGAAGCACGATCACTGGGGATGTAAATTTTAGCGAGACAGATGTCTATCTAGGTGGGATGGGAGAGGGGAGTGTCATCCAAGGAAATCTAATCTCAACCAATACAAATCTAATCAATACCAAGCCTGTAAAGATCGAAGATCTCCATCCTGGCAAAGAGCCGACATTCCCTCTCCCCGCCTCAGGTCTCACGATTGAAGGAGATTTCAAGCAAGAGGGCGGGACATTGGACTTTGTGATGACCAATAAATCTGGCATCATCGGAGAGACAAGCTTAAGCAATTCTAAGTTTTCACATCTAAAGATGGATAATGCCTCCACTCTTGGAAAAATAACTATCGATAATGTCAGTGATGCTTTGATTTTCCTTGACCATGGATCTTCTCAAAAAGCTGGAGGAGATGGGGGTCAGAGTGGTATCACTCTGATTGATTCCAAAGTCGTGCTGAAAGGTTTCAATGGATCCTCTTTCACAAGTGATGTCAAGGTTGTCTCAAATAATAACTTTCTTTCAGATACAAAGATCTATCTTGATAACCGATCTCAACTCGCAGGAAATATTACTCAAAGCAGTGGGACCTTTCTCCTAGATGGTCAGAATTTTTCTGAAGTCAAGGGGAATATCAACATCAGCAATGTGCAAGCTACAATCAATCTCAATAATCGCTCTAAGATTTTTGGAGATCTCACCGCAAATAAAAGCACAGTCAATATCACTCTCAATAATGCCTCAGAGATGCACTCCAATATCACCTCAACTGCAACACCTCTGATCAATGTCAATGCTCACAATGGCTCGATTTTGGCGGGTTCTATCACACATGCTGGAGCAGCCAAGGGAAATGAGTTTAACTTCAAGATGAACTTTACGGGCAAATCTACTTTGCAAAATACAACGACAACAATCAATGGAGCGATGCAAATCCTTTCTAATAACTCTACGATCAATTCTGATTCGATTAATCTCGCACATGGGCGCTTTGAATTGTCTTTGGATAATCGCTCTGATGGTGTGATCAAAAGTATGACATCAGGTGGAGTTAATGCCATCAATATCTCCACGACCAATTTCTCAGATAGTGTGATTGAGAATTTAACGATTTCAGATCGAGCCACACTCACACTTGTGGCAAATACAGGAGCGAGAATCTCAGGAAGTTTATTTACAAAAGAAAGTTCCTCAGCGACATTGGTTTCCCTAGGCAATGCGACGATCAATTTTGATATCACCCCAGAAGATCAATCAATACTCAAAATTGCCCTCAATGGCGGAAAACTGATGGGAAGGATTATTCAGGGAGATCCTAAACTTGGAGAGGCGACACTTGGATCAAGTGGTGGCTTTGGTGGTCGCTGGATCATGACTGGGGATTCTGCACTCAAATCATTGAGTGTCAGCAATTCTCCCTCGATCGTCCAAGATGAAACAGTGATGTTTATGAGCGTAGAAGATTCTCCTATCAGCATGGTGGATATGACTAGAGATAGAAATGAAGCTGTGGTGGGGAGAAGGATAGGCAAATCAATGATCACTCCTGGGATCACCCCACAAGATGGACAGACCAATGCTAGGACACTCCATCTTGGAAGTCTTGGGGGATTGAATGGGGTGTTTAGAGTCTATACAGATATTGGAGCAGAGCTTTCAGATAAGATTGCTGCACAATCAGGCGTGGGTGAGCATATCATCCAAGTGTATTACAATCCAGCGACCTATACAACCAATCTTGATGGAAAATACATCGTTGTCGCTCATATTGATGATGAGGGCACGACAGCAAACTTTGTAGGTGGTCCCACTGAGATGGGAAATCATCGATATGAAACAGAGCTTGCAAAAGTTCCCACAAGAGGTGGAACGGGGGGATGGGACTGGATTTTGGGCAACATAAAAAATACTGGTCCTTCTTATGGGACGAAGGTGATCGCCTCGATTTTACAAAGCCAGTATCGCTCCTTTGCAATTCAGACTGAGACACTCAATCAGCGCTTAGGCGAACTCAAAGATCTTAAGCGAATCGATGGATTGTGGGCAAGATATTACATGGGGGTCAATAGCACAAGAGAGACCAACAATCACATCAAGGTCGATGATAGCTATTATTCTGGATGGCTAGGATATGATCAAAATTCCCTCTCTCTTAGGGGACAAAATTTCTTGGGATTTGCCTTGAGCTATGCACTTGTGAATCCCAATAGCAAAGACTATACTGGAAGCATTCATAATATCGGATTTAATTTCTATGATGTGTTTGTGGCTAAGAATGATTTCTATGTAGATATCGTAGCTAAGTATATTTTGAGCTATGGGATGTATGATATTAGTTATTACTCTTTGGCTAAAAACTCTCCCAAATATTACAATCACAAATTTATGGTCAATGCCGAGATTGGCAAGAAATTCAAGCTTGGACAAAAAAGAAGAAATTATTTCTATCTTCAGCCCGAGGCTCAAATCACAAGTGGATATATTTTGGGCAATGAGCTTGATTTCATCGATGCATCCAACACCAATATTCATGCCATTTTGGGTGATACATTCCCAGTGATTATGCGAGCGGGATTGATTGGTGCGTATGCTATGGAGTATTTTTCATTTAAAGGCGATATTCGCTTGGGTGCTTCATTTGTATATGAAGTAGGGACTGGAGGAAGTGTCGATCTTGATGATGGTCATAGTATTGTGAGCTACAAATATGGGGGAGATTTTCACTTGCTTTTGCAAGCTGGAGCCAACTTCATCCTCAATGATTCCTCAAGAGTGTATTTGGAGGCTTCTACAGGATTCTTTGGTGATACCAACACAGCTTATGCGATCAATGCAGGTGTGAGATTTAATTTTGGTCCTAAAAATACACGAAGACTCAAAGTCCCCTCATCAATGCCGCCTCCTCCACCTCCACCTAAGCCAGAATATGATCCTAGAAATATTCCAGTCATCACTGACAATACAAAAACAGATATTAGAAACAACAATGAGGTCAAAAAGACTCCTGCTTATAGCAGTGATTACTTCATCAATACACGGAAAAATTTCAGAGATTCAACAAGCATCAAAAGATGACAAATCAATAAGGGGAAAAGATGAAGAAATTATTATTGCTTTTTTATTTCATGGTGTGCTTGGGGGCAAAAGATTTTTATATTTTGACCCAAGAAGTGATCAAGATCAATAAAGCCTCTAGGAATCAAACTTCCACACAAGCCCTCATCAAAGCCTCACAAAAAAAAGACAAGCTCATGGCTGAGATCATCCAAAGCATCCTAAAAAAAGAAATCGAATCTTTGGAGAATCTCAATGTAGCTATTAGCGAACTTGAAGATATCCTCTCTGATACGATCCAAAACCCCTATTCCTCAGCACTTAATTCCCTCAAACTTCAGGAACTGATTGCCAAACAAACGCTGATCCAATGCGCTCAGACTCTTGCAGAGCGCAATCATTTTTTTACCACTCATGTACAGGTGAGAGGGGAGATCAATCGTGCTCTCTCAAAAATTATCCAAGGATCAAAAAATCCCCAAGAGAGTGAGATTGGCGGACTAAACCCTCAAGAGTTGGCAAACTACAAAACAAAGCAACAAGAATTTGAGATCATCGTGGGGAGTTATGCAGAGATTTTGAACTATCTCAAAAGCAATCTTGATCTCTTGCTCCCAGATAGCCTATGGAGTAGCTTTGACTTTGCTACTATTTTGGATCAAACGACTAAGATTCTTCCCTCTCAGATCCAGTATCCTGCCGTGACTAAGGGTGCTTTTTCTCTAGGGATTTTTATCTTTTTCTTTTTGCTTAGACATTTGCTTGCGCGCATCTTGATCAAATCCATCAGTATGCTTTCAAGATTTTTGGAAAATAAGACTATCCAAGAGCAGATCAAAGAGCAGATCGCATCTCCGATTTTGTGGATCATTTTGATTGTGAGTTCAAGTTTGGCACTAGATATTTTGGCATTCCCCAATCCTGTCTCTCCCAAGATCAAAGTATGGATCAATGCTTCTTTGATCATTAGTCTTTCTTGGCTGACTATTTTGCTTTTTAAGGGTTATGGGATCGCTATTTTGGGAAATATCGCTCAGCGCAATAATTCTTTCCGCCGCGAAGTGATCAATCTTTTGCTCAAAGTGATTTACTTTTTTATCGTGGTGATCGCCATTCTTGTGCTTTTGAAAAACTTTGGATTCAATGTCTCGGCATTGATCGCTTCTCTTGGGATCGGAGGGCTTGCTGTGGCATTTGCTGTCAAAGATGTCTTGGCAAACTTTTTTGCCTCTGTGGTGCTTTTGTTTGACAACTCATTCAACCAAGGGGATTGGATCGTGTGTGGAGATATCGAGGGGACCGTGGTGGAAGTGGGATTGCGACGCACAACAATTCGGACATTTGATAATGCTATGTTGTTTGTGCCTAATTCACTCCTAGCCAATGGCAGTGTCAAAAACTGGAGTAGACGCAAGATGGGGCGACGCATTAGGATGCAGATTGGAATCACCTACAGCTCGACACCTGAGCAAATCAGAGCGTGTGTGAGGGATATCCAGCTGATGCTTCTCTCTCATCCAAAGATCGCCAAGGCTGATGATGAGAAACATCCTTTGAGTCATTATGAGCTTGATCTCAAAAGCAATATCATCTCTATCGATGATCTTTTGGGATACAAAAGTAATCTTTTTGTCGTGCTTGATGAGTTTGCAGGAAGCTCGATCAATATCTTGGTATATTGCTTTTCTAAGACTACGATTTGGGGAGAATGGCTTGAGGTGCGTCAAGATGTGATGCTAAAAATTATGGAGATTTTGGATAAGCATGGCTTAGGATTTGCATTCCCAAGCCAAAGCCTCTATATTGAGAAGATGCCAACTCAAGCTTAGAAAAGAATCCAAGCTCAATAGATTCTCTGATGTGCAGTTTCATCATATGTAGGATATTGCAGTAGATGGTGATGTGTCTGTCCTCAAAAGAGCTCAAATGCATTGAGGAGAATTAAATTTAAAATTAAACAAAAATTCTTCTCTTTTTGGATATATCTAGCTCCTATCTTATTTTAAGGAGCTAACTATGACTAAAGTCATTCATGAAAACGGGATGCAGATCAAAAATGAGCAATTTATGCTTGTCAAAAAATCAGGTGCGCAAGGTGAGGCGATCCAGCGACATAATCACCCTGGGTATTCCATCCTTTTTACAGTCGTATCTGGCCATGTGATTGCTACACTCAATGATCAAGAAGATTTTGATCTCAAGCCTGGAGAGGTGCTTAGCTTTGATGGAGAGAATTTCATCTCAGCCAAATTTGCACAAGATAGTCAAGTCTTCATCACACTAATCAAGCAGTAATCTACTCAAAGGAGATCAAAGATGAAATTTAGAAATATATGTTTGGGTGTTTTGGCATTTTGTGCAAGTGTTTATGCTGATCCTAGTCAACTTGTAGAGACTAAGGTTTTTCAAGATGCTGGGACACAGATCCAAAATGAGCAATTTATGCTTGTCAAAAAAGTGGGCGTGAAGGGTGATGAGATCAAGAAGCACAATCATCCTGGATATTCTATTTTGCTCACTATGGTGAGAGGAGATATCACGGTGATGATAGGTGATCAGACTTTTGATCTCAAATCAGGACAGGTGCTTAGCTTTGATGGAGAGAATTTCATCTCAGCCAAATACAACAAAAAGAGCGAGTTTTATTTCACTTTGATCAAAAAGTAATTTTTCTTTATAAAAAAAAGAGGGGGTAGGAAATATGGGGGATTTTCGATCTTGGGATTGTGCCCCTCACCCTAAAAGAGAGGGAGAGGGGGTAGGATCATCTAAGCCATCCAAATTTTTTGAAGATTTTTTCAGCATCTTGGCTAGAGAGAAATTCTGCAAAATCTTGTGCTTCTTTTGAGGCATTTTTGATTAGAGCGATATTGAACGATCGATAGATTACTAGATCTTTCTCGATTCTGACAACATCACCAAAATCTGGATTGCTCTTAGCCCAATCTAGCCAAGTGATCCATACATCAGCTTGTTTTTCCAAAAAGAGTTTTTTGGCACTTCCACTGTTTGGGACATAGGCGATGATATTGGATCTAAAGTCTGCAATGGTTTTGAGATCTTTTGTGCGACCGATCATATCTTCCCATACGCCAGTCCCTGAAGTATTGCTTTTGCCAGCACCCTCTGGCACGACGATACGAACTTTTTTCTTAGCTAGATCTTTGAGTCCTTTAATCTTGAGTGGATTGCCTTTTTGTGTGAGAATGATTGCTTCTCTGAAATAAAGAGGCTTGATTGTTTTAGGATCAAATTTATCTCCAAAATCTGTTGCGATTGCAACGGCAGATTGATCAGAGGCACCAAAGAGAATATCTGCATTTTGCTCTGCCTTCTCTTGCCATGTTTTTTGTGGGCCAAAATTGACATTGACCTTCACACCTGTTTTTTCTTCATAGACTTTCGCTACTTCTTTGAGTGCTGTGTGTGGTCCTCCAGGTCCATAGAGATTGACCTCTGCATACAAAAAAGCACCAAGCATCATAATTATCAATGAAATTTTTTTCATTTTTACTCCTTTAATTTTTGTGGGCTTGAAAGTATTGAGAGAATCGATAAATAAAGTTTAAATAATCTTTGATGATAAAAAATTTTTTAAAATAGAGGAATTGAAATCGGTGGGATTGATATGAGATGAGGCCCCAAGCTTATTGCTTGAGGGCTAGGAGGGTGTTGAGGATTTGATCAGAAGTTGTGACAGCTTTGGAGTTTGCTTGGAATCCTCTTTGAGTGACGATGAGTTGAGTGAGGCTTCGGCTAAGGTCGACATTGCTCATCTCTAGTTTGCTTCCTGCTACTCCACCTCGTTTACCCGTGTTGGGAGCTCCAATCATCGGGGCTCCAGAGTTGGAGCTTTGAGAGAAGAGATTGCCTCCATCTGGCTGGAGTCCTGCATTGTTAGCAAAATTTGCAAGAGCTACTTGAGCGAGTGCTAGGGTTTTTCCATTGCTAAAAGCTCCCAAAAGTGTTCCGTTGTTGTCAAATCGAATATCGGCTAGATCCCCTGCCTGATAGCCATTTTGATCAATCGCATAGGTTTCAGAGATCTTATCTACACTTGTGAGTCCATCAAATGCTTTATTGGATCCAAAGGCTAGATCGATTCTCTGGGGAGATTTGGCTCCATTTTGGGGCTCAAACTCAATCATTGGAGGATATACACCTGCTAGACTCCCATCACCATTGAATGTCACTCTTCCACCCTCTAAGATGTTGGGATATGTTTCACTTGCTCCTACAAGTCGTGCTGGAGTTGGCACGATTGCTCGGAATTTCCACTCCAATGGACCACTTTTGTAAAACTCGATTCTGACATTGTGTTTGGAACCTAGAGAATCAAACACATCAATACTTGCATTATGAACAGCCTTGGTGAATCGCTCACTTGTCGTGGATCTTCCTCCCTCAATGAGGGCAGATGTGTTGAGAGTTGCCATTGCATCTTTGAACATAATATTGCTTGCTACATTATCAGAAGAATATCCTGTGACAAGCACGCTCAAGATATCATCTTGTCCATTTCCATTATCTTTGTTGAGGATTTCAAACATTCCATTTTGGTTGACTGTGACGGATATGCTTGATGTGCTGTCTTTGTATGGGCCATCTGGATTTTTGACCATATTGGCATCATGTTGCATGAGTTCGCGTAGTTGTTCTGTGGTTTTGAATTGTCCTGTGGTGAAATCTGGCTCATTGCTTGTGGTGTATTTGTAGCGGAATGAGGTGATATCAGCATCTCCATTGGCAAAGTTGGCAAAAACACCCGTTCCAGAATCTGTGATGATGATGTTTTTGAGATTTTCATTTCCATCAAGATCGTTTTTGTTTTCAAGTTTGAGCACACCATTTTCGATATAGGCTGTAACACCTGTTTGTTTGGTCGCAGCATTGATGGCATCTTTGGCTGCTGTGAGGGATGTGATCCCGCTGGTATTGGAATCATTGCTAAAGCTAATGAGTGCACCATTGAGGCCAAGAGTGCTCACACCTTGAGCATCTTTGATTTCTCTGAGCATTTGAGAGTTTTTATAGCTGACCCAGATTCCCTGATCTTCTGTGAGTGCGATTGCATCTCCATCAGCATTGAAAAGCACACCCATATCCTCAGCACTCTGCTGAAGTTTGAAGTTGGAATCATAGATAGGATCTGTTCCATCTGCTTTGGTTCTTACAGCAGAATCAAGGACAGAGATACTTTCCATCTGCTCAATTTTTCTTCCAGAATTCAGATTAGCGCGCAAAGAAATTGAAGAAGAGGAGTGTGCGGGCATAACCATAGAAGGATCGACTTGGATTCCGCCAACTGGACCGGAGTTGTCGATTTTGAACATTGTTTTTTCTGTGAGGTTTTCTAGATTTTTGTCTCTGACCCATCCTTGGACGACTTGTCCTCCTGTGGTGACGAGATTTCCATTGGCATCGAAGAGAAATTCTCCATTTCTTGTAAATTTCTGAGTCACACCCTTGTCTGGACTCACGACAAAAAACCCATCTCCCTCAATCGCAAGGTCAGATTTGACATCTGTGTTTTGAAGACTTCCTTGTGAGAAAACCCTAGTCGTAGCTCCTATCCCTACACCAAGTCCGACAGATTTTCCATTTTGTCCTCCAAGCCCAGAGTTGAGTGGAGAAGTCGCTGCATTTCCTACTTGAGAGAGCATATCTTCAAAAGAAGCCCTTGAATACTTAAAACCCACCGTATTGACATTGGCAATGTTGTTTGATTCTACATCCAAAGCAACTTGATGGGCTTGCATTCCGCCTACACCTGACCACAATGATCGTAACATTTCTTAATCCTTCTTCAATGAATTTTGACTTCAAAGAAGCAAAAGTTATTCCAAAATAGATACAATCCAGCATAAATTCCAGCATCAATTAATGAAAGTTAGGATCTTATGAAAGAAGAGATTTTTCCCAATCAGGCGCAAATGGTCATTGAAGCTTTGCTCAATCCTCCCAAAACTTATCAAAATCTCTCCTTGATTCCAACTCTCAAAACTCCCATTTATGGCGTGCTTAGAATTAGACCCATCACTTATGATAAATCCCCCAAAGCTTTGAAGATAAGGGCTGCAATGCTTGATTTTGATGAGATTCTTGAGATGGTCATTTTTCATCCCAAGCCCTTTCATCGAGCATTATTTCCTGTTGATGAGGTGATATATGTATATGGAGTTGTGCAAAAACGATTTGGTTATGAGATGATTCAGCCAAAGGTGGTCAAAGAGTTTGGAAAAATCCTTCCCATTTTTTCAAAGCACAAGGCCAAAAATACCAAGATTCTCAATCAAGTGCATCATCTCATCACACGCGAGAATCTAGAGAGGCTTGGCTTTCCTCAAGAGATGATTGATGCATTATGGGAGGTGTTTTATCCAACTTTGGATTTTGTGACTTTTTTTGAAAAAAACAAGGCTTTTCCTCCTGCATCTCTTGAGGCACTCAAGATGCTTGAGGTGTATTGGCATCTGCAAAAATTAAAAAGAAAAAAAATAGAATTCCCTGCAAAATTTCAATGCGATGGAGATCATCAGCCTTTTGTGGATTCTCTGCCTTTTGCACTCACTCAAGGACAGAAGCAAGCCATTGAGCAGATCGCTCTGGATCTGCGACAAAATATCGCTGCAAGGCGTGTGGTGATGGGGGATGTAGGATGTGGGAAGACGATTGTGATCCTTGCTAGTGTGATGATGGCTTATCCTTACAAATCGATTTTGATGGTTCCAACGACCATCTTGGCTCATCAGATCTATAGTGAGGCTCAAAAGTTTTTGCCAGATTTTGTGCGTATTGGTTTGTTTGTAGGAGATTCTAAGCGGCAGAATTTTGAAGAGTTTGATTTTGTGATTGGGACGCAGGCTTTGCTCTATCAAAATGAGGATTTGAGTGATTTTGCACTTGTGATGAGTGATGAGCAGCATCGGTTTGGGACGATGCAGCGACACACGCTTGAAAAGCTTGCAAGCAAAAGCGGGAAAAAGCCTCATATCTTGCAGTTCTCAGCCACTCCGATTCCAAGAACGATGGCGATGCTGCAATCAGAGCTGATCGCACACACCTTGATCCAAGACACACCCTTTAGCAAAGATATTTCAACACAGATTATTAGAAATGAAGATTTCACCTCTCTTTTGAGACATATCCAAGCCGAGATTGCTCAAGATCATCAAATCGCGATTGTTTATCCCCTAGTGGAGGAGAGCGAGCGTTTGGATTATATGTCTTTAAGTCAAGCTCAAGGGTTTTGGATGAAGCATTTTGAGGGAGTCTATAGCACAAATGGAGGAGATAAAAATAAGGATGAGGTGCTAGCAGAGTTTAGGGATAGAGGATCTATTTTGCTTGCGACAACTGTGATTGAGGTGGGAATCTCGCTTCCAAGATTGAGCACAATCGTGATTGTCGGGGCTGAGAGGATGGGGTTTGCGACTTTGCATCAATTGCGTGGGCGTGTGAGTAGAAATGGGTTGAGGGGATATTGTTTTTTATTTACCCATCAAAAGCAATCCCAAAGACTCCAAGAGTTTGCTCAAACCAAGAGTGGCTTTGAGATCGCTGAGCTAGACTTGCGTTATCGAAAGTCTGGAGATCTTTTGGAGGGGAAAAATCAGAGTGGCGATGAATTTGTGTTTTTTGATCCTGTGTGTGACCTTTATGTGTTGCAAAAAGCTAAGGAACTCCAAATCAGAATCTCGATATAATGCGCACCTTTGGACATCGATCATCTTTTTATTGTAGGAATTATTTTGAAAAAAATCTTTCTTTTTTTCTTGCTTTTGGGGTTTGTGTGCGCTAACACAGTTCCCATCCCTCCCAAACTCTCACAGTCTCAAAAAGGTGATGTCGTCAAAAGTATCAAATATCACAATATCATCTATATTTCTGAGGTGATCGCTAATGAGATCGCCAATATCCCAACAGGTGAAAAACTTGATTACAAAAGATTGGACAAAGCAATCCGAGCTTTTTATAATCAAGGGTATTTTGAAGATGTGTGGGTAAGCTTTGATTCTGGAGTTTTGAACTTTTATTTCAAAGAAAAGCCAAGGATTGGAAGTATCGAAGTCAAGGGTTATGGAAGCGAATCTGATCGCACAGCTCTTATTGAGCAGCTTGGCTTGAAGCGCGGAGATATGTTTGACTCACTCAAGCTTGATAAGGCTAAGCAGACCATCAAGGCTGTTTTGGAGCAAAAGGGATATTATGGAAGTGTGGTGGAGTTTCAATCTGAGTCCATTGCACAAAGCAATGCCTACAATCTCAAGATTAATATCAATCAAGGGAATGAAATCACAATCCAAAAGGCGATCTATGAAGGGAGAAAAGAACTCTCTGTGCGTGATATCGAGGCTTTGAGTGCGAACAAAGAGCGTGATTTTATGGGGTGGATGTGGGGTCTTAATGATGGAAAACTTCATCTTGGAGAACTTGAATATGATCCTTTGAGGATTCAGGATGCATATATGCGCAAAGGATTTTTAGATGCACAGGTGTCCTCTCCATTTTTAAGTGTTAATTTCAATGACTACAACGCCAAGCTTTTCTACAAGATCACTGAGGGGACTCGCTACAAGGTTTCTGGCGTAGAGATCGTGCTAGAGACACCAGTCATCTCTGAAGATCAGCTCTATACAGGCCTCAAAATCAAAAAAGGAGAATATTTTGATGTCCAAGCCTTGAGGGCTGATATGGATGCGATCAAAACAAAAGTCGCAGATATCGGTTATCCCTTTGCCAATGTCAATCCAGATTTAGATAAAAGTGATGGAGAGGTGAAGGTCATTTATTATGTGAGTGTGGGTAAGAAGGTTTATATCAACGATGTGATCATCTCAGGAAATACACGCACAAGCGATCGAATCATTAGGCGTGAAATCGCCCTAGCTCCAGGAGATCTTTATAATCTCACCAAGGTCAGAGAATCTGAAAATGCACTCAGGAGACTTGGGTTTTTTGAATCTGTAAGGATTGATACGCGTCGTATCAGTGAAGATTCGATGGATCTCTTAGTCAGTGTTGTGGAGACACGAACTGGAGAGCTGATGTTTGGTCTTGGCTATGGAAGCTATGACAAGATCACCGTCAATGCATCTGTCAGAGAGAGAAATCTCTTTGGGACAGGGAATAGCGGTCAGGTCTATATGGATATCTCTAAGACGCGTCAAATGTATAATATCGGTCTGACAAATCCAAGGATCTTTGATAGTCGCTTCAGTTTCTCTTTTGAAGTTTTTAGAAGTTCTTATGTGGATTGGAATTACACAGAAAACAACACAGGATTCTCAACTTCTGTGGGGCGATTGCTGACCAATACATTGCGTTTCTCGCTTGCACTAGGTGTGGGGCGGACTAATATTGCAGATTTTGCTGGAGGGACAGAGAGTTTTTATCGCACGATTTTTACCAATCCAAATCCATGGAAAATCTCTCTCACACCAAGTCTGAGCTTTGACAACACAGATGACTATTATTTCCCCAAAAATGGAATCATCGCTTCCACTTATCTAGAATATGCTGGACTTGGGGGAGATGAAAACTACACCAAGCTCTATGGAAAATTTGCCTTTTATCACTATCTCAAAAAGTGGATTCCAATCGATTTGATTGCGCGCTATAAAGCACAAGCTGGATATGTGTTTGAAGAAGGCTATACACCGATTAACAATCTTTTCTCAATGGGTGGAATTAGCACAGTGAGAGGGTATCAGAGTGGCTCACTTTCTCCTGCACCGATCGGAGCTGATGGACTATATGTGGGTGGAAACTATATGTTTACCAATTCTGTTGAGTTGAGTTATGGGATTTTGGAATCATTGCAGATGCGTCTGTCTGTCTTTTATGATTTTGGGATCATTGGGAATCATAAGCGTAACTTCCCTTATGCATTGAGTACAGATCCTATTATGCGTCAGTCTGCTGGACTTGCACTTGAGTGGGTTTCACCGATTGGGCCAATTGTGCTTGTTTTCCCATGGGCGATCAAGCCTCACCCAAATGATAAGACATCAAATTTTGAATTTACAATGGGGACACGATTTTGATGAAGCGCTATAGCACACAAGAAGCATTAGAATTTTTGCAAAAAACTCCTTTGAAGACTTTAGGAAAAATGGCTAATGAGGTAAGGGCAAATCTCCATCCTCAAAACATCACAACTTTTATCATCGATCGCAATATCAACTACACCAATATTTGCTGGGTGGATTGCAAGTTTTGTGCCTTTAAGCGACGGATCAATGAAGAAGGTGTGTATATTTTGAGTTTTGAAGAAATTGATGCCAAGATCGATGAGCTTTTGGCAATCGGTGGGACACAGATTCTTTTTCAGGGTGGTGTGCATCCACAACTTAAGATTGAGTGGTATGAAGATCTTGTAGCTCATATTCACAAGAAATATCCAATGATCACAATCCATGGATTTTCTGCAATTGAGATCAATTATATTGCCAAAATTTCCAAACTCCCCATCTCTGAAGTGCTTTTGCGTCTTCAAGCTGCGGGATTAAGCTCTATTCCAGGAGCTGGAGCAGAAATCTTGAGTGATCGTGTGCGCGATGTGATCGCTCCTAAAAAACTCTCTGTGAGTGAGTGGCTTGAAGTACATAGAGAAGCTCATAAAATAGGTATGAAAACTACAGCTACGATGATGTTTGGCAGTGTAGAAAAAGATGAAGATATTATTGAGCATTTAGAACATATTCGCAATCTTCAAGATGAATATGGTGGTTTTAGAGCCTTTATTGCATGGAGTTTTCAGCCCAAGCATACACCACTTCATGATGAGTTTCCTCATCTTTATGCAGCGAGTTCCAATCGTTATTTGAGAATCTTGGCTACCTCTAGGCTTTTTTTGGATAATGTCAAAAATATTCAGAGTTCTTGGGTCACACAAGGTAGTCATATCGGGCAGATTGCCCTCTTGTTTGGTGCAAATGACTTGGGAAGTGTGATGATGGAGGAGAATGTCGTCTCAAGTGCTGGAGTAAGCCATAGAATGAATACACAAGAGATGATTACATTGATTAAGGATTTGGGATTCGTGCCTGCCAAAAGGGACACGGCCTATCATATCTTGGAGGAATTTGTATGAAAAAACTTTGTTTATTTTTCTTGTTTATAGGAGGCGTGATGTTCGGTGCAGATTTAAGTAAGATGGAAGTCAATGGGGTAGAAGTTCCTGTGATTTATGAGCAAAGCTCGATCATTCCAACAGGGGCGATTCAGCTTATTTTTTCTCGATCTGGTAGTGCTTACAATGGAGAGATTCAAGGACTTTCCTATCTTTCATCATTGCTTCTCAATGAGGGGACAAAGGAACTTGGCGGTGTGAAATTTGCCTCTCTTTTGGAGGAGAAAGCGATTTCTCTTCATGTTTCTAGTTCTCAGGAATTTCTTGAGATTGATCTTTCTTTTTTGAAAGAGCAAGAGGAGGAGGCGTTGAAATTGCTAGCAATGCTGTTGCAATCCCCAAATCTCACAGAAAAAGCTCTCTCAAAAGTCAAGCAACAAGCGATCTCATCTTTGTTGGCGAAGAAAAATGATTATGATTATCTTGCAAGTGTGGGATTGTCTCAACTTTTGTTTAAAAACACACCTTTGCAATTCCCATCCAATGGAAATCCTGCTGCCATCAAAGCGATCTCTTTGAATCAAGTCAAATCTTATATCGCACATGCAATTTCTCTTAAGCGCTTGACTCTTGTTGTGGGAGGAGATCTAGATATCCAATCAACACTATCCAAGCTCAACCCATTGCTATCCAAGCTTCCTTTGGGTGAGCAAAGTGAGTTCAAATCCTATAGTGCCAATGCTCAAACACAAAGCAAAGTCCAATATAAGCCTACAGAGCAGGCCTATATCTACTTTGGTGCTCCATTTATGCTCAAAGATTATAAGAGTGAGGCATATAAGGCCAAGGTGATGAGCTTTATTTTGGGGGCGAGTGGTTTTGGTTCAAGAATGATGGAAGAGATCAGGGTCAAAAATGGTTTGGCTTATTCTGCATATATGAGAATCAATCTCTCCAAACTCGCTACATACGCCAGTGGCTATCTTCAGACAAAAATTGCCAATCAAGATCAAAGCATCAAGCTTGTCAAGCAAGTGGTCAAAGAGTTTGTGGAAGATGGGGTGACACAAGAAGAGTTGGATAGTGCCAAGAAATTTCTTTTGGGAAGCGAGCCATTACGCAGTGAAACGCTCTCTCAGCGCTTAAGCACAGCTTTTGGGAATTATTATCTTGGACTGGATTTGGATTATCAAAAGCAAGAACTTCAAAAAATTGAAGCATTGAGCCTGGAAGAGTTGAATGATTTCATCAAATCTCATAAAGAGATTCTTGATTTGAGTTTTAGTATCGTGACGAAGTAGAGACACAGAAATGGGGGGGATGGGGGGTAAAATCAGAATCAAGTCACTTTATTGATATTTGCTTGGCTATAGCGTGATCTCATCTATGTGCTGATTGTGTTGAATCTGGAGAAAAAATGAAGGTTTCTTATTTCAATCAAAAATTACTTTTTAATATTTTTGCTTTTATTATGATTTTTATGGGTTTTGCTTTGATTGCAAGACTTGTGATGCATATCAGTTATCTTGATTGGAAGATCACACAAGAGAATCTAAGCTCAATTTTCCGTCTCTATCAATATGGCTTGGCGTATGATCTGCGGATTGTGACCAGTGCGCTTGTTTTGCCTTTTTTGCTGGGTTATATCTGTCACTTAAGCAAGTGGGGAAGAGAGAAATTTTTTGGCTTTTTTGCATATTTGATGGGGATTTTTGGGGTAGTTTTTGCATTTTTTTATCTGATCAATTATTTTTATTTTCAAATTTATCGCACGCAGATTGATATTTTTATTTTTGGTCTTGTCGATGATAATACAAAAGCCATCCTTGAGATTGCTTTGAAGGACTATCCATTGATTTGGGGGATTTTATTTTCTTTAGCTGTTGGATATTTGAGCTATTTTCTTTCTAGAAAAATTGCTAAGTCTTCTAGCATAGAATCTCTCTTTAACCCCCCTTCCCACATACAGCAATTAGTAGCACTGATTGTATTTAATCTTGTTTTTCTTTTCTTTTTTATTGCTGGGGTTAGGGGTGCGTTTTTTTCTGAGCCTCTTTTAAGGTCTCAAAGCAATGTTTCCTCAATCCAGCAAATCAATCACCTTGTTCCACATCCCATCATGGCATTTGCATGGGCGATTAGAGATTATAAAAATAGCGATCGTTTTGAGCCAGTGGATCCAAAAGTGGGTGAAGAGCTTCTCTCAAAAGCACAGATTTCATTTTTTGACACAACTCCCAAAAATGAATTTTTACAGACCAATCCCCCTCATGTGATTCTTAATCTCATGGAAAGTTTTGGAAATAATTTTTTGGAACTTGATGATGTGAAAAATTTTGATTTGCTAGGGAGTTTGCGCAAACACTTTGATGAGGATTTTGTATTTACTCGTTTTTTGCCCTATGCTAATGGGACGGCAGCTTCTTTCTCGGGTCTGTTTTTCGGATCTCCTGTGGCTCATATTGGTTTGAGCAAGGTCAAAAAGAAGATTTTAGAAGGCAATGCTTTTGAATTGTATGCTAAGAGGGGGTATGAAGTCATCTTTTTGACTGCTGGGAATGCAAGTTGGGCAGGATATGGGGATTATATTGTGACTCAAGGAGGACATAAGATTTATGATGCCAATAAAATCATTGATCTCTATCCTGAGGCTAAAAAATATCAAACAGCTTATGGAATCCCTGATGAGTATGTTTATAAATTGTTGCAAACCTTGCTTCAAGAGAGCAAAAAACCTCTTTTTGTGTGCATTTTGACAATCTCTAATCATCCTCCAGAAATTATCCCAGACCATTATGAGCTATTTCCTCTCAAAAAGGACATCACGCAAGCCCTGCCTAATCCTAAGCGGGAGCTGATTGCACAGGCATATCAATATGCCAATGATAGTTTTGGGAGATTTTTGGATTTTGTGAAATCTTCAACAATGAGAGAGAGAATCATTATCGCAGCCACTGGGGATCACAAAATGAGAAGTTTGGTTCCCTTACCTCCAAAGAAAGAATTGATCAATTATTCTGTCCCGCTTTATCTTTATATCCCCAAGCCTTATCTTGAGGCTGTGGGCTTTAGGTTTGATTCTGCTAGGCTTGGATCACATAAAGATATTTTTCCTACACTATTGGCTTATTCGCTTTCAGATGTTAGATATTTTAGCAATGGAGGGAAAAATATGTTGAGTTTGGATGAAATTGAGCGCTTTGCTTACAATGAGACGATATTTGCAAACCATCTAGGAATCTATATGGGAGGAGAAGAGTATTTTCCATGGGCAGGTCCATCGAGTGTTGAGATTTTGGATAAATCTCAAAAAGCACCCCAATCTTTAAAAGATCAAGTGAGGGCTTATAGGGAATTTCAATGGTGGCAGATTCGGGCTAGAAGCGTGGGTTTGCATCGCTAAAATTATTATTGCTTTTTGATGTAGGCTAAGATTTTTTGTTCAATTCGATTTTTGATGTGTTGAGGTTCTAAGACGATGATGTGGGGGATTTGGCACAAAATTGCTTGGATCAATGCATCTTCATTGGCACAAATAAACTCCACAACTAGACTGCCATCTTTGTCTAGCCAAGTTTCTTGATTTTCTCCCCATATGATGGATTGTGCATAATTGCGAGCTTGAGGATAGATAAAGAGCGAGATTCTTTCACCTTGATGTGGTGTGGTGTGTGTGTAGTGTTTTTGCCTGCTGATTTTGCACTCAGAGATTGAATCTAGGGTGAAATAGTGTCTCTCTTGATCAACTAGGGCTTCTAAATAAACTGTGTGACAAATGACATAGAGATTGATGGGGGCGATGCGTGAGAGTTTTTGATTTTTGTAACTAAAAGAGATCAAAAGCTTGTTTTTGATGGCTTTTTGGATTTGCTCTATTTCTTTTGTTTTGTGGATGATGGATGTGAGTGGAGCTTGAAATGGATTGGGATAAGTATTGAGCTTATTTAAAATCCCTAGTAGCTCTATGTGGAGATTTCCTTCAACTTGATTGATCAAGTTTTCTAGGATGCAAAGAACGATACGATCTTTTTGGGATTGATAGAGGGGATTGAGCTTGAATTGATTTTTCTCACGAAGAAGGATATCACCCCCCAATCTTTCTTTTAAATCACGCTGGATTGTTTTGGTGCTTGTGTTGAATTCTTTGGCTAGAGAAGAGATTCTCAATGTTTCACCCAGATATAGCTTCTCCAAAATTTTAGCTAGGCGTGTATGTTGAGTGCTCATGGACTAATGTTTTATTGTGTGGGAGTGAATATGCTCGAGGATATGATCCAAAATGATCTTGGCTCCGCCTTGTGAAATTTCTTCTTGAAGTCTTTGGGAGATGGAGTGGATATCAAGACTGAGAGCTTGATTTAGGGTTTCAAGACTGAGCTGTTCTTGTGGAGCGAGAAGTCCAAGTTTTTTTTGTGTGAAAAAAAGTGCATTGTGATATTGGTGATTTCCCGCAGCATAGGGATAGGGAATATAAACGCAAGGGAGAGCATTGGCACACATTTCCCATACACTTGAAGCTCCTGCACGAGCAAAACAGAGATCAGCCTCTTGCATCTGTGAAGCCAAGTCTTTTGTAAAGGCAAAAAGTGTGATTGGAATCTGAAGCTTTGCATATTCTGCCCTTAAGCGCTCATAGTCTCTCTCACCACTTTGGTGGATGATGTGGATTCCTCTTTGATGAAGGAGAGGGGCGATTTGTAGAGCAAAATTGTTGATCGCAACAGCTCCCTGACTTCCACCGATAAAGAGAACGCATTTGATGTTTTGGCGGATTCTTTTGTATTGGAAGAAGATATCTTGAATGGGGTAGGGGGTCTGGACAAAATTCCTGTGTTTATCTGCAAAGCTTCCAAAGATTGTTTGAGCAAATGGTGAGAGAAGCTTGTTGAGTGTGCCTTTGATCGCATTTTGCTCATGGATAAAGAGAGGGATTTTAAGCCTAAGAGATGCAAAGGAAGCGGGAGCAGAACTATAGCCACCGACACTAAAAACGCAAGAGGTATTGTGTTTTTTGAGAATCTTTTGAGCTTCAATAAAGGCAGAAAATTGTGAAGAAAGAGTCTTAAAAAGCCCAAGTCCTCGTTGATTGACGACCCCACTTGTTTTGAGAAAATAGACTGCTTCAAAGCCATTTTCGTGCTCAAACCAGAGTTTATCTTGACCAGACTGGGATCCGATGAAAATGCATGGAATCCCCTGTTTTTGACACTCTAGCATGAGGGCTCTGGCGATGGCAAGATGCCCGCCAGTCCCTCCGCCACTAATTGCAATCGTTCTTTTCATCATCCAAATAAGGGAAGAGAGAGAAAAAATTTGATCACAAAGGCATTAAAGATATCGATGAAAAATGCTCCAACCATCGGAACAACCAAAAATGCTACATGGCTTGGACCATAGCGCTGTGTGACGGCCTGCATATTGACAATGGCTGTAGGAGTCGCTCCAAGTCCAAAGCCACAATGTCCGGCTGCCAAAACTGCCGCATCATAATCTTTGCCCATAACAGGAAAAGTCACAAACACAGCATATAAGATCATCGCAATGGCTTGCAATGAGAGCAAGATAAATAGTGGAAGTGCAAGATTGGCAAGCTCCCAGAGTTTGAGCGTCATGAGGGCAGAAGCTAGGAAGAGTGAGAGACTGACATTTCCAATAACAGAAACTTCGCGTTCAAAAACTTGATGAATCTTAAAAAGTGAGAGGAGATTTCTGAGAATAACACCCACAAACAAACACCAAACAAAAGTAGGAAGTGCAAATGCAGTTCCCTTAAGCCACCCTTCAATCTTGATACCCACAAAGAGTGCAAAAGCAATGAGTGCTAAAGATTCGATGAAACTCGTTGTTGTGATGAGGCGTTGTTTTTGAGGAGATTCAAATGCTCCATCCTCATTATCTTGAGTTTCTGGAAGTTGGAGATTGTGTCTTTTGATCAAAAAGCGAGCGACAGGACCTCCGATCAATCCTCCCATAACAAGTCCAAAGGTTGCACATGCTACGGCAATCTCTAAGCCATTGCTAAAAAAGAATGGAGCTTCTTTGAAAGTTGCTGCCCATGCTGCTCCAGTCCCATGCCCTCCACTCATTGTGATTGATCCTCCCAATAGACCAATAAGGGGATTTTCTCCAATTGCTGAGGTGAGACTGATGCCTACAAGGTTTTGCATGATGAGTAAAACTGCAACGACTGCCAAAAATTTGATGAGGGTTTTCCCTCCTTTTTTGAGTGAGGCAAAATCTGCATTGAGTCCAATCGAGGCAAAAAATGCAAGCATTAGTGGGCCTTGGAGCGACCTATCAAAGTTGATCTGAAAATTGAATGTTTTGTAGGCAATAGTGATCATAAGCGCTACAAAAAGACCTCCGACTACTGATTCGGGAATATTGTAATCAGCCAAAAATTTCACACGATTGATGATGAATCGCCCTAGAAGCAAAACAGCAACCATGCTCACAAGCGTGGCATAAAAATCAAATTCCATGACTTCCTCCTTGATTTTTTGAGTTTAGCTCTAGATTCTACAAGAAAAAAATTTTTTTACCTTGGAAATTTACCCTTCATTTGTTGCATCATTCCCATGAGGTTTTGCATCCCCCCTTTGCTACTGAGCTTTTTGGCCATTTTTGAAGCATTGTCAAATTGTTTGATGATGCGATTCACATCAGCGATATCTAGCCCCGCACCTTGAGCGATTCTTTTGCGTCTAGAACCATTGAGAAGATCTGGATTTTCGCGCTCTTTTTTTGTCATCGAATTCACCATAGATTTGATGGATTTGATTTCTTGGGAATTGTCTAGATCGACATTTTTAAGTGCTCCTGCCATATTGCCAAGCCCTGGAATCATCCCTACAAGATTGCCAAGATTGCCAAGTTTTTTGACATTTTCAATTTGGGCAAGAAAATCTTCAAAATTAAATTGCCCTTTCTTGATTTTTTTGGTGATTGCCTTTGTTTCTTTTTCACTAAAGACGCTTGAAGTTTTTTCTGCCAAAGTTGCGATATCTCCAGCACCCATGAGACGAGAGATGATGCGATCAGGTAAGAAAACATCCAAATCTGCCACCTTCTCTCCACTTCCAATAAAACGCAAAGGAAGCCCTAATTGATAGGCGATTGAGAGTGCGATACCTCCTTTGCTATCGCTATCAAACTTACTTAGAATGACGCCATCGATTTTGATTTTTTGATGGAAGATTTCAGCATTGCGAACTCCTTCTTGGCCACTCAAGCTATCAGCCACATAGAAGGTTTCAAAGGGTTGAATGATCGTTTTTACTTCTTGAAGTTCTTGCATAAGATGCTCATCAATAGCAAGGCGACCTGCTGTGTCAAAAAGCAAAACATCATAGTGTTTATCTTGAGCAAAGATAAGGGCTTCTTGTGCCACTTGTTGGGGAGATTGTGCCGATGATTCAAAGAAATCAACTTCAATTTGTTGTGCGAGCTGTCGAAGTTGTTCCACCGCTGCCATTCTCTGGAGATCACAAGGGATAAGTAAAACTTTTTTGTTTTTGTTCTTTAGATAATAAGCGAGTTTAGCAGTCGTTGTGGTTTTTCCACTTCCTTGAAGTCCGACCATTAGGATAGATGTAGGTGGTCTTGAGGCAAATACAAAGCCTTGATTTCCCTTGGTGTCAAGCAATGCTTGAAGACTATCTTTGAGAGCTTGAAGAAAATTTTGTTTGCCTATGCCTTGGGCTTTGGTTTGAAGTTCAATTTTTTGCAACAATTCCTTGACTGCCTTATGATAAACATCATTTTTTAGAAGAACTTTTTTGAGTTCGTCAATGGCGCGCGCAAGAGACTTCTCATCATCATTAAAACGGATTTTGTTGGCGATACTTTGAAAAGATTCACTAAAAATTTCAAACATTTACTTTCCTTGGACAATAAATAGCTATTCTAGCCTAGATGACATGAAAACCATAAAATATGTAGTGAAAGGGTAACATTATCTCATATGTTCTCATTTAAGATGCGTATTTTAGATATTAAATTTTGGGATTTGTTTTGATAAAAGGAGAATGTAATTATGAATTTTGAAGAAGGATTAAAACAAAACGGACTGAAAATCACTCCTCAGAGAGTTGCGATTCTAAAAGAAATCCAACGACGAGGACATGCGACGATTGAGGAGATCTATGAGGATATTTTGAAGGAATACCCATCGATCTCTTTGGCAACGATTTACAAAAACATCATTTCTTTGTGTGAAGCAGATCTAGTCAAAGAAGTCAAGGTGAGTTTGCAAAAGCAGAGATATGAAATCAACTGCGGAGAGCATGCACATATCGTTTGTACAGAATGTGGAAAACTTGAAGATATTGAGTTTGGTATGGAATCTTTTTACCATAATGCTATGATCACGCGGTATATTCAGCCGTCTTTTGTCTCTATGACTATTTATGGAAAATGTAATCAGTGTTTAAAGGAGTGACCATCAAAACAATTGAAGTATCTAAAATCTCATTTGAGGTAGCTAAGCTTTGTATTCAGGCTTGTAGGGATATGAGTCCTGATGTATTGAGAGCCTTTAGGGAGGCTCATGCCACTGAAAAATCTCCCTTGGGGAGGGAGATTCTCTCACAATTGATTACAAACTCTGAGATCGCACGCCAAAAAAAGATCCCTATCTGTCAAGATACTGGTCTATGTGTGGTGTTTGTTGAAATTGGTCAAGATGTGAGGATTGAGGGTGGATCACTTGAAGAAGCGATCCAAAAAGGTGTAGCTATGGGATATCAGGAGGGGTATTTGCGTAAATCGATCGTGAGCGATCCTGTGTTTGATCGAAAAAATACTCAAGACAATACGCCTGCAGTCATTCACTATGATATCGTTGAGGGAGATGGGCTGAAAATCATTGTCGCTCCCAAGGGGTTTGGTAGTGAAAATAAAAGTGCTTTGCAGATGCTTACGCCAGCTCAAGGATTAGAGGGGCTTAAGCGCTTTTTTGTCGAAACTCTTGAGATGGCAGGTCCCAATTCTTGCCCTCCACTTCTTGTAGGTGTGGGGATTGGAGGGACGATGGAGAAAGCTGCTCTCTTGGCCAAAAAGGCTGCTGTAAGGGAGATTGGAAGCTCAAATCCAGATGAGCGATATGCTAAGCTTGAAAAAGAATTGGCAGATACGGCCAATGCGTTGGGAATCGGTCCACAGGGACTAGGAGGTAGCACAACTGTTTTTGGTGTAAATATTGAGTGGTATCCAACTCATATTGCTGGGCTACCTGTGGCGATCAATATCAACTGCAATGCTACGCGTCATGCAAGTATCGAACTTTGAAGGATAGATGATGAAGATTTTACAAGCTCCTTTTGATCATCAAGAGCTTATAGGGCTAAATGCTGGAGATCATATTCAAATCAATGGTAGTTTTTTGGTCGCTAGGGATGCAGCGCATAAGCGTCTTTATCAAAGTATTCAAGAAGGAAGAGAACTTCCTGTTTCATTGCGTGGAGAGAGTGTTTATTATATGGGGCCAAGTCCTGCTAAGGAAGGAGAAGTGATCGGATCGGCTGGCCCGACAACAAGTGGAAGAATGGATGCTTATACTCCTGCTCTTCTGGATTGTGGCTTAATTGCGATGATAGGAAAAGGGTATCGCTCTCCTGAAGTGATTGAAGCAATTCTTAAGCATCAGGCTGTGTATTTTGTATGTATTGGTGGTGCTGGTGCTTTGATCGCACAAAGTATCAAAAAGTATGAAGTGATCGCTTATCCTGATCTTGGTCCAGAAGCAATTGCTCGCATAGAGGTTGAGGGATTTCCATGTATTGTTGCTATTGATTCAAGAGGGAATAATTTCTACAAACAAGGAAGAAAGCTGATGGAGGGTTAGCCCCCCCCCCTTTTTTTTTATGTTTTAGGCTAGAGATAGTGTTGAGTATTTATGAGAGCCTAGATTGTAATGAGAATCTAGATCATCTTCTTGATCAAGAGAGGCAAATATCTCATCTAGGATAATGGAAATTTCTTGTTGTTTGTCTTGGATAAATGAAGTGATATCTTCTTTGGAATTGATCTCAATCAGAGATGAGAGATCATCGATATAAAAATGACGATTTGTGTTGGGAAGTGCAAATTCCCTTTCAAATAAATTTTCTCCCATAAAAGTGCAATTTTTAATAAGTTCTTTGACTTTTTCATGATGATTTAACTCTTCTAGACATTGCTTTAAGCACTTATTGAGAGTTTGTAAAATGCCAATGAGCTGATTGGTGTCTGTGATGTTGCGCGTGAGCTTAGATGTGTGAATCTCTTGCTTGCCCAAATGCTTCTCAAAGATGGAAAGAGCACTCATATTTTGTCCTTTGTGAGGAAATTATGATTTACAAAAGCATTTTTTGTTCCTCTTTATGTTGAATTTTTCAAGCTAATATTCCCAGAAAGATGAAGGAAATCTATGAGGCTATTTGTTGGATTTTTTCTTAGTTTGCTTTGCTTGATGGGGAGCGATGTTTTGGATTTTGATCTCATTAAGATGCCAACGCAAAAACAAGCCAAGCCTCTTGTATTGATCATTAGTGGAATTCAGGGGGATGAACCTGGAGGATTTAATGCGACTAATTTATTTTTGCAGCATTACAAGATTCTCTTGGGTGAAGTATGGGTCGTTCCCAATCTCAATCGTCATAGTATTCTTAGAAATCACCGCGGAATTTATGGAGATATGAATCGCAAATTTAGCACTCTAAGTCAAGCAGACAAAGAATATGAGCTGATTCAAAAAATCAAAACAATTATTTTAAATCCTCAGGTTCAAGTCATTTATCATCTTCATGATGGAGGTGGATTTTATCGTCAGACCTATATTGATTCTTTGAGAAATCCCAATCGTTGGGGGAATTGCTCTATCATTGATCAAGAGATGTTGCAGGGAGCGTATTATGAAGATCTTCTAAAACTCTCTCAGAAAATCACACAAAAGATCAATCAAAAGATACTCAATGATGTGCATCTTTATCATACGCGCAATACTCAAACGCGTCTTCATGATAAAGAGATGGAAAAAAGCTTAACCTACTTTGCCATTACACACCAAAAAACTGCTCTTGCCAATGAGGCAAGCAAAAATCTACCACTCAATGAGCGCGTGTATTACCATCTTCTTGGGATTGAGGGCGTTTTAAGTGAGCTTGGAGTACAATTTGAAAGAGATTTTAAGCTAACTCCTCAGACAATCTATAGCTTACTTTATAATCGTAACTCATTTATTGAGATTGAGAATCGTATCAAGCTTCCACTTTTTGACTTGCGTCCAAGGCTTGCATTTTTTCCTTTTCCCAAAGATAAAGCATTGGATTCTGTGCAGTTTCGATCCAACCAATATATCGTAGGCTTTTTGCCTAGAGGAGATCAGATCGTGATGAAATATGGGAATCGAGTTTTGAGCTCTTTATCTCCTCTATATCTTGAATTTTCCAATGCCTTGCCAGAGGTCGAAATCGAAGTTGATGGAAAAAAGCAACGATTGAAGATGGGCGATATCTTTGAGGTTAGACACTATTTTGAAGTATATTTGGAAGATACAGACAAGCGTGTGAATATCATTGGGTTTCATGGAAAGTATGATAATGAAATCAATGAAAGGGTGGAACTTAAGAATTTGATGAAGCAATACTCAATCGATAAGTTTGGTAAAAAATATCGAATCGAGTTCTATGACAAAGCAGGGCGTTTTTTGGGGATGTTGATTGCGGATTTCTCTCAGTCTTCTTCTAAATAACAGAAACGATAGCCTCTTTTTCTGATGGTATCGATAGTTTTGATTCCAAAAGTTTTGTCAAGTTTCTGACGGATTTGATTGATTGCTACTTCGATGACATTGGGAGTGACTAGCTCTGGCTCTTCCCAAATCCAGTCTAGAAGCTCTTCTTTGGAGATGATTTGATTCCTATGTTTTGCCAAATGCACAAGAATTTGAAAAGCCTTTCCTTTGATCTCAATTTTGTGTCCATCAAAGAAGATTTTTTCATCTTTGGGCTGAATGATGAGCTGGTGAATTTGGATGGAGTTTGATCCCCATAGCCGTAAACGCGCCTCAATCCGTGCTAGAAGAATATCTAGATCAATAGGTTCTGCCAAAAAATCATCAGCCCCACTTCTTAGGGATTGAATCTCAAGCTCTTTGCGATACTTGGATGCAAGAAAGATGATAGATGTTTGCATAGAAGTGGTTTTGATCCAGGTGCTAAGTTCTAAGAGAGATCCTTCTGTGAGATTTTGATGAGCGATGATGAGTCCATAATGACGCATCTCAATGAGGTATTTTCCATCTTTGATGCTTTCTGCAAGATCAACTTGAAAGTGAAATTGCTCAAGTCTTTCTTTGAGTGATTTGACAAAAGAATGATGATTGAGGATAAGTAAAACTCTCATGGTTTTAAGGAATGTGAGGAGGATTAGACATAATCAAGGATCGACATCTTGTTGATTTTGCCTGCTGAGTTTAACACGGCGTTGTAATTGGCGCTGAGATTTTGAAATTTGTTATACGCTTCGGCAACATCTGCTCCCATATTTTCTGCACGCAAGGATTGCACTTGAGTTTTGAGAATCTCATTTTTGGTAATTGAGTGTTCAAAGCTTTTACCATAGGATCCATTGAGAGCGATGATTTTGTTGAGATGTTCTTCAACATTTTGGATTGCCTCAAGGCTATTTTGAATCCCAATATTGCGCATATTTGGGTTGAAAGAATGAGGAAATTCATCTGGTCTATAAATCCCTTCTTGGACAGCTTTGATGGCTTGATCTAGAGAATCAAAAAGGTTAAGTTGTGGTCGATTGACACTTAGAGCAGTATTGGCATGGAGTAATAGACCTGTTTGAGTGTCGCGCAGGGCTTGAGCAGAAAAATCATTGCTATTTGTATTGGACATCGAAAACTCCATTTGGCTTGGAGATCGCATACGATCGCTGATTTCAATCTGCCCATTTTGATTGAGTGAGAGCTCGACTTTGCCTTGTGATTGCAAAAGAACCTTTTCATAGAGTTCTTTTTGCTCAAGCGTGTAATTGTCAGGATTTTGAGATAGTGCTTCATATACTTTGTCATCAAAGTTTGAGTAATTTAAAACTACTGCCAAGGCATCCATAAATTGGCGATAGGTCATATCTTGTGGTGTTGCTAGATTGAGTGCGCCTTTTTCATTGAGATTGACGATGGGAATCTTGATGATGGGAGATTGACCATCGTTGATTTGTTGTCGTGGGAGTTCAAAATATGCACCTTTGGGATTAAAGACTATTTTTGCTTGGATGGCTTTGCCATTGTGATCTTTGAGAGATAGATTATAGACTTGTCCTCCAATATCTCCAGCCACCTCATAAAGTTTTGTTTGATCTGTTGCAAATCCATCTTTAGAAAGCAGAATTTGAGAAATATTTGAGGTGAGCTTCGATCCATTTTTTTCAAAAAAGACAGAATCATAAGTGTTTTTATAATCTGTGGGGACTCCATTGGTGGGATTACCTATCTGATCGTGTGTGCTCAATGTGAGAGTTAGTGTCGTGGGTTTCCCAGTTTTTTTGGCATCAAGATCTGTGAGGATGATTTTGCCATCTGCAATCTCGGCTTGGACATCGTGTCCATTTTGGCTATAAAACACTTCGATATCCTTGAGGACATCATAAATTTTTGTATTTTTTGTGGAGAAGCTCAAAATTTGAGGAATTTTCTCAGAATCTTGATTTTTGGAAAAACCACCATCAAAACGAATCGAAACAACTTCTGAATTAAAAATCTCATCAAGTTTTGTATTGACATTTGCAGGAGATTTTGTTTTTTGTGAAATCAGAGATGAGGGGAGAGCGATTTGATCCTTTTGGTAGGGATTTTGGATGGCTTGGATGGATGAGACCATGTGGCTGCTGAGATATGGACTTTTTTGGAAGCTAATGATGGGGGCTCCGCTTTTTTCAAGATCATCAAGATTCTCAACATCTGCTGAGCTTGCTAGGAGATTGAAGTCTAGATTGGAGCTTCCTGTCACAAGGGATCTGATTTCTATTTCACCCCAAGGATTGAGTTGTACATCGACGACTTTTGTGGCTTGATTATTGCCAAATTCTCGTCCAATTTTTTCAAGCAAATCACTGACTTTTGTGGCATTGTCAGGATTGTTGTAGCCCTTATCAAATTCAAATTTTGATTTAAATCTTGAACCATCTGGTCTTATTCCGCGCAAATAAAAATAAACTTTTCCATCATTGCTGGGATCATCATCATTATCTCCAATGAGATCTCTTAGGGTGTCTGTTGCTTTGATAAATACCTCTTGTGAGGGTTCATTTTTGTTGAGTTTATCCATCACTTCTGGGTGAAGTTTGCTGAGATTGTATTTTTTGACATTGCCTGTCACCATTGCTAGAGAGTCTGAATTGTGACCAAAAAACAGATCACTCCCAGGGATATTGTATGGGACACGCACATTAGATCCGATGAGGGCTTCAAGCTTCTGGCTATTACCCCGATATTTTCCATCTTGGGCAATAGGCTGAGTTTTGACTTTGGTTCCACTAAAAAGATAATCGCCACCAATTGAGGTGTTGGCGATATTGACCATATGGTTTCTAAGTGCGGAGAGTTCACTGGCGATAGCTACTCTTGAGGAGGCGTTTTGGGGTTGGTTGGCAACTTGAATGAGCTTTGTTTTGAATTGCAAAACAGCCTTATTGAATTCATTGAGAGCTTTATCTGTATTGATGGTCATATTGTAGGCGTTTTGAGCGACATCAATCCCTTGTGTAAGGGTTGATTCTTGGTAACCAAGCTGTAGATCTCTTTCATAAATGTGGCTATTTTCATAGGGATTTTGGATTTTTTTCCCTGAAGCAATTTGTGCGTTGAGTCTATTGAGTTTAGTTTGTAACGAATCTTGTGAGTTTTGAATCTGATTATATTTTGAACCAAATGTAATTCTCATTACGCCCTCGCTCCTACACCACTTTTGCTACTTGCAACTATCGTCAGCAAAAAAGATTCCTTTAATCTTGTAGGGATTTTTTGCATAGATTTTGCCAATTTGTCTGTTCTTGGATTTGCAAACACTTCTCAAAGCTTGCTTTGTAGTCCTTACCCATTGCCTTAAGGAGTGCACCTTGCATATAAAATGCTTTTTGTAAATCTTTGGACTGAATCTTTTGCTTGAGCAAGGATTCAAGATATGTATTTGCTTGATCATACTGTTTGCTCTGCATCAGTGAATAGATCAAGATAAAGTCTACATTGGGAGTGTAATCAAAAAATTTAATTTTTTGTTGAAGTGAAAGGATTTCTTTTGCATAGATTTGGACAGCATTTTGATCTCCTAGTGTTTGTGCATTTTTGAGCAATGCATACCATACTTCAAGCATCCTTGAATCTTGATTGAAATTTTTTTCCAAAAAAGGCAAAAGTTTTTGTGCTTGTGAGATGAGATTGAGCTTAGTAAGATCATCAAAGAGTGTGAAGCCAATATCAAGATATTGTTTGTCATTGAGTGCTTGAGCAAGGCTTAGAGCATCTTCTCCAGCTTTTCTTGATTGAATAAAATCACCAAGTTTATTTAAAACCTTGCTTGTTCGATAGATCCAGGGTAGATTGCTTTGTGCTTCTTGCTGGTCAAGATTAGGGATCAAGCTTTTGGCATCAGAATAATAAGCGATTGAATATAGGCAATCAAAGAGCTCAATTCTGGATTCGTGTGATAGATCTTGAGTATTGCTTCCTTTGAAAAAATGGGGAATTTGCTTGCATTGTTTGTTTTTGAGGAGATCAAGGATGATTTGTGTTTTACTTTGTGCAATAAGTGGAGATTGGGGGATAAACTCTTGAAGTTTTAAAACCTCTGGGTATTGTTTGAGGTCAAAAAGGAGTTGTGCTTTTTTGAGATAAGCCTCATGCGCAGCATCTGTGTTTGGATATTTTTGGATGATTTGATCATAGAGGGCAATTTTTTCATCATTGCTTAGATTTTTGCCCATTTTAAAAAGAAGTCGATCATCTCGTGCAGCAACAGTCTTTATCCGTTTGGAGTTTGGGAAAGATTTGAGATAGAGTTGATTGTAGTGATGAGCTTCTTTTGTATCATCTGCTTGCTCATACCAATCGCCCAAATCAAAAAGAAGCTGTTCTTGATATGAATCTTCTTTGGAAATTTGCGGAAAGAGAAGGGATCCGATCTGTGATGCTAGATGATACATATCGTGTGCTACAAGTTTTTTGAGAGTGAGAGAGGTTTGATTGGGATCTGTAAGAAAAAACTGTGGATCATCTTTGATGATGGTTTGGATGAGATTGTTTGCTTCTTTTTTGTCACGCGATATCAAAGCAAGTCCCCACTCAAGCAGAATCTCATTTTTGATTTGTTTGGAGTGGGCTTGTGCATAAGCTTCAGCAAACAGATTGGGAGCGACTTTGAGTGTGGATTGATCGGAGAAATGTTTGGCTAGTTGCATCTTGGCTAGCGCATTCCATTCTGTTTGTGGATATTCATCAATGATGCGCCTATAGTTGTAATAAGCTTCTTTATCTGATGTATTGAGAATGTAAGCATTGGCAAGATGATAGAGAATTTCAGGCATATTTTTGTCTGAAGGTGATTGTTTGATCCATTCAATTGAGGATGAGATGAAATCATCAAGATTTTCTTTGGAGAGAAGGTGTGAGGTTGCTTTGATTTTATAGAGCAAGAAATCTTTTTCAAAGATACTGCCAGGATATGTTTTGAGCGCTATTGATGCTTGCTTGATAGCTTGTTTATAATTTTTTTGTTCATAGAGATTCTTGATCCCTTGAAGCTGTTTGAAGTCCAAACCTTCTTCATAGTGAAGTGGATTTAGGTTGATGTCAAGTTGAGTGATATAGAGATCGTTGTTGCTTGGGATTTGGATAGGGAAATTTAATCCTGTGCTAGAGTGATCGGATAAGAAGGGGATTTTGTCCTTAAAGCCAACGATTTGCCATTGTTTGGATTTTTTGGGACGCTCTTTTGGGATCCTATTTTGAGCTTTGAGATCAAGGAAAGTTGCAAAAAGTCTGAGCTGATATTTGGGAGTGATGGTAAGGACTAGATTTCCATTGATGATTGCATTGGAGAGATTGAATAAGGCTGTGTTTGTTGGTACAAAATTATTGATGGGGGTTTTGGGAATAGTGCATGTGATAGAGGTGATCTTCCCATATACATCTTTGTTTTCAAGACATTCAAATGCGGTTTTGTGCTTGAGATTTAAGATAGAGAAATCTTGATTTTGCTCTTTACCAAAATTGACTTGGATTTCCAAGGCATGAAGATAAAAGATTGGAATCAGCAGAAAAAGGAGGCGCACTTGATATCCTTTTGGAGGCTTGCAAAACCCTAGTTTGATGATTTAAAGAGGAGATTTTATACAAAATTTTGAAGTTTTTTACATCCTCCCCCTTTTTGAGGGGTGTTAGAATGAGAAACCAGCACCAACTTGGACAGCCAAATAATCAGGCATCGGGAATCCATTGAGAGGGTTTGTTTTCTTTCCAAATTGAACACCCACATCAAAGAAGGCAAGCCCAAGTCCAAGAGAGAAAATTAGATCATCTTTGTTTTGAAGATCTGTTGCGATCCCTCCACGGAGAGCAATATATTTGAAATCTAGAGTTGATCCGACGCTGATCATTTGATTGTTGATCTCAGAACCCAAGAATTTATTTTTGGTTAGATCTCCATCTACAGCCAGCGTCCAAAATCCGATATTGAGAGCAAGCCCAGCTCTTGCTTGAGGATCGATTTTGATCTTATCAAATCCCAAATCAAATGATGGGGCATTGAGATTCTTGCCTACAACTCCTAAAGTGATGTATTTGACTGGCTCATAAACGACACCAACATCTACACCGATATTTGAAACACTTTTGCCCAAATCGATCTTTAGAAGATTTTTGAAAGGATCTGTAATGTTGGCATTGTTTGAGAATCTGAAATTACCGCTTGTGCCTGAGAAATTCATATATTTGGCTGCGACACCGATACTTAATTCCCCAACTGGTGTTTTAAATTCATATGCATAGCCAACAGGGACTTCAATCAAAGTGAGTGCTGAGAATTTTGCTCCTAGGCCAAGATCTTCGATTGTTGTTTTGTGGCTTAGATCTGACAAGTTGGCATGAGCGGAACCTTGTGCGGCAATTTTAAGGAATCCTCCCACAGCAAAGGCACCAATACCAAAATCAGGAAGTTGCAAAACCGCACCATCTTGACTGCCTAATCCAATGCTATTGTCTTGGAGTAGCGATTGTAGATCTTGGATATCTTTTGCATTGAGATTTTTAAAATTACGATTAAAAATACTCCAGAAATTCTTGCTCCTTGAGTGTGCTTCGGCAAATAGTCCAAGCTTAAAGCTACTATCTGCAGCGATCAATGCAGGATTGTAGTAAAGCCCCCATGGGGATTTTTTGACTGCCACACCAGCTCCGGCCATCCCAAAAGATTGGCTTCCCATTGTTCCAAATTCCATCCCTACAACTGAAGAAAACACGATAGATGAGAGAGCAAAAGCTTTGAAAATCTGTTTCATTTGACTTCCTTTGTTTGTTAAAAACTAAAATAAGTTAATGTTGGATTATATCCAAATTGATGATTTTAGAAACCCGATTTGAAAAGCGACATGGGAGGGGAATGATGTCAATTTCTCTTCCATCTTGCACACTAGAGATTTCTTCATCAAAGATTGCGATTGCGTTGCAGGCTTGAAGAGGCTTGAGCGAACCAGATCCATATTTCCCTTCCATAAAAGGACTAAATGAGTAGCCATCAAAGATCCCCAAAATCATATGAGCTCTACCTTTTTTGAGTTTGAGCATTCCTTGATGTTTGGCACGAACTGTGGAAAGAAAATATTGTGATGATCCGCTGAGTTTTTGGAGTGTTGGGAGAACAAGAGTGATGAGGTTGAGCGCTCCACTGAGTGGATTGCCAGGGAGAGAAAAAATCAGAGTGTGATTCAATCTAGCACAAAGCATGGGGCGACCAGGTTTGATATTGATGCCATGGAAGAGGATCTCTGCCTTTTTGGCTTTGAGTATTTCTTCAAAAAAATCTGCCTCTCCTACGCTTGCCCCTCCACTTGTGATGAGAACATCGTATTCATCCAATGAGCTAAGTCTATTTTGCAAAATCTCCTTATCATCAGGAAGGATTCCAAGATATTGACTCTCAAAACCTGCTTCTTGTAGGAGTGCGTGATATGCGATTGCGTTGGTATTGTAGATTTGATGCTCTTGGGCACTTTCCCAAGGCTCTTTGAGTTCATCACCGCTTGCAAAAATTGCAATTTTGTGTTTTTTGTAAGTTGGAATTGTGTGGATGCCTTGTGAGGCCAAAAGTGCCAAAGCAGCATAATCCAATCTCTCTCCTTGTCGCAAAAGTGCACTTCCTTGCGCATAATCTTCTCCACAAAGTTTGATGTTTTGATTTTGTTTGATGGGATGAGTAGGGATGACTTTGTGATCTAAAATCGTGGCGTGCTCAAAGGGAATCACTGCAATTGCATTAGATGGAATCTTGGCCCCAGTCATAATTTTGATGCACTGATGAGGGGGAATGAAATCAATCCCAATTTCACCTGCCAGCACGCTTCCTCCAAGTTCATATTCAGATTCTATAGAAGCAATCGCATAGCCATCCATAGCAGAATTGCTAAATGCAGGGAGATTGCGTGATGCTAGGATGGGTTGAGAGAGGATCTTGCCATAGGATTCAAAAAGTGGAGTGTATTGGCTTGAGAGTGGAAGAGACTGAGCAAACAAAAGATCGAGTGCAGCGCGAAGTGAAATCATAGTCATATCTCCAAGATTCTAAGATTTTTGTAGTGAGAAGCAAGAGTTTTGAATACATGAGGTGAAAACTCATCAAAACTTAAACTTAAAAGCTCTCTTGCTTGATCTTGAGTGTATCCCATTTCTTGCAAAACAAATGAAGGGGAGGCAAACCCAAATAAGCATTCTTGCCCATTGATAGCAAAAATTTCTTCAAGAAAAAGGCTTTGCAAAAGACTTCTGGCTTTGATATGTCTTAGGCGTAGAGCCAATGTGTTGGGAAGTGAGGAGGTAAGAGGTGCAAAAAGCATCATATCATCTCCAAGTTCCTTTTGAAGTAGCTCAAAGACTTGATCTTTGTAGTCTTGTTTGTTTGGTGTTGCGCGTCTTTGAATCTCTTCTAAGATTGCAGAGTAGAGACCATCGATATATCTTGTGGGTGGAAAGAGAGAGAAGTGTTGATCTGTTGTTAGATATATCCCATATCCTCTTAAAAATCCCAAGCTCTCCCCATCGCATAGCAAAATAGTTTGCAGGCAAGGATCAAACCCCAATTTCTCTCCTCTTGCCACTGCATAACTAATATCAATCACAAAAATTGCATTTGGATTCTTGTTGAGAATGTTGGCTTTGAGTTGAGAGATAGGGTTTAGGGTGAGCAGGTCTTGATTGATAAGAGGAAGAATATAAACATCGCAGTCAGGAAGAGCGCTGATGATGCCACTTTCTTGATCTGGAATGATGGGGGTGAAATCACAGAGATTTTGAGTGAGCTTATAGGCTTGATAGGCTTGTTGGTGATTACTAATGGCAAAACCAATTTTTTTGTCTCTAAGATGCACAAAGAGCTCTACAAAATCACCACTCAAAAATGAAAAATTTTCTCCACCCTGTAGTCCAAAATATTCTCCAAGAGCACAAAGCTCGCGCTGGTTTTTTTTGAAAAGGTCTTGAGAGATGGGAGGGAGATTCTGACTTCTTCTTGAGAGAAGCTGTGTGTGATTGGATGCAATTAGTGGAGGGTTGGCAAGAAGATCGAGATACATTTAACTCCTTTGATGTTTGAAGTAACGCTTTGTATCATTTTTTTGAATATCTTCAAAGCGATCTAAGTAATCTAGATATGCAATGAGATATTTTCGTGAAAGTGGCATCTTGGCTTTGAGGAGCATTAAGTCGATATAGCCTTGTTGAGTAATGATTTGGCGCATAAGTTTTAAAATCGTATTGAGATGTTTGGAGGTTACAAAGAGATTGTGCTCAAGGCGGACAACTTTTTGGGATGCACAGAGTTTTTTGAGTGATTGATCTCCGGCTTTGCGATCGATTCCTAGTTCATCATAGATGTTGTATGGGGCAAGGGGCGCATATCCTTGAGTATCTAAAATCTCATAGATTTTATGGGTGATGAAATCTTGAGGATTTTGTGTGAAATTATTTGGACTTGTGTATAAGCCATTTTTGTTGCAGATGAGACGCTCACAAAGCATAGAATCAAGAATGTGTTGAAGATAGATTTCACTAGCCCAAGGATATTTGATATGCAAGCTTGAGGCAGAGAGAAGAGCTTTTGGATTTTTTTGGAGTGTTTGCAAGATTAGGGATTGGAGGGTGTGTTGTGTCTCTTTGTGATAGAGAATAAGATTCTTATCATCAACAAAGGTATTTTTGAGATTGTGTGCGATTTGAAGCGCTTGAGTGTGTGAAAGTCCAAAGCGTTGAGTGCTTGAGATCAGTCCAAATCCTCTAGGGTGTGCTTGAGTGAGAATCTCAAAGGCATGTAAAAAATCCTCATGATACAAAGATTGAAGGAGTGAGAGTTTTTGAGACTTTTTGATTGGGTCTGTGATGGGGGAGAGGATCTCCCCTCCACATAGGGTTTGATGATCGCTTCGCAAAATAAATCTTTCCTTAAAAATTGCAAAGATTTTTTCATCACTTTTTAGTCGCGCTAAACATAAAGAGGGAGCAAGTCTGGAGAGAATTGTGATCTTGACATTTATCTTTTTGGCTCCAATGTGAAGGGTTGCATAAGAGGGGAGAGTTTGTGCTTCATGCAAGATCACCTCCAAAGTATCAAAACCCCTTAGATATCCCTTGGGTGCTAGCAAATATCCGCGTTTGAGTTCTTTGGAGGAGATTCCATGTAGATTGAGTGCAGCACGCTGGGATGGGAGAGCAGATTGAGCAAAATGAGAATGAATTTTAAGAGAGCGCACAGTGACTTCTCTTCCCAAATCATAGACTAAGAGTTTATCCCCCTTTTTGACTTCACCGCTTAGCACACTTCCGCTGACAACACATCCTGCTCCACTAATGCTAAAAGAGCGATCAATGTAGTAGCGAAAAAATCCAAGATTTTTTTTGGGAGGCTTGGGAGTGTGTGCAAGGTAATCAATGATTGCTAGTTTGTCATCGTTTTGGGAGATGAGGCTAAAGGGGAAAATTTGATCTAGGTGAATCTGTAGCGATTGAAAGAGTTTGGTGATATCTTGAGAGAGCTCTTGTTGTTTTTGTGAGGTGATTTTGTCTGTTTTGGTGATGATGCAAATACAGCGGGGAATCCCTAAAAAGTTGGCGATCTGAAGATGTTCAAGAGTTTGGGGCATGATCCCATCATCTCCTGCGATGATGAGACAAAATAAATCCACACCAAAGGCTCCAGCCACCATATGTTTGATAAGCTTCTCATGTCCTGGGACATCGATGAATGCGATGTTGCGCTTTGGAAGAGTGAGATTGGAGAAGCTAATATCTAGTGTGATTCCTCGCTGCTTCTCTTCATCGCGCTCATCCCCATCAAATCCATTGAGTGCTTTGATAAAAGATGTTTTGCCATGATCGATATGCCCTCCAAGAGCGATAAGTAAATCATTGTGCATTGCTAAAATCTTTCATGAGATTTTGGAAAATCAAATGGATTTTGTCAAAATCTTGTTCAAAGATACATCGTATATCTAAGCAAATATGATCTTGAATGATTCTGCTAATCACCCCCTTTTTTCTTAGAGCTTGCTCAAAAGCTAGTGTTTTAAGAAGTGAACTTTGACACAAGATTCCATAAGATGGAAAGGGAGTCTGAGGTAGGCTCCCCCCTCCAGCTAGAGAATCTACTCTCTCAATGCTGAGTTTGAGATAAGGGATGGATTGCAAACGATTATGAAGTTTTTGAGCCTTTGTATGAAGCTCTTCTAGAGTGGCGTTGAGCATCGTGATTGTAGGGATTTTGTCATATTCTTGATGGATATAGGCTCGGAGTGTCGCTTCAAGAGCCAAAATTGTAAATTTATCAACTCTTAAAGCTCGCAAAAGATGATTTTGCTTCAATTTGGCGATGAGGTGAGCTTTGCCAATGATGATCCCAGCCTGCGGGCCACCAAAGAGTTTGTCTCCGCTAAAACTCAAAAGAGAAGGTGAGAGTTTGGAGAGCTCTAGGATGCTTGGCTCCTCATGGATCTGAAGTCCCTGCATATAGCCACTTCCTAGATCATAATAATCGATCAGATTATGCTCTTGAGCAAGTTTGGAGAGATCGGCAAAATCGACACTTGAACAGAATCCGATTTGTTTGAAGTTGGATTGATGGACTTTCATTAAGATGGTTGTGCGCTCTGTGATTGCATTGGCATAATCCCAAATGTGGGTTTTGTTGGTTGTTCCCACTTCTATCAAGTCTGTCCCTGAGATTTTCATAACCTCTGGGATTCTAAAAGCCCCTCCAATTTCTACAAGCTCACCACGCGAAATGATTGCTTCATAATTTTTGCCAAATGTATCCAATACCAAAAGCACGGCACTTGCATTGTTATTGACTACGATTGCATCTTCGCAATGTAAGAGAGTTTTTAGAAGGTGGGTGATATGAATGTAGCGTTCACTGCGCTCTCCATTTGCAATGTCATATTCAAGATTGTTGTAGTTTGAGAGGAGAGGGGTAATTTCCTCTAGGATCTTTGGATGCAAGAGGCTTCTGCCAAGGTTGGTCTGAAGGACAATGCCTGTGGCGTTTATGAGAGGTTTGATGGTGCTTTGAGTTTGGGAGAGATAGAGTGCATAGATTTCTTCTTTGAGCTCTTTGAGATGAAGGGTGGATTGTTTGCCTGAGAGGATTTCTTGGCGCTTTTGAGAGAGTGTATTTTGGATGCAAACTTTGAGGATGGATGGGGTGCAGTGAGAAAACATCGAATCTTTAAGTAGAAGATCAACTTTTGGCAAGCCTTGTAGCAATTCAGTCACGGAATTCTCCAATGAAGTTGGGATTTGATATATAATTCTAACTTAATAAATTTTGTTTTGGAGGGCAAGCGATTCTGGTGTTCGCCTTGGGCTTCAAACCCATTGAGTGGCTAGGTGTCTAGTTGCTGGGGAGTTCGATTCTCTCGCCTTCTCGCCATAATTTTTTAAATTTTTGATCTTTGTTTTAGAAAATTTGAAGATTTACTTGACAAGAGAAAAACTTTTCTATACAATGCCGACTTCAGTTTGCATTGGGGTATCGCCAAGCGGTAAGGCACCTGGTTTTGGTCCAGGCATTCCGAGGTTCGAATCCTTGTACCCCAGCCATTCTTCTTTTTAAAACCCAATATTTTTTATCGCGGGATAGAGCAGTCCGGTAGCTCGTTGGGCTCATAACCCAAAGGTCGATGGTTCAAATCCGTCTCCCGCAACCAAATCCCCCTATCTTTTTTATGATTTTATTCTTCTTGAGAATCTTGATCTTTTTTGTTTGCTTTGTTTTTGGCTGTGATAAGAATTGGTGTCCCAGCAAAATCAAAATGATCTCGTAGATAATTCACCAAATAGCGTCTATAGCTAAAATGCAAAGCTTTTGGGCGATTCATGACAAGAGCGATTTGAGGCGGACATGTCTCATATTGTGTGGCATAGTAGATCCTGACGATCTTTCCATGGTCGCTTGGCAGTTGATGACGCTTTGTGGCTTCTGAAATTATTTCATTGAGCTTGGCTGTAGGGATGCGTTTTGAGTAGTTGGCATAAACTTCTAAGATTTTTGCTTTGATCTCATGGATATGGCGACCGGATTTGGCACTTGCTGTGATAAAGGGGGCATACTCTAAGAATTTAAACTTTCTTTTGTATTCTTTGGTGATGATCTCAAAATCTCCATTTCTGATATCCCACTTGTTTAGCACAACAATCACGCCAAGAGAGAATTTATTGACAAGAGAGCTGATGCGTTCATCAAGCTCGACAAAGCCCTCACTCACATCAAGCACAAGGAGAGCAATATCACTTTTTTCTAGCACCTTTTGTGTTCGATCAAGTGCATATTTTTCGATCCCCTCAATCTTGCTTCTGCGTCGAATCCCTGCTGTATCTACAAAACAAACACGATGATCTAAGAAAGTGATTTCCTCATCTACTGGATCAATTGTCGTTCCAGCCACATCGCTGACGACGCTTCTCTCGCTGCCAAGAAGTGCATTGAGCAAAGAGCTTTTGCCCACATTGACACGGCCAATGATCCCAACATTGATTTGAGGAATCTGGAGAGTTGCTTCATCGGATGGCTGAGATAAGAAATCTTCCAAGCTTTCATCTTCTTGAGAATGCGATAGGACTTGAATAGGGGGGAGATTGAGAGAGGAGATGATATGGTTTTTGAGAGCCAAGATTCCTCGATTGTGACTGACTGAGATCATAAAGCTTTCTTTGGCTCCAAAATTTGCAAACTCCCATCCCATCTGTTTTTCTTTATCATTATCGATTTTGTTGATGACCAAAATACAGTGTTTGCATATTTTTTGGAGTGTAAAAAAGAGCTCCCGATCTTCTTCTTGGGGAAGGAGTTTGCCATCTACCATATATAGGACAATATCTGCATTTTTTGCACTCTTAAGACTTAGTTCTTTGACCTTGGAGAAGAGAGCATTGCTTGTGTCAATCCCTCCGGTATCAAGAATCTCCAAAAAATGTCCATCAAAATCCATAATCGATGAATTGACATCTCGTGTAGTTCCAGCAATATCTGATGTAATGGCTTTTCTTTGTTTTAGGAAACGATTAAAAAGGGAACTTTTGCCTACATTTGGTTTTCCCAAAATTGCTATTTTTTTCATTCTGCTCGCTTTGATTGTTTTGTAAAATGATAATCAAAACTTTGTGATTTTAAGGCAAGAGAAATGCGTTTTGTGTGGCTTTGTGCTTTGATGATGTATATGTATGGTGGAGCACAAAAGGCCCAGATCATTCAAACCTATACTTATCAAGCAGAATATACAGATTTTAAGCAAAGACTAAGGGATGGTGGTGTGGAGATTCAGATCCAGTCCAAGCCACTCCTAGATTTTTTAAATTCCAATGAATTGGAGGGGAGGATGGAGCGACAGGTTGTGCGCTTCAATGATGCTTACACTGAGTTTAAGGCTTCACATCAGATGATCCATACTTATTCCAATTCATCTACTTCAAAGTTAAAGTTTAATTTCACGCAAATGATTTATGAGCTTGAATATATCGGAGATGCAACTTATCGAGTCAAAAATGCCATTGAATTGATTGATGATGTCACAAAATGTCGTTTCTTGATTCAAAAAACAATGACAAGTTTGATCGATAGTCGCAAAGACTTTGTGATCAATCTAGATAATCAATACTATCTAGGAAAGGTTTTGGCCACTTATCGATATTTGAGATGTAGCACAAAATAAAGTGGAACACATCTTGCTTTAATCTTGGCATTAAATCAAAATAAAGGATTAGATACATGAGAAGTAAGGTAATTTACTCAGGTATGATTGGCATTGCGGCTTTGGGATTGAGCGGGTGTGGTGCATTTAGCGATGGTGTTAGTGATACAGCACTAATCCCTCCATCTGCAAACTATCAGGCCAATTATGTGCCATTGCAACCCCCAATGGTGTATAGCCAGCCTAGTGGGAATATGATGCCTCAAGAAAGTATGGAGCCACAGGTTCAGCGTGTTAATAAGATGGTTATAGATAGCATCGAACTACCTGCCCTTCCAGAGATTCAGACTCCTCCACCAAGTCAAAAAGCTCCCACACAAATGGCAAAGCCTGAAGAAGAAGCAGATTCTGGTGAGCCAATGATTCCAAACTCTCCAATGCTCACAGCAAATAATACGATTGAGCTGAGTGCTGTGGGAATGGGTGTAGCACCAGAAACATCAGTCTCTCCATCTCAGGCGCTAGCATTGGCTAAGAGAGCAGCGATTGTGGATGCTTATAGACAGATTGGCGAGAAAATGTATGGAATCAGAGTTAATGGTCAGGATACAGTGAAGGATATGATGCTTCAAAACTCTGTTGTTAAGACAAAGGTTCAAGCACTGATCCGTAATGCTGAAATCACAGAGACTGTTTATAAAGATGGATTGTGTCAAGTGAGCATGGAGCTCAAATTAGATGGAAAAGTATGGCATAAAGTTTTGAGTGGAAAATTCTAAGAATTTAAGCCAGAGAAAGGGTAGGCATGAAAAATTCGATTTGCAGATTGATTATGGGATTGTCAATCATGCTTGGTCTAGGTGCCTGCTCTTCAACTCAAACCCAGCAAGGGTGGGAGAATTTTCTATCATTTTTTGGAAGCCAGCCAGAGATAGATCCCAATTCACTTGAATTATTAGAACATATCTCAGGGACAAAGTTAGTTTTACTCAATACGCCAATGATCAAATTTTATGATTTGGCTGTAGTGCGTATCAGTTACTATGCAATTCATGTAGATCTATTCCAGACAGGAGTGCCTATTGGAACCCTTGAAATTACAAAGAGTGATGTTTGTTTTCAAGGGGAATGCGCTCCAAAGTCTCTTGCAGCACGGAAAATTTTTGGTGTTGTGAGCTATGGGGATTTGTTTGATGATATCTTTTTGGGAAATGATATTTTTCAAGGTCGAGGAATGCGCATCAGTAAGCAAGGAGTTTTGACTCAGCGTTTTGTGATGAATAACCAAGAGATACTTTATGAGAGAACAGCGGATTACACAGTTTTTAAGAATCTTAGTAATGGTGTTGTGATTTCTATTCAACCCTATGTCTTACCCAATAATAATCCTCCAAATCCCAGAAGCAGATAAACTCATTTATTAGGAGAATCCATGAAAGATTTTTTGAGTCTCAAAGACTACAGTAAGGAAGAAATCCTCCAAATCATCGCCATAGCTCAAAACATCAAACAGCAACATAAGTCCTCTATTCCTACTCCTTTAATGAAAGATTGCACTTTGGCAATGATTTTTGAAAAAAATTCGACTCGGACACGAGTGAGTTTTGAGACAGGGATTTATCAACTTGGGGGTATTGGGTTGTTTCTCTCAGCCAATGAGATTCAGCTTAGTCGAGGAGAACCTATTAAAGATACGGCAAGAGTGATTGGGTCAATGGTGGATATGGTAATGATTCGCACATTTGAACATAGTCGCCTTGAAGAATTTGCTGCCTATTGCCCTGTGCCAGTTATCAATGGCTTGAGTGATAGTTTTCATCCTGTGCAACTCTTAGCAGATTATCTGACGATGATAGAGTGCGGAATCTCTCTTGATGATCAAAAACCCATTGTGGCCTATGTGGGAGATGGCAATAATATGGCGCACTCTTGGCTTATGCTTGCAAGCAAGCTTGGATTTGAACTCAGAATCGCTTCTCCTAAAGGCTATGGTGTGGATTTGGCGATTATGAGTCTTGCCCAAGGTTTTGCTCAAGATAGTGGAGCTAAAATCACACTCTTAGAAGATCCCAAAGAGGCCGTTAGTGGAGCCAATGTTGTCACTACAGATACTTGGGCTTCAATGGGGCAAGAAGATGAGAAGGAAGCTAGAGTAAAGGCATTTGATGGATATCAAGTTGATTGCAAGATGATGAGTTTGGCTCAAAAAGATGCAATCTTTTTGCACTGTTTGCCCGCATATCGTGGATATGAAGTGAGCGAAGAAGTGCTGGAGGGCGGGCAGAGTAGAGTGTTTTTGGAGGCAGAGAATCGTTTGCATGCCCAAAAAGGAATAATGGTATATTTGCACCAAAACTATAAAGGGAATGGATGCTAGAGCTCAATAAAAACATAACAAGCGGGAATCTCAAACGACTAGAAGGGGGGTGTATCAGTATTAAACTTGAGGATGGGGATCTTAGTCTGGGAAAGCCTTGCTTTGTCAGTGATGAAAATGGAGAAGAGTATGTGTTGATTTCCACAAGCATCCTTCAAAAACTCCTTGATGGGATGAAAAAGGCACAAGAGGAGAGGTTTGCTATTTCTCTTGAGCGCGATATTGCCAATCAAATGCCTTTAGATTTTGAGGATGTGTTGAGTGTTGCTAAAGCAAAGCTTAAAGAGCGCAATCTTGAGCTTGGAGAGGTTGATTCTGCTGAGCTGATTGAGGAGATTAAGCGTGAGCACTCTAATTTGTTTTTTAATATCGATGAATATCTAAGGAAATAAAAAATGATAGATTTTGACAAAATAGCCAAGTATTCTAAGTCTGGTCCTCGTTATACAAGTTACCCGACTGCCGTTGAGTTTCATGAGGGATTCCAAGAGACAGACTATATTCGTGCCTTGCAAGCATCCAATCAGACAGATATTCCACTCTCTCTTTATGTCCATCTTCCATTTTGTAAGAGTGCTTGTTATTTCTGTGGTTGTAATGTGATTTATACAAGCAGTGAAGAGAAGAAGCAGGGCTATCTCCCCTATATCAAAAAAGAGCTTGAGTTGCTTGCTAGGTATCTAGATACCAAGCGAGAAGTGATTCAGCTTCACTTTGGTGGAGGGACGCCCACATTTTTTCAGGCCAAGCATTTGGAATATGTGATTTCACTTTTGCATCAGGCTTTCCCTAATTTTGCTCCCAATATTGAGGCAAGTTGCGAAATTGATCCTAGATTTTTCAATGCAGAGCAGATGAAGGTGCTCAAAGAGGGTGGATTTAACCGTGTAAGCTTTGGTGTGCAAGATTTCAATCCAATCGTGCAAAAAGCAATCAATCGATTCCAAAGTGTTGAGCTTGTTTCAAATGCTGTGAAGATTGCTAGAGATGCAGGGATTAAGTCAATCAATTTTGATTTAATCTCTGGACTTCCCTATCAGAATCAAAAGAGCTTTTTGGAAACTTTGGATACAGTGATTTCTCTTGATCCAGATCGTTTGGCAATTTTTAATTATGCACATATGCCTTGGATCAAAAAAACCATGCAAATGATTCCCCAAGAAGCCCTACCAACCCCTCAGGAAAAAATTAAGATCTTAAAATCAAGCATTGAATTTCTGAAAGAAAATGGTTATGAACTCATAGGTATGGATCATTTTGCTAAGCGTGATGATGAGCTCTTTTTGGCGATGCAAAATGGAGAATTGAGACGCAACTTTCAAGGATATACAACGCGTGGATTCTCGCAAACTATTGGGATTGGTGTGACAAGTATTGGTGAGGGAAGGGATTATTATGTCCAAAACCAAAAAGATCTTAAAGATTATATGGCTAGTCTTGATTTGGAGAAACTTCCTGTGCATAAGGGGATCTGGCTCTCCAGTGAAGATCGCCTCAGAAAAGAGGTGATTATGGAGATAATGAATAATATGCGTCTTGAATATGCCAAGTTTGATGAGCGTTTTGGGATTGATTGCAAGAGCCATTTTGCTCAAGCTTTGGAGGCATTGAAGGAGTATCAAGAGATTGGTCTTTTGGAGATGAATGAAGATGGGTTTTGGGCTACTCCTACAGGAGGGATGCTTATACGCAATATTGCAATGGAATTTGATGCTTATCTTCCAAAGATCACTGATCAGAATCGATTTAGTAAAACACTTTGATGAATGCAGTTTGCGTAAAATGTGCACGATGCAATCCAAGCTGTCCGACTTTTATGGAGAGTTTGGATGAGGTTTATTCTCCAAGGGGATATCTTCATCTATGCACTCTTTTAGAATCTCAAAAAATACAGCTAAGGGATGAGGTGGTCCAAATCCTTTCTTCTTGCACGCAGTGTGGAGATTGTGAGCCTTTGTGTCCTATTGATTTGCCTATTGTGCAAATGATTGCTAGTGCTTTAAAATAATGAAAAAAATCATCTTAATTCCTTGTTGTGCATTGATGATGTATGGAGCATCAAGCTGGCTGGAATTGGATAAAACTGGACAAGGATCATTGGACTTGATCAATGTCAGTGCCAAAGATACGGTCTTGCGTGTTAATTTAAATAGTGCTACAGATTTAGGTACTTCTCGTTATGGGGGGAGCTTGGTTTTAGAAAGTGGATTGTGGGTGGATATCCTATCTATTACTGGAGTTATCAACGAAAGTGCAACTTCTCTATATATTTTAGAGGGATCAAAAAATAGAAGTATTGAGGGTAATGGCACATTTTCTGTCAATATTCGAAATATATCTACAGAATACATCAAGAGTCTTTTTGATATACGAGGGAGAGGGCAGTTAAGCATTGATACAAAAATGGCAGTCATGATTCCAGTTGGTGCCTCATTATTTTCTATTTTTAGAATTGCTGGTGGGGGGAGGCTAGTGTTTAATAATGATTTGAACATCGATGTTTCACATGCAAAAGGGAGCTTGGGTGGGAAATATAGAAGCATTTTTGATCTCAATGCTGGAGGAAATGTCCAAATCAATCCTGACCAAACCTCTAATGCAATTTATTTGAAAGGTGATATTTTTTCTCAAGGAACTCTCGAGGGAAATTTCAAAAGTACAGCTTCGCTCTTTGAGGGGAAAATGCGCTTAGAGAATGATTCCATTACAACTTTGCAGTTTTTTTCTTCAAAAATGTCTTCAGAAATTGAGGCAAGCGGACAATCAAGTATCGATCTATCTTTGGATTCTAGCACCCTTCAAGGATCTCTTCAATCAAGAGATAATGCGATTTTGGATCTAAAATTGGCTAATCACTCTAGTGGAGAATTTAATATTATGAGTGAGCAAAATGCCAATTTCATCACACTGTCTACCCAAAGTCAGCTCAAAAGCACAATTCAAACAAGTGGAAATACGATCATCAATGTTTCTGGTGGATCAAGTTATGAGGCAGAAATCACTCTGCAGAATAAGGGAAGTGTGCAGGCAAGTATCATAGATGAGAATTCATTATTGAAAGGATGGCTTAAGGCAAATTTAAACACTGAATCTAAACTTACTTTCACTCAAAGAGCCAAGGGAGAGTTTGATACATCTTTGAGTGATGAAGCAAGGGTGGAATTTAAGATCACAAGTGGGGCAATCTTGCATGGAAATTTGGAGGGTAAAAATTTTGCAAAAGGTGTTTATGACTTGCTTGAAGGAAGCCTGAAGGGAGAGATCAAGCTTGTTAATAATGCTCAAACCACTATGTCTTTGAAACACAATTCATTGTTTCAGGGAAAAATTGATGTTGAAGATTCTGCAAAAGTAAAAATCACACAAGAGTATTCCACGATTAAGGCTGATTTGATTATGAGGGATAGTGGAGAAAAGCTTGAATATTATGGAAAACAAGGCCTATTTGAGGGAAAAATCAATTTAATGAGAGGGGGATCTGAAAATAAAATTGAATGGAGTGGAATGAAGGCAAATTTTGAAATGTTTGTCAGTGATTTTCCCAAAATGTCTTTGAGTGCTACTCAAGATTCGACCCTTAAGGCAAAGGTGCATTTCTCAAAAACTCAAGAGCAAAAGATCCATTTCTCGCTTGAAAATTCTAAAATTTATGGAACTTTTATACAAGAAAATCCCATAGGCGGAACACTTTCTTTGAACAATCAATCTCAGTGGTTGATAGGAGAAAATTCAACACTTAAAACTTTAGAAATTGCCAATCAAAATATCGTAGATTTTCAGTTTGAGCCTTTTTCTGAGACCAAAAGAGCACTCGATCAGATCAATCTAAACAATCGCATTTTGTTGAAAGTAGATTCTATCAAGGGAGATGGAGGGATATTCAAGCTTCATGGCGTTTTAAATCGCGCATCATGGGGGAAAGATGAAAGAGGCAAAACACTTGCAACAGATCAAATCCAAACTAGAAGTTTGGAGGGAAGGCATCATATTCAAATTTTTTGGAATCCCAACAATTTGGATCAAACCCTGCTTCAAGCCAATCTTTATGATGACTATATCGTCGTGGCATCTCAATCAAGCACAGCTGGGGGAGGAGAATTTGTCGGAGCTAAGAGTTCTCTTGGAGTTTTTGAATATGATACCAAGCTGACTAAGATTGAGCTCAAAAATGAAGCGGGAGAAGTGGTGGGGTATGATTGGATTTTGGGTGTAAAAAAAGAGGATCCACTCCCACCAGATCCCCCTATCCCACCAGACCCTCCACCTCCAGATCCACCACCCCCAGATCCTATTCCGCCAGATCCTGTGCCACCAGATCCACCTATCCAACCAGTCAAGCCAAATTTGTCGACATCTGCTAGAGTGATCAATTCTCTTTTGTCTTCACAATTTAAGCTATTTTTGGCACAAGAGGAGAATTTGCATACAAGATTGGGAGATCTGAGGAGTTTCAACGCCCTAAGCGGCGCATGGCTAAAGTATCGCTATGGTTTGATGTTGTCTTTAGAAACCTTGCACTCTACGGATTCTCTTGAGATGTATTCAAGTATCGCCTTGGGGTCTGACTATAATTTTTTTACTCCATCTGGAAGAAACTTTTTGGGTTTATCTTTTGAAGTGATGAATTTTTGGGATTTTGGAGGGGGAATCCAAGTGCCATATTTCAAAGGAGATTCTGTCCTGTATGGATTGAGTGTTTATGATAGCTTTTTGTTTGATCATGGGTTATATATCGATGCATATTTGAAATATTATTTCTCTCAAAATGCATTTGATTTGTTTTATATGGAGCTTGAGGGAAACAAAAAAAGCTTCAATACCCATGGATTGATTATGTCTATTGAGGCTGGGAAAAAATTTCGCTTGCCTATTATGACACCTGATTTTCAAAGAAGCTTTTATTATCTCAAGCCTGAGGGAAAAATCACGCTTGGATATTTGCCATCTTTTAAAATGGAATTTGCCTCTATTGCAAATTATAATTTTTGGGGATTTGTTGATGATTCTCTCCCTTTATATACTTCATTGAGTGTGGATTTTGGACGGAGATTTGATGGTGATCAAATCAAGGGTGATGTATTTGTGGGAGCTGGGATTGAATATACTTTTCATGCTGGTGGAGGCAAGATGATTTCCACATCATTCAATCAAGTTCATATTGATAATGATGATAATTTTAATTTGAAAATTAGAGCTGGGGGGAATCTCTTGATCAATGATGTGATGAGGATGTATTTTGGGATGGATACGCGATTTGGAGGAAAGATTCAGCCACTTTTGAATCTAAGTGTGGGTATGAGGTTTTTGTTTGGAAAAATTACATCCAAAGTGCCACAAAGTTTTCCAATGATCTATGCTCCCTAACGACGAATCAAATAATAATTGATATAAAAGCGAATCAGTGTTTTGCTTTTGGGGTGAGGATAGTCTTTGTAGGCAATCTCAATGGTTTTAATGCTATTGCGATCTAGGAGAATGAAACCACTAGGTTTGATAATCTTAAGATCGCTGATGTCTCCATTGGGATGTAGATAAAACTCTACAACATTGCCCCCACTTTGAGCCAGCATCCCAGCATTTGGGGGATAGCGTAAATAGCTTTGTGTGATTCTTCCGATATAGGCAAGATTGTTGAGAATATATTCTTGCTCCTCTCGTCCAAGCTGACCAAATTCTGCTCCATAAAATTCGCTAATGATTTTTTTGGTTTGTGTGTCTGCTAGTTGGTAGCTAAAAGTTTGCTCAATAGGAATTTGTGGGGTGGTCTGTGTCATCAAATCTTGTGTTTGATTGGGAATATCTTGTGGAGAAGATTCTTGCAGGCTTTCTTGCTGATTCTCTTTGAGTTCTGAATCTTTGGCATCTTGTTTGGGTGCTTGAGTGGTTTTGGATGGGGTTTCTTTGGGTGGTTTTGGTTTTTTATCTTCTTTGTTTTTGGGTTTGTTTTTTGTCTGTTTGGATGAGGATTTTTGTTGTTGCTGAGGAAGTGGATTGGATGGAAGTTGTGCTTTGGAATCAAATTGAGCAAACTCAAATGAGGAAATTTTGATTTTGGGATTATCGCCTGTTCCTTTTTTGAATCCTTTTGTATTGGAGTGGATCAAAAAAGCAAGGAGGAGGGCATGGAGGAGAAGTGAGACAACAAAAGTAAGAGCAAGTCGATATCTCTTCACCTAATCCTCTTTAAGTGTAAATTCCTTGCCAAGATCTTTGCTTTCAAGGAGGACACAGCCTTGCTCATTGGAAAAAATAGTAAAGACTTTATTTTGATTTTGGAGTGTAATGATTTTTGAAGATTTATTGAGATAAAACTCATGAAATTGAAATGTTTGAGGTAGATTTTTGATCCTTTGTCGCTTTTTGAGAAAGAGTAAAAAACCAATCAATACAATGAGGAGTGCAAGGACGGCAAAGTATCGCCACCATGAAATTGAAGGGATTGCCCAAACAGAAAAATGAATTGCATCTGAATCTTTGGAGTAAGAATAGGAGAGGGTTTGATTTTGTGCTTGGATAAGAAGAAGTGTTTGATTGGGATGAATGGAGCGAAGCTGCAAAAGAGAAAAAGGAGGCATCAGAGCCTTGCTCCATTCTTTTTCCTTAAAATCATCTTGGATTAAAATTTCTAATCCTTGAGCAGTGGTTTGAATAGTAAATTTAGCTTGAGTGGGAAGTGAAAATCGAAGATGATCTTTGGTCAAAGAGAGGGTGATATCACTGGAAGCAAAAGCTGCCCACACTTGAGCGATGAAGCAAGTGAGGATAAGCAAGAATCTCAAGAGAATTGCTCGCGTGTGATGTAATACATGATTGCATCAGAATCAAGGATCTCGTTGATGCGGATTGCAAGATTCTTTTCATAAACCATAACCTCACCCTTGCCGATAACACGACCATTGACAAATGCTTCGATCCCTTCTCCTGCTGGCTTTTGCAAGTCAATCACCGATCCTTTTTCTAATCGTAAAATGTCTCTTAGGGTAAGTTTGATTGAGGCAAGCTGTGCATCAAAAATCACATCCATATCTAGCAAACCTGTGTAATCTTGCATCATTTTTTCAAAGCTTTGGGCAAGTTGAAGTTCTCTTTCGCTGTGTTCTTGGCTTTGATCAAGGATGGGGGTTGTCTGCATTTTTACTCCTTATAGATGCTGCATGTTCCTTTTTGGATTTGAAAATGTGCGCTTTGTGTGAGATTTGTCGGAATCTCTTGAGGCAACACAAAGATAGGAAGACTGACTTTGATTTTTGGATCAGTATGCATCATTTTGGCTTGACCGATGACAAGATTGGCAAGCTCTTGAGAGAGATCTTGGATCTCTTCTTGACTTGGATTGCTTTCAGTCAAAAGAGTCTGAGCCAAAAGTAGCATAAAATCCTTGTCACATGCAAAATAATATGTTTCATCTTGGATTGAAATCTTTGAGCAGTATTCTTGATGAGCGTGGGTTTCAGTGGATGTGGGAGTGAGATTTGCAATCGTTTGAATAGTATTGATAAAACTTTGAATAATCAGTTTCATTCTTTCCTCGACTATTGTGGTTTGAAGTTTTTCTTCGTTTTGCAAAGATCACTCACAAAGCAATCTTTACAATTTGGTGTAACTGCCTTGCAAATATATCGCCCAAATAAAACAAATCCTTGATGAAGTGCATGCAGATTGTCTTGGAATAATTTTACTAGCTCTTCTTCTGTTTTTTGAGCAGTTTTGGCTTGAGTGAGCCCTAGGCGATGAGAGACGCGGAATACATGTGTATCTACAGCCATAAAATTTGCACCAAAATATTCGATCAAGACTACATTGGCTGTTTTTTGTCCAACTCCAGGGAGGGATTTGAGTTCTTGTTGAGTAGAGGGGATGATTCCTTGAAATTCTTGTACTACTTTTTGTGCCATGGCAATAAGATGTGTGGCTTTGTTGTTGAAAAATGAACAACTCTTGATCAATGCTTTAACATCAGAGAGATTGGCTTGTGCAAGAAGATGAATGGAGGGAAAGGCTTCAAAAAGAGCAGGTGTTATGAGATTGACGCGCTTGTCTGTGCATTGAGCTGATAGCATCACAGCCACAAGCAATTCATAAAGATTAGAGTATTGGAGTTCGGTTTTGGCATCCCCATAATGCATAAGAAACTTGCGCTTAATGATTTGTGTTTTTTGAGCCTTTGTCATATCGTCTCGACAAAGATGTGTTGGGCTTCAGAATCTCGCAGGGCGATTTTTGTTTGATTGACTTGAATGGCTAGGGTTGCTTTATTGGATGAAAAGCGCTCAAGAAAGATATGACAATCCTTTGTGATTCCTAGAGAAAATAATCTATGTCTCAATGCTTCATCCTCGGTCTTAATGGCAGTGATTTTATAAGTTTGATTTTCACATCCATCAAAAAGTGTCATATGTCTCTCCTTAATCTGGGATAAAAATACGCTCAATAATTTTAAATGGAGCACTGATGATATCTTCTGCTAGAGTGACTTCAGAGCGTGGATTTTGCAGTGTTCCTTTCAGAATCAAGCTTGTGGATATTTTACCCTCTTTGCCTAGCAAAAGATAGCCAACAATGGGGATTTTGCTTAGAACCTCAGAAAGTCCTTTGATGGTTGAGATGGTGAGGGAGACATTGAGATCTTGGGTGTCAAGATCGATGATCCCACCACCAGAAACATCGATTGTATCCCCTATAAGATCGATTTTTTTAAGCCCAAGGTAATGATCTTTGAGTTCCAAAACCACACGCCCATGTTTGACTTGATAACCCTCTGTACTAAAACCTGGTTTTTTGAAAACAATCAGTGAGGGGATGGTATCAATGAGGGCGACGATATTTTGGAGTGTGGCGAAATTTTTAAAGATTGTGTTTTGCATCTCAATATCTGCACGAAGAATTTTATTTTTGTAGAGACCCTTTCCGCTAAAAAGCCCACCTTGGATAAGTTCTTTGCCTGCGATGAGATTGATGAAATTTCCACTGAAATTATTGGCTCTGAAGCGAATCACATCATCATAAAGATCCAAATTGAGGATGCCGTTTTTATAAGTGGCATCAAGTGTGGTTTTTTGATCTTTGATATTGGTGATGATTTCATCTGTAGGGATCGTGAAGTTTTGATAGCGAATAGCTGAATTTTTTGATTCTAAATAAAGAGAGAAGGATTGATCTTTGGGCGCTGTAGATTGCAAATCCTTAGATTTGGAATCTTGGGGTTGTGTTTGAAGAGAGTTGATGGAAAGTGCTGGGATTTTGTTGTTTTTGAGTGCGAGGAGGTCGAAGTTTTTATTTTGGAAGATTACCTTGAGGGCATGGTCTTGATAATCTATAGCGATACTTTGATCAGATGATTGAAGAGAGATAGATTGATCTGAAATCTTTGCTTGAATCCCCAATGTCTTGATAGGCTTCCATGTTTTGTCAAAAATAGGATATTTGAGATCTGATACCTCTCCCTTAATGAGAAAGTTTTTGAAGTCTTTTGTCTCAATCTTGGTATGTCCATCTGTGATCATAAGGTGTTTGAGGAGTGGAGAGTATGGGTAGAGTTTGGCAATGTTTTGGATGATGATTTCTTTGGTGTCATCCAAAAGAAGTGTAAGATCAAACTCTGGAATTGTAATGAGGGGAGCATGAGAAAAATCCACATCAATTTGAAACTGAGATAAGTCATTGGAATCAAGGATAAAAATTTGATCTAATGGAGATTGAGTGTCTGTTTTGGTTTGGATTTTGATTGAATTTGGGTGAATTTGGCCATAGAGTTTTTTCTCCAAAAGATCGATATCACAATTGATTAGTCCTTCAATTAGGGGATTTTCAAGTTTTGCCATTGTATTATTGATGAAGATATGACGCGCATCTGGCTTGAGATCCAATACGACATTGAGCGTCTCAGCATAGATGGGCATCCCAAAGAGTTCAAGATGAGTTTGTTGCCCCTGAAATACTCCTTGTGCCTCTACATCTAGATGGTGATCTGGCTTAGCAAGGAAAGAGAGCTTGAGATCAAGGTCAAGCACAGAATCATTTTGATTGACATCAAAATCAATATCATAAGTTTGAAGGATACGATGGATTCGTTGATCTAATGTGGCATTTTTGGATTTCAAAAAGACTAGTGTTTTGACACCGAGGTTGGGTTTGGTGAGATTGTGGAGTTCGACAGAGCTTCCTTGCAGGTCAATGCCTTCATACAGAGGATTTTGGAGATCAAATCCTAGTGTTTCATTTTGAAATTTAACCTTAAGAAAGGGGGTTGTGATGGGAGCAAGCTCTGGTTCGAGTTTGAGAGCCACATTTTCAAGATCCACTTCAGCATAGAGGCTTTTGAGCATCCTTGGGACAAAATTTTCATCAAGTGGCGCACTAAAAAAAAGATTTTTAATTCGCACAGAATCAAAAGAGGCTTTTTGGATAAGCCATTTATGAAGAGTAGGGATTTTTTGAAGTTCTTCTTCATAGGGTTTGAGATCTTTGAAGGGTGTGCTAAAGGCACTTATGTTGAGGGTTTTGAGATTGGAATCCCCTTTGATGATGAGTTTTTCTTGATTGCGTTTTAGATTGTTGTTGTTTTGTGCGATGAGAGAGAATGTGATTTTTCCATGTGGAATGTTGTATTGGATATGCCCATTGATCTGTGTTTTGAGATCTTGTGCGATAAGTTTTTGAATCTTGAGATAGATGTTTTGAGGATTTTGCTGAATCTGAAAGAGTGCTTGAAGTCTAGGAAAATCAAGATGATAACGCTTGCCATCATAAAAAATTGATGCTTTGGTTGAGTCTGGGAGAGTAATGTTTTTGACTTCAATCCTTTCAAAGTATGAAATTGCAACTAGGCTATTTTGAAACCATTTGATCGTCTTTGGAATATTGAGTGAAGTTTTGCTTTCTTGTTTCTTGATCTTGATGGAGTCAAGGGTTAGCGTGAGTTTATTGTCGAGTTTTAGATACAATCCCAAGAATTCGATATTGGCGACCTTAAATCGCTGAACACTAATCCCTTTTGAAAGAGTATAAAAACACCCAATGAGTAGTGCAAGAATGATGCTAAGAAAAGCTGCTAGGATGATGTATCGTTTTTTGATTCTTTTCTTTTTTGGTTGTGTGGTCATTCTTTTCTATCTTAATCTCAATATTAAAACCCCCAAAGAGGTGATTATGCTCCCAAAGGGGACAATCAATCAGATTGTAACATACATCGCAGCTCAGAGCATTGATGCCAATCGTTTGGATTCGTTTATTTTGAGATTTTTTGGATCTCCTCAAAGCGGATGGATTGATCTTGGATCTCTAGCTCTCTCAAAGGGTGATTTGTTTTATAAGCTTACCAAATCCAAAGCAGCGCTCAAGGAGATCAAACTTATTCCTGGAGAAACAATGTACTTTTTCTTCAAAGATATCGCACAGGTTTTTGAAGTGGAAGAGCAAGCCCTGTGGGATGCATGTGCTAAATCCCCTCGGTGTATTGAAGGAAGCTTTATCCCTCAAACTTATAGGATTCCCTATGGTGCAATGCCTGAGGATATTATTTGGTTTCTCCTTGATTATTCTCAGAAAAAGCATAGGGATTTTGCCAAACAACATGGGATTGTGTATGGGAGTCAGAAGTGGAGACAGATTCTTAGTAAGGCAGCCATTATTCAAAAAGAAGCAGCAGATCTCAAGGAAATGCCTCTCATCTCAGCAGTGATTGAGAATCGCATCAAGCGTGGCATGCCTTTGCAGATGGATGGATCACTCAATTATGGCAAATATTCCCATGATAAGGTCACCCCTAAGCGTATCAGAGAAGATATGAGTTTATTTAATACCTATCGATACAAAGGAATCCCCCCAGTGCCTTCAGGAAGCGTGAGTTTTGAGGCACTAGAGGCTGCCCTAAAACCTGCCAATGTCCCTTATTTATATTTTGTCAGGACACGCGATGGCAAACATGCTTTTTCAGAAACCTATCAAGATCATAAGAATAATTTTACAAAGTAATAAATTTAGATTTATTTGGATCTGAATCCTATTGTATATTAGTGAACCTTAAAATGGTTGATTTTAATCAAGGAGAAGAGATGGAGAATGTTCCTGTATGGGTCGATGAGAAGCGATGTAAGGGGTGCGATATTTGTGTGTCTGTATGCCCTGCTGGTGTCCTTGTAATGCGCTTGGATTCTAAGATGGTTCTAGGAAAAGTTGCTGAGGTTTCTTTTCCTGAGAGTTGTATTGGATGCAAAGAGTGTGAGTTGCATTGCCCAGATTTTGCGATTTTTGTGGCTGAGAAAGATGCTTTCAAATTTGCAAAAATTAATCAAGAGGCAAAAATGCGAGGTGAGCAAATCAAGGCAAATGGCTTTTTGATGCCTCAAGAGTATAAGGAGAATAAATGAGAGAGTTGGTGATCAATGGAAATGAGTTAGTTGCAATTGCTGCAATTGATGCGGGATGTAAGTTTTTTGGGGGATATCCAATCACTCCTTCAAGCGAAATTGCACATTCTATGAGTAATCTTCTTCCTAAACATAATGGGACTTTTATCCAAATGGAGGATGAGATTGGAGGGATTTGCGTTGCTCTTGGTGCATCCATGAGTGGGACAAAAGCGATGACGGCAAGCTCTGGACCAGGAATTTCACTCAAAACCGAGCAGATTGGCTATGGCTTTATGGCTGAGATTCCTCTTGTCATTGTAGATGTGATGAGAGGTGGTCCATCTACAGGTCTTCCTACGCGTGTTTCTCAAGGAGATATTGAGTTTTTGAAACATCCAACACATGGAGATTTTAAAGCTGTGGTTGTAACTCCATCAAGTCTTGAGGAAGTTTATTTTCAAACAATCAAAGCATTTAATCTTGCTGAGGAATTGATGACACCTGTATTTTTGGTGCTTGATGAAACCGTTGGGCATATGTATGGAAAAGTTGTCTTACCTGATGCTAAGGATGTGGAGATTGTCAATCGTAAGCGTTTTGTCGGAGAGCCAAAGGATTATATGCCCTATGGTGTCGAGGAAAATACTCCTGCTGTTTTAAATCCATTTTTTGAGGGGTATTTCTATCATGTGACTGGGCTGCATCATGGCAAGGCTGGATTCCCTACAGAGGATCGACATTTGGCTCAATCCCTTGTTGAGAGGCTGTGTGGGAAGATTGAAAGTCAGGCTGAGCGTATCGCAGAATTTAAGCAATATTCATTAGAGGATGCAGAGTGTGTGATTGTCGCTTATGGTTCAGTTTGTCTTGCCGCATTGGAAGCTATTCAGATTTTGCGTCAGATGGGTAAAAAAGTCGGAATCCTCTCTCCAAAGATTCTCTATCCACTCCCTAAAGAAAGCTTTGCTTCAATGATTGGAGCTCAACAAAAAGTTATTGTTGTGGAGCTTAATCGTGGTCAATATGTTTATGAAGTAGAACATATGCTAGGACGAAAGGTCGAGTTTATTGGTCAGTTTGATGGGCGACCGATTGATCCTGATGTGATGGCTAAAGAGATTTTGAAGAAAATGTAAGGAGGAAGAAATGGCATTTAATTATGATCAATATTTGCGGACAGATAAGCTTCCTACACTTTGGTGTTGGGGATGTGGGGATGGAGTGATTTTGAAGTCTATCATTCGTGCGATTGCTGAGAATGGTTGGAATATGAAAGATGTATGTGTTGTCAGTGGAATTGGATGCAGCGGAAGAATGAGTTCATATATCAACTGCAATACTGTGCATACAACACATGGAAGGGCTCTTGCTTATGCGACAGGAATCAAGCTTGCAAATCCAGATAAAAAAGTAATTGTTGTTTGTGGAGATGGCGATGCTTTGGCAATTGGTGGGAATCACACCATCCATGCTTGTCGGCGAAATATTGACCTCAATCTTGTGTTGGTCAATAACTTTATCTATGGTCTGACAAATTCTCAGACTTCACCTACAACTCCTCAAGGTTTTTGGACTGCGACTGCTGAATATGGCAATATCGACCCCAATTTTGATGCTTGTTCTCTAGCCAAATCTGCTGGAGCGACATTTGTCGCGCGTGAAAATGTGCTCAATCCTAAGAGAATTGAAAAGATTTTGAGTGAGGGGTTTGCACATAATGGTTTTAGTTTTATGGAAGTTTTTAGTAACTGCCACATCAACCTTGGACGCAAAAACAAAATGGGTGAGGCTGTGCAAAATCTTAAATGGATTGAATCCATTACGCTTTCAAAAACAAAGTTTGATCAATTGAGCGAAGAAGAGAAGGTCGGTAAATTTCCCATGGGTGTTTTGCACCAAGAGGAACGGATGGAATATACTCAGGCCTATGAAGGGGTGCGACTTAAGGCTCAAGGGGGTGGAAAATGAGAAAGCAGCTTCGTTTTAGTGGAGTAGGGGGACAAGGTGTTTTGCTCGCTGGTGAGATTTTGGCTCAAGCCAAGATTGAGAGTGGTGGATTTGCAGTAAAAGCATCGAGTTACACAAGTCAAGTGCGCGGTGGTCCGACAAAAGTAGATATCTTGCTTGATGAAAAAGAAATCTTCTATCCTTATGCCATGGAAGGAAGTATTGATTTTATGCTTTCAACTGCTCAGATTGGTTATGATCAATTTAAAAGCGGGATTAAACAAGGGGGATTGATTGTGATTGATTCCAATCTCGTGAAGCCAAGCGATGAAGATAGGGAGAGATTTCGAGTCATTGAGATTCCTATGATTTCTATTGCCAAAAATGAAATTGGCAATGTGGTGACACAATCTGTTGTCGCGCTAGGAATTGCTGTAGAACTTTCAAAAGCAATCGATCGAGATCTTGTTTTTGAAATGATGAAGAAAAAGGTCCCAAGCAAGGTTTTGGATCTCAATATCAAAGCCTTTGAAGTGGGTGAAAAATACGCCAAGGCTCAGTGATATTGTGAGATTGGTGGCCCATGAGTATTTATCTCGTGGGTCACCTTATTTTTTGATTTGAAAAATTGAAAAAAATTTAAAAGCAAGAAAAAGAACAGGAAGATTTTATGATGCCTCCTTATTGCAGGAGGCATCAAAAGTCTTGCGAGATTTATTATTTTTCATGTGTTTTTCCCAAGTCCACTTGTGATTCTGTGATTATTGGTGGACTTGGTCTCATTTGTATTTCCCCGTTAGGTTTATTTTAATTTTTTATGCGCAAAGTATGTGATACACATAGTGTTTTGCCAAAATTTCTCCAAAATATCAAAAGCTTGTTTTAAGAAAACTTTTGATTTCTAGATTTGGTGATCAAGCTTTTAATATTCTTTGATTCTCACATTCAAATTTTGAGCGCTATTGTTTGATTTGAATCTTTTGTCCTATATCTATCTAGAGAAAACTTCATATGTATATTTATTGCAATCAATTTCAATGATTTGCAATCAACTTTAATGATTCGCTATGTATATTGTAAATATCGCAATCAACTCCAATTATATATCCCTTCCCCCTCCCCATTTCCCCCTCTTTTCTAAAAAAATTCATTTTTTTGAAAATTTCTTGCTCATTTTCATTTTTTTTAGTGTATTATTCCACTTCCCAAGTCGGTGAGACGCTTTAATCTCCCTAAGATTTGACGGTAACCTTTTAACTCTAAGGGTTAAAAGTCTTATTGTCTTTTTTAGAAAGATTGTTTTGTTTTGCCTTGTTGGTGTGTTCTATTTATTTTTATTGTGATTTTAGATAAATAAATGAAACTTCTTCATTTATGTTAGTTTGCTCTCTAATTATTATAGAGCTAAATTGACTTAAGTTTAGTTTTCATTTTAAACCTTTAATCAAATAACTTTAGATAATGATCTTTGACAACTAAGCAAAAGAATGTTGAGTGTAAAGTCTTCTTTTATGACTTAAAACTAAAAGAAACAAACTTAATATTCTGATGTCTAATATATTTACAACTCTTATAACCCGTATAGATTTATTCTATATTGAAGTTATAACTTGTGATTTTTGACATAACAGAGTTTTAGGACAAACAATTCTATTTTTATGGAGAGTTTAGCCATTGATTTTTCTTTGGACAAACTCCATAAAAGTTTTTATGGAGAGTTTGATCCTGGCTCAGAGTGAACGCTGGCGGCGTGCCTAATACATGCAAGTCGAACGATGAAGCTCTCTAGCTTGCTAGAGAGTGGATTAGTGGCGCACGGGTGAGTAATGCATAGGTTATGTGCCCCATAGTCTGGGATAGCCACTGGAAACGGTGATTAATACTAGATACTCCTTACGAGGGAAAGTTTTTCGCTATGGGATCAGCCTATGTCCTATCAGCTTGTTGGTGAGGTAATGGCTCACCAAGGCTATGACGGGTATCCGGCCTGAGAGGGTGAACGGACACACTGGAACTGAGACACGGTCCAGACTCCTACGGGAGGCAGCAGTAGGGAATATTGCTCAATGGGCGAAAGCCTGAAGCAGCAACGCCGCGTGGAGGATGAAGGTTTTAGGATTGTAAACTCCTTTTGTTAGAGAAGATTATGACGGTATCTAACGAATAAGCACCGGCTAACTCCGTGCCAGCAGCCGCGGTAATACGGAGGGTGCAAGCGTTACTCGGAATCACTGGGCGTAAAGAGCGCGTAGGCGGGGTAGTAAGTCAGATGTGAAATCCTATGGCTTAACCATAGAACTGCATTTGAAACTACTACTCTAGAGTATGGGAGAGGTAGGTGGAATTCTTGGTGTAGGGGTAAAATCCGTAGAGATCAAGAGGAATACTCATTGCGAAGGCGACCTGCTGGAACATTACTGACGCTGATGCGCGAAAGCGTGGGGAGCAAACAGGATTAGATACCCTGGTAGTCCACGCCCTAAACGATGAATGCTAGTTGTTGTGGAGCTTGTCTCTGCAGTAATGCAGCTAACGCATTAAGCATTCCGCCTGGGGAGTACGGTCGCAAGATTAAAACTCAAAGGAATAGACGGGGACCCGCACAAGCGGTGGAGCATGTGGTTTAATTCGAAGATACGCGAAGAACCTTACCTAGGCTTGACATTGATAGAATCTGCTAGAGATAGCGGAGTGCTGGCTTGCCAGAGCTTGAAAACAGGTGCTGCACGGCTGTCGTCAGCTCGTGTCGTGAGATGTTGGGTTAAGTCCCGCAACGAGCGCAACCCTCGTCCTTAGTTGCTAACAGTTCGGCTGAGCACTCTAGGGAGACTGCCTTCGTAAGGAGGAGGAAGGTGAGGACGACGTCAAGTCATCATGGCCCTTACGCCTAGGGCTACACACGTGCTACAATGGGATGTACAAAGAGACGCAATACCGCGAGGTGGAGCAAATCTCAAAAACATCTCTCAGTTCGGATTGTAGTCTGCAACTCGACTACATGAAGCTGGAATCGCTAGTAATCGTGAATCAGCCATGTCACGGTGAATACGTTCCCGGGTCTTGTACTCACCGCCCGTCACACCATGGGAGTTGTATTCGCCTTAAGCCGGGATGCTAAACTGGCTACCGTCCACGGCGGATGCAGCGACTGGGGTGAAGTCGTAACAAGGTAACCGTAGGTGAACCTGCGGTTGGATCACCTCCTTTCAAGAGAAATAAGCAGATATTCATTTATCTTGCTTCAGCTTGACATCTTTTGCTTAGTCTTCAGAGATTATTTATCTTTAGTGCATGCGGGCTTATAGCTCAGGTGGTTAGAGCGCACCCCTGATAAGGGTGAGGTCGGAGGTTCGAGTCCTCCTAAGCCCACCATTAGGGGAATTAGCTCAGCTGGGAGAGCGCCTGCTTTGCACGCAGGAGGTCAGCGGTTCGATCCCGCTATTCTCCACCATTTGATGAGGATCTAATCTCAAGAAGTCTAATTTAAGTTTTTGATCTTAGATAAAGAATCTTAGAAATTTCAGAAAAGATTAGAAAAAAGCTAAGAGATTCTTTAAATCTTAGGAGATTAAAGATTTAAATTAGACTTTAAGTCTAAGTGTTATTTGAATTATCATTGTTAATAGCCTATAGTAATAAGACTACAATAACTCTGATCTTATTGAAAGTAAGAATGAAGACATTTAGGAAGGAATTCTTAGATGAAATTGTCCATACATTCAATAAGGCAGTGAGACTTAGAAAATCATTGATTCATAAGCAGTTTTATTGAGACTTTGAAAGCATATGAAAATAAGCTTTTAAGGGCAGATGGTGGATGCCTTGGCAAAGAGAGGCGATGAAGGACGTACTAGACTGCGATAAGCTACGGGGAGCTGTCAAGAAGCTTTGATCCGTAGATTTCCGAATGGGGCAACCCAATGCATAGAGATATGCATTACCTTAAATGGAGCGAACCTAGGGAAGTGAAACATCTCAGTACCTAGAGGAAAAGAAATCAAACGAGATTCTCCTAGTAGCGGCGAGCGAACGGGGAAGAGGGCAAACCGAATGCTTGCATTCGGGGTTGAGGACTGCAACATCCACTGAAATAATCTAGTAGAACAATCTGGAAAGTTTGGCGACACAGGGTGATAGCCCCGTATACGAAAGATTATTTCTAGGTAGCAGGATCCAGAGTAGGCCAGGACACGTGAAATCCGGGCTGAAGCAGGGGAGACCACTCTCCAACCCTAAATACTACTCTTTGACCGATAGCGAACAAGTACCGTGAGGGAAAGGTGAAAAGAACCGCAGTGAGCGGAGTGAAATAGAACCTGAAACCATCTGCCTACAATCATTCGGAGCCCTATGATTTATATCAGGGTGACGGACTGCCTTTTGCATAATGATCCTGCGAGTTGTGGTATCTGGCGAGGTTAAGCAAACGCGAAGCCGTAGCGAAAGCGAGTCTGAAAGGGCGCTTAGTCAGATGCTGCAGACCCGAAGCTGAGTGATCTATCCATGGCCAAGTTGAAGTAAGTGTAATAGCTTATGGAGGACTGAACTCGTACCCATTGAAACGGGTTGGGATGAGCTGTGGATAGGGGTGAAAGGCCAAACAAACTCAGTGATAGCTGGTTCTCTCCGAAATATATTTAGGTATAGCCTCAAGTGATAGTAATAGGGGGTAGAGCTCTGATTGGGCTAGGGCTGCTCACCGCGGTACCAAACCCTGTCAAACTTCGAATACCTATTACCGTATCTTGGGAGTCAGGCGGTGGGTGATAAAATCAATCGTCAAGAGGGGAACAACCCAGACTACCAACTAAGGTCCCAAAGTTCTATTCTGAGTGGAAAAAGATGTACAGTTACTTAGACAACCAGGAGGTTGGCTTAGAAGCAGCCATCCTTTAAAGAAAGCGTAACAGCTCACTGGTCTAGTGATTGCGCGCTGAAAATATAACGGGGCTAAGATAGACACCGAAGTTGTAGATTACACGGCACAATTTAGATTATCTAGTTGTGTCAAACTTAAAAAATTTAGAGTTTTATTTTTATTTGATTTTGAAATCTTTTTCTTGTTCAAAAGAAGTCAAAGAAAAAGGATCAGTAAAAAATCAAATAAAAATTTGATGCTCAAGATAGTTTAAATTGTGCCGTGTAGTGGTAGGAGAGCGTTCGTATCAGCGTTGAAGGTATACCGGCAAGGAGTGCTGGAGCGATGCGAAGTGAGCATGCAGGAATGAGTAGCGATAAAATATGTGAGAATCATATTCGCCGTAAGTCTAAGGTTTCCTACGCGATGCTCGTCATCGTAGGGTTAGTCGGGTCCTAAGCCGAGTCCGAAAGGGGTAGGCGATGGCAAATAGGTTAATATTCCTATACCAACATTAGTGTGCGATGGAGGGACGCATAGGGTTAGGTGAGCCAACTGATGGAATAGTTGGTCGAAAGGTGTAAGTTGGGAGAGAGGCAAATCCGCTCCTGTATCACAAACCTGACAGGCTCTTTGAAGTCTTCGGATGGAAGAGAGAATCACTGATACCGTCGTGCCAAGAAAAGCTTCTAAGTTTAGCTAATGTTGCCCGTACCGCAAACCGACACAGGTAGATGAGATGAGTATTCTAAGGCGCGTGAAAGAACTCTGGTTAAGGAACTCTGCAAACTAGCACCGTAAGTTCGCGATAAGGTGTGCCACAGCAATGTGGTCTCAGCAAAGAGTCCCTCCCGACTGTTTACCAAAAACACAGCACTTTGCAAACTCGTAAGAGGAAGTATAAGGTGTGACGCCTGCCCGGTGCTCGAAGGTTAAGAGGATTAGTCAGCCGCAAGGTGAAGCTTTGAATTGAAGCCCGAGTAAACGGCGGCCGTAACTATAACGGTCCTAAGGTAGCGAAATTCCTTGTCGGTTAAATACCGACCTGCATGAATGGCGTAACGAGATGGGAGCTGTCTCAACCAGGGATTCAGTGAAATTGTAGTGGAGGTGAAAATTCCTCCTACCCGCGGCAAGACGGAAAGACCCCGTGGACCTTTACTACAGCTTGACACTGCCGATGGGAGCATTATGCGCAGGATAGGTGGGAGGCTTTGAAATCTTCACTCCGGTGGAGATGGAGCCATCCTTGAGATACCACCCTTAATGTTTCTGTCTGCTAACTGGCTTGAGTTATCCTCAAGCAGGACAATGTCTGGTGGGTAGTTTGACTGGGGCGGTCGCCTCCTAAAAAGTAACGGAGGCTTGCAAAGGTTGGCTCATTGCGGTTGGAAATCGCAAGTTGAGTGTAATGGCATAAGCCAGCCTGACTGTAAGACAAACAAGTCGAGCAGAGACGAAAGTCGGTCATAGTGATCCGGTGGTTCTGTGTGGAAGGGCCATCGCTCAAAGGATAAAAGGTACCCCGGGGATAACAGGCTGATCTCCCCCAAGAGCTCACATCGACGGGGAGGTTTGGCACCTCGATGTCGGCTCATCGCATCCTGGGGCTGGAGCAGGTCCCAAGGGTATGGCTGTTCGCCATTTAAAGCGGTACGCGAGCTGGGTTCAGAACGTCGTGAGACAGTTCGGTCCCTATCTGCCGTGGGCGTAGGAAAGTTGAGGAGAGCTGTCCCTAGTACGAGAGGACCGGGATGGACATGCCACTAGTGTACCAGTTGTTCTGCCAAGAGCATCGCTGGGTAGCTACGCATGGATGTGATAACCGCTGAAAGCATCTAAGCGGGAAGCCAACTCCAAGATAAACTTTCCCTGAAGGTCGCAAGAAGACTACTTGCTTGATAGGTTGGATGTGTAAGTGTAGTAATACATTTAGCTGACCAATACTAATAGACCGTTTGGCTTATTTTTATTCAAAGAAGCATATGAATTGCTAGTCAATGATGTCTTCACTGCCTTATTGAGTGTATGCTTATTACTAAAAAAGGAAAAGTGAAAATGAAGTTTTTAAATTTTTGCTTAAAAACTAGTTTGTATTTTTCTTAGATTGGGCTATAAACAAGATACAATTCTAATCCCTAGAAAAGGGAGTAGAGGATAAGATCTTATCTTCTTCTCCCTTTTCCCTGTGTCTATAGAGAGGAGGTCACACCCAGCTCCATTCCGAACCTGGAAGTTAAGCTCCTCATCGCTGATGATACTGCACTTTTCAAGTGTGGGAATGTAGGTCGATGCAGGGTTGGGATTACTTCTTTTTTCTTCTATGATTTTTTATCTTTTAATTTATGCTTTAATTCTTGTCTTGTCTTGTCTTGTCTTGTCTTGTCTTGTCTTGTCTTGTCTTGTCTTGCTTCTGCTTATTGAGTTGAGTGGATCTAGCTTGTTTTAGTGTGTCTTGAAAAGGGAGTATAATTGATCTTTTGATGAGAGGATTAGATGTTTGAGATTCGCCTAAAAAGCATACAGATTCTTGTCTTGAGCTATCTTGGTATTATTCTTTGCGGAGCGGTGCTATTGATGCTTCCGTGGATGCATCGAGGGCATCTAGATT
>NZ_JADE01000007.1 GCF_000518225.1 Helicobacter pametensis ATCC 51478
TAGAAAAGGGAGTAGAGGATAAGATCTTATCTTCTTCTCCCTTTTCCCTGTGTCTATAGAGAGGAGGTCACACCCAGCTCCATTCCGAACCTGGAAGTTAAGCTCCTCATCGCTGATGATACTGCACTTTTCAAGTGTGGGAATGTAGGTCGATGCAGGGTTGGGATTACTTCTTTTTTCTTCTATGATTTTTTATCTTTTAATTTATGCTTTAATTCTTGTCTTGTCTTGTCTTGTCTTGTCTTGTCTTGTCTTGTCTTGTCTTGCTTCTGCTTATTGAGTTGAGTGGATCTAGCTTGTTTTAGTGTGTCTTGAAAAGGGAGTATAATTGATCTTTTGATGAGAGGATTAGATGTTTGAGATTCGCCTAAAAAGCATACAGATTCTTGTCTTGAGCTATCTTGGTATTATTCTTTGCGGAGCGGTGCTATTGATGCTTCCGTGGATGCATCGAGGGCATCTAGATTTCTTGGATTCTCTTTTTACGAGTGTTTCAGCTTTCACTTGCACGGGATTGATCGTCAAAGATACTTCACATGATTTTACTTTTTGGGGACAATTTGTCATTTTGGCGTTGATCCAAATTGGAGGATTTGGATATATGACTATGCTTGGGTTGCTCTATATGTTTTTGCATAAAAGAATTTCAAATCGTGAAAAGAATTTGATTCGGCAATCGATGAATTATCCTTCCCATAGCGGTATCACATCCTTTATCAAAAAAGTTTTATTTTTTGTTTTGTTTATTGAGGGTTTGGGGGCTTTGATTTTGATGGGATATTTTTATTTTAGGGGTTTTGGATTATTGGAAAGTTTGTGGTTTGGGATTTTTCATTCTATTTCGGCTTTTAATAATGCGGGATTTTCAACCTTTAGCACGAATTTAATAGATTTTAGAGAAAGTGTGATTGTGAATTTTGTGATTAGTGCTTTGGTGATTTTTGGGGGATTGGGGTATCTTGTTTTGATTGAGGTTTTTTGGTTTCTCAAAACGCGTTGTAATTTATTTTCCAAAGTAAAAACTCCCAAATTGGCTCGGTTGAGCTTGCATGGAAAAATTATTTTAAGTTATACGGTTTTCTTGCTTTTGGCAGGTCTGTGTGCCACACTATTGCTTGAATGGAACAATGCTAAGAGTATTGGAAATTTTGATTTTTTGGATAAGGTCTTAAGTTCATTTTTTATCTCTGTGAATTATAGAACCTCAGGATTTAATACAATTGATCTGAGTGGCTTATCTAACCCTAGTTTATTCTTAGCTTCAATCTTGATGAATGTCGGTGCGGCTCCAGGAGGAACTGCTGGAGGAGTGAAAATCACAACTCTTGCGATCTTGCTTGCTTTTTGTATCGCTCTTTTTAGGGATAGACCTGTAAGGATTTTTAAAAGAAGGATTGCAGAATCAAGCATCAAAAAAGCAATCGGATTATTTATCATCGCAAATTTATCTTTTGTTTTTTCGATTTTTTTGATTCTGTATTTTGAGCCGACGATGCGCTTTATTTATATTTTGTTTGAGGTTTCTTCTGCTTTTGCAACAGTAGGTGTCTCTGTGGGTAATGGAGGAGTTTTGTCTTTGAGTGCAAATTTGAGTCCCCCATCACAGATTGTGATTATGTTTTTGATGTTTATGGGAAAGATGGGAGTGCTAACTCTTTGGTTTGCATTTAAATGGAGAGATAAAAAGACAAGAATTCGACTTCAAGAAGAAAAGGTGATTGTATGAAAGCGAGTTTTGCTGTTGTGGGGTTGGGTAAATTTGGAAGATATGTTGCCATGGGTCTCATTGAGCATGGAGAGCACATCATCGCATGTGATAATAATGAATTACATATTAAAGATTTCAAAGATTTGACTGATGAGATCTATGTTTTGGATTCGACAGATAAAGAAGCTTTGGCAGAAGCGGGCATTAAGGGGTTGGATATTGTGATTGTGAGTATTGGAGAGAATATTGAGGCTAGCATCCTTAGTGTGATTGCATTACAAGAATTAAAAAACCAATTCATTATTGCCAAAGCTGTGAGCAGGGAGCATGCAATCATTCTGGAGCGTCTTGGGGTCAATCTTGTGATTAGGCCAGAAAAAGATGCTTCCGCTCAACTTCTAAGACAGCTTCTATGGAATCAAGATCGATTTCTGAAAATCAATGATGTCTTAGAAATTGTTGAGATGCCGATTGAAGCAGCACACGAGGGACAATTCTTGCAAGATCTTGAAAAAGCACTTAAGATGAAAACACATCAGAGTGAGGTTAGGGTGATTGCTTTTTGTTGTGATGGAGAATGGAGATTGAGTTTTGAAAATCCCATTGTTAAGAGTGGAGATGTTTTGCTTCTTTTGTATTCCAAAAAAGATCATTGATTTTATGAAGAGCAAGAAGAGGATGAGGAAATCAAACTCTTCTATTTCTTATTTGTCATCTTTGATTGGTGGGGTGATTTAGTGGATGAGATGAGGAAGGATTAAGATAAGAAGAGAAAATCACTCCATCGATGCCAAGTAGTGCTAGAGATTCGATGTCTTTTTCACTCTGGATGATGCACAATAGAAGAGAATCCAAAAGATACTCTCTGATGATATCTTGAAAGATTTTGATTTGATCCATAGAGGCAATCAGATATTTTGCACCAAAATGAGAAAAATAGAGTAGATCCGTGATGTTATGTATCAAAACAGCATAATCAACCTTTTGGGCTTGACAAAACTGAGCTAGAGAGAATTGTTGATCTTGTGTTGATTCCCACCATACAATCAAATGAGCGGGGATATGATCGATCTCCTTTTGATCTGAGATTTTGATGAAATTGCAAGAGGGAATGAGGGGATGTCCAAAGATTTTCATTTTTAGCCTTGCAGTAAGCATTCTTTTGAGCAGTAATAGGAGCCATTGGATAAAATAGCTTCATTTTGCATGATAAAAGTTTTGCATTTTTGGCATTCCACCATCGAATCGGCCTGTGGATGATGGTTTGTTTTTGTGGGGCGTTTCTTGATGAAAAAGAACCAAATGATGAGCGCAATGATTCCCAAGATGAGAAGAGTTTTTAGCATGATAGTCTCCTATAGAAATAAACTCGATTGCTAGGTGAAGTAAAGATCTCATTATCCCCTATCTCTTCCCCTTCGTGCAATAAATTTGATCCTTTATAAAACAAAAATGCACCCCAAGGATTGAGAAGATGCCTAGAGATTTGGATAAGCAAGGGGGTTTGAGCCACAGCCCTTGATGTGATAAGATCGATGCTAGATGGGATTTTGGCATCTTGCACAAGTGTGGGAAAAACGCAAACATTATCTAGTTTTAATTCAAAACAAAGCATTTGCAAAAAGCTCGCACGCTTCTTGCGCGGTTCAGTCAAATAAAACATACTCTGAGGCAAAGCAATAGCTAGAGGAATGGCTGGGAATCCACATCCTGATCCAATATCTAGGGCATTGGCAAAGGGGGCGATAAATTCTAGGGGATATAGACAATCCTTGATGTTCTCATCAACTTCAGTTTCATTTTTTGCTCCACTAAGATTATGTGTTTTGTTCCATTTGAGTAGGAGAGCTTTGTAGTGCTGAAATTGTGCGTTCATAAAATCAGCATTCCATCGCCATAAGAATAAAAACGATAGCCATGTTTGATGGCTTGATGATAGAGTTCAAGGCATTTTTCTCGCCCTACAAGAGAGCTGACAAGCATAATAAGGGTGGATTTGGGTAGATGGAAATTGGTCAGCAAGGCATTGAGTTTGGATGGAGGATTGAGTGGGTGCAGAAAGATATTGCACTCGCCACTGAGTATTTCACCCTCAAAGAGTGGGGGGTTGGCATTGAGATATTCGACAACTCTCGCACTTGTTGTGCCAATGCACAATATATTTTTGGATTTTTGAATCTTTTGCCAGCTCTCTTGGGTGATGCTAAAGGATTCTGTGTGAATCTGGTGATCGCGAATGTCTTGAGTTTCAACGCCCAAAAAGGTTCCAGCTCCCACATGAAGAGTCACAAAACAATGATCAAAATGAGATTGCAGATAAGAGATATCGCTAAAGTGCAGAGATGCTGTTGGCGCAGCGACTGCTCCTAGTTGTTGAGCAAAAACACTTTGATAATCTGCTTCATCTATTTTTGTATCTTCTCGTTTGATATAGGGTGGCAAGGGAGTATGTCCTAAAAGATTGACTTGATGCAAGACATCTTGGAGTGATGCATATTTGCCATGAAGCAAAAACTCAACCTCTCTAAATCCAGAATCTAAAAGTTTGCAAACTTTGAGAGAGAAAGAGGGGCTTAATACAATCTCTGTTCCTTCTTTGACCCTCCCGCGTATTTGCACAAGATAAAGATTCTGATTGAGATGTTTGTGATAGAACACTTCCACCTCTCCCCCTTTTTGACCTTGATGGATTTTGTGTCCAAAAAGTCGTGCTTTGATGACTTTTGTGTTGTTGAGTACAAAAAGTGTATCAGGAGCAATAAAGTCAAAAAAATGCCAAAAATCACTGTGGGTGATTTGATCACTCTTGCGATCATAGATCAAAAGCTTGGCGCTCTCTCTAGGTGATGCAGGATGTGTGGCAATCAGCTCTTGGGGAAGATGGTAATCATAATTTGCAAGAAGATGATCGCCTATCATACTTCGTCTTGATCTTCCTGATCTTTAGGATCTTCTTCTTGGGGGGCAGGATTGACGATCTTGGCAATCAGGATTGACAATCCATAAAGACCAATCAATGGCAAAGCCATAAAGAATTGTGAGAGGACATCTGGGGGGGTAATAACAGCAGCGATGATAAAAATGATCACAATGGCGTATTTAAAAAAGCCTTTGAGTGTTGCATCTGTAATGAGTCCGACTTTGGCCAAAAAATAGCTTACTACAGGCAATTCAAATGCGATTCCAAAACCAAGAATAAGACGCGTGAAAAAAGTCACATAGTTTTCAACACTAATATTGGCACTAAATAACTCATTTCCAAACATCAAAATATACTTGATCACAAAAGGAAAGACGATGAAATAAGCAAAGCTTGCACCAATAGCAAACATAATCGTTGCAAATAATACAAAAGGAATGATGATCATTTTTTCATGCTTATAAAGTCCTGGTGCGACAAAAAGCCACATCTGCCAAAAGATCACGGGCATTGAGATCACCAAAGAGGCAAAAAAACTTACTTTCATCGCCGTAAAAACACCCTCAGCTGGAGAAAGTTGGACAAGTTCACCCTTGACATGGTCATCAAAAGCTTGTGTCAAAGGAAGTTTGATCCATTCAAAAATATGATCCCAAAATGAAAAACATACAAAAAACACAACAATGAGCGTAAGAGAGGAAATAATCAAGCGCTTGCGTAAATCTTGGATGTGGGGTTTTAAATCTTCAAACATTAGGTATCCTTGCTTTTATAAGAGATCTCTTGGATATTTTGTGTGGGTTGGATTTTGGGAGATTTTGGAGTTTCTTGCATAGTTTTGTCTTTGTCTTCTAGGCTCTGTGCATTGAGGGCCTCTTGAATCTCTTGGGAGGGTTTTGCTTTGGGGGCATCATCAAAGAGGGAGTTTGAGCTGCGATTGAGTTCATCTAATCCCTGTGTCAGCGAGCTTTTATACTCTAGTGCTTCTTTTTTGAGTTCTTCTAAATTAAGCTCTTTATCAAGACTGCTCTTTGCATCATCAAGAGTTTTTTTGAGAGCCTTGAAAAACTTAGCAAGATCCACCATGGCCTGAGGAAGCTTATCTGGACCTAGAAAAATAACAGCAACGATGATGATCATAAAAATTTCAAAAAAACCCATCCCAAACATCGATGTTATCCTTTGTCGTAGAGATTTTGCTTGATTGTAGTTTTGATTTGAATCTAGCTCATATTTTACACTCAAAAATCCAACTTGTTTTTGGTTTTGTTTGTGGAACAAAAAGTGTTTGATAAGTTAATATTCTAGCAAGAGTAAAATGAATTTTAAGGGGCTGTGCGATGATTGATGTGAAATTGCTTCTAAATGACTTTGATGAAATTACAGCAAGGTTGAGAGTTAAAAAAGTTGATTCTGAAGTCCTAGATCAGCTTAAGCAATATGCATTAGATTTCAAAAAAAATAAACAAGTTCTTGAGGAATTGCAAGCAAAGCAAAATGCAGATTCTAGGAGTTTTGCTCAATGGATGAGAGAAGGGAGAGATATCAATGAGCTAAAGCGTGGGCTTGAAGAAAACAAGCGTGAGATTCAGAAAATGAATGAAGTGGTTTCTAGTAGTGAAGAGCGCTTGATGCAGCTTTTGCACTCAATTCCCAATATCCCTGATGCACAAACACCACAAGGAGAGGATGAGAGTGACAATGTCGAAATCAAAAGAGTGATGGAACCACGGGTATTTGGATTTAAGCCCAAAGAGCATTGGGAACTTGCTCAGCAAAATGGCTGGATTGATTTTGAGGGGGGTGTGAAGCTTGCCAAAAGTCGCTTTAGTGTATTGAGGGGTGAGGGTGCGCGAATCCATCGTGCATTGATCAATTTTATGTTGGACTATAATGAAAAGCGAGGGTTTGAGATCGTCTCAACTCCAGTCATTACGAATGCAAGCTGTCTTTTTGGGACAGGGCAATTGCCCAAATTTGAAGATGATATGTTTAAGATTGCTGGCAAAACAGAAGAGAGTGATGGGAGTGAGTGTGGGAATGAATTGTATTTGATTTCTACCTCAGAAATTACGCTGACAAATCTCTATCGTGATGAGATTATCCCAGCAGAATCTTTGCCACTTAAGCTCACTGCGCACACGCCTTGTTTTAGGAAAGAGGCAGGAAGTGCTGGGCGTGATACGCGTGGAATTATTCGCCAACATCAGTTTGATAAAGTCGAGCTTGTGGCAATCACTCATCCCAAAGAGAGCGATATGATGCAAGAATATATGCTTGAGACTGCTTCAGGCATCCTCACTGAGCTTGGACTTCCTCATCGCTTGATTCAGCTTTGTGGAGGAGATCTTGGATTTAGTGCTAGCAATACTGTGGATATTGAGGTTTGGCTCCCTGGACAGAATACATATCGTGAGATTAGCTCCGTGTCCAATACAAGGGATTTTCAGGCAAGACGCGCCAAGATTCGATTTAGGGATGGTAGGAAAAATACATTGGTGCATACACTCAATGGTTCCTCACTTGCAGTAGGACGCACACTTGTGGCTCTGATGGAAAATTATCAAAATGAGGATGGGAGTATTGATATTCCTGATGTGTTGAGAAGGTATCTCTAAGATGTGGGATAAAAAATCCTTTTTTCTACAGATTCAGAGAAGAATCAGATATTTTTTTCGTTTGATGAGGCACTTTATCCTCACACGAGATAATAAGGTGATTTTTTATTTTGTTTCTTTGCTTTTTGCGATTTTGCTTGTTGTGGTTTTGTTTTGGTTTGCTATTAAGGCTTTTGATCATCAGTCTGCCACCCAAGAAATCCCTCAAGAAATTTCTGAAAAAATGACTGAAGCTTCAGAGATACAAGTAGCAAAAAGTTCTGCGATGACTTTAGAGAGAGATTTCTACACCAAACCAGATAAGGAACTCTCAGAATTGATCCAAAAGGCTAATATCCTTTATGATAATGGAAGAGTTGAGGAAGCACTTGATGTGTTCAAAAAGATCTCACTCTACTCTCAATCCTTGGCCAATTACAATTTGGGTGTGATTTATTTGGGTGCACAAGATTATGTGCGTGCTAAAGAGTTGTTTGAGCATGCGATTGAGGGGGGAGATAGTGTGGCACTAAGCGCGATTGGTGCAGCTTATAGTGCGCTTAAACAAGGAGATCAAAAATCATTTGAGCATTTTGTGGGATTGGCTGAGCGAACCTTGTCTGATTCGGCTAATACACCTTTTTATTCATATTTGTATGCACTCACCTCATTTTATAAAAACCAATATTTTGAAGCCCTCTCTCCCCTGCTTCATCCCAATTCAAAGAATTACGCCCAAAATAATGCCGCCCTTGCCTCTGAGATTTTTTTGATGCTTGGCGATGATTATAGTGCCCTAGAGCATCTCAAGAATGATCCAAGGGTTGAGAATGCCTTGGCAATTGGTATGCTTTATGCGCGAGTGGGGGATTATGCACGAGCAAGAGATGAGATTATGAAATATCTAGCAGCTTTTCCTAATGATCATGAAGCATTGAGTGCGCTAGAGCTTGTGGATCTTAAGTTGAGAAATTATTCTGATAGTGCAAATTTGTTGGAAGATTTGGAGAAGAAGGGTGGGTCCTTTTTTAAGATTCGTGTAGGGCTTAATCCTTCTTTGTTTAACATCAATGAGGCTCAAAAGCGTTTTTGGAATCTTAAGTTTGAATCGCGCCGATCTCTTCAATATAAGATTCTATTTTATTATGCGCCCTACAAAGTCTTCAATACCCAGCAAGTGTTTCGATTTTTGGCAGATGGTGGGTTTGAGTGGAAAGTTGGGGATGTGGATGAAGCAAGAGATGCTTATACGCGTGGAGAGGCATTTTCTAGAATCAATCGCAATATAGCTAAGGGGCTCAAAGAAATTTATGCTGGTGATTTACGCAAAGCACTCAAGATTTTTCTCCAAAACCTTCGCATACATAGCCAGCACTCGGTTTTATACTACAACATCGGTTTGCTGTATGCCCAGCTAGGTGATTTTGAGAATGCTTTCACTTATTTTTCAAGAGCCTATCATCTAGATAGTCAAGACTTGATGGCAGGAATTTTTGCTGTAATGACAGGAAAACTTGTTTATCGTGATACTTCGGGCATTGAAGAGATGCTTAGTGGAGATTTTTTGAGAGTTGATTTTCGCAATGAAAATGAGCGAGTATTTTTGAATGAGTTGTTTGCTTATGCGCGGGGGAGGCAGCATGGAATTTCTGATTTGGTTGAGACACCTCAAAATTCCAAGCCCATCTATACTGCTTTGCAAGCTATTTTGGCAATGGGTGAGGGGAATCAAGAAAAGATTACGAAGTATTTTTCCTTGCTTAGGGAGAAATATCCCAATGATCTCACCACAGATGTAATGTATCAGGTCTCCAAACATTACAAAGGCAATCTCAAAGAGATGTCTTTGGAGTTTTCGCGCTTTTTTAGAAAGGGGAAGTTTTCTAATATGCATGCTTTGTTTTATGGGGGGAGCTTGACGCGTGAGCTTTATGTGTATCTTGCTTTTATCACAGGAAATCTTTCTTTTGTGATTACACATTTGCAAGATAAATTAGTCACAGATGAGGAGTCGCCCATTGGGACGATGCAAGCACTTGGGATGGCTTATATCTATAATCAAGAATTTGAAAAGGCATTTGTGGTCTATAACGATTTGATTGATAGTTTGCAACAACAGGATGTGGGGACGAAATTTATGGGAGCTGTGGCTGCAATTGGAGCTGGGCATTTTAGTAATGCTGTAGCCTTATTGCAAATTTCTAAAATTGATTCGACTGCCACGCTAGAGAGCCGCTATGCTCTTGCCTTGCTCTATCAGCAAGAGAAGAATCTTAAGAGCGCGATTTCTCTTCTTCGGACAATTTCAAACAAAAATTTTGTCTCAGAATTTTTTGATTTTGAGATTGATTCAGGTGAAATTTTGCAGAAGGCTCAAGAGTGATTTTGGAGGGTTTAAATACTCAGCAGAGAGAGGCTGCCACCCATATAGATGGTCCACTTCTTCTTCTAGCTGGTGCTGGGAGTGGTAAGACAAGGGCACTGACTGCGCGTCTAGCTTATCTCATCCAAGAAGTTGGAATCCCTGCTGATTTGATTTTGTGTTTGACCTTTACCAATAAGGCAAGCAAAGAGATGCATGATCGTGCTATGAGGATGATTGGCACTTCTTCTTCATATCCACTTCTATGCACATTTCACAAATTTGGTCTTCTTTTTCTCAAACAATATCTCTCCTTGCTTGATCGCCCATCTTCATTTGTCTTGCTTGATGGTGATGATGTCAAAAAAATTGTGAAATCTTTCAAATCATTACTGCCTACCTCTATGATCATGGGATATATTTCATATTACAAAAATCAAGTCATCTCCCCCCAAGAAGCACTCTCTCAGGCAAAATCTAAAGAGTTTCAAATGATTGCGGAGCTTTATGAGCAATATCAATATTATTTGGAGAGCAAGAATTTATTAGACTTTGATGATTTGCTCTATCTGACTTATTTGATCTTGCAGCAAAATCCCAAATTGATTCAGACAATGAGCGAGAGATATGCATATATTATGGTCGATGAGTATCAAGATACCAATCCTTTGCAATACAAGATTCTCAAATCCCTAACCTCCATTCATCAAAATTTATGTGTTGTTGGGGATGAGGATCAGAGCATTTATGGGTGGCGTGGTGCAGATATCCGTAATATTTTAGAATTTGAAAAAGATTTTAAGCAAGCTAGGGTGATTAAGCTTGAGCAAAACTATCGCTCCACGCCTCAGATTTTGGCATTTGCCAATCGTCTGATCTCACACAATACTCAGCGCTTGGGAAAAACACTGCGCCCCACACTTGAGGATGGAGAGGAAGTTGAAATCACTCAATATGGGGATGAGAGTGAGGAGATCGCAGCAATCACTCAGAAAATTTGGAATCTTGTCCAAGGGGGAGTTGGACTTGATGAGATTGTGATTTTGTATCGTCTCAATGCGCTTAGTCGTAAGGTGGAGGAAGGACTGAATCAGGCTAGGATTCCTTATCGATTGATTGGCTCTGTGCGATTTTATGAGCGTTCTGAAGTGAAGGATGTGTTGAGTTATTTGCGTTTGATGGCAAATATAGAAGATGATTTTTCTTTAATGCGTGTGATCAATAAACCCAAAAGAGGATTGGGTAAGACTTCACAAGAGAGACTTCAAGCTCTTGCCAATAATCAGAGTATCTATAAATTATTTTCTCAAAGACCAGATGCCATCAGTCCCAAAACTTTGAAGGTTTTGGAAGATTTTTTTACTTTGATTGCAGAGCTAAAGGAAGCATTTCATATTTCTATAGATCGCTTTGTGGATCTTTTTGATACCAAAGTCCCACTTATGGATGAGTATCTAGAGCATGAACGCGAGGATCGAAGGGCAAATATTTTGGAGCTCTTTGGTTTGTTGCGTGAATTTAGAGAGAAGTATAGGGATGCGTCATTGCAAGATTTTTTGAATGATTTGAGTTTGAGTTCTGATTCTGATTTGGAGAGCAAGGAGCAGGTATCTTGCATGAGCATGCATTTGAGCAAGGGGCTTGAGTTTGATTATGTGTTTGTGATTGGGTGTGAGGAGGGATTTTTCCCTTTGGAGCGCGATGGTGGGAATCTTGAAGAAGAGAGGCGGCTTGGGTATGTGGCTTTTACCAGAGCCAAAAAAAAGCTTATAGTTAGCTCTGTGCGATCGCGTTTTTATAAGGGGAAGCGTCAAATGCTAGAACCCTCAAGGTTTATTCGAGAATCTCTAGAAGGACAGAGTGCTTTGAGTGTGGTAATGACACGCAATGCTTTGGTCAAGCACAAAGTGTTTGGGATTGGACGGATTGAGGAGGTGATGGGAAGTGGAAATGGTGCAAAAGCTAGGGTAAATTTTGGAGGAAATCAAAGGGTGATTTTGTTGAATTTCTTGGAGCTTGCACAATGAAGCGATGGCTTATGGTGATCTTATGCTGTGTTGCCCTTAGAGCAGAGATACTCAAAGAGCACTACATCCTTTCAAAAGATCCCATTATGTCATATGACTTATTTCCTCAGTCTCCATCATTTGTGATTGCTTCATTTGGGGAATCTTTTGAGCTTCATATCAAGGCTTCTGATTTGCAGAGGCTTTTTGCCTCCAAGGGATTTGCCGTGGATAGCAAGATCAAAGAAGTGCGCTTCACTTATCATCTGCCTTGGGATAGCACAAAATTGAAAGAGGAGATTAGCAAGACTTTTCTTGCATTTTATGCATCCTATCATCCCAAGATTCAAGAAGTGAGGCTAAAGCCACTCAAAGCGCTCAAGTCTTCAGATTTGAGATTGATTAAAGCGCAGATCACAGAAAAAATGCTACGCAAAAATCGCTTTGTTGCAATGGTTGAGGTGCAAGAGGGAGGCAAGCATTCTTTGCAACCTTTTTTTGTCGAGATTGTGGCGAGTTTGGAAGCCTATGTTGCTAAGAGAGATTTGAGTGCTGGGGAGAATTTGGGAGAAGAGAATGTCGAGCTTAAGCGAGTCCCTTTTGATTCTATACCGATGCCTTTGGCAGATAAAGGGGAGCTAAAGACTGCAGCACTTAGGAGTTTTGTAGCCAAAGATCAAATGATTTTCAAATCCAAGCTTAAACCTAGATTGCTAGTTAGGCGTGGAGAATGGGTAGATGCATCATATAAGGAAGGGGGGGTTGAGATCGAAGCTAGAATGGAAGCGATGCAAAATGGAAGTATGAATGATGAGGTGATGGTGCGCAATCTGGAGAGTAAAAAACAAATTCGCGCCAAAGTGATTGGAGAGAGAAAGGTTGTGATTTGGTAAAAAAAATAATTGTGGGAGTGGGTGGAGCAAGTGGGATTAGGCTTGCTTTGCGTTTTATCCAAGAGGTGCAAAAGCATAGTGTATGTCATATTATCCTCTCAGAATCAGCACAAGTTGTTTGGCAGAAAGAAGCAAATCGTGACTTGATTGAGGATATCAAAGCCCAAGGGGGGAATCTATATGAAGAGAGAGAGATTTGGGCAGGGATTGCTTCTGGGAGTTTTGGTGCGGATATGATGGCACTCATTCCTACAAGTATGAATTTACTTGCAAAGATCGCATGGGGGATTGGAGATGAGTTGATCTCGCGTTGTGCTAGTGTCATGATCAAAGAGCGAAAAACTTTACTTTTGGCACCAAGAGAGATGCCATTTTCAAGTATTGCTCTAGAGAATATGCTTAAGCTTGCAAATCTTGGCGTGATTGTCGCTCCACCTGTTTTGGGGTATTATGCCAAGATTCAGACATTGGAAGAGATGGAGGATTTTTTGGTGGGGAAGTGGCTAGATGTTTTGGGATTTGAAAATCAATTATATGCGCGATGGAGCGGAGAGTGATGAGGGCGGTTTATCCAGGGACTTTTGATCCTTGCACAAATGGACATTATGACTTGCTGATTAGAAGTGCTCAGCTTTTTGATGAGGTGATCGTCGCAGTGGCTAAGAATGCTTCCAAATCCCCGCTTTTAAGCCTAGAAGATCGATGTGAGATACTTGCTCGTTGCACAGATAAAAATCCCAAGATTAGGGTGGAATCTTTTGATTGTTTGCTTGTGGAGTTTGCTCAGTCATTGGGGGCAAGAGTTGTGATTCGTGGGCTGCGGGCTGTGAGTGATTTTGAATATGAGCTGCAAATGGGTTATGCCAACCAATCACTCAATCCAGCAATTGAGATTCTCTATTTGATGCCCTCACTTCAAAATGCCTTTGTGAGCTCATCGATCGTGAGAAGCATCATCGAGTATGGAGGCAAGATTTCTCATCTTGTGCCAAAGGAGGCATTTGAATTTCTTAGACAGAGGGGATATGCATGTATTTAGCACTAGAGGGCATTGATACAGCAGGCAAGAGCACACAGATTGAGCTTTTGAGATCTAAATTTACAAATGCTATTTTTACGCATGAGCCAGGGGGGAGTGAGTTGGGCAAGAGATTGAGAGGTATTTTGCTTGAAGAAGACATTAGCCTAAGCAAGGAGACAGAATTGCTTTTGTTTTTGGCTGATCGATCTGAGCATATTCATCGTGTGATCCTCCCCAATAAAGATCGCTTGATCATTTCAGATCGCTCATTGATTTCTGGGATTGCTTATGGCAAGGGTTTTGCGTTTGAGGATCTATTGAAATTTAATCGATTTGCTACACAAGATGTTTTGCCCTCATGCGTTGTATTGCTTGAGCTTGATGCCTTGGAACTTCAAAAAAGACTAGGAGCCAAGAAGAGAGATAAGATTGAGCAAAGGGGGGTGGAATTTTTGCTTGAGATTCAAGGATGTATGCTCAAAGCGTGCCAAGCTCTTGGTATTGAGTGCTTGAGGATTGATGCAAGGCTTAGTATTCAAGAGATCCATCAAAAGATTGTAGAGAGGATTGAAACCTAAGGGTGGGCAATGAGATGTCTAATCTGTGGTGTTTGGAATCTTAATGGCTTGATTTGCAAGAAATGTATGCCTACACTTTCATTGGGTAAGAGGCTTGTGGATGGGGTGAGTGTGTATAGTTTTTATGCCTTTAGTGAGATTGAGTTTTTATTGCATTTCAAATATCAACCGATTGGATCGCGTATCATGACTGTGCTAGCAAGATGGGCAAGCTTGTATTTCTCTCAAAATTTTTCTTTTCCGCATGGCTTGGTGGGTGTTGGGATCGATGATCGTATCAAAAATGGCTACTCACATACTGGGATTATTTTGCATCAATTTAAGCGCTGTGGAATACAGCCTATTTATGGGGAGCTCAAAGCTAAGAATCCTGTGAGTTATGCAGGAAAGAGTTTGCAATATCGTCAAGCTAACCCTAAGGGGTTTCAAACCCAACTTGTATCTAGGGATGTGGTTGTGATGGATGATGTGATCACAACTGGTGTGAGCTTGCAAGAAGCCATTGGGCTTCTGCGATCAAAAAACAATCGTGTGATCTTGGCTCTAACGCTTTGTGATGCAAGGCGTTAGATTCTTTTGACTTGCTTGATCCAGAGGATAAGGATTGTCAAAAGACTATAAAAGACCCCCAATACAGCAAGATGGATGAGATAAGAGTGTAGAGATTCTAAGCTTGCTCCCATTTCATTGAGTCGCAACAGTGCATTGACTCCATGAAATAATGGAACAAATTGCACCAAGGTATTGATGGGAGATGGAATGGCAAAAGAGGGCCAAATAAATCCCAAAAGAAATACAAGTGGAAGGGAGCAAAAAAGAATGATAATTGTGGCTTGATAGCCTTTCTTGATCCATGATCCAAAGAAATTTCCAAATGAAACAAAAGAAAAGATAAAAGTGAGAGAGAGGAGCCAGAATTCTTGTATGTTGGCATGCCTTGTGATTCCATAAAATCCAAATCCAAATCCAAAATAAAATGCAAAAAGAATAATTGCAATGACACCAAAGAGAATAAGGCGTGAAAACATAAGAGAAAGAGGATTGGCATACCCTTGATAATTGGAGCCAAAGATTCCCATCCCAACAAGAATCATCTGATGCAAGATCACGACAAACACAGCAGCGAGTGCGTAGTTGATATAACCCAAAGAGGGATTAAAGAGAGGGGAAGACTTGAGCTCTATGAGATCTTTTTGGATTTGATAGTGAGGAGAATGAATCCCATAAAGCAGGCGTTGTTTTTCTCTGATTGTTGGATTGAGAGCCTCTGTGGCATCATGAAGTCCATTGATGATAGCTCCATAGATGAGAAAATAAGAGGAGTTAGCCAAAAAGGCGAGATTGGGAGAGCTTTGAAGCAATGTTTTTTCTTCAAATCCTTTGGGAATGTAGAGGATTCCAAAGATCTCGCCTTGCTCCAAAAGTTTTTGAGCCTGAGTGATGGAGGTTGCATGGGTTTTGATATGAATATCAGGAGATGCACCAGCAAAAAAACTTAGAAGTGATGAAAGTTGGGTTTTGTCCTCATCAATGATGGCAATCTTTTGAGTTTTGATGACATCATTGGCATAGGGAGCTGGATAGAGGAAGAAGTAGGCAAGGGGGCCGATGATGCAAACCACAAGCACAGAAAAATCACGCAATAAGCGTCTAGCCTCTTTGGCAAAAACATCAAAAAAGATCATTTTTGACTCCTTAACCCATAGATCACTAGACCCAAGAGACCAAAAAGCAAGAATGGAGTCATAGAGAGGCAAAGAGATAGAGCATATGCAAGACTTCCTCCATAATTGGCTTGCTGGATATAAAGCTCAAGATAGTGACTTACAGGCAAAAGATCGCTCCAAAATTTGGAAAATGATTCCATGCTATTGGTGGGAAATGTGATCCCAGCAAATGCAAAACTTGGAGCAGAGTAGATACTAATCACGCTAATAGAGCGTGTAGAATCTTTGGCTAAAGCAAAGATAAAAAGTGTAATCGCCTCATACGCTAAGATCATCAAAAAAGCACCTAAAGCCAGAGTGTTCCAATCTCCTCGCATAGGAAGATGCATAATGTGAGTAAAAAACCACATCATCGCTAGCCACCATAGAAAAGAAAAGCAAGCTGTATTGAAGATTTTGGCAAATAAAAGCCAAAAGAGCTCAGTTTGACCTCCTTTGGGGAGAACAAAAAATGATGTGCGTGGATCTCTAAGGATTGAGCATAGAAGTGAGACGCAGATAAAAATAGCAAGTGAGCAGGGCAAGATGGCGGTGAGCAAGAATTGTGCATAGCTACTATCTGGGTTGTAGAGGGCTGTGATTTGTTGAGAGATGGGGAGAGATTTGGAGAGAGCCCCAAGGAAGTTTTTACTCTCAACTAGATTTTTGGCAAGTTTGAGTTTGACATTTTCTACTCCAATGATTTGAAGAATCTTGGATTGGAGTGTTTTGGCTACGAGCAAAAATTGCGCATTGTAATAGAGTGGGATGGATGAAGTGATGCCTTTTTTAGAATTGCTTTGGAGGTTGTGTGGCAAGACGATGAGGGCAAAGATTTTGGCGTTCTGTAGATCGTTTTTGGCATGATCTAGGCTTGTATAAAAGTGCTCGATGTGTAGAGAGGGTGAGGCTTGAAGAGAAAAGATGATTTGATTTGATGTGCTTGTTTGATCAAGATCAAGGATGCCAATTGGCATTTTTTGCAAGATTCCATGTCCCAAAGTGAAAAAAAGCAAGATTGCAATAAGGGGCATAGGAATCAATAAGATAAAAAGTGAAAAAGGACTTTTGGCTAGCGAGAGCAAATCGTCTTTGAATGCTTTGATCATGAAGAGACTTATGCCTTAGGCTTAGATCCATCTTTTTGGATGATGACACTCATGCCGATTCTGAGATTGGGGATAGGTGTGATGGGCTTGGCATTGACTTCAAATGTTCTGACATCATAGCCTTTGTTGCTTGTCGTGCTTTTCCATGTCGCAAAATCTCCCATGACAGACACAAAAGTCACTTTGAAACTTGCCATTTGATCAAGGGCGGGGATATAGGCTTGGAAGACTTTGTCTTTTGGATAATTTTTGAGCTCATCTTCAGTGATATTGAGTCGTAAATATGCCTCACTCATATCTGCTAAGAGCACCACGGGGAATCCACTAGGTGCAAGCTCTCCTTCATGAAGCAAAATATTGCTAACCTCTCCATCAGCAGGAGCTAAGACTTGAGAATCTTTGGCATAAGCTTCGACCTCGGCAACAGTGCCAGCAGCAGCTCTTTCTTTTTCTTCTACTGCACGCTTAGTCTCCTTGCTTGCTCCCTCAAGAGCAAGTTTATATTGCTGATAGGCTGTGCTTTCTCTTAGTTTTGCACCTTCAAAATTGGCATAAGCCTCATCGCGTTTTTGGAGACTTACAACTCCGCTTTTATAAAGGCTTTCTACTCGTGTGTAAGTTTTTTCAGCAAGATCGCGCATAGTTTTTGCACTCAGCCACATATCTTTGGCAGAGATGATTTGCTGTTCTCTTGCACCCTTTTGAGTTTCTTCATTGAGAGCTTTTGCTGCCTCATAGCCTGCTTGGGCTTGCTGTAGCTTCGCCTCAAGTTCTGGAGAATAAATCATATAGATCAATTCTCCCTTTTTGACAAGCTGTCCCTTTTGGACATAGATCTCTGCAATTCTTCCAGCAATTTTGGAGGATACATTGTATTCGCGTGCTGCGATTTGGCCTTGGAGGATTTGGGGTTGGGGCTGATAGGCTTTTTGAAAACTTTTGGTAAGCCATACACCAATAGTGATGATGAGGATTCCTAAGATCGCAAGAGGGATGAATTTCTTCATAAAATCTCCTTTATTGATAGAGTTTGAAATCATTGATTGAATCACTTAGAGCCATTAGTTTGGCAATAGAGAGAATGTATTTGTATGCGATGCTTTTTTGTTCAATCTTGGCTTTTGAAAGCATATTGCGCGCATCGATGACTTGTGTGCTTGTTGCCATTCCTTGGGCAAAGGCTTTTTCTTGGAGCTTGAGATTCTCTTGGGCGAGTGCGATGGAAGAGTTGAGCGTGAAATAGAGCTCTTTGGCATGCATGGCTTCTTTGTATGTTTTTTCGACAAGGAGTGAGATATCTTTGATTGCTTGTCTTTTGCGCTCAGAGATCTCAAGCTGAGCAATCTTGCTTGCTTGGTATTTTTGATATGAGCCTGTGTTATCCAAAAGAGGCATTTTGGCACCAATGCCAACAAACCAGCTAGGAAGTGAGCGCCCAAGAATGGAGTCGTGATCGTGGTAGCTGTAGTTTCCAAAAAGGGCAATTTGTGGGATAAATTTGGAGCGCTCAAGTTTGGTGACCTCTTGTGCTTGCTTGGTTTTGATGTCGATGATTTTGAGTGCTGGATATGAGGCTAAAGTGGTCTTAAGGATGGATTCTAGACTTAGTTTTTTGGCTGTTTGACTGATGAGTAGTTTGGCATCTGGGGTGTAGTTTTGTTTGGAATCAGAGAGGAGAGTTTGGAAAGCGAGTTTTGAGATTTCTAGAGAATCTTTGGCTTTGAGTGTGTCGTTTTTAGCGCGATCATAGGCGACTTGAGCTGTGAGGGTTTCGATCTTAGCAATTTGTCCAGCTTTTTGAAGTTTGAGTGCATTTTCAAGGTGAATTTTGTGTCCTCTTTGGACATCTTGAAGGGTTTTGAGAATCTCTTGGTTGAGGAGCACACCATAATATACATTGGCTAGTTGTTCAAATGTAGAGAGTTTTTTGAGTCTGAGTGCTTCTTGTGCATCTTTGAGTGCGAGTTTTCCTAGATTGTTGGCTGCATAAATTGCCCCACCTGCATAGAGTGGATAAATGATTTTGATGGAGGCTATGATGATGTTTTGATTGCTAAGATCTAGAGGGGTGAGATGATCAAGGATTTGTGAGGGGATAGGGATGGGGAGTGAGGGGTTGATGGATTGAATGCTGCTTTTGATGTCAAATTGGACAGGCGTCCCAAGATAGGCATAGGCTGCTGAAAGCTCTATTTTGGGGAGATAGAGCATAATATTGGCTTCTTGTAGTTTTTGTGCTTTTTGCGTGGCAATTTTGTCTGCTTGGATTGCGTGATTGTTTTGCTCTACAATCTTCCAAGCTTGCTGAAAGTCAAGAGGTGTGGAGAAAAGAGCAATGGTAGAAACCAAAAGAGAGACAAGATGTTTCATATTTGACTCCTCAAAGATTATCTAGTGGAAGATACTCTTGGATGATTTGTAGATACTCATCAAGGAAATAAATATTGCTCAATCCTAGATCAACAAGTTGAGTACCAACCCGTGCTGCTTCAAGTCCTCCATTGCACACAAGGAGGATTTTGTCATCTGGATGCGCTAGACAAAACTCTCTTAAAGCTTCAAAATTTTCAAAATTGAGTGCTCCAGAGATATGGGGAGTGAGTGCAAAGACTTGGGGTGAGCGCACATCGATTATGTGATATTGCGTGCAGTCCAGATCTTCAAGCGATACCTTTTGTGCTTTGCTTGAGTGATTTTGGTTTTTGAGAATTTTTTTGAGAATATCCTTACTCATTGAGTTCCCTTGCATCAAATGCATCATTGAGTTTCTTGCAAAAGATATATTTTATCACCGTGTTGCAAATAAGTTGCTATGAAAAACAGGATAAAAATATCGGTTATTGCCTTAAAATATAACATTCAAAATATGTATATCTTGTGGAGTTTGAATGGCTGAGAATTTGCTTGACCATAGTGAAGTTGTGGATATTTGTATTGATGATTCGATGAAAGAGAGTTATCTTGATTATTCGATGAGCGTGATTGTGGGGCGTGCATTGCCTGATGCTAAGGATGGCTTAAAACCTGTGCATCGTAGAATCTTATATGCAATGCATGAGCTTGGAGTAACCTCAAGGGCGGCATATAAAAAAAGTGCAAGAATCGTAGGGGATGTGATCGGTAAATATCATCCTCATGGAGATAGTGCAGTCTATGAGGCATTAGTGCGAATGGCGCAGGATTTTTCAATGCGTCTTGAGCTTGTAGATGGTCAAGGAAACTTTGGATCCATCGATGGAGATAATGCCGCAGCGATGCGTTACACAGAAGCAAGGATGACGCAGGCAAGTGAAGAGATTCTCAGAGATATTGAAAAAGATACTGTGGATTTTGTCCCTAACTATGATGACACTCTCAAAGAGCCCGATGTGCTTCCAAGTCGGATCCCAAATCTTCTCATCAATGGATCAAGTGGGATTGCTGTGGGGATGGCGACATCTATTCCACCTCATAGAATCGATGAGATCATCGATGCTTTGGTGTTTGTCATCGATCATAAAGATTGTGAGCTTGAAGATGTGATGGATTTTGTCAAGGGGCCAGATTTTCCGACAGGGGGGATTATTTTTGGCAAACAGGGGATCATTGAGGCCTATCGCACAGGGCGAGGACGCATCAAGGTGCGAGCCAAAGTGCATATTGAGACAAGCAAAAATAAAGATGTGATTGTGATTGATGAGGTGCCTTATCAAGTCAATAAAGCACGCCTTGTAGAGCAAATTTCTGAACTTGCCAAAGAAAAAGTGATTGATGGGATCGCAGAAGTGAGAGATGAATCAGATCGTGAGGGGATTCGCGTCGTGATTGAGCTTAAGCGTGATGCGATGAGTGAGATTGTGCTTAATCATCTCTACAAATCTACAGCGATGGAAACTACATTTGGAATCATCTTACTTGCCATTCACAATAAAGAGCCAAAGATCTTCACTTTGATGGAGCTTTTGAAGCTTTTCATCTCTCATCGCAAAACAATTGTGATTAGAAGAACGATTTTTGAACTTGAAAAAGCCAAGGCAAGAGCTCATATTTTAGAAGGTCTAAAAATCGCACTAGATCACATTGATGAAGTGATCAAAATCATTCGTGCAAGTAAAGATAGTGAAGAAGCAAAAAATGCATTGATGGAGCGATTTGGACTCTCTGAGCTTCAAAGTAAAGCAATTTTGGAGATGAGGCTTCAACGCCTTACGGGCTTAGAGCGAGATAAGATCGAGCAAGAGTATGCTGAGCTTTTGGCTCAAATTGAATATCTCAACTCTATTTTGAGAAGTGAAGAAAAGCTCAATGAAATCATCAAAGCTGAACTTCTTGAGGTCAAAGAAAAATTTAGTTCCCCAAGAAAAACAGAGCTTGAAGATGATTATGATGCCATTGATATTGAAGATCTAATCCCCAATGAAAAAGTCGTTGTCACCATGAGTCATCGAGGCTATGTCAAGCGTGTCCCACTCAAAACCTATGAGAAGCAAAATCGCGGAGGCAAAGGAAAAATGAGTGGAAATACTCATGATGATGATTTCATAGAATCATTCTTTGTAGCCAATGCACATGACACGATTATGTTTGTGACAAATCGTGGTCAGCTTTATTGGCTCAAGGTCTATAAGATCCCTGAAGCTGGACGCACAGCGATTGGGAAGGCTGTGGTCAATCTCATTCAGATTCAACAAGATGAAAAAATTATGGCAACAATCACTACAAGTGATTTTGATGAGAATAAATCGCTTGTGTTCTTTACACGCAATGGAATCGTGAAGAGGACAAATCTAAGCGAATATAGCAATATTCGAAGTGTTGGTGTGAGGGCCATCAATTTGGATGAAGATGATGAACTTGTGACAGCCAAGATTATCACAAGTGAAGTCAAAGAGCTGTTTATCGCAACTTATGAGGGGATGTGTATCCGCTTTGGCGTGGATGATGTGAGAGAGATTGGGCGTGTGGCACGAGGGGTGACGGGAATAAGATTTAAAAATAGCGGAGACTATGTTGTGGGGGCTGTGACGATTGCTAGTGATGAGGATAAGCTTCTTACAGTGAGTGAGAAAGGGATCGGAAAGCAAACCACGGCTCAATCTTATCGCTTGCAAAGCCGTGGCGGAAAAGGAGTGATTGTCATGAAACTCACTTCTAAGACAGGGAAACTTGTCAGTGTGGTCAATGTCAATGATGAGAATATGGATTTGATGGTGCTTACAAGCAGTGGAAAAATGATTCGTGTGGATACTCAAGCAATCCGTGAAGCTGGACGCAACACAAGTGGGGTGAAAATCGTCAATGTTGCTGGAGAAAAAGTGGCTTATGCAAGCCAGTGTCCCAAAGAAGAAAAAGATGAAGAACTGCTAGAGGATGAAGAAGGCTAATCTGATCTTTTGGGGTTTGATGTGTTGGGGAGTCGGGCTAGGGGGGGAGGAGTTTATGATTTCTTATCGGGCAAAGATCAAAAATACTTTGTTTGTCGGTGAGGAGTATCGCGTCTCAAAAGTGATCGATTCTAAAGGCACACGAGGATTGAAAGATGGGAGTTTCAAGGTCTTTGGTGTGTGTCATTTGACTCCCAAAATGTCTTTGGAAAAAAAGGAAATTGGGAGATTTCTGAAGGAGAATCAGGAGGGGGTTTTGGAATGTCTGTATGCAAGTGGGGTGAAAATCACTGATAATGTAGTGATGAGGGATTTACAGGCGCGTAGCAAAACAATTCTTGCAATCCCACCAAGACGAGTGATCGCATCTCTTAAAGATGGGATAGTCGAGCTTAAGATATTGGAGAAAAGATGAAAATTGCAGTGATTGAAGATGATATCAATTTGAGAAAGGCTCTTGAGATTTCACTCAAAGATTATCCAGAGTTTGAAGTGGAGCTCTTTAAGGGGCCAAAGGATGCACTCAAAAAACTAGATGAGAGTTTTGATTTGATCATTACAGATATCAATATGCCTCAAATGGATGGATTGGATTTTTTAAGTCAGCTTGGGGGCAAATATGAGGCAATCGTGATCACTGCCAACGCCTCTGTCAATAATGCAATCAAGGCTATTAGACTTGGAGTCAAAGACTTTTTGACAAAGCCTTTTGAGATCGAAGATCTTGTGAGTGCGATTCGCAAAAATAAAAAAATCCAAGATGTTTTGCAGACAAAACCAGCCAAACCCAATAAAACAATCAAGCAAGCTGATTTTATCGCTTCATCACAGGCTCTTGAAATCGCCAAGACAAAGGCGTTGAGAGTCGCACCCACACACGCAAGCGTGATGCTTCTTGGAGCAAGCGGGGTGGGCAAGGAAGTATTTGCTCATTTTATCCATAAGAATTCTCCAAGAGCCTCATCTCCTTTTGTAGCGATCAATATGGCCGCAATCCCTGAGCATTTGCTTGAATCTGAGCTTTTTGGCTATGAAAAAGGAGCATTTACTGATGCAACTGCGACCAAAAAAGGATTGTTTGAAGAAGCAAATGGAGGGAGTATTTTTCTAGATGAAATTGGAGATATGCCCATCAATTTGCAAGCTAAGCTCTTAAGGGCCTTGCAGGAGCAAGAAATCGTGCGTTTGGGGAGTGCAAAGCCTATCAAAATTGATGTGCGCGTAATTTGTGCGACTAATGTGCAGATAGAAGAAAAAATCGCCAACAAAGAATTTAGAGAAGATTTATTTTTCCGTCTCAATACGATGCCCATCTCTATCCCTCCGCTCAAAGATCGCCAAGAAGAAATTTTGCCTTTGGCTGAGTGGAAGCTTGCTAGCGTGTGTGAGCAGTATGACTTCTCTGCCAAAACATTCTCAGAATCTGCTCAAAAAGCACTTTTAGATTATGCTTGGCCTGGAAATATTAGAGAGTTACTTTCTGTTGTGGAGAGGGCTGGGATTTTGAGTGATGGGGATGTGGTGCAAGAGGAAGATTTGTGCTTGCAAGTGCGTAATGAAGTGTTTTTTGGAACAAAGCAAGAAAAGAGGGTTGAGAATCTTGAAAAAGAATTGATCCTTGAGGTGCTTTTGGAGACAGGGGGTGATTTGCAGAGGGCTAGTGAAATGCTTGGTATGAGTCTTGAGGTGCTTAAAAGCAAAAAAGCGAGATATGGAGTATGAGAGAATATTGCCCCCCCCCCTATTTTTGATAAGTCTTAAGATTGTTGATGCATATAGATCATACTTTGGAATCTCTGTGCGATCATTTGTGCTCTTGTGAGGATTGCTTTGGCTGGTCCTTCTGTAAAAACCACATTGAGACTTTCTTCAAACAAACTGAGCCATAGGGCAAAAAATTCTTGAGGAAATGGAGGAAGATCGATATGAGTTTTGAGGGGTTGGCCACTATAGTTTCCACTTCCAAGAAGCATTCCTTCCCAAAAGCTTGCAATTTTTGCTTTATGATGTTCCCATTCTTCATCGCTTGTACCAATCTGACTATTAAAAAGATCCCCCAATCCATTTTTGTCATTCCTGATTTTTGTGTAAAACACATCCATAAGCTTGCCAATGGCCTCAATTGTAATTTCTTGATTTTTCATTAGGAATCCTTGAATTGAAATAAAGGCTCCTTATATCATAGAGAATCAAATTTTTTCCCAAATTGTTCCCTCACTTGTATCAAGAAGAGCGATCCCCTCTTCTTCGAGCTTTTTGCGAATCAAGTCGGCTAGATTGTAGTCTTTGGCTTTCTTGGCTTGAAGTCTTAGGGCGATTTGCTCTTGGATGTAGAGTTTTTGCTCTGGGCTTAAGCCAAGCTGAAAGTATTCAATCGCATCCATTTCTCCAATCCCAAGCAAGTGGCTGATTAGTTCAAGATTGGCACAAATCTGTGCCTTGAGTTCTTTGTCTTTTGGATATTGATCCAAAGATTCGTTGCTTTCTTTGATCATTTGTTCAATCACACTGAGTGCAAGTGAGATATTGAGATCATCGCTTAGTGCTTCCAAGAGATTTTGTGAGAATTGCGTCATAGCTTTGGATGATTGGATTGAGTTGAGGCGTTTTTTGAGGCGATAGAGTTTGTCCAATCTTTTTTTGCTAGCAAGCAAATCTTCCTCGCTGAAGTCAAAATTGGCTCGATAGTGCGTGCCAAGCAAATAATTACGAACGATCTCGCCATGATAGTGCTTGAGCACATCTTTGAGAAAAAAGCTATTACCCAAGCTTTTGCTCATTTTTTCACCATTGATTGTGACAAAACCATTGTGAATCCAATACTTAGCAAGCTCTCTTTTGGTGGCACAGCGTGTTTGACTTGCTTCATTTTCATGATGAGGAAAAAGAAGATCTGCGCCCCCAGCATGAATATCAATCGCATAGTCACCATTTTGATAGGCAAGATGTTTTTCAATCATTGCAGAACACTCTATATGCCATCCTGGACGCCCTTTGCCAAATGGACTTGCATAACCGATATCATGCTCACCCTTATAGGCTTTCCAAAGCACAAAATCACGGTGTGATTTTTTTCCCTCTTCATCTTGGATGCGTGATCTAGTTTCCAAATCTTCTCCTCGATGACTGAGTGTTCCATAGAGAGAATCTTTTGTGCTATCTAGATAAATATCTCCATTAGAAGTTTGATAGGCATGCTGGGATTCAAGCAAGGTGGTGATGAGTGCATGCATCTCATCAAGATTCTGAGTGGCTTTGGGTTGAATGTCTGCTGGCAAGACATTGATAGCAGACATATCTTCAAGATAGGATTGGATGTAGTATTGTGTGATTTCTTCAAGTGATTTTTGGGTGTCTTGGTATTTTTTGATGATTTTGTCATCAATATCTGTGAAGTTTTTAGCAAAGCTGACTTCATACCCCAATGCCAAAAAAAGCCTTCTCCACAAATCAAAGGCAATCGAGCTTCTTGCATGCCCCAAATGAGCATGATCATAGACAGTTGGCCCACAGACATAGAATGTGACTTTTCCTTCTTGTATGGGGACAAAGGGAAGTTTGCGTTTTTGAGAGCTATCAAAGAGTTGGAGTGTTTTCATAGGATATATCCTTCTAACAAGAGTTTGATTCCATAAAGTAGGGCGGTTTCACAGATAAGAATCCCTACAAGGAGGATCGCAGCATTTTTGTGCAAAATTATACAAAAAAAGTTTTTAGCACCCAATGCATAGGCATTGAGGATGAGCAAGATAAATCCCGCAATCGAGCTTGAGAGCGCAAGCCCTAGCACTCCAAGAGGTTTGATCAAAACAAATGAGAAGAAAGTCCCACATATAAGTGAAATCAAAGAATATTTGGCTGCGCGTCCTTGTAAGCGATGAGAATACAGCCAAAGAGAGAAGATTCTGCTTAAGCCAAAAGGAAGAAGACCAATGAGATAGAGAGCAAAGACTTGAGAGGTGATGAGGGTATCTTGAGCGCTAAATGAGCCTCTTTGATACAAAAGCCAGATAATCTCTTTGCTTAGCATAATCCCTCCAAGTGTGCAGGCACAAAGGGTGATGCATAGAAACCAAAAAGCTTTTTTCATCGCTTCTAGGGCTTTTTGTTCTTGTGAGGCTTTGATGGCTTTGGCAACCATGGGGAAGAGGGCTGTGGAGATGGCGATTGCAAAAAGAGCTAGGGGGAGCTGGAAGATACGATTGGCATAATAAAGATAAGAGATGCTCCCAAAGCTTAAAAAAGAAGCGATAAAAGTTTCAATAAAGGCAATAAGTTGGGCTGTAGAGCTTCCCAAAAGTGCTGGAAAAAATTGCTTGAAGAAATCTTTGAAATCTGATTTGAATTTGTTTTTTTTATTTAAAGTGGTTTGAAAAACCTTGCAATGCAGCATAGATAACCAAAATAATCTCAAAAAACCATGGCGATAAAGTGGATAGAGGTGTAGGAGAATCTGTGCTATCCCTCCGCATAGCACACCATAGCTAAGCATATAAACAACCTCAAGCTTATCGCGATCTTGAGAAAAGGTGAGAGCTAGAATCATTGCGATATTGAGTAGGGCTGTGTTGTAGGCATTGACCCAGAAGACATTTTTGTATTGCAGGAGGGTGCTCAAAAAAGTCACGATAAATACAAGCAAGAGATACCAAAAATTGATACTTACAATGGGTGCAGCCAGATCAATGGTCTCTTGAGGGAATCCAAATGCTAAAAGTTTTGTAAAAAAGGGTGAAAAATAAAACACAACAAGGCTCAAAAACAGCAAACAAAAACAAAAAATTCCTCCAATGCTTAGGGCGAACATTCCCTTGTAGCGTGCGTGAATGAATGAGGGGAGAAAGCTTTGGGTAAATGCCCCTTCCCCGAAGATGCGTCTAAAGAGATTGGGAAGTTTGAATGCGATAAAAAAAATATCGCTATATACTCCTGCTCCAAGACTTGAGGCCATATAGACATCACGAAAAAATCCAAAGATTCTTGAGCATAAGATTCCACTACTATTGGAAAAAAAGGCCTTTTTTAGCAATGCTGGGATCCTTTGGAGTGAAGTTTGACGAATTGTAACCCACATTTGATAATAAGTAGGGGTTTTGGGGATAAATGCAAAAATAGCGTTTGATATAATGAAATCTTTTTGAAGGAGAGAGTTTGAATCAAGAGTTCAAGCATGGTGGAGATGCAATTTATGTGCAAAAGTGTTCAGATATCGCCCATGAGTTGCACAAAGCTTCTATTTTGTTTAAATGTTTGATTGAAGAGGTGAGTTTTGAAGTCCTTGAGGTCTATACTTTTTTGAAAGAGGGTGAGAGGGCAAGGGAGCTTTCCAAAGAAGAGAGTATTGATTTTTTTAAGAGTAAAAATTATGAAAATGATCAGCGCAAACTCTCTCAAATCTATGATTTGAAAATTTATCCTAGGGTGAAGAATCTGGACTTTGATCTTGAGCTTGATTTGGGAGATTCGCGCTTGTTTTTGGTTTGCCCTGAGCCTAAGGATTTGATGGAAGATTTAGAGGAGACTCATAGGCAGATCAATGCCAAAAAAGCTTTGCTTGGTGTGATTTTTAAAGAATTTAACTCTGCTGATTCAAAGCAGGCAATAAAAGAGTGTTTGGGAAAAGTGTATGATGAATTTGGTGGGAAGAAAAGAATTTTGCTAGAGCAAAGCGAGTTTTATTCTCCAATTTTGGATTCTTATTTTTGGTTTTCTCTTGAAAAAGAATGGGAGCTTAAAAATGGTGAAATCCTTGAAAATTCTTCATATGCAGTCAAAGAAGGAGAAGAAGTAGGAAGATTGATTAAAAGCCGCAATGGGGTGGATGGTCGGAATCTATTGGGAGAGTTTGTGTCTGTTCAGAAGAGAGAAGCCCAAGAGATTGAGTTTGGTAGTTTGGATGAGGACTTTACTTCTGAGGAAATGGATGATAGGGTGGTTTATCGTGCTCTCAAAGATGGATTTGTCGGTCTCAATGGAAGTGGACTCATTATGATTAAAGACTTTAACTTTGAAGAGATCAATCATCGCAATATTGGGAATCTGCTTGGAGGGATCGAGCGTGGGTTTGAGGTATTTGTCAAATCTTCCACTATAGATAAGGATGCTATTGGAGCCAATATCATTCTTGAAGCAGAAAAAATTCATATCAGTGGTGGAGTTGATCAGGGGTCGATTCTGAGATCTAAAAAATGTGTGGTGATAGGCTCCACTCATCAGGGGGTTGAGATTTGTGCTGAGTATGCTGAAATCACAACACACAAGGGTCTGCTCAAAGCTAAAGATGCCAAGGTAATGCTGTGTGAGGGAGGTGTGGTTGATTGTGAAAAGGGTGAGTTTGAAGATTTGGTCGGTGCAGAAGTGTCTTGCAAAGAGGCTTATGTGAAGAATTTGCGCTCCAATAATAAGATTTCTTTTTGTATGCATTTTGAGATTGATCAACTTGTGGGTGGAAAAAATCAATTTAAGATTGATAGTTCGGCATTTGGTGAATATCGTGACAAAATCAATCAGATTTTGGAGAAGCACCATCGTTATGAGCAATTCATAGAGAATGCTTTAAGGATCTATCAAAAAGAACTCAAAAAAGCCTCGCAAATGAAGCCAGCAATTCAGCGTTTTAGAGAGATTTTTTTCAAAAATGTAGGGAGAGGTTTGCAGACACAAAGCTACATCCTTGGTGCGATCGAGCAATATGTGCAAATGTGTGACAAGCTTAAGCAAGTCAAAGAGAAGATTGACATCTATCGCAAGAGGGCTGATGCAATCAAGCAAGAGCTTGAGCCAATCTCAGATCTCTGTATGGGGGCGAAGTTGATTTGCCATAGTCCATGGGTGGATCAAAATCAAGTGGAATATTTTGACTTGTATCAGAATCAAAAAGAGAATTTGGTGATTGAGGATGGAGAGAGGGTAAATATTGTGATTGATTCCTCTAGTCATAAGCTTATCAGAGAAAGGATTCAGAGATGATTGTTGGCTTGAGTGGAATGGTGGCAAAACTTGAGGGTAATTTGGTGGTCTTGGAAGTGAGGGGAGTGCTCTATGGAGTACATGTATCTTTGTTGTGTGGGCTTGAGCTAAAAGTGGGAGATGAAGCAAGGTTGTGGATCACAGAAGTGATCCGTGAGGATGCTTATTTGCTTTTTGGATTCTTGGATCCTTTGGAACAAAAGATTTTTGAGCGATTGATTAAAATCAATGGGGTGGGGCCAAAAGTTGCTTTGGCTATTTTGTCTTCTTTTTCGCCGATTCATTTCTCAAAGATCATCGAAACAAAAGATGTGCGTGCCCTTCAAGCTGTCCCTGGAATTGGTGCTAAGGGGGCTAGCAAGATTATGGTGGATTTGGCTGGATTTTTTGATTTTTCTCAAGATGGAAGTGTCGAGCTTGAGGCCAAAAGAGAGGCTTCTATGGCGCTAGAGGGCTTGGGGTTTAAGAAAAGCGAAATTGATCGGGTGCTCAAAAAGATAGTCGCTCATGATACTCCTACGGTTATCAAAGAAGCTTTGAGGTTTTTTCAACAAAAGTAAGAGTTTTGAGATAGAATCCGCAGTTTAAATCATCAAAAGGGATCAAGTATGAAAAAAGGTATTCATCCAGAATATGTTCCATGTAAGGTCACTTGTGTTACAAGTGGAAAGACGGTTGAGGTGATGAGCAACAAAAGCGAGCTTAGAATTGATATCTCAAGCTTTTGCCATCCATTCTATACAGGAAGTGATAAAATTGCTGATGCAACAGGACGCGTAGAGAAGTTCCGCCAAAAATATAATATGAAATAATCGTGCTTTACCTATTGCCTACTCCTATTGGCAATTTGGCCGATGTCACGCTGCGAACCTTGAGGGTTTTGCAAAGTTGTGACAAGCTTTTGTGTGAGGATACAAGAATCACACAAAAGTTGCTGATGCTGCTTGAGCAGCAGGGCTTGCTTCCAAAAAAACAGCGAGAGCTTTTTTCATTTCATTCTCATAATCAAGAGTCATTTTTATCTCGCATGACACCATCATTCTTTGATCAAGATATTGCTTTTTTAAGTGATGCGGGTATGCCATGTGTAAGTGATCCAGGATCAGCCTTGGTGCGTTATGCGCAAGACCATCAGATACCCTATGAGGTGCTTTTGGGTGGAAGTGCTGTGGTATTGGCACATGCTTATAGTGGATTTGGAGATCATGGGTTTGTATTTGATGGGTTTTTGCCCACCAAAAGTGCAGAGCGCCAAGAGAGATTTGCGTTTTGGAGAGATGTTTTGCCTCATCGAGGGATTTCGCTCATCGTTTTTGAATCTCCTCATCGTTTGCGTGAAAGTTTGGAGGATCTTGGGAGAATTGATGAGAATTGCTATGTATTTGCAATTAAAGAGATGACAAAGAAATTTGAAACAAGCTTTTGTGGATTCGCATCAGAGATTCTTGACTCATTGGATCAGGGTAAAATTTTGGGAGAGTGGGTGCTTGTTTTGAGATTTTCATCCAAAGAAGATGAGAGAAAGCTTGGCAAGGTAGATATCTTGCAGGCAGATTTGCCACCAAAGCTTAAAGCCAAGCTTCTCGCCAAAATCACAGGCGATGAGACAAAAGAGTGGTATCAAAAGCTAATGGAGCAAAGATAATGATTGTCTATGGTAAGCATGTTGTGTTGCATCTTCTTGCTAAACACCCTCAAAAAATCAATGAAATTTTTTTGGCAAAAGAAATTGATCCAAAAATCTTTTCTCAAATGATAAAGCTAGGAATCAAAATCACACGCCTTGATTTTAAAAAAGCCCAATCTATGGCAAGAGGAGGGAATCATCAAGGATATCTTGCACAAATCTATGATCTTCAACCCATGCCTTGGAGGAGTATGATGGAGTTTGCTTCATTGGTGGTTTTGTGTGGGGTGAGTGATGTGGGCAATATCGCCTCCATTGTGCGTAGTGCTTATGCTTTGGGTGTTGGGGGACTTGTCTTGGATGGGACACTTTCTTCCAAAGTGATAGAGAGTGTTGTTCGCTTAAGTAGCGGAGCTATGCTTGAGATGCCATTTTGTTTCTCTACTTCACTGCTTGATCATATCCATCAGCTCAAACAAGCAGGTTTTATGTGCTATGGGACCCATATGGAGGGTGAAGATATTTGTAAGATTTCTCCCGCAGCGCGTTGGGCTTTGTTTTTGGGAAGTGAGGGGGATGGGCTTAACAAAAAAATCATCCAAAAAATGGATAGAATTGTTTCGATTAACATGAAACACGGATTTGATTCTTTGAATGTGGGTGTTGCAGGGGGAATCTTTGTACATAGGTTGGTTTCGCATGGAAAATGAGAAAAATTTGCAGAGCAGAGATTTTAAACTTTTGCGAGAAATAGGGGTTGATCGCATTAGGAGAGATACAAAGCTAGATATTTCAAGGATTGAAGATATTTTAGAAAAGCGCTTTGATCGTTTTGATTATGTAAGAGCCAAGGGGTTTATCCATATTTTGGAGAAAGAATATGGGCTAGATTTGTCTGATTGGCTTGAAGAATATCGACTCTCTTGTCCGATTGAGCATCAAGAAGAAGAGGAGAAGGAGATCCAAAGAGGATATTGCAAGCAAGTGCAGCAGAAGAAGACAAGAGTTTTGATTGCTGGGTTTGTTCTAGTTTGTACTATTTGTTTTGTTTTGATCAAATTATTTTCTGGGAATCTAAACTCAGAGACCAAAAACTCAGAGACTGCGCAAATTTCTTCAAACCAAAATGCTCAGGATGTGCAAGCCAGTCAGGTAGATGCAAATTTAGAGACTAAGTCTCCTATCCAAGAGCCAAAAAGAAGTCAAGAAGCAGGCAACCAAGGAGAGAGTCAAGAGAACATCGAACAATCAATCTCTTCACAAACTCAAGAAAAACCTCAGATTGAAAAGCCAATCCATGAGTTAGGGAAGATTATGTTTGAGAGTGTGGATTGGAGTGCTGAGCATCAGCTTTCCCTTCAATTTGAGCGACCTATTTGGGTTGGAATAGTTGATTTGGAAAGTAAGAAGAGGATTGCTCAAACTCAAAAGAGCTATGAGATCCCTCTTGATGGAGAAAGACTCATTTATATTGCATATGGAAGTTTTGAGGCTTCTATCGGTGAATACAAAGAGCGATTTAGGACTTATAAGCCTATTTTTTTGATTTATACACATGAGGGGGGATTGAGAAATGTGACGCGTGAGGAGTTTGTCTTGGCCAATGGTGGTGTTGAGTGGTGAGAATTTTTCTGGGATTTTTATTCTCTGTTCTCTGTCTTTGGGCTGATGCGATTGATGATGTGATTATCAATATTATGGGTGAGGATTCCTATCAAGTGAATAGGAATTTTGTTCAAAGACTTTTTTCAGACAAATCCAAATTTTATCTTGATGAGAAGAGACAGAAAATTGATTATTACAGAATCACAAAGGTTTTGAAAGATAATGGGTTGCTTTATCTTGGATTTCAAGAGCCTATGGAGGTAAGTCTTGGATTCAAAGCCAAGACAAAACCTATTTTTTTGATGAGGACGATCAATAGCGCCCTCTCATCCATTGGTTATTCTTATTTTACTGTGACCAAGGCTAAATACACACAAGAGAATGTTTTTTTGACTTTTTCGCTGATGACAGAGCATGGTGTAACCCCAGAAGTTCTTTTGTCAGAGTTGAAAAAGCGAGGGATCGAGGCTCTAAGAGTAGTGCGCAAAAATCAGACAGATTGGCTCTATGAGCTAGAAATCGTTCGTCCCTCTATTGCGAGTGCAATTGTGATCAAAAATGGCGATCGTTTGGAGCCCAAAAATATATCTGGTGAATACTGGTTTTCTGTCCAAGAAACTGGTGTGCTTAGCATTCTAAAAAAGAATTCAAGGATTGGTTGGAGTCCGAGAATCGTGCTTTATGATCGTAATTTGCAGATTTTAGAGATCCTGACACAAAAAGAATTTGCTGTCAGTGCAGAGGTCAATGTCACTGATCAAACTGCATTTGTGATGGTAACTGATCTTAATAATCCCTCACGCCTAAAGAGTGGAATCACGGTCACTTTTTCAAATTTTTCTAGCGAGTGAGGATTGCGATGGAGAGAGTAGGAATCGGTCTTATAGGGTTGGGAACAGTTGGGGGAAGTGTAGCGCGTATTTTGGATGCATTTGGGGAGAGGATTGGGCAGAGGGCTGGAGTAGAGCTCTATGTCAAGCGTGCTGTTGTGCGTGATGTTGCAAAGTATGGAGAATTTTCTTTTGAAGTGACTGAGGATTTGGATGCACTTTTGGATGATGATGAGATAAGTATTGTTGTCGAATTGATTGGAGGCATAGAGTATCCATTCGAGATTGCAAAACGCGTTTTTGCTAGAAAAAAGGCTTTTGTCACGGCAAATAAGGCGATGCTTGCCTATCACGCTCAAGAGTTGCTTGAATGCTCAGAGGGGATTCCTTTTGGATTTGAGGCAAGTGTATGTGGAGGGATTCCTATTGTTGAAATTTTGCGTGATAGTTTGGTTGCCAATGAGTTTGAGGGATTTGAGGGGATACTCAATGGGACGAGTAATTTCATTCTCTCAAAGATGATTCAAGATAAATATGAATTTGATGAAGCTTTACAAATGGCTCAAAAACTTGGATATGCAGAGGCTGATCCAAGTCTTGATATCAATGGTGGAGATGCTGGACATAAGCTTTTGATTTTGGCAAGACTTGCCTATGGAATTAACGCTACTCCAGAGGAGATTTTGATCGAGGGTATTGAAAGTGTTGGTTTGGAAGATATGTGTTTTGCTGATGAATTGGGATATGTCATCAAGCTTGTGGGGATTGTCAAAAAAGAAGAGGATACGCTTGATGTGAGATTGCATCCTGCATTGGTGCATAAGGACAAGGAGCTTGCACAAGTTCATGGTGTGAAGAATGCGATTTTATTGCATGGTGATTGTGTGGGTGAGTTATTTGTGAGTGGATTTGGAGCTGGAGGAGATGTGACGGCAAGCGCTGTTATCGCCGATCTTGTGCAGGTTGCTCGTCTTAGAAATACAGGAACTTGTCCTTATCCTCCATTTGGGTTCTTTAAAATCCCCCAAGCTTTGCGCCTCAAACCCAGAGAAGAGATTGAGAGTGCATATTATTTGCGTTTTGTTGTGAGAGATGAGTATGGGGTCTTAGCCAAAATAACAGCAAGTTTGGCTCATTTTGGAATCTCTGTCAATCAGATTTTGCAAAAGAGCTCCAATGAAAAAGCAAAGATCATCTTGATCACACACAAGATTCAAGAGCATAAGATCGATCTGGCGCTCGATCAGATTGTGACTGAGGGACTCTTGCTTCAATCTCCATACAAAATCCGAATCCAATGAGTAGAAAAAAGGGAGAGATGCATGAAGAGCAAGCTTGTGCATTTTTGATTGATAGGGGATTTGAAATCATTGAGCGCAATTTTCATTCTCGATTTGGAGAGATTGATATCATTGCGATGCGAGATGGGGTGCTTCATATTGTCGAGGTCAAGGGAGGGAGAGGGTTTGATCCAATCTATGCAATCACACCAAAAAAGATTCAAAAAATCATACAAACATTGCAGTATTACTTGATGATCAATCGCTTAGAGATCCCTTATTGTATCGATGGGATCAGTATCTGTGATGATGAGATCGAGTGGATTGAAAATATGACTTGCTGGGAGTAAATGGTGGCATATAGAATCAAGGAAGTTGAGCAAATCACTGGAATTTCTTCACACACATTGAGGTTTTGGGCCAAAAAAGGACTTTTTCCTTTTGTTCAGAAGGATCGAAATGGAGTTAAATATTTTTCAAATTCTGATTTAGAGTGGGTCAAGCTGATTGCTTGTTTGCGTTCTGTAGATATGGGAATTGAAGAAATTGAAGAATATATCAAATTGTGTCAAAAAGGTTTTCAAACCGCGCAACTTAGGAGAGAAATGCTCCACAACAAAAAGACTCATTTGCTCCAAAAAATACAAAATTTACAAAATAGTCTTGAGCATCTGCAATATAAAATTTCTTATTATGATGAGATGTTGAAACAAAATCAAGACAGCTTAAATCCCCTGAGTCATCAAAAAATTTCAAATCAATGTCAAAAAAACTCTTGACTTAGAGCTGCTCTCATTTTTTATACTTTCATAAATTTGAATGAAAGGAAAAATGATGAGAGAGTTAAATTTAAAAGAGTTTCAGGAATCCAAACGCATTAGTTCTAGGGGGTATGCGATATTTTCAAAAGATGGACAATTTCAACCCTATGATTTTACGCGTCATCCTGTCGGAGAGCATGATGTGCTTGTAGAGATTTTGTATGCAGGAATTTGTCATAGTGATATTCATACGGTGAGAGGTGAATGGGGTGAGAGAGAATATCCCATTGTTCCAGGACATGAGATCGCTGGAGAGGTGATTGCGGTGGGAAAATCAGTTAGTAAATTTGCTATTGGAGATTGGATTGGCATTGGATGTATGGTCAATGCTTGTCAGCAATGTCCTACTTGTCTAGATCATGAAGAGCAATTTTGCGATCAAACAGTATGGACTTATGCAAGTGAGGATGTATTTCATGACAGAGAATACACACAAGGTGGGTATTCCAACAACATTGTAGTCCATGAAAATTTTGGAATCAAGATTCCAAAATCAGCTGATCTTTCACGCGTTGCTCCATTGTTGTGTGCAGGAATCACGACTTATTCACCGTTGTATCGAGCAGGAATTAAACAGGGAGATAAAGTCGGGATCGTAGGACTTGGTGGACTTGGGCATATGGCTGTGCAATATGCAGCAAGCTTTGGAGCTAGAGTGAGTGTTTTTGCTACAAGCGAGAGCAAAAGAGAGTTGGCAATGGAGCTTGGTGCAAAGGAGTTTATCAATGTCAAAAATCAAGATGAGATGCAAAAAGTGAGAAAAGATTTTGATGTGATTTTGAGTACAGTGCCTGCTTCCTATGAGATCTCAAAATATTTGGGCTTGCTTAAGCCTAAGGGAGAGATGATTGTTGTTGGTTTGCCCTCACATCAGGATCCTGCTCTTTTGGATGCAAATGGATTGATTTGGAATTTTAGTCGGAAGCTTTATTCCTCATTGATTGGAGGGATTAAGGAAACTCAAGAGATGCTTGATTATTCAATTGAGCATGGAATCTATCCAATGGTTGAGATGATTGGAGGATCTGAAATTGATTGGGCATATGAGAGAGTTTTGAAGAGTGATGTGAAGTTTAGATTTGTGATTGATATGAAGAGTTTGGGGGTTTGATTGGTTGAATCTTATGCATTGTGCTAGTCTTTCATCTTTGGTTTTAGAAATTTTTATAAGAGTTAGAGATGGAAGTAGGTTTAGTTTTTTTCTTTGAGCTGTTTATTGTTCTTTCAATGATAGCGATTGGGGGTAGATATGGGGGGATTGGGCTTGGGGTTGCTGGGGGGCTTGGAATGAGTATTTTGGTCCTTGTTTTTGGGATGAAGCCAGCCTCACTCCCTGTAAGCGTTGTGTTTATTATTTTGGCGGCTATCACATGTGCTTCACTTTTGCAAAGTGCTGGGGGACTTGAGCTTTTGGTGAAAATAGCAGAAAGGATTCTAAGAAAGCGTCCAAGAGCGATCACTTTTATGGGGCCATTTATCGCTTCGACATTTACACTTTTTTGTGGAACCACCTATGTAGCTTTTTGTATTTATCCAGTGATCGCTGAGGTGGCAGCTGAAGCAAAAATCCGCCCAGAACGACCCCTGTCTGCTTCAGTCATTGCTGCTGGAATGGGTGTAGTTGCTTCTCCGATGAGTGCGGCTACTGCGGGAATGGTCGCGATTTTATCAGTTAGTGGTGTGGGACTATTTCAGATTCTTAGCATTGCACTTCCATCCTTTCTGATTGGTGTTTTTTGTGCAGCATTGAGCGTTTATAAAAGAGGCAAAGAACTTGAAGAGGATCCCGAATTTATTAGGCGTGTCAATGCAGGAGAATATCAGTCTCTATCTTCTCATCAAGGGTATGATCAAAGCACAGCCAATCCAAATGCAAAAAAAGCATTGTGGATTTTTGCCTTTGGGATTTTGGGAATTGTTTTTTTGGGGACTTTTACAGAATTTTTGCCTCACTATAAGATGGGAGATTCTATGCAGAGATTACCCACTCCAAATTTGATCCAAATGATGATGCTTGCTACAGCATGTCTTATTATGCTTTTTGCAAAAGTGCCAGCCAATAAAATGGGTGATAGCTCCGTGTTTCGATCTGGATTGATTGGTGTTATAGGAGTTTTTGGAATCTCATGGATGACAGGAACATTTTTTGAGGCTTATAAGCCTTTTTTTGTAGATTCTTTATCAGGTGTTGTCAATGACTTTCCTTATTTGTTTGGCATTGCTTTGTTTGCATTTTCAATGGTTGTTTTTTCTCCATCTGCCACGGTGGCTGCCTTGATGCCTTTGGGAGTGAGCTTAGGAATCCCACCTCAAGTTTTGATTGTGCTGTATCCATGCGTTTGTGGAGATTTTATTGTTCCAGGAGCCAATCAGATCTCTTGTGTATCTTTTGATCGGACGGGAACGACGCGTATCGGACGATTTGTGCTGAATCACTCTTATATGCGCCCTGGATTTGTTTTGATGATTTCATCGGTGATTTGTGCTTATTTCATTGCTAGTTTTGTATTTTAATGGTGCTTAAATGTAGAGTGTTTGTTTTCGTTGTATAATGAAAAATATATCAACAAATAAAAGGAGAAATCAATGGGACAATACATTGAACTAACAAAGGATAATTTTGACGCAACTGTCAAAGAAGGCGTTTCACTTGTGGATTTTTGGGCTCCATGGTGTGGTCCATGTAGGATGCTTTCTCCAGTGATTGACAAGCTTGCGCAAGATTATGCAGGTATTGCAAATATTTGCAAGGTCAATACTGATGAGCAAGAAGAGCTTTCAGCAAAGTTTGGAATCAGAAGTATTCCTACGATTTTGTTTTTTAAGAATGGTGAAGTTGTTGATCAGATGATTGGAGCGACTTCAGAGCAGGCATTGAAAGACAAATTAGATTCATTGAAGTAGGAATCTCAAGAATCATTGGTTATCAAAGGTAACCGATGATTTGCCTTTTTCCTTTAGAATAAATAATAATTTTTATTAAAGGATTAAAAATGTTAGATTTAGCAATTATCGGTGGAGGTCCAGCTGGACTTAGTGCAGGATTGTATGCCACAAGAGGTGGTTTGAAAAATGTTGCTCTTTTTGAGATGGGAATGCCTGGAGGGCAAATCACAGGAAGTAGTGAGATTGAAAATTATCCAGGTGTTGCTCAAATAATGAGTGGAATTGACTTTATGCAGCCTTGGCAGGAGCAATGCTTTCGTTTTGGTCTCCAGCACGAAATGGCAGAGGTGACTCGTATATCTAAGCAGGGTGATATTTTTCAGATTATTCAGGCAAATGACAAAGTGATCGAGGCACGAAGTGTGATTGTCGCAACTGGAGGAAGACCCAAAAAGAGTGGAATCAAGGGCGAGCTTGAGTTTTGGGGAAAAGGTGTGAGTACTTGTGCGACTTGTGATGGCTTCTTCTATAAAAATAAAGAAGTTGTTGTGCTTGGCGGAGGAGATACTGCTCTTGAAGAGGCGATTTATCTCTCAAGAATTTGCTCCAAAGTTTATCTTGTGCATAGACGCAATGAGTTCCGTGCAGCTCCAAGCACTGTTGCACATGTGAAGGAGAATGATAAGATTGAGATTATTACTCCAGCCTCTATCAAAGAAATTGGAGGGGATGCTATGGGTGTGACTTTTGTTGAGTTGGAGGTTGATGGTCAGAGTAGAAAGCTAGATGTGCCAGGGATTTTTATTTTTGTGGGTTATGAGGTAAATAATTCTGTTTTGAAGCAAGAAGATGGAAGTATGTTGTGTGCTTGTGATGATAGAGGTAGTGTGATTGTTGATCTTTCGATGAAAACCAATGTGGCTGGTTTATTTGTAGCTGGAGATTTGAGGATTCAGGCACCCAAGCAAGTGGTTTGTGCTGCTGGAGATGGGGCGACAGCAGCATTGAGTGTCTTGTCATATTTAGAAGGACACTAGTGTTGAAGCTTGGCCTAGTTGGTTATAGTGGAAGAATGGGGCAGCTTATTTTTGAAGCTGCTTTGGAAAGTGATGAGGTAGAGATTGCAAGTATTTATACAAGGACAGGCACAGAGCGCTTGAGTGGTGTGCATATCGCATCAGATTGGGGAGATTTATTGACTCATTGTGATGTGGTGATTGATTTTTCTAATCCTAGCGGGACAAGAGATTTAGTGCGCTCTAGTCGTCTCCTGCCCAAACCCTTGGTGATAGGCACAACAGGATTGGATCAAGAAACATTGGAGATGATGAGGGAGCTATCACAGCAGATTCCAATCGTGTATGCGACCAATACTAGTCAGGGGGTAAATATTCTTAATCACTTAGCATCACTAGTGGCTTCTCTCTTGCCTGATTCAGATATTGAGATTGTCGAGATGCACCATCATCACAAGAAAGATTCCCCAAGCGGTACTGCTATGACCTTGGCTCAATGTTGTGCAGATGCAAGACAAGTAAAGCTTGAACATGCGCGTGTGAGCGGGCGAGATGGCAATATCGGAGAGCGCAAAAAGGGAGAGATTGGGGTGATGAGTTTGCGAGGAGGGGATATCGTGGGGCGCCATACTGTTGGATTTTATTGTGATGGAGAATATTTGGAGCTTACTCATAATGCTACAAGTCGTAAAACATTTGCACTTGGAGCAATTAGAGCTGCTCAGTGGGTTTGTGATAAGAGTGTTGGACTTTATAGCATGAGAGATGTTTTGACATCATGAGGGAAGTTCTGACACTAGGTCGATATTTCAAGAAGAGATTTGGGCAGAGGGTGAGAAAGATCCCTATTTCTCTTCAGGGTTTTACTTGCCCAAATATTGATGGACGAGTTGCTAGAGGGGGGTGTATTTATTGTTGCAATGAGAGTTTTTCACCCAGTCTCATCAAAATCAATCGCCTAGATAATCGAGTGAAGATGCACTTTGATCTCAAAGAAAATCCTATTTTAGATTCCCAAGTTGCTCAACTGAGAGAGCAATTTTTTTGGCATGCTGATTTCCATAAGGATAAATTTGAAATTACAAAATTTATGATTTATCTTCAATCCTATACAAATACTTATGCGCCATTTGAAACTCTAAAAAGATTGTTTGATGAGGCTTTGGGTTTGCCCAATGTTGTAGGAATCAGTATCGGAACGCGTATTGATTGTGTGAGTGATGAAGTGCTTGATTTGCTTGAGGGGTATGTGCGTGAGGGGAAAGAAGTGTGGATTGAGTATGGAATTCAGTCTATTTTTCCTCAAACGCTTGAATTGATCAATCGTGGACATGGAATCCAAGGAGCTTATGAACAGGTTGAAAAGACGCGAAAGAAAGGGGTCAAAGTTTGTGCGCATCTAATCTATGGTTTGCCCAAAGAGAGTCATGAGATGATGATTGCTTCTTTGAGGGAAGTTGTGCGTTGGGGGATTGATGGGATCAAAATTCATCCACTCTATGTTGTGAGTAACACCAAGCTTGCCAAGATGTATAAAGATGGTGAATATACTCCCATTTCTCTTGAGGAATATACTCAGCTTGTGTTGCAATCTTTTCAGGAAATACCAGAATCTGTAGTGATTCATCGTATCAGTTCTGGTGCTCATGATGATATGTTGATTGCTCCAAAATGGTGTTTTGATAAAAATATCCAAATGCGCTACATTCGCGAGAAATTGAGAGAAATTGGGTTTGAATATTGAGAAAAGACTTAGCGCTGATGGGAGTTATACGCTTTTTAATACTGATTATGAAGAGAGCTATCATAGCTTAAGAGATGGTGCTGTACAAGAGACACTTTGCAAGCATATTGGACCCCCATTGAGATGTTTGGATCTTTTTTTGCGGCCAAAAATTAGGATTTTAGATATCTGTTTTGGACTTGGATACAACTCTTTTTTTACGATTTGGCACTATTTATCCAATGGATATCAGGGGGAAATTGAGATTTATAGTCCAGAGAAGGATGGGGGGATTTTTGAGAAATTGTTACAACTAACATACCCTCAAGATATTGCGTTTCTTGATGGAGTGGAGATCAAAAAGATTTTACTATCTCTTTGGAAGCATGGAGTATATACTCAGAATCAATGGAAAATTGAATGTTTCATTGGAGATGCTCTTGAGTATCTTGAATGCTTTGAGATTGGATTTTTTGATGTCATTTATCAAGATGCATTTTCTCCAGATAAAAATCCGGAGCTATGGAGTGATCGATATTTTTGTCGACTTTTTGCTTTGCTTCGAGAAAATGGAATCATCACAACATATTCGCAGAAACGCAGCGTGAGGGATGCTGCTGAGCGAGCTGGATTTGCAATCTATGAAATAGCACATGAGGGTATGAGGCAGAGTCGAGTTTTTTAAAGCAGGATCTAAATTTGGATTTTTTGAAGAAAAAATAGTTTTTTTCTTGACAAGAGAATAAAAAGTCTATACAATGCGACTTTCATTTTGATGCTGGTTTAGCTCAGTTGGTAGAGCAGCTGCCTTGTAAGCAGCAGGTCGGGGGTTCAAGTCCCTTAACCAGCTCCATGATTTTTGGTGTTTGACCGGTGATAAGCTAATTTGGTGAGATACTCAAGTGGCCAACGAGGGCAGACTGTAAATCTGCTGACTTTGTCTTCCGTGGTTCGAATCCACGTCTCACCACCACTTTCTAGCCAGAAGTGGTAGTCGATTTGCTTTTGTGTTTATGCGGGAATAGCTCAGTTGGCTAGAGCATCAGCCTTCCAAGCTGAGGGTCGCGGGTTCGAGCCCCGTTTCCCGCTCCATTCTGGGAGCCAATTTTCTTCTTAAGAAATTATCCCTTTGATTTATTTTTGTTGGAGTTTGTGCCCATATAGCTCAGGGGCAGAGCACTTCCTTGGTAAGGAAGAGGTCGGCGGTTCAAATCCGCTTATGGGCTCCAGTTCAGTGTTATATTGCTTTCCATTAGATAATAAAGTCGAACTTTGTTATAATTTGGAGCATTTTAATTTTTAGAAAAGCTAGGAGAATAAAGATGGCTAAAGAAAAATTTGTAAAAAGCAAACCACATGTCAATGTTGGAACAATCGGACATGTTGACCATGGTAAGACAACGCTTAGTGCTGCAATTTCTGCCGTTTTGGCAACAAAAGGTTTGGCAGAACTAAAGGATTATGACAATATTGATAATGCACCAGAAGAAAAAGAAAGAGGGATTACAATCGCAACTTCTCATATTGAATATGAGACAGAAAACAGACATTATGCCCATGTTGATTGTCCGGGGCACGCTGACTATGTTAAAAATATGATTACTGGTGCTGCTCAAATGGATGGAGCGATCCTTGTTGTTTCTGCTGCGGATGGTCCTATGCCACAAACTAGAGAGCACATTCTTTTGTCTCGCCAAGTTGGGGTACCTTACATCGTTGTATTCCTCAATAAGCAAGATATGGTTGATGATGCTGAGTTGCTCGAACTTGTTGAAATGGAAGTTAGAGAGCTTTTGAGTAGTTATGAATTCCCAGGAGATGATACTCCAATCGTTGCTGGATCTGCATTGAAAGCTTTGGAAGAAGCGAAGGCTGGATCTGTTGGTGAGTGGGGACAAAAGATTCTTGATTTGATGGCAAAGGTAGATGAATACATTCCAACTCCAGAAAGAGATACAGAAAAAACATTCTTGATGCCTGTTGAAGATGTTTTTTCAATTGCTGGTCGTGGAACAGTTGTAACTGGAAGAATCGAAAGAGGTGTTGTAAGTGTGGGTGATGAGGTTGAGATCGTTGGAATCAGAGATACTCAAAAAACTACAGTTACTGGCGTTGAGATGTTTAGAAAAGAACTTGATAAAGGTGAAGCTGGCGACAATGTTGGTATTCTTTTGAGAGGAACAAAGAAAGAAGAAGTTGAGCGAGGAATGGTTCTCTGTAAGCCAGGATCAATCACTCCACATAGAAAGTTTGAAGGTGAAATTTATGTCCTTTCAAAAGAAGAAGGTGGACGACATACTCCTTTCTTTAACAACTATAGACCTCAGTTTTATGTAAGAACAACAGATGTTACTGGAGCGATCACTCTTCCTGCTGGAACAGAGATGGTTATGCCTGGTGATAATGTCAAAATTTCTGTTGAATTGATTAGTCCGATTGCTCTTGAAGAGGGAACTCGATTTGCGATTAGAGAGGGTGGAAGAACTGTTGGTGCTGGTGTTGTAACAAAAATCATTGAATAATAGGACTTTGTGATGAAAGTAAAAATAGGTCTTAAGTGCTCAGAGTCCGGTGATATCAATTACAGCACAACAAAGAATGCTAAAACTAACACTGAAAAACTGGAGCTCAAGAAATTTTGCCCCAGACTCAATAAACATACACTTCACAAAGAAGTTAAGCTAAAGAGCTAAGGCTCTTTGGCGAATCATAGGTCAGTAGCTCCAATGGTAGAGCGTCGGTCTCCAAAACCGAGTGTTGGGGGTTCGAGTCCCTCCTGGCCTGCCAATATATAAGAATGAGATGTTAGAAATGATAAAGAAAATTGTCAGCTATTATCGAGGTGCCAAAGAAGAATTGTGGAAAGTCATTTTTCCAACAAAACAACAACTTAAAGTTTCATTTATCGCTGTTGTGATTGTTGTGAGTGTTGTGACGCTATTTTTGGCTTTGGTAGATCTGATTTTGTCAAGTTCTATGTCGAGCATTTTGTAGAATTTACTTAGAAAGAGAGAGGTGTAGTTTGGATTGGTATGCTATACAAACCTACTCGGGAAGTGAGCAATCTGTCAAGAGAGCTATTCAGAATCTTTTCCGCGAATGCAAGATGCAAGATCGCCTAAAGGATATTGTTGTTCCGACAGAAGACATTATTGAGATGAAGAATAGCAAGAAAAGAGTAGTAGAGCGCAGTTTGTATCCAGGATATGTTTTTATCCAAGTTGATGAACTTGATACGAGTTTGTGGCACATGATTCAATCTTTGCCTCGTGTTGGACGCTTTATTGGAGAGAGTAAAAAACCTACACCTTTGATGGAATCCGACATTAAGAATATTCTAGAGAAGGTTGAAAATAGAGCTGCTCCTAAACCTAAAATTTTCTTTGATTCTGGTGAGGTTGTAAGGATTGTGGAAGGTCCTTTTGCTAATTTCACAGGAATTGTTGAAGAGTATGATATGGAACACGAAAAGCTTAAACTCAATGTTTCTATTTTTGGAAGAAATACACCTGTTGAGATTCTGTATTCTCAGGTCGAAAAGATTATTTAACTCACCCATCATGAAAGGAGAAAGATAATGGCGAAAAAAATCGTTGGTGAACTTAAATTGCAAATCCCTGCTGGAAAAGCAAACCCATCTCCGCCTGTTGGTCCAGCATTGGGTCAGCGTGGTGTTAATATTATGGAATTTTGTAAGGCTTTCAACGAAAAGACAAAGGATATGGGAGATTTCAATATTCCTGTGATTATTACTGTTTATCAGGATAAGAGTTTTACTTTTGTTACAAAGAAGCCACCTGTCACTGATTTGATCAAAAAGGCAATCAAACTTCAAAAGGGTTCAGATAATCCATTAAAGAATAAAGTTGGACAGCTCACAAGCGCTCAGCTTGAAGAGATTGCAAAAACAAAGATGGAAGACCTAAATACTTCAGATATCGAAGCCGCCAAGAAGATTGTCGCGGGAAGTGCTAGAAGTATGGGAATTGATATTGTAGATTAAGTAAGGTTGGAGAAAAGATGGCAAAGAAGATATCAAAACGTTTAAGAAGTTTGAATGAAAAGATCGATGCAGCTAAATCTTATGATGTAGATTCTGCTGTTTCTACTTTAAAGGGATTGGCTTCAACTAAGTTTGATGAAACTGTTGAAATTGCTTTGAGATTGGGTGTAGATCCTCGTCATGCTGATCAGATGATTAGGGGTGCTGTTGTGCTTCCCCATGGAACAGGGCGAACAGTTAAGGTTGCTGTATTTGCTAAGGGTATCAAAGCCGATGAGGCTCGTGAAGCAGGTGCTGATATTGTTGGTGATGAAGATCTAGCTGAAGAGATTAAAAATGGCAATACAAACTTTGATATGGTCATTGCAACGCCAGATATGATGGCTTTGGTTGGGAAAGTGGGTCGGATCTTGGGACCAAAGGGATTGATGCCCAATCCAAAGACAGGAACTGTTACACTCGATGTGGCTAAAGCTGTCTCAAATGCCAAAAGTGGTCAGGTGAATTTTAGGGTTGATAAGAAGGGGAATATTCATGCCCCAATTGGAAAGGCAAGCTTTGAAACACAGAAGATCAAAGAAAATATGCTTGAATTTGTACGAGCGATCAATCGCTTGAAGCCAGCAAGTGCAAAGGGTAGATACATCAAGAACAGTTCTATTTCTTTGACAATGAGTCCTGCTGTCCGAATTGATTCTCAAGAACTCTTGGAGATCAAGTAAGATTTGAAGAATTGTTTATCTTAGACTAAGACTATTGGTGCGTAAGCTTAATTTCCAATATATGTCCTTAAGTCTGAAAGGAGGAAAAAATGACAAAACAAGAGAAGATTGAAGTTGTCGAGTCTCTTAAGGAAGGTTTTTCCGCTTCTTCAGCAATCGTTGTTTGTGATTACAAGGGCTTAAAAGTTAAGCAACTTGAGCAATTGAGAAACAATGCTCGATCTGCAAATATTAAAGTCCAGATCGTAAAAAATACATTGGCAAAGATCGCAATGAATGCTGTAGAGCTTCCAGAGGCTGAACTTAAAGACACAAACATCTTTATTTGGGGAGATGATCAGATCGCTCTTTCAAAGATTGTGTATAAGTTTGCACAAGAGAATAAAGATCATTTTGTCTTGAAGTTTGGATATTTCGATAGAGAGCTTGTTGATGTTGCTCATATTGAAGCAATTTCTAAATTGCCAAGCAGAGATGAGCTTATTGGTATGTTGCTATCTGTATGGACTGCACCGGCACGCTACTTTGTCACTGGTCTAGACAATTTGAGAAAACAAAAAGAAGAACAATAATATTGCTAGAAAGGAGTAAAAAATGGCAATCACAAAAGAAGAGGTATTAGAGTATATTGGCAGTTTGTCTGTCTTGGAACTTTCAGAGCTTGTAAAAGAGTTTGAAGAGAAGTTTGGAGTCAGTGCTGCTCCTACTGTTATTGCTGGAGCTGGAGCCGTTGCTGGTGGTGCGGCTGGTGGCGCAGAAGAGAAGACAGAGTTCAATGTAGTTTTGGTTGATGGAGGATCTAACAAGATCAATGCCATTAAGGCTGTAAGAGAATTGACTGGTCTTGGTTTGAAAGAAGCGAAAGAAGCAGTAGAGCAAACTCCTTACACAATCAAAGAGGGTGCTAGCAAGGATGATGCTGAAGCAATGAAGAAGAAGCTTGAAGAAGCTGGTGCGAAGGTTGAAATCAAATAAAATTTCACCCTTTCCTTTTAAAACAAACGCAAATGCCCACTAGATTTTCTAGGGGGCATTTTGTATTTAGTAATGTGGGTTTTCTAATTAAGGCTCTCAGGGGCTTTATTTAGAGTACTTACTCTTTCAATCTTAATTCGAGGATTCGGTAATGCCAATGAAAAATGATTTAAAAAATAGATTACGCGTTGATTTTACACAAAATCCACAAAACCTAGAAGTCCCCAATTTATTGCTTTTACAACGAGGAAGCTATGATTCGTTTCTCTCTTCTGATCCCAACTCTGAGAGCGGAATCGAAAAAGTATTCCGATCCATCTTCCCCATCCAAGATGCCCAAAACCGCATCACTCTTGAATATATGGGATGCGAATTTGGAAAACCAAAATACACAGCGACTGAGGCGATGGTTCGTGGGATCACTTACTCTATCCCACTTAAAATCAAAGTAAGACTTGTGCTCTGGGATAAGGATGAGAAAACTGGAGAAAAAATTGGAATCAAAGATGTAAAAGAGCAAAGTATTTTTATCAGAGAGATTCCTCTAATGACTGATCGCACATCATTCATCATCAATGGGGTAGAGAGAGTTGTTGTGAATCAGCTCTATAGAAGCCCTGGTGTAATCTTCAAAGAAGAGGAATCCAATACCGTTTCCAATAAGCTCATCTATACTGGACAAATTATTCCAGATCGTGAATCTTGGCTTTATTTTGAATATGATGCTAAAGATATTTTGTTTGCACGAATCAATAAGAGAAGAAAAGTGCCAGTTACAATCATTTTTAGAGCGATGGGCTATGACAAGCAAGATATTTTGAAAATGTTTTATGAAAATCTTCCCATCAAGTTTAAAAATGGGAAATTTTTAACCCTTTTCAATCCTAAAAATTTTGATGGACGCCTTGAGTTTGATTTGAAAGATGAAAAGGGCAATGTTCTTGTTCAGGCCAATAAACGACTTGGGACGAAAAAAGCCAAACAGCTTCAAGAAGAAGGATTGAAGTGGATTGAATATCCTGTTGAAATTCTTCTCAATCGCTTTTTATCTGAGCCAATTGTCGATGCTCAGAGTGGAGAAGTTTTGTTTGATTCTCTTACTCAGCTTGATGAAGCCAAGCTTAAAAAAATGCAAGAATTAGGGATCTCTGAGTTTCAAATTGCCAATGATTTGGCAAGTGGGTCAGATAAATCAATCATCAATTCTTTCTTTGCCGATGCAGAATCTCTTAAGCTACTCAAGCAAACCGAGAAAATTGAAGATGAAAATGATCTAGCAGCAATCCGAATCTATAAAGTTATGCGTCCAGGTGAGCCTGTGACAAAAGAGGTTGCAAAATCATTTGTCCGCCAATTATTCTTCGATCCTGAGAGATATGATCTAACTCGTGTGGGACGAATGAAGATGAATCACAAGCTTGGTCTGAAAGTTCCAGATTATGTCACTGTTTTGACACATGAGGATATTTTTGAGAGTGTTAAATATCTTATCAAAGTCAAAAATGGTCAAGGTCGTATTGATGATCGCGATCACTTAGGGAATCGAAGGATTCGATCAATTGGTGAGCTTTTGGCCAATGAGTTGCATGTCGGTCTTGTCAAAATGCAAAAGGCAATCAGAGATAAGCTAACTACTATGAGTGGGCAGTTTGAGACAATTATGCCCCATGATTTAATCAACTCCAAAATGATCACAAGCACGATTATGGAATTTTTCACAGGAGGTCAGCTCTCTCAATTTATGGATCAGACAAATCCCCTATCTGAGGTAACGCATAAACGAAGATTGTCTGCTTTAGGAGAAGGAGGACTTGTCAAAGAGCGCGTTGGGTTTGAGGCAAGAGATGTGCATCCAACACATTATGGTCGTATTTGTCCTATTGAAACTCCAGAGGGACAAAATATCGGTCTGATCAATACGCTCTCTACTTTTACGCGTGTGAATAGTTTGGGCTTCATTGAAGCACCTTACAAAAAAGTGAGCAATGGGATGGTGAGTGAAGAGATCGTCTATCTCACCGCAACACAAGAAGAGGGATTGGTGATTGCTCCAGCAAGCACAAAGGTGGATGAGAATGGAGCAATTGTTGAAGATTTGATTGAGGTGCGAAAAGATGGCGAGATCATCTTGAGCGAAAAAGGAAAAGTGGATCTAATCGACCTAAGTCCTCGTATGCTTGTAGGTGTGGCTGCTTCACTTATTCCATTTTTGGAACATGATGATGCCAACAGAGCATTGATGGGATCCAACATGCAGCGTCAAGCTGTGCCATTGCTCAAGCCTGATGCGCCAATGGTTGGAACAGGGATTGAAAAAGTGATTGCTAGAGATTCTTGGGAGGCGGTTAAAGCCCAAAGAGCTGGAATTGTAGAAAGGGTAGATTCTCGCAATATTTATATTTTGGGTGAAGATGATGGCGGGGCATTTATCGATCACTATGCATTGCAAAAAAATCTAAGAACCAATCAAAACACAAGTTTTTCTCAGCATCCAATTGTCAAAATTGGAGAAAAAGTAGAAGTGGGTCAAATCATTGCTGATGGTCCAAGTATGGATAGCGGAGAACTTGCTTTGGGACAGAATGTGCGTGTTGCCTTTATGCCTTGGAATGGATATAACTTTGAAGATGCAATTGTGGTCAATGAAAAATTGGTCAAAGATGATGCATTCACTTCGATTCATATCTATGAGAAGGAGATTGAAGCACGAGAGCTTAAGCATGGTGCTGAAGAGATTACTGCTGATATTCCTGGTGTAAGGGATGAAGAAATCGCTCATCTTGATGAGAGCGGAATTGTCAAAATCGGGACCTATGTGAGCTCGGGTATGATTCTTGTAGGAAAAGTTTCACCCAAGGGAGAGGTTAAGCCAACGCCAGAGGAGAGATTGCTTAGAGCGATTTTTGGAGAGAAAGCTGGACATGTTGTCAATAAGTCGCTTTATTGCCCTCCTTCACTTGAGGGGACTGTCGTAGATGTCAAGATTTTTACCAAAAAGGGTTATGAAAAAGATGCAAGAGCAATCAGTGCATATGAAGAAGAAAAGGCAATTTTAGACATCGATCATCATGATCGTCTAACAATGCTCAATAAGGAAGAAATGCTTCGTATCACATCCATTTTGGTTAAAGAAAAATTGATTTCCAATGCAAAAATTGGTGAGAAAACCTATAAAAAGGGAGAAATCATCTCTAAAGATGAGATTGCAAATATCAATCGTTTTGCTCTCAATACATTGATCAAAAGCTATTCTTCTGGTGTTCAAGCTCAATATGAGCAAATCAAAAGCAACTTCTTGGAGCAGAAAAAAACTTTGGGAGAAGAGCACGAAGAGAAGCTTGCGATTTTGGAAAAAGATGACATTTTGCCAAGTGGCGTTGTGAAATTAGTCAAAATCTATATTGCCACAAAGCGTAAGCTAAAGGTGGGAGATAAAATGGCTGGACGCCATGGAAACAAGGGAATTGTGTCCAATATCGTTCCATCTGTAGATATGCCCTATACTGCTGATGGTGAAGCTGTAGATATCGTGCTCAATCCTCTAGGGGTTCCTAGTCGTATGAATATTGGACAGATTCTTGAAGTGCATCTTGGACTTGTTGGGAAGAATCTTGGACGCCAAATTGAGACAATGATGCAAGAGCAGACAGATGATTGGCTTAAGGCTGTGAAGAAAAAAATGATTGAGGTTGCAGAGCTTGTAACACCCAAAAGTGCCGAAGCTAAGGTATGGATTGAGGGGTTGAGTGAAGATGAGCTACTTGCATATGCTCGTGATTGGAGTAGGGGAGTGAAGTTTGCTATTCCTGTGTTTGAGGGAATTGAGCAGGAAAAATTTGACAAACTTTTTGATTTAGCACAAATTGCTCAAGATGGAAAATGCGATCTTTATGATGGAAAAACTGGAGAGAAGATCAAAGAGCGTGTTAATGTCGGATATATGTATATGTTGAAACTTCACCATCTTGTGGATGAAAAAGTTCATGCCAGAAGCACTGGACCTTATTCTCTTGTAACTCAACAGCCTGTGGGCGGAAAGGCATTGTTTGGTGGTCAGAGATTTGGAGAGATGGAAGTGTGGGCATTGGAGGCTTATGGAGCTGCACATACACTCAAAGAAATGCTTACCATCAAATCTGATGATACAGAAGGAAGAGTAAGGGCATATAAGGCTATCACGCGAGGAGAGCCTGTGGGCGAATCAGAGATTCCAGAAACTTTCTATGTCCTCTCAAAAGAACTTCAGTCTCTTGGCTTGGATGTCAATGTTTATGGAGATGAAAAAGATGAAGATGGCAATCCTCAACTCTTGAGTATCAAAGAAGATGGACGACCTAAAGATTTCAACGCATTCCAGCTTGTTTTGGCAAGTCCTGAGAAGATTCTCTCTTGGTCTAATGGAGAGGTAAAAAAGCCAGAAACAATCAACTATAGGACACTCAAACCTGAAAGAGATGGTTTGTTCTGTACCAAGATTTTTGGACCAGTTAGGGACTATGAGTGTTTGTGTGGAAAGTATAAAAAGATGCGCTACAAGGGAATCGTATGTGAAAAATGCGGTGTGGAAGTGACAAGTGCAAAAGTTAGACGCTCTAGAATGGGGCATATCGAGCTTGTGAGTCCAGTGGCACATATTTGGTATGTAAGCTCGCTTCCAAGTCGTATCGGAACCTTGCTTGGTGTGAAGGTCAAAGACCTTGAGAGAGTGCTTTATTATGAGGCATATATCGTCAAAGAGGCTGGTGAGGCATATTATGACAATGAGAAAACTAAGCCTGTGATGAAGTATGATGTTCTCAATGAGGAGCAATTCCAAAGCATCAATCAGCGTTTTGAGATGACAGGTTTTGTGGCTCAAATGGGAGGAGAGGCTGTTAGAGATTTGCTTGAGGGGCTTGATTTGGTTGAGCTTTTGGCAACGCTTAAAGAAGAAGTCAAAAATACAAATTCAGAAGCCAAAAAGAAAACAATTATTAAGCGTCTTAAGGTCGTTGAGAGTTTTGTAGCTTCAGGCAATCGCCCAGAGTGGATGATCCTCAATGTATTATCAGTTCTGCCACCAGATTTGAGACCTCTTGTTGCATTGGATGGTGGCAAATTTGCCGTGAGTGATGTCAATGATTTGTATCGTAAAGTGATCAATCGAAATCAGAGATTAAAGAGATTGTTAGAGCTTGATGCACCAGAAATTATTATTCGCAATGAAAAAAGAATGCTTCAAGAAGCAGTTGATGCTCTTTTTGACAATGGACGCAATGCTAATGCTGTCAAGGGCGCCAATAAGAGACCTCTTAAATCACTCTCTGAAATTATCAAAGGAAAACAAGGACGCTTTAGACAGAATCTCTTAGGAAAGCGTGTGGATTTCTCTGGACGAAGTGTAATTGTCGTTGGACCAAATTTGAGAATGGATCAGTGTGGATTACCTAAGAATATGGCTCTTGAGCTATTTAAACCACATTTGCTTGCCAAACTTGAAGAAAAAGGTTATGCCACAACACTCAAACAGGCTAAAAAAATCATTGATCAAAAAAGCAATGAAGTGTGGGAATGCTTGCAGGAGGTAGTCGAGGGGTATCCTGTGCTACTCAACCGTGCGCCAACACTCCATAAGCAATCCATCCAAGCCTTCCATCCAAAGCTCATTGATGGTAAGGCGATTCAGTTGCATCCTCTTGTTTGTTCAGCATTCAATGCCGACTTTGATGGAGATCAGATGGCTGTGCATGTTCCACTCTCTCAAGAAGCAATCACTGAGTGCAAGGTGCTTATGCTTAGCTCAATGAATATTTTGCTTCCAGCAAGTGGAAAGGCTGTAGCAGTTCCTAGTCAAGATATGGTTTTGGGTCTTTATTATCTATCTCTTGGAAAAGAGGGTGTGAAAGGCGAGCATAAGCTATATGGAGGAATCAATGAGATTATGATGGCCTTAGAGCTTGGAGATCTTGATATCAATGCCAATATCCGTGTCTCATGTAACCAAAAGATCATTCAAACAACCGCTGGAAGAATGATTCTTAAATCTGTGTTGCCTGATTTTGTCCCAGTGCATTTGTGGAACAAAGTGATGAAGAAAAAAGATATTGGAGCTTTGATTGATTATGTTTATAAAGAGGGAGGTATCGGGATTAGTGCTACCTTCCTAGATAGTCTTAAGGATCTTGGTTTTAAATATGCTACCAAGGCTGGAGTATCAATTTCTGCTGCTGATATTATCGTCCCAGAAAACAAGCAAAAAGTGATTGATGGCGCTAAGAGTAAGGTCAAAGAAATCCAAGCACAATTTGAATCGGGTCTTTTGACAGAGCAGGAGCGCTATAACAAGATTATCGATATTTGGACTGAAACCAATAACAGTATGAGTAAGGAAATGATGAGTCTTGTAGAGAGCGATAAGGGAGGATTTAACTCTATTTATATGATGGCTGATTCTGGAGCGAGAGGAAGTGCAGCACAGATCAGACAACTTTCTGCGATGCGTGGTTTGATGGCAAAGCCTGATGGGACTATTATTGAAACTCCTATTGTGTCCAACTTCAAAGAAGGTTTGAATGTCTTGGAATACTTCACTTCAACGCATGGGGCAAGAAAAGGACTTGCAGATACGGCACTCAAAACAGCCAATGCGGGATATTTGACAAGAAAGCTCATTGATGTCTCGCAAAATGTCAAAGTAGTGATGGAGGATTGTGGGACACATGAGGGGGTTGAGATCACAGATATCACTGTTGGTAGTGAGATGATTGAACCAATGGAGGAGCGAATCTATGGGCGTGTCTTGGCCAAAGATGCGATCGATCCTATCACCAATGAGGTTGTCGTCAGTGAGGGGACAATGATTGATGAAGAAATGGCACAAAAGATCAAAGAGATTGGTTTGAAATCAGTCATCATCCGTACCCCTGTGACCTGTAAGGCTGAGAGAGGGATTTGTGCTAAGTGTTATGGATTGAATCTTGGTGAGGGCAAAATGGTCAAACCTGGAGAAGCTGTTGGCGTTTTGGCTGCTCAATCTATTGGTGAACCTGGAACACAGCTTACACTCCGAACTTTCCATATCGGTGGGACAGCTTCTAGAAGTGCAGAAGAGAGACAGGTAGTGGCGACAAGCGAAGGTTTTGTACGCTATTACAATGTCAAAACATTTAAGAATCAAGAAGGCAAAGATATCATTGCCAATAGAAGAAATGCTTCTATTCTTGTTGTTGAGCCAAAGATTTTTGCTCCATTTGATGGAAAGATTCAGCTTGAAATTGCTCATGATGAAGTGATTTTGAGTGTGATTTCCAAAAAAGATCAGGCGAGATTTACTCTTAGAAAAGATGATCTTGTCAAGCCAAATGAATTGGCAGGAATTAGTGGCAAGATCGAGGGCAAGATCTATCTTCCTTATGAGAATGATGCCCTAATCAAAGAGGGTGAGAGTATTGTAGATATCATTAAGGATGGATGGAATGTCCCCAATCGCATTCCTTATGGTAGTGAGCTTTTGATCCAAGATGGTGAGTCTGTTTCACAAAATATCTACGCTCAAACTGCTGGAATTGTTCATTATTACAAGCTTGAAGTAGATTCATTGCAGCGACTTGAAAAACTCAAAGCGCAAGAAAAGATCACAAGTGAAGGTGTATTTGCTGTGGTGGTAGATAGCAATGATCGAGAGGTTTCAAGACACTATATTGCCAATGGTTCTATCGTGTCTGTTGCAGATGGAGGTAGTGTGGCACAGAATGAATTGATCGCCCAGTCAGCATCTTCTGCTCAACCCGTGATTGCAATGTGGGATCCTTATAGCACGCCTGTGATCGCTGAAATTGCAGGTAAGGTGAGCTATGAGGATATTATCCCTGGAATCACTGTGGCTGAACAGCTTGATGAGACAACTGGACAGAGTTCACTTGTGGTCAATGAGTATTTCTCAAGTACCTATAAGCCTGCTTTGGTGATTGAGGATAAGAATGGAGAGAAAATCTCCTATCGTCTTGAGGCTCAAACTTCAATCATGGTCATTGATGGAGCTCAGGTTGGTGTCGCTGATGTGATTGCCAAAACTCCAAAGGCTCTTGCAAAATCCAAGGATATTACAGGGGGTCTGCCAAGAGTTTCTGAGCTCTTTGAGGCAAGGAAGCCTAAGGATATGGCAGTGCTCTCTGAGCTTGATGGAATCATTACATTTGGAAAACCTGTGCGAGGCAAAGAGAAGATTATTGTTACAGCAGAGGATGGCCGTGTTTGTGAATATTTGATCGACAAAAATAAAAAGATCTTAGTCCATCAAAATGAATTTATTCATGCTGGTGAAGCCATGACAGATGGTGTGATTTCAAGTCATGATATTTTAAGAATCAGTGGTGAAAAAGAGCTTCACAAATACATCATCAGTGAGGTTCAGCAAGTTTATAGACGCCAAGGTGTAAGCATTGCTGATAAACATATTGAGATTATTGTGTCTCAAATGTTGCGTCAGGTTAAGATTGTGGATAGTGGAGATACGAAGTTTATCGAGGGAGATCTTGTGAGCAAGCGTCATTTCAAAGAAGAAAATGAAAGGATTCAAAGACTTGGAGGTGCTCCAGCTATCGCAGAATCTGTTTTGCTTGGGATCACAAGAGCAGCTGTTGGAAGTGATAGCATCATTTCTGCAGCATCATTCCAAGAAACAACTAAGGTCCTTACAGAGGCTTCAATCGCTGCCAAAACAGATCGCTTAGAGGATCTCAAAGAAAATGTTGTTCTTGGAAGAATGATTCCTGTTGGAACCGGACTTTATAAGAATAAGAAGTTCCGATATCAAGTCGGTTAGAGATATAAAATGCGAAAAATATTGTAAAATTTTCGCATTTTTGATTTTAATTTTGTAAAAAGGAAGAGAAAGTGCCTACAATAAATCAATTGATTAGAAAAGAAAGAAAAAAAGTTGTCAAGAAGACAAAGTCTCCAGCACTCATGGAGTGTCCTCAAAGAAGAGGAGTATGTACGCGTGTTTATACAACAACACCAAAGAAACCAAACTCAGCTTTGAGAAAGGTTGCAAAGGTTAAACTTACAAGCAAGGTCGAAGTGATTAGCTATATCCCTGGTGAAGGACATAATTTGCAAGAGCACTCTATTGTTTTGGTAAGAGGTGGAAGGGTCAAAGACTTGCCAGGGGTTAAGTATCACATTATCCGTGGTGCTCTTGATACAGCAGGTGTTGCGAAGAGAACAGTATCTCGCAGTAAGTATGGTGCCAAAAAAGCAAAAGCAGACAAAAAATAAGGAAGGTGTGAATGAGAAGAAGAAAAGCTCCAGTTAGAGAAGTATTGGGTGATCCTGTTTATGGAAATAAGGTAGTGACAAAGTTTATCAATAAGATGATGTATGATGGCAAGAAGAGTGTTGCTGAGAAAATCATCTATGCTGCTTTTAATAAGATTGAGGAAAAGAGTGGAGAAAAAGGGATTGAGACTTTTGAGAAGGCACTTGAAAAGGTTAAGCCACTTGTTGAAGTTAGAAGCAGAAGAGTTGGAGGGGCGACTTATCAGGTTCCTGTAGAGGTGCGTCCAGCAAGACAGCAGTCTTTGTCGATTCGCTGGATTTTGGAGGCGACTCGTAAAAGAAATGAGAGAACGATGATCGATCGCTTGGCAAATGAGTTGATGGATGCTGCCAATGATAGAGGTGCAGCTTTCAAAAAGAGAGAAGATGTTCATAAAATGGCTGAAGCTAACAAAGCTTTTGCTCACTACCGCTGGTAATTTCGCATTTCCCATTATGGGAAGTGCTCTTCTATAGCTATAAACTACAAAACAAGGACAAGAAATGGCAAGAAAAACCCCATTAAATCGCATTAGAAATATTGGTATTGCTGCACATATTGATGCAGGAAAAACAACAACATCTGAGAGAATCTTGTTTTATACAGGAGTAAGCCACAAGATTGGAGAGGTACATGATGGTGCTGCGACAATGGATTGGATGGAACAAGAAAAAGAAAGAGGAATCACAATCACATCGGCTGCAACAACATGTTTTTGGAAAGATTGTCAGATCAATTTGATTGACACCCCTGGACATGTAGATTTTACAATTGAAGTTGAGAGATCTATGAGGGTTTTGGATGGAGCTGTTGCAGTATTTTGTTCGGTTGGGGGTGTGCAACCACAGAGCGAGACAGTATGGAGACAGGCCAATAAGTATGGCGTTCCACGCATGGTTTTTGTCAATAAGATGGATCGAATCGGAGCAAATTTCTACAATGTAGAAGAACAAATCCGCACAAGACTTAAAGCCAATCCTGTGCCTATCAATATCCCAATTGGGGCAGAAGATAGCTTTAAGGGAGTTGTTGATCTTATTGCGATGAAAGCTATTGTTTGGAATGATGAGACAATGGGCGCGAAATATGACATCGAGGAGATTCCATCTGATTTGCTCGAGAAAGCCAATCAATATAGAGAAAAACTTGTTGAAGCAGCAGCAGAACAAGATGAAGTATTGATGGAAAAATATCTTGGCGGAGAGGAGTTGAGTGTCGAGGAGATCAAAAAGGGAATCAAAGCAGGATGTTTGGCAATGACTATCGTTCCTATGCTTTGTGGCTCATCTTTTAAAAATAAAGGAGTCCAAACACTTCTTGATGCTGTGATCGATTTCTTGCCTGCTCCTACAGAAGTGGCTGATATCCGCGGAATTGATCCTAAGACTGAAGAAGAAATCAGTGTCAAATCTGGAGACAATGGGGAATTTGCCGGACTTGCTTTTAAGATTATGACTGACCCATTTGTGGGACAATTGACATTCGTGCGTGTATATCGTGGAATGCTTGAATCTGGAAGCTATGTGCTTAACTCAACAAAAGGCAAAAAGGAAAGAGTAGGAAGACTTCTTAAGATGCACTCTAATAAGAGAGAAGATATTAAAGAAGTTTATGCTGGTGAGATCTGTGCCTTTGTAGGCTTGAAGGATACTTTGACTGGAGATACGCTTTGTTCTGAAAAAGATCCTGTGATTTTGGAGAGAATGGAATTCCCTGAGCCTGTGATTCACATTGCAGTCGAGCCAAAAACAAAAGCAGATCAAGAGAAAATGGCTGTGGCTCTTGGAAAGTTGGCTGAAGAGGATCCAAGCTTTAGAGTAAGTACACATGAGGAAACTGGTCAAACTCTGATCGGAGGAATGGGTGAACTTCATCTTGAGATCATTGTGGATCGCTTGAAGAGAGAATTTAAGGTTGAGGCAGAGATTGGACAGCCTCAAGTTGCATTCCGCGAGACGATTAGAAGTGCCGTTGAACAAGAGTGCAAATATGCTAAGCAATCTGGTGGTCGCGGACAATATGGTCATGTGTTTATTAAACTAGAGCCAAAAGAAGCAGGAAGTGGCTATGAGTTTGTGAATGATATTTCTGGAGGGGTGATTCCAAAAGAATACATTCCTGCAGTTGATAAGGGAATCCAAGAGGCAATGCAAAATGGAGTTTTGGCAGGTTATCCTGTAGTGGATTTCAAAATCACACTTTTTGATGGAAGTTATCATGATGTTGATAGCTCTGAGATGGCATTTAAGATCGCGGGATCAATGGCATTTAAAGATGCTTGTCGCAAAGCTAACCCAGTACTTCTTGAGCCAATGATGAAGGTAGAAGTTGAAGTGCCAGAGGAATATATGGGAGATGTGATTGGAGATCTCAATCGACGAAGAGGACAAATCAACTCAATGGATGATCGAATGGGTCTCAAGATCGTCAATGCTTTTGTTCCACTTGCAGAAATGTTTGGATACTCCACAGATCTTCGATCAGCCACTCAGGGTCGTGGAACATATACGATGGAGTTTGATCATTATGGTGAGGTTCCATCTAATATTGCAAAAGAAATCACGGAGCAAAGAAAAGGGTAACCCCCTTTTCTCTATTTAATCCCTTCTTTTTTAATTTTTCTCATATTCTTTAAATCCCCCCCCCCTTTTTTTTTATAGTCATAATTGCTCACATCATTTTTTCACAAAACCTTGGCTAAATAGATTTTCATTATCTATCTTGATTTTCCATAAAAGAGTGGGAGAGATCCTTGGGATCACTATTTGGTGTTGAGTGTAAATGCATCAGAAAGCGTAGTTTGAGTTTGTATTTATCAAGTGTGATGAGGAGAATTTCTAGACATTGATGATAGAGGGGGGAGATGTCATTGTGTGGGTAATGAAGAGCGCACATCATGAGATTATGCAGGAGATGACAGATGCTCCCATCAAGCAAGATCCCGATACTTGGATGAGTAATGCTTTTGGCCACACAGCTTGCATTGATTGAATCAATGAGATTAAATAGATCTATTTTGGAGTGGATAGGAGAGAGTAGGGTTTGTTTGATTTCTTCGATGAAATGATGAGCATCTTGCAAAAATTGCTTGCAATCGGGGGTGTTGAGTTGAGGAGTGAAACATTGTTTGAGTTGTTTGATGGCTTGTTGTTTGTCTTTGAGTTTAAGATCAAATTCTGATGGTTTGATACTCCTAGCGCCTTGGATGTATGCCCCTTCTCCAAGATTGAGCACAAAATTGGGTTTAAAATGAGAGATGGCTAAACTCATCATCTCTATAGATAGAGCAAAGATTGAGGTGGAATAGACTTTTTTGCTCTGATTTCCTTTGACTTCAAACGCATCCTTTGGGATTTGTGTTCCCTCTTGTCCATAGAAGCTTCCTTTGGCATGCTTACTTTGTCCTTGGATATATCCGCAATCTAGCCCACACAAAATCACATCACTTCCCAAAGCACAAGCAAGTGCTACTCCAGCATTGCCTACAAAAGGAGAACTAAGCTCAAGCACAAAAGAGGGGAGAAGATATGCTCCAGCACTTCCTCCTCGCATAAATAAAAAATGTTCTTTGGCTAGAGAGAATGCTTTGGGATTGAGCATATTGCCTGCAATGAGTGGAGTATCTTTGAGTGGGGCATCCAATAAAACATCATAGAGATAATCAATGCGCTCAATTTCGATCTGAAAATCAGGTAGGATCTCGTGATTTTTGAGTACCTTGAGCGCTGTTCCGCAGCTAAAAATAATCATTTTCTCTTGGTTTTGTCGGATAAATGGTAAGAGAGAATCAAGACTTGATCCATTGCCAACGACGCAAATTGGTATATCAATACGCTTGGGGGATGTGAGTGTGGGCGGTAGAAATGTAAGATTTTTGAGGGTATTTTGAAAGCCAATCATCTCATCTTCAAAACTTCCCCAACCTCTTGAGTTCTGAGCCTGCATCTCATGAATGAGTTGTTTGGCACTCTGGATCTTGGGTGAGGAGTAGAGTGAGAGCTCTAGATTGAGAAAGTTGTTTGTGATCTTGTGAGATTGAAAATAGCTTTTGATGAGATGGCGATGGATTAGATCTTGAACAAAAAGATAGCAAGAGCGCTTGGAGCATCTCTCAAAAAGTAGGGCAAAATCAACAAAAAAACAGGAGATTCTAAAGAAATCCATTTCTTCTTCAAACCACAATAAAGAATGAAAAAACATCCCCTCTTCTAGCAAGAATTGCACAAATAATCCCCCAAGAGCTCCATAAATACAGGTGCTAGGCAAAAAGAAAGAAGGAAGATGAAAGTGTGCCACTCCCCCTAATTGATCTAGCGAGTTAATCATCTGGTTGATGGCTTGACCTGTGATGGGGAAAGTGTTTTCATCCATTTTTTGGAGATAGAGATTGTTGTGTGAGATGCTCCATTTGGGGTTTTGGAGTGGTGAATTTGCGAGATCTTTGTGTGTTTGGATCAAAGTATGCACATCTTGAATCTTGGGATAAACCAAGGATTTGTTTTGTAGGTGAATGAGATTAAGTCCATGTTGATCAAAGAAAAGATTGTATTGTTTGGGGGGAAGGATGAGCTGCTCGTAGAGTTTTGGGTTGAGTGAGGAGAAGAATGAAAGATTGCTTGAAAATCTCTTTTGGAGTGTTTCTTGGATGAGGGAGGGCTCACCTCGTTCCAAAAGATCGATGAGTTTCATAAGCTGATCTCATAGAGCTTTTTACGCTCACTTGAGCTGGCAATATTGAGTTTTTGGCGATATTTTGTGATGGTGCGTCTAACGATTTTGATCCCAAATTTAGATTCGATGAGTTCAAGGATTTTGGAATCACTGAGGGGTTTTTTGCGATTTTCATTTTTGACAAGATCAAGGATAAAATCTTTAATCGCACTATTGCTAATATCCTCATCTAGCGCTGTGGAAAAGAAGCTTTTGATGGGAAAAAGTCCTCGATCACACTCTAGATATTTGTTGGAGATTGCTCTTGAAATTGTGCTTGGAGCATGCCCAAATTCATCAGCCAAGTCTTTTAGTCGCATCGGTTTGATTTCACCCCCATGAAAAAAATCATATTGGTATTCTACGATCATGAGTCCGATTTTTTGAAGAGTAGCCTTGCGCATCTCTAGTGCATCAACCAGTGATCGTGCTTCTTTGAGTTTGGATTTGATGAATTGTTCGGCATTTTTTTGAGTTAGATTGGTTTGGATTGATGAATTGATTTGAATGCTGGGTGAGGCTAGATCATTGAGTTTGACCTCGATTTTGCCCTCATCAAAATAGACAAATAAATCAGGCTTGATGTATTGCTCTTGTGCAAGATAATCAATCGCTGGAGGATTTTTGAAGCTTTTGATGACTTGCATGACTTCTTGATAAAAAGGTGAATGCTTGAATCGAAAATGATTATTGAGGTCATTTAGGATTTGGACTGCTAGGGTGTAGGATTCTTGATTGAGATCGCTTTGTTGGAGCTGAAAGGAAAAGGATTCAAAGCAATCCATCGATGCGATTCCACAGGGTTCAAGATAGGCAAAGCGCTGACGGATCTTTTCTACTTCATTGGGAGAGCAGTCGTGTTCTTGGGCTATTTGATCCAGATTACCATCAAAATATCCTTCTTCATTGAGATTTTCTATGATGCTTTGAGCGATATTTTGAGAGAGGGGAGTAGGAAAAAGAGGGGGAGAGATTTGATCTTGCAATACTTCAAATAAACTACTCTCATAGAGGCAAAAATTTTCAAAACCCTCAGGAGCACCTTTGGATTTTTTGAGAATCTTGCTTTGAGTATTTTGAGAAGTGAAATCTTGCATGGAGTGATTTTGGATCTCAGCATAGGGATTGTCTCCAAGCATTTCACTTAGTGTTTCTTCAAGCTCATCATTGGAGCTTTGCAAAATCGGAAGCCAGCTTTTGAGTGTAGTGGAAAGTTTGGTTTTGGTCGATGAGCGGAGTTTGAGACCTGATTTCATGCTTTGAAATTTTCACCCAAATAGTATTTGCGCACCAGTTCATTGTCATAAATTTCACTTGCTTTGCCACTCGTGAGAAGTGTTCCACTTTTGATCACATAGGCTCGATCGCAAACTGCAAGTGTTTCACGCACATTGTGATCAGTGATTAGCACGCCAATATCCATAGAAACAAGTTTTTCAATAATTTTTTGGATGTCAATCACAGCCAAAGGATCAACCCCAGCAAAAGGTTCATCAAGCAAGACAAATTTAGGACTTTTTACAAGGGCACGAGCGATTTCAACCCGACGCCTTTCCCCACCACTCAAACTCATCCCTTTGCGTGCGCGGATCGGTTCGATATTGAATGCACTTAGCATTTCCTCAATCATATTTTTGCGCTCTTTTTTATCCTTGATTGAGATTTCAGCACTTAGCATTAGATTCTCTTCCACGCTTAATTCTTTAAAAATACTTGATTCTTGAGGAAGATAACCAATCCCAAGATTAGAGCGCTTATGTAGGGGAAAGTGAGAGATTTCAACATCATCAAGATAGACATTTCCACTTGTGGGTTTTAAAAGTCCGCAAATCATATAGAAAGTCGTTGTTTTGCCTGCACCATTTGGTCCCAAAAGTCCGACAACTTCGCCACTTTTGACTTCCACAGAAACATCATTGACAATTTTTGTTTTTTTGATTTGTTTGCTGAGATGGACTGCTTTTAGGGTATTCATTGAGAGATCCTATAGGAGCGAGTGGCTCCAGTTTTTGAAATTGTAATGACAATCATAGCAAAACCACTTTGTTTTAGGAGGTTTTCTAGATGTTCATCCCCCCACTCAACAAAATGCCATCCCAAAGTATCTAGCATCTCAAGCAAACCAAGTTCAAGACATTCCATAAGAGACTTGCGATAGAGATCATAGTGGAAGAGGGTGTGAGTAGAGGAGGGATAGATGTTTTGGATTCCAAATGTTGGGGATGTAACTGGTGCTGAAAGCCCAATTTGTTTGGAAAGCTCTTGGACAAGAGTTGTTTTTCCGCTTGCCAAATCTCCACGCAAAAGAATGATGTGATGAGGTGAGAGCATCGGAATGAGGGCTTCAAGCGTATTTTGGAGAGAGTGGAAAATAGCCATTAGATTTTCCTAGCTGTGGAGAGATCGACTTGGAGATGTTTTTTGAGATTACCTAGAAGTGTTTGGTTTCTAGCTGCAAAATTTAGAGGAGATGGAGATGGAGATGGAGATGGAGATGGAGATGGAGATGGAGATGGAGATGGAGATGGATTGGAATCTTCTATGTGATTGGAGGATGGATTACTTTGAGATTGATCAAATCTGATGTTTGTCTGTGTCCCAAAAACCTGTAGGGCAAAGGATTTGATGAGAGGAAATTGCTCGCGCAACAAGGTTTTGTCTTCGGCACTATGAGCGAGACTTGTGAGAAGAAGAATATGATCTTCAAAGCTGATGAATTTGACATTTTTTTCAAAACATTCACCAAGGGCGTGATTGCGATCATAGAGGAGATCGACTAGGGCTTGAAATGGAGGTTTTGTTGTCTTGGATTCTGTGTGTATTTGAGGGGTATTGGGGGTTTGCAAGATAGCTTGTGAAGAGAGATTATCAGCCAATTGGTTTGGAGGGGTTTGGATATGGGAGAGCTGAGATTGTTCTAGAGATGAGATAAGGCTTTGTACATCTTTGAGCTTTGTGGCCTCCTGCATCTTAAGCAAGCTTAAAAGAAGCACAAATTCTCCATCGCTATTGAGAGAGAGCAGGGTTTTGCTCTGGGCAAGGATAGAGAAAAAGCGATTGAGCAATGTAGTATTGAATTGTTTAGAGAGTGCCTTGGCTTTAAGAAAGAGCAACATCTCATCAATCACCATTTCACATTCATACTCCTGCATAGTGTTCAAAATTTCTTGTGCACCCTGCTCATCTTTTTGCAAAATTGCAGCAAAAAAGAGTTCAAGAAGCTGAGGATCAATGATTCCCAACATCTCTGTGACTTGATTGAGGGTGATTTGATTATTGCCAAAGATGATAGCTTGCTCAAGGAGTGTGAGTGTGTCTCTAAGGCTTCCTGATCCACTGCGCGCGATGATTTGAAGCGCTTCATCTTCAAAAGGAATATTTTCCTTTTGCAAAATATAAATGATGTGCTCCAAAATATTTTTTTGAGGGATTTTTTTGAATCGAAAATGCTGTGTTCGACTTAAAATCGTCGCAGGCATCAATAATGGATCTGTGGTAGCAAGGATAAATTTTACAAATTCTGGCGGTTCTTCAAGAGTTTTAAGCAAAGCATTAAATGCTTCTTTTGTAAGCATATGTACTTCATCGATGATGAAAATCTTATAGCGTCCAAAGCTTGGTTTATATTTGGTTTGCTCAATCAGATCGCGAATATCATCGATCTTGCGATTGGAGGCAGCATCAAGCTCGATGATGTCAATATGTCGCCCCTCAAGGCTTGCTTTGCAGTTATCACAAGTGCCACAAGGAGTGCTTGTAGGCCCATGATCGCATTGTAGGGCACGCGCGAAAATACGCGCAGAGCTTGTCTTCCCACTCCCTCTAAGTCCGCTAAAAAGATAGGCATTGGAAACTTTGTTTTGATCTAGAGCTAGAGAGAGGGTTTGAGAAATGCTGTGCTGTCCGACTAGATCTTGGAATCGAGTGGGGCGATATTTGAGGGCAAGTGTCATTGGGATTCCTATAGTTTTTCTTTTATAGTTTTTCTTTGGCTTCAAAAATAAAAGTCGGAAGTGAAATTTTATACCTAATTGCAATCATTCTAATCAGAAATCCTATGCTGATTGAAATGAGCGTTGCTATCTCCTCTCCAAAAATAGGGAAAGCAAACCAATAGAGCGCACCACAAAGCATCGCGACAAAGGCATAGAGCTCTTTGCGAAAGACAAGAGGCATACTATTGCAAAACAAATCTCTCAAGATTCCACCAAAACTTCCAGTCACAACAGCTGCAATCATGGCAAGCGTGAGGTCATAACCCATCCCAATGATGATCTTGGCACCTATAGTGCTAAAAACGGCCAATCCCAGCGCATCTAGCGTAAGAAAGAGGCGTTCTAAGCGATTGATAAAATAAGCAATGCGCGTAGCAAGCAAAGAAGAAACAAGAACAACCAAGACATAATGGGGAGATTGAACCCATAGAAGTGGATGATGATCAAATAAAACATCTCTGATGCTCCCCCCACCTAAAGCTGTAGCAAAGGAGATGAAAAATACACCAAAGAGATCCATTTTGTGGCGTCCAGCAGCCAGTGCTCCACTCATAGATTCGGCAATGATTCCAATATAGAATAAAATACTAATGATCATAATTTGGCCTATCTTGCAAACTTCAAAAGTGAGTATTTTATGATATTAAAAGATAGAATTCTCACTTTTGAAATCATCAATTCAAGGAATCTAAAATGAGTGTTGTGACAAGGTTTGCTCCATCGCCTACAGGGTATCTCCATATTGGAGGATTGAGGACGGCGTTATTTAATTATTTGTATGCCAAAAACAAGGGGGGGAAATTTTTGCTCCGCATTGAAGATACGGATTTGCAAAGAAATTCTCAAGAGGCTACAGAGGCGATCTTAAAGGCTTTTCAATGGTGTGAGATGAGCCATGATGGAGAGGTGGTCTATCAAAGTCAGCGATTTGATCTCTACAAGCAGTATATCCAGCAGCTATTGGATGAGGGCAAGGCGTATTATTGCTATATGAGTAAAGAAGAGCTTGATGCTTTAAGAGAAGAGCAAAGAGCCAATAAGCTTCCTCCACGCTATGACAATCGCTATCGTGATTTTAAGGGCACCCCTCCAAGTGGGATTGAGCCTGTGGTGAGAATCAAAACTCCACTAGAGGGTGTGATTGCCTTTGAGGATGGAGTAAAGGGGCGCATTGAAATTGCAGCCAAAGAAGTAGATGATTTTATCATTGCAAGAAGTGATGGGAGTCCTACTTATAATTTTGTTGTAGCGATTGATGATGCTTTGATGGGGGTGACTGATGTTATTCGTGGGGATGATCATACGACAAATACTCCTAAGCAAATTGTGGTGTATGAGGCTCTTGGATTTAAGATTCCTAAGTTTTTTCATGTGCCAATGATTCTCAATCCTGAGGGCAAAAAGCTAAGCAAGCGCGATGGTGCTACAGATGTGATGGAATACAAGGCTATGGGATATTTGCATGAGGCATTGCTTAATTTTCTTGTGCGTTTGGGATGGAGTTATGGAGATCAGGAGATTTTTTCGATGCAAGAGATGATCAAGCTTTTTTCTCCCAATGATCTCAATAAATCAGCAAGCTGCTACAATCAATCCAAGCTTGATTGGCTCAATAATCACTATATCCGCCAGATGGACAATCAAGCATTGAAGGCAATGCTTGTTGATTTTGGTTGCAAGATTGAGTTGTGTAGTGAAAAGCTTGAAGTGCTTTTTGAAGCGCTTAAAGAGCGCAACTATACACTTGTGGCATTTGCCAAAGGAGTGCAAGAGGTGCTTCAAACTCCATCAAATTATGATGAAAAGATGTTTTCTAGATTGAATCCCCAAGTTTTGCTCAATGTTGAAACTTTTATCAAAAGCTTGGATTCACATTTGGGTGTGAGTGAGATTGAGGCAAGAAGTAAAGCTTTTATGCATGAGCACAATCTCAAGGCTGGAGAGTTTTTGCAACCCTTGCGCTTAGCGATCTTGGGTAAAGGAGGGGGGATTGGAATGGCAGAAGCGATCTTTGCTGTGGGAGTTGAGGAGTGTCTAAGACGCGTAAATTTTCTTAAAAAATCTTTTCAATCATAAAATTTTATTTATTATTTAAGAATTATTCCTACTATTGTCTTGTGGATTTTTTCCCAAGAACAATAGATAAGGAAGAATTATGAAGAAAACTTTGATTGCCGCAGGGTTAGCGTTGGCTTTGAGTCTTGGAGCCGGTGAGTACAAGGTGGATCCAGCTCACTCAAGTGTTGAATTTAAGGTGAAGCATCTTTTGGTCAGCAATGTTGGGGGAAGTTTTAAGAATTTTGATGGGAAGATTGATCTTGATCCAAAGAGCAAAAAGATCAATTTTTTGGAAGGTGAGATCAATATCGGCTCTATCAATACAGAAAATCAAAAGCGTGATGATCATCTAAGATCCCCTGATTTCTTTGATGCACAAAAAAATCCCAAAGGTCATTTCAAGATGACACAGCAAGATGGTGATAAGATTTATGGAATCTTAACGCTCAATGGTGTAAGTAAGGAAGTTGAGTTTGGTATCGATATAAGTGATGCAATCATTCATCCAAAAACTAAGAAAAATATCGTTGGACTTGAACTTGAGGGTGAGATCAAACGCAAAGACTTTGGAATTGGCGCAAATACTCCAGATAGCATTGTCAGTGATAAAGTAAAAATCTCAATCAATCTTGAGCTGATTGCACAATAAGTGATTAAAAAAAGGGGGTGATATTTCTTGCAAGCTTTTGAGCTTAAAATTCTCCACAAACTTGCCAAATCTTTTGAATCGATAATCAAAAGATAATCTGACTAGAATTAAGCTTGATGTGTGATGGTGAAAAAGAGTCGCCCCCAAATGGAGCGACTTACATTAGTGGAGATCTTTCCAGATTTTTCTCTTCCAAAGGTAGGCTAGGATTGCCATGATGAGTGAGAAGATAATGAGCTTGATTCCTAGAGATTCACGCTCTTGCTTTTTGCTATCAGCAATGCTTTCCATATAGGCTAGCACTTGATCTTCAGCCTGTTGAGTTAGTCCAAGACGAGGCATTGAAGCTCCCGGTAGCATCTTTTGTGGATCATTGATAAAGAGTGAGAGATAGTGCTCACCTTTGCTGCGATACATTGTCGAAAGATCTGGTGCAGGTGCTCCAAGATAGGATTGAACAAGTGGAGCTGGTGTTGCGACCTTGATCCCCTTGATTCCATTGATGCCATCGTATTTGATGTCATGACATCTAGAACATGCATCGATAAAGACTTCACGATCTGTCATACTTTGGGGAGCAATGGATTTAAAATAGGCAACAATATCTGCAATCTCTTGATCATCAAGACTTCCAGCAATTGAGCTCATTTGATATGTATCTTCTTTGCCTTTGAGTTTTTCATGCAGCATAGTGGCTTTGAGGGGATCTTTTAGGAATGCTGTGAGGAATTCTGGAGCATAGAGATATCCCATCGTATCAAGATCTGGTCCCATTACCATCTCTGCATTTCTAGCTTTGAGCTCATTTTCTGGAGTTTTCGCATTGTGACATGCTGAACAATTGTTCTCAACAAGTGTTTTACCTTTCTTTGCATCTCCTGTAAGAGAGACTTGAAGCTCTTTGAGATCAGAGTATTTGTAATCTGCTGGAGCTTTTGGCGGGTTAAATATCGAGTGAGCCAGTGGCTCAACTCCCCAATAAATCACACCAACGATGATGGCCAAAAGCGCCAAAATTTTAATTTCTTTCATTACTTAACTCCTCCTACTTTTTTCTCATTTTTTGTAATAAATGGAAGGATGATAAAAAGTGCGACAAACACGCTTGAGGCAATGAATCCAATCCAAATATTTACCCCCTCTGGTGGAAGTTTCCCATAAATTGTCAAAACAATCATATCAATGAGGAGAATGACAAACCATGCAAAAAATGCTGGTCTCTTGTGGGCTGGAGCAACGACTGGGCTTCGATCAAGGAAAGGCAAAATGAAGAAAATCACATTGGCAAGTCCAAACATTGCAAGCCCAAAATCTGCACTAAAGAAAAAGCCCCTCAAAATTTCATAACTCCACAAGAAATACCACTCAGGATAAATATGTGCTGGAGTTTTGAGATTGTTTGCAGGATCAAAGTTGATTGGATCGAGTGCAAAGTTGAAGTTAAAGCATGCAAGATAGAAAAAGAGTGCTAGGAAACAGAAGACAACAAAAATATCTTTGGAAAGGAAAACTGGCCAAAAAGGAATGACTTTTGATTCTCTTTTTTTGCCCTCAAGATATTTCTGAGCCTCTGCCTCAAAATCCAATTCTTCACCCTCAGCATTATTAACATGAGGAACTCTAAGACTATAGAAATGTAGAGCAATAACAGCAATGATAAGTACAGGAAGCAAGCAGACATGAAGCATAAAAAATCGTGTCAAGGTTGCATCAGCTACACTGTAATCTCCTCTAATCCACTCAACAACATCAGGACCAATGAAGGGGATTCCACCAAAAAGATTTGTGATAACAACAGCAGCCCAATAGCTCATCTGCCCCCATGGAAGCATATAACCACTAAATGCTTCTGCTGAAAAAAGCACAAAAAGAAGCATTCCCGTGATCCAAATCATCTCTCTTCCACGCTTATAAGATCCATAATAGATTCCAACAAACATGTGAATATAGATAATCAAAAACACCATACTCGCACTGACTGCATGGATATTTCTCCAAAGCCATCCATAGGCAACCTCTGTCATAATCGTGTAATTGACACTATCAAAAGCAAGATGAACATCAGGTTTGTAATACATCAGAAGGAATAATCCAGAGACAAAAAGCATCCCAAACAATACAAGTAGAACGACACCCATCGCCCAAAGGAAATTGATGTTTTTGGGAATCCAATATTCTGTCATTAAGACTTTTGTTAGGCTTTTGATTGCAAGTCTTTGATCAAGCCAATCAATTAAGCCGTTTGCTTTTTTGATTTCAGCCATTTCTTACTCCTTCTCACTTAGTTGATTGTATTCTTCACCAGCCTCGCCCAAAAGAAGCTTCTTGCCATTTTCGATGACTTTGAAAGGTGGGATTGTCATAGGTTTTGGAGGAGGGGTGCCCACAGCATTGATTCCAGAAGAGTTGAATTTCCCTCCATGGCATGCACAATGAAATTCTTTTTTGCCCGAATCATATCCGGGGATACATCCAAGGTGAGTGCAGATTTGCACACCAACTGTATAGATAGAATCACCAATCTTAAAATTTCTTTTTCCCAAAAATTTTTGGGCATCTGCATCATCTTGTGCCATTTTTAAGATATAAACAGGTTTCTTTCTCCACTCTGTTGTCATAAGTTCGCCATCTTTGAGTGAGGAAATATCCACTGTTGTGAATCCAGCAGATACGACGCTTGGGAGAGGATCCCAAGTTTTCTTCATGGCTACTAGTGAAGCAATGGCCCCAATAGCCGCTCCTCCACCAAGAGCCATACCGATAAAATCTCTTCTCTTATTCATCTTTGATGCTCCTTTTGTGATGTTTTTGTCTTGAGTGACAAAACCAAAAATTATAGTCAAAAAGCTTGCGAGCTATGGTGTAAAGGTGCAAATTTGACTTTATTGTGTGGAGCTCAATATAATTTGAGCTTTGATCCAAAATTGAGATTAGGAGGAGAGAATTGCGTATCAAGCGGGATTGGAGCAAGGTGAAGGATAGGCTTGTTGGATTTTTGAGAGATGAGGTTGAGAAAAGAGGCTTTGAGCGTGTGGTGCTTGGATTGAGCGGGGGTTTGGATAGTGCAGTTGTTGCTTTTTTGTCTAATGTAGCATTTGGTAAAAGTGCCAAAGCTCTCTTGATGCCATCAACTAAAAGTTCTCCAAAAAATTTAGAGGATGCTTGGAAGCTTGCTGAGATGCTCTGTATGCCTTGTGAATTGATTCCCCTAGAGCCTTATGAGCAGATCTTTGGGTCTTATGAGGGGATGGATCGCGTGCGATATGGCAATTTTTGTGCAAGGATTAGGATGATGCTTTTATATGATGTTTCTCAACGCGAGAGGGCATTGGTGATTGGGACAAGCAATAAGAGTGAGAGAATCTTGGGATATGGCACAATTTATGGGGATATGGCATGTGCAATCAATCCTATTGGAGATTTGTTTAAAAGTGAAATTTTTGAGTTTGCAGCCTATCTTGGAATACCTCAAGCAATCATCTCCAAAAAACCAAGTGCAGATTTGTATGAGGGGCAAAGCGATGAGGATGAGCTAGGCTTTACTTATGAGCAGATTGATGCACTTTTGTGTGAGATTGAAGGTTTTTCATCTCTTGATGAAAAACTTATTCCTCCTCATATTACAGATAGATTCCCTCAAACTTTTTTGAAAGAAATTTTTGCTAGGATAGAGCGAAATCGCTTTAAAACACAGGCTGTAAAGATTTATCAATTGGAGAATGAATAGATGAAGAAAAATATTCCTTTCTATTTAGAATCATTGAAAGAGGAAGATCTTGCATGTTTGACTGAAACAATTCGTGATCGTTCGGTTTTGAGCGAGCATCCTGAGATTATGTTTGGAGATAGAGAAAATTGTGTAGAGCGTTATGAAGATGAAGTGATCAAACTGACAGGAGCTAAGCATGCAGTGGCTGTTCATGCAGATTATGCGGCTTTGCTTATTGCCTTTCGTGTCCTTGGTCTGAAGCGCAATCATCGCGTCATTTGTTCAATTTATTGCCATCCTTTTGTGCCTGCTTGTATTCGCCTCTTTGATGCAGAGCCTTTGTTTGTAGATATTGATCCTCAAACTTTGGCAATGTTGCCTAGGCAATGTGAAGAATTGCTCTCTGGAGGGGAGAGGATTAGAGCGATCGTCGTTTCTCATCTTGGTGGGAATCTTGTTGATATGCGACCCTTTCACGCCTTAAAGGAGCAATATGGGATTGGCGTGATTGAGGATTTGAGTTATTGTTTGGGATTGAGAGATGAGAGGGGGGTGCATGCGGGGATTGATTTTCAAACTGATTTTGCGATCGTGTCTCATTTTGGTGGATTGACAAGAAGACTTTTTGGTATCGGGATGCTTTTAAGCAATAACACAGAATTTGCCAAACGATGTCGGAATCTTAGATATCACTCGATTGTTAAAGAAGCAACCAATAATGGATTTTTCTATGACATAACAGAATTGAGCTCTGATTATAATGCCAATGCCCTCTCTGCCCATATTGCCTTGATCAAAGTCAAAAGGACAGAGCAGATTCTGCGCCGAAGAGAAGAGATTGAGCGATATTGTTTTGAAGAATTGAAAGATTTTGAAAATATAGAGTTTTTAAATCAAGAGAGGGTGAGCACTCATGCACTTTTGCCTATTTTCTTCAAAAAAGATCGTGATAGAATCGCAGATCGTTTGTTTGAGTATGGGATTGAGGCACGCTTACCTTATGTGCCATTTAATCTTTTGAGCTTTCATCAAAACAAAAGTTTTCTCAAAGTCACGCAGTTTCCAAATGCTGTAGGGGTTTATCAGCGTGTGATGTGCTTGCCATGCTATGATGGTTTGAGTGATGAGAGCGTGCAATATATGGTGGATGTGATGAAGCAAATCTTAAATGATGGGATGGATTAGTGCGTTTTATTGAAACTTATTTTTATAAGCCTACATGGTGGCAAAAGATTATTATCTTTTTTCTGCTTCCTCTCTCTTGTTTTTATTGTCTTATTGCGTTTTTGAAAAGAAAGCTTGCCCCACGCATCGATTTTGGATTACCGGTTGTGAGTGTAGGGAATCTTGTCGTGGGAGGGAGTGGAAAAACTCCTTTTATCATTGAAATTGCAAGACTATATCCACATAAAAAAATTGCAGTTGTTTCAAGGGGATATAAGCGCACAAGCAAGGGTTTGATCATCGTCTCTCAAGAGGGCAAAATTTTGTGCTCTCAAGAAGAGGCTGGAGATGAGCCCTATTTGATCGCCAAAAGTCTTCCGTATGTAAGTGTGATTGTAAGCAAGAGACGCAAAGAAGCTATATTGAAGGCTAAGGAGATGGGTTGTGATGCTGTGTTTTTAGATGATGGATTTCGCTTTAGCTTCAAAAAACTCAATATTGTGCTCAAACCCAAGCTTGAGCCCTATTATCCTTTTTGTCTTCCTAGTGGAATGTATCGCGAGTGGAGGGGGTCTTATGGAGAGGCAGATGTGATTGTGCAAGAAGGTGTGGACTATACAAGAGAGGTGAGTATCAGAGATGAGAGTGAGCGGATGTTGCTTCTTACTGCTATTGCCAATCCCTCAAGATTAGATGAGTTTTTGCCATCTGTTGTGGGGAAGGTGTATTATGCTGATCATGCACGCTTTGATCTTTCTGAGCTTAGAGCGAAAATGCAGGAATTTAATGCGACAAGTTTGCTTGTGACTTCTAAGGATTTGGTCAAACTGGAGGGATCTGGGATTCCATTGAGTGTTTTGGAGCTTCGCTTGCAGATTCAAGATGGAATCATCTGTCAAATCAAAGAATATATTGAAGGAGGATGGAATGCTTAGGATTGGAGATCAAGCACCTTGTTTTGTATTGCCAAATCAAGATGGGATTGAGGTGGGACTCAAAGATTTGCTTGGAAGAATTTTGATTCTTTATTTTTATCCTAAGGATAATACCTCAGGTTGCACACTTGAAGCTCAAGACTTTAGTACATTTCATGATGAGTTTGACACTCTTGGAGCCAGTGTGGTGGGGATAAGTCCAGATAGTATTAAAAGTCATAAGAATTTTATAGAGAAGAAGAAGTTGAGTTTGATGCTTTTAAGCGATGCAGATAAAGTGGTGGCTTCAAAATATGGAGCATTTGGTGAGAAAAAACTTTATGGAAAGCTTTATCAAGGAATCATCCGATCAACTTTTGTGATCAATCCTTATGGAGAGATTGTGCAGGCTTTTTATAATGTCAAAGCAAGGGGGCATGCTCAGAAAGTTTTGGAGTTTTTGCAAGGTTACAAGGTATGAAATAAAAAGAGAATGGGGGGGGGTTAGAGTATGACCCCTCCACCAAGCACACAATCTCCCTGATAGATGACAAGTGCTTGTCCTTTGGCTACACCAAAAACATCTTCATCTAGCATAGCAGTGATCATTCCATCTTGGAGAGTAACCTTTGCTTTGGTTTTATTGCTGCGATATCTGATCTTGACTTCATATTCACCATCTTGAAAATGATCCAAGCTCTTATTGAGTGCTTTGACTTCCTTGATCGCAAGCTGATCTTTGGTTCCTACAGTGATTTCATTTTTTTGTGGATTGATTCCTAGGACATAGTGAGGTTCTAGGGCACCTTTGATGCTAAAGCCCTTGCGCTTACCAATTGTGTATTGCATATAGCCTTTGTGTTGGCCAATTGCATTGCCTTCTAGATCGCGAACGATGCCAGTTTGATCGACTTGAAGTGTTTTTTTGAGGATATCAATATAGCTTGTTTCTACAAAGCAGATTTCTTGTGATTCTTTGTAAGTCTCAAGACTTCCAAGCCAAGGCATGGCTTCAAAAGCTTCTTTTTTGACATCATTTTTGAAATAATCCCCTAGTGGAAAGATGAGCGAATCAATTGCCTGCTGTGAGATGGCATACAAGAAATAACTCTGATCCTTGCTGGGATCCTTGGCTTCTCTAATGCGTTTGATGCCATTTATTTCTTGGATGCGAGCATAGTGACCTGTTGCGATTTTTTCACATCCAAGTTCAAGTGCTTTTTGTAGTGCAAGTCCAAATTTCATCAAAGGATTGCAAAGTGCGCAAGGATTGGGTGTCTCACCCCTTTGATAAGAGAGAATAAATTCATCATAAACTTTTTCTTTGAATTCTTTTTGGGCATCAATGACTTGAAATTCAAACCCAAGATTTTGAGAAACTTTGATGCAGTTTTGGATAAAGATTTGATGTTTTTCTTCTTTGTCGTGAAGTTTGAGATAGATTCCAAGGACTTCATGTCCAGCTTGTTTAAGCAAATAAGCGCAATATGAGCTATCCACCCCTCCACTCATTAGTAGTGCAATTTTCATAGTGATTGATCCTTCATGTTTTTTGGAGTTAAAATTTCTTTAACTCCAAATTCTACAAATAAAACCCCCAATCATGCAAGTGATTATTTTATAATCGTGGGTTTGATTCGTATTTTAGCATCAAGGATAAATTATGGCGGATTTGGTTGTAGGGCTACAGTGGGGAGATGAGGGGAAAGGAAAAGTTGTTGATCTTTTGGCAAAGCATTATGACATTGTCGTGCGCTATCAGGGGGGACACAATGCTGGACATACAATTGTGGTAGATGGCAAAAAGATTGCTTTGCACTTACTTCCCTCAGGTGTGCTCTATCCGCATTGTCAAAATGTGATTGGAAATGGCGTGGTGATTGAGCCACATTCATTGATGAGGGAAATTGAGCAATTTGGAGCAGATTCGCTTAAGGGGCGATTATTTATCAGTGATCGTGCACATGTGATTTTACCTCTTCATGCTAGATTGGATGTATTGCGTGAAAAGCTAAAGGGCAAAGAGGCAATCGGAACAACAGGCAAGGGGATAGGCCCAAGTTATGCAGATAAAGTTTCAAGGATTGGGGTTAGGATGGGGGAGTTGAAGGATTTTTCTCAACTCAAAAACAAAATGCAATTTGCCTATAAAGAATTGCAGATTCTAGCTCAAGCGATGGGGGAAGAGATTGAAAGTTTGGATGAGGTAGTTGGCTCACTTTATGAGGTGAGTCAAACATTGCTCCCATTTGTGTGCGATAGTGTGCATTTTTTGTGGGAAGCACAAAATCAGAAAAAAAAGATTTTGCTTGAGGGTGCTCAAGGAAGTATGCTTGATTTAGATCATGGGACCTATCCCTTTGTGACAAGTTCGACAACAATTAGTGCTGGAGCTTGTAGTGGAACTGGAATCAATGTCAGAGAGATTGGAGAAGTGATTGGGATTGCTAAGGCTTACTGCACACGCGTAGGGAATGGACCCTTTCCGAGTGAAGAATTTGGAGATGTGGGAACTTTGATCCAAAACAAAGGTGGAGAGTTTGGCACAACAACTGGGCGCTCTAGACGCTGTGGGTGGTTTGATGCGGTTGCTTTGCGTTATGCGTGTAAACTCAATGGTTGCACGCAGATTGCCTTAATGAAGCTTGATGTATTGGATGGATTTGAAGAAATCAAGGTTTGTACGCATTATGAATATCGTGGAGAAAAGATTGATTATATTCCTTATGATTATCAAGAGGTTAAGCCTATCTATCAGAGTTTTAAGGGATGGAGTCAGACCTATGGTGTTCGCAGCAGAGATGCACTCCCTCAAGAAGCAAAAGATTATATTGAAGCTTTGGAGCATTTGGTGGGTGTGAGAATCTCAATCATTTCCACAAGTCCAGATCGTGAGGATGCGATTCTTTGAAAACAAAATTTGATGATTTGATCAAGGTGAGTGAGCAAAAGATCAGGTTAGCCGATCAGATGATCGCAGCTTTGATGCAAAGGATTGCAGAGTGTGAGGAAAGGGTTGCTGATTTGTTGCATCAAATGCAGGAAATTGATCTGCCAAAAGAGGGGAGCTTGGCATTGTTTTGTGAGTTTAATCAGAAAAAAAAGTCTTGCCTAGATTGGATTGAAATGATTTATGAAGAGATTGCCACGATTAAGCAAGAAAAGAAACAGAGGGAAGCGGAGCGTATGGGTTATCAAATTGAGTTAGAGAAATTGCGCTTTTTGCAACAAAAAGAACTCAAAGCAGTGTTGGAAACCCTCAAAAAGAAAGAGCAAAGAGTGCTTGATGAAATCGCGTCTGTGCGGGCTTATCAAATCAAAGGAGAAAGCATTTGAAAAAAATTGGATTGATTCTGGTAGCTAGTGTGTTGCTTATAGGTCAAGAGGTCAAAGATCAGGGACTTGATGATGATAAAAGCCTTGAGTGTAATTTGATTTTTGAATCAAGAAAAGAAGAAATTGCTGCCGAACTTCGCAAGCTTGAAGAGCAGCAACAGTCTTTGATGATTTTGCAGAATGCGACTGAGGGCGTGCTCAAAGAGCGACAAGAGGCACTTGAAGAGAAATATCAAGAGTTTGAGGCTCAAAAAAAGGCCTTTGAAGAACAAGAAAAAGAGCGACAAGAAGAGTGGAAAAAGCAAGAGGATGCACTTCAGCAAGAACATGAGAAAAAGAAAAAAGAGCTTACTGATCTCATTCAAAAAAATGAAGAAATCCTTCAAGAGATTCGTGGTGAGAGGAAAAATAAGCTTGCAGAAACCTATAGCAAAATGCGAGATTCTAAGGCTGCTCAGATTTTGGAATCAATGCCTATTGCTGATGCTGTGGAGATTCTGGGTAGTATGGAGACAAAGGTTGTGGGTAAGATTTTGGCCAAAATGGATGCACAAAAGGCTGGTGAAATCACCTTGGCAATCCAAAGGGGGGAGAAAGAAGATGCGTTACCTCAAGCTCCAAAACAGTGAATGTGTTATAATTGACAAAACCTCACAACAAAGGAAGTAAAATGAAAGTTTTAGTGATTCAAGGTCCAAATCTCAATATTCTTGGACATCGCGATCCTCGCATTTATGGAAATGTTACATTAGAGCAAATTCATCAAAATATGCAAGAAATGGCAAAGCAAAATGAGGTGGAGCTTGAGTTTTTTCAAAGTAATTTTGAAGGTGAGATTATTGATAAGTTGCAAGAGTGTATTGGAGGGGAATATCAAGGGGTGATTATCAATCCAGCAGCATATGCTCATACTTCTATTGCGATTGCAGATGCAATGGCCTCTTGTGGAGTTCCTTGTGTGGAAGTGCATTTGAGCAATGTGTTTGCAAGAGAAGATTATCGAAGTAAAAGCTATACGGGTGCTGCCAGTGCTGGAGTGATTTCAGGTTTTGGTGCTTTTGGCTATCACTTGGCACTCATTTCGCTCTTTCAAATCATGAAAGAGATCAAAGCTTTGGCTGATGCACAGCAGAAACAACAAGCTTAATTCTCCATATTTTTTCAGCACAAGGAGCGCTCGATATGGTGAGTGCTCCTTTTTATGTAATGATTCTCTGATAAGGATGATTGATCAAACTAATGGGGATAAATATTCTTTATTCCTAGCTGTTGGCATAAATTTTTGGCTACAAACAAAGAAAGGGCTTTGTATCCAAATCCACAGATTTGTGTGTGAGTTGGGTCTTGTATTGAGTTTGAAGTGTCTTGGTGTATCTGGAGAAATAAAATGCAATAATCAAAGAGTTGGAGCAAAATGAGGAAGCTAGTCTTAACGCGCTTTTTTCCTTATACGACTTCTTCACCTAAGCGATTAAGAAATTGTTTTATGCTTGGCATTGGGGGGAATCTTGGAGATTGTCTGAAGCGTTTTGAATCATTGTTTTGTAAAATTATTAAAGATTCTCGCTTTGTTGTTCTCTCCACATCTCCCATTTATCGTAATCCTGCCTTTGGCTATGTTCATCAGGAAGATTTTTGGAATGCTACAATGCAGGTATCCACCAATTGTGGGGTGGTTGAGGTGTTTAGGATGATTTTTTATTGGGAGAGATGTTTTGGACGCGGAAGAAAGAGAGAGTTTAAAAATGCGCCACGCACATTGGATGTGGATTTGTTGTGGTTTAATGAAATGAGACTTGAGCGTAGATATCTAAATTTGCCCCATCCTCAATGGAGCAAAAGGGAATCGGTTTTGATTCCATTGCAGTATCAAAACATTCTTTAGGAGGAGAGATGAAGCTTTTTACTTACACAGGAGAAACGCCTGATGAGGCTTTGAGACAGGCAAAAAGTGTGCATGGATCAGATCCTTTTATCTTGAAATCTCGTGAGATTCGCAAGAAAACTTTGTCTCAGAAAGGACTCTATGAAATCGTGATTGCTGTAGAGGAAGAAGAGGAGCCAAAGCAAGAAAATACGATCAAGAAACGCCTTGATGAAATCGCGCAAAAAAACTTTGAGAAAAAGAAGCAAGACAAGATTAGTCTAAGTCAAGAGATGAATGAAACAATCCGCCAAATTTCTGAGATCGCTGGTGTTAAAGGTGGCGCAAATCCTTATATCACTCAAAAACCAAAAACTCAAATCAATGATCAAGAGGAGCTCAAAGCAATCAAAAAGGAGATTGAGCAAATCGATGATCGTTTAAAGTTGATTCAGAGCATGTTTTGGGATGAAAAGCGTCCAATGCGCTCAAGCCCCAATATCCCTCAAGAATTTGCAGAAATTTATAGGATTGCCAAAAATAGTGGGATTGATCGAGAAAGACTTGATGCATTGATGGAGCTAACTTTGGAGTTGATGCCATTGCAGATGAGATCCAATTCGATTACAGTGAAGAGATATTTTCGAGAAGTTTTGCGCAAAATGATTGCATGCCGTAGTGAAAATCTTTCAAGAGCAACAAAAAATATTTTGATGTTTGTGGGACCCACAGGCGTGGGCAAAACGACGACTTTGGCTAAACTCGCTGCGCGCTATTCTTTGATGCTTGATAAGCGCCATAAGGTGGGGGTAATCACTCTTGATTCTTATAAAATTGCAGCCATGGAGCAGCTTATGACCTATGCAAGAATGATGCGTTTGGGGATTGAGCGTGTGGATGATCCAAGCGAACTTGAGGGAGCAATCGAGCGTCTTAAATATTGTGATTTTATTTTGATTGACACAGCAGGTCATTCCCAATATGACAAACAAAAGCTTGAGATGCTCAAATCCTATGTGCAGAATGATTTTCATATTGAAGTCAGTTTGGTGCTTTCTGCTGGGACTAAATATGAAGATCTTAAGGATATTTATCATTCTTTTAGTGCTGTAGAGATTGATAATCTTATTTTTAGCAAGTTGGATGAGAGTCGTAGTTTTGGGAACATTTTTTCCTTAGCATGTGATATCAAAAAACCAATTAGCTATTTTTCAATCGGACAAAGTGTGCCAAATGATTTGCTTGTTGCAAGCAATGATTTTTTGGTGGATTGTCTGCTTGATGGGTTTAAGAAACCACAAAAGGATAACAAGTGAAGAATCAGGCAACAGAACTTATTGAGCTTATTGGCCAACAAGGGAGCAAAAAGAATACAGAGATCATTGCAATCACAAGTGGAAAGGGAGGAGTAGGCAAATCTAGCATCAGTGCTAACCTATCCTATACCCTATGCAAGATGGGCTATAAGGTCGCTGTGTTTGATGCGGATATTGGCTTGGCTAATCTTGATTTGATTTTTGGTGTGAAGGCACACAAAACAATTCTCAATGTTCTCAAAGGAGAATGTGAGCTCAAAAATATAATCATCCCCATTGAGAGCGGACTGTATCTTATCCCTGGAGATAGTGGGGATGAGATTTTTAATTATATTTCTGAAGATTCTGTGGCAAGACTTGTGGGAGAGAGCGAGATTTTGAGTGATTTGGATTTTTTGATCATTGATACAGGTGCAGGGATTGGAGGTATCACACAAAAATTCTTAGAATCAAGTGATACTTTGATTGTTGTCACGATGCCTGATCCTAGCGCGATTACTGATGCCTATGCAGCAATCAAAGTCAATGCCAAAACACGCAATCAAATTTATATGATTCTTAATATGGTGAAAACTTCAAAAGAGGCAGAAAATGTCTATCTCAAGATGAAACAAATTGCCTATAAAAATATGGAAAATCTATCACTTGAGCTTTTGGGATATGTGCCACTTTCATCTAGTATCTCATCAGCTACACGCGGACGCACATTGTTTGCTAGAGTGGATCCAGGAGATGGGGCTTCATCTCAGCTTCGAAATATTGCAAATAAGATTCTCCAAAAGAGGGAACGAAAAGTGCTGTCAAGTAAAGAAAGTGGTTTTGGAAGTTTCTTTCAAAGGTTGTTGAAATATCTATAAGGATGGTGGATGACATCAGAGAATTTTATTGGATTATCAGTTGTATCAGGTTTCTTTGTGGGGTTGATTTTCGCACTCATTGGAATCAACGAGCCTGAATTTATTATCCTTTTTACACTTGTTGTCACCGCTGTGTTTTATTTGATCGTGATCTCTGGAATCTCGCTTTTCAATTGGTTTGTTGGTTTTGAAAATCGGAGATTTAATAAAAATCAGCTAGAGGATAATCTAGAGTATTATGTCTCACAGTTCAAAAAGAGAGAAGAAGAGCTTGTTCGCGTTCTAGACTACATTAAGCGCATTGAGCTTGGACAGGAAGAGAAGGAGAAGCAATCTCTATCATGAAGCACGCGCAAAATGGCTATAGTCAAAACTTGAAATATTCTCAAGATGAGCTTGCATTGCAGTATTTGCCCGCTGTGAGGGCTATGGCTCATCGCCTCAAGGAGCGTTTGCCAAGTTCTGTTGATTTTGTGGATTTGGTTTCAATTGGAGCTGAAGAACTTATCAAAGTGGCGAGGCGTTATGATAGCAGTATCAATGATTCATTTTGGGGATTTGCCAAGATTCGCATCAATGGAGCGATGTTGGATTATTTGCGCAATCTTGATGTGCTATCCCGCTCTTCTAGAAAGCTTATTAAAGCAATCGATGCGGAAGTGAGCAAATATCTCAATGAGTATGATGAGGAGCCAAGTGATGAGTATTTGGCTGAGATTTTGGGTGAAGATATAGAAAAAATTAGAGAAGCTAAAATCGCATCTGATATCTATACACTGGTTCCTATTGATGAGCAATATAATGCAATTCAATCCGATAGTGTTTCGCTAAGAATTGAGAAAGAAGATTTGATAGAGCAGATTGAGAAGGTGTTATCTACTCTTTCAGAAAGAGAGCAGTTGATTGTCCAGCTTTATTATTTTGAAGAGCTAAGCTTGGGAGAAATCTCAGAGATTTTAAACATCACCGAATCTCGAATCTCACAAATCAATAAAGAGGTGATCAAAAAAGTGCGCTTAAGGTTGGGAGAAGTCCATGGCTGATATTTTGAGTCAAGAAGAAATTGATGCCCTGCTGGCTGTTGTCGATGGAGAAGAAGAGCAAGAGATCAAGCCCAAATATGACAATGTGATTCTGTATGATTTCAAACGACCCAATCGTGTTAGCAAAGAGCAATTGAGGGCTTTTAGAGGGATTCATGACAAACTTGCTCGATCGCTTTCTTCACAAATTTCTTCTGTGATGCGCTCAATTGTAGAGATCAGTTTGCACAGTGTTGATCAAATGACTTATGGCGAGTTTTTGATGAGCTTACCCAATCCGACAAGCTTTAATGTGTTTTCTATGAGACCTCTTGATGGGACAGGTGTGCTTGAGATCAATCCAAGTATTGCGTTTCCTATGATTGATCGGCTTTTGGGGGGGCGTGGAGATCCTTACAATAGTCAGCGCGAATTTAGTGGAATTGAGCTTAATTTACTTGATTCAATTCTCTATCAAGTGATTCAGAATCTCAAAGATGCATGGGCTCCTGTGACTGAAATTTATCCTGCGATTGATACCAAGGAGACAAGTGCATCCGTTGTGCAGATTGTTGCTCAAAATGAGATTGTGATCATGGTTGTGATGGAGATTGTGATTGGAGATTCGCGTGGGATGATGAATCTATGTTATCCCGTTATCTCGCTTGAGACGATTTTATCAAGGCTTGGTAGTCGTGATTTGATGCTAAGTGATACAAACACAAAAAAGAGTCGCAATAAAGAATTGCAAGCATTGATTGGGGGTTCTGGTGTCATGGTGAGTGTTGGGCTAGGCAATGCGACATTGGATCTTAAGCAGATGATAGACTTAAAGGTTGGGGATATTATTAGGCTTGATCGCCCAGCTAATGATGAGGTTGTGGTCAGTATTGATGGGCGTGAAAAATATCTTGCAGAGATCGGATTACAACGCTATCGCAAAACCGTTAAAATAAAAGAAGTGATTCGCACAGAAAAAGATGAAGTCAAGGAGATGCTTGAGCTTTTAGAAGAACAGCGCAAGATTCGTGCTGTTCAGACAAATGAAGAGGAGTAGGGAATGATGTCAGAGGAAATGAGGTTGTTTAATAGACTCTTTGTCCAAGAGAGTAGCTCAACACTGGAGGGCTTACTTGGAATCCGTCCAGAAATCTCATATGAGGATGTGGTTGGGATTGCTCAGGCTTTGCCTTATATTTTGGTGCGTATTGGTTGCAAGAGAGAGGGAGGATTAGAGGGGGAGGCTGGGCTTGCAATCCCAAGTATGCTCGCTGCACATCTTTCTGATTTGATGGTTGGAGAGGAACCCAAGGAGCGTTCTGATCTCACAGAAAATGATATAGATGCGACCAAAGAGATCGTCAATAATATTTTGGGAGCGCTATCCACGGGATTGAATGCAGATAAATTGCTTCCTTCAATACGCTTTGAGATTTTGAGTATAGAGGAGATCAAAGAAAATATTGAGCTCTCAGATTTTGTGCATGCATGGAAATATGCAATTTCGCTCAATGGGTTGCAATCTGACTTTGTGTATTTTGGTTCTTCTGCATTTTTGAGTTTGTTTGAAAAAAAAATAGAGTTGCAGACTGAAGAGGCGCAGATAGAAAATAGCGCACAAGTTGCTTCAAATGAGGAATTGAAAAATATTGAGATGCTCTTGGATGTCAAAATCAATATTCATGTACGGATTGGACAAAAAAAGATGCTTCTCAAAGATGTGATTGCGATGGATATTGGAAGTGTGATTGAGCTCAATCAGCTTGCCAATGAGCCTCTTGAGGTTTTGGTGGATAATAAGGTCATCGCTCATGGAGAAGTTGTGATTGTAGATGGAAATTTCGGAATCCAGATCACAGATATTGGAACAAAAAAAGAACGATTAGAACAAATTAAAGTTTGATAAAGGGAATTTGATGCGAAAAATGAGTCTAAGTGATATGTTATTGAAGCTACAAAATTATTGGAAGGAGCAGGGGTGCCTTGTGCTTCAGCCTTATGATATCCCAGCAGGGGCTGGGACCTTCCATCCTGCGACACTGCTTAGGAGTTTGGATAGCAAGCCATGGAGTGTGGCATATGTGGCACCAAGTCGAAGACCCACTGATGGACGCTATGGAGAGAATCCAAATCGTTTAGGGAGTTATTATCAGTTTCAAGTTTTGATTAAACCAAGCCCTGAAAATATCCAAGAGCTGTATTTGAAATCTCTTGATGTATTGGGGATTGATCGCTCTAGACATGATATTCGTTTTGTTGAAGATAATTGGGAGTCTCCAACTCTTGGGGCTTGGGGACTTGGATGGGAAGTGTGGCTTGATGGAATGGAAGTGACACAATTTACATATTTTCAGCAAGTGGGTGGACTCCCTTGTGATCCTGTAGCTGTTGAGATTACTTATGGGGTTGAGAGGCTTGCGATGTATATTCAGGGTGTAGATAATATTTTTGATATTGAATATGCCAATGATTTAGAGGTTGTGCATTATAGAGATGTGCATCTTCAGGGAGAATATGAGTTTTCCAAATATAATTTTGAGATTGCTGATGTGGAGACATTGTTTTTGATGTTTGAGCGCTCTCAAGATGAAGCAAGACGATGCTTGGATGCTGGAGTGCCTTTGCCAGCCTATGATTACACGATGCTCTCAAGTCATTTCTTTAATGTCTTAGATGCGCGCAAAGCCATCTCTGTCGCTCAAAGACAAAACTATATTTTAAAGATTCGGGATCTAGCCAAAAGATGCGCTTTGCTTTATAAAGAGCAAGAAAGTCAGAGGGAAAATAGGCTCAAAGCCTAAAACTTCTTGTATAATGCGCTCTTTGTTTCGGAGTATGGCGCAGCCTGATTAGCGCGCACCCTTGGGGTGGGTGAGGTCGTGGGTTTGAATCCCGCTACTCCGACCATCTTCTATCAATCTTCTTATGAATGACTTAGCCAGTTAAGAATATTTTGCATATTGTGTGAAGGAAAAAATTTGGAGCAATACTTAAAAATCTCCATGCATGTTTGTGCATCTGCATAAGCTCGATGAGCAATGGGTGTGTGAATACCAAGAGATTCATTGAGAAATGCTAGATTGTATTTTGGGGATTGGAGAGTTTTTTGAGCTATTTTGAGTGTGCAGAGTGTTTGATTGTATAGTCCGATTTTGAAGTATTTGAGATAAAGAAAATCCAAAAAATTGTAATCAAAATTGACATTGTGTGCCACAAGAATGCTTGTCCCCACAAAAGATCGAAATTCTTGTAAGACATGCTGGATTGGTGGGGCGTATTTAACATCATCGACTTGGATTCCTGTGATTTCTGAGATGAATGGTGGGATGTCGGTATTGTGTACCAATTGCTCAAACCGCCCCAAGATTTCACCCCTTCCATTGCATAAAATTGCTCCAATTTCAAGCAAATTACCTTTTTGAGGCAGGGCATGAGTTGTTTCAATATCAACAAAACAAAATATTTGCTCTTGCCATGTGCGATCTTTGGATCCTAGATATAGGAGAGAATTTTGGATTTGAAGATCTAGTCCAAAGCACAAAAGAAAATCAAGACAATGTTCATCCAAAGAGAGATCTTTAAGAATTTCATCTTGGCTACAAAGATTGAGAAAATGCTGAATCTCTAGAGTTTTGTTAGCAAGATTGGAAACAAAGCGTTTGCTTGGACTAGGGGGGAGTTTGGATTTGGTAGGTTTGGGCTTGAGGGATGGATCTTGGATGATGGGATGCATTAGACTTTGAGGGATTGGATGGCTTTTGCATAGTCTTTGCTTCCAAAGATATAGCTTCCAGCGACTAAAATATCGGCTCCAGCTTCTTTGAGAAGTACTGCATTGGCTTGATTGACCCCACCATCTACTTGGATGAGACATGAGGGATTGATCTGATTGATTTTTTCTTTGAGTTTTTTGATTTTCTCAAGACTTTGAGGGATGAAGCTTTGTCCGCCAAATCCAGGATTGACGCTCATGACAAGCACCATATCTAGATCTTGCAAGATAAAATCTAGAGTTTCAAGAGGGGTGTGGGGATTGAGAACTACAGAGGGTGAGATTCCCTTGCTTTTGATATAGGAGATCATACGGTGGGCATGTGGTTCTTCTTCGATATGAAAGCTCAAAAATTTTGGTTTATAAGGCACAAATAAATCCACAAAGAATCCAAGATTTTTGACCATAAGATGAATGTCTAGAGGTAAGGTTGAGATTGATGCGATTTTTTCAAGAATAATAGGTCCAAATGTAAGATTTGGCACAAAATGACCATCCATAATATCTAGATGCAAGAGATCAGCTCCAGATTTCCCAATCTTATCCAATTCTCTTTGAAGGTGCAAGAAGTCAGCGGCCAGTAAGCTTGGTGCGATTTTCATATTTTCTCCGATATTCATTGTGAGAGTAAAAGTTATAATTTTACAATTTAAGCTTAAGTGGAGGATATGAAATGCAACAAATAATCGATTGTTTTTTTTCTTTGGCGCCAAAGATTCAAGAAATGATTGCTTGTGGGGAGACTTCTTATACTTCAGAGTGCAATGCTAGTGGAGATGTTCAGCTTGCATTAGATGTGCAAAGTGATGTATTGATTGGAGAAGAGTTGGCTTCTTTGGAGTGTGTGCATTCTGTATTTTCTGAAGAGCAGAACGAGATTAGAGATGCGCATATGGGGGGAGAATTTTGCGTTGCTTATGATCCTATCGATGGATCCTCGCTGCTTGGTTCAAATCTAAGTGTTGGGACGATTTTTGGAATCTATCACAAAAGTTTTGAGGCACATCATTTGGTCGCGAGTGGTTATATCGTCTATGGACCAAGATTGGAGCTTGTACTGGCAAAGCGAGGGGAGAGTGGGGTGCGTCATTTTTGTTTTGATCCAAAAAAGAGAGAGTGGAAAGATCAGGAGATTTTGATGCTTGAAAAAAGTGGGAAGATCAATGCTACTGGGGGGACACAGAAATATTGGAGCATACAGCATAAGGCTATGGTGGAATCATTATTTGCTCAAGGATATCGCTTGAGATATTCTGGTGGAATGGTTCCTGATTTGCATCAGATATTGATCAAAAAAGGAGGGCTCTTTAGCTATCCAGCGACACAAGATGCTCCTTGTGGTAAATTGCGCAAGCTTTTTGAAGTATTTCCATTTGCCTTGATTTTTGAATGTGCTGGAGGTGAGGCGATTGATGGAAGTAAGCGATTGTTGGATCTTCCAATCTTAACATCTCATGAGAGTTGCCCCTGTTATTTTGGAAGCAAGGATGAAATCTCTCTTGTCAAAGAAAGTTTGAGGAATCTCTGATGGAAGAGCTTGAGAGATTGTTTGAAGAGAGTGGGCAAAAAGTTTTAGAGTGTCAGAAGGGGCGATTGATTGATTCTTGTTTGAAATGTCCAGAAGTTCTTGAGTGCAAAGAAAGAAAAGATTATGTGCGCAATACTTATAGGTTTTTGAATGGTGGGCAAGAGGAAGGTGGGTTTGATTTTTAGACTTTTTGTGGTGTTGATCTTTTTGATGGGGTGCAAAGATTCATATCAGTATGGCTTCTTACTATATGAAAAAGGTGAATATATCGAGGCGCTGCCTTATTTGGAGGGGGCTTGTCTGACATCAAGTTTGAAAGCTTGTATGATGACAGCCTCTGTGTATGCGCGTTTAGAGCCTAATGATATGGGTCGTCTTAAGGCTCTTAAGGCTTTAGAGCAAGCTTGTTTGTATGGTGAAAGTAGGGCTTGTGAGATTGTTGTGCATACGCATCAAAAGAAGGGCGATGCTATATTGAGGTGGCTTGATCAAGGGTGTCAGAGTGGGAATCCAAAGTTATGTTTTGAACTTGGCAAAGCTTATGTCTTGGGTCATTTTGGATCCAAAGAATCTACTTTGGCACTGAAATTTTTTGGTAAGTCATGCTATGGAGGGAATCTTGGAGGATGTCAGGCAGCACTTGAGATCCTCAAACAGGACAATCCCTACTCTCCAGAGATTGCCAAGTTTCAATCTCTCAAAGAGAAGCTTGAAGAAAAGTAATTATTGCTTGATCCCTAAGAGTGTATCAATCATTTTATCAATAGTGCTGACGACTTTTGCATTGGCAGCATAACCACTTTGAAATTTGATGAGATTGACCATTTCTTCATCCACACTGACTTGAGAGATACTCTGATGCTCTTGTTTGGCCGCTGCAAAGAGAGCAGTTTTTGTGTCAAGTGTTGTTTGGATGGCTTGTGTGTCTGTGGAGATTTCTCCTCCTAGGAGTTGATAATATTGGGTGAGTTGCATCTCTTGGAATGAATTCTTCCCTGTCTGAAAGACTAGGTCATCATATTGCATCTGCTGTATCATATTGGCAACATCTGTGTTCCCAGATGATGGGGCACCCCAAGCTCTTAGCTTTGTTGGATCTTGGACATAGCTTTCATTGATGCTGATGTTTTTGGAATTATTTCCATCAAAGAAGCGATTGATGCCAAGGGATCCTGCGAAATTGGTCCCTTTGTCTCTAATTCCGATATAAACACTATCTTGATTCTTGGCAATGATTTGGAATTTACCTGTTTGAGAGTTGAAATTGGCACTGAAATAATCATCAATATCATTGAGTGAATTTTGATCAGCATTGTCATCTGTATTGGAATTGATTTGCTGGACAACATCCTCGATGGATGTTGTGGGTGAGATTGTGATTGTTTTGACGCCAATCTCCTCTCCATCTGAATCATAAATGACGATATCAAAGCTACCTTTACGGATATTGTATTGACTATTGATGAGGGACTGATCGCGTGAGAGCTCTACAGAATTGCTCTCGATATTTTTTGTAGCGCTTTGCGCATAGATATTGTTGGTCGTCTCAATAAAAGTTCTTGCAAATGTATCGAGCATATCGATATATTTTTGCATTTTTCCTGGAGTTGTGCCATCAATTCCATCAGCATAAAGCTTGATAAGTCCTCCAATTTTTCCATCCAATAAATAGTTGGTGATATCAACAGGGTGATGATCTTGATTTTTGAAATAGACATGATTAAGTCCATTGCCTTTGTGGGATTCTTTGACTGTGAGTGGATGGAAGTTGATGCCATCGACGATATTGAATCCTCCTGCGACATTGAGAACATAGTTTTCTCCATAGTCGATATTTCTTGAGTTGATTCCAATGTCGGATTTGAGATTGGATTTGAAAACACTTCCACCAATAAGTTCTTTGAGTTGAAATTCAAGCTTATCTCTTTGGTCACGCAAATCATTCGCCTTGATAAGATCGACTTTTGATTCTTTGATACCGAGTTGTTTGTTGATATTGGCAATCTGCTCTCCGATGCGATTGACTTCTTCGATTCTTAGTGCAAGTTCTTGGCTTGTTTTTTTCTGCATACCTGCAAGATTGTCATATGCAGAATGAATACTGCGCATTAATGTCTGTGTCGCTTGGATGAGGATTTGTTTTTGTGCTGGATCACTTGTATTTTTGGAGAGATCTTTCCAGGCATTGAAGTATTGCTGTAAATCTTCATAGATTCCAACACCTTCAAGATCTGGGAAGAGAGAAGAGGTTTCTCTGAGTTTGTCAAACTGGGTTTGATAAAACTCTTTTTCTTGCGCAGCACGACCATATCGCTGGAAAATAAATTCATCATGAGCGCGCATAATGCTCTCAATTTGCACTCCACTCCCAAGATGATAAGTCCCTTTATCTAGTGGAGTTTGGGGTTTGAGAATGACCTTTTGCCTTGAGTAAAACTCATCATTGGCATTGGCAATATTATTGCCCGTTGTATCAACCATTGCTTGATGAGCTTGTAACCCCGTGTAGGATGTGTTAAGAGAAGTAAGGATCCCGCCCATTGTCAAACCTGAATAGCAAGAAAGTTTTGCTGGGGTTTGGCATAGCCGCCATATCCATTATTTTCATGCGGCACAATACGCCTAAGAAGTGAAGTGTAAAATTCACTTACAGCATGCACACTTCTAGCATATCCATTATTGAGTTCTTTGAGTTCTTTGAGTGATGTTTTGAGTGTGCTAAGAAGATCCAAAATCTCATCTTCAAGCAATGAAGAGAGTTCTTGGTCTGGATGCTGATTTTTGAGTTGAAGCATATGAGAATCGATAAGATTTTTACTCTGCTCAAATTCTTTGATCAAAGCTTCTTTGAGCGGGAGTCTTTGAAAGATTTGTTCATTTTGAGCATTGGATAGAGATTGGATATCCAATTTTGTTATATCAATGAGTTTTGAGAGTTTGCAAATAGCTTCTTTTAAATAACTAGAAAGCATCAATTTTAACCTTATTATAAAGAAATGCTTGCCTCTACTTGAGAGGACAAGTTTTCTATAGGCCAAGCAAATTAAGTGCCATTTTTTCAGATGTTTTCTTTAAATCAACCTTGTATGATCCAGATTGGATCTGATCACGAATCTCACTAATACGATCTGAGGCGACTTTTTCTTCTTTATGAGTTTCACTTATCTTTGTATCCCCAGTCTTCTCACTCTTGGGTCGAAGATAGAGATTTTTAAGTTCCACAGATCGCTCTAAGTTGTTTCTAATCATTTCTCCACCTTTAATTTTGATTGGGTCTATAATCGACATTCTTTTGATCATCTTAATGATGAATTGATTGCATTTTGAAGATTTTCGATATTTGTCACATGTTGGCTCATTTGTTCTGATGAGTTTGGGGTATGGATGCCAAGTTTTGGATCATATGCAAAAACCGCCACAACAATCATCGTGAGTACAAAACAGCAAAAGCCAATGATGGGAATCACCCATGCTTTTTGACTACTCATCGTAAATCCTTGGATTAAAGTCCCTTTCTAGACTGATTGATATAGTATCACATTGACCCAAATTTTAAATGTTTTGTAGTAAGCTTTTGACTTCAAATTGCCCTAATGGTGTGAGAATCTAGGATTTGGGATATCTAAAGAGGATGAAAAAAGTTATTTTCTTGCTTATGTTGTCTCTTCAATTGTGCTTGAGTGCAGTAGGTGAGAATCGCATCTGGCAAAGGGGTTATACCTTTTTAAATTTTTTAGAGGATTATCAAATCCCTCTACGCCTTTATTACAACCTCCCCTCTGGAGATAAGGAGCTGACAGCAGAGATCAATGCTGGAGTTGAGTATCAAATCCTCAAAGATTCTGAAGGCAAGCTGGTGCAGGCTCTTATCCCTATTGATGAGGAGATACAGATTCATATCTATAGAGATCATTATAAATATAAAATGACCTTCACTCCCATCAAAACCTTCCAAAAAGAGCAAACTCTTGCTCTTGAGATTATGGATTCGCCCCATCAAGATATTTTTAGGTTTTCTAAGGATTTGGCATTAGCAAATGAATTTCTCAATACCTATAAAAATAGTATCAATTTCAAGAGGGAGGTAATCAAGGGGGATAGATTGGCGATTATTTACACAAGAAAATATCGCTTTGGTCAATTTTTTGGAACACCTTCAATTTTGGCTTCAATGGTTGAGACAAACAAAAAACAAAATTTTCTTATCTCTTATAATGGTGGGCGTTTTTATAACCTAGAGGGCAAGGAAGTTGCTGGATTTTTATTACAGATGCCTTTGGCAAAGATTTATATCACTTCTAAATTCTCAAAAGCAAGACGCCATCCTGTGCTGAAAACGATTATCAGACCTCATTTTGGTGTGGATTTTAGAGCCAAGATTGGAACCCCAGTTTATGCTGCGGGCAGTGGTCGTGTCATCAGTGCTGGGTGGAAGGGAGGATATGGGAAGGCTGTTGAGATTTTGCATGAGGGGGGATTGAGGACATTGTATGCTCATTTGAGCAAGATTGATAGAAAAATGCGTCCAGGAATTTATGTCAGGCAGGGACAGATGATCGCAAGGAGTGGGAATACAGGATTGAGTTCTGGTCCGCATTTACATTTTGGACTCTATAAAAATAATCGCCCCATCGATCCATTGGGAAGTATTAAAACAACGCGTAGTAAGTTAGAGGGCAAGAAAAAACAAGAATTCCTTAAAAATATGCAAAGATACAAAAAACAGATTCAAGATGAGCTTGAGCAGCTAAACTCCAAAACTAGGAGCATTCAAACTCAAGGCGGAGCCGTTGAGGACACTTCTTTAGAAGATCGTTAATCAAATAAGCCATAGCAGGGAGAAGAGTGATGAAAAGATTGTTGTGTATCTTATTGTTGCCATTTTTTATTTTTGCTTTTGATGTATCCACTCTGAAGCTGACAATTACAAATGTAGATAAAAAGAAGCAAACTTTGATTTTAAAGCCAAATGATGGAGTTTTGGTTGGTGAAACGGGGATTATTGTGCATAAAATTGGACCAGGATTGATCTCAAATCTCATCACAATCACAGATGTTTCATCAGATGCGATTCATGCAACTTATGAGCGATTTAAACTTTTGGAGCAAAAATATCTTCCCACACCGATTATGGAGCCTAGGGTGGGAGATGAAGTGATTATGAGGAGTTTTTATTCGAGAGGCTTTATTGTTGCACCCAACCAAAAGCTTTATGAAGAGATCAAAGCACGCTTTCCAAAGATTCATTTTGTGAGTTCGGATTTGATGATTGCTGATGTGGGCGATAAAGGAATTGTTGATCCAAGCAAGAAAGGGTTTGGAGAGATTTGTCGTATTTATAGTGTTGGGGTATTGATGATTTATGCATCCAATGGTCTAAATATTTTGGATTGTCAAAGTTTTAAAGTGCTAGAAACTCAAGAGATGGAGAATCCAGATCCATCTAGCAAGCAATATCCTTTCTTTGCAAGAGTTGAAGCCAAGAGTTTTTGGGATTTTTTGAGGCGTAAAAAAGAATACTTTAGTGAATATAATAAGCTTTTGAATCAATGAAACATTTTTCTTGTCTTGAAGAAATTGTAGGAGTTGGTGGGGTCTATTGTGATGAAGCGCATTTGTCAGTTTATGGATTTGATAGCACGCGCTTGGAGAAGCGACCAAGTTATGTTGTTTTCCCTCAAAATGAGAATCAAATCGCACAAATTCTTAGCTATGCCAATGCCCATCTGATCCCTGTAACGCCTAGAGGTGCGGGCAGTGGTATGAGTGGGGGATGTATCAATGAGGGGATTATCTTGGCGATGCAAAAATATTTTTCTTCAATTATTCATATTGATTTGGAGAATCTTTGTGTTACTTTGCAGCCTGGTGTTATCAATGGCTATCTCAATAAGATTCTTGAGCCTCATCATTTGTTCTTTCCTCCAGATCCAGCTAGCAGTGCTTTTAGCAGTGTGGGAGGCAATATCGCAGAAAATGCTGGAGGTATGAATGCTGTGCGTTATGGGGTGAGTAAAAATCATATCTTATCTATGCGTGTTGTGTTGGGGAGTGGAGAGATTTTGCAATTGGGACATAAAACCTATAAAGATGTGGCTGGCTATGATCTTGTGGGCTTGATGTGTGGAAGTGAGGGAACACTAGGGGTGATCACAGAGATGACTTTAAAGCTTGCTCCAAAACCCAAGCATATAACTTCGGTGTTGATTTGCTTTGATGGAATCAAGGCTTTGGCTGAGGCATCTTGTGCAATTCTTGCAAGTGGTCTTTCTCCTTATGCGATGGAATTTTTGGATTCACTAATGGTTGCAGCTCTCAATCATAAATATCAGATCTATCCTGAGCAAGCCAAAGCTGTTTTGATCATCAAGTTGATGGCCAATCATTTAGATAGTTTGGAGCGAGATGTTTTGGAGCTCAGGGAGATTGCTGCGAGATTTTCACCTCTTTTGTTTATGCGCGCACAAAATCAAGATGAGGAAGAACGGATATGGTTTGGTCGCAAAAATGCCTCTCAAGCAAGTAATTTTTATGGAGTAAAAAAGCTCAACGAAGACATCACAGTGCCAAGAGGCAGTGTGGCAAAGTTTTTGCATAGAGTGGAAAAAATCAGTCAGAAATATGGCCTGACTATTGCATGCTTTGGGCATATTGGAGATGGAAATATTCACACAAATGTAATGCTTAAAAATGAGAGTGAACTTGATGTAGGGAAACAGGCTGTGAGAGAACTGTTTGCTCAAGCTATTGAGATGGGAGGGACATTGAGTGGGGAACATGGGATTGGATTGAGTAAATCATCTTTTATGCCCATGGCTTTTGGAGATTTGGAGATGAGAATTTTTAGGGAAATCAAAAAGGTCTTTGATCCAAATGGGATTTTAAATCCTCACAAAATGGGACTTTAATCCTAGAGATTATTGTAGGGCTTAGAAGAAGAATTTTTGAATCTTCAATATTTTTTCCAAGCTTCTTGTGTGATTTTTGATTTGGGGTGGTGTGAGAGAGGCATTGGAGTGTTTGAGGGTTTGTAAGATTTGAGGCTGTTTTTGATCTTATTTAAAAGATGTTTTGGGTATAATCAGCCCCTTGTTTTTGCTTAGAGACAAACTAAGAAAAAGCGAAAATTTTAGATGAAGGAAGCGCGAATGTATGCGATTTTTAAGAATGGAGGCAAGCAATACAAGGTCCAAGAAGGCAATATCGTTCTTCTTGATAAAATGAGCCTTGAGCCAAAGTCAAAAATTACTTTTGAAGAAGTATTGATTCTCGTTGATGGTGAAAATAGCAAGATTGGGACACCCTTTGTAAGTGGTGCAAAGATCGAGGCTGAAGTCATCAATGAGGGAAGAGCGAAGAAAGTTGTGACTTTTAAGAAAAGAAGAAGAAAAGACAGCAAAGTAAAGCGTGGTTTTAGACGAGATTTTACACGCGTGCGAATTTTAAAAATTGTAGGATAAGGAGAAGAGATGGCTCACAAGAAAGGTCAGGGTAGTACACAGAATAATAGAGATTCTGCTGGTCGTCGTTTAGGTGTCAAGAAATTTGGTTCTCAGTTTGTGAGAGCTGGAAATATTCTCATTCGACAAAGGGGAACGAAGGTTCATCCTGGGAATAATGTCGGAATGGGGAAAGATCATACGATTTATGCACTCATTGATGGAGTAGTAAAATTTGAACAAAAAAATAAAGACAGAAAAAAGGTTTCTGTTTATCCTGCGTAATTTATGACTTATCGCTGGCCAAAGGTTTCGGAACTTTATGGGGGGGTTGGCCAACGACGGGGGTTTGATTCTAAGCTTTATTTTTTGCGTCAGGCATTGCGATTTTGGGCGAGGTCTTTCCTTGCACGCAAGCAAATTTCTCAATTTGTTGCGCAAATTAATCAAGATCACAGATTGATTGAATTCTTTCTGGTTAATCGCGGGGGGGACTATCGCATTGTTTGTATTGATTTTGCCAATCAGAATCTCTCCAGAGCCCAAAGAATGGAACTTATCTGGGAAAATTGCCTAATTCTTTTGAAGTTTGATCACTCTATTTTTCAAAAACTAATCCAACATCAAGAAATTTTGCTTTTTTCACATGAGGATGTGCAGATTGTTTTTAAAGTGAATGGCACATTTGAAGAGGGATTTTTGGCAGTAGAGATGCAATGCAATCATCAGAGAATCTATGGTGCATCTTTTTGTATCGATCCTTCAAAGCAGGCTTTGATCATTGCTTCTATTCAGGGATTGATACAGGGAGATGAGGCACGAGAAAAGATTAAGATAATGACAAAAAAGTGTTATGGGTTAAGACCTCAAATTTGCCTTATTGAGGCTATGCGGTATATGATGGCATTTTTTGATTGTCGTATTTTATGGGGGATCTCTCAATCTGCACAGGTGCGTTTTTCTTCACGCAAGAGAGGGTATTTTGCAGATTATGATCAGTTGTGGGATGAAGTAGGCGGTGTGAGATGTGGAGATTATTTTGATATCACACAAACACAGCGTAAGGAATTAGATGAGATTCCAAGTCAGAAGCGATCGATGTATAAGAAACGCTTCGCACTTTTGGATGAGATGAGAGATGCAATTGAGCGAAAATTTGATGCGATGAGGTAGTGTATGTTTGTAGATTGTGTGGATATTTTTGTTTCTTCTGGAAAGGGCGGAGCTGGAGCAGTGAGCTTTAGAAGAGAAAAATTTGTAATCCAAGGGGGACCTGATGGTGGAGATGGAGGACGAGGGGGGAGTGTATTTTTTGAGGTTGATCCCAATAGTGACACTCTATCTCGCTTCCGTGGTGCTAAGCATTACAAGGCAGAAAATGGGCGTCCTGGAGAAGGAAAAAATAAAACTGGACGAAGTGGAGAGGATCTGATCATCAAAGTACCTGCTGGGACTCAGGTATTTGATGAGGAGAGTGGAGAGCTTTTGCTAGATCTTAAAGAGGGGAGACATCTACTTTTTGAGGGGGGTAAGGGGGGTGCTGGCAATGCAAAGTTTAAAAACTCAGTCAATCAGCGTCCCACATATGCTCAACCTGGAATTCAGGGAATCAAAGCCCATCTGCGCTTGGAGCTTAAATTAATCGCTGATGTAGGACTTGTGGGGTTTCCCAATGTGGGAAAATCAACACTCATTTCTGTATTGTCCAATGCACGCCCAGAGATTGCCAATTATGAGTTCACAACACTTGTGCCAAATTTGGGTGTTGTAGATGTTGGTGATTTTGATAGTTTTGTAATGGCTGATATTCCAGGAATTATTGATGGAGCAAGCGAGGGGCGAGGATTGGGAATTGAGTTTTTGCGTCATATTGAGAGGACAAAACTACTCTTATTTGTATTGGATCTATGTAGTTATCGATCTTTGGGTGAGCAATATGACAAATTACGCAATGAATTGAGATTGTTTTCAGATCTGCTTGCAAGCAAGCCCTTTGGGATCGCACTCAGCAAAACTGATATCGCAGTAGATTCTGCAGCACTTATGGATCAATTCTTAAAAGAGCAAGGGTTGGATAAGGTTTTGAATCTGCATCAGGGGATCTACATTCAAGAAGGGCTAACGATAGGGTATGGTCTTCAGACTTTGGAACCTTTGTTTGTGCTGCCCATTGCTTCAGCAACACAGTTCCACACACAAGAGCTCAAGACACTTCTCTCACAGGGGCTTAAATTGTGATGCGCAAAAGGATTGTGATCAAGGTTGGCACTTCTAATCTAAGCAATGGAGAAGTAATTCAGGAAAAAGAAATGTGCAAGATCGTGGAGACAATTGTCCATCTTCAAGATCGTTTTGATGTGATTTTGGTTAGCTCTGGAGCTGTTGCTAGTGGATATACACAGATTGATTTGGATAAATCTATTCTTGCTCATAAGCAAGCCCTAGCAAGTATTGGTCAACCCCTTCTTCTTGAAACATATCGCAAACTTTTTTCAAAATATGGGGTTTTAGTTGCTCAGATTTTGCTTGCAGGTCATGATTTTGATTCTAGAAAAGCGACACAAAATGTGCAAGATACAATTGATGTGCTTTTGAGCAATAAAATTGTGCCAATTATCAATGAAAATGATGCGATTGCAACGACAGAACTTGTATTTGGTGATAATGATCGATTGAGTGCACATATTGCCTATTATTTGGGTGCTGAACTTTTGGTGATCTTGAGTGATATTGATGGCTATTTTGATAAAGATCCTCATCAATGTGCTGATGCAAAACTAATCGCACATATCTCTTCTATCCCTCAAGAAAAACTTCAGGCTACCTATGATCCACATGGTCATTTTGCAACAGGTGGGATTGTGACCAAACTGATCGCTGCTGATTTTTTGATCCAGCGTGGCAGGGCGATGTTTTTGTGTAATGGTGATAAGTTGGATCATCTTGAGAGTTTCTTGCTACAAAGAATCAAAAAAAGCGGCACTTTATTTGGAGAGTTTGATGGCTAGGGTTGTGTTTTTTGGGACACCGCGCTTTGCACAAGAGGTGTTGCATATTGTTGCCTCTTCTCATGAGGTTGTATGTGTGGTTACCCAGCCTGATAAGCCATTTGGACGCAAACAAGAACTCAAAAAATCAGAGGTCAAAGAATATGCGCTTGAGCAAGGTTTGCCTATTTTGCAACCCCAAATTCTTGATGTTTCGATTCTTAAACAGCTGGAAGTATTTCAAGCAGATTTCTTTCTTGTCGTTGCATTTGGCCAAATATTTCCAAAAAGCTTTTTGGATTTTGTGCCATGCATCAATATCCATGCATCAATCTTGCCTCATTTAAGAGGTGCTTCTCCGCTCCAAGAGATGATCTTAGAAGATCAAAAATATTTTGGTGTGACGGCGATGAGGATGGAGCAGGGATTGGATTGTGGAGATATTTTGGGAATCCAGTTTTTGGAAACACAAGTTGATCTAGGATTGCATGGTTTGTCTTCAAAGCTTGCGCAAATGGGGGGAGAGCTTGCAAGTGCCGTGCTAGATTCTTATCATTTACTATCCCCGATTAGACAAAATCATTGCGATGCAAGCGTATGTAAGAAGATCAAAAAAGAGCAAGGTCTTGTGAGTTTTGTGAGTGCGCGTGAAATTTTTGTGAAATTTTTAGCTTTTTCCACTTGGCCTAGTATTTTTTTGGAAAATGGCTTGAAGCTTGTGCGTATCGAGTTGGTGGAAAAAGATGGGATATTTAGATCCGGAGAGATTTTGGATGTTTTAGATGATGGGGTGTTAGTGGGATGTCAGAGGGGAAAAATCAAGATTTTAGAAGTTCAGCCTCCATCTAAGATGAAAATGCTTGCTAAGGATTATTTGCATGGCAAAAGATTGAAGATAGGGGATCTTTTTTGTTGAATTTTTTTTGTTTCAAAGAGCTTGTTTCGACACAAACATGGCTTGTTGATCAAGTCAAGAATCAAGTTTTTACCCTTCCTGCCTGCGTGATGAGTGAGCGTCAAATCAAAGGGGTTGGGAGTAGGAATAATTCTTGGGAGAGTGTAGAGAATGCATTGCTTTTTTCATTTGCCTTTAAAAAAGCAATATTGCCCTCAGATCTTCCTTTGCAGTCTATTTCAATTTATGTGGGATATCTTTTTAAGGAATGGTTAAATTATGAGGGGCTTTGGCTTAAGTGGCCCAATGATTTATATTTGGGAGATTTCAAAGTGGGAGGGGTTCTTACACAAAGCTTGGGAGATCAGTTTGTCTGTGGAGTTGGATTGAATCTCTATGCTTCTTCTTATGCTTCTCTTTCTCTTGATTGGGATTTTCAAATCAAGCAGGAAAAACTTAGAGAGTTTTTGGATTTTTTTTTCAGATTGCCAAGTTGGGATGATATTTTTTGGAATTACAAGCTAGAATTTCATAAGAATTTTGGCTTTACTTTTCATTTCAATGATCAAGAGATGAGCTTTTGCAATGCTTCTTTGTGCGAGGATGGCTCTCTGCTTGTAGGAAATCAAAAAATTTATAGTTTAAGATAGTTTGGAGAAAGAGCATGGGTGAAATTATTGCGATTGCCAACCAGAAGGGGGGTGTGGGCAAGACGACAACGGCTGTGAATCTCTCTGCTTCTTTGGCGGATTTAAATAAGCGTGTATTGCTTATTGATTTTGATCCTCAAGCAAATGCAACAACTAGTTTGGGATTTCGTCGCAATGAAGTGGAATTTGATATCTATCATGTTCTCATAGGAAGTAAAAAACTCTCACAAATCATTCATCCTACAGATATGAATAATCTCTTTCTTGCCCCATCTAATATCGGACTTGTAGGCTTTGAGAAGGAGTTCTATAGCAAAAGAACCTCTGGTCGAGAACTTCTTTTGAAGTGTAAAGTCGAGGAGATTCAAAACCAATATGATTTTATTGTGATTGACTCACCCCCTGCTCTTGGGCCACTGACAATCAACGCCTTGAGTGCTGCTCATTCTGTGATTATTCCCATTCAGTGTGAGTTTTTTGCCCTTGAGGGTTTGGCTCAGTTGCTTAGCACAATCAAAGCTTTGCGCACAACAAGTAACCCTAGCTTATTTATACGAGGATTTTTGCCCACGATGTATTCATCGCAAAATAATCTCTCCAAGCAAGTTTTGGCAGATTTGATTCAGCATTTTGATCAAGAGTTATTCAAAAAGTCTCAAAAGGGGGATTGTGTGATGGTTCCAAGAAGTGTCAAACTTGCAGAATCTCCAAGCTTTGGAAAACCAATTTTGCTTTATGACAAAAAATCTAATGGAAGTCTTGCCTATCAAGAGCTTGCTCAGGCAATTCTTGGAGGCGTGAGCTGATGAGCAAAAAGCAAGTCTTGGGTAGGGGTTTAAGTGAGATCTTGGGCGAGGTGAGCAAGGCTTATGAGAATAATATGGGTGATCCTGCAACACAGGAGCGTGTGGTTGAAATTGGACTTGATCAGATCATTCCCAACCCCTATCAGCCACGCAAATACTTTGATCCTCTAGCATTGCAAGAATTGGCTGATTCTATTAGGGAGCATGGTCTGCTTCAGCCTATTTTGGTTTATGAAGATGGAGGGCAATATGTCTTGATCGCTGGAGAGCGCCGTTTGCGAGCCTCTAAGCTTTGTAAAAATCAAACGATCAAAGCGATCGTAGCTGAGATTGATCTTTCGCGTTTGCGTGAGGTAGCCTTGATTGAAAATATTCAGAGGGAAGATCTCAACCCTATTGAGCTAGCGCATGCTTATGAAGAATTGCTCAAAACTTACAAAATCACGCATGAGGGGCTTGCAGAGCGTATCCAAAAATCAAGAACTCAGATCACAAACACATTGCGCCTTCTTCAGCTTGGTGCAAATGTCCAAAAACTTCTTGTAGAGGGAAAGATCACACAGGGTCATGCCAAGGCTTTGGTCGGTTTGGAGAGTGGTAAGCAAGAAAAAATTGCTCATACGATTATTGGACGCAAGCTTTCTGTAAGAGAAGTTGAGAATCTTGTCAAAAATACAAAAACAACTAATCTCCCAAAAGAACATAAAATCGATCTTGCAGATCCAGAGGACATTCAAAAAATTGAAGAGATTCTCAAAAAAAATCAAATTTCCTTTCAATTTAAGAAACTTAGAAATTCAATCTCGATATCTCTAAAGAATTCAGAAGAGATTCGGCGTTTCTTGGGGCTGATTGCACAAGAGATCTGCTAAAATGCGGCTTTCGCAATCGGTTTAGAAGTAGGAGAGGAAATTGAGCTTAACATTGAATCCATATTTGATGCTTTTGGTTTTTGTTGTCTTTATGGCATTGATTTTTTTCTTAAATCTTATGCTGTATCGCCCAATTTTGGAATTTTTAGAAAAGAGAAGTCAATCTTTGAAACAAGGATTTTTAAATGCCAGCGGGGATCGGCAAAGAATAGAAGAGATTGATCTTGAGATTCGCAATATCTTAGAATCTGCTAAGAGAGAAGCCAAGGAGATCAAGGCCTTAGCACTTCAGGATGCACAAAAAAAATATGATGAAGGTTTTGAGCGCGCTAGATCTGAGCTTGAGTCTCGATTTTTGGAGAACAAAAAAGGGTTGATTGAGCAGAATGCATTGCTTCAAGCTAAACTCTGTGAGGAAAGAGAAGGTTTTGTTGTCGCAATTGAGCAGAAAATCAACCAATTAAGGAGTGCCCAATGAGATTGTTGTCTGTGATTTTGCTTTTCTCACATGTTGCGTTTTCTGCAGAAGTGACATTGGCTCAGAGTGATTTTATCGAGAGGATAATCAATTTTTTGCTGTTCTTTTTGATCGTTTGGTATCTTGGATCAGACAAGGTAAAGCAGATTTTTGCTCAAAGGAAGATGAAAATCTCTGAACAATTTGAGCATCTGCAAAATCAAGAAAAAGAACTCAAAAAAGAAATTGAGCGCAATGAACAGCATCTTATGGATGCACAGAACAAAGCAAAAGAGATTGTTGCTAATGCTAAGCGTGAGGCATTTTTACTCACTCAACAATTTGATTCTCGTCTAGATCAAGATATCAAAACCTTAGCTACATCGTTTGATGAAAAACTCAAACAAGAAGAGAAGCAACTCTTTTATCAGAGTGTGTCCAAAATTGTTGATCAGTCACTAGAGAGTGTTCAGGTATCTCAAGATGCTTGTATGCAGATTTTGACAAGGGGGATCAGATGAGAAGAGGTCTTGCTAGAAAATATGCAAAAATCCTAAAAGAGAGCTTTGATTCTAAAGTTTTGCTAGATCTTGTGGATCAAAAACCTCTGATACAAGAATGTTTCCAAAACTCCGAATTTCAGAAAATTTTGAGTAATCCATTCATTCTGGCTTTGACTAAGGTTGGCTTTGTGGATTCTTGTTTGGATTTTTCACATCAAGGGATGAGGGAATTTGTCAGGATGATGGCAGATTCTCAAACTTTGCATTTATTGTTAGAGGTTGTGGAGGAGTTGGAAAGTTCTTTGAGACTTGATCAAAAGCAATGTTGTGCCATTTTGTCTTCTTCTGATAAATTGGATCAAAATTTGATCGAATTATTTAAAAAACAGTTGGAAGAAAAAACTGGATATCAAATTATGGTGAAGGAGGCTTCGTGGAATAAAGAGGAAGTCGGATGCTACATTGAAGAGCTTGATTTGGAAGTTTCATTTTCTAAGGAAAAATTTGACAGAGATTTGAAGAATTTTATTTTAGTTTCATTTATGCAAGGAGTTCAGATTGAAGAATAAAATAGGAGAGATTGGTTCAATCATTAAAGAAAAAATTAGTCAGTTTGAGTTGGATCTTAAGATTGAAGAGGTTGGAAAGGTTTCAACTTATGCTGATGGTGTTGCCAAGGTTTATGGTCTCAAGAATGTCATGTATTATGAGATGGTAGAGTTTGAGAGTGGGGATATCGGTCTTGCTTCAAGTCTTGAAGAAGATTTCGTTGGTGTGGTTGTGCTTGGAAGCGGCAAACAAATCCAAGAAGGGATGAGCGTCAAGCGCTTGCATCGTTTGATGAAAGTACCTGTGGGTGAGTGCGTTGTCGGACGGATTTTGAATGCACTTGGAGAGCCAATTGATGGGAAGGGGCCTTTGAATGCTCAAGAATTCCGTTTTGTTGAGGAGAAGGCACCAGGGATTATGGATCGAAAATCAGTTCACGAGCCTCTTCAGACTGGAATCAAAGCGATTGATGCACTTGTGCCAATTGGTCGAGGACAGAGAGAATTAATCATTGGAGATCGTCAGACGGGAAAAACAACAGTTGCGATTGATACCATCATCAATCAAAAGGGGCAAGGGGTTGTTTGTATTTATGTTGCTATTGGTCAAAAGGAATCAACAGTTGCCCAAGTTGTTAGACGCTTAGAAGAGCATGGAGCAATGGAATACACTGTAGTGATCAATGCCCCAGCATCTGTTTCTGCTGCGATGCAATTTTTGGCACCTTATACGGGTGTGACGATGGGAGAGTATTTTAGAGACAATGCCAAACATGCTTTGATTGTATATGATGATTTGAGCAAGCATGCTGTGGCTTATAGGGAGATGTCTTTGATTTTGAGAAGACCTCCTGGACGAGAAGCTTTCCCAGGAGATGTGTTCTATCTGCATTCTAGACTTTTAGAAAGAGCTGCCAAGGTAAGCGATGAGCTAGGGGCTGGATCTTTGACAGCATTACCAATTATTGAAACTCAAGCCGGCGATGTTTCAGCCTATATCCCTACCAATGTGATTTCAATCACGGATGGACAGATTTTTCTTGAAACTGATTTGTTTTATTCTGGAATTAGACCTGCGATCAATGTTGGTCTCTCTGTATCAAGAGTTGGTGGAGCTGCACAGATTAAAGCAACTAAGCAAGTGTCTGGAACACTTAGATTGGATTTGGCTCAGTATCGCGAACTTCAAGCTTTTGCTCAATTTGCCTCAAATCTCGATGAAACAAGTAAAAAACAGCTTGAGCGAGGTCAGAGAATGGTCGAAGTACTCAAGCAACCTCCTTATGCTCCACTTCCAATTGAAAAACAAATTGTGATGATTTATGCTGGAGCAAAGGGATATCTTGATGATATAGCTGTCTCTCAGATCACAAGGTTTGAAAGTGAGCTTTATCCATTTATTGAGGATAAGTATTTAAATATTCTAACCTCTATTCGTGAGAAGAAGGCTTTGGATGAGAATATTGAAGCTGAACTCAAAAAAGCCTTAGATGCCTTTAGAGCATCCTTTTTGAGCTAGGGGCGCAATAATGGGAGGTAATTTAAAAGAGATCCGCAGAAAGATTGCGAGTGTTCAAAATACACAGAAAACGACTAAAGCAATGAAGCTTGTCTCTGCCTCCAAGCTCAAAAAGGCTGAGGAGGTGGCGAGAGCATCTAAAGTCTTTGCTCAAAAACTCAATGATGTTTTTCAAGAAATAGTTCAAAGAATCGAGCCTGTTGGCTTTGAGAATGTGACTGCGCCAATGTTTCATGCATCCTTTAAGCGAGATGTAAAAGTAGCAGATGTTATTTTTGTTACAGCTGAGAAGGGGCTTTGTGGAGCTTTTAATCAAATGACCATTAAAGAAGTCACAAGTCACATCGCTGAGTATCGTAGGCGGGGTGTTACAGTAAGATTGCGAGGTGTGGGCAAAAAGGGAATCTCATATTTTTCTTATAATGGTGTGGAATTACTTGATGAATTGGAGGGCTTGAGTTCTAGTCCTGATTATCAGATTTCCTCTGAGTTTTTAAAGCGCTCTGTGGATGATTTTATCGAAGGTAAAACGGATGAAGTTGTGATTATTTACAATGGTTTTAAATCAATGATTTCACAAGAAGTTAAGACAAAAAAGATTCTGCCCTTTGTGATTGAGAATCTCAAAGAAAAACAGCAAGAAGAAATGCTTAGCATTGAACCTGTTGAAAATGAAGAGCAAATTTTGGAAGAATTGGCCAAAAAATATGTGGATTACAATTTTTACTATGCACTGCTTGATTCGCTTGTAGCTGAGCATAGTGCTAGGGTGCAAGCTATGGAAGCAGCGACAAGCAATGCAGGTAATTTGGTGAAGAGTTTGACGATTTCATATAACAAAGCACGACAAGAGGCGATCACAACAGAGCTTGTTGAGATCAATGCCGGTGTTGAGGCGATGAAGTAAGGAGGAAAATGTGAATAAACTAGGAAAAATCGTTCAGGTGATGGGGCCTGTTGTAGATGTGAGATTTGAAGATTATCTCCCAACAATCAATGAGGCTCTTGATGTGAGTTATGAAGTTGAGGGTGTCAAAAAAACTCTTGTTCTTGAGGTGGCAGCAGAGATTGGAGATCGTGTTGTGCGAACTATTGCCATGGATATGACAGAGGGATTGGTGCGTGGTCAAGAGGTTGTGGCTAGGGGCAAGATGATTGAGGTGCCTGTCGGTGAAGCAGTCCTTGGAAGGATTTTCAATGTCACGGGAGATGTGATTGATGGAGGGACTCCACTAGAAGATGCCCAAAAGTGGGAGATTCATAGAAGTGCCCCTAGCTTTGAGGAGCAAAGCACAAAGACTGAGATGTTTGAGACAGGAATTAAGGTTGTAGATTTGCTTGCACCATATCTTAAAGGTGGAAAAGTTGGTCTCTTTGGGGGTGCTGGTGTTGGAAAAACTGTCGTGATTATGGAACTTATCCACAATGTAGCTTATAAGCACAGTGGATATTCTGTCTTTGCAGGAGTTGGAGAGAGAACAAGAGAGGGGAATGATCTCTATCATGAAATGAAAGAGGGGGGAGTACTCGACAAAGTTGCTTTATGCTATGGGCAAATGAATGAGCCACCAGGGGCGAGAAATCGAATTGCTTTCACAGGTCTGACAATGGCTGAGTATTTTAGAGATGAAAAAGGACTTGATGTGTTGATGTTTATTGATAACATCTTTAGATATGCTCAATCTGGTGCTGAGATGTCAGCACTTCTTGGGCGTATTCCTTCAGCTGTTGGATATCAACCTACTCTTGCAAGTGAGATGGGAAAACTCCAAGAGAGAATCACATCGACAAAGAAAGGTTCTATCACCTCAGTTCAGGCTGTATATGTGCCTGCTGATGATTTGACGGATCCAGCCCCAGCATCTGTTTTCTCTCATCTTGATGCCAAAACAGTTTTGAATAGAAAGATTGCAGAGAAAGGAATCTATCCTGCGGTTGATCCTCTTGATTCAACTTCAAGAGTTTTGGATCCTCAAATTGTTGGGATGGAGCATTATGCAATTGCGACTGGAGTTCAGCAAGTATTGCAAAAGTATAAAGATCTTCAAGACATTATTGCATTGCTTGGAATGGATGAGCTTAGCGAAGAAGACAAAAAGATCGTTGAGCGCGCAAGAAAGATCGAAAAATTCCTCTCTCAACCATTCTTTGTGGCAGAAGTTTTCACAGGAAGTCCAGGAAAATATGTAACTCTTGAGGAAACCCTTGAAGGATTTAAGGGGATTTTGGAAGGTAAATATGATGATATTCCTGAGAATGCATTCTATATGGTCGGAAATATCAATGAGGTGATCGAAAAAGCTGAAAAAATGAGAGCTGAGACAAAGTAGGATAAAAGATGGAAGAGATTAGAGTATCAATTGTGACTCCAGAGGGGTTGATTTTTGATGGAAATGTGTCAAGTGTCACGCTACCTGGATCTGATGGAGAGTTCGGTGTGTATCCCAACCATTGCTCCCTGATCTCTCTTCTTCGAGCTGGAGTGATTGAGATCATCACAAATCAGCATACAAAAGAATATGTGGCGATTGATTGGGGGTATGCGAGGGTAGAAACTGATCGAGTTGATATTCTTGCAAATGGTGCAGTGAGTATCAATGATGGAGAAATTGCAAAAAATCTAGAAAAAGCCAAAGTTCTTCTTAAAAAAGCTTCAGTGGGTGATGCTCTACTTGCTGCGTCATTTTACAAACTTGAGTGTTTGGCAGAGAGATAAAAATGCTTGAGTTGTTTTTAAATTTTGTGCAGTCAAGTTCTCTTATAAGCCTTGTGGTTTTGGCTTGGCTTGCACTTTATATGTTGATGACATTGTGGGTATTTTTTTATCGCTTTGCTGCAATTAACTCGCTTTGTCAAGATGAGAATCGCTCACTTGGGATGCTTGTCTCTGGTGAGCTTTCTCATCCTTCTTCGATCAAAGCGATTCGAGGCATTGTTGAAAATGGTGTCAATAGAGAGCTTCTTGGAATCTGGAAACATCAGATTCTTCAAAAAGCGTCACGCGGTTTAACGCTTTTGGCGATTGTCGCTTCGACAGCTCCATTTATTGGACTTTTTGGGACAGTGATTGAGATTTTGGAGGCATTTTTTCAATTAGGTGGAGGGGGGCAAGTCTCATTTGATCTTGTGGCACCAATCATTTCTAAAGCTTTGATTGCGACAGCAGCTGGAATCTTGACAGCTATCCCTGCCTATAGTTTCCATCTTGTTCTCAAAAGAAAACTATATGATCTTGGTGTTGTGTTGCAAATGGAGCTTGACTTGATGCTTTCTCGTCAAGATCAGAATCAAATTAGGTTTTAGATATGAATGACTTCTTTGAGGATACACCAGAGCTCAATATCACACCTCTCGTGGATATTATGCTCGTTTTGTTGGCGATTTTGATGGTCACGATCCCAACTGTTAATTATCGTGAAGATATTGCCCTGCCTCAAGGATCTAGATCAAGCAAGCTCCAAGATGAAGCGATGCTTGAGATACAGATCACTAAAGCAAGAGAGGTGCGTATGCGAGGAAAGGTGTATCCTTTCAATACTTTTGCTGATGATTTTTTACTCTTTTCTCGCTCAATAGATAAAAAAACACCAGTTTATATTTCTGCGGATAAGACTTTGATTTATGATGATGTGATTTATATTTTGAAAACAGTCAAAGAAGCAGGTTTCTCTAGGGCCTCTTTGATCACAAGCGGCTAGGATATGAATAAGCGTATTTTCTTGAGTGGAGTTCTTGCACTCACGATAGAATGCGCACTCTTGGCATTGATTTTTGTTGCACTGATTCCAAAAATCCAAAAACAATATACTTTCAAAGAAAAAACAGCTCTTGAATTTATCCAGATTGAAGAAGTGTTGGATAAGAAGCCCCAAACTCCCAAAGAATCTAAAGTCAAGGATCAAAAACCCAAACAAGAAAAACCAAAACCAAAGGAAATGCCAGCCAAACAAAAGGCTTCACCCGCACCTTCTCCCAAAGTAGGGACTGATATCAGAAAATTATTTGAAAAAATTGATAGTTCAAATCCCCCAGTGCGTGAAGAACGCATCGAAGATGATCGTCCTTTGTTTTCTGCAAATGTGATCAAGAAAAAGGAATATTCATTTGATCAAAATAATTCGCAAATTAAAGAGGAATCTTCTAAAATTCAGAGTGCATTTGATTCGCTTTGGGAAAATGAGCTTGAGGTGACGACTCCTCAACGACAGGATATCAGCGATGGGGAATATGATGAATGGTTTGCAAAAATTAAAGAGATTTTATATGCAAAATGGACCAATTCATTTTATAAAAGTGTCTCGCTAACTGTGAGCATTACAATCGAATCTGATGGGAGATTGCATTATAGGATTTTGCGCTATTCCAACAACAGATCTTATAATGCTTACATGAAAAATTTGCTTGATGAACTTATGAATGAGGAGTTCCCACCATATCCCAAAGGGCGGATTACACTAGAAGTTATTTTCAAAACTAAGGAGCATGAGAATGGCTAGAGTTATTGTTTATTGTTTGTTGTTGATTGGGGGAGTGTGCTTTGGTGCTGATGCACGACTTGAAATCATCAAGGGATCAAAGCAGCTTCCTCTTGTTGCTGTGTATTTATCTGGAGGGGATTTGGATAAAAAAGTCTCTAAGCTACTTGCTAAAGATTTGGAAGTAAGTGGAAATTTTAGAGTGTCTTCTTCTGAGCGTAAAAGAGAACAAAAACCAAACTTTACATTTTATCAAGCCAAGCAAATTGATCTTTTTGTGTTTGTTTATCAGAATAGAGGTCAGATTGGATTTGATTTATTTGATACCAATCTTCAAAAGCGTGTACTAAGCAAGGAATTGCCTCTTAAATCTTTGAAAGAGTATCCATTTGTAGCGCATAAGATTGCTAATCAGATCAATGATTATCTTGGTGCGCCTAGTATTGCATGGATGGAAAGGAAGGTGATTTTTTCCAAATTGATCGCTCCATCTAAGAGTTCGATTGTGGTTGCGGACTACACACTCTCTTATCAGGAAACCTTAATTGATGATGGGTTGAATATCTTTCCAAAATGGGCTGATTCTACTCAGGAAAGTTTCTTTTTTACAAAATATCTGGATCAGCCTACAATCTTAAAATACGATATCAAAGCAAAAAAATTCCAAAAGATTTTAAGTTCTCAGGGAATGGCTGTTGTCTCTGATGTGAGTGCAGATTTTAAGAGAATTTTGATCAGTATGGCGCCAATTACTCAGGCAGATGTATATCTCTATGATTTAGATACAAAGCACACAAAGCGCTTGACGAACTATCCAGGCATTGATGTGGGCGCAAACTTTGTCGAACAACAAAAGAAGATTCTTTTTATCTCTGATCGCTTGGGGTATCCCAATGTATTTTTGATGGATGAAAATGGAGGAAATGTGGAGCAAGCCATTTTTCATGGAAGAAATAATTCATCAGCAACATCCAGTGGAAGCTATATTGTTTATTCAAGTCGAGAGGAGAAAAATGAGTTTGGCTCAAGTGTTTTCAATCTCTATTTGGTTAATACTGAAGGAGATATTTTTCAGAGATTGACACTCAATGGAGCCAATCAAATGCCACGCTTTTCAAAGGATGGAGAGAATGTGATGTTTCTTAAAAATACAAAATCTCAAAGCGCTTTGGGCATTGTAAGATTGAGATATAATAAAACCCATTTGTTCCCTCTTGGAGGCGTGAAACTGCAGTCATTTGATTGGTAGAGGAGTAAAAGATAATGTGGCGTTTAATATGTATTGTATTACCTTGTTTGTTTTTTGTAGCCTGTGGTGATAAACAAGCTGATGTGATTCAGGGTGGAGGCTCTGAGATGGTTGCACCACAGCAAGAAGAGATTTTTTCTCAAGAAGTTTCCCCACAAGAGGTTTCTCCTCAAGAAGAGGAAAGTGGGATTATTGATAAGTATGAGGCTCCCAAAAGTGAGCTCAAAGCTGAGCAATTTGGGATCGTGTATTTTGCTTTTGATTCATTTGTACTTTCTAAAGATATGTTTAAAGTTGTTGATCAAAACGCAGAGCTACTAAAGCAACATCCTAATCAAGTGGTGACTTTGGAGGGTAATACCGATGCGTATGGGAGTGATGAATATAATTTTGCACTAGGCAACAAAAGAGCATTAGCCGTCAAAGAAGCTTTGATTGTGCGAGGGATCAAAAAAGATCGCATTAAAATTGTGAGCTTTGGAGAGACAAAGCCTGTTTGCACAAAAGATAACAGTGAGGGATGTAGGCAAGAAAATAGGAGAGTGGATTTTGTTGTTGAGGAGAATTAGTCCTTATTTATTATCTTGTGTGTCCTGTGTCTTGCTTTTGGCAGAACCATCAGCATTTGAAAGTCAGAGTGGGGCGACCAAAAAAGATATTCGCAATCTCAAAGATAGTAGTCTTAACCTCTCATCTATCATAGTGGATATTCAAGGCAGGCTTGAGACACTTGAACAAGTGCAATATGGGTTGCAAAGCCTTTATGATAGTCAAAATCAAAAATTACAAAATATTCTAGGTGATCTTGAAAAACATTCATTGACTTCTCAAGAAACAAGAGCTCAAGTGGATTTGCTCAAAGAAAATTATGATCGCTTGAGTCAAGATCAAAAAAAGCTTGAAGTCGAGCAAAAAAAGTTTTTGGAAATGATTGAGGGGATTGAAAAAAAGATTCGTGAACTTACAGAGATTGGAGCTAATCTCAATGCACTTGTATTGAAAGAGTTTGAGAATGTTAAAACTGAGTTAAAAAAGCAAGCAGAAGTAATTTTGACAAATCAAGATAATGTCCAAAAGCTTAGCCTTGAGCTTGAAAAATTTGCTCTTGATCAAAAGAAAGAGAGAGAAAAGAGTGCTTTTAAATTTTATGAAAAAAAATCAGATGTCCTCAAAGAAGCGAAGCGAATGTTTTGGGATAAGAAATTTAATGAGGCACGCGATAGGTTTTCATGGCTTGTTAGTCAAAATTATCAAAAAGCCGAGTCTAATTATTTTTTGGGACAGATTGCTTATCGTCAAAAGCGCTATGAAGATGCAATTTTTTATTATCGAGAGAGTGCGACTATCGATGATAAGGCAAGTTATATGCCTCTTTTGATGCTCAACACAGCAAAATCATTTGAAGCGATTAAAGACTTGAAAAATACACTAAAATTCGCCGAAACGCTTTTGAGCCTATATCCTAAATCAAAAGAGGCTATTGAGGCAAAAAAGATTCAAAATAAATTAAAAGGAGAAAAAAAGGATGGAAAATAAACAAGTCATTGCGATGGAATATCTTGTCAGGGAAGAGGGCAAAGAGGAGATCTTGGATCAGAGTCAAGATGGTGAGCCACTAGAGTTTATTTTGGGTGCTTCTCAGGTTATTGCAGGACTTGAAAATGCATTGAATGGTGTTCAAAAGGGAGAAAGCAAGACAGTGGTAGTCAAGCCAGAGGATGCCTATGGAGAGTATCGAGTAGATTTTATCCAAGAGGTTCCAATCGATCAATTTGAAGGAATTGAGCTCAAAGAGGGGATGACACTTTTTGGGCAGGGTGAAGATGGTCGCAGTGTGCAAGTCACTGTCAAAAGTTTCAATGATCAAATTGTAATGATTGATTACAATCATCCTTTAGCAGGAAAAACTCTCGTTTTTGATGTGAAAGTTTTAGATGTGCGTCAGGCAACAGAAGAAGATCTACTAGCTTTGGGTGGAGGAGGTTGCTGCAGTAGTGGAGGGCATCATCATGAAGAAGATGGTGGGGGTTGTTGTAGTGGAGGAGGTTGCTGTGGTGGAGGGCATCACCACTAATCCCCCCCCCCTATGGATTTAGCTGATTCTTAGTAAGCTCGATTGCGAACACATTGAATCTCGATTTTGGATGCTGTGAGCATATCTCCAGAATAAAATAGATCCAGTTCGACAATATCACCCACTCTCAAATCAGCAAATTTTTTTGAAATATCCCATGCAAGCCAGCATGAATCTTCTTCGATTTTTGTATTGGGCAAAACTTTGATCAAGGATCCATTGACAGTGATTGTTTTGTTTTGATGATCAATGCTTTCAATCACTCCCTTTTGATCAGCGATCACAAGACTTCCCAACAATAGAAATAGTGCAAGTTTTTTCATCTTAACTCTCTTGAGATATATGGGATATATGCTTGAAGTTTTGGGTTTGAATGGCGTTCAATCCCTGATCTCCCACCCCCTTTAGATGATGTACTAACTCAATAAGCACGATTTTGCATACATTTAATCTCAATCTCTTCAGCAACAGGTTGATTGTTATTGTAAATGAGATCAACATCAACAAGATCACCTTGTTTTAGATCAGCAAATTTTTTAGGAGAATCCCATCCCATTCCACATGCATCTTGCTCAATCTTTGTATAAGGCATCACACCAATCACTGTCCCATTGATAGTGATTGTTTTTTGAGCATTGTCGATAGATTGGATAATTCCCTTGATATCAGCAGCCATTCCGATACTCATTCCAAGTGTTAGTAAGACTAATAGTTGTTTTTTCATTTTTACTCCTTTTTGTGCGCTTTAAGCGCATATGTTGTGATTGATGAGTTTTATCAAGGAAGCTACAAAAGCGCCTTGATTTACTCTAATGTCTCCAAAGAGATGTGAGTATGATAGATAGAGAAAATAAAATTTATCTAAAATCAAAAAATAATCGTTTTGTTTTGAAAAACAAATACACGATCTTCCAAGACTAGATTTAGCCCTCGTGCCAAGACAACCTTTTCTACATCGCGTCCAGCTCTTTGCATATCTCTCCAGTCATAAGAGTGATCGACACTGATTGTATCTTGCACGATGATGGGTCCCTCATCAAGATGATCATTGACAAAATGTGCAGTTGCTCCAATGATTTTTACACCTCGCTCATAGGCCTGCTTGTATGGGTTAGCACCAATGAAGGCAGGTAGGAAAGAGTGATGGATATTGATGATTTTATTGGGGAAATGTGCGATGAAAGAAGGGGTGAGAATCCTCATGTATTTTGCTAGCACAAGAAGATCTGGTGAAAATTTTTCGATCACGGCAAGGATCATTTTTTCATGTTCTTGGCGTGAAAGATTTTCTGAATCGATATGAAAAAATGGGATTTCAAAGCGCTCACTAAGAGATTGGAGAGTGGCATGATTGGAGATGATTGCTTGGATATTAGCATCTAGTTCGCCACTGTCATGGCGTATGAGGAGATCCCCTAGGCAATGATTTTCTTTTGTGCAAAGAATAATGATTGATTTTTTTTCTTCTTGCTTGATTTGTATTTTTGCTTTGGGCGAGAGTGCGGATTGTAGTTCTTTGAGAAGATTTTGCAAGTCGCATATGCCCCGAAATTGAGTACGCATAAAAAAGTGATGATTCTCAAGATCAACATGCTCATCATTTTTTTCGATGTTGAGTTCGTTTGCACTTAAAATCGTTGCAACTTTGGCAATGATTCCTTGAGAATCTGGTGAGCTAATGGTGAGAATATATTTCATCGGATATTCTCACGAAAGAAGTTTGATAGGAGTGTCAAAGATGTATGACTTAGGCGATCAAGCCATTCTTGAGTCTTGGACTTTTCAAGCCAGATGGGTTTAGAAACTTGTGCGATTTCGCTTAGTTCTTTGATGGCTTGATTTTGCGATCCGATTGCATCAATCAGACCTAATTTAAGTGCAGTTTGTGCGCTAAAGATTTTGCCATCGGCAAATACCTTTGGATCATTATTGCTCAAAGAGCGAGCTTGGATCACATCATTGACAAACATCTTGTATTGCTCTTCAAGAAAATTTTGTAAGAATTTTTTTTCATTTTCTTTCCATGTTCTTAGGGGTGTTCCGATGCGTTTATACTCTCCCTCTTGTAGAGTTTGAGAGCCAATACCGATTTTATCAAGGAGTGGTTTGATATTGAAACCCTCGATCACAACACCAATTGAGCCAATGATTGCTCCACGATTGGCAATGATTTTATCACTATACATTCCTCCATAATATCCACCACTTGCCATCACTCCTTCTACATGTGCGATTACAGGCATCACATCGCGCAATTCTTTGACTAGATTGGCAATTTCAATGCTTGGACCCACAGCACCTCCTGGTGAGTCGATGATGAGGAGAGCTCCTTTGATATTTGGGTGGGATTTGATTCTCTCAATCTGCTCTCTAAAATCATCACTTTGAAAGATTGGACCTCTGAGATAAAGTTTGGCTAGATTGGCTTGGGAGTTTTGTGTTTCATTCCCACTCCCCCAAAATAGAGCGATAATCAAAAGTAACACAATTAGTTTGAAATACTTCATCGCAAAATCTAGAGGCTTGGTGAGATAGCGTATGATTGTTCTTAGAGTTTCCATGTTTGTTCTCCTTGTCCATTGATATAGAGTTGTGTGACATGCGTGTGAGCATGAAGCACGAAATGTAGAGGTTTTTGTCTGGAGCTTTCGATCCCCTCGCACTCAAAGATAGCCAAATCAGCATCTTTGCCCTCACCGATCTCTCCATTGGGATTGCCCAGAGCGAGTGCTGGGAAGCGCGTGATCCCCAAAATCAAATCTTGCGCTAATTGCATGGCATCTAAGGATGCATAACCAAAAAATGCACTGCGAATCTCCTCAATTAGATTGAGAGAATGATTGGAGCTCAATCCATCTGTGCTAAAAATTGGATGAAGATCAAAATATCTTAATTTGTCTAAATCAAGATATCGTCCATTTAGCAGGCGGTTGGATCTTGGTGCGCATGCGACAAAACCACAAAGCTTGGCGATTCTATCCAAAATCTCATCATCAGCAAATAAGCAATGAACAAAAAGAGGAGAGGTGTCTTGTAAAAGATCTAGAAATTCCAAAGCATTCATGGAGGGCTTGGCTTGATGAACACCAAAGAAATGTGAGAAAAATTCTTTGAACCATCCATTTTGATGGTATAGCCATTGTTTTTCTTCCTTGGATTCCAAAAAATGACAACTTAGTCTCACTCCCTCATGTTTGGCAAGATGAGCAATTTTTCGAGCCAAGACATAATGTGTGGAATAGGGAGAGTGGATTGCGAGTGCTGGCTTGAATCTAGCGCTGCTATATTGCCTACATTCTTCAAAACGCTCCAAAAGATTCCCATATAAAAAATCCAAAGCCTCAGGATTGCTTCCAATTGCTTCATTGAAGAGTGTGACTTTTAGGGGAGAGTGGATCAGAGGAGAGATATCATAACCATAGCTACTGATTGCTCCAACGCTTGCCACACCGCTTGCAAGTTGGAGTTTGATTTCGCGTTGAATACTTTGTGAGAGTTCAGTCATCAAATCATCACGATGCGTAATGACACTGCTGAGCCATGAGGGAAAATCTCCATATAAAAGATGAGATCGGTTATTGCTAAATTCAAAATGAATATGCGCATTGCTCAATGCTGGGAGTAAAACCGAATCGGTATAAAATGATGCCTGAAGCTCTGGATAGCTTTGTGTGAGTGATTTGAAATCTTGAATCTTGAGGATTTTGTTGTGTTGAGAGCGTGGATCACACTCAATGAGTAGCCCTCCATTTTCAAGGATTGAGAATCTCTCATCACATAAAAATATACAGCTTGCACCTATGATTTGCTTCATTTTAACCCTTTATAGAGATTTCAATTTTGTCAAATTGAGATTGAAGCAATTCAATCATTTTTTGAAAAATTAGATTTTGATCAAAGGGTTGTGTGACCCAAAAAGAGAGATGAAAGACAAGCGTTTGATCTTGAATGGAGATCAGTTGAACTGTCGGTGGTTTGATATGTTGCTTGGTGATCTGGATGGAGTTTTGAAGGATAGTTTGAATTTCTTGGAGTGGTTTTTGGGTTTGAAGTGTAAGTGTCCATGAGAGCTTGGAGTGTTTGGATTGTGCGTGATTGATGATGGTTGTTTTGGTGATATTTGTATTGGGGATGATAGATTGGGATTGATCTTCTGTGATTAGGATTGTGTGAAAGAGATTGATGGTTTTCACTCTTCCTTTGGTCGTTCCGATTTGAACTTCATCATCTTTTTTGAATGGGCGTAAAATGACCAAAAGAAGCCCACTTGCAAGATTGGAGAGTGAGTCTTTGAGTCCTAGAGCAATTGCTAGGCCTATTGTCCCAAGAACAGCGACAAAAGAATTTGTAGGAATCCCAAGAGAGCCAAGCAGGGTGATGATTGTCAGGAGTGCAATCACAATAAAGCTTGCTTGAGCAAAAAAATTACCCAAGATTTCATCTTGTTTTGAGAGAGTAAGCTTGACTTTTTTGCGTATCCAAAATGCCAAATAAATACCGATAGAGAGAATGACACTAGCTTTTAGCGCATGGATGACCCATGATCCGTGAGAATGCCAGAGTGAAAAGAGATAAGTGAAAAAATCTTGCATTAGGAAATCTTATGTAGACCTGTTTTGTGAGAGAAGAAGGCCTTGATGGATCCAAAGAGTTCGCGCTTACCATAGAGGGGGTGTGAGATCTCAAAGGATTGATTGGGATCAATGATGATGAGATCTGCCTTTTTCCCTCTGCTAATCTCTCCGGCATTTATGTGCAAGAATTTGGCTTGATTGAATGATGTTTTGGCACTTAGTTCGCTGAGGGTTAGACGCCTAGATTTGACGAGCTCTGTGAAGAGTAGGGGAAAATAAAAATCTAGACAATCCACTCCTGAACTTGCATCCTCAAAGGTTTGCTCTTTGGAGCTTGTAGAAAATTCACGATAGAGAGAGGTGAGCATATCAATTTTGGAGATTTGATCAAGGAAAAACTCTTGTGTGTGCTGTGTGGTGAGAGGGGGTGTAATTTTGGCCCATGGATCATATGTGAAGATTCGCTCTTCATTGAGGAGTAGATGATGGATACTGATTTCATTTTGAATCCAAGGTGTATCAAGAGTTTGATTGAAGAGTTTTTCCTCACTCAATGCTTGCAGGAGAGTGGGGATTTTGTAAGCATTGGCCAAACAGAAGAATTTGGAGAATTCCATCTCTTGGATAAAAGGAGGGATGTGGGATAATCCCATTTTGAAACTATTTTCGCTCTCTACGCTCACTCCTCCTAGATGATGGGTGAGTGAGCAAATACAAGAGAGATTGAGAAACTTGGCATAGTCATAGATATATTTGAGTGCATGACTTGGGGTGGAGGATTGGATTGATATGGCTAGTGCTTGTTGATGTCGCATCTTGCTAATTTCTTGAATCTTATTATCCATCCATGGAATCGCACTTGAAGCAAAGGTGATCTGACTTTGTGTGTTAAAAAATTGCAAAAATTCTGCTTCATGCATAGAGGTATTAAGAGCAATTGTGCCTACTCCACCCCTCTTGGCTTTTTCTTGTAGGAGGGTGAGATTGGATTGAGAGCAATTTGTGATTTGGATATTGAGGTCGATACATGCAGGCAAAATGATGAGATTTGATGCATCAAGTGAATTTTTCTCTGCAGTCACAATTGAGGGGCTAATTTCAGTGATGATTCCATCTTGAATCCTAAGATCAGCTCTGATCTCTCCTTGGTGGTCGCAGAGTAGGCCGTTGTGAATGACTAAAGAGTGCATATTATTCCTTTTGTTAAGTGAGCCAAGCTGTGATGTTTCCGACAAAGTCAAGTGCAATGGTTATTCCAATGAGAATCAACAAGATTCCTGAGAGGATTTCAATCTTGTGCAGATGTTTGGAAAATGATTTGAGAAAATTTAAGCTACTTCCAATGAAGATTGAAGAGAGCAGGAAGGGGATTGCCAAACCTAGACAAAAGACAACCATAAGCCATAGAGAATAATTAGAATCAATCGTTGAGAGAGCAAGGATACTTGCAAGGATTGGACCGACACATGGACTCCATCCTAGTGAAAAACTCACACCTAGCAAAAATGGAGAGAGGAGTGAGTGTCCTTTAAACTCAAAGCGTTTGGTTTGGTAGAGGGCTTTGATTTTGAATATACCAAGGAAGTGGAGTCCAAAAAGAATGATCAAAATCCCAGCGATGTAGCGCACCCATGTAAGTTTGAAAAACTCACCCAAAATGCTATTGAAAAATAAACCAAGACAAATAAAAACCAAAAAGAATCCACTTATAAAAAGTAGGCAACTTAGGATGATTTTAGAGAGATGTGAGCGATGGTTTTGTTTGAGTTCTTGGATGGAGAGTCCTGAAATATAAGAAAAATATGCAGGCAATAGCGGAAGAATGCATGGACTAAGAAATGTGAGAATGCCAGATAGAAAACTTGCGAGGATTGGGGCATTGACAAAAATACCTGTAAGCCATTTCTCTTCCATAATTTAATCCCTTGATTTAAGTTTTTGTGTGGCTCAATATTTTTTGGAGTCGTTTGTGATTATACTTCAAGTTTTGATGCTTTTGGATATCGTGAGTTTGTTATAATGGATTACATTTCTTAGACGAGTTTATTCACTATTTCTATCCGCGTTTTAGCTATTTGAAGTTTTGAGTTTTTGCAGCAAGAAAGGTGAATGACTAAAATTTTGATTATTGGAAAATAAAATGAAAGATAATGGATTTAATTCTCTTGATCTCAAACAGGCTGTGATGAGGGGAATCAAGGAAATGGGATTTGTGACACCAAGTCCTATTCAAGCTCAAGCGATTCCTCTTGTTTTGGGTGGGCATGATTTGATTGCGCAAGCTCAAACAGGGACGGGAAAAACAGCAGCTTTTTCGATTCCCATTCTTAATCGTCTTGAGAAAAATGGGGATATTGAAGCATTGATTATTACACCTACACGCGAACTTGCGATGCAGATCAGTGATGAGGTATTTAAACTTGGGAAATTTTTGAGAATCAAAACAGTTTGTGTCTATGGAGGGCAGTCAATCAGGCGGCAATGCGAACTTTTGGATAATAAACCTCAAGTGCTTGTTGCCACTCCAGGGAGACTTTTGGATCATCTCAAAAATGGGCGAATCGCCAATTTTGAACCCAAAATTGTTGTGCTTGATGAAAGTGATGAGATGCTTGATATGGGATTTTTGGATGATGTAGAAGAGATTTTTTCTTATCTTCCAGGATCACGACAAACTCTTCTGTTTTCAGCGACCATGCCTGATCAAATCAAATATTTGGCTCAAAAGATTTTGGATCGACCCAAACATGTCAAGATCACACCAGCTAATATCACAAACACAGACATTACACAGAAATGCTATGTGATCAATGAGGGACATCGAGATGAAGCGATCATTCGCTTGCTTGATGTTTTGACTCCTGCTAAGAGTATTGTCTTCACAAGCACAAAGCGTGAGGCAGATGCATTGTGTGAGCGTTTGATTCAGGCACGCTATAAATCTGGAGCCTTGCATGGAGATATGGATCAGCGAGCTAGAATGGATTCGATTAGGGCTTTTAAAAATGGGAAGATCAATATTCTTGTCGCAACTGATGTCGCAGCAAGAGGATTGGATATCAGTGATGTGAGTCATGTGTTTAACTATCATATTCCACTTAATCCTGAGAGTTATGTGCATCGAATCGGGCGGACAGGTAGGGCTGGCCGTAAGGGAATGGCAATCACTTTGATCACTCCACTTGAGTTCAAGGAATTTAAAAAGATTCAAGATGAGGTGAAGCATTCCTTGGAGATTGAAGAGCTTCCATCTTTTGATGAAAGCCACAATCAATTTGTGCAAAAGATTCTCAAAACAAAAATTAGTGATGAAGCAATGGGAATCTATACGGATTTGATCGATAAAAGTGATGAGACAAATGGGATCTTGAAATTGATTTCATTTATGCTTCAGATGGGATTGGAGCGTAAAATTGGTCCAACTCAAAAGGAGATTGATAAACTCAAAAATCAGGATAAACATCGCTCATCCAAAGAAAGAGATTACCGTGGATATGGGCGTTATCATAGACAAGAGGGGTATCGTGGGGGTAGGAGAAGATGAAGTTTGATTAAGAGAAATATTGCTTAATTCAATAAAATTCTTGAGTAGAAAAGAATGTTTGATATTTGAGGGGTTTGTTTGATGCGAGTCAGACAAAAATGGGAAAGAGGAGCATGGTTATGAAGAGAATCTTTGTGGTGGGATTATTGTTGGGATCGTTTTTGATTGCGGTGCTTGGTGGATTTTTGGCTTTTCATATCCACAAGATTAAGGGTCGTATAGAAACTGCCCTTAATCAAGGATTAACAAATTATGATGTGATTTTACACAAAGAAGGAATGAAGCTAACATTTGATCCTGTTGCGTGCGATGGCTTTGTGTTCATTAGGTGCAGAAATCAAGAAGTGAAGCTTTTTGCTGATCAGAAGGGAAAAGATCCATTGTTATCCTTCACAAATTTGGAGTTAGCCGTGCAAGATTTTGATACTCAGAGTATCACCGTGCAATTTGCATCAAATTTTGATTTTTTGCAAAAGGGAGATTTGGAGGGTTATTTCAATGTATTGATGCCCAAAGAAATCAAAATTGCAATGAAATTTGCTCTTGAAACTATGGACAGTTTCCTGCTCCACACTACATTTGATCTGGATGCTCAAAATGTAACCTATCATGCAAGTCTTGACAACAAAATCATTTCTAAGCGTTTAGAGGATAATGGATTGGTTGGATATATGGAAAATCCAACTTTCCAAGATCGAGCCCTGTATTTATTGGGTGCACGCTTGCATTTGACTGGAAAGGATTTGAGCGATCAACTCTACAAGGTTGTTAGACAGCAATATGGGAATCTAGATAAAAGTAATTATCAGGGACTTGTGGCTTTGATGTCTACATTGAGTAAAACCCAGTTTCAATATTCTAAGGATTTGCAGGTTTTAATCGATGGAATCGCTCAGCTTGCTCTGGGTAAGAAGGAAGAAATGGATGTAAAATTTAATGCTAAAGATCCTATTTGCTTTACATGCCCGAGTATGCCCAAAACAGAAGAGATCGTCAAAGGTTTGGATATCGTTGTTGGGATGCGATAGAAGCGGTTAGTAACCAGCTTCACTAAGGCTTTTATAAATAGAACATGCCTTGTTGTCTCCTAGGTCACAAGCCTTACCGAAGAGCTCTTTTGTCAGTTTTTTATCTTCTTGGATTCCGCCTTGTTTATTGTAATACATTACTCCCGCCGAATAACATCCAAGCGCCAAATCCTGATCGCAGGACATAAGATAATATTCAAGTGTTTTCTGTAAATCATATCGGATTCCCTTACCTTCTCGATAGAGACCTGCAAGAGCAGCACAAGATTGAGGGATTCCATTTTGACAAGCCATCACATAATATTTATAGGCTTTTCTATAGTCTTGCTTGACAGCCAATCCATTTTCAAACATTCCTCCAATGCTATGACACATAAATGCATCTCCTGCATCACATGCCTCAGAATAGATACTCAATGCCTTTTGATAATCCCCAAAATAATAGGCTTTAAACCCCTCGTAGGGATCTATACCTTTGCATCCTCCCAAAAAGATCAGAATACCCACAAAGAAGGTTATACGATAAAACATATTCTTGAGCCTTTATATATTTTGATTTGAAAGACTTGGATTAAGCCAGTGGGGAATAATACTAAATCTCCATCGCTATTTTTGATAATTTGCGTATAATCACAGCTTTTATAAAAATTTTAGAAAAGGATAAGACTATGCTAGAAGGACAAATTAGAGAGAGTATTTCAAAATCCAATGCTAAGGCATTGAAGAAGGATGGTTATCTAATTGCCAATATTTATGGAAAAGGTCAAGAAAATATTCACTGCGCATTTAAGCGCAACGACTTTATCCGCGCTGTGAAGGCCAAAACAACATTGATTTTTCCCATCAAGGTGAATGAAAGAGAGATTGATGTTGTGATTCAGGAGTATCAAAAAGATCCTGTGACCAATGATCTTTTGCATGTTGATTTGATGATGGCTCAAAAGGGTGTTGTTTCTAAGTATAAGATTCCCGTCAAGACTCATGGAAGCGCCAAGGGGTTGAAAAATAAGGGAGTTTTGATGATTTCTAAAAAGCGCATTAGCGTGCAGGCTGCCCCTGAGAATCTTCCTAATTTTTATGATCTTGATGTGACAGAGCTTGATGTGGGAGATGCGATTTTGGTGAGAGACCTTCCAGAGCATGATGGTGTGAAAATTATCGAGAAAGATTCTGTAGCTGTTGTGGGAGTGATCAAAGCAAAATAATGCAGAAATTACTTATTGCTGGATTGGGGAATCCTGGTCCGCAATATCACTACAATCGCCACAATATCGGTTTCCTTGTGCTTGATGCTTTGGCAAGCAAGCTTGATCTTTCTTTCAAAGAAAGCAAATCTCTCAAATCTCTTGTTGCTTCATCACCATCACTTATTTTGTGCAAGCCTTTGACTTTTATGAATCTATCTGGAGAAGCAATTTTGCGTTGCAAGGACTATTACAAGATCGAAACTCTCTTAGTTGTTCATGATGAACTTGAGATTGGGATTGGAGCTTTGCGTTTTAAGAGAGGGGGAGGGCATGGAGGACATAATGGTCTAAAATCAATCGATCAGCATTGTGGCAATAATTATATTCGTGCGCGATGTGGGATTGGACGACCAAGAGAGGGGGGTGATGTCGCCAAATATGTTTTATCAGATTTTGATGCGAATCCTAAAGATTTGATAGAGCAATGCACTCAAGCCTTGCTTGATTTTATCAATCATCAAAATCTACAAATGATGCAAAATGCCTTTACGCTCAAGGGAGAGAAATGAGAGCTTTTTTCTTTATTGGAAAAAACTATTTAAAGTATGTTTTGATATTACTTGTTGGGCTTGAGTTTTTTTTCGTCAGCGCAGATTCGATGAAATATGCCGATCACTTTCCTGATTCGGCAAACTTGGTGATTTTGTTTTTTGTTTATGATGCGATGTATGCGCTTAACTACACATTGCCGCTCTCGCTTGTATTGGGTGGGATTTTGTTTTATATCACTTTTTTGAAATCCGCACAATTTTCTGCCATGCTTGCCCTAGGTTATTCTAAGAGGAAGATTATTGCACCTGTTTTGTTTATTAGCTTGCTTATGACAATCGGGTATATCGGACTCAATGCTACACCATTTGTTTATGCACAAGAAAAAGCAGAAGCAATTGTCGATCAAAATGCCTTGCAAAATGCACGAGAAGATATTTTTGTGAAATACAATAATGACTATGTGTATTTTCAGAAAGTCTATCCTTTGCTCAATAAGGCAGAAAATATCAAGGTTTTTGAGCTTGATGGAGAAGAATTGAAATCCTTTGTGGATGCTAAAACGGCTTTTTTTGATGGAGATTATTGGATTTTACACGATGTAAATGTTGTCAAGATCAAAGATGAATTTATTAAGAATCAAAACTTTTTGGAAACATCGCATATCGCTCGCTTAAAGATTCTCAAAAATTTTCGTCCAAAGGTGCTGGATACTTTTTCCAAAGACAAGCCAACTGTATCGATTGTGGATGCGATTGTGTCTGCCAAGATTCTTATCTCACAAAAGATTGATTTTGAAAAGGTGCGTGCTATCTTGTATAGTTTTATTGTTATCCCATTTTTTGTGCCTCTTACTTTGATCATCGTGGCTTATTTTGTGCCACCTCTTGCACGCTATGCCAATATCCCTCTGATGAGTTTTGGATTTGTGATTCTCTCTTTGATATTGTGGGGGATTTTCTTTTCTGTTTCCAAGCTTAGTGTCAGTGGGATCATTTATCCAGAATTTGGGATTCTTATCCCTATGGGAATCTTGACTATTTTTGCTCTATACGCCCTAGTGCGCATCAATCAAGCATAAGGAAATTGAAATGGATAGCAACAAAATTGTGCAAAGCTTTTGGTATAGCAAGGATGAAGGATGTAATTATTTGAGTTCTATTGAGCTTTTGTGTATCGCCTCATATCTTGCCCATGGGCATGAATTTCATTTATACACTTATACTCCCAATGATGCTTCGATGCACTTCTTGCAAGAACAACTAAAGGAATGCAAAAATTATGAAAATTTTGTTTTGAAAAATGCTTGTGAAATCTTGCCTAAAAGCGAAATTTTTTTTGATGATCGAGGGAGTGTGGGGATCGCTGCTTTTAGTGATTATTTTAGATTTCAACTGCTTTATCAGAAGGGTGGATGGTGGGTGGATATGGATACTATCTGTTTGCGTCCATTGGATTTTGAGAATCCCTATGTTTTTGCAACTGAACGCAAGGGAGAGGGTATTGAGGATGGAGCAGCAACATGTATGATCAAAGCCCCTAAGGAGTCTGAATTTTTGGCAATTTTGCTTAAAAAGGCACAGACTATTCTTCAAAAAGAATTTGGAACAGTTTTTAAGCTTAAACAATTTTCGACAAATACCATGATTGGAATTTTGCTTAATCGCTTGATAAAAAAGATTCCAAATTATATTGCGAGATTAATTAGAGAAGATGAGTATTATCCAAGGCGTGTGCATTGGGGTGTCATCGGACCAGCTTTTTTGGAGGAAATGCTTCAGGAGCATTCTCAGTATAAGCGCTATCTATCTCCCCCAAGTCATTTTTGCGAGATTAATTATTATGAAGCTAAAGATTTTATTGAGAAGTTAGATTTTCCTCAAGGAAAAGAAATGTATGTTATGCATGTGTGGAATGCAATGTGGGAGGCTCATCGTCTGCCCAAAGATGTGCGTTATGCCAAAGATAGCTTGATTGAACAATTGCGTCAACAATATGTTCCTCGTAGTATTTTGGAGCAACTTCCCTCATTTGAAGAAATATTCTCTCTCAGTCCCCCCCCCCCAGAGAATGGAAGCTTAGCTCTTGAGCAAGATTCCCTCCCGCTTAGACTAGCAAGGAGAATCTATCGTACGATCAAAAAGTTTTTAATGCATATGTGAATGATTCTTGGTGGGTTGGATAGCAGTATTATCTACCCCGCCTTGTTGAGCGACTTTATCAAGGAATGCAAGAAGCTTCTGTGCACTTTGAAGATATTCTTGAGCACTTTTGCTTGTGGGATCAAAAAAAGTAATAGGTTTGCCTTGATCTCCTCCTTCACGCACTTTTGGTTCTAGAGGGATTTGAGCTAGAACTTGTGTTTGATATTCATCTGCAAGTGCTTGGGTTGTACCCTTGCCAAAGATATCATATTCTTCGCCACATCCAGGACAGATGAAGCCACTCATATTTTCAATGATTCCTGCAACTGGGATATGAAGTTTTTTGAACATATCCAAACTTCTCGCACTATCATCAAGACTCACACTTTGCGGAGTGCTTACTGTGATGCCTGCACTGACTGGGACACTTTGAGCAAGTGTGAGCTGTGCATCTCCTGTCCCTGGAGGCATATCAATGACAAGGATATCTAGCTCGCTCCAAAGCACATCTGTGAGAAGCTGCTCGATGGCACGCATGATCATTGGACCTCTCCAGATCAAGCTTTGCCCCTCTTCATAAAGCACACCCATGCTAATCATCTCAACTCCAAATGCTTTGAGAGGATAAAGCTTTTTGACCCGATCATCGACTTGGGGTTTGTTTTGATTTAGACCCAGCATTCTTGGAATATTTGGACCATAAATATCTGCATCAAGGAGTCCTACTTTTTTGCCACTTTGAGCGAGGGCGATAGCTAGATTGACGCTTGTTGTTGATTTGCCCACCCCACCTTTTCCTGAGCTAATCATGACAAAATGCTTGATTTGAGGTGCGATATTTTTCTTGGTAGGTTTTTGTTCTTGGATTTGAGGTGTTTTGATTTGGATTTGGATATTTTCACATCCTATTTGTTCCAAAGCTTTCAGAGATTCATCATAAATTTGCTTAGATACATCTTGAGAGCTGGATGGAACCTCAATCAGAATCGTTGGACTCTTTCCTTCAAGCAAAACACTTTTGACGAAATTAAAGCTTACGATGTCTTTGTCGAAATTTGGGTATTTGATCGCTTTGAGAGCTTCTAGTATGCTTTCTTTTGTCATCTATTTCTCCTTATGAATATTGAAATGGTTTTGCATATCCAATCGCTTGAGATTTATCTTGATAATTTTGTAGAATTTACTCAATATTTTTCGCTCGGATAACAAGAATGGACTATATAGCACAATTTAAAAAAGAAGTTACTTTAATTCTATTGAGTGCCGGTGATTCTGTGCGTTTTTCTCAAGACAAACTCCCCAAAAAGCAATGGCTTCGGATCGGGAATCTGCCTCTGTGGCGGTATCTTGTCGATGTGTTTAGGGGATTTGGATTTGATCAGATTTTTGTGATGGTTTCAAGAGATGAGTATTTTTATGCTCAAAATTTTTATGAAAATGTCTTTGAGGGGGGGCAAAGTAGGACACAATCTATCCTCAATGCCCTCAAACTTGTGCAAACAGAATATGTGATGTTTCATGATGTTGCGCGTTTTCATCCCCAAAATGATGTGATTCAAGCTTTGCTTGAGAAGGGATATAGGCATCGTGATTTGGCATGTATTGCTCCAAGGATGAGAGTTGCTGATACACTTTATTGTGAGGATGGTTCATATCCCAAAAGGGAAGATTATTGGATGATTCAGACTCCTCAACTCTCCAAAGCATCTTTGTTGCATCAAGCAATGAGTAGGGGAGAGTTTAGTGATGAGAGCAGTGCAATGAGTGCTTTTGGGAAGTCTGTGGCATATGTGGAGGGATCATCACTTTTGCATAAGCTCACTTATTCTTCAGATTTATTTTTTGTTGCTCAGACCTTGCCCTTAGCCTCTGATGAGACATTTGTAGGTGGAGGTGTGGATATCCATGGATTTGAAGAGGGGAAGCAGATGGTGCTTTGTGGTGTTGAGATTGAGGATCCTAGGGGGTTTGAAGCTCATAGTGATGGAGATGTAGGGATTCACTCTGTGATTGATGCTTGTTTGGGGGCAATTGGGGGAGGTGATATTGGTGAGTGGTTTCCAGATCATGATATGCAATATCATCAAGCTGATTCTAAGATCCTGCTTCAAAAGATTGGAAAATTTATCAATGATGTGGGCTATGAGGTGATCAATCTAGACTTAACAATCCTTGCCCAATCTCCCAAGATTTCTCCCTACAAGCAGCAAATGCGCGAAAAGCTAGCATCACTTTTAAAGATTGCTCTCCATCAAGTCAATATCAAGGCGACCACAGGCGAGGGGATTGGTTTTGTGGGGAGAGAAGAGGGAGTGTGTGTGCTTAGCCATGTTAGCTTGCGTTTTAAGAGGTGGAATGAAAAATGAATGTGTTAATCGTAGAAAATGAAATTTATCTAGCTCAAAGCATCGCGACCAAATTAGAATCTCTTGGTTATCCCTGTCAAATCGTCTCAACAATTCATGAAGCGATGCAAAAACCCAAAAGCGATGTCGTGCTTCTATCTGCCAATGCTGGGGGCTCATTGTGTGAGATGTTTATCCGCCAAAATCCGCAAGCTATCGTGATTATGATGATTGCCTATGTGAGTGAAGATACTGTGACCAAACCCATCAAGGCAGGCGCGAAAGACTACATTATGAAGCCATTTATGCTTGATGAGTTGCTGCGCAAAATCGAACATCAGCTTGAATGCCAACGCCTCAAAAAACAAATTGTCTTTTATGAGGAGTATTTTTCATTCTTAGAAAGCGAGGTACAAGTCCTCTCATCAGCACGATATTATCCTCCCTTTGTGATTCGTTGCAATGCTCAAAAAATTGCTGATGTTTATGCCATCAAAATTGCCAAAGAAAAGAAGATGACCTTGAAGTTTGCAACACTCAAGCTTTATGATTGGCGTGATGTTTTGGAGAGAGCGAGTAGGGATACTGTGATGTATGTGACGCATCTTGAGAGTTTGCGAAAGGCAGATTTTAGAGATTTTTTACATGAAATGAGTGACAAAAATATCATCGCCTCCGTTGTTGCTTCTGATCAGATTGATTTTCCACAGGTGGTGGATGTAGTGTGTCAGTCAGGCTCTTTGGATTTTGAGGGAAATATCCTGTCTGTGCGAGAATATGAAAAGTGCATTATCCAAAAATTTGAAAATCACTACTCAGATGTAGAGCTTGCCAAGAAAATGGGAATCAGTCGCAAGAACTTATGGGAGAAGAGAAAGAGATATGGACTTGAGAAGCGAAAAGAAACAGATCTACATTGATAAAGAAGCCTTAGCGGTTTTGGAGATGTTGCAGGAGGGAATCCTCTCTCCTGTATTGTCTCTTATGGATAAAGATCAGGGTGAGGAGGTGATGAAAAGTGGGATGTTTGAGGGAGTCTCCTTTCCTTCACCTTTGATTTTTTCACCAAATGGCAAAAAGAATCTTGAAGTAATCACTCATCTTCAAAAGGGAGAGGAAGTTCAGCTGTGCCTTGGGTCAAAAAGGGTGGGAAGACTTTGGGTGGAGAATATTTTCAAAATCGATAGAGAGGAGCGTATCAGGAGGATTGTTGGTGGGGATCTTGGGCATCAAGATTGCGCTAGAGTATCTCAGCGAGTGGGGGAGTATGGGATTAGCGGATCTTTTAGTGTAGAGGGTAGTGGAATCATTCCACAAAACAAAAGGCGTATTTTGGAGAAAATCAAAGAACTTGATGCCAAGAGAGTTTGTGGAGTGATGCTCAATGTCAATCCAATCCACATGGTACATGAGAAGATTTTGCAAGAAGCACTTTTGAAGCATGATTTGCTTGTGGTGTTTGTTCCTCATCATAATGAGTGGTTTTTGCCATTTTCATTGCGCTTCAAAAGCCTTGAATATGTCATCAATCATTTTTTGCCCTCCCATAAGATTGTGATTGCTCCCCTTGAATATACATACTTGCTCTCAGGCTCTAATCGTATGATTTTAAATGCTTTAATTTGCAAAAACTATGGATGCACTGATTTTATTGCAAGTCTTGGAAGTTCGGATTTGAGTACATTTGTAGAAGGAGATCGCACATGCACGATCATTGATAGCATCCAAGGAGTTGATCTCTCAATCCAATTGATGAGTGAATATGTGTATTGCAAGATGTGCAACACTATCAAAAGCACAAAAATTTGCCCACATGGCAAGCATCAGCATATCTCTTATGACTCCAAAAATTTTTTTGAGATGCTTAAGCTTGGCTTGATGCCACCAGAGATATTTATGCGCAAGGAAGTTTCTGCAATGATACTTACTTATCTTTTCCCCAATCAAGCAAGACGCCTCAATAAACTTTACTCAGATTTGATTACTCATGAGGGTATTGTGCATGATGAAGAAGAAAATTTTTATGAAGCACTCTCAAGGCTCTATCATGTCAAATAAATTGCGTTTATGCTTTCTGACGCTCTTTTTTAGTGGAAAAAGTCCGAAGGCTTCTGGGACCGTGGGGAGTTTTGTGGCTTTGTTATTGGCATTGCCTATTCTGTATTTTTCCAACAATACTTTGTTTTTGTGTGCGATTTTGATTGGAGCTATTGCGATTAAGCAGATTGATATATTTGAGGCAAATGGAGGAGAGCACGATGATAAAAGTATCGTGATTGATGAGCTTGTGGGGCTATGGATTGCACTCTCATTTGTTCCTTTCTCTTGGGTGGGTATCATTGCTGCTTTTGTGTTTTTTCGGATTTTTGATATTTGGAAACCTTCCTTAGTGGGATATTTTGATTCTAAAGTTCAAGGAGGATGGGGCGTTGTTGGAGATGATGCGATTGCTGGGATCTTGGCTGGATTATTGAGTGCTGGACTTGTGAGGTTTTCTGGGATTATTTGGGGCTAATCCCCCCCCCCTTTTTTTTTGCGAGGATGGGGGGTTAGGTTATTTGACGACGATTGTTTTGATTCCATTTTGGCTATAGACAAGGACGCGTTTGGTTTTTCCTCTAAATTGCTGAAGGGCTTTTTTGTAGCTTGCTAGATTTTTGATTGTGATGTTTTCAATCTGTCCGATGATATCTCCTGCCCTTAGTCCTGATTCATAGGCTTTGCTATCTTCATCGATTCGTGTGACAAGCACCCCATCGATATCTCTTGGGATTTGATTGCGTTGTCGCATTTGAGGAGAAATTTCTTGCACACTGACACCTTCCAATCCTTGAGCTCCATTTACACCTTTCTTGCTGCCTTGCATACTTCCCTTAGTGTCTTTACTCTCAGCAAGAGTGAGGGTGATGGTTTTTTCTTGCTTATCGCGCATATAAGTGAGTGTGATTTTTTCATTGGGAGGCATTGTGCCGATAAGATTCCTGAGTTCTGCGGAATTTTTGATTGGTTTTCCATTGATCTTTGTGATGAGATCCCAGACCATCAATCCTGCTTTTTTGGCAGGTGAATCTGCTTCTAGACTAATGATCACAGCTCCTTCGTTGTTGCCATATGTATCTCTCAAATCAGAACTAATGTCTTGAATCCCAACGCCAAGATAACCGCGTCTAATCGCACCTTGCTCGATTAATTGCTTAGCGATGCGTTTGACCATATCTGAAGGAATGGCAAATCCGATCCCCTGATTGCCCCCACTTTTGGAAATGATTGCTGTATTGATTCCAATCAAGGCACCACGACTGTCTACAAGCGCCCCTCCAGAGTTTCCAGGATTGATGGAAGCATCAGTTTGGATGAAATTTTCATAATCATTGATTCCGATCCCGCTTTTGTTGAGAGCTGAGACAATCCCTTGAGTGATCGTTTCTCCAACACCAAATGGATTTCCAATAGCAAAGACAAGATCTCCGATCTTGACCAAAGAGCTATCAGCAAATTTGATGAATGGGAGATTAGTCTGCTCAATTTTAATGACTGCAAGATCAGTTCTAGCATCAGTTCCTATGACCTTGGCTTGATATTCTTTGTTGTTTCCAGGGAGAGAGACCATCACCTTGTCAGCTCCGTCGATGACATGATTATTGGTGATGATATAGCCATCACTTGAAATGATGACTCCACTCCCTAGAGATCTCTCAATTTTTTCTCTAGGAATTTGGTTGTAGAGATCTCCAAAGAATTGCTGAAAGAATGGATCGTTGAACATCGGGTGCATGCCCATTTGATTTTTGATTTTTTTTTGAGTTGAGATATTGACTACGACCTTAGAGGCTTCTTCGATGGAAGAATTAAATGAGTAGATCTTATTTTGACCGATATCAGGTGCGACGCGCTCTTGAATTTTTGGCATCTCCTGAACATCAAAGCCAAACAACAAACTCATGCTTAGTGCAGCAGATACTAGTATTTTTCTATTCATAGTGAAAGCTCCTTTGATTTTGTTTTGACATAAGATTAGTCATAATATGCAAATGTTTTGAGAATGAAAAACTAACCATACATAAACAAATTCTAGATAAGACCAACAAGTGTTTTGGCTTTTTTGTATGTCTGATCCGCGATAGATTGGGCTTTTTCTTTGCCTTGATTTAAAACCTCTAGTAGGTATTTTTCATCTGATCTAATTTTTGTATATTCTCTTTGAATTGGTTCAAGGGTTTCAACCACTACTTCAGTAATTCTTCTTTTAAGAAGTCCATATCCTTGATCTCTGAATTCTTCCTCGATCTCATCGCGTGTTTTTTTGCTAAAGATTTCATAGATGCAAAGAAGATTATAGACACCCTTGCGCTCAGGATCAAACACGATTGAGGTTTGAGAATCTGTTGTTGCTTTTTTGAATTTTTTCTCAATCTCTTCTGGTGAGTCAAGCAGAAAGATCGCATGATTTTGAGCCTTGCTTGATTTGCTCATTTTGCTTGTGGGATCATCAAGTCCCATGATTCTGGCTCCAAGTTTGGTGATGAGGGGTTCTGGGATCTTGAAACACTCTCCAAAATCACGATTAAATCTCTGTGCGACATTGCGTGCAAGTTCAAGATGCTGTTTTTGATCTTCTCCCACAGGCACAAGATCAGTTTGATAAAGCAAAATATCACTTGCCATCAATGCTGGATAATCAAACAATCCGACATTGATATTTTTGGGATTTTTTTGAGCCTTGTCTTTGAATTGTGTCATGCGCTCCATTTCGCCCATAGGGATATTGCAATTGAGGATCCAAGCAAGCGCAGGATGGGCATCAATCTCGCTTTGGATAAAGAGACTAGATTGAGCAGGATCAATTCCGCAAGCAAGAAGGAGAGCAGCCATATCATAAGTATGCTGCTTGAGGATTTGGGGATCTTGCTTTGTTGTGATGGCATGTGAATTGACGACACAAAAGATGTTTTCATAATGCTCTTGGAGTTCCACCCAATTTTTGATTGCACCAAGATAGTTCCCAATAGTGACTTTACCAGTGGGCTGGATGCCTGAAAACACTCTTTGTTTCATAAATGATTCCTTTATTTTTTTGATTTACCGACAAAAAGAAGGCTTTGGTAGTTTAAATCTCCCTGATATTTTAGGATTTTTTTGGCTTGGTGATAACTCAAAACTCCTCCACCCATGATTCCCGTCCCTCTTAGATGCGCAATTAGACTTGGATTGTCTTGAAAGCTAAGTGTGATTTCTAGGGTTTTTATCTCACCATCAAAGAAGTGTTCTAAAGATTTTAAAATCCTAGCAGGATCGGGGAGGGGTGATGTGGAATCTAAAAAGTGATGAAATGTTTTGAGTGTTTCTGAAGTCATGATGCTTAGAGCGATCTTGGAAGAATATTGTGCGATGAGATGGAGTGTATGCTCAAGATCTGGTGACCACTGCAATGCTGAGCTAGAGATAATGAGATCTGCATACTTGATAAGCTTGAGCGTGGTGTCAAAGTCTGAGTTTAAAAGTGTGGTGTGATGTTGAACACTGGGATCTGGATCAAAGGAATCAAGCATAGCCTGAGAAAGATCGCACCCAATATATTCTTGAAATCCAATCTTGTGACTGTGTATTTGGCGCAAGACTTCACCACTTCCACATCCAAGATCCAAAATTGTCCCAAAATAAGTGCCCCACTCTTTTGCAGCTGCTGATACAAGAGATCGAGCGAAAAAAGTCTGAGCCTCGCAAAAAGATGAGTAAGACTTGGCATGAGAATCGAAAGAAAAAAGACGCAAATTCGACCCTAATTTAAGTGAGATTTTATCGATTATTATAATCTAAAGTTTTGGTAGAATCGCGGGTTTAAACCCTGATTATTAAGGATTTCTGAGATGATTTCAGCTTTGTTTATTTTGCAAATTATTTTGACAATTCTGATTGTGATCGTCGTCCTTCTTCAAAAAAGTTCTGGAGGTGGGCTTGTCAATTATGGTGGGAGTAATGAAAGTGTTTTTGGCGCTAAAGGTGCAGCTGGATTTTTAGCCAAGCTCACACTTTTTTTTGGAGGATTGTTTTTGATCAACACAATTGCCTTGAGTTATTTTTATGCCAAGCAAACGCAAAAAAGCTTGATGGATTCTCTGCCACAGACATTGCAAACGCAAGAAGCTCCATCAGCACCTTTGCCACCTTCTGTGCAAGTAGATCAATCAACAAATAAAAAAGAGGAGAAATAAATGCTAAGCAAGATTTATGAGCAAACACAAAATTCCATGAATAAGACGATCGAGTCGCTTAGAAGGGATTTTGGAACCTTGCGAAGTGGGAAAGTATCAATCACGATTTTAGACAATATTCGCGTTGATTATTATGGGACTCCTACACCACTCAATCAAATTGGATCAGTGATCGCTACAGATGCGACAACGATTGTGATCAATCCTTGGGAGAAGACTTTGATCAAAGAAGTTGAAAAGGCGATCCAAGAGGCAAATATCGGAGTGAATCCCAATAGCGATGGAGAGAGTGTGAAGCTTTTCTTTCCACCGATGACACAAGAGCAGCGCAAAGAGGTAGCCAAAGAAGCTAAAGCTATGGGTGAGAAAGCTAAGGTTGGTGTGCGCAATGTGCGTCAAGAGAGCAACAATGCCATCAAAAAACTTGAAAAAGACAAAGAAATCACTGAAGATATGAGCAAAAAAGGACAAGATGAGATTCAGAAATTTACAGATGAATTTGTCAAAAAAATTGATGAGATGGTTAAGCACAAAGAAGAAGAGGTTATGAAAGTTTAAAGGAGTTGATGCATGAATATTCGAGATTGTTATTTGAGAGCTGATGCATTGCTTGAGGGGCATTTTTTGCTAAGTAGCGGCAATCATTCTCCATACTATCTCCAATCTGCAAAAGTTTTGGAAAATCCAAAAGTTGCTCAAGAACTTGCAGAGGCTTTGGCACAACAAATCAGAGAATATGGACTAAAAGTTGATTGTGTGTGCTCTCCAGCATTGGGTGGGATTTTGGCAGGGTATGAGCTTGCTAGGGCCTTGGGTGTGAGATTTATTTTTACTGAGCGTGTTGAGGGCGTGATGACTTTGCGTCGTGGTTTTGAGGTTTCTTGCCAAGAGAGGATTTTGATCTGTGAGGATATTATCACGACTGGGGGATCAGCCTTAGAATCTGCTCGATGCGTTGAGAGTTTGGGGGCTGAGATTGTGGGATTTGCTGGATTGGCTAACCGCGGATTTTGCAAGCGTGTTGGTTCTACTCTTGAAGCCAAATCTGAAGGCAAACTTCCTTCCCATCTTCCTTTATTTGCCCTAGAAGATTTTGTTTTTGAAATTTATGATCCGACCTCTTGTCCTCTTTGTCAAGAAGGTAAGCTTCCAGCGATTAAGCCAGGAAGTCGTGGGAACTAAGAAGAAGCAGGGGGGTGATAAAGGTAGCCCTAAGATTTCTTGTGCCTCATTTTTCGAGCGTTTTAAGGCTCTTGTGATTGATGTTTTTATGATCTATACCCCGATTTTGTATGTGATGACCTATGGAATCCTTGGGAGCAAAGAAGCATTTCAAGCCAATCAATGGGCAATTTTTGCTTGCATCTTGCTTTATGGAATCATCGATTCGCTATTTTGTTGTATCGGTGGGCAAACTCCAGGGATGAGGGCTCAGGAATTGAAGTTATATGCACAAACTGGACAAAGACCCAATTTTTTCCTTACTTTATTGCGTTTTTTTATTTGGCTTTTGAGCTTGGCATTGTTGTTTGGCTTTGTTTTTCCTTTTTTGAGAAAAGATCGCAAGACTTTTCATGATCTTGTGTGTCAGACAGAAGTGAGATCTTAACCCACCCCCCTTTTTTAAAGCGTAGAGAAATCTTAGAAGATAATCGAAACATATCCTCCAAATCTCATCATATCGTAGTGGCGATCTTTGGGTTCTCTGATCTCAGCTAGTGAAGCATCTCCATCTCTTTTGTCATTTTTCATCTTTCCAAAGATAGCTTTGGCACCGATATTGACAATATTTTTGATGCGATATCCGATGCTTCCACCATAGATCAATCCGTGGTATCTAGCCGTGAGATGAGCATTTTTATTGGCTCCGATGTCATAGCCTTCCTTGATTTCGTTGTAGCCATATCCTACTAGCCCTCTGAGATAAAACCCATTGACATCAATCCCCACACTCAATGGAACCATCGCTCCCCATCCAAGGACTTCAGCAAAATTATTGCTTGTTGTGAGAGCATTTGTCTGACCCTTAGCTGAGACATAGATAGGAAATTCAAAATCGATTCCAAAAATCCCTCTCAATCCACCAGCAGCCGCAATTGTTGTGATCGTCGCTGAATATCCAAGATCCACAGAGACATACTCTGATTTGCCAATTTTTGTCCAAGATCCTCCAATAGACCCATCATTGAAAAACATCCATCTTGTGAGATCACCAGTTGCTTTTGCACCATTGATCACAGAACCTTTTTGAAGGTTTTTTACGACATTTCCTGAGGGTTTTTGGGGTGCTGCTTGAGCAACTCCTAGTGCCAAAATCCCACAAGCAATCAGTCTAGATATCACTTTTGCCATCTTGTCTCCTTAAAATTTTTAAACGATTTTAGCTAGATCGACAAGTTTTTCATCCATTTTAAGGAGAGATGACAAAGCTTGGTGATCCATTGCTAGCATGCAGAATGGTTGTTTGATGGAGTTTTGAGTAGTATTTCATAAGATTTTTTTGGAGTGCTGGTTGAATGGAGTGAGGAAACCAAGCATTATTGCTAATCACAATAAGATATGGGGGAGAATCCTCATAAGCTCTCGCACTTGTCCCCTCATAGCAAATCACACTCTTAAATGTCTTCTCTCCTAGAGTGAAATAACCAAATTTTAGACTTGGGCTAAATTGTGGAGCTCCATCACCCAAAAAAATTTTACTTAGTGGCTTGGCCAAAAGATCAGGGAGTGGGATTTTCTCCCCAAAGGGAGCTAAAACCACTTTGTCAAAAATATGCACTTTGTGATTTTGAAATACATAAGTGGAATTATAAAGCTTGCCATCTTTTTCTCTCAAGGCACCGACTACAAGGGTGCTTTGAGCACTAAGATCTTTGAGCATTTGAAAATAGATTGAATGCTCAAGCACAAAAGGGAAGGCTGTCTCTGGGAGAATGATCAATTTGGAATGTTCTTGGATAGAGCGGTGAATCATTTTGAGCTGAAGAGTTGCGTTGTGTGCAGCATATGTCTTCTGCCATTTGAGATCTTGTGAGAAATCTGTATTGAGCAGGCTAAATTTGTAGGGGAGAGGAGGATTGGGCTTGGGTGAGGGAAACTCTAAGGCACATAAGATCAAAAAAGCAGACAAAATAAAAAGGAATTTTGATGCTTGATTGTAAGCAAAATATGCACTCACCAAAGCCACAAGAATCATAAATAGATCAGACTTAGAAACCCCAAAATAGCTATATGCCAAGAAACTATCAAGATTCATCCAATCAAATCCAAAAGGATGGATAAAGCTCAAAGAGAGAAGAAAAATGAGGCGATAGATGAGGTTGGAAGAGTATAAGGCGAGGGCAAAAATAAGCATATAGATACAAGCCACAACAAGACTAATGAGTGGCACGAGGTATGCAAACCCAAAATATACAAAAGAGAAGCCAACCCAATAAAACCACAATAACCCCACAAAAAAGCCAAACCAAAACTTCATCCTTGAGGGGATAAAAAGAAAAATCCAAAAACTCAGGAGTGCACAAATTGAATTGAGCCAAAGCGGGATGGGAATCTTTAAGATGAACTCAAAAATCCATACCCAATAAAGTGGTAACACAAAGAGAAAAGACAAAAGCAAACTACGCCAGATCAATGGATAAGCCTTATTTAAGAAAATCAAATGCTCATAAGGATTTGTTGTAAAATTCACAGTTTAATCAAGGGTTTTTGTGGAGCATTATACATGGATAACTTAGGTTATATTGATTTCATTATTCTTGGAATCATGGCTTTTATCGCATTTCGTGGATTTTTCTCTGGTTTTATGCGCGAATTGCTTGGGATGCTAGGTTTGGTGCTTGGCGTTGTGTTTGCTTCAAGATATTCATATGAGGCGGGAGATTGGTTTAGGGCACATGTTTTTGATTTGGGCTCTGGGACTTTGCATACTTTTGTGGGGTTTTTGATCATTTTCTTGGCAATTTGGATTTCTTCACTTTTACTTGCAGAGTTGATCTCACGCATTGCCACAACGGCATTTTCTAAATACATCAATCGCATCTTGGGAGCTTTTTTTGGTGCGCTTAAAGCCTTTTTGGCGATCGCGATTGTTTTACATCTAGCTTTGAGCTTGGAGTTTATGTCTGGTGTATTGCGCCATGTTGGCAATCATAGTCAGATGTATCCATTGATGGAGGGTATCGCATCAAAGCTTGTCAAGATTGATGTAGGTGCCTATATCCCTCAAGATACTAATGAGGCTCAGCAAAAATTGGATCATACCAAGAATAAAGTGATTGATGAAACCAAGGCGCTGGAAGAAAAGATTGAGCAGTCAGTATCCAATCCACAAGAAATCATTAAGGGGCAATAAATGTTTGATAATCAATATATTCAACAACGCATTCAAAAAGCTGATTCTTTGCGTAGCTTAGGAAAAAATCCTTATGCTAATGGTTTGGAGAGAAGCATCAAAAATGCAGACTTTCTAGATCGCTATGCAACTCTAGTAGAGCAAGAAGAAAGGAAAGATCCAAACCAAACAGAATCTATCGTTGGACGCGTAAAGTTTGAGCGATGGATGGGGAAGGCAAGTTTCATCAAGATTGAAGATGAGAGTGGAATTTTGCAGGTGTATTTCTCCAAAAATGAGCTTGAAGATGAGTTTGAGATCCTCAAAAAACATCTTGAAGTGGGGGATATCATCTATGCACAAGGCTTTCCTTTTGTGACCAAAACCGGAGAGCTTAGTTTGCATGCCACTTCTTTGCAGATTCTAAGTAAATCCATCGTTCCATTGCCTGAGAAATTCCATGGATTAAGCGATATTGAGTTGCGTTATCGCCAACGCTATCTTGATTTGATTGTCAATCCCCATGTGAAGGAAACTTTCAAAATGAGGAGTTTGATCGTCTCTCATATCCGCAAGTTTTTTGAATCCAAAGGATTTTTGGAAGTAGAAACCCCTATGCTTCACCCAATCCCAGGGGGAGCCAATGCAAGACCATTTATCACCTATCATAATGCACTAGAAGTAGAGCGATATTTAAGAATCGCTCCTGAGCTTTATTTGAAGCGTTTGATTGTGGGTGGGTTTGAGGCTGTGTTTGAAATCAATCGAAATTTTAGAAATGAGGGAATGGATCATAGCCACAATCCAGAATTTACGATGATTGAGTTTTATTGGGCTTATAAAACTTATGAAGATTTGATCAAGCTAACCCAAGAGCTTTTTGCCTCGCTTTTGGAGGCTTTGAAGTTGCCCATGCAGATTCCCCATGGAGATGAGGTGATTGATTTTTCCCAAGTTTCCATTCTGACTTACAAACAATCACTTTGCCAAATTGGTGGGATTGAATCTGAGATTGTTGAAAATCCTCTCAAACTCTATGAGTTTTTGAGCTCAAAAGGTGTGGAGGTATCTCCATCGATGAGCTATGGTCATCTCCAAAGTGAGGCATTTGATGCCTTTGTAGAATCAAAACTGATCAACCCCACCTTCATCACAGAATATCCTATCGAGATCAGTCCTCTTGCAAGACGCAATGATGTAGATCCATCTTTGGCTGATCGTTTTGAGTTTTTTGTGGGTGGCAAGGAGATTGCCAATGGATTTAGTGAGCTCAATGATCCCCTAGATCAATATGAGCGATTCAAAGATCAAGTGAAGGCAAAAGATGCTGGAGATGAAGAAGCGCAATATATGGATGAAGATTATGTGTGGGCTTTGGCTCATGGGATGCCACCCACAGCAGGACAGGGAATTGGGATTGATCGCCTTGTGATGCTTCTGACTAATAGTAAGACGATCAAAGATGTGATTTTGTTCCCAGCAATGAAGCCAATCAAGCAAACTTTTGAAATCAAGGAGGAAGAAAATGAGTGAGTTTTTGAAAAATGAAGATAGAGAAATTTTTGATTTGATTGAGCAGGAATTTCATAGACAAAATACACATCTAGAGCTCATTGCAAGTGAGAATTTCACATTTCCAAGTGTGATGCAGGCAATGGGAAGTATTTTGACCAACAAATATGCTGAAGGCTATCCCTATAAGCGTTATTATGGAGGATGTGAGTTTGTCGATAAAATTGAAGAGATTGCGATTGAGCGAGTGAAAAAACTCTTTGGATGCTCTTTTGCCAATGTCCAGCCTCACTCTGGAAGTCAAGCCAATAATGCAGTCTTTAATGCTCTTTTAAAACCATATGACAAGATTTTGGGGATGGATCTAAGCCATGGAGGGCATCTCACACATGGAGCCAAAGTGAGCTCAAGCGGGAAGACTTATCATAGTTTTTCTTATGGAGTGAATCTTGAGGGATGCATTGATTATGAAGAGGTGAGGAAGATTGCTCATATCATCAAGCCTCAGCTGATTATCTGTGGATTTAGTGCTTATACAAAGCGTCTTGATTTTGCAAAGTTTAGAGAGATCGCTGATGAGGTGGGAGCGATTCTAATGGGTGATGTAGCGCATGTGGCAGGACTTGTGGTAGCAGATGAATATCCCAATCCCTTCCCACACTGCCATGTCGTGACAACAACAACTCATAAGACACTTAGAGGTCCAAGGGGAGGGGTGATCTTGAGTAATGATGAAGAAATTGCAAGCAAGATTGATAAAGCGATTTTCCCAGGCACACAAGGTGGGCCATTGATGAATCTTATTGCCGCCAAAGCTGTAGGATTCAAAGAAAATCTTAAACCTGAGTGGAGAGACTATGCAAAGCAAGTCCGCTCCAATATCAATGCGATGGCAAAGGTATTGATGCAAAGAGGTTATAAGCTTGTAGGCAATGGGACTGAGAATCATTTGATTTTGATGGATTTCTTGGAGAGAGAATTTAGCGGTAAAGATGCGGATTTGGCTCTAGGCAATGCAGGGATGACTGTCAATAAAAACACCGTCCCAGGAGAGAAAAGAAGTCCATTTGTCACAAGTGGTATCCGTCTTGGATCTCCAGCACTGACAGCTAGGGGAATGAAAGAAAAAGAATTTGAGTGGATTGCTCAAAAGATCGCTGAAGTGCTTGATGCGATCAATGATACTAGAGTTCAAGCAAAAGTGAAGCAAGAGGTTGAAGAATTCACACGCCCATTCAATCTCTACACTCAAGCGATTTATTGAAGGAGTAAAGTATGGAAAATAATCTAGATGATATTTTGGTTGATAGCCCAGAGCAGCCCGTAGATAAGGATCAATCCAAGCGAAAGATTCTTATTGCGATTGCTTCTGTATTGCTGATTGCAACAGTTGGAATAGTGGCTTATTTTATTTTGGCTAAACCTGAGAAGCCCAAAGGACTTGAAGTCACCCATGCTGAGCTTGAGAAATTTGTCAATCCAGACCAAGCACAAACTCCCAAAAGTCAAGTAGATGAAGAGTTTGATAAGCTAATTGCTGAGATCAAATCCAAGCACGAATCCCCTGATGATCAGCTAGCTCAACCTCAAGTGATCAAAAAAAGTGAGCCAAGTCAACAGCCCTCACAAACAGCTAAGGAGCCAACAACTCCTATCCAAGCTCTCCAAAAGATCAATGTAGATCCAACACAGAGTAAAGATTCACAATCTAATGCAGAGCAAAACACTCCCAAACCTGAAACGACACCCAAAGCTTCAGTAGATAAAGATCAGATGAGCAAGCTCAAAAAATCTACTACACCAGTTTCTAAGCCAGAGCCCAAATCAGAACCCAAGCCAGTTAGCCCCAAAGTCACGACACCCAAATCAGAGATTTCCAAACCTACTGCTCCAAAAGCCAAGCAAGTTACATCCACTGCGCCCAAGTCTCAAACTGCAATACAAACTTTTGGATCGATCCAAAAGAAGATTCCCAATGGTTTCTATCTTCAAGTGGGAGTTTTTGGCAGTAAACCTAATGCTGAGTTTATGAAAAAACTCTCAGGTTTTGCCTATCAGGTGCAGAAAATGGATCAAAATGGCAGAGTTGTCAATCGCTATTTGATCGGACCTTTCAAATCTAGAGCAGAAGCTCAAGCCAAGGTAAGTGAGGTGGCGAGTAAGGTAGCTAAACCATTGATTGTGGAGATCCGCTAAGAAGTTTAGAAGATGAGATTCCAAAAGATCATTTTGGGAGGGCTACTACTAGCCTCATCCCTTTGGGCAGAAGAACACCTCAAGACTGAAACCCTCCATGCAGAATCCCCCAACATAGATGGATCAAAAAATGGAATCCTTTTGGGGATAGAAATCAATGGAGGGATGAGCAGGTTTTCTACTCACAATACACAACACCCAAACACTACTGCCACACATCTAGCATTTGATGGAGGAGTGAGGCTTGGATATCAGCATTATTTTGGTTTGGGTTTGGGATTGAGGGGAGGTGTGTATGTCGGTGTAGGCAATCTTACAAAAGGAGAGATCTCGATCTCAAAAACCAATGCATCATGGATGGGTTTTGAGTTGGAGTATCTCCCTATCAAAACTGGAGTAGATCTTGAGGCAGTATGGGATTTTTGGGAAGAGGGCAAACATACATTGGCATTAAGTCTAGGTGTGGGCTATCGTTTCTCTTATTTTGTAAAGACTCGAAGTTCCAATCAAGGTGATATATCCTCGATTGGTCTTAATTTTGGTGATGTGATGATGCATGAAATCTATCCTCAGCTAGGACTTGGTTACCACTATGATAGACATCAAATCACACTTGCATATCGATTTGGTGATATGATGAGCTCTGGACGCACAAGCACCACTTATACTATGAGGGAACATTCCTTGCAAACCCTTCAGTCAAATGAGATTCGCACCCAAATCACACAGGATAACTACATCTCTCTAGGATATAGTTATCGATTCTAAGGGTTGTAAATACAGCTTTGAAAGATCAAAGTGTATTTGCATAAGTCCTAGTGTTTGAGCGAAGTGAGCAGATCTTGAAAGCTTAGTTTAAATGCCTCAAGTCCATCTTCCAAAAGTTTGGCATAGAGTGTAGATAGATCGATGCTGTCAAATGCCGATAAATCACTCGCACTATTTTTGATGTCTGTATCTTGATGGGTGAAATAAGCCTCAATCGTCTCAAGTGGAGCTGTATTGATCGCATGAGGCAAAAGAAGTTCATCGACATAATAACTCGCCTTCAAATCTCCTCCTTTGACTCCTGTGCTTGCAAAGAGCGTGCGTGTGTTATGATCTCCAAGTCCTTCAATAAGGTTGTAGATGTGCTTGGCATTGGTGATGCCTAGTTTGTTTTGGAGATGTGGAGGGAGAAGTGTATTGGTGGCACGATCTAGGCGTGAGACAAAGACACTAATGACACTTTTGCCAATCCCACCCTTATCTCTTGCGCGTCTGAAAGCTTGAGCACATTCAAGTGCTTGAGATGGGGAGAAGACAAGTGTGGCATTGATGGGAATGTTTTGAGTGAGTAGCTCTTCCATGACTTCATATCCTGCCTGTGTGGCTGGGACTTTGATCATAACATTGGGTTCATTGATCTCATCAAAGAGTCTTCTACCTTCTTGGATACTTGCTTGTGCATCATCGCAAAAGAGGGGATCTATCTCAATACTGACATAGCCATTATCACAATCACGCTCATAGAGAGGATATAAAAGTTTGGCTGCACTTTTGATATCAGCGATGGCTAGAGTCTCATAGATTTCTTTGGCATTTTTGTGTTGTAGTGATGCGATCTCTTCTTTGTAGGCTGGGGAAGTTTTGAAACTTTGAGCAAAGATACTTGGATTGCTTGTGGCTCCAAAGATTTTGCCTTCTTGGATGAGAGTAGAGAATCTTTGTTTCAAAAAATCTCGCTCAATGAAATCACACCATAGGCTAAAGCCCTGATTTTGCAAAGTTTTATCCATTAAAATGCTCCTTGTATAAAATAAGATTCCATTATAACAAGGAGAGAAAAGTGAGGGGCGTTGAGTTTGTCCCAAGTGGGGATTTTGGGGCAGATATCAAAATATTGGAGCAGTTGGTTGAGTGCATCAAGGTTGATTTCATCTTGATCCCTAGCAATCCTTTGGGCAAGCCAAGTGTCGATCCGCTTGTGAGTGCTAAGATGATCCAAGATGCTCTTGGAGTGGGTGTAGTTGCTACGATTAGGGGTGGAGAGAGAGATGAGGGAGAGATTCTCTCAAGATTGAAGGGAGTTTGCTATGCCAATCTTTTGGGGATTGCGTGTGTGAGTGGGGATGGCTATATCAGGGGAGTGGATGCGATGAGAATTTTGGAGCTAGCAAGTTCATTTGACTTGAGATTCAAAATCACAACACTGACTAATTTAGAGGCAAAGATCAGCAAAGGAGCCACGCATGCTATTTCTCAGCCTATTTTTACTCCAAGCTATGCATTGAGAGAATCTATCCCTATTTTTGCTAATTTTATGCCAATTTTTGCTCATGAGACTTTTGGCAAGATCGATGCCAACAAAGAAATCCTAGGCTTTTCTATCCCTTTAGAATACCAACACAGCTCCAATCTTATGGAGGCCAATGTAGAGCTCTTGCAAGCATTGCTAGAGCAGTATGTATATCTCTATCTGACACCACTTCAGCTCTCCAAACAGATGCCCTATCTCAAAGAGTTATTTGCAAATGTCAAATAAAAGGTGACAAAATAACTAAAAATAGCAGGTTAATATAGTATATTTCATGGAAATGAATATGAAGGAAAATGATTGGATTCTTCTCTGCTTTGGGGGCTTTTGGTTCCGTTTTCTACGATTTTGGGGATCTTGATCACGCGCAATGTTTTTATCTCTTTGATCTTAGGTTTGTTGTGTGGGGGGATTGTGGTCAATTTTGGGACACCTTTAGAGATCCCGATGTATTTTTTGGAAAAGTTTCGCTCAATTTTTTGGGGATCTAGTGGGTTTGCATGGGGCAAGCTTTATATTATTGGGTTTTTGTTGTGTTTGGGAATCTTGGGAGAGTTTTTCTTGCATTCTGGAGGGATTGGAGCGATGGGAGGATGGATCCGCTCTAAGCTCAAAACACCCAAAAGTTCAGAGTTTGCTTTGTTTGTCTTTGGGATTATTATTTTTATCGATGGCTGTTTCAATGCTGTGATTTTGGGGCAGATCGCACGATCTGTGGGAGAGATCTATCGCCTAAGCAAGGAGAGGCTAGCTTATATTGTGGATTCGACTTCCTCTCCTGTTTGTGTGCTTGTGCCATTTTCAAGCTGGGGAGCATATATTCTTGGGATTTTGCAAAGCAATCTAGGGGCACATCAAAACGCTTCTTTGGTGCTGTTTGAGAGCATAGGATTTAATTTTTATGCATGGCTTACTTTGATCTGTGTGGGGATGACGATTGTATGGCAGGTTGATGCACCCACTCAGCGCCTAATGATCGCAGAGCCCAAAGAAGATCCCTTGCCCAAGCAAACTCACCAAAAATCGATGTTTTTTATCTTTGTGCCATTTTTGGTCTTATTTGTAAGTGTGTTTTTGTTTGTATTTTTTGATGGATATCAAAAGGCTCAGCAGCTAGATTTGATGCAGATTTTTGCTCATAGCGATATCAATCGCTCTTTGTTTTGGGGAGGAATGATAGGTGTTGTGATCTCTGTGATCTTGGCGTATAAAAGATTGGATCGTGACTGGATGAAAAGTGTGGTTTGGAAGGGGGGGATGACGATGAGTTCAGCTATAGGTGTTTTGATCCTTGCATGGGCATTGGCACCGATACTCAAAGATGATCTAAAGCTTGGCATTTTACTCTCTGAGCTTTTTGCACATTCCTCATTTTTTGATTCGCCTCTGCTTTTACCGATGCTGCTTTTTGGAATCTCGATGCTGATTTCATTTAGCACTGGGACAAGTTGGGGATGCTTTGCGATTATGCTGCCGATCGGAATCGAGCTTGCTCTATATAGTGGAGGCAATGTAGCTCTAGCCGTGGCTAGTGTGCTTGGAGGATCACTCTATGGAGATCACACTTCGCCCATATCAGATACGACGATCCTCTCTTCAGCAAGTGTGAAATGCTCTTTGCATAATCATTTCATCACACAGATGTTTTTTGCAGGAATTTGCGCGCTGTGTTCTTTTGTAGGATTGTTTGTATATGCAGAGAGCGAGAGTTTGGCTCTAAGCTTTGGTGTGGCTGTGATGATCTTGCTATTGTGCCTTTGGGTGGTGAAGAAGAGAGGGAGGGTTGCCAATATTAGGATTGATTCCTAGGCTATTATTTTGAGCCTGTTATCTGGCGCACAAGAGGGTGGTGTTTATTTGTGCTGCGACTGTGTCAGAAAGTCGATATATCCCAAACCTCCTAATCATAAAGCTCTTAGTCGCTTTGGAATCAAATTTTCTCTATATAAAGAAGTGAAGTTAAAATTATCTTTTTTCAAAAGATATGAAATCTTATAAAATTCTCATTTTGATTTTTTAACTTTGGAGCTTTTATGGATACCGCACAATTCCAGCCTATTATCAATTTCATTTGGGGCGTGGCAGATGATCTCTTGCGTGATGTCTATGTCAAAGGCAAATATCGCGATGTCATCCTCCCTATGACTGTGATTAGGCGACTTGATGCGGTGCTTGAACCTACCAAAGAAAGAGTCCTAGCAACTTATGAGGCTCGCAAGGGGATTGTGGGATTTCTTGATACCTTTCTCACAGGAGAGCAGGGCAGTGGGATGAGCTTCTATAACTACTCCAAATTCACACTCCAAACTCTTCGTGATGACCCAAAAAATATCCGAGCCAACCTAGAAAACTACCTTGATGGCTTCAGCCCCAATATCCAAGACATCATCGCAAAGTTTAAGTTCAAAAACCAGCTTGACACTCTTGAGGAGGCAGGAATCCTCTTTGAAGTCATTGAGCGTTTTTGCTCTCCCAAAATCAACCTTTCCATAAACCCCATTCTTGACTCCCAAGGCAATATCCTTCATCAAGGACTAAGTAATCTTGGGATGGGCTATGTCTTTGAAGAGCTGATAAGAAAATTCAACGAAGAAAACAACGAAGAAGCAGGAGAGCATTTCACCCCTAGAGAAATCATTGAGCTGATGACTCATCTCACCTTTCTCCCCGTCAAAGAGCAAATTAAAAAAGGCTCATTCCTCATCTATGACAATGCTTGTGGAAGTGGAGGGATGCTTACAGAATCCAAAGACTTCATCAACGACCCTGAGGGGCTCATCCGCTCAAATGCCACAATCCGACTCTACGGACAAGAAATCAACCCCGAAACTTATGCAATCTGCAAAGCTGATATGCTTATCAAAGGCGAAGACCCTGACAATATCAAATACGGCTCAACTCTTAGTGAAGACAAGCTAGGGCATTTGCAATTTGACTTTATGCTTACAAATCCCCCTTATGGCAAATCTTGGGAAAAAGACCAAAAAGCCCTAGGCGTGAAGAAAAAGGGAAGCAAAACCTCTTGTTCTGATGCAAGATTTCAAGTAGGAATCACAAGCAAGAGTGATGGACAAATGATGTTTCTCCTCAATATGATTTCTAAAATGAAGCAATCCCCTCAAGGCTCCCGTATCGCCTCAGTGCATAATGGAAGCTCCCTCTTCAACTCAGACAGCGGACAAGTGGCTATCCGCAAACACATCATAGAGAGCGACTACCTAGAAGCTATCATCGCTTTGCCTACAAATATGTTTTACAACACAGGGATTCCGACATTTATTTGGATCATCACCAACAGAAAAAAAGAAGAGAAAAAAGGCAAAGTCCAGCTCATCAACGCCACAAGCGAGAAATACTACACCAAGATGAAAAAATCTCTAGGCGACAAACAGCACCAGATGCACACCTCCCACATCGAAGCAATCACAAAGCTATTCTTAGACTACACCCACGAGGGAGATGCCCTAGTGCTAGATAATGAAGACTTTGGCTATACCAAAGTCACTATCGAGCGACCTAGACAGGTAAAAGAGCTCTTGGAAGATGAGAAGTTTAACTCCCTAGCCCAAAAAGAAGGAATCCTAGAGAAGCTCACACACTTAGAATCTCACCCCCAAGATTTCAAAGATAGAGCACATTTCCTCTCCTATCTTGGAGTGAAACTTAGCAAAAGTGAAGCTAATCTCCTCATCGACAGCGACAAAACAGCCAACACCGAGAAAATCCCCCTCAAAACCCCCATCCAAGACTACTATGAAAGCGAAGTCAAACCCTATGTGCCAAACTCTTGGATAGATTATGAGAGTGCAAGTGTGGGCTATGAAATCCTTTTTAACAAATATTTCTACACCTACACACCCCTACGAAGTATGGAAGAAATCAGCCACGAGCTAGAGGGCTTGGAAGCAGAAGTGCAAAGCCTGCTTAGCGAGATTTTGCGATGAGTGCCATATCAAACCCTATCGCTTACAAAGAGAGTGGAATCCCTTGGGTGGGGAAGATTCCAGAGCATTGGAGCGTGGTGAGAGGAGCTTTCTTATTTGCTAACAAGAAAGTGTTAAATTCTGAATTGCAATGCCAAGAAAGATTGGCTTTGACTATGGGGGGAGTAGTAGAAAGAGATATTGAGAAAAACGACGGATTGAATCCAGCAGACTTTAGAGCATATCAAATTTTTGAGAAAGATGATTTGGTTTTCAAGCTCATAGATTTGGATAATTTCAAAACAAGTCGTGTCGGCTATGTGTATAAAAAAGGCATCATGAGTTCAGCTTATATTAGGTTGATTCCAAAGCAGGGCGTGTTTTCAAAATATTTTTACTATCAGTATTTTGATTTGTATTTGAAGCACATTTTTAATTTTTTGGGAACAGGAGTCCGATCAACGCTAAATAGCGATGAACTACTTAATATTGAGATTGTATTCCCGACTCTTGAAGAGCAAAAGAAAATCGCAGATTTCCTAGACAAAAAGACTCGCCAAATAGAGGAATTTATAGACAAAAAGCAAAAGCTCATCGCCCTTTTGGAAGAGAAAAAGCAAACCCTTATCAATCAGTGCGTAACCCAAGGACTTGATTCCTCTACGCTACTAAAAGATAGTGGGGTAGAGTGGCTAGGACAAATCCCCACACATTGGGAGACAATAAGAGTCTGTAGGATTGCAACCATAACAAATGGGTATGCATTTGATAGCACTGATTTGGACTTTCTGTCTAGTGTCCCTGTTGTAAGAATAGGTGATATACAGAATAATTCTATTTATCTTGATACTTGCTTGAGAACAAAAGAGCAAACAGCTTTAAAACATTTTTTAGTCAAGAATGGAGATATTTTGATTGCATTAAGTGGTGCCACTGTCGGCAAGATTGGCTTTTACCACAATGAATGCATAGCCTATATAAATCAGAGAGTTGCAATAATTAGGGGAAAAACAAACAACTTTTTAAAATTTTGTTTATTAACACAAGATTTCATGAATTTTGTCACTTTATTGTGCAATGGATCGGCACAGCCAAATATTTCAACGAGAGATGTGGGAGAATTTAAAATTCCTTTCCCACCCCTAGAGGAACAAAAAGCAATCGCAGAATACCTAGATACGCAGATAGAAAAAATAGATTTGGCAATCTCTAAAATCAAATCACAAATCAATCTCATCAAAGAATACAAAACCACCCTCATCTCCGAAGCCGTATGTGGAAGAATTGGGGTAGATTAGAAAGGAAGTGCAATGAAAATTAGTCAAGTAAAAATAAAAAATTTTAGAAGCTATAAAGATGAAACTATTATCGATTTTAATAATTTGACAGCTTTTGTGGGGAAAAATGACATAGGAAAATCCACGATTTTGGAAGCTTTGGATATATTTTTTGAGGGAGGGATAATTAAAATTGATCCAAATGATGTGAATAAAGAATGTGAGCTTAGTGGGGATAGAGAGATACAAATCGCCGTGGCTTTTGAAGATTGTCCCCAAGATTTGATTCTAGATACCTCAAACCCTACAAGCCTTAAAGAAGAATATCTACTCAACAAAGAGGGGAAGTTTGAGATAGTCAAGAGGTATCCATCTCAATCTTCAAAATCTAAAACAAATGTTTTTATTAGAGCAAACTATCCTACAAATGAAAAGTGTGGAGATTTGCATTCCCTTAAAATTACAGATTTACGAAAAATTGCCAAAGAGAATGGGATTGAGTGTAGCAATCTAGCAAAAAGTGCAGAGATAAGAAAAGCAATTTGGAATCATTATTCACAAGATTTGCAACTCCAAGAGATAGAAATAGATGTTAGCAAAGAAGATGCAAAAAGCATTTGGGAGCAAATTGAAAAAGAATTGCCTTGCTATGCTCTTTTTCAGAGTGATAGAAGCAATAGCGATAAAGATGATGAAGTGCAAAACCCTCTAAAAAGTGCAGTTTCTCAAATCTTCAAAAGTGATAAAATCTCCGATCAGCTCACAAAAATTGCTAGTGAGGTAATTAAAAAACTAGATGAAATAACAACGCTCACACTTGAAAAACTAAAAGATATGAATCCTGAAATTGCTACAACCTTGAAGCCAAAACTTCCAAAAGTTGAGGAATTAAAATGGCAAGATGTATTCAAAAATGTATCAATTTCAGGAGATGAAGATATTCCTATCAACAAAAGGGGAAGTGGGGTTAGACGATTGATACTTCTAAATTTTTTTAGAGCAGAAGCAGAGAGGATTAAGAAAGAACAAAAAAAGTCAAGCATAATCTATGCAATTGAAGAACCTGAAACTTCACAGCACCAAGAACACCAAAGAAAGCTGATTGAGGCATTTAAAGAACTTGCAAACCAAGCAGGGATACAAATCATTCTAACAACTCATAGTCCTAGCATTGTCAAGCTTTTAAAATTTGACAATTTGCGTGTTGTGAAGAATGGGGGTAGCAAAAAAGAAATCGTGGGGATTGAGGAATCTGCACTTCCTATTCCCTCGCTTAATGAGGTAAATTATTTGGCATTTGGTGAAGCTGATGAGGAATATCACAATGAGCTATATGGCTATATTGAGTCTAGGGGGAATCTGTCTAACTATATTCAAGGTAAGCTTAAAAGAAACTATATAAAAGCCCAAAAAAATGGTGGGACAAAAGCAGAAACTATCACAACAACAGAATATATAAGACACCAAATTCATCACCCAGAAAATACGCATAATATTAAATTCACACCTCAAGAATTACAACAATCTATCCAAGATATGAGAGCTTTCATAATTGCTAATCCCTAAGGAGTATAAAATGACCCACTACAAAGAAAAAGATCTAGAATCCTTTATTGAGGAATATTTGCTCTCTCACTCCTATGTCAAGCGAGAGAGTAGCGACTATGACAAATCCCTTTGCTTTGATAGCGAGATTCTCTATGAGTTTATTCTCACTACTCAAGCCAAAGCCTTTGAAGAGCTATCCAAGAGAATGAGAGGGGATTGCAAGTCAGAGCTACTCAAAGGGATTTCTTCCTACATCACCAAACACGGAATCCTCAAATCTCTAAAATCCAAAATCGAAATCAATGGAGTGAAATTCACTCTTGCTTATTCCAAGCCCCCCACAGATTCCAACCCTGAGAGCTTGGAAAACTACTCTTGCAATACCCTCTCACTCATCCGTCAGCTTCATTACAGCTTAAGGAATAACAACTCTTTGGATATGGTGCTTTTCCTCAATGGAATCCCCCTCATCACAATGGAGCTCAAAAACCCATTTACAGGACAAAATGTCTATCACGCCATAGAGCAGTATAAAAAAGATAGAAACCCTACAGAGGCATTGTTTGATCGTTGTATCGTGCATTTTGCACTTGATAGCGATTTGGTTTATATGACTACAAAGCTACAAGGAGAGAAAACAAGATTTCTTCCTTTTAATCGTGGACAAAACAATGGAAGTGGAGCCATAGGGTGCGAAAGTGGAGCAGGAAATCCCCCAAGCGATGGGCTAAAAACAGCTTATTTATGGGAGAGGATTTTCTCAAGAGATACTTTGATTGCCTTAGTTTTGGAGTTTGTGCAAAATAGTGACAAAGGAATGATATTCCCAAGATATCATCAATTTGATGTGGTAGAAAAACTTCTTGAAGATGTCAAAGAGAGGGGTGTAGGTGGGCGCTATCTTATCCAGCATAGTGCAGGAAGTGGCAAAAGCAACTCCATTGCTTGGCTTGCTCATTTGCTCGTAGGGCTTCATCGCAAAAATGAGAATGGGAAATTTGAGCTTGTGTTTGATAGCGCGATTGTTGTCAATGATAGAACAGCACTTGATCGCCAAAGCCAAGACAATATCAAAAGTTTCTCTCATACAAAAGGCGTTGTAGAGGCGATTACAAGTGGAAGCCGTCATCTCAAAGATGCTTTAGAAGAGGGTAAAAAAATCATCATTACTACAATTCAAAAATTCCCCTACATCCTTGATGAGGTTACACAAGTGAAAGGCAAAAGGTTTGCAATCATCATTGATGAGGCTCACTCTAGCCAAAGTGGTATTTCAGCACAAAAGCTTGGCGAAGTCATCAGAGACAAACAAGAAGGCACAGAAGATGAGCTTCTTGAAATCATCAAAAACAAAAAACTCCAGCCCAACGCCTCGTATTTTGCATTTACTGCTACGCCCAAACCTAAGACTTTGGAGATGTTTGGTTTATCTTGTGAAGTGGAGGGTGTGCAGAAGTTTATCCCCTTTCATCTCTACTCAATGAAACAAGCCATAGAAGAGGGCTTTATCCACGATGTGCTAAGGGGCTATACTACCTACAAGAGCTATTACAAGATTGCTTCAAGCACCCAAGAGAATCCGATGTTTGATAAGAAAAAGGCAAATATCAAGATTAAGCGTTATGTCGAGGGCAATGAAAATGCCATTGCCAAAAAAGCAGAAATTATGATTGATCACTTTTATACAAAGATTCACAAAAAAATCGGTGGCAAAGCCAAGGCAATGGTGGTGACAAGCTCAAGAGAAAATGCCGTGAAATATTTCTTTGCTTTTAGAGAATATCTCAAAAACAAGTTTCCCTCTTATCGTGCTTTGGTGGCATTTTCAGGAGAGGTGGAGCTAGATGGGGAGAGTTATAGCGAGAGTGGGCTAAATGGAGTGAGTGAAGCAAGGCTAAAGGATGAGTTTTGCAAAGATGAATATCGCTTCCTTATCGTGGCTGAGAAGTATCAAACAGGGTTTGACCAGCCTTTGCTTCATACGATGTATGTGGATAAGAAGCTAAATGGTGTGAGTGCAGTGCAAACCCTCTCAAGGCTCAATCGCACCTGCCCAAACAAAGAAGATACTTGTGTGCTTGACTTTGCAAATACTCATGAAGAGATTGGAGAGTCTTTTAGCACTTTTTATGAGCAAACTTTCTTAGGAGAGAGCACAGATTTTGAAAAGATCTTTGAGCTCAAAAGCAATCTAGCTGAATATGGGGTTTATACTCAAGATGAGATAGATGACTTTGCAGAGAAGATTCTAAGAAGAGAGAGGGAAAATATCATTCACGCCAAGCTTGATGTGATGGTGGTACGATATGAGGCTTTGGAAAATGATGATATTAAGCTTGAGTTTTATAACAAATCCAAGACTTATCTCAAAGACTACTCTTTCCTAGCCCAAATCTTGCCATTTGAAGATATTGAGCTTGAAAAAACCTATATTTTGCTCAAAAAACTCATTGCCAAACTTATGCCACCAAAAGCTGAGGATTTGACAAGAGGGATATTGGATAATGTGGATTTTGAGAGTTATCGTGTGCAGTTGGATAAGACTTTGGATATCACACTAGAGGGGGCAGGGGAACTCAAACCCTCACAAGCTGATGGAACAAGCAGGGTGCCTGAGCCAGAGCTTGAGGGGATAATGGAAATCATCCGAGAGTTTAATGAACACTATGGCTTAGAAGAATGGAGGGATGAGGACAATATTCGAGGTGGAATCGCTCAGGTGCAAGAGAGAATGGATCACGATGAGCAGCTCATCATAATCGCACGAAACTCTGATGAGCAAAACACACGAATCGAGTTTGAGGAAGCTTTGGTTAAGAATATGGCATTGATTGTGGATACACATCTTGCACTATTTGAGAAATACAGCAGTGATGAGAGCTTCAAACATCGCTTCACACAAGCTATGTTTGAAGAGTGGTGCAGTAAGATTGGTATAGGAGTGGGGAGATGAGTGAGATCAATAATCCCCTAACTTTTTTGTGCAAACCTAAGAGATGAATTTCAATAGTTTTTGTATTCTTTGTTGGTTTATTTATTTTGGCTAGAAAATGAAGTATTTGGACAAAAAGAAAAAATGGACCGGCAAGGTTTTTGCTAGAATGTCTTCAAGTTTGGAGGAGCAAATGACAAAAGCAATCATACAATCACTTAATCCCAAAGCTTTTACAGAAGAGGCGTTAAGAAGGGCACTTGCGACTAGTGAAAAAGAAAGAAAAAATGCAAAGAAACACTTTGAAGAAGCAAGAAGAAATAAACCTCAAATCAAACGCTAGTCGCTACATAATATATTCATTTTATAGTTTTAAGCAGAGCTATACAAATTATCAAGAGATCGTTGGAAGATTTGAAAATCAGGTTTGGGACATAGTCTATTTCCTTACACAACAGGCTGAGGAGTTTGACAAACGCAATATCTCAAAAACCTTTTTATATCTTGATGAAGACAATCAGGAAATCGTAGGTTTTTTCACACTTAAAATCAAAGGGCTTTTGACAGAAAAACTTTGTTTGAGTACAGAATTATTGAAAAAATTAAGTGGTGGGTATGCTAATAATGCAGACACCAATATTCTCAATTTTTATCTTATCGGTCAGCTTGGTGTGGCAAAAAAATATCAAGGACAGAAGTTTGGAAAACAGCTTCTTGTCACTGCAATTGATTTGATTTGTGAATCTCAAGACAATGTGGGAGGGCGATATATTTTGGTTGATGCGATCAAAGATAAAAGAGTTCTTGATTTTTATAAAAAATTTGGATTTGCAGAGCTCCAAAATATAGAGAGTGAGGAAACAATCACGATGATTGCACCCATCAAAGGATTTGTATTTTAGTTTTTAAAGGCATACTCAATGATCTGCTTCCATTGTGAGGAGGTAGAGAGTTTACCAGTTGAAAGCATTGTGACAAGCTTCTCACTCATTGAGCAAAAAGCCGAAGCTTAAGAGGGATCTAGGAAATCAAATCATTTTGATCTTTCCCACTCCCCCTCACTCAAGCACTCCACCCCAAGCTCTCTAGCTTTCTCTAGTTTGCTTCCTGCATTTTCTCCATAGATGACATAATCTGTCTTTTTGCTCACACTTGAGCTCACCTTGGCTCCTAGAGATTCTAGATGTGCTTTGATACTCTCTCGATCTTGGCTCATTGTCCCTGTGAGCACCACACTTTTGCCATAGAGCCAGTGGGAGTTATCGATGGATTGGGTTTTGCAAGTGGGTTGGATGATGGTGAGTAAGCGTTTGATCCTTTCAGCATTGACCGCACTAAACTCACTAAGTGATTCTGCCATCTCTTCTCCAAAGCCATCAAGGGTGAGAAAATCTTCTTTGTTTTTGACAAAAATCTCAAGCCCAAAAGCATTTTGAAGCTTTTTGCTTGCTCCCTCCCCGATATGCTCGATCCCCAAAGCATTGATGAATCTCCATAGCTCCACGCCTTTGGTCGCTTGGATCCCATCAAGTGCATTTTGGGCTTTTTTCTCCTTCCAGCCCTCAAGCTTGAGTAAATCTTCTTTTTGGAGTGAGTAGATGTCTTCTAGATTTTGCACTAGCCCCTCTTGATAGAGTTGTTGGATGATTTTTTCTCCCAATCCATCGATATTGAGCGCTTTTTTGGAGACAAAATGAGCTAGGGATTCTTGGATCCTTGCAGGACAGGAGAGGTTTTGGCATTTGATGAATTTCTCTTCGATGAGAAGTTCGTTTTCACAAATAGGACAGTGGGTTGGGGGAGTGATGGGGGTTTGGCTCCCATCTCTTAGGGCTGTGAGAGGTTTGATGATTTTAGGGATCACATCTCCACTTCTGATGATGATGACTTTATCGCCGATTCTGATGTCTTTTTTGGCGATTTCTGAGAAATTATGCAAAGTCGCACGCGAGATCATCGCTCCCTCGATCTCCACAGGCTCAAGCTCTGCCACAGGTGTGATCACTCCTGTGCGTCCCACTTGGAGTGTGATGGAGTGGATGGTGGAGCTTTTTTCAATGGCGGGGAATTTGTAAGCACAGGCAAAGCGAGGGGATTTGATGGTAAAGCCAAGAGAGTTTTGGATAGGAATCTCATCCACAACGATCACCATCCCATCAAGCATCACAGGATAGCTATCACGATTTTTAAGAATCTCTTGATAGCATTCTTGGATCTCTTCTATGCTTTTGCAGTGCTTGATAAATGGGGGCTTAAAAAACCCATAACCAAAGATCTCATTCACAAGGGCAAAAAAACTTGTATGGCTTGAAGTGTTGTATCCAAAGCCCCATGGGATGAAATTGAGCTTGCGTTTGGCAACGATCTTGCTATCTAGTTGTCTTAGACTGCCTGCAGCGGCATTGCGAGGATTGGCAAAGAGACTTTCTCCATTTTGAGCTCTTTGAGCATTGAGGGATTCAAAATGTTTTTTGCTGATGATTACCTCTCCACGGATTTCGATCTTTTCTTGCATTGGGATAGAGAGTGGGATGGAGTGGATAGTGCGTGCATTTTGTGTGACAAGCTCTCCGATCTGTCCATCTCCTCTTGTAGTGGCTGAGATGAGGGTGCCATGTTCGTAGCAGAGGTTGAGTGAAGCTCCATCAAACTTAGGTGAGCAGACAAATGAGGCTTGAGGATAGTTTCTTAGGATTCTATCCATCCATTCTTTGAGCTCTTGAGGATTAAACACATCATCCAAGCTCCACATTCTTTGTAAATGTGAGTTTTTTTCAAAAGATTCAAGTGGGACATCTCCGACGCGTTGGGTGGGTGAAGATGGATCGATGAGATGAGGATTTTGCTCTTCAAAAGATTTGATTTGGTGGTAGAGGGTATCGTATTCTTCATCTGTAGCGATAGGATCATCTAGGACATAGTAGGCATAAGCCATTTGTTTGAGTTGTTGGATGAGTGTCTTATAGTCAAATGGTTCCATCATCGATTCCTTGAAGTTCTGTTTGGTCTGATATGAAATTTTAACACCTAAATTCTAAGGAGGGATAGGTGCTATAATTGCAAGTTTTACTATATTTTAAGCAATTAAATCGGAGTAGCAATGTTAAGAAGTCATTTGTGTGCAGAGTTGAATGAAGCTCACATTGGGCAAGAGGTGCGTCTATGTGGGTGGTGCAATACTTATCGTGATCATGGTGGAGTGGTGTTTATCGATCTAAGAGATAAAAGTGGATTGATCCAGCTTGTCTGTGATCCAAGCTCGGAAGCTCACGCCCTTGCCTCAAGCGTGAGAGATGAGTATGTGTTGAGAGTGAAGGGAAAAATCCGAGCAAGAGGGGAGGGGCTTGAGAATCCAAAGCTTGCCACAGGGAAGATCGAGGTTGTCCTAGATGAGCTAGTGATCGAAAACAAAAGTGCTACCCCTCCAATTGGGATCGGTGATGAGAGTGTCAATGAAGAGTTGAGATTGAAATATCGCTACTTAGATTTGCGATCCCCTAGAGCTTATAAAATTTTTGAGATGCGTAGCAGAGCTTCTTTGGCCATCAGAAATTGCTTACAAAAAATGGGATTTTTGGAGGTTGAGACACCTATTCTCACCAAGGCTACTCCAGAGGGAGCACGAGATTATTTGGTGCCAAGTCGAGTGCATGAGGGAGAGTTTTTTGCTCTTCCTCAAAGTCCTCAGATTTTCAAACAGCTTTTGATGATGGGGGGATTTGATCGTTATTTCCAGCTTGCCAAATGCTTCAGAGATGAGGATTTGAGGGCTGATCGTCAGCCAGAATTTACTCAAATTGATATTGAGATGAGTTTTTGTGATCAAGAAGATGTGATGGAGGTGGGAGAAAAGCTTATTAGCGAAGTGTTTGAGGCATGTGGGAAGAGTGTGCAAATTCCCTTTATGAGGATGTCTTATGCACAAGCGATGGAAGAGTATGGAAGTGATAAGCCTGATTTGAGGTTTGAGATGCCTTTGGTTGAAGTGGCAGATTGTTTTGTGGATTCAAATAATGAAATGTTTGCCTCTATTGCCAAAGATTCTAAACTCAATCGATTTAAAGCCTTAAAAGTTGAGGGTGGAGATGCTTTCTTCTCTCGTAAGACTTTGGGCGAGCTTGAGGAGTTTGTGCGTAAATTTGGAGCCAAGGGACTAGCCTATATCCAAATCAAAGAAGATGAAATCAAGGGGCCATTGTATAAATTTATGAGCGAAGAAAGCTATCAAAGACTTGCTCAAAGATTAGAGCTCAAAGTGGGGGATATCGTCTTCTTTGGTGCTGGAGAGAAAAAGATCGTATGGGATTATATGGGGCGTTTGCGTCTAAAAATCGCACAAGATATGGGGATGATTGATGAGCATGTATTGAAATTTTTGTGGGTTGTGGATTTTCCAATGTTTGAGCGCGATGAAGGTAGAGTCAAAGCATTGCACCATCCTTTCACCATGCCAAAAGATCTCAATAAAGATGATGTTGAAGAGATTGAATCTGTGGCTTATGATATGGTGCTTAATGGCGTGGAGCTTGGTGGTGGAAGTATCAGAATCCACAAAGATGAGATTCAAAGTAGGGTTTTTGATCTATTGGGTATTAGCAAGGAAGAAGCTCAGGATAAGTTTGGATTCTTGCTTGAGGCATTGAGCTTTGGAGCGCCTCCTCATGGAGGGATTGCATTTGGATTTGATCGAATCATGATGCTTTTGAGTGGGGCAAGTAGTATCCGTGATGTGATCGCATTTCCTAAGACTCAAAAAGCCACTTGTCCGCTTACAGATGCACCAAGTAGCGTGAGTTTGGAGCAATTGAGAGAATTGCATATTAGATTAAGAGAGAAAAAAGGAGAATAAATGAAAAAGCTATTTTTGATTATTGGAGCCCCAGGGAGTGGAAAAACAACAGATGCGCAAATCATCGCAGAGAGAAATGCAGATGAAATTGTGCATTACTCTACAGGAGATTTGCTAAGAGCTGAAGTGGCAAGTGGGAGCGAGAGAGGGAAACTTATCAATGGCTTTGTGAGCAAGGGCAATCTTGTGCCACTTGAAATCGTTGTCGAAACTATTGTAGGAGCGATTGAGCAGGCTCCCAGAGATATTGTGATCATTGATGGATATCCAAGAAGTGTGGAGCAAATGGAGGCTTTGGATAAAGTGCTCAAAACTCGTGATGATGTGGAGATTGTGAGTGTGATTGAGGTTGAAGTCAGTGAACAGGTCGCATGTGATAGAGTGCTTGGGCGAGCAAGGGGAGATGATGATAATGTAGAGGTCTTTAAAAACAGAATGAAGGTCTATCTTGAACCTTTGAGTCAAATTCAAAAATTTTATGACGATTTAGGTCTTTTACAAACAATCAATGGTGAGCGGACGATTGAAGAGATCGTAGCTGATATCCAAGCACACATCGAGTCTAAAATCTAAGGAGAAAGTATGAATTTAGAAAAAATTGAAGTAGGACAAAATCCAGACAAAATCAATGCAGTGATTGAGATCCCTTATGGCAGCAATATCAAATATGAAATCGACAAAGAAAGTGGAGCAGTCGTTGTAGATCGTGTGATGTATAGTGCGATGTTTTATCCTGCAAATTATGGATTTGTACCCAATACACTAAGTGATGATGGAGATCCAGCGGATGTGCTTGTGCTCAATGAATACCCACTTCAAGCAGGGAGTGTGATTGCTTGTCGTTTGATTGGGGTTTTGCTTATGGAAGATGAAAGTGGAGTGGATGAGAAACTCTTGGCTGTGCCTGTAAGCAAGATCGATCCACGCTATGAGAAGATTCAGAGTTTGGAAGATTTGCCTCAAATCACACTTGATAGAATCAAAAATTTCTTTGAGACCTATAAGATGCTTGAACCAAACAAATGGGTAAAGGTCAAAGAATATCAAGGCAAGAAAGAAGCGGAACAGATTTTGCATAGAGCGATTGAAAATTACAAATAAATAATTTTTTGCCGTATTCTTAATTCTTGATGGAATGGATTTATAGAAATTTTATTTTCTAAGTCTAGAATACGCCATTTATTAAACTTAGCTTATTGGGGTAATGAATGAAAACGAAAGCTCTTGTTATTTTTCTCTTGTCTGTGAGTGGATCTGTCTTGGTTGCCCAGACTGGAAATGCAAAAAAAGTCGGCCAAAAATTTGGAATCAATCAGCTTTTACCCAAAGAGGTCAAAGGAGTGGTTGGTCTTGAAGAACTCCTTGAAAGGGCTCAAAAAAACTATCAACTCATAGCCAAATCCGATGGGATTGCTAAGAGTGAAGCAGAAAAAATGTCTGCTTATTTGGAGTTTGGTCCCACAGTTTCGGCAAATTATGGCTATAAGTATCAGACTACTCCTTCTATTGAGGGGAATTATCAGGGAAGTCATAATGCAAGTGTGACAGCGAACTGGGAGATTTATAGTGGATTTAGCACTGTAAATAAGGTGAGGCAAAAGGATGCCCTCTATCGTGCTAGTGTGGCAAATAGAGATTTCACCGAGCAAAATCTCTATCTTCAAATTATTCAGCAATATTATGCTTATTTCACCAATTATTCCAATCTCATCTCTCTTAGGCAGAAAAAGAAACTTCTGCAAAGTAATGTCGAGAGACTAAAACGCCTTTATAAATCTGGTCTTACAACTGTTGATGATTTGGAATCCTTGAAGGCTGAGGCATCTCTGACGGATTATCAAATCGCACAAAAAGAGCTTGATGTCGAGCAAAATCGCCTCAATCTTTCTTTGCTGACCAATAGTCGTGTGTCATCTATCAAGCGCAATACTCTCAAGATACCAAATAATCTTGTTGATAAAGAAAGAGCAGATATTACAGCCCTTAGAGAGCAGGCAGAAAGTATTGGCTTTCAGAAAAAGCAACTTTCTTATGCTCCAAAAATTAGCCTCTATAATACCTTTTCTTACAGCGATACCTTTGGTGATGAGTATTTAAAACCTGAGCACAAAACTCAAAATACCGTTGGCGTCTCTTTGAGCTGGACACTTGATTCATTTTCTTTGTACAAGCAGCGTGAGGCAATAGGGCTAAGTCAGATGCAAGCTCTTAAAGAATTGACCTACAAAAAAGAAGAGCAAAAAAAAGATATCGCACTTTACAAAAAATCTCTTGATATTGCTAGGATCAAGGTCAAATCAGCCAAGGCTGGATTGAATTCGGCATTGATCACTTTTGAAAATGTGAGTAAGAGATATGATGCCCAGCTTGTCAATTATGTAGATTATCTCAATGCCTTAAGTCAGAAGTTTAATGCTGAAGCGACTTATATTGAGAGTTTGAATAATTATGAAATGCAAAAAGCAAATCTTGTTTTTTATAGCGGACAAGATCTCAAAAAATTTATTAACTAGAAGGAGAGGAATGTGAGAACACTATTTGTATTGCTTATATCGTGTTGTTTATGGGCTTCTGATGCGGGTAAAACCGAAAAAGTGGAAAAGGTAGAAAAAGTATATGCGATTTTTAATGTCCAAGCAGTTCAGGATGCAAAACTTAGTCTTGATAGCTCAGGAATCATCGCAAATCTTTTGGTAGATGTGGGAAGTGAAGTTCATAAGGGAGATGTTTTGCTTTCTCTTGCCAACAAGGATAGAGAAGCAAATGTCAAGATTCAAGAAGCACAAAGCAAAGCAATTGAGCAGCAGTATATCTTTGCCAAAAAGCAGTATGAGCGCTATAAGAGGACAAAGAGTGCCATCGATCGCAATACACTTGATAAGTATTATTCTGATTTTAAAAATCTTGAGAGTAGTTTTTTGCAGTCTAAATTCAATGTGGATTACCAGCAAGAACTCCTTAATAAAACGATCTTAAGAGCCCCGTTTGATGGAGTGATTGCTTCAAGAGAAGTTCAACTTGGAGATGGTGTGGGTGCGAATAATACGGTTTTGTTCCGTCTTATTAGCAAAGAAACAAAGATCGTTTTAGAGTTTGATGTGAAATATGTTTCTAAAGTCAAGGTTGGAGATGAGTTTGAGTTCAATATCGAGAATCAGCCACATGTTGTAGAGCTTAATAAAATTTATCCAGTTGCTGATGAAAAAACGCGAAAAGTTAAGGCTGAAGCCATCGTTGAAGGTTTGACTCCAGGAACTTTTGGTGATGGATATATAAGGATCAAATAATGTATAAAATTGCAATTAATCGTCCAATTACGACATTGATGTTTGCTCTAACTCTTGTCATTTTTGGGATTTTCGCACTCAATAAAATGCCTGTTACTTTGTGGCCTGATATTGATTTTCCTATCGTCAAAATCACGACAAAGTATGTTGGAGCAGGACCTGAAACGATTGAGACAAAAGTGACGGATAAAATTGAAGAAGCAGTGATGACCATTGATGGCATCGAGCAAGTCACTTCAACAAGTGTTAGAAATATGAGCGTGATTGTCGTTAAGTTTGAGCTTGAAAAAGACATCAATGAGGCTATCAATGATGTGCGTGACAAGGTCTCTACTGTTCAGCTTGATAGTGGGGTGGAAGCTCCAACGATTGATAAGGCTGATACAAGTGGTAATCCTGTGATCACGCTTTTTGTGAGTAGTGATAAGGCGTCTCCGATTGATTTGATGCGTTTTTCAAATGATGTGATTAAACCCGCCCTCCAGAGGATTTCTGGTGTTGGATTGGTTGATCTCAAGGGATATAAAGAGCGTGAAATCAAAATCTTTCCAAATCCTACCTTGGTCAATAAATATGGTCTGACTTACTCTGGGATTTCCAATACATTGCGAACTGAAAATTTGGAAGTTGATGGTGGAAAAATTGTCAATTCCAAAAGAGAATGGACAATCCTCACAGATGGTCAGGCAACGACACTAGAAGAAATTAGAAATATTCGTGTGGCAGATAATGTCAGATTGGGTGATGTTGCAGATGTGCAAGATGGATTATCAGAGGATACGACTTTTGCAGCCTTTGATGGAAAACCTGGTGTGATTTTTGATGTGATCAAAGTTGCTGGAGAAAATGATATCAGTATTGCCAATGCTGTAGCCAAAGCCCTTCCAGAACTTCGAACTATGGGATCTGAATACAATATCGATATTGTAAATGATTCCACTGATTATGTTAGAAGTGCGATTGCTAGTGTGAAATTTGACTTAGTGTTGGGTTCATTTCTAGCTGTCATTATCGTTCTTTTATTTTTGCGAAATATGCAAATTACAGTTATTTCAGCCTTGACGATTCCAGTTTCTGTGCTTGGAACTTTGGCTGGGATGATGTTTATGGGTTACACACTCAATATGATGACCTTGCTAGCTGTTACATTGGCGATTGGAATCATTGTAGATGATGCCATTGTTGTCATTGAAAATATCCATAGAAAGCTAGAGCATGGGATGGGCAAGATGGAGGCGGCGTTTGAGGGGGTTCGAGAAATTGCCTTTGCTCTTGTTGCGATTTCTGCGATGTTGCTTTCTGTGTTTATCCCAATTGGTAATATGAGTGGAATCGTGGGAAGATTCTTTCAAAATTTTGGAATCACGATTGCGCTAGCAATTTTGATTTCATATTTTGTAGTTGTGACTGTTGTTCCGATGATGAGTTCTATCTTTATCAAAACAGGGCATTCTAAGTTTTATCTCAAAACAGAGCCATTTTTCAGAAAAATGGAGAGTGTGTATGTCTCGATTCTCCATTTTGTTTTGCGTTTTAAATACAGTGTGATTGTGTGTATTTTCTTGATTTTTGCTGGCTCTATTGCCTTGTTTGCTACTGGAAAATTGGGGATGGAATTTTTTATCAAGGAAGACAAAGGACACTTTAATGTGTTTATCCAGACAGATCCTGGAATCAGTCTTGAGGAAATGAAAGTCAGAACATCTGTCTTGCAAGATATGGCAAACAAAAATCCCAATGTCGCCTATACATCTCTTGAAATAGGTTATTCCAATAAAGCAGTCTATAAAGCAAAAATTTATGTGAAGCTTAAGCCAATTGATGAAAGATCTCAAACACAATTCCAAATTATGGAAGAAGTCAGAGCCAATCTTTCTGAAAGCTCTTATGCTAAAGGGATGAAAATTTCAGCAAGTGAGGTGAGTGATTTTGGAGGAGGAGATAATTCACCTTATCAAATCACAATTATTGGTAGAAATCAAGGAGAGGTTTTGCAAAGTGCAGAACGCTTGATGAAGATCTGGGAAGATAATCCAAGAGTGCTTGATGTGCATTCAGATTGGACTGAATATCAACCAGAGTTTAGTATCAAGATCGATAGGGCCAAACTCAATCAATATCATGTCAGTGCCAAAGATTTGGGTAATGCGATCAGTTCTGCTTTCTCTGGAGAAGTTGCTGTAGCCTATTTCAAAGATGCTGGAACAGAATTCAATATCACTGTAAGGGTGCCAGATCATCAGAGAGTGTCAATCGATGATCTCAAAAAGATACAGGTAGCCAATGCTGATAAAGAATTGATTTTCCTAGATGGTTTAGTTGAGCTTGTTGAGAGTAAGGCACCTTCTAGCATTATCCGTCTGGATCGCTTAAGAAGTGTGACGGTCTATGCAACTCCAAAAAATAAAAGTGGCTTAACAATCGGTCATATGCTTAAAGAAACTCAAGCCAAAGAAAAAGAGTGGCTAGGAGAGAATCTATCTTATAAGATTCAAGGTGAAGCAAAAAATGCAAGTGATAGTAGCAAAGCATTTAGTTTTGCGATCACAGCTGCCTTTATTTTGATTTATTTGATTTTGGCAGCATTGTATGAATCGCTCATTCAGCCTATTATCATTATGATCACTCTTCCTTTGAGTTTTGCTGGTGCTTTTTATTCCCTTGCTCTTGTTAATCAGCCCTTGAGTATGTTCTCGATGATGGGATTGATGCTTTTGATGGGTCTTGTTGGGAAAAACGCAACCTTGGTTATTGATGTTGCAAATGAGAAACGGGCTAAAGGTATGGGGCTTGATCAAGCTATCATCGAGGCTGGAGAAGAGAGATTGAGACCAATCCTTATGACGACATTGGCAATGGTTTTTGGAATGCTTCCTTTGGCAATCTCTACAGGAAGTGGAGCTGGTGCAAAAGCCCCAATCGGTATTGTAGTCATTGGTGGTCTATTGTTTTCAATGGTGCTCTCATTGCTGATCGTCCCAACTTTTTACAAAATTTTGGCTCCGATTGATTCGTGGATGCAGCGTTTCTATAAGCCAAAATCACAAGATATACTCTAAAAATCAAAAAGCTCAAAAGGGTTTTCTCAAACCTTTTTGACTTTTGCCTTATAATGCGAAAAATTCTCTTGGAGCAGTGCGATGATAACCCTTAAAGAAGCGATGAAGCTGGATGAAAAAGAACTACAGGAAATAAAGCAAACGATTAGACAAAAAGTAAAAGAATCCAAATTGAATGCATATGTGGGGGAGGTGTGCGAAAGCCAAGAAAGCGGGATTCCAATTCTGATCAAAGATAATATCAATGTCAAAAATTGGGAAATTACATGTGGAAGTAAGATTTTAGAGGGTTATATTGCCCCCTATAGTGCCACTGTGATTGAGAAAATGCATCAGGCCAATCTATGTGGTTTTGGGCGATCCAATATGGATGAGTTTGCTATGGGGAGCACGAGCGCAAATAGCTGCTATGGCCCAACACTAAATCCAAGGGATCTTTCACGAGTTCCGGGGGGGAGTAGTGGGGGAAGTGCGGCTGCTGTGGCTGGAGGGATTGCTATCGCTGCGCTTGGAACTGATACTGGAGGATCGATCCGTCAGCCTGCTGGATATTGTGGATGTGTGGGATTGAAACCAACTTATGGAAGAGTTAGTCGCTATGGTCTTGTTGCTTATAGTTCAAGCCTAGATCAGATTGGACCAATCACACAAAATGTCGAAGACGCTGCAATTTTGTTTGATGCAATCAGTGGCTATGATCCATTGGATTCGACTTCTGCAAATTTTGAGCCCACACAGACTTATGCACATCTTGATGAGAATAAACGCTTCAAAATTGCCGTTTTGAGGGATTTTCTCAAAAATGCTGATCCAGAGATCCGTCGATCATATGAGCAAACAATAGAAGTTCTTAAATCAATGGGACATACAATCATTGAGAAGACGATGTTGGATCCAACTTATCACATTAGTGCTTATTATGTAACCTGTACTGCCGAGGCTAGTTCAAATTTGGCTAGATTTGATGGAGTGCGCTATGGTAAGCGCCCAAAGGATGTGAAAAATCTTGCAGATTTGTATTTGAAAACTCGTAGCGAGGGGTTTGGCGAGGAGGTCAAAAGAAGGATTATCCTTGGGAATTTTGTCTTGAGTGGAGGACACCATAATTATTATATGAAGGCTCAACAGGTTAGGGAGCTGATTAAGACAGAATTTGATGAGATTTTTGCTGATGCTGATATGATTCTCTATCCCATTGCTCCAAGTATCGCCCCCAAATTCAATAGCTCAAAATCTCCTCTTGATATGTATTTGAGCGATATTTATACGATTTCTGTCAATCTTGCTGGTCTGCCCGCACTCTCTCTTCCTGTGAGCTTGAGTGAAGAGGGGATGCCAATTGGGATCCAATTGATTGGAAAAGCATTTGATGAGCAGAGCATTTTGGATGCTGGGTATTCGCTTGAGAAGAGATTAGGAGATTGTTTAGGGAGGATTCAATGAAGATAGTTCAAAAAGCATTGACTTTTGAAGATGTATTGCTGCTTCCAGCATATTCTGAGGTTTTACCCAAAGAGGTCAATCTCTCAAGTCAGCTAACCAAAAATATCGCACTTAATGTTCCATTTGTAAGTGCTGCGATGGATACAGTGACGGAATATCGCACAGCTATTGCAATGGCTCGCCTTGGAGGGATTGGAATCATTCATAAAAATATGGATATCCAATCACAAGTTGATCATGTTAGAAAAGTGAAGAAAAGCGAAAGCGGCGTGATCAATGATCCTATTTCCTTGAGGGCTGATTCGACACTCTTGGATGCGAAGAAGATCACAGATAACTATAAGATTTCAGGAGTGCCTGTAGTAGATGAGAGGGGGGTGTTGATCGGGATTTTAACCAATCGCGATATGCGTTTTGAGACTGATCTATCCAAAAAAGTAGAAGAATTGATGACAAAAGCTCCTCTTGTAACTGCCAAAGAAGGTATTAGCCTAGATGAGGCAAAACTCATGATGCATGCTCACCGCATCGAGAAGCTTCCAATCGTGGATGAAAATCATATCCTCAAAGGACTCATTACCATCAAAGATATCCAAAAAAAGATCGCCTATCCCAATGCCAATAAAGATCATCAAGGAAGATTGTGTGTGGGGGGAGCGATCGGAGCTGGGCAGTTTGATCGGGCTGCGGCATTGTGTGAGGCTGGTGCAGATGTTTTGGTGCTTGATAGTGCGCATGGTCACAGCAAGAATATCATCTCAACACTTGAGCAAATCAAAAAAGATCTCAAAATTGATGTGATTGTAGGGAATGTCGTCACACCTCAAGCCACACTTGATTTGATTCAAGCAGGAGCTGATGCGATCAAAGTGGGGATTGGTCCTGGAAGTATTTGTACGACAAGAATCATCGCAGGAGTTGGGATGCCTCAGATCTCAGCAGTTGCAGGATGTGCTGAAGTTGGACATAAATACAATGTGCCAATTATTGCAGATGGAGGGATCAAATATTCAGGAGATGTGGCCAAAGCACTAGCTGTAGGTGCATCAAGCGTGATGGTGGGAAGTCTATTGGCTGGGACTGAAGAGAGTCCTGGAGATTTGATGATCTATCAGGGGAGACAATACAAGAGCTATCGTGGGATGGGAAGTATCGGTGCGATGAGTAAAGGAAGTAGTGATCGCTATTTCCAAGAAGGAACCGCACAAGATAAGCTTGTCCCTGAAGGAATTGAAGGGAGAGTGCCTTATCGTGGGAAAATTGCTGATATCTTGCATCAGCTTATAGGAGGCTTGAGATCATCTATGGGATATCTTGGAAGCAAGGATATCCCTACACTTTGGGAGAAAGCAGAGTTTGTTGAAATCACTTCAGCAGGTTTGAGAGAATCTCATGTGCATGATGTGGATATCACCAAGGAAGCACCAAATTATCACGCTTAAAAAGATAAAAAAAGGGGGATTTCTTCTTGAGGGATCAAAATTGGATTTGATTTGATTGGAGGGTGAGACATCGACCCATCCATTCAAAACTAAGCTCATAAGCCCATAGATGCAAAAATGGCGCACCAAAACGCCTCATTCTCTCTTCATCACTCAAAGTTTCTTCTAGATATGCCTGTGCATCGCTATCTTGGCATCCATAGAGGGGATCTCCCAAGATTGGATGACCAATATATGAGAGATGAAGGCGTATCTGATGTGTACGACCTGTGAGGGGATGGATGCGAAGGAGAGTTGTGTGAGTTTTTTGATCATAACAGAGTGGTGTGATCAAGGTTTGAGAATCTTTTCCTTGAGGTGAGATCTTGGATCTGATGGAGAGATTATAGGTTTTTTCTCCTTTTTTGGGGACAAGGATTGGGGCTTGGATGAGTTGTTTTTGAGTGATGTGGCCAAGCACTCTAGCAATATAGGTTTTTTGAATCTGATTGTGTTCAAATAAGAGTTTGATAGGGGTTTCAAATCGATGATCAATCGCGCAAAGCAAAAGCCCAGCCGTTTCATAATCTAGACGATGCGCAGGATTGGCATATGAGCCAAATTCATATTTGAGGGCATCACAAACACTCAAGTGTGGATAGGTTCCTTTAGGATGGGTGAGGAGCTTATGAGGTTTATCATAAACCACAAAATAAGGGGTTTGCAAGATTTTGGGTAAGTGAAGTGGAGATGGGAAAAAATGAGTGAGAGACACTTCACCGACAATGGATTGGGATTTGTGAATGGGGAGATTGTTTTGGGTTAGGCGATTTTTATCCAATATCTTTTGAGCTTCCTTTTGAGAACATTTGAGGGTCTGCATCAACCAAAGAAAAGCACGCTGTTTTTGGGATATGTGATAGGTTTTTGTCAAAAAGGGCACTAGCGTTGCACCACAAGCATGGGGGTATAGTTAAATGAATCTTGTGTCACATATACGCGCAAAGAATCAAAATCGACTTCAAGATCTGTGCAAAAAAATGCCAATGCTTTAATCGAGCGATGTGTGGGGGATTGGAGAGTGAGCAATGTGTGATTCTTATCTTTGCCGATGAGTTTTTGTGAGAGGATGGGCATAGGTGTGAGAGTGAATATGGGTTTTGGATTTCCCTCGCCATAGGGAGCAAAGGATTCTAAAAGATTGAGCAGCTCATGTGTAAGCAAAGAGGGATGAAGTTTGCCTAGGATGGAATCTACTTGATGACTTTCTTCAATATAGGGAGTGAAGTCTTGGATAAATGTTTCAAGGTTATTTGGATAGATTTTGAGTCCCACAGCTCCTCTATGTCCTCCAAATTCACAGATATGCTGAAGAGATTGAAGGCTTTTGATGAGATTGATCTCATCTATACTTCTCCCACTTCCTTGATATAGACCATTTTTGAGCGTTAGGACAAAGGCTGATTTCTTGTGAAGTTGGACAAGTTTGCCAGCCAAAATCCCTAGCACTCCCTCATGCCAATCCTGACCATAAGCTATGACACATGATTGTGTGATGATGAGGGATTGTTCCATTTCTTTGAGCAAACTTTCTTGGATGCTTTTGCGTTGAAGATTGAGAGAGTGGAGTTCTTGATAGTGCTGTTTGGCTTCTTCGAGTGTTTGGCTTAGAAGAAAATTGAGTGCGATATCAGCCTGTGCCATACGCCCTGATGCATTGAGCAAAGGAGCGATATAAAATCCAATACATTCTTCATCGATTTTTTTATGCTTCTTGAGAAGAAGAGAAGAAAATGGAAAATGTGGCTTTGTGAAAAGTTTGAGAGCTTTTTTGAGAATCACACGATTGATCTCTTGTAGGGGCATGAGATCTGAAATGATTGCAATCCCCGCCAACTCCAAAAAAGGAGTGAGATCAAGTTTGAGATCAAGATGAGCCTTGATCCCTGCGCAAAAATACCAAGCTACAAGAGCACCACAAATATCCTCTTGTGCAAATCCACTGACTTTTGGATTGATGATGAGCGCTTGTGGGAGAGAATCTTTTGGAGTGTGATGATCAGTGATAATGAGTGTTTTGTCATTTTCTTTGCAAAATTCTGCGGCTTGTAGCGCTGTGATGCCATTATCTACGGTGATGATAAGCTCTGCTTGAGGAAAGCGCTCTAGCAATAAAACAGAGATTCCATAGCCATCATGAAATCGATTGGGGATCACAAAATCAAAATGAGGATAAGGAATCGCTTGAAAAAAGTAAATCATGATTGCAGTAGCAAGAATCCCATCAGCATCATAATCCCCAACGATCAAGATTTTTTTGTTGTTTTGGATTGCTTCTTGGACAAGCTTAGCACCCTCTTGGACATTTTTGAGCTCAAAAGGATGGGGGAGGGAGGAGAGAGAAGAGATTTTCTCTCCCCTAAAGCGCTCAGAAAGTTTGGTGCGAATCTCTTGGAGTGTTAGCATCGCTGCTTGAGAGATTGATGGACAAATTCTAAGATGATTGGATTTGGGTTTTGAAGTCTGGAGGTAAATTCTGGATGAAATTGCACAGCAACAAACCAAGGATGATCCCTAAGCTCAACTGCCTCAATCAATCCCTCACTCTCTCCACTAATAATCATTCCAGCACTCTCTAGCATCTCTCGATATTTGGGATTGGCTTCATAGCGATGGCGATGGCGCTCTTTGGCGCTATTTGCTCCATGATATGCTTTTTGAAGTTTGGAGTTTGCCTTGAGAATACATGGATATTCTCCAAGGCGCATTGTCCCACCAAGAGGTGAGGTATGTGTGCGAATCTGCTGACATCCAGATTGGTCTATAAAATCCTCTATCATATAGATGAGAGGTGAGTTTGTTTGAGGGTCAAATTCACTTGATGTAGCATCTGCGATTCCCAAAACATTGCGTGCAAATTCGATGATGGAGAGCTGCATCCCAAGACAGATGCCAAGGAATGGAATATGATTTTCGCGCGCATATTGAATAGCTCTGATTTTCCCCTCAATCCCTCTCTCACCAAATCCACCAGGGATGAGAATCCCATCAAGATCTTTGAGAATTGACAAAGAATTTTGATCAAGCATCTCACTATCGATCCATTTGATATTGACTTTTGCATCCAGATTAGCTCCAGCATGGATCAGGGCTTCTGTGAGGGATTTGTAAGATTCTTTGAGGCTGAGGTATTTACCTACAAAGCCTATTGTCACACTCGTTTTGGGAGAGATGATTTTTTTGACAAGAAGATTCCACTCTTGCATATCAGGTTTGAATTCAGGAAGAGAGAAATGGCGTGCGATAGGAGTGAGAATGTCTTCTTGGAGGAAATTGAGTGGAACTTGATAGATGCTTTGAGCATCTTGAGCGACGATCACACTATTATCAGCGACATCACAGCTAAGGGCGATTTTGCGCTTAAGATCTTTGCTTAGAGGTTTTTCACTGCGTGCGACGATGATTTGAGGATTGATGCCAATGCGTCTGAGTTCTTGGACAGAGTGCTGTGTGGGCTTGGTTTTGAGCTCTTCAGCAGTTTTGATATAGGGGACAAGAGTCACATGGATGCTGAGCACATAGTCATTGCCAAGCTCATGTTTCATTTCTCTCATCGCTTCAAGATAGGGCATTCCTTCCATATCTCCTACTGTGCCTCCTAGTTCGATGACCAAGAAGTCACTTCCTTCTCCCACAGATTTGATTCTTTGCTTGATTTCATCAACGATATGAGGGACGATTTGTATGGTTTTGCCCAAGTATTCCCCCCTTCTTTCTTTTTCGATGACTGAGAGATAAACTTGCCCTGTGGTGAAGTTGTTTTTTTTCTCCAAACTTTTGTTGAGGAAACGCTCATAATGTCCGATATCCAAGTCTGTTTCCGCTCCATCTTGCGTGACAAAAACCTCACCATGCTCAAGCGGACTCATCGTGCCAGGATCAAGATTGATATAGGGATCAATTTTGAGGATAGAAACTTCAAAACCTGAATGTTTGAGGAGTGTTGCGATAGAAGAAGAAGTGATTCCTTTGCCAAGAGAGCTTAGAACCCCACCTGTCACAAAAATATATCGTGTTTGTTTGCCCATTTTGATCCTTCAAACTTAGTCTCAAATAAAACCTGTGATTATAGCAGGTATTGTCGAGGGGTTGGTAGTTTGAAGAGAAGATGAGGGTATTATCTAAGCTTGATTGTTTTATTGCAAAAGTCCAAAAAAAGACGATGATGTCATCGATGCAGAAGTAGAATAATCTTCACAAAAAGGGGGGAGGGGGTGCAATACAATCACTTCAAATCACTATTCTTTTTCACTTGATCTATTCTAGTAAAGTGAGTGTTATTTTGTTTGTAGTATCCTCCTCCCTTGGGAGGAGAAGCTTTGAAATAAATTATGAAATCATCCCTTCTTTCTTGAATAAATAGATCTAGAAGGTAGAAGACTTTTTGGAGCCTCCTCCTAATCCAAGAGGCTCCATCAAATCTTCTCTTAACTCTTTGTGAGATTCTCTCCATTTTTGCTTTTGCGTCTTTGCTCTTTTATCTCTTTTATCCCTTTTTTACTTTCTCATTGTTTTCTCCCCTTATTTTCATCTCCCACCTTTTTCTTTAGATCTTTTTTATTTATGTCTCTTTTTCTTTATGCTCCACCTTTTTCTT
>NZ_JADE01000008.1 GCF_000518225.1 Helicobacter pametensis ATCC 51478
ACCCTCATCCCCTCCAATTTCCCCTTCTCTTGTAATTCTTTGTAATAGTAAGAATGCAAGATCGCTAGCTCTTCCTCCCCCATATTTCCATCAATCATCGCTCCCAATGCTCCCTCAATTGCAAACACAGACATATAGATATGAGTGATGAGTAAAGCAATGATGGCAAATCCTAAGACATTGTGAATAATGGCACTAAGTCTTAGAGCATTGATGGGAGCAAGCTGAAAGTAAAGAAGTGCACCTGTAGCAATCATGATAAATCCTCCCACAGTGCAAGTCCAAAACCACATCTTCATCCCAGCATTAAATTGTCCAGAAGGAATGGGAGTGGAGATGCTTTTGCCTTTTGTGAGATAGCCTCCTAGCATCAAAAGCCATTTGAGATCATAAGCTTTAGGCAAGCTTGCCTTCACCCACATCAAAAACATCAAAGGACCAAAGATGGTAAATCCAATGGTTGCAATCCCATGTAAATCTCTAGCCAGTCTGACAAATGTCCCTCCACCAAGCTTTGCTCCAAACACCATAATCAGTCCAGTGATACAAATCACAATAAAAGGCACAGCAGCAAGCCAATGGATTGCGATGTTGTAATTGGAGAAGATTTTGTATTTCACTCCATGAGAGAAGCTCTTGGATTTGAAAATCATTAGATGTGTTGCAAAAGCTAAGGGCACAAGAATAATGATTGCCAAGAAAATGGGAGCAAAGAATTTGTTTTGTAAAAGGGTGAAGAGCTCACCTAATCCAGTGACACCCTCAATCCCTTTGATGGGTTCTCCATTTCCCAAAACCCCTATAGTCAATCCTTGCATCTCTCTCACACTTCCACTGACTACTCCAGCTGTTGGGGAATCAACTCCCCAATTTTTGATTTGCTCAATTTGTTTCACTCCATAGATATGAGTGTTGGGAGAGAAATCAATGGGTTCTTTGACTTCTTTACTCACACCAAAGGCAAAGAGCAAGAAGCATACACACAACAATACTCTCATCTCTTCTCCTTAATCGCCATAAGCCTTGGACCAAGTATAAGGAATCTTTGGAGTTCCACTTCCTCTAGCAATAGCACGATGACGGATGATTTCACTCACCTCTTCACTGCTTCCAGCCAAAAGTGCTTTTGTTGAACACATTGCAGCACACATCGGAACTTTTCCTTCAGCGATTCTGTTTTGTCCATAGAGTTTGTATTCTTCTTCAGAATGTGTCTCTTCAGGACCTCCTGCACAGAATGTACATTTATCCATCGTTCCACGAGAACCAAAGACATCAGATTTAGGGAATTGTGGTGCTCCAAAAGGACAGGCATAGAGACAATAACCACATCCAATGCAAGTCTTTTTGTCATGCAAGACAATCCCATCTTCTCTAATGTAGAAGCAATCCACTGGACAGACTTTGGCACAAGGAGCATCAGAGCAATGCATACAGGCAATAGAGATACTTTTCTCTTTGCCCTCAATCCCATCATTGAGTGTGACAACTCTTCTGCGATTGATTCCTACAGGAAGATGATGAGCTTCTTTACAAGCCACATCACATCCATGACAATCAATGCATCGATCCTCATCACAATAGAATTTGATCCTTGAATGACTTTGGAGGGTTGAACCTCCAGAAGTTAATGCACTCATTTACTCCTCCTTATGCTTTTTCTATACGGCATAGACCGCATTTGGTTTCGGGGCATGCTGTGTTGTAATCAAATCCATAGCCCACGACCAAAGATGCCGCTTCTCCGATCGCATAAGGTTTTGTGCCAGATGGGTAACGATCAAGTAGGCTTTTTCCACTATAAACACCAGAGAAATTTTGTGGCATAAAGACACTGTGTTCATCAACTCTATAGGAGAGTTTGGCTTTGACTAAAATTTTGGTTCCACCTACTCCATGCACCCATACATCATCCCCATCTCCTATGTTGTAGTTTGCTGCTGTGTTTGGATGGATTTCTACAAACATTGTATGTGCAATCTCTGCGAGATATTTAGCACTTCTTGTTTCTGTGCCAGTTCCCATATGCGCGACAAGTCGACCAGTGAGCATATTGAGTGGATAATCTTTTTTCCAATCATGATCTTGCTCACTTTTAAATTTGACATTGGCTCTAAAGAGATTTTTCTTGTCTGCAAATGTAGGATATTTGGAGATCAAATCTTGGCGGAATGAATGCAGAGGCTCTCGATGGCGTGGAATCTGATCTGCCCAATTCCAGACAACCATTCTAGCTTTTCCATTTCCATAAGGACAGATGCCTGCCTCAAGCGCTTTTTCTACCAAAATATTGGTATCTCCAGTTGCAAATGTAGTGCCTTTTGTTGCTTCTTTTTCTTTCTCTGTGAGCTTGATTCCGAGAATTTTTTCGATATTTTCTGCTGAGATTGCTGGATGTCCGGCAATTTGAGAGTTTGGAAGTTTGTTTTGGCTAAGAAGACTTTGTCCATCAGGAGATTTTTCTCCCCATCTCACCCTAAAGCCCATTCCCCCTTGCATAACAGGAATTTGATCATTATACATCACAGGAGTCCCTGGATGTTTTTCGCTCCAGCATGGCCATGGAAGTCCATAGAATTGATCTTTCATGGGGCCAGTTCCAGCCAAAGTGACATTGTTGAATAGGTGCCAATGATCACAGTGAGATTTTAATCGCTTAGCACTCATACCTTGCAATCCAATGCTTCTAATGCTTTGAGCCATCTCTGTAGTGGCATCATCAGGCCAAATAAAATTCTCTCTCCCCTCTTTTTTGGCAATTTCATAAAGTGAGCGCTGAAATTCTTCTTTGAATCCTAGTCTTTGCGCAAGATCAAATAAAATCTCATGATCTTCTCTGCACTCAAACATCGGTTTCATCACTTGATATCGCCATTGATAGGAGCGATTTGTGGCAGCGACTGATCCACTTGTCTCCATCTGAGAAGCTGCGGGCAACAAAAAGAGATTATCTGTTCTTTCTGTGATTACGGCTACATCATTGACATATGGATCGATGAAAACAACAAGCTCCATTTGATCAAGGGCCATTTTGGTTTTATCAAGTAGTGAGGTTGTTGAGATCCCATTACCAATGACGACAAGGGCTTTGAGGGGTGTGTTGGCATTGTGTGTAAAATTCTCTTCATCCAAAACACCAAAACGCCAAGTGGAGAGAGCATAGCCTGTTTTTTCCATCATTTCTTTTGATGCAAATCTACTTTTCATCCATTCATAATCCACTTTCCAATGATTGCAAAAATGCTTCCAAGCCCCCTCACCCAAACCATAATATCCAGGCAAAGTATCTGAGAGATTCCCCATATCTGATGCACCTTGGACATTATCATGTCCTCTCAAAATATTAACTCCCCCGCCATTTTTGCCAATATTTCCAAGAAGCATTTGTAGGATGGGCATGATTCTTGTGTTATTTGTCCCCACAGTATGTTGAGTTAGTCCTTGATTCCAAATGAGTGCTGCGGGTTTGGCTTGTGCCATTTCTTTTGTCATATTGATGATAGTTTCTTTTGCGATGCCTGTGATGTTTGACACTTCATCTAAAGGATATTTTTCTGCTTCTTTAAAAATCTCTTCATATCCATAAACACGCTCTTTGAGATATTTTTCATCATAGAGTTTGTTTGCCTTGATGTAGTTGATCATTCCATAGACTAGGGCGACATCAGTTCCGCTTCTGATGCGTATAAACTCATCAGCCTTTGCAGCAGTTTTGCTGAAATGTGGATCAATACAAACAATCTTGGCTCCAGATTCTTTGGCTCTTAGGAGATGAACCATTCCTACTGGGTGATTGACCGCAGGATTTGCACCGATAATGAGAATGTATTTTGAGAATCTCATATCTCCAAGGTGATTTGTCATCCCTCCATAACCAAATGTATTCGCCACACCGGCGACTGTTGGAGAGTGTCAAACGCGCGCTTGATGATCGATATTGTTTGTTCCAAAGAAAGCTGCAAACTTGCGAATATAGTAGCTTTGCTCATTGCTTACTTTGGCAGAACCGATAAACATCACACTATCTGGGCCGTATTGGGTGCGAATCTCATTGAGCTTTGTGCCAATTTTATCCATCGCAGAATCCCAATCTGTTCTTTTCCATTCTCCATTTATTTTTTCAATAGGATAGCGCAAGCGGGTTTCGCTTCTAGCACGATCAATCATATCCGCTCCCTTGCAGCAGTGTCCTCCTTGTGAGATTGGATGATCTTGAGCGACTTCTTGACGCACCCACACACCATCTTTGACTTCTGCAATGATTCCACATCCTACAGAGCAGTGGGTGCAAACAGTTTTGATCTTTTGAGATCCAGGGTAGGCATTTTTTAATTCTTCACTATTTCCTTCTTTGAGAACCGTTTCTTGGGCTCCAATGATATTTCCAATTGAAGAAAATCCGGCTAGGGCTGACATTTTCATGAAAGTACGACGAGAGTTTGTTGTCTGCATTTTGAGCTCCTTAGTCATTTTGCATTTGCATAGTATTCTTTCCAGTATGGAGTGTTTCCATTGTAAAGAATCTCTTTTTTCTGATTTTTATTTTGAGCGGATTTTGAAATCTCGCTCCCACATCCAGCCAAAACCAATCCACCAGCGACGAAAGATGAAGTCTTTATCGTGGTTTTTAAAAATTTACGACGCGAATTCGTCATAGAAACCTCCTTATGCCCCCACATAAAGACAAATGATGTTTTTATGTCAGGGCATGTTGTAGTTCAAGTTCAAAGGCCATAAATTCTTCTAAAATCTTGCCCACAGCATGATAAGTTGGACTTTGATTTTGCAAGGAGAGGGCATTGGTGATGTGTGGTCCTAGGGGTTTGATGCATTCTTCAAAAACTTGATTGGACTGCTCCTTATTTTCTTTGAGAAGTAGAAATTTCATAAATAGACACAAAATGCCAAAGTGATCTTCATTCTCCTTTGTGATTGAGCGATCTAGAAAAAAGCCTGATTCCTTAAGAAGTGCTTTGACTTGCAAGAGAGGATTTCCTCCTAAGTATCCATTTTGATAGTGCGAGAGATAAAGGGAGATAGATGTCTTAAATGGGAGAGCAAAGAGCTTTGTGTATTCTTCTTGGAGATGTGTGAAGTTCTGATAGAGATTGGTTTGAATGGTTTGATAAAGTTTAAGATCACATAGAGGTGCTTTGGAAAGGATATCGATTTGTTGTAGCAAAATATCTTTTTTGTTGATTAAGAGCTCATAGATGAACAAGTTAGAGAAGAAATCATAGTAGAGAATGCGGCTAGGGTTGAAGGTTTTGGGATCCATAATGTCTGCCTTTGATGCTTAAGTGCAGAGCATTTTATCAAAAAGTCATAGAAAAATTATCTTTTTATAATTTTAATAAACCAAAACTTAACCTAAGAAATTCCAAGAAGCCCGTGTGCATCGCCATGATCCCCCCCCCCCTCCATTGTCATTTTTGATGCAAAAGGAGAGAGTGTATCTATCCTCCAGTGTAGTAAAAGGCGCGTGCGCTATGTTCATTTTGATCCAAATCCCATTGATTTTTTTCTGGTTTATTCTTGACTGAGAGGCGGATAGATTCTCGCATTTTTGCCAAATCTCCTTCAAGGATGCCCTCTTTTGCATCAACAGCTTCTTGATAATAAAGGCATGGACAGATGGTGCCCTCACTTGTAAGTCTGATACGATTACAGCTTTTGCAAAAATCATCATTATGGGGGGCGATGATTCCAAAGATTGCATTATTTTCTGCAAGCTTGAAGCTTTTGGATGGTCCAAGGGTTTGTTTGGGAATCTCTAGGATTTTGTATTTTTGTGAGATGATTTGAAGAATTTCAGCCTCATTCAATCCTCTAAGTTTGGAATTGGCATGGTGATTTTCCATAAATTCGATGTAGCGCAAAGTCATATTTCTTTGACTAGCATACTCAAGCATGGGAATGATTTCATCATCATTGATTCCTTTGAGTGGAACCATATTGAGCTTGATGGGGAATCCGACTCTTTGAGCCTCATCGATCCCCTCTAGGATTTGAGGCAAAACATCACGCTTAGAGATGACAACAACCCTAGAGGGCTTGAGAGAATCAAGAGAAATATTGAGACGATCTAGACCAGATTCTTTGAGGGATTTGGCGTATTTTTTGAGAAAATATCCATTTGTAGTCAATGCAAGCTCAATTGAAGGGGCATAAGAACGAATTGAGGCAATGAAACTAGAAAGATCCTCTCTAAGTAGAGGTTCTCCTCCTGTGATTCTGATTTTTTTGATCCCCTCATCGATAGCGACTTTGACAAACTCAAACATTTTATCAAGAGGGATCAGAGAATCTTTGTCTAAGAAATTCTCTGGTGTGTCGGGCATACAATACTGACATCGGAAATTGCATTGTTTGGTGACGGAGATTCTAAGGTATTCAATCTTACGATCAAAGGAATCAATTAGCATACTTGCTCCTATTATTAGGGTGCGTTGGAAACATATTTTCATTATGTTTTTGGGAATATAACGAAAAACAGATCGTTTTTGTTTTAAAACTTCATAATTCTTTTGAGTTTGAGGATGGGAGAGAAAATGATTGATCGGACTTGTGTGATTTTGTGCGGAGGGAAAAGCTCTAGGATGGGTAAAAACAAGGCTTTGCTTCCCTTTGGTCAAATGACTTTACTCGAAACTTTGATCATCAAATACAAGCAGATTTTTGAAGAAGTGTATTTGTGCTGCAAGGAGGGGCAAAAGGATCTTTATCGTTCTCTGGATGCACCTCTTTTGCTTGAAGAGAGTGAGATTTTTTCTCCTATGTTTGGATTGCAAAAGGCACTTTGTTCTTTGCATAAGAGTATTTTTGTGGTTTCTGTGGATTGTCCATTTTTGCTTGAAGAACATTTTGTGCGACTTAAAGAGCATTTTATAGAGGAGAAGTATGATATTGTCTATGCTCAAACAGCACAAAAGTCACATTTTCTTATCGGTATCTATACTCCACAAATTTTAGAAGCTCTTGAGGAGAAAATTTTGAGGGAAGATTTTAGAATGTCTAGTTTTGTCTTGGATCAACGAAATTTACCCGTGATCTATGAAGATGAATCAATCTTTAGCAATCTCAATACGCCAGAAGACTATGATAGGGCCTTGGAGAGGATGAAATATGGCAGCAGATGAAGAAAAAACAGAAGCCCCTTCTGCTAGAAAGATTGCCAAAGCTAGAGAAGAAGGAAATGTTGCCAAAAGTCCAGAAGTTGTAGGATTTTTGGGGCTTATTGTGGGGTTAGCTCTTATTTTTTTACTTTTTACTTATTGGCTTGAAGGATCTCAGAGGGTTTATCGTGAGGTGATGCATCTAGTCAATCATGAGCTGAGTGTGCAAGATGCCCTAAATCTTTTTCTTTCTTTGACTTATCAGACTTTTTTGTTGATTGCGCCTATTTTTCTAGCCTTGATCATTGGTGGAATCTTGGGCAATGTATTGCAATTTGGACTTTTATTTGCCCCCAAAACAATCATTCCGAAATTTTCCAAAATCAATCCCATCAAGGGAATCAAAAATGTCATTTCTCTCAGAAAGCTTATAGAGGGATTTTTTATCACTTTCAAAGTTTTGCTGGCTTTTAGCGTGGGTTTTTTGGTTTTTGTGAGTTTTTTGGATGAGATTCCTATGATGAGCAAAACGGATGTTTTCGGGCAAATGGTTTGGTTTAAAAATAAGGCTTTGCTTCTCATTGGGATTTTGCTTGTTTTGTTTGCTGTCTTGTCTTTGATCGATTTTTTGATCAAAAAATACCAGTACACCAAATCTCTTAAGATGAGCAAAAAAGAAGTCAAAGATGAGCACAAACAACAAGAGGGAAGTCCAGAGATCAAACAAAAGATTCGCCAGATGCAGCTTAAGGCTGCGATGAATCGTATGATGAAAAATATCCCCAGTGCATCTGTCGTCGTGACAAACCCTACGCATTATGCTGTGGCGTTACGCTTTAGCAAAGAAGATAAAGATAGATTTGGAGTGCCTATTGTCGTGGCAAAAGGAATCGATCATCTTGCAATTCGCATCAAGAGCATTGCTCGCGAGCATGAAATACAAGTGATTGAGAATCCTCCATTGGCTAGAGAGCTTTATGCACGCATTGAAGTGGAGCATCCTATCGAAGATGATTTGTTTGTGGCAGTTGCGACTTTGCTCAAAGAGGTGATTAGGCTTGAGCAGCTTCAAGGGAAGAAGAATCGTTTCGAGTTTTAGAAGATGTTTTTGATATCATTTTAAGTCAATCAGATCATTATCAACCTTTGAGGAATCATTGCAAATGGGAAGAGTTAGAGGCTACCGAAGAAAAAGAAGCTATCGAGGCTTTTTTATTTTTTTATTTTTTGCAGCCATTATTGCTTTGGTTTATTTTGCGAGTAAATCAGATATTTTTGAGCAGAGAATGCCAGAAATACAGATGCCAGATGTTTCATATTGGAATCCTAAGAGAGAGATGCCCATTGTTTTCAGAGATGAAAATAGTATCAAAGAGTATTCAATCATAGCTTTTGATCATAGTGGATCTAAGGTATTGGATATCAAAGAGGTTGTCTTAGATAAACCCAAAGAAGTCAAAATCAATCTTCCCATCCCAAAACTTAAGCTCCAAGAAGGAGAGAGATTGCATTATGTGATTAGCGTCACAGATTGGAGTAATGCAAATTTTTTCAGCGGTAATACACAAAAGAAAGAATTAAATCTTGTGATTGATTCGATTGCTCCGAAGGTCGATGTATTGGCTTCTTCCTTTGCTATTACTTATGGGGGGAGTGCGCTTATTGTGTTTAAGGCAGAGGATGAGAATCTTAAAAATGTCGTGTTTAGCAATGGTGTTGATGAGTTCAAACCCTTTCCTTATATTGCTAAGGGCTATTATGCTGTTCTTGTGGCTTGGCCGATCAAAAATACCTCTTTCTCTCCCACCATTATCGCCACAGATTATGCAAACAATCAGACCAAGTATCGCGTGGCTATTGTCAAGAGAACCAAAGGCTATCGCAAATCAACACTTAAATTGCAAGAGAAGAATTTTGATCAAGTTCATAAGATGCTTTTACAGATTGGCAAACGCGATCCCAATAGCTTTGCAAATGGAGAATCAAAGTTTAAATATCTCAATGAAGAAATTAGAAGCGAAGATGAGAGTGAGATCTATCAAGCTTCCAATAGTTTTCAGATTCAGATGATTGATCATCCTTTGGTATTTGAGAGATTTTATCCCCTAAAAGGAGGGCAAGTCGTCGGATCTTTCGGGGATGCAAGACACTATATTTATAAAGAGCAAAATATCAGCAACTCTTTTCATTTGGGACTTGATGTTGCTAGCACTAAACATGCACCGATTTTGCTCTCAAATGCCGGCAAGGTGATTTTGGAAAAGAAGCTTGGGCTTTATGGTAATACGATTGTGATGTATCACGCATTGGGGCTTGCTTCATCTTATTCTCATATTTCGAAATTTAACTCAAAGCTAGGTGATTTCTTACAGAGTGGTTCAATCCTTGCCTACACTGGATCAACTGGATGGGCTTTTGGAGATCATCTTCATTTTGGAATCATTGTGCAGGGGCATTTTGTGCGAATTGCTGAATGGATGGATTCTAGATGGATCAAAAATAACATTACAAATGTTTTGCAAAAAGGTGAGAAAATCATAAAAGGACAAATGAAATGAAGCAAACAACGATAAAACGGCGTGTTGAGGTTGTAGGGATTGGGTTGCACAAAGGAGTGCCAGTCAAGATGTCTCTTGATCCAGCTCCAGCTGATAGTGGGATTGTGTTTTTTAGGACAGATTTGGATGTTAAGATTCCCTTGCATCCTGATTTTGTTGTAGATACGACAATGGCCACTGTTTTGGGCAAGGATGGTGCCAAGATTAGCACGATTGAACATTTTTTGTCTGCTGTGCATGCCTATGGGATTGATAATCTTTTGGTGAGTGTGGATAATGAAGAGATTCCCATCATGGATGGAAGTGCCATTGGGTATTGTGCACTCCTTGATGAGGCAGAGATTGAAACCTTGGATGCCAACAAAAAGGCAATTGAGATCAAAAAACCCATTGAGGTAAGAGATGGGGAAAAATTTGTCCGTATCGAGCCAAGTGACAAAACGATTTTTGATTTCAAGATCAAATTTGATCACCCCAGTATCAAAGAACAAGTGTATTGTTTCAAATTTAGCACCCAAGCCTATAAAGAAGAGATCGCAAGGGCTAGGACTTTTGGTTTTTTGAGTGAGGTGAATTATTTGCGCTCTATTGGGCTTGCTAAAGGCGGTGGGCTGCATAATTGTATTGTTTTGGATGAGAATGGTGTGCTCAATAAAGAAGGGTTACGCTATCCTGAAGAGTTTGCAAGGCATAAGATTTTGGATGCTATTGGGGATATGGCGATTTTGGGGATGCCTCTACTTGGGACTTATGTCGCCTTTGCAGGAAGTCATAAGCTCAACCATCTTCTCACAAAACAAATTTTGGCACAGAGTGATGCTTATGAGATTGTGACACTGCCAGATTTTGAGAAGGAGAGTGAGGCTGAATTTGCTTATGCAAAAGAATGATTTGCTGCTTCTCTCTAGTGTTTCTCCTATTTTATATGGGATCTACACTCAGAGTAGATTGGTGCGATCTTTTGAGAGTCATCAAAAAACTCTTGATGCTCTAGTGGATCTTCACAAAATCCTTGAATCTGAAAATGTGGGAAGAATCTTTTATGCAAGAGGGCCTGGGAGTTTTACAGCCATCAAATTGACACATATTTTTTTGCAAACTCTTAAGGTGATAGAGGGGATTGAGCTATTTTGCACAGATTCATTTTTTTTCAATAAAAATGCTCCAATCAAGGCATTTGGGAATCGTTATTTTCAAAAGCAAAATGAAAATATAGTGCTAGAGAGCTTTAGTGAGGAGCCTTTGTGTAAATTTATGCTTCCTGAATTTTTGGATGAAAGCAAGTTTGATCAAGCATGTGAGCCGCTATATGTGCTCCCTGCGGTTTAAGGAGAAATTTTGGTTATCACAGTTCCAGCGACAAGTGCCAATCTTGGTCCAGGATTTGATTGTCTTGGATTGGCGCTTAATTTTAGGAATCGTTTTGAGATTGTGCCTGCCCTTGAGACAAAGGTCGTGATCAAGGGAGAGGGGGCAGAGAGATTGAGAGCAGATGAGAATAATTTGTTTATCAAGATTTTTAGAGAAACACTTAGGGATCTTGGAGTAAAAGAGAGGCATTTTCACTTCAAGTTTTTCAATCAGATTCCCATATCGCGCGGGCTTGGAAGTAGCTCTGCAATGATTGTAGGGGCGATTAGTGGAGCTTATGCGATTGCGGGCAAAAGACTAGATAAGGGAGCGATCTTAAATCGTGCAATTGGATATGAGAAGCATCCTGATAATATCGCTCCAGCGACATTTGGAGGCTTTGTAGTTTCGATGCTTGAGAAGCATAAGGTTTTTTATCTCAAGCAAACTTTACCCAAAGAGATTAGAGCTGTTGTTGTGATTCCAGATCGTCCCATGAATACAAAATACTCACGCTCTCTCTTACCTCAGGAATATAGCGTTAAGGATTGTGTGTTTAATATTTCACACGCAAGTTTTCTGAGCGGAATCTTTTGGAGTGGAAAATGGGAATTTCTCAATCTTGCTAGCAAGGATATGCTACATCAAGATAGACGAATGGGAACATTTCCTATTCTTAAAGAAGTGCAACGATTTGCACTCTCCAATGGTGCCTTGATGAGCACGCTTTCTGGGAGTGGATCAACGATTTTTAATCTTTGCTATGCAGATGATAAAACTAAGCTTGCCAAGAAGCTTAGTGAGCGTTTTGGTGAGTTTAGGGTGCTTGCTTTGGATTTTGATAATTTAGGTGTCCTCAAACAAGGCTAATTTGGTAGAATGGCTGATTTTGAAAAGATGCACTCACTGGCTTCGGCGAAAAGCATTCGGATGTGTGTTGTTTGTCGAAATCGATTTGTGCAAAAGGATCTTTTAAGGCTATCGATGAGGGGTGATGGCTTGAAAGTTTTTGATGGTTATGGGAGAAGTTTTTATCTCTGTCCTGAATGCTTGAAAAATCCAAAATCAGAGGATAGACTCGCAAAAATCAAAAAATTCGATGCCCAAGCCAGACATCAGATGAAGGAGATTATCGTTTTATGGGAATCACGATCAAGGAATTTGCTACAGAGTTAGCAATAAATAATGTCAAAGAAGTCATTGAAAAAGCCAAAGAGATCGGAATTGCTGTCAAAAATGCGAGCACTATGATTGATGATGAGGATGCTGAGAAGCTTGCAAATTATATTGAGAGTGGGATTCTTCCAGAGGGGGCTAAAAAATCCCAAAGCAAATCCAAAGCAGAAAAGAAACCAGCTAAAGATTCAAAAAAATCAGAAGTGAAGGAAGCCACCAAAAAAGAAGAATCGCCCAAGCAGGTAAAACAAGAAAAAAAAGCTGAAATTTTGGAGTCATCCAATAGTGCGCCGAGCAAAGAAGAGCAACTAGCTAGCAAGCGCGTAGGAATCACGATTGTCAAAAAAGGCAAAGAATCTCAAGAAAAGATTCAAAGAGAAGAAGCCAAGCAAACTTCTATCGCACCAAGTATCAAAGATTTGTTTCAAGAGATCAAAACAGAAGAGAAAGAAGAAGTTCTACCCAAGATTCGCAAAAAAGAAAAACCAAAGCTCCATGTTTCACATAAACAAAATGAGCAAAAGATGGATATCGATCGTGATTTTGGCAATAGCTATGAAGATGAGAGCGATGAGATCGTGTTGTTTGATTTGCATGAGCAAGAGATCAAAAATGAAGATGAGGAAAACAAAGCCAAACAAGCTCTTGTAGATCGTGTCCAGATTCAAAAGCGCAATAAATGGGTCAATGAAGGCTCAATTAGACGCGATCGCAAGAAGCGTAAGGCTCCAGCTGCTCCGATTGAGAAGAAGAGTGTCCAAAGTGCGATCAGTATCCCTGAAGAGATTCGAGTTTATGAGTTTGCTGATGCTGCTGGAAGAGAGCTCAAAGAAGTGATTGGGGCGCTTTTTAGGCTTGGTGTTATGGTGACAAAGAATGATTTCTTGGATCGTGATGCGCTAGAAATTTTGGCTGAAGAGTTTAGCCTTGAGATTTCTTTCCAGAATCTTGTGCCAGAGCTTGAGATCCAAGAGGAGATTGAGGATTTAGAACAATTTGAGCGACCCCCAGTTGTGACAATTATGGGACATGTCGATCATGGAAAAACCTCACTCCTTGATAAAATCCGTAATTCAAGGGTTGCCAGTGGAGAAGCTGGGGGGATCACACAGCACATCGGTGCTTATATGGTAGAAAAAAATGGCAAGATGATTTCTTTTATCGATACTCCAGGGCATGAGGCTTTTACGGAGATGAGATCGCGCGGGGCTCAAGTCACAGATATTGCGATCATCGTTGTGGCAGCTGATGATGGGGTCAAGCAGCAAACTATCGAAGCACTCAATCATGCAAAAGCCGCCGGTGTGCAAATCATTATCGCAATCAATAAAATGGATAAAGAAAATGCCAATCCCGATAAGGCAAAGGCCGAATGCGCCGAGCTTGGATTCACTCCAAGTGAGTGGGGAGGAGAATATGACTTTATTCCGCTTTCTGCTAGGACAGGTGAGGGAATCGAGGATCTTTTAGAAAATATCTTGGTCCAAGCTGAGCTTCTTGAGCTCAAAGCTCATCATGGGCAATATGCTAAAGCTGTTGTATTGGAGGGGAGCTTGGAAAAAGGGCGCGGGCCTGTGGCGACAGTCATTGTCCAAAGTGGGATTTTGCGTGTGGGGGATCCGATCGTAGCAGATACTGCTTATGGGCGTGTTAGAGCGCTTTTGAATGATAGAGGAGAGAGTATCAAGGAGCTTTATCCATCAGGTGTGGCTGTTGTGACAGGACTTTCTGAAGTGCCAAGTGCTGGTTCTAATCTTGTGAGTGTGGAAAATGACAGCATCGCACGAGAGCACGCTATCCAAAAGACTGCTTATTTGCGTCAAAAAGAATTGAGCAAGAGCACTAAGGTAAGCTTTGATGAGCTTGGAGAGATGGTGGCAAAGGGACAGCTTAAATCATTGCCTGTGATTATCAAGGCTGATACTCAAGGTTCGCTTGAGGCAATCAAAGGAAGTTTGCTTAAACTCAATGAAGAGAATAATGAAGTGGCGATCAATATGATTAGTTTTGGGGTGGGAGGAATCTCTGAGAGTGATATTTCTTTGGCAAGTGCATCAGAAAATTGTGTGATTTTGGGATTCAATGTGCGTCCTGCAGGAAGTGTGAAAAATAAAGCCAAAGAATTGGGAGTCGAGATCAAAACCTATTCGATCATTTATGGTTTGATTGATGATGTGAAGGCATTGGTTTCTGGAATGATGTCTCCTGTTTTTGAAGAAGAAAATACTGGACAAGCTGAGGTGAGAGAAACATTTAATATCCCCAAAGTCGGGACGATTGCTGGATGTTTTGTGGTTGATGGAAGTATTCAGCGAGGGATCAAGGTGCGCCTTATCCGAAATGGAGTGGTCGTGCATAATGGAAGTATCGTTTCGCTTAAGCGCTTCAAAGATGATGTCAAAGAAGTTGCCAAAGGATATGAGTGTGGAATCATGCTTGAGAATTTCAATGATGTGCGCGTTGGCGATGTGTTTGAAACCTATAGAGAAATAGCAAAAAAACAGAGTTTATAATGGATGAAAAGATCAAACTTCAACGATCTCAATCACTGCTCAAAGAGCTTGTATCTGAGGCATTGAGCACCCTAAGCAATCCAGATCTTCACTCTCTTAGCGTGACAGATGTGGTGTGTTCAAGGGGAAAATATCATGCAGAAGTTTTTATCGAATCTAGTGATCTCTCTCCTCAAGAGCGAACCTTAATATTAAAAGAACTCAAAAAAGCAGAAGGAGCTTTGCGGGAATATATTTTGAGATCAAGTGGGTGGTTTAAATGCCCAAAGTTAAGCTTTAAGTGTGATGATAGTCTGATCTCAAGAAATAATTTGGATCAGATTTTTGCTCAAATTGCAAAGGAGAGGGAGGGATCGTGATTTCTTTGGAGATTCAAGAAAAGATTGAGCAGTATGTCAAGAGCTGTGGTTGTGAGCTTTATGGGGTTGAGCTTTTGAGGGAAAATAACCAAGAGATTCTTAGAGTGAGCATCTATTCCCCTCAAGGAGTAAGCCTAGATCAGTGTCAAGAGGTAAGTCAGCTACTCTCTCCATTTTTGGATGTTGAGGATCCTATCTCTTCAGAATATGTGCTAGAGGTAAGTTCTCCTGGGGTAGAAAGAGTGCTTAAGAATCCTCGCCATTTTTTACTTTCATTGGGCGAAGAGATTGAGGTGAAGATGATGGATAAAAGCAAAATTCAAGGCAAACTTCTCTCAAGCGATGAAGATTCTTTTGTCATTTGTGGTGCAAATGGGGAGCAAAAGATTGCCTACAGTCAAACAAAAAAGGTCAAAACAATTTTTCAATGGTAACAACAGAAGAGATCTTTCTTCTTCAAGCAATTGCAAAGGCTTGGGAGACACAGACCTTCGCACTCCCCAATCCATCTGTAGGTGCACTGATCTTATCTGAGGATTTTCAAGTCTTGGCTTTGAAATCCCATGTGAGGTTTGGTTCTTCTCATGCTGAATTATTGGCACTCAAGCAAGCTTTTTTGAGACTTTCGCCCCAAGAACCACAAGTCAATCTAGATTCTCTTTCTCCCAAAGAATTATGGGAGTTTTTAGCACTTCATCACGGTGGAATATTTGAGGGATGTAGTATTTTTGTCACATTGGAGCCTTGTTTGCATGAAGGAAAAACCCCTTCATGTGCCAAACTGCTTGCGATTCTTAAACCTAAGCGTGTGATTTTTGGATCCTATGATTTGACAGACCAAGCTCAGGGTGGGGCTCAATTTTTATCTTCTTGTGGAATTGAGGTGATTGGCGGAATCTGCTTGGAAGAAAGCTTAAATTTGCTCTATCCCTTCCTTACCTATCTCAAAAAAGGAAGATTTAATCTCTTTAAACTTGCCCAACGCCTTAATGGAGATTATAAGCGTGGGCAGATTTCTAATATGGATTCTAAAATTTTTACACATACACAACGAAGTAATGCTGATTTGATCGTCGTGTCAGGCAATACGGTGAGATGTGATCATCCACGCCTAGATACGCGCTTTTCGCGTTGGCAAAATAAAACCCCCCGTATTGAAATTCTCACCAAACACTCTGCTCCACTAGATTCAATCTGTGCCAAAGAGATTAGAGTGTGTTATGACAAGGAAGAGTTGAGCTTGGAGAGAGGGTTCAATCTCATTGAGGGGGGATATCCGCTTTTGAAGGCATTGCAAGAGAGGATTGATTGTTTTTTGCTGATTGTGGCTCCTGTATTGGAAGGTATGGCTACAGATGTATCCTCCAAGATTGAATTTGATCTTTTGTATTTGTGTCAATTTGGACTTAAACAAAAGGATGTGGCTTTATGGTTCAAGCCCAAAGACCATCTCTAATCCGTCTTTATCAGCTCAAAGATGGCTATTGCTACAACAGTGATAGTTTGTTTTTGTTTGCTTTTGCAAAGAGTTTCTTGAAGCGAGGGATGAGGGTGCTTGATGTGGGATGTGGAAGTGGGATTTTGGGAGCACTGTGTTTGAGGGATTTTGCATGCGAGCTAGAAATGATTGAAAAGGATCCAGCCAATGCTTTTTTGGCAAAGCTCAATGTGGCAGAAGCAATCTTGCATTGTGGTGATTTTTTGGATTTTAGGACTGAGAAAAAATTTGATTTGGTGATTTCAAATCCTCCATTCTATCGAGGCGAGATTCTTCCATCCAAAAATGAGAGACTCAATCTTGCCCGCAATGAGCGATCTATGCCTTTGGAATCAATGCTCAAATCCGTCAAAAGAGCATTGAAACCAAATGGGAAATTTGTGTTTTGTTATGATGCGAAAGAAGCTCACCGTGTATTTTATGCGCTTAGAGAGAGTGGGTTGAATGCTGAGGTAGCACGCTTTGTACATCCAAGAGAATCTCAAAATGCAACACTTATTATGATTTGTGCCAAGATTCAGAGTAAAAAAAGCTTGCAGATTCTTCCTCCACTTTTGACACATATTGGTTTGGAGCAGATGGATAACTCATCTGAGGTGAGAGAAATTTATTGGGAGTGCAATACTTATAGCATCAAGGTAGAAGCCAAGGACATTGGCTTCTAGTCGTTTTATTTGAGAGGAATTGTGAAACCAATTTCAACCTGAGACCATGTGAAGCCCTCATGGAGACTTTCGCAGAGTTTGGCGAGACTTTCAAGTGCTTGATCCAATCTAAATGATCGCACATCTAGCACGCCTTTGGCAACTAATGTTCCCTCTTTGATTGTGTATTGCATGGGAATAAGCTGGCTTTTTTTGTTCATTGTGATCTTTGCTAGGAGTGTGCCTTGATCTTTGCCTTCCATCACCTGCTCAATCTTAACCCTGATGTCTTTGCTGGCAAAATGTTGGAAAAATCCTTGTGTGAGATTTTGCTCAGATGTGGGGTTGCCTGTGATGACTGTGCCAAGATTGATCTTGGCTGTTGCGCCAAGTAAAGCTCCGCTAATCCCATCTTGTTTGCCAAATTTATACTTAATATCAGCAAAGCTTCCCTTGACTGGAACCTTGAGGCTTGTTTTATAAGATTCCCAATACATTTGAATTTTGTTTGTGTCAAGGTTTGCTGCCAAACTATAGCTCATTGCCAAAAGTGATGCAAGAATGATCTTTTTCACCGATATCTCCTTTGATTGACTTTCCCACCTTGAGGTATTTTACTTGATTAAAATTAAAAAAAGATAATTTTTATTTGTCCTATAGATGGGCAAAATTAGCATGGAGGATGAAGATGATTTGTGTGTTTGATATTGAGAGTGTTCCTGATGTGGAGCTTTTGAGAGATAAGTTTGGATATGAGGGCGATGCGATGGAAGTCTGTTTGCAGGCTTTTGCAGATCAAAAAGAAAAGAGTGGAAGCGAGTTTTTGCCTATCGCTTTCCATCGAATTATCTCAATCGCGAGTGTTGTGTGTGATGAATATGGAAGATTTGAGCGAGTGGGTGTATTTGGTCGCAAATGTGAGATCAATGATGAGAATCTTGAAGAGATCACTTTGGGAGAATTTCTCAAATGGTTTAACAAAAATCAACCCAAACTTGTGAGCTTCAATGGGAGAGGATTTGATTTACCCACCATAATGCTTCGAGCCATGAAATACAATATGGAATCTCTGGCGTATTTTGAGCAAGACAATCCCCAATACAACAAAACCAAATGGGAAAATTATCGCGCAAGATATAGCGAGAGATTTCACACAGATTTGCTTGATAGTTTGGGACACTTTGGGAGTGTGAGGGGGTTAAGATTGGATGATGTGGCACATTTGTGTGGATTGCCAGGCAAATATGATGTGAGTGGTGATGAAGTTTATAGAATCTACTATGGCGAATGCAATTTGGACAAAATCGATGAGTATTGTCAAAGTGATGTACTCAATACCTATTGGGTTTATTTAAAGTATGAGCTTCTTAAGGGTCAGATGACTTTGGGTGATTATGTGCAGGTTTTGCAAGGTTGGCTAGAGAAGTTTCCAAAGAATCGAGGATTTTCTGATATTTTTATCCAATCTATCCAAAAGGAAATCAAGCGATGTGCTATATAGATGAAAACGGAGAAGTTTTCTCAAGAGAAGATTTGATCAAAAAAATCACATCCTTGCTCAATAGAATTGATTCTCAGCAAGAGAGTATATTGTGTGTGGATGTGATGGAAAGTTTGGAAATCTCTGATCTTGGAGCGATTTATAAGGGATTGCTTAAAAAAGAAGGAAAAGAGATTGAACAAAATCAAGAATGGCTCCTAGGCCTCGCACGCTTATGAGAATTTCTTGTGTTATGATTTCGCGTTTGATTTTGATCCTAGGAGAGCCAATTGAAATTGCTTATTGTTGATGATAGCTCGACAATGCGGAGAATTATAAATAATACTTTAATCAGGCTAGGATATGAAGAGATTCTTGAGGCAGAAAATGGGCTGCAAGCTTGGGAAATTTTGGACAAAAATAGTGATATTGGGGTATTGATCACGGATTGGAATATGCCTGAGATGAATGGGCTTGAGCTAGTTAGAAAAACAAGAGCAGATAAGCGATTTGTTGATATTCCTATTATTATGGTGACAACAGAAGGGGGGAAAGTTGAGGTGATTACAGCTATCAAAGCAGGAGTCAATAACTATATCGTCAAGCCCTTTACTCCACAAATCCTCAAAGAAAAACTTGAGGCTGTTTTGGGAATCAATGAAGAACAATAATGATCAGTATTTTGAGATTCTCTTAGAGCCTTATGAGCTTCAAGAGATTTTTCTTGATTTTATCTCGTGTAATATCCAGCCTTGCATTGAAGAGGTGCAAACCCCCTATCATTTAGATGGCTATCATTGTGATCTTAGCTCATTTGATTTTATGCGCTTTTTTCCTCAAGAAGAGCAGAAATATTCTCAGTTTATCATTCGCACACTTAAAGATCCCAATTTGATTCTAGATGAGCTTGTGGAGTATGCGGGTCTCCTTTCTTCGCGCCTTGATATGAAGGTGGATTTTGGTTTTGGCTATAGGGTCTGTCAGAACAAGGATTGGATCGAGGCTTATAAGCAATCTGTATTGCCTGTATGTGTCGGAGGATTTTATATCCGTCCTTCTTGGCATCCAAAAAGTCAAAATATGGATTTGAAGGATTTGATGATTGATCCTGCATTGGCGTTTGGATCTGGACATCATGCTACGACATCTATGTGCTTAGAGTTGCTAGAAGAGATGGATTTGGAGAAAAAAAGGCTTTTGGATGTGGGATGTGGGAGTGGGATTTTGAGTATTGCTGCAACGATGCTTGGAGCCAATGTGGAGATTTGCGATACAGATTCTTTGGCTATTGAAGAAAGTTTGAAAAATTTTAAGCTCAATCATCAGCCCTCTCCTATTTCTTGGGTAGGATCGATTGCTTTGGCTCAAAATACCTATGATGTGATTGTTGCCAATATTTTGGCTTCAATTTTGGGCATGCTCAAGGGAGATTTTGATCGCAAACTTAGGGAGAATGGGACTTTGATTCTCTCTGGAATCTTAGAGGAATACAAGGAAGAAATCTTGCGTCGCTTTGCTGATTATGAGGTGGTTAAAATATTGGCAAAAGGCGAGTGGATTGCCTTAAAACTTGTAAAACTTAAGTAACATTAAAGATAAATTTTATTATAAAAGGTAGGCTATGAACGAGAATCCAAAAGACAAAAAGCCGTTTTCTAAAAACCCTATTTTGGTTTTTGCTATTCTTGCGCTTGTCGCGATGGTGATTTTTAGATTTTTCTCTCCTAGTGATGGGGCACTCAATGGTAAGCTCAATACCATCAATACAAAAAAAGAAATCAGTTATTACGAACTCAAACAGCTCATCAAAAATAAAGAAGTCAGTGCTGTTAGTATCGGTCAGACTTTGATTCGTGCTGTCTCGAGTGATGAGCGCGTACTTTATGTGGTCAAGAAAGTATCAGATCCATCTCTTGTCCAGCTTCTTGATGAAAACAAGATCCAATACAGTGGTTTTAGTGAAGAAAATATCTTTATGGAAGTGTTAAGCTGGATTTTGCCTGTGCTTATTTTTATTGGTTTTTGGATGTTTATGGCCAATCGTGTGCAAAAAAATATGGGTAATGGCATCTTTGGTATGGGAAGTGCCAAAAAGTTGGTGAATGCAGAAAAACCTAATGTCAAATTTGATGATATGGCAGGCAATGAGGAGGCTAAAGAAGAAGTTGTTGAGATTGTAGATTTTCTCAAGTATCCTGATCGCTATACGCTTCTTGGAGCAAAGATTCCGCGAGGCGTGCTTTTGGTGGGTCCTCCTGGGACAGGAAAGACGCTTCTTGCTAAGGCCGTGGCAGGTGAGGCTAATGTTCCATTTTTCTCAATGAGCGGGAGTAGTTTTATTGAGATGTTTGTCGGACTTGGAGCAAGTCGTGTGCGGGATTTGTTTGAGATGGCCAAAAAAGAAGCCCCAAGTATTATTTTTATCGATGAGATTGATGCGATTGGAAAAAGTCGTGCAGCTGGAGGGATTGTAAGCGGGAATGATGAGAGAGAACAAACTCTCAATCAATTGTTGGCTGAGATGGATGGATTTGGTAGCGAATCTGCTCCTGTTATCGTGCTTGCTGCGACGAATCGTCCAGAAATTTTGGATCCCGCACTCTTGCGTCCAGGACGATTTGATCGTCAAGTGCTTGTGGATAAGCCTGATTATAAAGGTCGTCTTGACATTTTGCGTGTCCATATCAAGGGGATCAAACCTTCAAGAGATGTGGATTTGCAAGAAATTGCCAAAATGACTGCCGGTCTTGCTGGGGCAGATTTGGCAAATATTATCAATGAAGCAGCACTTTTGGCAGGGCGAGCCAACAAAAAAGAGGTCACACACGCTGATCTTAAAGAAGCTGTTGAGCGTGGGATTGCGGGATTGGAAAAAAAATCAAGACGCATCAGCAAGAAAGAGAAAAAAATCGTAGCCTATCATGAGAGTGGGCATGCCCTCATCAGCGAGCTCACAAAAGGAGCAGATAAGGTCAATAAAGTCTCTATCATTCCTCGTGGGATGGCTGCCCTTGGATATACGCTCAACACACCGCAAGAAAATAAATATTTGGTTCAAAAGCATGAATTGATTGCTGATGTTGATGTATTGCTTGGAGGAAGGGCTGCTGAAGATGTGTTTTTGGGAGAGATCTCAACGGGAGCTAGCAATGATTTGGAGCGTGCAACTGATATCCTTAAGGCAATGGCTAGTTATTATGGGATGACAGAGGTGAGTGGCTTAATGGTGCTTGAGAAACCTAGAAGTTCATTTTTGAATGGTGGAATGGGTGGAAGTGCGGAATATAGTGAAAAAACTTCAGAAAAACTTGATTCTTTCATTCAAAATACATTGAGCGAGCGCTATGCTAGTGTAAAGCAAACACTTAAGGATTATTCAGGGGCGATTGAAAAAATGGTGCAAGAATTGCTAGAGAAAGAAGTCATTGATGGTGATCGTGTGCGTGCGATTATCAAGGATTATGAAGAAGAAAATCATCTTGCCTCTAGGCTTGTAGCGCATGAAGATGGAGAAAGCTAAGGAGCGAAAATGAACTCTCAAACTTTTTATATTTCCAAATATGGACAGAGGGGAGCATTGATCCTTTTTGTTTGTTTGATTTTAAGTTTGGTATTTTCTTGGGATTTGTTCGCTTTGATTGTCTTTTGTTGTTTGTTCTTGTGGATTGTGATGTTTAGAAATCCTGAGCGTTTGGCTACACATCTTTCACCAAATGCATTTTTGGCTCCTATTGATGGGAAGATTTTGGAGATTTTGACACAGGGGGATCGCACCAAAATTGTCATTAGCGTTGGGGTGCTAGATGTTGGGATTTTGCGCTCACCTATGCATATTGATCATTATGAAATCTCTGCTATCCATGGAGTTCCATTGTTTTTTTCTAACAAAAAAGAAGCTTTTTCTCCACATCTATCTTTGAAGTTTGGCAATCATTTTCTAAAGATTCAGCAAAATCTTTTTAGAATCAATCCTTTGGATGAGCAAAAAAGTTTTGAGCGTGGGGAGAGAATGGGGTTTTTGAAAGCAGGGAAAGTTGAGCTTGAACTTGAGAGTGTTGAGCTCAAAGTCAATATCGGAGATAAGATTCGAGGGGGAGAGAGCGTCATAGGATATTTGAAATGAAAATTAATCCTTTATATATCTTGCCCAATACTTTCACTGCTGGGAGTATGTTCCTAGCTATTTTGAGTGTTATTTCTGCTTCACGCGATAATTTTTCTTGGGCTTGCTGGGCGATCATTGTGTCAATGATCTTGGATGGATTAGATGGGCGTGTAGCACGCTTGACAAACACATCTTCTAAATTTGGAGTAGAGTTTGATTCGCTAGCTGATGTAGTGGCTTTTGGTGTGGCACCAGCGATGCTTGTGTATTTTTATATTGGTCAATATTATGGGCGTTTGGGTGTTGTTGCTTGCGCACTTTTTGTGATTTTTGGTGCGATTCGTTTGGCACGCTTTAATATCACAGTTTCAGATGATTCAAATTCTTTTATCGGTCTTCCTATCCCATCAGCTGCAGCTTTTTTGGTCGCTTGGGTTTTATTGAATGAAAATTATGCTTTGATCCAGATGACATCTTCACCCAAACTCAGTCCACTTGATAATAGTTTGGATGTTTTTGTTGCGCCTATGGCTGGTTATTTCCTGCTTGCTTGTGTCTTGATTGTAGGAATTTTGATGGTGAGCAATGTGCGCTATCCTTCGTTTAAAAAAATGCAATGGAATCTAAAAGTTTTTATCCTTTTGCTTGTGTTGTGTGCGATTTTGATTTATCGTCCCATTGAGAGCTTAGTGCTTTTGATGAGTTTGTATGTGCTTTATGGATTTGTGCGCTGGTTTTGGATCGTGATACGCATCAAGCGTCGCTGATCCCCCCCCCCCTTTTTTTTTGTCTTTATTTGATTGTGTAGGTTTTGGTGACTTTGCCAAGGTAGATGATTTTTATCTCTCCATTTTTGCGTTGTTTGAGGATGGGATAATCCGCTTTCTTGATTCCATAGAAGGCAAGTTGGGATTGAAGAGAGGGATTGGTCTTGATAGCTGAGATCTGATGCATTTTGAGAGTTTCTGCCAATTCTTTAGCAAAATAGAAATTACTCAAAAAATGTCTTTTGGGTTCAGAGAGAAATAAAAACTTATTGCCAAACAAAACCAAAACTTCAAACACAAGAGGCAACAGGATCGTATAAAAACGCCTCAAGTAAGCTCTCCTAAAAGTAGGAAGTCGCAAGCGGATATTATGTAAAAAATCTTTGATCGCGATGGGAAGACCGACCACACTGAGTGGGATAAAACTAAAAAGATCAATCTCTTGACGCAGTGAAAGAAGTAGGGAAAAGATGATTGAAGTTGCGCTGATGTAGAGCATGAGATTTTTTTCTTTTTTGATGATCCCACGATAAAGCGTATAGATGAAATACACAAAAAGAAATGGTGAGTACAAAAGCGCAAGGAGTCCGACAGTGTCTAGGAAATGTCCGCTTGGTGACCCACCGATGGGCAGTTTGAAAAAATACATATTGATTGAGAAGCCAATGAGTGAGAAAATCAGTGTTTTGTTGTGTTTGAAACGAAAAGCATAGATAAAGAGAGCCAAAAAGATGACACTAAAACTAAAATCAAGCAAACTCCCAAAAGTGCACAAAACAAAAAACAAAGAGTAATATCGTCTGATATGGACATAGCAAAGCAAGAGTGCAAAAAATAGAATAAATACACTTTTGCCTACAAGAATGGATGTGATATCTACTCCTGGAAGAAATGCATAGATCCAAGCACAGATCAGCGCGTCTTTTGGCTTTTTGAGATAGAGCTTGGAGAGCTCAAAGATCAGCCAGATATTGCAGAAGTGGATGGCTAGAAATGGCAGTCTTAGGGCAAAATCATTGAATCCAAAATGATCAAGAAAATATCTTGCATAGACAAAGCTAAAGTCGCTTGTGCTGAAAATACCTTGAGCCTCTTGAGAGCTGATACTGATTTGGGTGATCATGAAACCCAAAAGTAGAGCATTGAATAGAAGTAGCGCAATAAAGGCGAGATTAATTCTCATATTTTTCTCGCTCGATTTTGATGCAATGATCTTGAACAAACTCTAGTCCATGTTGCAGAGCCAATGCTTGAGCTTGAGGATTTTTGATCCCTAGTTGTAGCCAGATTCCTTTGATGCTTGGAGAATGCAAGGCGATGATTTCTTGTGTGATTTGCTCACACAATTCACTTTTGCGAAACACTACAACCCACTCAATAGGGAGATTTGCTAAAGATTGGATGTTGGGAAGAGCCATTTTGCCAAGAATGATCTGAGGTTTGGGATAAATGGGGAAGATTTCATATCCTTTGCTTTGGAGATAGAGGGCGACTTGGTGGCTTGGCTTGTCTGGATTGGGTGAAAGTCCAATAATGGCAATATGTTTGATGTTGTCAAAATCAATCATTGTTTGACCTCCTTAATTTGGTTTTGAAATCCTGTATAAAAATGGGCATAGCGATCAAGATTCCAGAGAGAATCACCAAAGAGATTCCCAGTAAAGTATAAAAATCTGGGAAAGGATCACCCAAAAGAATCCCCAAGAATAGACTGAAAACAATCTTTGCATAATCTAGAGGCGAGACGATCCCTGCAGGTGCTAGCATAAATGCCTTGGTCATAAAAAATTGTCCAAGAGTTCCTGTGATCCCCATAGCAAGGATCAGAATCCAAGCATGATGAGGGATCTCCTTCCAAGCTAAAAAATCCAAAGGAACTATAGAATGTGTAAGCACTCCTCCAAAACTCATCAAAGAAGCCACGATCCCAAAAGTCAAGATTATCACTCTCTCATCAAAATACTTCTTGCATCCTCGCACACTCACAAGCGCCATAGCAGCAGTAATCCCACTCAATATGCCAATAATGATATTGAGCCATGGGATATTGGCATCCGGATTCCCAATAAGGATGATCCCGCCAAATCCGATAAAAGTTGCCAAAAAAACAATGGGATGAAGAGATTCTTTGAGAAAAAAATAAGCAAAAAATACAGCATAGAGTGGGACAGTTTGAGCAAAGGTAGATGCCGTGCCAAGAGGGATAGTGGAGATATTGTAAAAAAAGAGTAGCATAGAGCTTGCCCCACAGACACTGCGGATCAAAAGAGGGAGATAGCCACCTTTGGTGTGTGTTTTTTCAATAGGTTTGAAGAGAAACAAAGAGGCGATAAATAAGCTCATCAGAATTGAGCGAAAAAGCATGCATTGTGTGATGCTTAGATGCAGACTTAGGACTTTGATGCATGCATTCATAAGGGAAAAAAAGATACTTGCCAAAAGCATGCTAAGAAGTCCTAGAGAATAATTCATAGTTCCTTATGCCCTTTATTCTAGATCTTTTTCTTGCCCAAAGTTGAGAGATAAATGGAGATTTTGATCATGGTTTTGATGAAGTTTTTGTGTGTTTTGTTGTATCGAAATTCAAGAATCTGGGATGCAATATAGGAGGAAAATTTGGGAGATTTGGAAAAATAATGCTTTGTTTGGTGGTATTTGTATTCCTTGACTTTATTGGACAAATCAGTATGTAAACGATTTTTAAAATGTGTGAAATGAGGTGCTTTGCTTATAGGTAGAGAATCAAAATAAGTGAAAAGTCTGACGATATCTTGTGTGTTGCGCTTATAGATCCTAAATCGCTTTTTGTCTTTTGCCCTTGTGGTGGATTGAGGATTGGGAAAATAAAAATATAAAATTTCTTCTGTGATCTCAAAGTATTGGACAAAGAAAAGCAATATAAAACACAGCAGAGCATCTTCATGCATCACAAGCCTAGGAATGGGAGGGAAGTGAGAGCTAAGGGCTAGGAGTGTTTGCTGGATGATGGATTGAGAGTATGCGCGCGCGCAAATGCTAGCTCCATAGAATTTTTCAATCAAAGCCTGATTGGACTGATGATCCAAATCTAAAAGAGGCTGATCCCAAGAGCAACCCTCCATATTAAACACAATGACATCTAGGGGGTGTGGAGAATGCAAAATGTTTTGATGCAAAATAGAGCAAGTTTCCAAAGAAATATAATCATCGCTATCTAAAAATAAAACATAGCTTCCTTGAGCCATTTTCATCCCCTCAATCCTTGAATGAAAAGTGCCAAGATTGTGTGGATTGTGGATGATTTTGATTCTTTTGTCTCTTTTTGCATAGTCTTGAGCGATCCCTATAGAGCCATCATTCCCACAATCATCCACAATGATGATTTCTATGTCTTCAAAGGTTTGATTGATCGCAGAATCTAGGCACCTTGCAAGATATGGTCGAGTATTGTAGAGTGGAATGATGATTGAAAAGATGGTTTTAGAATCTTGAGATGTTTCTTTGATGCGAGTTTCCACTTAATGATTCCTTGATGTCCTAGAGATAAAAATAAAATTATAGAGAAAATATTTTGCCTCAATATTTTTATAAATGAAGTGAGGTAAAATGCAAAACCAATCTTAATTTTAGGATGAAATCATGTGCGGAATTGTTGGTTATATTGGCAATCTTGAGAAAAAAGATTTGATCATTGGGGGGTTGCGAGAACTTGAATATCGAGGGTATGATAGCGCTGGCTTTTCCGTATTGAGCCATGGTGAATTGCATGCTTTTAAAGCTGTTGGCAAATTGATCAATTTGGAGCAAAAAAGCAAAGATTTTAGCTCAAGCGGTTTTGGTGTCGCGATTGGTCATACGCGTTGGGCGACGCATGGGAAACCCACAGAAGCCAATGCTCATCCTCATAGTGCTGATTTTAGCCATGTTGTTCATAATGGAATCATCGAAAATCATCGCGAGCTTCGTGAAAAGCTTGAATGCATGGGGCATCGTTTTTTGTCCCAAACAGATACTGAAGTGATTGTGCATCTTTTTGAAGAGTATTTGAAGGAATGTGGAGATGCGTTGAGGGCTTTTGAGATGAGTGTGGCTGAGCTTAAGGGGGCCTATGCGATTTTGCTCATCACTCAAAAAGAACCCAATAAGATTTTTTATGCCAAAAATGCCTCTCCATTGATTGTTGGGCGTGGGAAAGAAGGTGTGTTTTTTGCAAGTAGTGATGCCCCACTGATTGGCTGGGCAGATGAGGTCAGCTATCTTGAAGATGGGAGTGTGGGGGTGATGGATCTGGAGAATTTTGAGAGTGTAGGACAGATCTCTAAATTGAGCCAAGATCGGAGCTATGCACAAAAGGATGGATTCCGCTACTTTATGGAAAAAGAAATTTATGAGCAGCATGCTGTTTTGCTTGAGTCAATGATGGGGCGCATCCATGAAGGAAGAGTTGAGCTTGAGTTTGAGAATCTAGGGTTTTGGGATGGGGTGGATGAGATTACAATCTGTGCTTGTGGGACAAGTTATCATGCTGGAATGGTGGGAAAATATCTCTTGGAGCGCTATGGAAAAATCAAAACAAATGTTGTGATTGCAAGTGAATTTCGCTATGCCACTCCCATTCTTAAAGATCATGAGTTATTTATCGCAATCTCTCAAAGTGGAGAAACACTTGACACACTTGAAGCAGTCAAATATGTCAAAAAATCAGGTCTTAAGACTTTGGCTATTTGCAATGTAGATAATAGTTCGATTGTGCGAGAATGCGATGAAGTGCTTTTGACGCGTGCAGGGATTGAGAAGGGTGTAGCTTCGACTAAGGCATTTGCTACTCAGGTGATGGTGCTTTGGCTTTTGTCTGTATTCCTTGGGGGTAAGAGAGGGGTTTTGAGTGTGCAAGAGATAGATGAGCATATTCAAGCCATGATTGGGAGTGCTAAGAAGACAGAGGTCTGCTCTAAGCTTCATGATCGCATCAAGAGACTCTCAAAGCGATATTTACATGGACATGGGTTTTTCTTCATTGGAAGAGATGTGTTTTATCCACTCGCTTTAGAATCTGCTCTCAAACTCAAAGAGATTAGTTATTTGCATGCTGAGGGATATCCAAGTGGTGAGATGAAGCATGGACCCATTGCCTTGGCAGATTCTGAGCTTTTCACAGTGGCATTGATGCCCCAGCATCTTTTATATGAGAAAATCAAAAGCAATGTAGAAGAGCTTAGTGCGCGCGATGCGACTATTTGTGCTGTGAGCTCTCAAGAATTTGACGGAGCTGATGATATGCTCTATATTCAGCCCTGCAAGCATTATATGGAAGAGTTTTTTTCTATGATGGTTGCATTGCAACTTTTTGCACTTGAAGTAGCTGTGCGTGTGGGGAGCGATGTGGATATGCCAAGAAATTTAGCCAAAAGTGTGACGGTGGAATAATGACTTTTTGCCACAACACATCGACTTTGTTTTTGGAAGGTGTGTGTGATTATCGCTCTTCTAAGAAAGTTATCGATCTAGGAGGAGTACAGAAAATCAAGATTAGCTGTCTGAGACTAGAGAAGCTAGATTTTTCATTTGCAATTTTTGTAGATGAGATGCTTAGACATCAGGGTGTCCAATATGAACTTATTGATGCGGCTACAAAATGTCAAGAGATCTTTGATTTGATTCGTCATAGACGGGGTTTTGTCCCCCAAAAAGAAAAAAGAAGAATTTTAGAATCTCTTGGTAGGTGGGTGTATGGTTGGCTAGAAGGATTGAGGAATTTTTGTACATTTTTTGGATTGTTTGTATTTAATCTATTTCGGACAATGATACAGCCCACACTTTTGCGCTTCTCTGCCCTCCTCTTTCATATCAATAATTCTGGATTTAGGGCTTTGCCTGTGGGGATTATCACTTGTGCCATTGTGAGTGCTGCGATCAGTATCCAAGGGGTGATTCAACTCCAAAAAATGGGTGTGCCTCTTGCAAGTGTAGAGACGATGGCAAAGCTAGCGCTTAGAGAAATGGGACCCTTTATCTTAGCTCTTGTGATTGCTGGAAGAAGTGCTTCATCTTTTGCCGCTCAAATTGGTGTGATGAGGATCACAGAAGAGCTAGATGCTATGAAGATTATGGGATTTGATTGGTATCGCTTTATTGTGATTCCTAGATTTTTGGCTCTTGTGATTGCGATGCCATTGCTTGTGTTTTTGGCAGATATGGCATCTTTATTTGCAAGTGCGGTTGTGATCAAGATCCAGACGGGAATCACTTTTGGTCAATATATTGAGCGTTTTTATGAGCATGTAGATCTTTCTCATTTGTGGGTTGGAGTGATCAAATCTCCATTTTTTGGTGCAGTGATTGCGCTTGTGGGGTGTTATCGTGGGTTGCAAATCGTTGGGGATACCCAATCTGTAGGGAAATACACGACAATCAGCGTTGTCAGTGCTTTATTTTGGATTATTGTGGTTAATGCAATTTTTTCAATTATTTTCACAAGGTTTGATATATGAGTGTGATCAGAGTTGAGAATCTAGTGACTAAATTTGGCTCGACCTTGATTCATGATCGTATTAGTTTTGAGGTTGGGAGTGGAGAGATTTTTGGGATATTGGGAGGGAGCGGAAGTGGGAAAAGTACTCTGCTCCGCACACTTTTGTTTCTCAATCCAATTACTGAGGGGGAGATTTTTATCTTTGATGAGAGAGTTTCTATGCTCTCACTACCTAGGCAAGAAATGCTTTTGAGAAGATGTGGGGTGTTGTTTCAGTTTGGGGCTTTGTTTAGTTCGATGAGTGTGCTTGAGAATGTGGGTGTGTTGCTCAAGGAATATTCCAACTATTCTCAAAATATGATTGATGAAAATTCTAAAATGTGGCTTTCACTTGTGGGGCTTTCACCCAAAGTGTGCTCACTCTATCCTTATGAATTGAGTGGAGGGATGAAGAAGCGTGTAGCATTGGCACGAGCCTTGAGTTTAAGTCCTGAAATTTTATTTCTTGATGAGCCCACAAGTGGGTTGGATCCAGCAAGTAGCGAAAAGTTTGATGAGCTGATTTTGAAATTGAGAGAATTACTTGGAATCACGATTGTGATGGTGACGCATGATTTGGATTCGGTCAAAGATTGTATGGATCGTTTTATCGTATTGGAGAAGCAAAAAATTGCTTTCAATGGATCTTTGGCATCTACCAATGAGGCGACATATCTTGGTGAATTATTTTCAAACAAGCGAGGGAAGAGAATATGGAACGAAATGTAAATTTTACCTATATTGGTGGGTTGTTTGTCTTGCTTGTGATTGCGATGGTGGGGTTTGTGATCTGGATGGGTGGAGGTAGTTTGGATCAATCCAAATTCCGCCCCTATGTGCTTTATTCACATGAAGGGCTTTCTGGTGTGGGTGTAGGGACAAGTGTTCGTTATAAGGGGATCGTAGTGGGGAAGGTGCAAGCTCTTGGATTTAAGAAGGGAGATACAAATCTTATCCAGCTTGATGTGCTTATTGATTCACAAATCCCTATCTATCAAAATGCATGTTTGAGTATCGAGACACAGGGGTTGGCTGGAGGAAGTTTTCTCAATCTCATTCAGGGCAGTGGTGAGAGATTAAATAGTGGCTCTGAACTTTGCTATCAAAAAGGCTTTATGGGGAAATTGCTTGATAATATTGATAAAAGTGGTGGGGATACTCGAGAGATTATTGCTCAAGTCAAGGAAATGTTTAATGAGCAAAATGGCCAAAATATTCAAGAAATTATTGTAGCACTCAAAGTGATTTTGCAAAATCTTGAAGAAACACGCCAAAACATTGATAAACTCAGTATCGCCGCCAATAAAACAATCGATCATATCAATGTGAGTCTAGAGCGTGGAGACTACAATATCCGATCTATTGTCGCACCAGCGATGCTTGGGATTGAGAATAGTCTCGGTGAGATGAATCGTTTCTTCTCCAAAGCCAATCTTTTGTTAAATCGCTTGGAGAAAAGCCCGTATGAGGCAATTTTTGGAGAACGAGAAAAAGGAAAAAAAGAATGAAAAGATTATCGCTTCTGCCAATCGCACTACTTTTAACCGGCTGCTTTAGCCTAAAAACACCTCTTCCTGAAGTCAACTATTATGATTTGGATTTTGCGATTGATTCAAAAGATCAGAGTTGTTCCAAACCTTATAGGGTTGGGATTGCTGATATTCGCGCACTTGCAGTTTATGAAGATCATAATATCGTTCTCAAAAAACAAAATGGAGAAGTAACTCATGCGCCTAGACTTTCTTGGGTTGATTTGCCCAAGAATCTCCTCAAAAAAGCCATCATTGAACAATTTGACGCCCAGTGTATCGGAGTTTCGATCCCTCCATTTGGTGGAGTAAGGAATGATTTTTTACTCAAACTTGAATTGTTGAATTTTGAAATTGCTCAAGAAAAGAGTGGAGATGTTGCGCGTGTTGGGATTTTTTATGAATTATCAGATTTGAAAGACTTTAAGATCTTAGAGAGTGGAATGATTGTCAAGAGTGAGCCAGCCAATGACTATATCACTTCATTTAAGCGTGCAATCCAAGCTCTTAGCGATGAACTTGCACAAAAAATCAAAACTCTACAACATCAATAACTTCTATAGATCTTATGAGCACGATCAAGCTTGGGTTTGGTCGCCTCAAGATTTGATTCCAGCCTCAATCAACATATGCAAGTGTAAAGCTCCAAGAATCTGTCCTTGAGCATCTGTAATCGCCAAAACCTGAATCTTGTGCTCTTCCATCAGTCTAAGTGCATCATAAGCCAAAAGATTTGGATCTTGACAGGCCTTGGGAGATTTGGAAGCAAAATCAATGGCCAAAGCCCCAAGATCAAAACACTCACTCATCATAGCCCTTCTTAAATCCCCATCGCTCAAGATAGCCACAAGAGCACCATCTTGGAGGATGAATGCACTCCCAAGTCTTGCCTTACTCATAGTGATGATAGCCTCTTTGAGTGGGGTTTGGGTGGAGATGAGAGGAAGATTTTGTGTTTGCATTAGATCTCCAACTTTGAGAAATAGTCTTTTGCCCAAGCTTCCTCCAGGATGAAAGGAGGCAAAATCACTGTGTGTGAAATTGCGTTTTTTCATCAAGCATACTGCCAAAGCATCGCCAAGGGCAAGAGTAAGTGTCGTCGATGTGGTGGGAGCTGTGTTGAGGGGGCAGGCTTCATGCGCAATATGAAGACTAAGAAAGTGATCTCCAAGTTTTGAGATAGAGCTTTGGGGGTCTTTGGTCATTGTGATGATTTTGCAGCCCTTGGCCTTGATGTGTGGAAGGACGACTTTTAGCTCATCGCTTTCTCCACTATAGCTAATGGCAAGGATAGAATCTTTTGACTCAATCATTCCCAAATCACCATGAAGAGCCTCTGTAGGATGGACAAAGAAGCTTGGAGTCCCAGTGCTTGCAAGAGTTGCAGCAATCTTTGCACCAATCAATCCACTCTTTCCTACGCCCATCACAATGAGCTTGCCTTGGGTGTCTAGGATGCATTGGATGATTTGCTCAAGCTCTTTTTCTTCCAATGAAGCATTGAGGAGAGCCTGAGCTTCTTGATGTAATACCTCTTTTGCTGTTGTAAGCATAGTTTAATCCACAAAGAAGCTGATGCTCATCAATGGATATTTTTTATATTTTTTGAAGAGCATTTTTTTGAGAAGATTTCTGGCTTCAAACTCTAGGTTTTTGGGCGTAATATCCTTTTTGAAAGCTTTGAGCATCAGCAAGAGAGCTTCTTGAATCTCTTTTGAAAGGAGCTTTTCTTCTTTTGTACTAATGAGTCCAAAGCTGTGGATTCTGAGTTCATCACTGAAATCAAGTTTGCGTTTATCGATCTTGGCACTGATGGAGAGAGTGCCATCATTGGCAAGATTCTGACGATCCGAAATCATATTTTGATCAATGATTCGATCTACTTGGTTGTCGACAAAGGTTTTTCCAGTTTTGATGGAGCGAACTTTTCTGATGTAGTTTGGATTAACTTCAATCTGATCTCCATCTTCCATCAAATAAATATTGCGCTCAGGCACACCGCATTTGATCGCTGTGTCTTTGTGCTTGGCGATATGGTTGTATTCTCCATGGACAGGGAGGAAAAACTTGGGCTTGACCAATCTTAACATAAGCTTCTGTTCTTCCTGTGCGGCATGTCCGCTCACATGAATTTCACTGAAATCTTGGTATGCCACCTGCGCTCCACCTTTTTGGAGATGATTGATCACAGCAGAGACTGAGCCTTCATTACCAGGGATTGCCTTGGCTGAAATGATGACTAGATCTGTGGGCTTGATTTTGATATGGCGATGCTCATCTGTAGCCATACGATATAGCGCACTCATGGTTTCCCCTTGAGATCCTGTGGTGACGATAAGCACCTCTTCATCTGGGTATTTTTCTACCTCATGTGCCTCAATAAAGATTCCTTGAGGAAGATTGATGTATCCCAGTTCTCTTGCGATTTCAAGATTTTTTTCCATTGAGCGTCCGATGACTGCGACTTTGCGGTTGTATTTGATTCCAAAACTAATCGCTTGATAAACTCTGTGAATATTGGAGCTAAATGTGCTCATGATCACGCGCCCCTCAGCACCTTTGAACAATCGATCAAAGGTGGGGCCAACGATTGCTTCACTTGGCGTCACTCCGCTTTTGTGAGAATTTGTGCTATCACTTAATAGAAGCATAACTCCCTCTTCTCCATAATGAGCTAAGCGATGTAGATCTGTTGGAAGTCCATCAATGGGTGTGTGATCGATTTTGAAATCTCCAGTATGAATGATCACCCCAGCTTCTGTCCTGATTGCGAGTGCTGAGGCATCGATGACAGAGTGAGTGATATGAATCCATTCGATTTCAAATTCTCCGATTGTGATTGGTTTGCGCTTCTCGACACTTCTAAAGAGTGAGCGATATTTTTTGAGGCCATGCTCGTCAAATTTTGCACTAATCATCCCTAGGGGCAGTGGTGTCCCATAAAGTGGGAATTGCATGATTTTGTAAAGATATGGCACTGCTCCGATATGATCCTCGTGAGCATGAGTAATGATCACGGCTTCAATCTTATCTTTGATAGTTTGCAGATAGCTAAAGTCTGGAATCAAAATATCCACCCCAGGCATACTCTCATCAGGGAAACTCATCCCTACATCAATGATGATGGCTGATTTTTCTGTCTCGATGACTGTCATATTGCCACCAATCTCTCTAAGTCCTCCAAGCGGTGTGATTCTAATCTTGGCTTTGCTATTGAGATTGAGCTTGAAGTGAGGATTGAGGCTACCTTTTTGGATGCGTGTATTGGAATCAACACTTTTTCTCAATTCACGATGGAGGTGGAGATTTCCTTTTTCACTAATACTTTTGATCTCATGGACGCCATTGTGAGATTCGCCCTCTTCTGATTTTTTGTGTGAATTGGTATTGGGGTTTTTCCCACTCCATCGTCTTGGTTTTCTTGTATTGCCCCCAAATCCAGAGGATCCATGCTGTGAAGATGGAGCATTGTTTGGGTTCTCTGCTTTGTGAGGACGCGTTGCTCTGTCGTGAGATTTGCTTGGATTGCGCTGGAAGCCTGATCTTTTTTCTTTGTTGTCGATATTTTCCATTTCTGACCTCTTTATAAAAGTTTTAAAAATTGGTGATAAAGCGAAGTGCTGACTTCGTGAGGTCTTGAATTATCTTCAAGATTCAATGCATGAAATGCCTCACGGATCTTATGCGCAGGATAGAGATGAAGAAGATTTTTGGAGAGCTTTTTGCGAGGAGCAGCAAAAGCAGTCTTCAATAAGCGCTCCAAAGATGCTAGCTCATCAAGTGTTGGATGTTGGGGGGATTTGATAATCCTAAAAACCGCTGAAGTCACTTTGGGAGCAGGTTCAAAAGCGGATGGAGGAACATCAAACAAATAGTCTATTTTCCCAACACTTTGTGCGATCACACTCAGAGCACAAAACTCTTTGTCAAAGACTTGCGCGCAGAATTTATGTGCGACCTCCTTTTGTGTCATGACGACCAATCCCTCACACATTGGATCTCTCAGTAATCGCAAAACAATATGTGTCGCAATATAGTAGGGAAGATTGGAGATCAAAAAATATGGCTCTGCATGTAGCCATGCATATTGATTCTCCAATCCCATCACATCGCAACAGATAAGCTTGAGGCATCCTTTCTCTATAGTCATCTGGTGTCTATCACTAAGCAAAGAACATAAGTCCCTATCAACTTCATAAGCTATCAAATTGTGGAGTTTGAGTAGCTCATCTGTCAGATCACCCAAGCCAATCCCGATCTCAATCATCTGTGACTGTGTAGCGGGAATCGCTTCGATGATTTGGCGGAGATAAGTCTGATCTTTGAGGAAGTTCTGACCAAATCTCTTTTTTGCTCTATAATTCACGATTTGCACTGTCCTTTTGGCTTGGATTGTATCGTTTTTTTGTAATGTTTTAGATGTTTTGGAGAAAGTATGTTTGTGTGTGCGGGAAATGGGGAGGAGTTTGAGTTTGCTGTGAGTATTGGTGTGGGACTCATAGAGAGTGCGATCAATCTTGCTAGAGTTTGCGAGAGAGAAAGACCAGATTGTTTGATCTTTGTGGGGAGTGCTGGGAGCTATGATGGGGATATGGAACTGCTTGAGCTTTGTGTCAGTAGTGAAGCCACGCAGATAGAATCTTCTCTTTTGCTTCATGATAGCTATACACCGATTGAAAATCGTATCTGTGCTTTGAGTGATGTTTCACATGAAACAATTCAAAGGATCAAAGCTCTTGGATTGAGAGAGGTTGTAGTCAATTCAAGTAACTATATCACGACAGATATCCATCATGCTCAAAGAATACAGGAGAAGGGAATCTTGCTAGAGAATATGGAGTTTTTTTCTGTATTAAGCGTGGCAAATGCTTTTGAGATTCCTGCTATTGGGGTATTTTGTGTGAGTAATTATTGTGGGAGCGAGGCTCATCAGGAGTTTTTGAAAAATTGTAAGGAAGTGATGGGGAGATTGAGAGGAGTGATTGAAAAACTTGAGGTTTAGAGAAGTTATTTTTAGATTTTTCTCTGACATACTTTGTTAAATCCCCCCCCCCCTTTTTTTTCTTACTCCTTCATGCAAACAAAGGGGGAGACTCACCCTATAACACAAGGTAAGATTACTTTGAATTTTTGTCGAAACTAAAAAATAGATTCTCTAGCATTCTCATTTTTGTGAATTTTGCTGTAATTGGATAAGCGCTTGAAACGACATCAAAGATTTGTTGAAAAAAATCCATTTCAATAATTTCTTCGCAAAGTGTTTTATAGATAAGATATTGGTTTATTTCTTTTGTTTTGTTGTTATATGTTTTTTTGTAAATATCCTCGATAAGAAGGTTTTTTTCAAAAAAGCTTTTGATACGACTATCAAATATAGGATATTTTTTTGGATTCGCAAAGTGCAAAATCTTTGAAGCTCCAACAATCGAATTATTTACACTTTTTATAAGATTAAGATAATCACTGTGATCCAATGGTTCTTCTTGTTTTGCTTTATTTAGAGTATTGATTGCCTCTTGAGTGATGTTTATATTTGGAATTGTTGGCATCCAACCATAAATTAAGTAGGCACCGATAGTAAAAAAATGATGATCAAAAACTTCTATATTTTGGAAAAAATTAAGAAATTCAAAATAGCTATCAAAGTATTGTGTTTCGATATTTGTTGTTTTTAGATACTCACAAATTGTTTCTAAAACATTGTCTTTTTCGTAGAGTGAAAATTTTTCCATTTTTTCTCCTATTCGACACATTTGTTCAAAACTGCCGTAACAACCAATGATCCAAATAATGGATAGCTGTAGCTTTTTTGGATCACCATTTTTTTAATTTGTTTGTGATAGGTATAGAGGACAAAACCAGCATCAACGGGTTCGAGAAATTGAGAGTTGTCTATATTGTCGGCAATCATAATGAGGGGATTCCATTTGGATTGATTTCCAGATACAAAAAAATCTTTTTCATTCCGTTTGAAATAGAGTTTAAATTCATCTTTTTGTAGGGATTTTTCTTTTCCTGTTTGCAGATCATAATCTCCAGATATTGCATCATAGCAATGTGAGGGAAATGCAAATAAACACGAGTTTAATAAGAGGGTTAAAAGTAAAGCTTTTGCTTTCATGGAAGATCCTTTGTTTTGATTCTGAAAGTGAATTATGCCCCCCCCCCAGCTTATTTGTCAAGAAAAAAATGATAAAAATTTTAAAAATATAGAAAATGCATAGTTGCATAGCTGTATAATTTTTAGATTCTGCTGTTTGCCACAATATGCTTCGCCAAACAAATCAAAACATACAAAATCATACAAGAGTAGAAAGGATACATACAATGACATCATTGATTCAATTCAGAATGGATTCTCAAGAAAAACAAAAATTAGAATCAGTGCTTGGGGCAATGGGTTTGGACTGCCCCTCAGCTTTTAGAATGTTTGCCGCTCAAGTCATCGCACAAAGAAAAATCCCATTTGAAATCGTAGCAGTGGATGAGGATGGCCAATGGAGCGATGAAGATGAGAAAGCCTACAAAAAAGCTAAAAATGAAAGAAGTGGAGGAGAGGTTTTGACTTTAGAGGAAGTCAAGAGAGAGCTTGGTTTGTGAAATATGAAGTAATTTTTAGCAAAGATGTTGTCAAGTTTTTGCGTAAGCATCCACAAATCAGTCAAGTGATTACACTCCTCTTTGGATATAAACCTATAACAGAAAAAGAAAATCACTTTAGATTAAGGGTTTCAAAATACAGATTTTATATGAAATCATCAAAGATGAGATCCTTATCTATGCCTAAAGCAGATTCAAGAGGCAGGGTTTATAAGTAGTCAAGGGTTGCATTGAGTAAGTTTTGCTACAATCCCCACTCGATCCAAACCCCATATAAAAGTGTATTTCAATGAAACAAAATATCTATGACTATAGCCTCAAGGAATTAGAGGAGATTCTGAGCCCTAGCTTTCGTGCTAAGCAAGTGTATCACTGGCTTTATGCGAAATATATCCATGATTTTGACAAAATGCTCAATCTCCCCAAGAGCTTACAGCAAGAACTAGATGAAAAATTTAGTGCCAAAAATTTGTCCATTATTGAAGTAGAGACAAGTAGAGATGGGAGTAGAAAGTATCTCTTTAGAACCAAAGATGGCTTGAGTTTTGAAAGTGTATTTATCAAAATGCGAGACAAAAAAATCGATGAGCAAGGAAAGATCATCGAGGGAGAAAAATATACTTTTTGTCTCTCTTCGCAAGTGGGATGCAAGGTGGGATGTGCGTTTTGCTCCACTGCTAAAGGTGGCTTTGTGAGAAATTTGAGTGCAGGTGAGATCGTGGAGCAGGTCGTGCGTCTCAAAGAGGACAATGCCCTAGCACCAGAGAAGCGTGTCAATATCGTATATATGGGGATGGGTGAGCCTCTGGATAACTTTGAGCATGTCACCAAGGCGATCAGAATCATTGCCGAACTCAATGGTCTATCCATCTCTACTAGACGCCAGACGATCTCTACAAGTGGGATTGCACCTAAGATCAGAAAGCTTGGAGAGCTTGATTTGGGAGTGCAATTAGCGATTTCTTTGCATGCTGTGAATGATGAACTTAGAAGTCGACTTATCCCTATGAATAGGGCTTATAACATAGAAAGTGTACTTGATGCTGTCCGAAATTTTCCTGTGGATACTCGCAAGAGAGTGATGTTTGAATATTTGGTCATCAAGGGCTTGAATGATGATCTAGGAAGTGCAAAAGCTCTATTAAGGTTGCTTGATGGTATCAAATCCAAAGTCAATCTGATTCTCTTCAATCCACACGAAGAGAGTGAGTTTGAGCGACCCGATGATGAAGATGTGCGAAAGTTTGCTGATTTTTTGGTGAGCAAGGGATTGCTGTGTACGATCAGAGAATCTAAAGGACTTGATATCAGCGCAGCATGCGGGCAATTGAGAGAAAAAGAGAAGCGCAAAAGTCTCAAAAATGTTTCATGTGAAACAAGGAGAGAAGATGGGAATCCTTGATGTGATTTTGCTTATTTTTTTGGCAGTTGTGATCAGTGTGGGTGGTTGGTTTTTTTTGAAAAATATTTGAAAGGATTGAGCGATGCTTGTTCATATTTGTTGCAGTGTAGATAGTCATTATTTCTTGAGCGAACTACAAAAAGTCTATCCAGAAGAGAAGATGATCGGGTTTTTTTATAATCCCAATATCCATCCCAAATCAGAGCATGATCTGAGACTTTTGGATGTGAGACGGAGTTGCGAGATGCTTGGAGTGGAACTACATGAAGGGAAATATGATGATGCGGATTGGACGCAGTCTGTCAGGGGACTGGAAGATGAGCCAGAAAAGGGCGAGCGGTGTAGTGTGTGCTTTGATGTGAGATTGATAGAGAGTGCGAAAATGGCTCAAACACTAGGTCAGAAAACTTTCACAACCACACTGCTATCTTCTCCGATGAAGACACAGCAAGTGTTGTTTGCCCAAGGGGACAAAATCGCACAAGATTTTGGACTTGATTTTGTCAAGATTGATGTCAGAAGCAATGGCGGGACGCAAAAACAAAATGAACTCAGCAAAAAAGATAATCTCTATCGTCAAAATTATTGCGGATGCAAATTCGCACTTCAAAAACAGCGAGAAAAACAAGGGAGATTCCCACTAGAGTTTATCTCTCCAGTTTCAGGACAAGTGATGCCTGGAAGTATCGAATACCGCAATGCTGTTTTTGCCAAACGCGATGAGCTAGAAAAACACAATAAACCTTATATTCTTACTCAGCAAACTCAGCTGATTTGGCGATGTCTGAGCGCAAAAGTGAGCGGTGCGGATGGAGTGATACCCAGCTATATCTTGGCACATTCTTGTAGTAAAAAATCAGTGCGATTGGGTCAGCTATTGTGGATCGATGTCCCAGAGATTGGGAGAGTGGGGTATAGTCGGAGGGATGATAGTGTGTTTTTGACATTGGAGGGCTTAAATGCTTTGCTGCATGTAGATTATCAGAGTGTGGAAGAGCTGTGCAAAAATCCTCTCCATTATCAAGATGAATTGCATCTAAGATCACAGATCGCTCCAGCTCATAGTCTGATACCCATCGTGATCATCCAAAAAGAGCTAGAGGGGGATATGAGACTAGAGATCAATAGTGTGTTTCAGGAAGAGAGGGTTTTTGAGGTAATCGAAATCAAAATGACATAACCTGTCATTTCTCTCCATTAAATTTCTCCTTGAAATTCAAAACAAGGAGAACAAAATGAATTTTTCAGATTTGATGATTGGTGTTGCAATCGGTGTAGTGGGCTATAAACTTGGAGAAATGATTCAAAAGATACGCCAAGAAAGAGATGATAGCGAGTATGGATTGGGGGATTTTGTAAGCGAAGCACTTGAAGGAATCGTAGATGGTCAAAACCTTGACAAAAGATTCTAATAAAGCCTTGAAAGTTAGAAGAATATCTCCTAAGGTCTATCTGCTTGAGTGTCAGAGATGCAATATCAGCATCTACTCTGAGAGACTGAGTTCTGCTGGGGTGGGATGCTTCTTCTGTGGAGGTAGGCTTGAGTATATCGCAAAAGTAGAGCATATACCTGAGGAGATCAAACGACAAAATTGGAACAATGTGAGCTGGATCACCAAAATTATATTGTTTGCTAGAAAAATTTTCTAAGAGGGAAAAATGAAAACAATCCTTAAAGCATTGGGTGGCGTGGCTTTAGGTGTTGCTGCCTATACGCTGGGGGAGATAGTGCAAGAAAAAAGAGCCAAGAAGGGGGAAGAGTATGGGGTTTTGGATCTGTTTGATGAGTGGATCGATGAGGAAGATGTGAGCAAAGAACAATCGCAAATGACCAAAAAACAAATAAAGAAGGATAGAAAATCTCCTGATGAAGGTAGTTTGAGCTAGATTTGGCACAAATGCGATCTAGAATCAATGGGTTATACTTATCAAAAACAAAAGGGTTTTTATGAGTAAAGATCACGATAGGCTTGCGCTGCGTTTGGTGCATACTATTTCAAAACTTAATAGTGGGGAGTTATTGAGTGTCAGTGAGCTTGCTAGTGAGTTTGGAGTAGATATACGCACGATACAGAGAGACATCCAAAGGCTTTCATTTCTTCCTATCGAAAAGAAGAATGGAAAGATTTCCTTGGCCTCTTATGCTTTGGGAAGTGTGGGGTTTGAGGATTTGAGAGAGTTTTTGAAGTTGTGTGGGATTGAGGAGCTTTTCCCCAATCTTGAGAGCAGAACCCTGCAGGATTTGTTCAACCCCAATCTCAATACCTCTCTTCTCATCCATCCAGCAAATTTTGAAAAAATTCAAGCTCAAGAGTTTGAAAGACTCCAAGTGGCGATTTTGAATCGGAGAAAAATCTTTTTCCATTATCATCAAAAATCAAGGGACATCAAGCCCTATAAGCTTGTGCATTATCTTGGAAGATGGTATTTGCTTGGTGTGGATGGGGAGGATATCAAGACTTTTGCTCTTGAGAAGATCAAGAATCTAGCGCTTCAAGATGAGGGATTTGAGCTAGATCAAGGATTGCTTGAAGAGATTGAAGCCAATCGATATGCATTTCTTTCTGCAAGTAAAAATGAAATCACACTATTTATCGATAAGTATGCGATGCCGTATTTTGAAAAGCGTAGAATCTTGCCCAATCAAAAGATTCTGAACAAAGATGAGAGTGGGATGGAGATCATCACGCAGTCAAGTTATGATGAGGAGATTTTGAGAATCATTCAGCAGTGGATACCTCATATCTTCATCCTCTCTCCTGAGAGTCTCAAGGAACGACTAAGAGAGAGGATGGAGGGGTATTTGGGGATGATGAATTAGAGAATAAAGATTTTTTATTGAAACTTTTGATTTTGCTAACTTGGTCTTTCCCTCAATGGAGCATGTTGGATATAATCCAACTATTTAAATATAAGGAGATAAATGTGGAGTATAAGGAGATAAATGTGGCGCGGTTTGTTGTGGTTGCTGGTGCTGGTGTTTTGGTTGCTGGTGCGGCAAAGTTGGCATGGGATTATTTTTCGAAAAAAGAAGTTGTTTTTTTGTTGCATGGAGAAATGGGTGTTGGAAAATCAACAATTATTTCTACATTATCTGGAAAGAAGCATGAGACTGCTACTCCGGAGCATGAAAAGGTAGATATTCGTGAGGCATTTAAGGATGAGGCCAGTGATTTCAAGATTATGCAAATGATAGATGTTAGCAGTAGCGAAAGTCAAAAGAAAGAAAACGAGGGCGTGAGAGAGGAGTTTTTCAAATCTGATGCCTTAAAAGTCTTTTTGTATGTTTTTAATGCTGAAAGATTTGAGGATGAAAAGAACTACTCGTTTGGACTACAAGCATATAAGGAAGAATGTGAAAAAGAGCAAGTTTTATTTTATGCTATTGGTACACATGCTGATAAATTTGCAACAGAACAACAAAAAGTAGAACTAGAAGAAAAAATACAAAGAGACTTTGGTGTTAAGACATATATTATTAATGCACAAAACAAAGATGAGATCAAAAAAATTTGCATCGAGCTTTTGCAAGTAATGCAGGAGAAATATCAATGATCTTAGCGACCATGCAACCAATTGATACAAGCGAAAATTCTATAGCGGTATGCGATGGGGTTGTAGAATGCGATCAGAAAAAAAGAGATTGGATTTTTAGTGAGATTTATGCCACCACAAGACAAATTAAATTGGGACACAGTGAAAAGCTTTTAAAAGTGAGTGATAAAAATCTTTGTTTTGTTTTTCATCCTATTCGTGATATTTTCAATAGGATAAGACCAGTTACCATTGTGTGGGACAAAAATACCTCTGAAGAAGAGATTGAAAAAACTTTTGCCCGATTGGAAATTCCATTTTCTAGATATCTGGAGCTAAAGAAAGCTTTTCAAAAAAAACAAAACAATAAAAAAATATTTGTTTTTGGATTGTTTTTTGTATTGATTATTGCTTGTTATTTTTTTAAATAGAGGAGAGATGATGAAAGACCTTATGGTGATTTGCTCACCAAGACATAAGTATGAGCTGAGAGAACATCCGAAACTAAGAGAGGAGCTTTTTGGAGATATTAGGATAATAGAACAGAGTGCTGAAATTGTTTTGCATGATTTGGATTCTTGTGCAAAAACAGTGGTTTATGAACCCAAAGAGGAAGAAGTCATTTTTGTAAAAAAAGCTCCTTTTTTGCACCAAGCATATTTTGTTGCTGAACATTATGAAATAGTTTATGTTTTGAAGGAGCTTGAACTGCTGCAATGTATTTTTGAAGATATGGGAGCTAAAGAGATTATTCTTTCTTGGTCTTTTTTAAAGTCAGAGAAGACTAATGGAGGGCAGTCAGGAGAAATCTCTGCAAAACTTTCAGGAGGTAATTCAGATTCTGCAAAAAGAAATTATGCGAATCTGGGAATAAATGCAGAAAATCAAACACAAAAAGATCAAGGAATCAAGACGCAGGGTAAAATAAGAACTGTTTTGAGTGGAAAGAAAAAGAGTAGAGAGCAGCTAAGAAGGTATATCGCACAAAATAATATCAATATTAAAGGTTTCTCTTCATCTGTAACCAAAGCAATAAATGACTATTTGACTCATGAAGAAACAAACAAGAAAGAAATTGAAATCAATTTTGTTTTTGAAGATTTTCACAAAGAAAAGAAAGAATTTATTGCAAAAATCAAAGGAGGTATTAATATTGTAGGAAAAGGTCTTTCCTTTATTCCTGAAATTAAGGCAAAAATTAACAGAATTCAAGACAAAGAAAACAAGTTGCATTATCTGTTAAAAGTTATTTTTTAATAGAAGTTTTGACATATCTTGTCATTCTCCTAGCATAAACTGTGCTTCTTAAAGAAACTAGGAGAAAATATGAATAACGACAAAATCCAAAAACTTCAAAAAATAAAGCTCCTCACCACCTCTCTACTCTTTGTAGCAGGAGGATTGCTCTATCTTTCCCATGCACTAGATCTTCCATGGCTAAAAGCCATAAGTGAGGCAGCTCTTGTAGGGGGGATCGCTGATTGGTTTGCTGTGGTAGCACTTTTTAGGCACCCTCTAGGGCTTCCTATCCCCCACACAGCTATCATCCCTAAGAGTAAAGATGCCATAGCCAAAAATTTAGGACAATTTATCAAAAGTGAGTTTTTTAGCAAAGAAAACTTGCGCAAATCCACATTTTTAGAAAAACTCAGTCTTAGAAAAATCATAGAAAGCTTCATTGAGGGTAGAAGCACATCCTTTTCCCTAGATTCTATCGCCCAAGCTTTAGAATCCAAGATCCCCACTCTATGCGAACAAGTCAAGAATGAAGAGAAAAATCTTAGATTTTTAGAGAAAGTCAATTTCTCTAGATTGATTGGTGAAGCTCTCCAGTCCATCCAAAATAGTGCATCTTATGATGAGATTGTTCAAGAGATTGTAAGGATTGTTGATGAGAAATTTCAAGGACTTAAAAGTAAGCTTAGAGATGAGCTTGTAGGAGATTCTTGGGGGAACAAAATTGTGAGCTTTCTGACAAGCTATGACGATAAGGTTATCAATGGAATCGAGGAATATATCAATAAACTCAAAAATCCTAATACCCAAGAGCTTATCCAGCTCAAAAAAGCATTGCAGGACTATATCCACAAACTCTTTCACGATCAAAACACGATGGATTCTGTCAATGCTAAAATCGAAGGAGCTTTAAGCTCAGATATGAGTGTGAAAATCCTAACAGCAATTTTAGAACATATCCAAGAGAATAAAATCATCTCCACTACTCTTGCTGATATCGCCAAAAGAACACTTACAAGCTTTATCAATGACACTCGCAAACTTGCTGTCACAGAGCGATGGATCAAAACCAAGATCGTCAATATCGTGGGGGATTATAGCGATGAGATCGCAGGATTTATCGAGGGCACAATCAAGTCTTGGAATGCTCAAGAGATCAGCCAAAAGCTTGAGCTTGAGGTGGGGAAAGATTTGCAGTTTATCCGCATCAATGGCATGGTTGTGGGCGGGATCATTGGTGGAGTAATTTATGGGATTGAGAGATTTTTTTCTTGAGATAGGGCGACATAACCTGTCTTTTCTCTTAGGTGTAATATCAAAAACAAAAGGAGAAAAGATGATCCCTAAACGCATCAGATATGAATGTCCTCAGTGCAAGAGAAAAGAGAGCCATACCGAAGGGTGTCTGATCATGCCAAGGATATGTTCTAGATGCAAGATACCTTTGATTATCAAAAACACTAGCTTCAATCCCAAATCAAATCCAAAAGAAATCCTAGATAGTATTTTCAATCTTTTCAAATAGCTATCCAATCTAAAAAGAAAGGATGGGGATTCTTGGTAAATACCCTACAATTTTCTCTAAAAAATCCAAGGGAAGCTCATGCAAAATCTTCTTGTCCTTTTTAACCCTTATTATCAAAAAGATGTGATTGACTTACATATCGCTGTGCTTAAAGACAGGGGGGCAGTAGGATTTGGAAAGATCAAATCCCCCCTTGCTTCTCTATCATCTGCAAACGAGATCGATTGGAAGGCTTTGGCTAGCACATCTTGCTCTTTTCCACTCCAGCTTTTTCTGACAGATTATTCTTCTCTTTTTGTGGCCAAGGTAATGAACATAAAAGATGACATCGATCCATCTCTTGCTCCAAGTTATTATCAAGACAAAGGATTAAATGTCGAGGCTTGGTTTGTGATCGTGGATATCATTGAGCTGGTGCATAAAGATTTTGAGAAGATTCGAGATTTGTTTCTTGCAAATTTTACAACCCCTGATTATGGGAATCACACTTATGCGATTTATGGAAATTCTTATCGTTATCCTCTCAGAATAGCGATGAAAAATGAGATTGATTACTTTGCAAGTGATGAACTTTTTTATCCCAATATCTACAAATCCCAAGAATTTCTCAATACCAAAAATAATCTACTCTCTTATGTCTTTGGAGAAGCGGGATATCACCTCCATCCTGAAAGCTTGGAAAACTTGGTTTTTGCAGAAATGGAATTTGAGAAAAACAAAGAAGATAAGCTCTATGATTTTAGTGGTGTGGCGATCAAATACGGCAAAGCTGTGGAGATGGAGGCTTATTTGTTTTTCAAAATTCTTTTTTTCTTTTTGGCCAAAGATGATGGGGAGATTTTAGAGATCTTATTTGAAGTGCAGGGCAGAAAATATAGTGTTGCAGATCTTGGGGAATTTCGTCCAAATCTAGGGACATATAAGTTTTTGCTCCACAATCCTCTTATCTCTCAAGGTATAGAAAACAATAATCTCAAATGGATGATTTCTGGAATCTTTCGTAATCTCTCAATTGTGCAAAAGATTCGCAATGAGGCCGCCCATGGCGAGAAAACATCCTTTGAAGGGATTTGTAAGCTTAGAAATAGTGTGTTGGGAATCGGCAAAAATCGTGTGATTTTTGATTTTTTGGATGGAAGATTGGCTTTGAGTGAAACTTGATTTGACATTGCCTTAGCTTGTAATGCTCTAAGGATGTCTATTAGATGGATTGAAGTATGGATTTCTAAATCAGTTGTATTTTTGTCACCAAGATTCTTTAGCTGGCACAAGACAATCTTTCTTTGATTAGTTTTAGTAGAATAATCCCTTCAAAAGTTTTTTCAAGGTTGTTTTATGCTAGATGTAAATATGATTAAAAAGATTTTGCCTCATCGTTATCCTATGCTACTTGTTGATCGTGTGCTTGAGTTGGAACTCAATCAGAGGATCAAAGCCTACAAAAATGTCACCATCAATGAAGAGATCTTCTTGGGTCATTTTCCTCAAAAGCCAATCTATCCTGGAGTAATGATTGTAGAGGGGATGGCACAAGCTGGAGGAATCTTGGCTTTTATGAGTATGTTTGGAGAAGATTTTTCTTTGGCAGAGGGAAAGATTGTGTATTTTATGACGATTGATCAAGTGAAATTCCGCATTCCTGTCACTCCAGGAGATCGTCTAGAATACCAAGTTGAAGTTTTGAAACAAAAAGGAGCGATTTGGCAGCTACAGGCTTATGCCTATGTAGATGATAAGCTTGTGGCGCAGGCAGAACTTAAGGCCATGGTGGCTGATGCGGAGGATTGATATGAGTATTTCTGCAAGTGCAAAAATAGCAAAAACAGCAGTGATCAGTGAGGGGGCAGTGATTGGAGAGAATGTAGAGATAGGGGATTTTTGTGTGATTGGAGAGAATGTAGAGATCGGTGAGGGAAGTGTGATCTACAATCACGCCACCATCACTGGCTACACAAAAATAGGGAAAAACAACAAAATCTTCACAGGGGCAGCTGTGGGTGTTCCTCCACAAGATCTCAAATATGCTGGAGAAAAATCAGAGTTGATCATCGGGGATGAGAATCTCATCAGAGAATTCACCACACTCAACCCAGGGACTGAAGGTGGAGGTGGTAAAACAATCATTGGGAATCAAAATCTTTTGATGGCTTATGTGCATGTGGCTCATGATTGCATCATCGGAGATCATTGTATTTTGGCAAATAATGCCACTTTGGCTGGGCATATTGAGATTGGAAACTATGTCAATATCGGGGGACTTACCCCTGTGCATCAATTTGTCAGAATCGGTGATGGTGCGATGATCGCTGGAGCATCAGCACTCAGTCAAGATGCCCCACCCTATTGTATGCTTGAGGGTAATCGCGCAGTCATTCGAGGACTCAATAAGCATCGTATGCGCAAACTCTTTGATTCTGAAACGATTGATGAGATTTCGGCATTATATAGGCGTCTCTTTGCCCGCACTTCACCGCTCAAAGAGCTAGCAAGAGCAGAATTAGATCAGTGCCAATCACATCCTGTGCTTTCCAAGATTTGTCATTTTATTTTGGAATCTGAGCGTGGAATCCCTCTTAAGAAAGGAAAAAGCAGTGAATAACCCCCCTATGTATCCGTGTAGTTTTTGTGGTAAGCCTCAGCCTAGAGAGTCTGTGATTTTGAGCGATGAGGCTATTTCACATCAAAATGCTTGTATTTGTGCGCATTGCATCGCAGCGATCAATCAAATCCTTGATTCTGATTTGGAGCAAACTCAAGAATGGGATAAGCCCTCAGAGGTAGTCGAAGAGCTACCTACACCTAGCGAACTAAAGGCAGCGTTGGATGAGTATGTGATCGGACAAGAAAATGCCAAGAAGGTATTGAGTGTGGCGGTTTATAATCACTATAAGCGTGTTTATATGGGGGAGTATGAGGGTGAGTATAGAGATGTTGAGATCAATAAGTCCAATGTGCTTTTTATTGGACCGACAGGGAGTGGAAAAACACTGATGGCACAGACTTTGGCCAAGACTTTGGGAGTGCCTATAGCAATCTGTGATGCGACAAGTTTGACTGAGGCAGGATATGTGGGGGAAGATGTAGAGAATATCCTAACTCGTTTGCTTCAAGCATCAGATGGAGATGTGGAGAGGGCACAGAGGGGGATTGTGTTTATTGATGAGATTGATAAGATTTCTAGACTTTCAGAAAATCGCTCAATTACGCGCGATGTATCTGGGGAGGGTGTGCAGCAAGCATTACTCAAAATCATCGAGGGTAGTGTCGTCAATGTCCCTCCAAAAGGAGGACGCAAGCATCCTCATCAAGATTTTATCCAGATTGATACAAGCAATATTTTATTCTTGTGTGGAGGGGCATTTGATGGGATGGAGGAGATCATCAAGCGCCGTGTGAGTGGCAAGACTCTAGGATTCAATCAGCAAAACAAAGATGAAATAGATGAGTCAAGCTTACTAGCACAAGTTGAGCCTGATGATTTGGTGGGGTATGGGTTGATTCCAGAGTTGATTGGGCGCTTGCCTGTTGTGGTGACTTTAGAAAAAATCTCTCAAGAGGCAATGATTCGGATTTTGAGTGAACCCAAAAATGCATTGATCAAGCAATATCAAAAACTCTTTGATATGGATGGTGCTAAGCTTCTCTTCACTCATGGAGCACTTGAGGAGATTGCTAGCCTTGCACTTGAGCGCAAGACGGGTGCTAGGGGTTTGAGAAGTATTTTGGAGGGGTTATTGAATCCTGTGATGTTTGATTTGCCACAGCAGAAAGAGATGGGGTATGTTGTGGGAGCCAAGGAAGTCAGAGATCAAGCCATTTTTCCTTGTTCTCTTGAAGACATCAAGGCAGTATTTGAAGCAACGAAAAATCAAGATGCAGAAATCAAAAAGGAGCACAAATGATACTAGATCGTTTTATTGGGATTTTTTCTCATGATATTGCCATAGATTTGGGGACAGCCAATACTGTTGTTTCTGTTAGGGGTCAGGGGATTATCATCAATGAGCCCTCCATCATCGCAGTCCAAAATGATCGTTATGGGACGAGAGGTAAGTTGCTTGCTGTGGGAAGTGATGCAAAAGATATGGTGGGTAAAACACCAGGGGGCATCTATGCACTTAGACCTATGAAAGATGGAGTGATTGCAGATTTTGATATGACAGAAAAAATGATTCGTTATTTTGTGGAAAAGGCTCACAAAAGAAAGTCTCTGATGCGCCCAAGGATTATGGTTTGCGTGCCTTATGGTTTGACAGGAGTTGAGCGTAAAGCAGTGCGAGAATCAGCTATGAGTGCCGGAGCTAGAGAAGTGTTTTTGATCGAGGAGCCAATGGCAGCAGCGATTGGTGCTGGCTTGCCTGTGCGTGATCCTAGGGGAAGTTTGGTGGTAGATATCGGAGGGGGGACAACAGAGATTGGCGTGATTTCATTGGGTGGACTTGTGATTGCTAAATCTTTGAGGGTTGCTGGAGATAAGCTTGATACAGCGATTGTTGAGTATGTCAGAGCCAACTATAATCTTTATATTGGAGAGAGGACTGGTGAGGAGATCAAGATCGGTATTGGAGCAGCCATCTCGCTTGATCAGCCTCTTAGAATGCAGGTAAAAGGAAAAGATCAGGTGAGTGGATTGCTCAATACCATTGAACTCACAAGTGAGGATGTCAGAGAAGCGATCAAATCTCAGCTTAAAGAGATTGGAAATTCACTCAAAAGCGTTTTGGAATCTATGCCACCTGATTTGGCAGGAGATATCGTTGAGAATGGAGTGGTTTTGACTGGAGGAGGAGCTCTAATACGAGGGCTTGATAAATACCTTTCAGATCTTGTTAAGCTTCCTGTTTTTGTGGCTGAGGAACCTCTATTGTGTGTGGCCAAAGGAACAAGCAAGGCGATTGAGGAGATGGATCTTTTGGAGCAGTTGAGTTTTGAGTAATGAAATCCAAACCTCTCTTCTTCTTTGTTTTATTTTTGGTGGGGTTATTTGTTTTTTTTAAAGTTGATCATATGCTTCGCGGTGGGGTTTTGGCGATCGGAGATCGGGTCAAGGGGGCAGTTTTTGACACTCAAGAGTGGCTTGTGCAATCCTATCAGACTTATTTTGATCAAGCTGCAACCATTGAAGAGCTAAGAGAGCAAGTCCATGATGCTACACAAATTAGGTTTGAACGAGATGAGTTACGCTCTGAGCTTGAGCAGATTCTGAGGTTTTATAATCTTCCTTCTTTTACATCCTCGCAATTCACTCCAATTCGCTCGATTTCTTATGTAGAAGTGGGGAATTATGATCGTGTTTGGCTTACAGATTATGAGGGAGAAGAGGGGAGATTGTATGGATTGGTAAGTGGTGGTTATGTAGTGGGTGTAGCCAAAATGACAGATCATGAGCGTATGGTGGGCTATCTCAATGGAGATTCGTTGTGCTCTTATGGTGTATTCATTGGCAAGTCGCGCTCTTTGGGAATCATCAGAGGTAAAAATCATCAAATTTTGATTGATTTTATCCCCTTGGGAAGTGAGATCAATGTGGGGGATGAGGTAGTGACCAATGGGATGGATGATGTATTTTTTGCAGAGATTCCCGTAGGGAAAGTAATCAAGATCCATGAGAAAAATGGTTTTTTGAGCGCAGAGATTGAGCCCTATGCTAAGAATTATGGATTGGGCTATATGTGGTTGTTGGATAGGAGTAAGGATGATTGATCGATTGAAAGAAGGGTTGCAGAAGTGTCAATACAAGAGTGATCTAGAAGTTTTGCTCAAGTCATTATTGAGTTATGAGATTGGTGATTTTGAGAGAGCTTATGTGCAATCCCCTCAAGATTATTTGCAAGTAGCTCAGACTTTAAGAGAGAGATTGCTTACTCTTGTGCTCAAAAATGGGGATGTGGGGGAGAGTTTTTATTTGGCAACTTATTTGGTGTTTGCACCCATTGAGGGGGTAGATAGTAGTAATGAGCTAGAGGTGTTTATCAAAACGGCTCAAGAGTATTTTTTGCAAGAAGGATTGAGTGATATTGAGAATCTGATGCTCTTGGAGTTAGAAGTCTTGGGATGGATTTTGAGTGGAGAATCCAAAAAAGGAATCCAAAGATATATCCAAGGCATTAGTCATTTACAGATGCATCTTGGACCCATGGGGCGTGCTTCAGAATTTATCCGTGAGGCATTTCCCAAGATGGGAATTAGCATGGAGTTATTTTTGGAAAGTATGCGTGAGATTCTTGCTCTTGAGTATTGTATGAGTTTGCCCATCATGCGCGCAAGATCGATACTAAATTGGCAGCTTCATTGCTTTTGGAACATCACAAGTTTTTTTAATCATCGCTCATGGCTTGAGCTTTATCCGCTGTGGAGAGAGTTGTTTTATGCCTATCTTAAATCCCCTCAAAGCGAACATCTCGATCATGCGATGTATATGCAGTTTTTCATCTATCATATGTGTGGCAATAGCTATGCATCTCAAGATCAATGGAGAAGCTTTTGTGATGAGATTGACTTGGTGGCATCTAGGCGGTATGAAGAGTTTGGCAGAGAGCATCATCTAGCTTGTGTATCAGAATCTACTCCAAAACCTAAGCGCGTGATTGGAATCTTGAGAGATCGGATTGTGGAGAATTCTCCCTACAAGGTCGAATACAGCTTTTTGAAGCAAATTCTTGCTCATCCAAAATTTAGCCAAGTCTATACGATTAAGATTTATCTGATGAGTTTGCTTGAAAAGTCAGATAACTCTGAAGCTGCGATGCAAAACTATCGTGGATTGGGGATTGAGATTTTTGATGTGGGGGCAGAGTGCAATCAAGAAGGGTTTTATAACTCACATCTGCACAAAGCATTGCGTTTAAATGAAGAGATGAAAAAAGATGGTGTTGATATCTTGATTAGTCCCAATAATGGCTATGGAATCAGTGATTTTCTTCTTGCTGTGCGTAGTGCAAAAAAGCAGATCTTCTGGTCGCATGGCAATTTTGTCTATAACTTGCCCTATCTTGATTCTAAGATGACACATATCTGTGGCAATGCGACTTCTTTGAGGCATGAGGGCTATGAGTTTGTTGGGGTACCCGTAGTGATGGATAGAGAATTTTATGATCCCTATGTGCCTCAGGAGATCATCAATCATCATCGTGCCAAATACCCCAAAGACAAACAAATCATAGGGACAATCGGACGACTAACCAAGATTGATAGCTTGCCTTATTTGCGTATGATTGTTTCCTTGATGCAGGAGTTCCCAGATACTATATATTTGGCTTGTGGGAGTGGAAATATCAAAGAGATTCAAAGTAAGCTTGAAGAGATTTTGGGGGAGGGGTATGAAGAGTTTATGAAGAGATTTTATTTCTGTGGCTATGTTGATAGTGCGATTTATGGACATATTCTTGACCTATGGCTAGATAGTTTCCCTATGGAGCAGGGAGAAAGTCGGATCGAATATGTGGCCAAAGGTAAGCTATCTTTGGTGCTTGCCAAAGATCCAAGTAAGATCAAGCAAGAATGGAAAACGATGGCTGTGGATGAAGAGGATTATAGAGAGAAAGCACGCTATTTACTTGGGCTTGGATCTGGACAAAAGCAGGCTTTAATCGATGAGATTATGGGGGGGCTTGCACGCTATAACCAAAATAGAGAAGAGATGGGGGTTGAGAGTTTTTTGGAATGCTTGAATGGACAAGATTCTTATTCTCACCGCCTCTGATCCTTCAAGCAATCCTCGTCCAAGGAGAATGATTGAGAATCTGAGAGAGTGCTTTGAGCTCTATGCGATAGGGATTGGAAGTGGGGTGTGTGAGGGGGTGAAAATGTTTAGTTTCTCAAGCTATCAAAAGCGCAATTTCTGGCAAGAGATGAAACTCTATATGGATGTCTTGTGTTCCAAATGGGAGAAACTTATCTGGACAAAAAATCGTCTAGAAATTGTTCCATTGCTTCAATCTCAGAGCTTTGATGCCATTATTTGTTTTGATTTGCCACTATTGCCCATCGCACTCAAATACAAAAAGAATGCCAAAGTGATTTTTGATGCTCAAGAGTATTTTCCAGAATGGATAACTTCAGATTTTCGATGGAATCTGCTTTTTAAGCGTTTTTATACTGATTTGTGTAGAGAGTATTTGCCTCAGGCTGATTGTGTGCTAAGTGTTTCACCTAGTTTTGTGAAGCGCTATGCCCAAGAGTTTGGAATCTCTCCTGTGTATTATCCTTCTTGGCCCTATTTTTATGATTTGCCCCCATCTGAAGTGAAGTCATCCATCCGCATTCTTTATCATGGAGCCCTCTCATCCAATCGTAGCATTGAAGATGTGGTGTGTTTGAGTGATGGGTTGGAGGAGTGCTTTGAGTTGCATTTGGTGCTTGTGGGAGGTGAATCACATTATAGAGCCAAGATTGAGCAGATGATCAAAACAAGATGGGATAGAGGACAGAAGATCTTCTTGCATCAGCCTGTGAAATTTGAGGAGATCATTCCTTTTGGGAATCAGTTTGATATCGGACTTTACTATATGCCTCCAAAGACTTATAATCTCCTTGGCACAATCCCCAACAAGGTCTTTGAATATATTGGATCATCTTTGATGCTTGTTAGCACACCCAATCCTGATGTCAAAGATTTGATTGCAGACTATGATCTAGGGAGGGTATCGCGTGATTTTTCACTTGAAGCGATGATTGAGTGTATCAATGCTTTGAGTGAAGAAGATGTGAAAGAATACAAACTACGATCCTTTGGAGCTTCAAAACTTTTGAATAATGCACAAAATCAGGGCAAAATCTTAGGGCTTTTGCGCGATCTTTTGGGATCCAATAGCCACTTTATTCCAAGATAAATCCCAAATCCCAAAACACTCACCATCACAATGCTTGCTCCACTTGATAGATTGAGCAAGAAGCTCCCCAAAAGTCCTATTAGACAAAAAAGTAGATTAAACAACACAGAGAATCCCATCATACCTTTGAGTGTTTTGCTTAATCCTTGGGCGATAAAAGTGGGGATACTTAGAAGTGCGATCACAAGGATCAGCCCCACAGCTTGCATCGTGATCACAACACATGAGGCAATCATCAAAATAAGAAGATAAAACAACCCCCCACTTCTAATGCCCCTAGTTTTGGCAAAATCCTCATCATAGCTGAGAGCTTGGATTTGGGGATAAAGTCCAATAACAGCAACCAAAAATAGACAAGCCAATCCCCACATCATCCAAAGATTGAAATTTGAAAGCACCAAAATATTGCCAAATAGATAGCCCATCATATCAGCTTGATAACCAGAGCTAGACTGGATGAGGAGGATTCCAAGTGCCATTCCAAAAGCCCAAATAGCACCGATAAAATTATCACTCGCATGCCTATGGTGCCTGATGAGGTAGGCCACAAGCAAAGCCAATCCAAGTGAGAAGATCATCGCACTCATAAGGATAGGAATCCCAAAATATGCTCCAATCCCAATCCCCCCATAGGCTCCATGAGTAAGTCCCCCAGCGACATAAGAGAGGCGGTTGATGATGATCAGTGATCCTAGGATTCCACAAGCAATGCTTAGGGGGATGATGGAGAGGAGCGCATTGTGGATAAAGGGCATTTCAAGAAGAGCTAGCAGTTGTTCAAGCATCACAATTTCCTTTGATGTGGTGTTTGCATCCAAATTCTTGGAGTAATTCTTCTCTTTGGCGTGGAATCTCAAAGAGTGAAAGAGTTGTTTGAAGATGAGCAATATGCGTGGCATAAGTCAGCAAGAGTTCAAGATCATGGCAGACGACAATGATTCCCCTGCCTTGGGAATGCAGAGTAGAAAGCAAGGAAAAGATCTCAAGGGTTGAGTGGGTGTCAATGTGTGCAGTGGGCTCATCCAAAATCAAAAGCTTAGAATCAGCACACAAAGCTCTAGCAATCAATACTTTTTGCTTCTGTCCTCCGCTAAGGGCATTGAAGTTTTGATGGGCAAGATGAGCAAGATTGAGTTCATGTAGGATCTCTTGAGTGCGTTGTTTGTCTGCTTGGGTGTAGAGTCCAAAGGGGCGTGTGCATCCCATCAAAACAAGATCAAAGACACAGATTGGGAAATTGGGATTGCCTGTGATGTGTTGTGGGACATAGCCTATTTGTGCGGGAGAGATGTCTTTGTGGATGGCGTGGGTAGGATCTTGGATCAAGCCTAGGATGAGTTTGATCAGAGTTGATTTTCCACCACCATTATTGCCAATGATTCCCAGAAACTGCGAGCAATCATACTCTAGTGAGAGATTGGAGAGCACTTCTTGGTGATTGTAGGTAAAGCTTAGATTGCAAATAGAAATCATTGAATCAAGCCTTGTGCGAAATGAAGCATCTCTTGCTCCCAGTCATAAGCTAGGGGGTTTGTGATCCAAATACTAGCCCCTGTTTGTTTGGCAAGAGTAGAGGCAGCCTGTGTGGAGAAACCATTTTGTACAAAGATGACTTTGATGTGATGTGTTTTGATGGCTTTGAGGGTTTGGGCTAGGATCTGAGGTGTGGGCTCTTTGCCTTCAAATTCGATTGAGATTTCTTTGAGTTGGAATTCTTTGGCGAAGTGTCCCCATGCTGGATGATAGGTGATAAATGTGCGATTTTTGAGAGATTTGAGCTGGTTTGTAATGTTTTGATGCAAAGCATTGATCTGCTCAAGAAAAGCATTTAGATTGTGTTCATAAAGTGCTTTGTGTTGGGGATAATGAGAGATAAGGATTTGAGTGATCTTGTGTGCGATATCTTTGACTAGCATTGGGCTGAGCCAAGTGTGTGGGTTGTGATGGTGGAGATGATGGGAATGCTTGTGAGTGTGAGGGTCTTTTGTGATTGGGGCGATGGAGAGGATCTGGGTGTGTGCAAGATTGTTTTTGAGTTTGGGAATCCAGATGTGTTCAAACTCCAATCCCATCGTCAAATACAAATCACTCTTTTGAAGATCTAGGATCATTTGAGGTTTGAACTCAAAAGTATGAGGATCTGCTCCTTGGGGGATCAGGGTGTGAATCTCCACTGTGTCACCAGCGATTTGTTTGAGAAAGTAAGCTTGAGGAGGGATGCTCACAGAGATGAGAGGTTTGGCATAAAGAAAGCCAAGTGTCCAAGCAAAGAATGCAAAAAAGATAGCTTGAAGCTTTTTCATAGTTTTTCCTTGGTGTGGGATAATGAAATAGTTATTTTAGCAGATGCAACTAAGTTGCATAATAGAAGTGATAAAATTAAAATAAAAAAGGATTTGGGCTTGATGAATGCACGCAAACTTCTTCAAGATCACGGAATCAGCGTGAGTGATTTGAGAGTGCAGATGATAGAAATTCTTGCGCGTGCTAGAGCTCCCTTGAGTTTCGAATCTTTTTCTCTTGATGCCAACAAAACCACCTTTTATCGCAATATGGAGCTTTTTGAAAAAGAGGGGATTGTGGTGAAAACTGAACTGGATCGCAAGGGATTTTATGAGCTTGCTGATCGAGTGAGGGCTTATTTTGTATGTGAGGTGTGTCATGAGTTTCAAAATATACAGATGCCAAAACTAGATGGGAAAATCAAAAGTGTGCTAGTCAAGGGTGTGTGTCAAAAATGTGATGAGGAATGAGTGTGAGAATCTTGACAATCCTTGGAGCTAGGCCTCAGTTTATCAAGCATTCTGTGATTCAAAAAAGGCTCAAAGAGCATGGGATAGAAGAGGTTTTGCTCCACACTGGACAGCATTTTGACACCTCAATGAGTGAGATATTTTTCAAAGAGCTTGAGATAAAAAAGCCCGATCTCTTGCTAGAAATAAGAGAGAGAGATTCCTTGCTTCAGCTTAGCTCTATGCTTGCTCAAATGCATAAAAATCTTGAGGCAAAGAACTTTGATTGTGTTCTTGTGTATGGAGATACGACTTCTACACTTGCTGGAAGTCTTTTTGCCAAGGATAAGGGAATGAGACTTGCGCATATCGAAGCAGGTCTTAGAAGTGGGGATCTTGGGATGCCTGAAGAGCGAAATCGAATCATCACTGATCAAATGGCAGATCTTTTGTTTGCTCCAACGATAGAAGCGTATGAAAATCTTGTGAGAGAAAACATCAAAGGAGAAGTGATCATCAGTGGGGATGTGATGCTAGATAGCTTTTTGCACTTTTTGCCTAGGTCTCAAGCCCCTCAAGGAGTGAGAATCCCAGAAGAATTCATCCTCTGCACACTCCATCGCCAAAGCAATGTAGATGATAGAGAGAGGCTAAGATTTTTGCTTGAGGGCTTGGGTGAGGTGGCAGAGAGGATTCCTATCATTTTCCCCATCCATCCACGCACACAAAAAAGGATAGAGGAGTTTGATCTCACTCTCCCTAGTTCAATCTTGTTTGTCCCTCCTCAGGGGTATTTGCAAACTCTTTGGTTGCTTGAGCATTGTCAGTGTGTCTTTACAGATAGCGGTGGATTGCAAAAAGAAGCATATTTTGCGAAGAAAAAATGTCTTGTTTTGAGAGAAGTGAGCGAGTGGGTCGAACTTGTAGAAAATGATGCGTGTGAATTGTTGGGAAGTCAAGGAGTGCTTGAGGCTTATCAATCGCTAGGGGGGTTTAGCACACCTAGTGGCTTGTATGGGGATGGAAGAAGTGTGGAGAGGATTTTGGGGAGTTTCTAATGGGTGACTTTATGGACAAAACTCCATAATTAAATCATGATTTTTTGTAAGTTTGTGTAGATGTGTTTTTGTAATAAATGTCCCGTTTTTAAATAATCCAGCAACAGCCTGATCATTTTTAAATTCAACTATTGCTTGTATCTCTCCCATTTTATATTTCGTCATGATCCCCTCTCTTTTTTCGTCTACATACGGAATTTCTAGTATGAGGATGCCGTCTGTATCGTATATGCTCATAATACCATTTAGCATTTCATTTTTAATTGGTACTTTCATTAGAAGTTTTCCATTTTCGTGATATCCCCTAACTGTCCCACGAATTTTTCCATTCTTTAGAGGGATTATTGCTTCAAGTTTTCCATTTTCGTGATAGAGCTTACCTATCCCATTTTTTATTCCCTTTTTGTAGGGAGTTTTTGATTGTAGTTTGCCATTTTTGTAATATTGCTTTTCTATACCATCTTCTAGATTTTCTACAATAAAAACTTTGCTCCATAATTCTCCACTTTCATAATAGCGTTTTGCAATTCCATAAATCTCTCCATTTTGTAGCGGAGCCTCAAATTCAATAGCTCCACTTGCATAATAGGTTCGAATGTAATTTTCATCTTTTGAGTCTATATGTTGTTTTGTTGAAAGTAGTTTAGATTTTAATAGTCTTGCAAGTGGCATCAAGATGAACTCCGCTAGTGCAATGTAAAACAAATCGACTAGTCTATTTTTTAACCATTTGTCCATTTTATTCCTTGATTTGACAATTACTAAAAATTATTTTACTAAAAGATTAATACACAAACTCCTCGCCCATTTCATCCTCGATCTCTTCTCTAATCTCCTCTTCAAGTTCTCCCATGGGATAGAGCTTATTCCACGCCTCAATGAGTGCTCTCTCTTGCTTGGATAGAGGGATATTGTATTTTTTGCTCATATATAGATAGCTTCTTGCGATGTAGCCTTTGGAATAATCTGCGGGATAGAATCTCCTCTCTTTGAAATTGGTATAGACTTTGCAGTTTCCATATTGGCTGAACTCCAATCCTTTGGGAGCTTCTGAATATCTGAAATTACTTCGATCCCCATTGATCTCCCCCACACTTGGGAAAAGGATATGTAGATCTGATTCCATTGAGCGAAATTTGGGATCTTTTTGACAAGCTTTTCTTCCGCCCTTTTTCCAGCAGGGCAAATGTCGCCCAAAATTTTCAGCAGGCATAATATGCTCAATCTCCACTCTTGTCGCTCTTTGGTTGGGTTTGCCTTTTTTGGTCAGTGGGTTGCGTGGAGTGTAGTTGGGGCTTTTGTGTAAGATGTATTTTCCTCTAATGATGTCAAAAGGCACTTGGCAATAAAAAGTCTTCATATACTTCTCCCCAAGATCCAAAAACACATCTTTTAGTCTTCTTTTGGCCTCTTGAAAGTTTTTGGGTGGATGTGCATGAAGCAATGCAGCAAACAAGAGCATACAGAGTAAGATTTGGGACATAGAAATCCTTGGGAGTAAAAAATGCAAAAGGTGAAATTATATCTAGTGCCAAAGTCAAAATATCTCTGGCATCCCCTGTCTCCAAAACATTTGTCCAAAAATGGATTTAAATTCGTGCAAACATGGTAAATAAAAAAAACAATACAATTCCAATGAAAGTTTTGGGGTGTTGATCGCACACCTTCTGGGTGATAACAGCCAAGACAATGACCCCATTACTTCTCATAGACACTAAAATAAAATTTATCTCCAAAAATTGTGAAGTTCCCCTTCAAACTCCCTTTGTATGTGTTTTGATTTTGAATAGTGTATTTATTAAGTTCTTGTTCTATGTATTGCACTAATTGCATTTTGGGTGCTCGATTTAGATGCTTTGAAGAGTTTGATGGATTTTTGTAGCGATACACGATTGCACCTATAAAAAGATCTACAATTTGAATAAAAGCAGATGTGTCAGATTCTAACATATAGGCATTAAAGACCTGCTTAAGCTTTCTTATTTCATCTTCAAAAAATAAACCATCCTTAGGTTTATTGAGATAATCTGCGAGAATTGCGATTTGATGACCATCTTTGCAGTGTTGCTTGATATGTGCTTTTGCAAATCTTAGATGAGTATCCCAGACTGTCGTTTGTTTTCTGACTTTTTCCTTATCGATAATAAAGATCGAGAAGTAAAAATGCTCATAAGATAGGCAGGTTTGGATAATTTCTTGATACATGGGAAGAAATTTCTTACTCTTAAGAGAGCTAAATTTTAATTCTCCCATTTTGGAATCCTCTTTTTTGGAATTGGCGATAATGATTCCTTTGTGTTTTGCCTTAATTGCTGTGATCTTTTGCAATAACCTGCTTGTATCATGAAGTCTTAACAAGCCAAGTGCAAAGTAGGGCTGTGCTACATCATTGCTCAAAACTCCTGTTTCATCCATAAAACCAAAAAAACACACTAGCCTCCATTCTCTTAAGATTTTATCACCCTCCTCTATCTTTTTATGATTTGTTTTTTGGTTTCTAGGCAAGTTCAACATTTTGTTTTTGGATTTTTGAGCTCTGTTAAGATTTTTTCTCTTGGGATTAGAGGATTATTTTTTGCCAAAGTCAAAATATCTCTGGCATCCCCTGTCTCCAAAACATTTGTCCAAAAATGGATTTTGATGAAAGAGCAAGGATTAGGATAGAATCCATTTGATTTCTAGGGGTGCTAGAGGCTTTGTCTTTGGCTGAGATTAGACCCATGAACTTGTGAGGTAATGCTCGCGGAAGGAAAGAAATGTTACGACTTATATGGCTTTCATCGACCAATCTTTCGGCTTTTTTCTATGTTGTTTTGTGCGGTGTGTGTGTTGTGGTGGCTTGGATTAGCTATTGGAGTGGATCTAGCACGCTTGGTATCTTTGTGGCGATTTTGGGGATTTTGTATGCTTTTTTTGCAGGGGAGGGTCGGCTTGTATGTTTTGTTTTTGGGATCATTTATTCCATCCTTTATGCCTATATCGCCTTTGATGCGAAACTTTATGGCGATGTGATGCTCAATCTTCTCTATCTTCCTATCAATATTTTGGGACTTTGGACTTGGAGGAGGAGCTGGGGAGATGAGAGAGTTGTGGTGCGAACTTTGGGGGTGTGGGGGATGAGTGTGTGTGTGCTTGGGGTGCTTATCTTGAGCGTGGGGTATGGAGTGTTTTTGGATTTGATTGGATCATCGCTGGCCTATTGGAACGCTTTGAGTGTGGTGCTGCAGATTTTGGCTTTTTATCTTCAGGCTAAGTGTTATGTGCAGAATTATTTGCTTGTGAGCATAGCCAATGTGATTTCGATCTTGATGTGGTGGATGATCTATCATGAGGATTCCAATGCTTTGCCACAACTACTTAATATGCTTGTGTTTTTGGGGATTGGGCTGTGGTATTGGAGGATTTGGTCTCAAGAGGTGGGGAAATGAAAGTAGTGATTTTGGCAAATGGGGAATTCCCAACAAAAAAAGAGCTCATAGCAGAGCTAAGAGAAGCTCAATTTTTGGCAGTGTGTGATGGAGCAGTGTGTCATCTTGAGGTCTTGGGGATTGAGCCAAGCATCATTATTGGTGATCTAGATAGCATTTCTTTGGAGTTGAGAGAGAAATATGCCCATAAGATTGTCCATATCCAAGAGCAAGAGAGCAATGATCTCTCTAAGGCATTTTTTCATTGTGTGGGCTTGGGGTTTGATGAGTTTGTGATCCTTGGAGCTACAGGAAAGAGAGAAGATCATACATTGGGGAATATTTCTTTGCTTTCTTGCTATGCAAGGCGGTGCAAAGAGGTGGTGATGAAAAGTGATTTTGGGGAGTTTGGTATCTATTCTTTGCCTTGTGTGATCCCCTCGCTCAAAGGGATGCAGATTTCTTTGTTTTGTCTTGATCCCAAAGCCAAGATCAGCTCCAAAAACTTAAAATATCCTCTAGATTCCTTACAGCTCCCACTTTGGGCAAATGGGACGCTCAATGAAGCCCTAGGATCTTGCTTTGAGCTTGAGGCAGATAGTGGCACTCAAGTGATTGTGTATAAAGCCTTTTGATTGTTCAAAATATTTTTACTTTTTGTTGTGTTTTGGTGGAATAGAGTTTTATTGAGTTTGGAGAAATCCAAATCAAATGACAAATTTAGACAAGGAGGCAACAATGGAGTTTTTAGAGATTTTTCTCATCTTTATTGCACTGCTTTTGATGATTTTTAAGCCAGAAAAAGAAAAATTGGCATTTGGAATTCTTGTAGGGTCATGGATTGTGATGGCTGTGATTTATTTTGGAATGCGAACTGGGAATATTCTCCCAATCATCAATTTATAGGAGGATTCTATGCAAGAGAAAAATGCAAGATTGTTCTACACTTTGATGTGTTTGGCTGGATTTTTTATCATTTTGATTCCTGTGGGGATTGCTAATTTGGTATTTGGATATATGCTTGGGGATAGTCCATGTACTTCGTGTTGGGGACAGCGAGAATCTATGATCTATATCGGAAGCACCGCGCTCTTTATTGTGAGATATGGCTTGAAGCCAAGATATATCTCATTTTTGCTGATTGCTACTGCATTTGCCCTCTGGCAGTCATTTAATCATATTGCTTGGCATGCGATTGGGGATCTTGATCAAGGCTTTAGCTTGCTGATTTTTGGAATGCGTAGCTATGTTTGGGCTGAGGTGGTGTTTTGGTGTGTGGTATTGTTTTTGGGCGTGATGTTTGCTTTTGCACCAAGATTGAGTGAGCTGGAAGTGCATGGTGCGATGAGGGAAGTGGGTGGAGCAGCGCGCGTGGCATTTTTGATCTCAGCTTTGATTGTCGGATCCAATGCTTTTCAGGCTTTTGTGAGTACAGGGATTCCGCCATTTGTAGGGCAGGGGAATCCAGTGCGCTTCACACTTGATCCAAAATACATCATCTGGTCTTCACAAAATTGGAAGAAATTTTTCACAGATTTTTCTGTGCTTGGTGTGCGTGATGTGAAGGATCCAGATTATGCATTTGCTCCATCTTCAAAACTTGGAATCAGTTTTACCCAAAAAAGTGATCAATCTCCCTTTGAGCGCATTGATTATGCTCTCAAAATCAAAGATGAGAAAGTTATCAAGATTGATGCTCCACTGAATACTTTGAGTGAGATTTATGGAGAATATATTGTGAGTTCAAAGCATCATGTGTATTTTCTTTCTTTGGATTCTCAGAGCAGGGATTTATTTGAGCTTGATCCTTATTTCTCATCAACGATCAATCCCATCATTGGAATCATCCCCTATATGAGCCACAAGTATTTGCTCATGGGATCCAATAAAACCTATTTGAGATTCCAAAAAAATGCTCAAGCCAATGAGCGTCTTCAATATGCTGATTTCATCAAGGGGGCAAATGCATTTGAGGGGCAGGGAGAAGGTTTGGGAAGAGGAAAGTTTTTGACTGTGAGGGCAAAATTCCATCATATTCTTAGCATTGCTACAGATGGAAAGTATATCTACACAGCCACAGTCCCCAATAACAAAGATAAAAAGACTTTTGTGATCTCAGCATTTCTATCATCAGATCTAATGCTCTCAAGAGAATTTACTCCTACTGCTCACCTCAAAAATGGGCGCAGCTTGGGAGATCTCTATGTCACAGGGATGAGTTATTATGGGGGCAAACTTTATGCTCTAAGTAAAAATTACAATGTGATTGCTGTGATCGATCCTATCAAAGAGCAAGTTGTGAAGACGATTAGCTTCCCAGAGACGATCAAAAATGCACGAGGTATTGTGGTCAAAAAAGAGGGGATTGAGATTCTCTCTTATCAAGATGGAGCCAATCTTTTATTTACTCTTCAATAGAAGAGATTTTCTTTTAATAATGATTTAAGCTTGTGGGTTATTCTTGCAAAAACCTCCTCAAAGGATTTTTGTATGATAACCCCAGAAGAATTATTTCTCCAGCGTAGAAAATTTATGAAACTCGGCATAGGTGCAAGTGTCGCCCCTTTTTTGATCGATAGTTTGATGGCACAAACCTCATTTGGTGCTCCACTTGATTATCTCCCACAAAGTTCATCACTTAAGCCCACAAAAGAAGAGCACGCTACAAGCTATAACAATTTTTATGAATTTGGATTTGGCAAAAATGATCCCAAGGCAAACTCTAAACATTTTGCCCCCTCTTCTTGGAAGATCCAAATCACAGGTGAAGTGCAAAATCCCATGCAGATAGAGCTAGAGGATTTGCTCAAAAAAGTCAAGCTTGTAGAGAGAATCTATCGTCTAAGATGTGTAGAGGCGTGGAGTATGGTCATCCCTTGGATTGGGTTTGAGTTGCGTGAGCTTTTGAGTCTTGTCAAGCCTACAGCTAAGGCAAAATATGTAAAATTTACCACTCTTTTTGACCCTTCACTTTTTCCTGCTCAAAAAGCATTGTTTTCTTCTATTGATTTCCCTTATGTGGAGGGGTTGAGACTTGATGAGGCTAATCATCCTTTGAGTATTTTGGCTGTGGGGATGTATGGGAAGACACTCTTGCCTCAAAATGGAGCTCCCATCCGCCTTGTCGTACCATGGAAGTATGGATTCAAATACATCAAATCCATTGCCAAAATCGAGCTAGTCAGTGAGCGCCCTATCTCCACTTGGGAGAAGCAAAATCCAAGAGAGTATGGATTCTATGCCAATGTCAATCCAGATGTCCCTCATCCCAGATGGTCTCAGGCTAGTGAGAGAGTGATTGGAGAGAGAGGGAGACAAAGGACGCTTTATCTCAATGGATATGACAAGGAAGTGGGATATTTATATGATGGGCTAAATCCTAAAAAACTATATTAATTTTGGCAAAACATTTGTATTCTTTCTTCTTTAATTTAGTTTACAGAGTGGAAAATGAGGAAAGTAGTTTTATTTTTTGGATTTATTTATGGATTGTTTGGAGCTCAGCCAAGTTCTGTTGTGCAAGTAAGAGCAGATCAAGTGCTAGATGGCAAAGTGTTAGTTCAGGCCAATGGAGGAAAACCAGATTGCTTGGCTGTGAGGAAAATTGATGGTGAAACCTTTGTGGGGTTGGCTTCGTGTGATTCAAATGCTTTGGTGGGGCGCTATGATGTGTATAAGCGTATTGGAGTGAGGGTGCAGGGAAAATGGATGTGCTTTTCTTTGCGACCTGGCCTGACTTCTGGAAGAGGAAGTATTGATCATATTGTTTTGCGCCCTTGTGTGCTTAACGATGATACGCAGTGGTTTACGATTCAGAATGGATTGATGAGATTAGAAAAATATCCCAATATTCAAGTCAATGTAGCTCGAGGGCTTATTGTGGCAACATCAAAGCAACCTGTGGCAAGTTTTAATCTCTTTGATCCTGTTATGAAAGATTGGTATAAAACTTTGGCTAAGCCTATTAATTATGCGCTCAAGACAAGTATGATGTTTAAAATCTTAGAAAATAAGACTCTCAAAGATTATTATCTTACTCCCAATGGAATGAGTGCAGAAGAGACTTTTATATATCATGATCCACAAGAAGGGACACTCTTTGATTTTGTGGATGGAAAAAGAATTTGTTTATCAAGCAAGTTGAACAATAAGGATGTTTCTTTCATCTCTTGGGCAGATTGTGATAGTGCCGTTTTGCCTTCAATGCGTTGGAATTTTGATCAAATGCAGGGGGGATACATCTATGATGAAAGAGGAAATATTTTAGATGTTGCAAGGGGACAATCTAGGGGGACACCGATGGTAAGCACGCGTCGCGCATTTAAGCAATATGCCAATACGGGATTTGGCTTTTGGGGAAATTTTTTCTTTGACTCTAAAATGGATGATTTGCATAATTTTATTGCCAAGAATTCGAGCTTTCAAGCTCAAACTTGTGGGCTAGAGAAAAGAAGAGTGAAGCGTGATGGAAGCAATCAATCTCTTGCAGATTTTGATCCCAAAAAAGGAGGATGGAGAAGCCGGTTGTACCATATTGCCATTACAAGCGATTCTTCTGCTGCACGAGCGGGTGTATGTGGAATCTGTATGATTCAAAGCTATGAGATCTTGGCTTTGCTCACTCAAGTTTTTCCACACACACAAGTGATTGATCCAGGTAATGTGGGATATTTTTTCAATTATGCTCAAGGAACAAACCCCTTTATTTCTCTTGAAACTAGATCACCTAGTATTAATCGTGTTTTGTTTTCAGCGCTCAATTATTGGGGTGATGCTTTTAATCCTGATTTGACGCTTTATATGAGAAGTGTACGGGCATTGCAAGGTGTAACAAACTACATTCTTCCACAATCCAGATGGAATCTAAGAACTTCCGTGTTTGATGCCTCATCAATAGAAGATGAAATTAAATATATTTTGAACTCTCCTCCTGGAAGTCTGTTTATTGCTCTTATTAATCAGGAAGATGAGCCCAATTTTAGCGGGCATGCTGTACCTATTGTTCGCACGCGTGCTGGGGTTATTGTGATTCCAACAAATGTTCCTTCAGCTACACTGACTGAATTTGGGACATTTATTGAGCCACGCACGACATTAGAGGCACTTGCAATGGGACTTACTAATAATGGGTCCTATCGCATTGCTGCTTTAACGCTTTTAGAGAGAGGAGAAAGCAATCCAAACCTTTTGGAAAATTTGATGGAGCAAAATGACTGCAGTGGAGAGGGATCAAATCGACGCGGAAATGGGATGGAGGTCGATCCAGATCATGCCAATGCCTGTGGAAGTGAGCATTGTTCTTTGATGGAGTGGGAATAAAGTTTTAGGGCTTGAAATGAAATGTTTGCGAGAGAGCATTGTTTTTTGGGCATTTGTAGCATTTTTGTTTGGAATCTTTCGCATTCTTGAGCAATTTGGAGGATTGAGTGATCCTGTCAAAGTGTTTTATTTTTGGAGTGGGTGGCTATGCTTTGGCAGTCTAGTGCTTGGGTTGCTTGGGAGAAAATGGGGGAGATTCTTGGGGCATTGTGCCTTGGCTTTTGGTCTTTTGCATTTGAGTATTTTTGTGTATTTTGACTTTTATTTTGCATGGGATTTGATGTTTGAAGAGATCGGTGAAAAGACCTATATCTATCTTGGGATCTTCTCACTTTTAGGGATGATGGTGCTTGGGGGATTTTCTTTTGCACGGAGATTTTATCGCCCACTTGTTTATTTGGTGCTTGTGTGTGTGGCTTTGGGGTTATTGCATATTGTGATGATTCAGAAAGTATTGGCAGTGTGGCACTGGCTAGTCATTGGAGGTGTGATTTTGATTGGATTTTGGAAAGTTGGAAGTTTTGTACCCCGTGGTTAGGGGTTTGTGACTTTTGAGGATTTATAAGAGGGGATAAGGACAAAAAGCTCTTTTAGATCGATTTGTTTTTTGCGATCAAGATTGCAGAGCCTAAAAATAAAGGGATTTCTTGTAGAAACAGATGGATCATAATTGACGCACAAAACCCCACCTTTGCTATAGGCTTTGAGTTGAACTGCTGTTGTTGAGGAAGGAATGATTGTAAAAACAGTGTCGTATTTTTTTGAGGATAAGTCTTCCTTGCAGTTTTTTTGTGTGAGGCGATTGTTGGATCTATCAAGTGCAAGACAGAGATTTGGATTTTTGCTTTGAGCAATTTGAATGAGACTGAGACCAAAGCCCGCACTCACAGGCTCATAGAGCTTTTGAGCAGAGAGATCAATCAGGCGCCAATCAAAGCTCTCTTCAGTGACTGGGAAATTGAAACCAATGGCATTGCCTGAGTAAAGATTCCTCATAACAAAGGGCGTTGTGAAGTCAGCTAGATCTTTTCTGGCTGTATTTTCTTGTGCAAGTAGCAATGTGGTATTTAGCAAAATAAGAAATGTTGTGATGTATCGCATAAGCTCTCCTTAAAATCTTCCAAATCTAACAGGAAAATGATCTGAAGCAAGATAGCTTCTCACACTCGCACTCATCAAAATCGCAACGATTGCAGGGAGTGTTGGAGCGCTTGGTGCTTGCGTGGTTCTTCCAATGATCCCATAGTCCAAAACTCTATCTGCACTACTGCTTGAATGTGTCGCTGAGTTTGTTGCAAGGATGCGAATATTATGCAAGATGCGCCTATCTAGTCCTGCTGATAGTGTCGCTGGATTACGATTGAAATCTCCAGCGACCATCCACTCTACATTTGGCTCAAGATTGAAGTGATCATGGATTGCTGTCACCAACGCTCCAGAATCTCCCCCTCCTCTAGCAAAAGCATGGATATTAAAAAATGCATCATCACCGATTCTAATCCCAAGAGCTGGCCTAGATCGCTCTGGCGCAATTACTGTTTGATGGATGACGATCACACTATCAGCACGCCTATTGGAGACTATGGCAAGATTGACGCGTCTAGCCCCCACATCCAAATCTGCATGATAGATATAGACCATATTGGGTCTTGAACTTGTGCCAAGCTCCCATGTGTATTCTCTTAGTGGAATCCCCACATCAAACACCCTGCCAGTCGATACTGCTGTGTTTGGAGGCCTTCCAGCTTCTTGAAGCATGAGAATATCTACAGGATTTTCACCAGTGATTAGCTGACGCACACTGATATTCCATTTATTTTCTGTAAGGGCTGAAGAGCCTTGAAGATTCCAAGTCCCAACTCTATAATTTTCCAATCCCCCAAAAACAAAATCAAAAACCAAAGTACAAAGGATAAAAATTCGCTTCATCAGACTTCCTTTATCTATAGAGCAAAGATGTGATCAGCATTGATCGCAGGTGCAGTAAAAAACCATTGTTGATCCAGATTGGGCTGGGTTTGATCAGAGCATCTGACTGTGTAAATATAATAAGCAGTTGTTGTCCTGATAGTCGGAGTTTGCAAACATGTCCCTGTGCCCGCGTTTTTGAGCTGAATGGCTTGATTGTCAAATGGATTGATGGTCCAGAGCTGATATTTGTTGTTGGCATCACATTTGGCATGCACAACGCCATTTCGATAAGCTGAGAGACAATTTCCAGTCCGCTCATTTTTAATCTGGATTGTTTTGTTGGCATGTGAGAGGATTCTCCAAACTCTTGCATTGCCAAAGCTTAGGCTATCTTTTGGCGTGTATCCCCACACCCATTGATTTGCCCTTAGAGCCCACACTGTAAGCAATCCCCCACTGCTGCTCATAATAGACACAGGATCAGAGACAAGTGGCCCAAATGAACCTTTTGAACTTAGGGCATTTCTAGGGTTTTTGCCATCTTTTCCAATAAGAGTGGGTTGTGTATCATCTTGAGTGGGTGGAGTGGGTGTCTGACCGATGCCAAGTTCATCTTGGAGCACTGGAGAGGCTTGTGCTTGAAGATGAACACAGCACAAAAAATAAAAGAGACATAATGTGATTTTCTGCATAAACTCATCCCAAGAATTAGATTTGATTGAAAAATTATACTTGTAGATGAGAATTTTTATAGATTCTCATAGATACTATTTTTGATCGCTCTATTTTTGATGCCCTTCTAGTTTCAAAAGTTTTTTCTTCTTCTCTTTGCCCCAAGTATATCCTCCAAGTTGCCCATTTGAGAGAATCACACGATGACAAGGGATGAGGATTAGGATAGGGTTTTGGGCAAGAAGAGAACCTATGGCTCTATAGGCCTTGGGGGATCCTGCCATTTGAGCTAGCGTCTGATAGGTGATCATCTCTCCATAAGCTAAGTTTTGAAGGGCTTGAAGTGCGCGTTTTTTGAAATCACTTCCTTTGATTTCTAGGGACAAAGAGAAGGTCTTCAAAGATGATTTGAAATAGGCATCAAGCTGTGATTGGCATTCTTGTATGAGTGGGTGGGGAGACTTTTGAGCATTGTGTGAGATTTGTTGAGAATCAAAATGTAGTAAAACAATCTTTTCTCTCTCGATTACACAATAAAGATCACCCATTGGCGTTCTAATCCTCTCAAAGATTTGATTCATCGTCCATCCTAACTTTTGGTTAAAATTTTGCCTATTTTACTTCTCCCAAAGGAAATAAGCCATGGATTACAAAGACACAATGAAGCTCCCTCAAACGGATTTCCCAATGCGTGGAAATCTCCCAAACAATGAGCCAACAATCTATCAAGAGTGGAAAACATCTGCTTTTAGGGCAATGCAGGAAAAAAGGGCTGGGGCGAGAGAAAAGGGTGAGAGTTTCACTCTCCATGATGGTCCCCCTTATGCCAATGGACATATCCATATCGGCCATGCAGTCAATAAAATCCTCAAAGACATCATCACAAAATTTGCTTATTTTCAAGGAAAATATCCCCATTATACGCCTGGATGGGATTGCCATGGATTGCCTATTGAGCAACAAGTAGAAAAAAAGATCGGAAAAGACAAGAAAGACACTCTTCCTAAGGCAAAGATCCGAGAGTTTTGTCGTGATTGGGCGAAGGATTTCATCAAGATTCAGTCTGATGAGTTTCAATCCCTTGGGGTTTTGGGGGATTTTGAGAATCCTTATAAGACGCTAGATTTTGCCTTTGAGGCAGAGATTTATGGAGCTTTGTGTGAGATTGCCAAAAATGGACTTTTGGCACAGCGCTATAAGCCAATTTATTGGAGTTGGGCGGCTGAGAGTGCGTTGGCAGAGGCTGAAGTAGAGTATGAGGAAAAAGAGAGTGATTCTGTCTTTGTAGCCTTTGCCTTGAGTGAAGAAAGTCTAGAGAAGCTTGGAATCTCAAATGGAGCTTTTGTGATTTGGACGACGACTCCTTGGACGCTCCCTGCCAATGTGGCAATCGCCCTCAAGCCTGATGAAGTCTATGTCCTCACTCAAAATGGCTATATCGTTGCCAAAGAGCTTTTGGAATCTTTGAAGCAAAAGGGAGTGATCGCTCAAGAAGATCAAATCATCAAAGAGTGGAATTCTAGAGAGCTTGAGAGACTTAAAGCACTCAATCCTTTGAATCAGAGAGAGAGTTTGATTATTTTGGGAGAGCATGTCAGCACGACTGATGGGACGGGGTGTGTGCATACAGCCACTGGGCATGGAGAAGATGACTATCGCGTGGGGTTGAAGTATGGCTTGCCTACCCTTGTGCCTGTGGATGAGAAGGGACGATACAATGATCTGATCCTCTCACTCAATCTCTTGCCTAGTGAATTTTTGGGACAAAACATCTTCAAAGCTCAGCCCAAAGTGATGGAACTTTTGGGAGATTCTTTGCTTAAGCATATCAAGATCAGACACTCTTATCCGCATTGCTGGAGGACACATGAGCCTGTGATTTTTAGAGCTACGACTCAGTGGTTTATCTTGATGGATAAGCCTTTTAAAGAGGGCAAGACTTTGCGTGAAGTGGCACTAAGTGAGATTGAATATGTGAAGTTTTACCCCGAAAGTGGGGCAAATCGCTTAAGAGTAATGATAGAAAATCGTCCTGATTGGTGTATCTCAAGACAGAGGGATTGGGGAGTGCCAATTGCATTTTTTATCGATAAGAAAACTCAAGAAGTGATTTTGGATGATGAGGTGCTAGAGCATCTTCAGAGAATCTTTGAGCGTGAGGGATGTGATGCTTGGTGGAGCAAAGAAAATGTAGATCTCCTGCCTCAATCTTGGAGGGATCGAGCGAGTGAACTAGAAAAAAATCAAGATATTTTAGATGTGTGGTTTGATAGTGGAAGCACTTGGAAAGCTGTGCTTGAAAGTAAGCAATACAATGCTGGATCTTATCCTGCCAATTTGTATCTTGAGGGGAGCGATCAGCATCGTGGATGGTTTCAAAGCTCGCTTTTGATCTCTTGTGCGATCAATGCTAAGGCTCCATTTCAAAAGGTGCTCACTCATGGATTTTGTGTCGATGAGAAGGGTGAGAAGATGAGCAAAAGCAAGGGTAATGTGATCGCTCCTGAGCAGGTGCTTAAAGATATGGGTGGGGAGATTTTGAGGCTTTGGGTGGCAAGCAGTGATTATCAAAATGATCTCAAAATCTCAAAAGATATTCTCAAACAGGTGGGAGAGACTTATCGCAAGATTCGCAATACGCTTAGATTCCTTTTGGCCAATACAAATGAATGTCAGAGCTTGAGCGATCCTAAAGAGTGGGGTGAGATTGATTTGTGGATCTATCATCTTGGGATGCAAGTTTTTGATGAGGTGAGTGCAAATTTTGAAGAATTTGAGTTTGTCAAGGGTCTAAGTCTTTTGCAAAATTTTATCGCCAATGAACTGAGTGGAATCTATCTTGAGCTATGCAAGGATGTTTTGTATTGTGAGAAAGAGGAGAGCAAGAAGCGTCAGGCGAGTGTGAGTGTGATGGCGATTTTGGCAAGAGAGATGCTTTTTGCCATCGCTCCTATCTTGACCTATACAGCAGATGAGGCACTCAACTATGCAAGTGGGGCGATCACAGATGGAGGCAAGATTGAGAGTGTGTTTGACTTGGCGCGCAGTGAGGTGAGGGTGGAGCAAAAGCCAAGAGCTAATTTTGATGAACTTTTGGAGATCAAAAATGAGTTTGAAATCGTGCTTGATTCGCTCAAAAAAGAAGGAAAGATCAAAAGCTCTCTTGAAGTAGAGATTGCGAGTGATTATGGGTTTGGTGAGCTAAGTGAGTGGCTGATCATTTCCAAAGTGAGTACTCATTGTGAAGGAGAGAGATTGGGAGGATTTGAGGTGGGAGGCAGAAAATTTGACATCCATCGATCAAGCCAATATAAATGCCCAAGGTGCTGGAGATATACAGCAGAGAGTGAAGAGGCATTGTGTCAAAGATGCTCTGAGGTATTAGAAAACTAATCCTCACCCCCCCCCCTTTTTTTTTGCTTTTTGTTTTTTTAATATGTAATGAGAAATAAATATTTTTTATAAAAACACATTTAATATTTTATATTTACATTTTGTATGTATGATTTTGCTCATAAATTTTTGAGGAGTGAAATATGCGAGAAGTAGAAGCATGGTGCTACATTGATGCTGTTGAGGAGATAAAAAGGCTTGAAAAAGAAAGTTTGGAAGTAAGGGAATATTTGAGAAATTTAAGATTATTAAAGACTATAGATTCTCAATCTCTTAAAACTCTTGAAGAAGTGGCGAGTGAAGAGAATTTTCAAGAAATTTTGAAAATTGCTGGAAAAACAATGAAAGAAGAGAGACAAATCTCATTTTATCCTTCGGCAACAAAGAAAAATTTTAAAGAAAGGCGAGAGATCATTGTTTTAACATCACCTATTATTGAAGAGTTTGATCGTGTGGCGAGCAATGGAACTTCTTCAATGGAAAAGGGAGCAAATCTATGGGACTATCGAGGAGAAGAAGTCATGATAGAGCTTAAGTATTCTGTAGTGAGATTGATCTCGCTAGAGGGAAGAATGCTTTTTACAGTCAGTGGTCGTCCAAATTTTGTAGAGAAAATAGGGCAACTTACCAGTATTGATGAAGGAGATTGTGCATTGTTAAAGAGTGTTAATAATTTGGAAGATGATGATATTGAGATTCAAAAAGTAATGAGAAGAATCTCAAAATGGTTTGTAAAAATACATCAAAAAAATTCAAAAATACTTCTTGCCTATCTTGAAGTATCAAAACTTAATTCACTTCCTATTCAACCAAGCAGTCTTGAAAGAGCATGTGGTTTAGATAGATCTGCGTTCTATAGTTGTTTTTCTAACATGAAATCTGCACACTCTACTATTGGTAAAATTTTTCAAACCAATCCCGATGGTACGATCGAGCTTTGGCAACCTGTCGCAGACTTTATCATCCAAGAATACAAAAAAGTCTTTGGATAAGTGAGATTTGAGAGTGGCAATGATTTATTTTGAGAATCAAAGTGATTTATCTGTGGGGGGGTTGCAAATTGAGGAGATTCTGCAGAGTTTGAGTGATAGGGAGGTGGAGGTGTATATCGTAGATGATGAGGTGATGGCTGGGCTTAATTTGGAGCATCGAGGCAAAGAGGGGATCACAGATGTGCTCTCTTTTCCGTGTGAGGCTGTCGTACCCAATCTCCCTCTAGGAAGTATTGTGATGAGTGCGAGTTTGATCGCAGAGAAGGCAAGGGAATATAAGCATAGTATCGAGGATGAGATCGCGCTTCTTTTTATTCATGGGGTGTTGCATCTACTTGGATTTGATCATGAGAGAGATTGTGGAGAGCATCGAGAGAGGGAAGAAGAGCTGATTAGAGAGTTTGATCTACCTTTGAGTCTCATTGTGCGAAATGCTTGAGAGGGCACATGGATAAGATTAAATATCAAGAGACAAAAGAAGAGATTCTCAAGCAGTGGATAGATGAGTTTGGCTTGCATTCTTATCAGTATGCAATCAAGATTCAAAAGTTTCCCAAAGGCAAGAGATTGTTTTCTAGCTTGTGTGAGGGGGTGATCTGTGTGCTTGAAGGAAGTTTGCGAGCTTTGAGTGTGGCAGAATCAGGCAAGGAGCTCACTTTGTTTGCACTTGGAGTTGGAGAGGTTTGCGTCCTATCTTCAGCTTGTATGATCAAAGGAATGGATTTGGATGTGAGCTTGGAGGCAGTTCAGACAAGTGATGTTGCGATTTTGCCAAGCAAGATCGCAGCCCAAATCACAGACAATACTTTTCACAATCAAATTTCGCTCATCATCAATCAAAGACTGATGCAAGTCTTAAAAACCCTCAATCAAACAGCATTTGTGCCATTATCTGAGCGAGTGAGAGAGTTTCTTAATCTACCTCAACAAGAGATTAGGATTACTCATGAGGAGATTGCCAATCACTTTGGGAGTACAAGAGAAGCCATCAGTAGAATCTTAAAAGAGATGGAGAAAAATGGAGAGATTTCCCTCCATCGAGGGAAGATCATCAGACATATTTGAGATGTTTGGGCAAGATTGAGGCAAGGATCATAAGAGAGATTCCAAAAACTCCAAGTCCCTCAAACCCAAGATCAAACACAGAAGGATAAGAAGGAGAGAGGGAAAATAGCATTATCTTTCCGAAATTGAGTTGTGCAAACAAGCCAAGATTTTCCCAAAATCCATAGCTTAGAGTGAAAAACAAAGCTCCCACCAATCCTCCAAGGATCACAAAAAAAGCTTTGGAAAAATTACCAGTCCCACTAGAGGCGATGCATGTCCCAGGGCATAATCCTGCGATACCAAACCCAATTCCAAAGATCAATCCCCCAAGCACAACACCAAGATTTAAAGATTTGATGCCAAGGTGCGAGGAGTCAAAAAAGCCCAAAAGATGTGTGATGCTTATGAGCAAACTTCCAAACCCAATCCCAAATAAAATAATTTTTGCCAATGTCAAATCTTTGAGATTGAGCATATTTGTGATGTTTTTGCTTTGAGTTGCTCCGATGAGATAGAGCACAAAGCCAAATAATCCACCCAAGATGACTGCGATCATGATTGTCTCCTTAGTTTTGTATAGGCAATCCCTGAGGCAAAGACGCACAGGGCAAAGACAAATCCACTCATACTGCTTTGCATGATTCCACTCATCATATGCCCACTTGTGCAACCCCCAGCCATTCTGGCTCCATACAAAAGGAGGAAGCCTCCTAGGAATCCGATGATGATTTCTTTGGTGCTGATGCTCCATTGGATTTGTTTATTTTTTGAAAAAAGCAAAAATCCAATCAATGCCCCTAGTGGAACACTTAGGAAAAAGATCAGATCATACCCCCATGGTTCTTTGACTTTTTTGGCAAGTTTTGCTTTGTCTTTGTTGAGATAGGGGTTGGAGCTAGAGTAGTTCCCATCTATGTCTTTTGTGATTAGATCGCTATTGATGGCTCCATAAGCCATCGCACTGATTGTACTAAATTGCGTTGAGATTCCAATGGGTTTGACAATCCATATCGCAAGAAAAAACACGCCTCCTAGAAAAAATCCCAAAATCGACCAGTGAATGTTCATTTTTTTCCTTTATTTCTTAGATAAGTGTGAGATTTTAGAGATTTGGATGATCTGTGTCTGTGATGTTGTTACATTTGAGGGAATCAATCCTTGGATGCCCAAGATTGGCCAACACAGATAACACAAGGGAAAGAGGGAGGTAAAGTCAAAAGATTTGAGAAAGATATCGTTTGAGAATCTCCATAGCTGAGAGACTATCTAGCTCGCCATTTTTGATTTTCTCTTTTCTCTCTTTTTTGCCAAGCTCAAGAAGAGATTCTTGGGCGATTTTTGAGCTTAGGGCCTCATTGATGTAGAGAATCTCTCCCTTGAAATTGACCAAAGAGATGAAATGCTTGATGCGTCTCTCCATCTCATGTGTTTTGCCATCCTCATAATCTGGGATCCCCACAATGAGTGTGTGGATCTCTCGCTCAAGAAGGATTTGAGAGAGTGCGCTAGAGGCTTGGTTACGATTTTTGCGAATGATGGGGGGAAGTGGGAGGATGAGACCTTGTATATAGCAAGCAATGCCGATGCGTTTGAGTCCAATATCACAAGATAAAATATTGTTATAAGACATAGATTCGTCCATTTTTGCGCTCAATTTTCCCCTCCAATTCATACTCAAGTAAGCGATCCCCAAAGCGTTGATATGCTTCCTCAAAGCTTGGAATCAAAGCACAAAAATCAAGAATCTCATCTTGTAATGGAGAAAAAAGTGAGCCAAACCATTCTTCAATCCATCGTTGGATGTCATAGATTGCATATGCTTGAGCTTTGGCAAGGAGGGCATTTGTCCCCTCGCTTTCACCGATTCTGTGAGGGATGACATAAAGAGGTTTGTTAAGTTCAAGAGCGATTCTTGCACTCTCCATCGATCCGCTTGCAAGATCTGCTTGGGGGATGATCACAGCATCACTGAGGGCGATCACGATCCGATTTCTCTCTAAGAAATGATAGGGCTTGGGATTAGGAATCTTGGCATATTCACTGAGTGCAAGGGCTTGGGTGTAGATTTTTTCAATCATAGCTTTATTGGTCTGAGGATAGAAATGTTCCAAATCTGTGGGGGCAACCATAATTGTGCGTGGGAAGGCTGCTGAGTGAGCGATGATATCAATTCCAAGAGCCCCACCACTGATCACAACTCCTCCACTTTTGGAGATTTGTGAGGAGAGGGATTGGGTGAAGAGTTTGCTATAGGGATTGGGCTTGCGTGTGCCAACAATGGCAATCTTTTTGGAATCCAAAAGCTCAAGATTTCCCCTGTAAAAAAGTGCTTTTGGAGGTTTTTTGAGCTGCTGAAGGCTGGGTGGAAGAGAATCTAGAGAATAGATCAAGATTTCTCCTCCAAAAAAGTGTAGGGTGTGTTGTATCGGCTCTTTTTCTCCATCAAAACCTCCAATTCACCCCTATATTTCCACTAATCCCAAAATACCCCAATCGACTCGCACTCATAGAAGCAAGCAGGGAATAATCCATCCCCCACGAATCATTAAAAGCATAATTCCCACTATAAGAGAGCTCGATCCAAGCTCCTTGCATATCTGTTTGAGTGAGATTTGAAGGCAGAGGAGAGATGCCAAAAGCCATATCTCTGGATTTGAGATTTTTGATATTGTATTTTGCAAGGATAGAAAAAATATTTTGAGATGAGGAAGAGAGAAGGTTGTATTCTATCCCTAGATCCACTGTGGGAATGGTAGCTTGGATGGCTTGAAAGGTTACTAGATCAAATCTTCCTTCTGGAATCCAATAGTGACTGACTTCAACCCCTCCAACGGGCTTAAGAATATGTTTGATATTTTTTTGATCAAACTCAAATCCGTATTTGTAGATGGCTTGAAAGAGTAGGCCATAGTTTGTTTGCTTGGCTTGAGTGGTTTGGAGTTGATTGAAGGTATTGGAAAATATAGGATGATCAGAGAGATAATAGTCTTTGAAGTGTAGATCTTCTTTGAGCATCCCCCCATAAAGATTTGTAAAAAATTCATGATTTTTGTAGGCGAGGTGCATACCAAGTCCTGCAAAGACTCCATTTCCACTTTCTTTGAGTTTATCTTGGCTAAACTCTGTGTATGCATAGTGCAATGAAGCTCCAATACTCAAAAACAAATCAGCTCTTGCAATGGGAATATAGTCATATCCTCCACTCACCCCTGCATTGAAATACTCTCCCCCGATAGAGAAATAGCTTCCTTGGGGAGTGATCCATAGATGGTGTTTTTGTAAGTCTCTTTGTGATCCATGTCTTTGGAATCTCTCTTGAAAGATTCTTCTTTCTAATCGTGCGATAGAGGAGGGAACATCACTTCTTGCTAAGCTATTGTCACTCCATGCAAGGGCATTGAATGCTAGAGTTTGCCTTTTTTGAGGAAGATTGGAATAGGGGTTTTTGGCATATAGTGCAAAAAGAGATTTGCGATAATAGTCAAATGAGGCAATGTTATTTAAAAGTCTTGAAGTGATGATGATCCCCTCTCTTGCGATGTTTTGCACACTTTGGGTATGCATAGAGGCAAATCGATCCAAATCTCCTCCATTTCCTTCACTTGCTTGTGATGTGATGAAATCAATAAAGTATTCAAAATATTTCTCTCCACCATGGATGTTGCTTGCAACGATGGCTTCCATGATGGGGCGATTTTCTCCAATGACTTTCAAAACATCTTGGAGTTTAGAATCCAAAGAAGCATAATCAAGAGAAAAATCCTTGAGTGCCAAAATGTCTAAAATGTATTGTTCAAACCAGTCGTAGTCTTTGGATGGGGGATTTGTATTGGGTGCTTTATCAAAGACTAAGGCGATTCTTTTGTCTTCATTCAAAGTTTGTGGAGTGAGGAAATCAGGGAGCTTGAAGTGCTCATCTTGTGAGTGAAAAATGCTGATGTCTTTATTTGTCTTATCTCTTTGATCATTGATTGTGTGCTCTGTGAGAATGAGTGGATAGATACCATAGGAGAGAGATTTGAGATCCGTGCTTGCAAAATCGATCTTGAGTTTGGTTTGAGATGCTAGGGTCAAAGTTCCCCTATTGATATGGAGCTTGGAGTGAAGCGAATCAAAGGTAATGCTTGTTGGGATATTTGCATTTTTGATACCTTGGATGGGTTGGATCAAAAGATCTCCATGCACGATGGAGTTTTTTCCATGGAGTGATAGGTTTTCGATAGTAAAACTTGCAAAAGCTTGAGTTTGTGGCTCTATTTGGGTGTTTGGCTGTGAATTGGGAGGAATGGTGTCTAGGATGACTTGATCCTCTCCATAGAGTGAGACATATTTGGCTTGAAATGTGGAAGTAGGATCGAGTTTGATCGAATAGGTCACGGATTTAAGAATGGAAGGATCTTGAAGTCCTTGTAATCCAAAAGAATCAAAAAGGAATTGAATCTTTTGGGCTTTTGAGCGATCAAATCCTTCAAAAGAACCAAAACGAAGAGGATTGATCACAGTGTTGCTTACTACAATAGAGGTGCTTCCTCTTCCCTCAAGATTGCCCTCAAAGTAGAAAGAATCATCCTTTTGGGATACTCCCTTGGTAAGAGTTTGTTGAAAACGATAATCTATATAGCTACCCTTGTTGGATGTCAAAACATTTTCTCCATCCCAACGGTCGATATAAATTTCTGCACTTCCACCAAAAAAGACTTGTGTATCTTTGGCATTTAGATTGGTGAGCAATAAAGCATTGCGTCCAAGGATAAGGGTCGAATCATTTGTATCTTTGCTCACTTGGATTTTGTCCAAAACAAAGGTGCGATTTTCCCAGTCTTCTTGGGTAAGGCGTGTAGGAGTGGAATAAATATCATCTCCGGTGATTCTTCTGACATTTTGAGCTGTTCCTTCTGGGAGATAGGCATGGATCACGGGATGACCCTGCAAGACAAGCTTGCCATTGATGTGCTCGATACTTCCGCTGGGATTGAGGATATTCCCATCAAAGGCCAAAAGATTTTCTCCATAACCATAGCAAGAGGGTTCTCCTGGTTTGCCCCATGGACAAGTGGGTTGATTTTCTAGAGTTTTTGAAATTAAAATATTGTTTCCAATATTTCCATGATAAAGAAACTCTCCAGATCCAGAAATGGGTTGATCAATCAAATCTAGCATTTTTTTTTCGATAATAAGCTTTGCTTGTTTGCTTCCTGTATTGATGATATTGGCTCCATTATCTGAAGCATTGATTATGCTAAAGGTCAGATCATTGCCCTTGATGTCCAAAGTCCCACCACGAAAGAGAAAGAAAAATCTATTAGGATCGAAGGCACCACTCTTTCCTTCTGTAAGCTCAAGAGTTGCTCTTCCGCTAACCATAACAATATTCTCAAAGGTAGGTTTGGAAGCATCGTTGGGATTCAAAATCACTTTTCCTTCTCCCAAATTAAGCCACCCACCGTTGAAGACTTCCACGCTTAGTGTACCTTTGCCAATTTTATGCAATGAATCTGGAGCTTCTTTGTATCCAGGTCTGTTGCCTGAGTGTTTTTGCCCAGCTACCCCCTTGACTTGCCAATGCACTACCGTCCCACTATCGATGTGTAGTCCTCCTCCTTTCCAATAAAAGGGTGTATTCCCATCTCCTATGGGGGAAGTGATGGTGTAGGTTTGATTGGCATCAAAGTAGATCCCTCCATGTCCTTGATCTGTGTTTGCACTCAAGGTAATGGTCCCACCACCTCTTAAAATGATGTCTTTGTTTTGGGCAGCATTGTTGAGAGAGGAGCTAGAGTGAGTGGAGATATTTTGATCTGTCCAAGTGGCAGAAGAACCATTGAGATGGATAGTGGGGTTGGTATTTCTAGCGATGAGATCATCTAAGTATGAGGGTGTATAGGCAGAGTAAAGTGTCCTCTTCTCTTTTCCTGAATTAAATCCTGCGCTATCTGATCCAGTCATTACCCATTGTTTTTCTTGAGTGTCCCACATAAAGATAGGGGATCCACTATCTCCGGCTGTTGTTGCAAGACCAAAGAAAGAATCTGGACCATATATAAGTCTAGGACTACCATCTTGAATCCCATGATATTTCATAAGTCCCCCAGTTTTGATCCCAGCTTTTTGGATAAAAACACGATCTCCATTTTCACGCTGATAATAAGCATCTCCCTGTCCAGCTCTTGCAGCATATGTGTATCTACTCGTATCAAGAGGTTTTTGGCGAGAGATTTCAAGAAAAGTGGGAGCATAGGTATCGGTAATAAATTTATCACTACGCACAAAAAGAACATCTCCCTGTCCATATTCATTTCCTACATGATCTCTAGTCTGATATGTGGTGCTATGCATTCTGATCCCAGATCCTTTGAAGGCAGTATAAATATGCATAGCGCTAACCATATAAGAACCTCCAACAAAGGTAGCAGTCAGTCCCCAGTTTGCAACACCCACAAAATCAGGCATCGATATATCAAAATGCTTAGTCTCTCCCTTTTTTGATGTGATGAAAAAATTTGAGCCTGCCTGAAATCGACCCTTATTTTGTCCAAAATCTAGATAATCTTGATAGCTAAAATTATGATCAGCGATGTTGGCAAGCAATGATGAGGCAAATAAGCTTATGGGGTACAAAAAGCGTTTCAGTGTCTCTCCTTGTTTTAAGTCTTTGATTTGATCAAGTCATCTTTATCATAATAATTTTCTAAAAATTATAAAGTCTTTTATTTTTGAAAAATTTTATTTGGTATGAGAATCTGATCGCCATCCCCTCAAACTTACTTTTGTAGCCAAGGCATAAGCCCTCTCAATCTCTCTCCCACTTGCTCTATCTCATCATGTTTCAAATTGTCTCGTTTTGTTTTGAGTGTGGGGAATCCCTTGTCTCTTTCTTGGAGGAATTGCTTGGCAAATTCTCCACTTTGGATATTTTGAAGGATTTTTTGCATCGCTTTTTTGCTCTCTTGGGTGATGATTTGTTCTCCTGCGATGATGTCTCCGTATTCTGCGGTGTTTGAGATGTGCTTTCGCATCGATTGGATTCCATTGGCATAGATGAGATCTACCACGAGCTTCATCTCATGCAAGCACTCAAAGTAAGCGATCTCTGGAGGATAGCCTGCTTCTGTAAGGGTCTCAAATCCTGCACGGATGAGGGCATCCACACCTCCACAAATCACACTTTGCTCTGAAAATAGATCACATTCACACTCATCTTTGAAGCTACTCTCAAAAATCGCACTTTTCCCACTTCCCAAAGCACAGGCGTATTCAAGGGCGATTGACTTGGCATCTCCTGAAGCATCTTGGGCGACACCGATGAGAGAAATCACGCCTCTACCCTTTTGATACTCACTTCTGACTGCATGTCCAGCAGCCTTTGGGGCGACAAGGATCACATCCACAAAAGATGGAGGCACGATCTCACCAAAATGCACGCTAAAGCCATGAGAGAAGCAAAGAATCTGATCTTTTTGCAAATATGGAGAGAGTTGCAAAAATGCTTCCTTATGCCATTCATCTGGCAGAAGAAAAACAAGCATTTGACACTCTTTTGCTAAAGACACTAGATCACAGACTTCAAACCCCATCTCTTGAGCAGGGATTATAGAATCTGAATCGGGCTTAAGTCCGATTTTGACTTGATATCCACTGTCTTTGAGGTTTTGAGCTTGGGCTTTGCCTTGAGCTCCAAATCCGATGATTCCGATTGTTTTGTTTCTAAGGTATTGGGTTGTGCAGTCTTTGTCTCTTAGGATTTCAAGAGCCATTGTGTTCCTTGTTGAATGTTTTGGCGGATTATAGCAAAGTGTATAATGCACTCCTTAGTTTGAAGAGATGGAGAATAAGGTGGAAGTCAGGGAGTTTTTGGAGCTTTTGTGTGTAGGGATTAGAGAGATTCCCAAAAAGCATCATCCTCTTTTTTATGCCCTTCAAAAGCTTGATGTCATCACCAAAAAAGAAAAATTTTTCAAGCTCAAAGAAGGATTTGCGATCGGCTTCCTTGATGTGGTGAGAAAGGATTTGATTTTTCTGAAGAGTTTTTCTCCATCACACTCCAAGGATTTTAGGGTGATGGGGGGTTTGAGAGGGCTTGTGAGTGGGGATATCGCTCTTGTGAAGATCGCTTCAAAAAGCACAAGAGCAAGATTAGTTAGTCTTTTGTATTCTCCGATTCAAAAAACCCTTGTGTATTTGGAGAAAATCAAAGGCAAGATCTGTGCGATCGATCTCAAAAGCACACAGGATAAGCCCATCATCCACTCCCTCAAAGCTAAACAAAAAGCCCTGAGCTCCCTCCCACCACATACTGTGCTTGAGATTGAGTGTCGCAGTGGAGAGATTTTGGAGGTTTTGGGGGTGCTTGAAGATGAGAGCGTGGATGAGAAAATCGTGCTTAGTCGTTATGGAAGGGATGAAGAGTTTTCACAAGAGTGCTTGAATCTAGCAGAGAGCTTTGGGCATGAGGTCTATGCAGAGCTCTATCCTAAGCGCAAGAATCTCACTCATCTCCCTTTTTGCACCATTGATCCAAAAGATGCCAAGGATCATGATGATGCGATTTGTTTTGATGCTACTTCTTGCACGCTTTATGTGGCGATTGCCGATGTGAGCGAGTATGTGAGCAAAGATAGCTCTATAGATAGAGAAGCAAAGAAGAGGGGCTTTAGTCTCTATCTGCCTCACAAAAGTATTCCGATGCTTCCTAGGAATCTGAGTGAGAATATCTGCTCCCTCAAAGAAGGCAAAGATCGCTTAGCATTGGTGTGGGAGATGAAGCTAGATGAAAATAGCAAAGTGGTGGATTCTTGTGTGTATGAGGCATTGATCTGCAGTCATTGGAGCTTGAACTATGAAGAAGTGGAGGAGTGGCTAAAGGGTGAAAATCTCCATACTCTGCCCCAAGAGCTAGGGCAAAGTATCCTTGGATTTTTCCCCCTAGCTCAGAGAAGTCGATCCAATCGCCTCAAAAAGGGTTATGACTTTTTGGGTGAAGAAGTCAGGCTGGTGCTAAATAATGCGATGAGTTTGGAGCGTGTGGAGTCTAAAAGTGAGGGGGAGAGCAATAGGCTGATTGAAGAGGCGATGCTATTAGCCAATGTCGAGAGTGCAAAGATGCTTGATTCTATGCCCACTTGTGGGATCTATAGAGTCCATGAAGAGATCAAAGAAGAGCAGTTTTTCAATCTTTTAGAGAGTGTGAGAGTGCTAGGCTTTGCTGAGAAGATCAAATACTCTGATATTCATCAAGGCATTCAGATCATTCAAAAATGGGCAAAAGAGCAGGGAATGCAAAAAGAGATCGATAGGCTCATCATCAAGGCTCAAAATCAAGCCCAATACTCAAGTGAGAATTTGGGGCATTTTGGTTTGGGGTTTGAGTTTTATACGCATTTTACCTCTCCCATCCGACGCTATAGTGATTTGTGCGTGCATCGAGTGATCAAAGAGTATTTGAATCAAGGCAAGAGATTGGAATATCTAAGCCAAGATTTTGCCCCATTGTCTAAGAGTTTGAGTGATTTGGAGCGAGAGGTGGGCAGGGCAGAACTAGAGTATAAAGATCGCAAATTTGCACACTGGGCAAGGGCACATATGGGTGAAGAGCTAAAGGTGAGCGTCATAGATGAGTGTTATCCGCCCTTGTGTGTAGCACTGGAGAAAATCAATGGAGCCAAAATCGTGCTTCAAGAGAGGGGGAGAGTGGAGCGCTTTTGGGAGATGGAGGCAAAGATTGTAGAAGTAGATTTGGCAAATGCTAGAATCTATGCCCAAAAAGTATGATGCAAGATAAATGGAGATAGGGCTTGAATCGTCAGCAATTAGATAAATATCTCACCACTCAAACTCCACAAGCGACATTGCTATATGGAGAATGTGCGTTTTGGATTGATTTGTATTCTAAAAAAATTGCATCCAAAAGTGTGGAGCCTGAGAATATTGCGCGATTTTATTTTGGTGATTATGAGTATTCTCAAGTGCTTGATTTGCTGGGGCAGTCTTCACTCTTTGGAGATAGCACTCTTGTGATACTCAAACTTGATAAAAAGTTGTCCAAAAAAGAACTTCAAGCTTTTTTGAATGCTTTGGAAAAAAACGCCCAAAATTCACTCATCATCGAATTTTATAAAAGTGATTCTAGAAGCTCTAGTGAGTATGCACGAGATTTCAAAGAAATGGCTGGGATGTTTAAAGGCGAGAGGGTTGTTGAGGTGCGATTTTTTGAACCCAATCAAAGTGAGTGTCAGATGCTTCTGGCACAAAGGGCCAAAGAGCTTGGAATCCAAATTGATATGCGGAGTTTGTCTTTTCTTCTTGGGATGCAAAATGGAGATATAGCTATCGCACTCAAAGAGCTTGAAAAGTTTGTGTATTTTGATCGTCAGATTGAAGAAAAGGATGTTGGGGAGCTGTGCAGTGCATTGGGGAGTGTGGAGATCGAGGATCTATTGGGTGCTCTTTTGATGCGCAAAAATGTGATGGGAATCTATGCAAGACTTGAAGAAGAGGGGCTGGATGAGATGGGAATGATGAGCGCTATTGCTTCTCACTTCTATAAGTTGTTTATGATTTTTGCTTTTATTAGATCGCATGGAAGAGTTGATGCAAAGGAGGTGCTGGGATATGTGCCTCCAAGTTTTGTTCTTGATGGACTTGTGCGAGAAGCAATGAGTTTGCGTGAGGGGCAATATAAGGCTGTGTTTGAAGTCATGATTGAGTGGAGGTTGCAGATTTTTTCAGGCAGGGGCAAAATCGGAGGTGCGATCGTGGCTTTGCAAAAACTTCAATCGATTTTAGGATAGAATCCGAGGCTTTTTATTTTATAAAAAGACCTTGCTTGGCTCTTGTGGAGTTAGGCTAAAACCAAAAGGAGTTTTTATGAAACATTATGAAACGATGTTCATCGTCAAGCCCACGCTTGTCGAAGAAGAAATCAAGTCTAAGATCGATTTCTTTAAAGAAGCGATTGTCAAGAATGGTGGTGAGATTGAAACATGCCTAGATATGGGGATGAGACAACTCGCTTATGAGATCAAGAAAAATCAAAGAGGATATTACTTCGTGATTTACTTCAAGGCTGAGCCTTCTTTGATCTTGGAGCTTGAAAGACTTTATCGAATCAATGAAGATATTTTGAGATTCATTGTTGTGAAGTATGAAAACAAAAAAGAGCAGAAGGCATGGGAAACGCTTGTTGATAAAGCAAACAATCCACAAAAATATGCCAAAAAGACGCTCAGAAAAGATGATGCTCAAAGACCTCCAAGAAAAAAAGCAGAGGATGTATCAAAGAGCGAAGAGCAAAGTGTTGAAAAAACAGAAGAGACATGCTGTGGAGTATGTACTTATGATGCATCTCAAGAAGAGGTTTGCAAAGAGCAGTAAATTTGAGGTTGGGATATGTTTAACAAAGTGATTATGGTTGGAAATTTGACGCGTGATGTAGAGCTGAGGTATCTCCCTAGTGGGAGTGCTGTAGCAACGATTGGATTAGCTTCAAATCGCCGCTATAAGAGACAGGATGGGACACAAGCAGAGGAAGTGTGCTTCGTGGATGCCAAGCTTTTCGGGCGCACAGCAGAGGTAGCCAATCAATACTTGAGAAAGGGAAGCAAGGTGCTTATCGAGGGTAAATTGACTTATGAGAGCTGGACTGATCAGACCGGTATTAAGCGCTCGCGTCATGTCATTACTGCAGAATCAATGCAGATGATGGATACCCGTCAAGATACTCAATCTAGCTCGCAAGGATATGATGCATCTCCTCAGTATGAGACTCCTTATGCACAACAGCCTCAAGTAGCACAGCAATCAAACTATAACCACCATAGCAATATCCCAGAGATCAATATCGATGATGATGAAATCCCATTTTAGGAGTTAAATGTATGGAAAAAAAGAAATATTCAAAGCGCTATTGTCGCTACACGGAAGCCAAGATTGAGTTTATTGACTATAAGGATGTTGATTTGTTGAAACATTCTTTGTCTGAGAGATATAAAATCATGCCAAGACGCCTCACAGGCAATACTAAAAAATGGCAAGAAAGAGTTGAGAAGGCAATCAAAAGAGCACGCCATATGGCTTTGATCCCCTATATTGTCGATCGCAAAAAAGTGGTCGAAAACCCCTTCAAACTCTCTTGATTTTAGATCTAGTTGTCAGGGGGGTGGCTAGATGAGAAAGTCTATGAATCCCTTAGTTAGTGTGATTATCCCTATCTATAATGTTGCTCCATATTTAAAAGAATGTCTAGATTCGGTTTTTTCTCAAACTTATAAGCATCTTGAAATCATTATGATCAATGATGGCAGTACAGATGAAAGTGAGCAAATTGCAAAAGAATATCTAGGCGATGTGCGTGCAAGTTTGATAACTCAAGAAAATCGCGGACTTAGTGCGACTAGAAATGTAGGTATGCATCAAGCTTGTGGAGAGTTGATTATTTTTATTGATAGTGATGATTATCTTGATCTAGGATATATTCAAGAGATGGTTGAGATTTTTACTCAGCACAGTGTGGATTTTGTCTGCAATGAACATATTGTTCGATTTGAGCAACTACCCAAACAGCCTCTTCAAAAAACCCAAGGGTTTCAGATTCTAATCCCTCAAGCTGACAATATTGGTTTTGGTGGGGCGGTGTGGAGATTTATGTTTGCAAAATCATTTTTGGATGCCTGCGGTGTAGAGTTTTTGGAGGGAAAGATCTATGAAGATGAGGGGTTTTTATATATGGTTGCACCCCTTGCAGAGCGTTTTGTGAAGTATTTTGGCAAACCCTACTACTATCGTCAGCGCACAAGTAGCATTATGCAAAAGCATAAAAATTTTAGAAGTTATGATTTGCTTGATGTGTTTGAGGCAATTTATTTGTTTTATGAAGAGAGAGGACTGCTTGATCGTTTTAATCCTCCTGATTATTTTTTGTGGAATTCAGGTATGGGCTATAGCAATGAAGCAGAATATCTCTATCGTGCCAAGAAACTAGCTTGCAGGTTAAATCTGGCATCTTCTCCTCATTTTTGCAAGTTTTCTGAGCGTATGCAAGAATTTTTATGTAAGGATACTGTATCGTATCAAAAATGGATTAAAAGAAGGATATGGATCATACGATGCATAAATTTAGGTAGGAGAATTTTGGGTGCAGCAAAAAGAAGACTTAAGATTTAAGAGTGATTTTGGAGAGATTGATTCTGTTCTTTATCTCCCAAAGATTCCTAATGGTGTGATCGTCCAAATTGCCCATGGAATGATTGAAGAAAAAGATAAATATGATGAATTTGCCCAATTTTTAGCCTCATCTGGTTTTGTAGTCGCAATTAGCGATCATCGAGGACATGGAAAAAGTATCGGAGGAAAGAGTGGAGAGTATGAAGTCAGACTAGGTGAGATGGGTGAGGATGGATTTGAGAGGGCTGCTGGAGATTTGTTGGTCTTAACACAGATTCTTAAAAATCGTTTTTGTGGGTTTAAATTTATTCTGCTTGGCCATTCTATGGGATCTTTGCTTGCTCGACGCTATCTGCAGCTTTATGAGGATGAGTTGGATGGATTGATTTTGATGGGGACACCATCACCAAATGTTTTTGCTGGATTTGGGGCAAGGATTTGTCGGATGTTTGAGGTTTTGGGTTGGAATCAAACAGGAGTTTATTTGATGAATAAACTTAGTCTTATAAGTTTTAATCAAAAATTTCAAAAACAAGATAAACAAGCTCCATCTTATGCGTGGCTTACAAGGGATCTAGATCGGATACAGCCTTATATGTTGAGAGAAGATTATCATTTTTCTTTTACATTGAATTCATTTAGAGAGCTTTTTAATGGTCTTAAACAAGTGTTTTCTTCCTATCCCAAGGTTTGCAATCCAGCTCTTCCTATTTTATTTTTGAGTGGAGATGATGATCCATGTGGAGAATTTGGGTATGGAGTGCAAAAAGCATATAAGCATTTGATTTCTCAAGGGTATCACAATGTCCAAATGCGTCTTTATAGTGGCGCACGACATGAGCTATTATTGGAGTTAAATAATCAGCAAGTGATGCAAGAGATCAGAGAATGGATGATATGGAGTTGTCCTCAATGATTGGCTCATCCTCTTCTAGGCTTTTTTTGAGTGTAATACTCCCTACTTTTAATCGTGCGGAATTATTGCAGCGATGTATTGATTCGATTTTAAATCAGAATGAAAGAGAGTTTGAGCTGATTGTTGTTGATGATGGAAGTGTGGATCATACTTCAGAAATTTTGCAAAGATATCAAGATGCTCGATTGAAGGTTTTGTATCAGGACAATCAGGGAGTTTCTTCGGCAAGAAATTTTGGATTAAGACATGCTTTGGGAGAATACATTACTTTTATCGATAGTGATGATTATATTTTTCAGGGATTTTTTAGAGATGCCAAAGTACTTTTGTATCAAGAGGGGCTAGATATGTTGGTTTATGGGGGTTTAAGCTATCCTCTAAACAAAAGGCAAATTTATAGAGTCCCAGTGTTTTGGAGTCATAAGAGAAAAATTCAATCCTTTGAAACAATCAGTGGACTCGAGTATTTTCGAGATTTTTGTGCTTTTAGTGGAAATTCATGGGCTTGTGCAAAATTTTTTCATCGAGATGTTGTATTGAAGAATTTATTGCATAAGGAAATCCATTATGGAGAAGATATTCTTTTGAATTTGGGATGTGCTTATATTTCTAACCGTGTTGGACTTAGTCATAAGAGATTTTATTTTTATGACAGCTCAAGAGAAAGTCTCTCAAGAGGAAAAACAATTTCATCAGATTTCAAACTCCAAAATCTCCTTCTTGTGCACAAAGAGCTCAAAAAGATCATTTCTCAGCAAGAATTGTGGCCCTATATTGCCTTTAATAGCATGAAGCATATTGTAGGGAATAGTCTTGATTTTATTTCTGTTTTGAAACGCAAGAAAAATTTGGAGCAAGAAATTGAGGAAATATTGAGTGAAATTTCAGATGATCTTTGTGATAAGACACTCAAGATCTTGCGAAATAAGAAGTTAAACTTCAAATTGCGCTGTATGACTGCAAGTGCATTGCCATTTGTTTGTATTATTTTTAATAATTTGTATCGATATTTATATCAGTGGGTTTATGCCTCTCCTTTGCGTAGATTAAAGCCAAGAACAAGAATTAGAAATATTTTGAAAAAAATAAAAAAGAATTCTTAAACAAAAGAGGATAAATGAGGGGAGTGGGGGGGGGATTACATCATCCCACCCATTCCTCCCATACCACCCATTCCGCTCATATCGGGCATCGCAGGTTTGTCTTCTTTGATGTCATTGATTGTAGCTTCTGTTGTAAGGAGCAAGCTTGAGACGCTCACCGCATTTTGGAGTGCTACTCTAGCGACTTTAAGTGGATCAATGATTCCAGCCTTGAACATATCCACATATTCTCCATTGCTTGCATTAAATCCATAAGTATCTTCTTTTGCACTCTCAACATTATTGACAACTACGCCAGCATCATATCCTGCATTTTCAGCGATTTGCTTCATCGGAGCTTTGATCGCTCTAAGAATGATTTCATATCCGATTTGCTCATCGCCTTTGAGTGAAAGAGAGACTTTTTGGGCTGCACGGATAAGGGCTGCACCACCACCGATAACAATTCCTTCTTCAACAGCTGCTTTTGTCGCACTAAGCGCATCATCAACGCGATCTTTTTTCTCTTTCATTTCTACTTCACTCGCTGCACCTACTTTGATGACCGCTACTCCACCGCTAAGTTTTGCTAGGCGCTCTTGGAGTTTTTCTCTATCATAATCGCTTGTTGTGCTCTCAATTTGTGTGCGGATCTGTGCTACACGAGCTTTGACTTCTTCAGCACTTCCTTTTCCATCTACGATTGTTGTGTTGTCTTTATCAATCACGATGCGTCCAGCCTGTCCTAGATCTTCAATGCTTGCAGATTCCAATGTCTTGCCAAGCTCTTCGCTGATGACTTGTCCACCAGTGAGGATCGCGATGTCTTTGAGCATTTCTTTTCTTCTATCGCCAAATCCAGGAGCTTTGACTGCTGCGACATTAAGCACACCGCGGAGTTTATTGACGACCAAAGTAGTCAATGCTTCACCTTCGATATCTTCAGCGATGATCAGCAATGGTTTTCCACTTTTCATTGTTGATTCCAAAAGTGGCAAGATATCCTTCATGGAAGTAATTTTCTTATCTGTTAGAAGAATATAAGGATTGTCAAGTTGAGCATTCATTTTGTCGCTATTTGTCACAAAATAAGGAGAGAGATATCCTCGATCAAATTGCATTCCTTCTACTACGCTTAGTTCATCATTGATTCCCTTAGCTTCTTCGACTGTGATGACACCATCTTTGCCTACTTTTTCCATAGCTTCTGCGATGAGATTCCCGATTTTTTCATCAGAGTTTGCTGAGATTGTCGCCACTTGCGCGATTTCTTCTTTTCCGCCTACTTTTTTGCTTCCTTTTTTAAGCTCTTCGATGATGGCTTCACTTGCTTTATCCATTCCGCGCTTGACTTCGATTGGATTGGCTCCAGCTGTGACATTTCTTAGTCCTTCTTTGAAGATGCTATAAGCCAAAACTGTTGCTGTTGTTGTTCCATCACCTGCTGCATCTGCTGTTTTGCTTGCTACTTCTTTGACAAGTTGAGCACCCATATTTGCAATCGGATCAGCTAGTTCGACTTCTTTTGCCACACTTACACCATCTTTCGTGATTGCTGGTGCTCCATAGCTTTTTTGAATCAAAACATTGCGGCCTCTTGGTCCCATTGTCACTTTCACTGCATCACTTAGTTGCTTCACACCTTCATAAAGTTTATTTCTTGCATTGTCTGAAAAGTTGATTTCTTTTGCCATTGTTTGCTCCTTATAAAATAGTTCCTAATACATCTTCAAGTTCTAAAACGATGAATTCTTTTCCATCAAGCTTGATTTCATTGCCTTTATATTTCCCAAAAACAACGATTTGATTGAGTGCCACACATTTGCACCCCTCTTCGATTTCTTTGCTGATGGCTACAATTTTTCCTTGCAAAGGCTTTTCTTTTGCATTGTCAGGGATGATGATTCCTGAACTTGTTTTCGTGTCCTCTTCAAGTCTTTCAACCAAGATCCTTTTTCCCAGTGGCTTGAAATTCATTTCAATTCTCCTTGATAGTTTGATAGCACTTAAAAGATTTAAGTGCCATAATTCTAAACTATTTTTGATTTACTTTCAATTACTCTAAGTATAGATGGCTAATAATACTTTAGCCAAAGTAGCTAAAGTTTATTTAGTTTGAAGTCAATAGATTGGAAGAATCTATAATTTTTTCGCTTTTGAAATAAAATCTTAGAAAGAAATTTAAATTTTTATGTTTTGATTCTAGGGACACTTAAAAATGGATGGGGAGTAAGGGGGGGATCTAAATTTGTTCATGATCTATTTGATGCAAGAAGTGTAGCCAATCAAACTCCTAGAAGAATATAGTCTCATATAGTCCATCCTTTTTGACGCCTTTTTCTTTGTAGAAAGTGTTCTAGTAAATCAAAGCTTTGTGATTGTGGTGCTGTCTGGAATCAATATCAAGATTTCAACAGCTTTCTTTTGATCAATCTCAAGAGACGATAGACAAAGCGAGATTCTTTGAATTTTTTGAACATCCTTTGCTCAAGAGTATTGAGATAGTCTTGTAAAAATGGGGTTTGGCAAAGGTATTGGAACCATATTTCTGACTTTGGTTCAGAAGGTGTGTTCCATGGTTTATTTGCTCCTGCAAAATGAAGTTGAATAGGATTTTTGCATGCTTCATCGATTTCATTTTGAGTGTAGATTTTTGGTGTGAGTTTTTCCCAAGATTCTCCTAGATGAAGCCATGATTTATTGGAGGCGCCATATTGCAATCCTAGAGATTTGATATGATTGGCGCATACAATCGCTAATACATTTTGTTCAGCCAAAACAAGCTTATGGAAATTATTTTGTAAATACTCAATAGCTTTCTCTTGTGTCTTGTGAGCTCTCCATTGCTTTAAGTTGATAATGAGATAGCAGGCATCTACCCCATATTGTAAGGCCTTAAGTTCTTGAGCATTAAATCTTTTGTATCCGCTTCTGTATCCCTTAGAAGGAATGGGAAAAAAAGCATCAGGATCATTGCTTACAACTCCTGCAAGCAAGTGATTCTCATCACAATCAAATTCTAAAAATTCTTTTTTGACATCTCCCAAAAACACAACATCAACATCAGAAATGATGATTTTGTCATATTGTGGAAAAAGGCTAGGAGCAATGAGTTTGTAAAACATCTCATAAGCAAAATGATGCTTATCTGGTAGCTTCTCCCAAATATCTTTGAGATATTCTCCTGCGTGGATAAAACTTAGGGAAGCAAAATGAGAAAAAGGCTTGATGGTGAGCTGAAGTTTTTCTTGATCGCTGTGAGAAATGTCATTGTGCACGACAAAGAGTTTGAAATACACTTCTTCTGTGTGGGGGGGGGGGTATTGTTTTTTAATAGTGAGTAAAACGCGACAGATGCGGGAATCACATAGTTTTGATCGAAACAAAACATAATTGGAATTTCTTTCATTACAATGCCTTTTTTGGTTTGAAATCTTGGGGAAAGTACAATGATAACAAAAGAATCCATCGAACAGCTCAAGGCTCGTCTTGATATCATCGAGATCTTGGGAAATTACATCCAGCTTAAACGCGCAGGATCCAATTATAGTGCCTGCTGTCCATTTCATGATGAAAAGACTCCTAGCTTTATGGTCAGTCCGATTAAGGGGATTTATCATTGCTATGGGTGTGGGGCAAGTGGAGATACGATTGCTTTTGTGATGGAGTATGAAAAGCTCAGCTTTGCAGAATCTGTAGAAAAGATTGCTTCATTGGTGGGATTTTCACTGACCTATACCCAAGAGAGACAAAAACAAGATTCTAAGTTTTTGGACGAGATTGCCCAGTTTTATCACTCTAAACTCTTGCAATCAGAGGAAGCACTCAAGTATGTCAAAAGCCGTGGGATCTCAAGAGAGAGTATTGAGAGATTTAATCTTGGCCTTTGTGGTGCGGGATTTGAGAGCGTGAAATTTGCAGATATGCACAATGCACGCAGTGAGGCTATAGAACTTGGAGTGTTGGGACAAGATAGAGATAGAGTGTATTCACGCTTTTTTGAAAGACTGATGTTTCCTATCTACTCTCCTAGTGGCAAAGTTGTGGGTTTTGGTGGGAGAGCGATGGGAGAAAATAGTGCCAAATACATCAATTCTCCTCAAAGCAAAGTATTTAACAAATCCAAGCTTCTCTATGCCTATCATTTAGCCAAAGAATCAATCTATGCACAAAAGCAAATCATCATCGCTGAGGGCTATATCGATGTGATTATGATGCATCAGGCAGGGTTTAAAAATGTCGTTGCCACTCTTGGAACAGCTCTGACAAAAGAGCATCTTCCACTTTTGAGCAAAGGAGAGCCTGAGGTGATTGTAAGCTATGATGGAGACAAAGCAGGTATCAATGCTGCGTTTAAAGCAGCCAAGCTCTTGGCTGGGAGAGAGGGGGGAGTTGTGATTTTTGAGGGAGGGGCAGATCCAGCAGATATGGTTGTTGCTGGGAAAATTGAAGAGATCAAATCTCTTTTGTCTTCCCCTATTCCATTTGTTGAGTTTGTTTTGGAGCAGATTGTGGGAGCTTATGATCTCAAAAATCCTTTACAAAAAGAAAAAGCACTTAAAGAATCTTTGGAGTTTTTGCACTCTCTTTCTTCACTTTTGCAAGAAGAATATCGAGCATTTCTCTCAAGATTGCTTAAAATCCCACTCTCGCTTGTGCGCACAAGAAGAGAAAAGCAAGTCTCTTCTATTGCAAGGGTGGATCATGCGAGTTTGACCGAACTTGTGTTGATTAAAAGCATTTTGGAGCATCATGAATTTTTGGATTTTGCGATTGAGTTTTTGGAGATCCAATCTTTTCAAAGACATTTTGAAGAGTTTGCACTCATTTTGCAAGAAGAGTGGAATCATCCAGCACTACTTGGGATTAGGATCAATGAGGCGATCGTGGCTTTGGATTTTGATGATTTTAAAAAGCAGGTGAGAGATTTTGCGATCAAGGATTATCAGCAAAAACTCAAAAAGATTCCTTTTGAGAAAAACCTAGAGTATAGGCAAAAGATAGAACTCATCACAAAATATAAAAATTTCATTCAAAAAATACAGAAAGGAGAAATATGAAAAAGGTTTTAGCCCTGTTTAGTGGGGGATGTGATAGTTTGATCAGTATGCAGCTTTTGAAAGAGCAGGGACTTGAGGTAGTCGCACTCAATTTCAATATCGGCTTTGGAGGCAATAAAAGCAAACTAGAATATTTTCACAATGCAACAGCTCAGATTGGGGTGGAGTTTATCAGTGTAGATATTCGTAAGCAATTTTTTGATGATGTCTTATTTAAGCCAAAGTATGGATATGGAAAATATTTCAACCCTTGCGTAGATTGTCATGCCAATATGTTCAAAAATGCATTTTTGAAACTTTTGGAGCTCAAAGCTGATTTTGTTATCAGTGGAGAGGTATTGGGACAACGCCCCAAAAGTCAGAGAAAAGAGGCGCTTGATCAAGTACGAATCTTGGTGAGAAAGATTGGTGAGGATAAGCGATTTGCGCATTTGATTGATCCTGATGGAGATGGGATTGCAAAGCCAAAGAGTCTAGATGAGTTACTCTTGCGCCCAATGAGTGCCAAGCTTTTGGAAGAGACATATCCTGAAAGAGTGGGATGGGTGGATCGAGAGAAGTTGCTTGATGTGCATGGGCGTGGGAGAAGCAGACAGCTTGAAATGATCAAAAATTATGGGTGGAAATATTATGAGAAGCCCGGGGGAGGGTGTTTGCTCACAGATACAAGTGTGGCACTTAAAATCAGAGATTTGCAAGCTCATCGTGGGATGATTTTTGAAGATGTGGAGCTTGTCAAGGTGGGAAGATATATGGTCTTGCCTGATGGGGGTCGATGCATCATTGCTAGAAATGAAGAAGAGAATCAAAAGCTAGATATCCAAAATCCTCTGATGGAAAAAATTGAATTATTGGAGTGCAACGGTCCTATTGGATTAGTGGAAAAAGATGCAAGTGAGGCAGATAAGTGTCTAGCTGGGCGGATCACGCTTGGATATGGTAAAAGTGAGCTTTCTCAATCTTATCAAGTCAGAATTGGAGAGAGAGAGCATCATCTTGTGCCACTCGATCGTCAAGAAGCACAGAAATATCTGTTTTTGAAATAATCAAACAAAAAGTGGGGGATATTTTGAGCGAGGAGAAGGGGGGGTAAAGCACACAAAAGAATGACGCCCAAGAGAGGGGCGTCAGCAGGATTAGAAGGAGTAGTTAAGTCTCATTCTAGCGCGTCCCATTTGAAGATCTCCAAATGTTGATCCTCCAAGAACGGACATAGAGAGCTTATCTGTAAATGCATAAGTCATAGACAATGAAACTTCATGGAAAGTCGCATTCATATTTGTCATATTTTGATTGTTTGCACTTCCTTTTTTCATAAGTGCATAATTGTTATCTCCAGATACCCATGCATAATCAAGACCCAAAGAAAGATTTGCAGTGCCTTTATAGCCGATAGAAGCATAGGCAACTTGGATTGTAGAGGAAGAGCCATCTTTGTTTTTGAATCCTCCTACACCAGTGATTCCATATCCATTGGCTCCAGAGCTAAGTGTGTCATACCAGATTTTTCCACCCATATTGAAAGAAGACACATTATTGAGCAATGCGCCATATCCATCTCCAAAGCTTCCTGTATATCCTACTGCAGCTTTGAATCCATGCTCGCTTGAATTGTAAGTCAGCTGGAGATTGTAGAGACCTCTGAGTTTTGCTGATAAATCAAGTGTCTTGCTTGCATCTGTTGAGTGGAAATATCTGCTTGAAGTTTCCACTTGTGTTGTTGCTACTTGAGTTTGGAGAGTAAGTCCAGAGATTGTGTAATTGAGATCGACAAATGTGAGGAAATCAATTGTGTCAATTGAATGAGCTGCCCAGACATCAAACCCTACCCCAGCAAACTCTTTCTGATCTCCAGAGATACCTAGGATAAACAACCCATTCTCTGAAGTCAGACCACTTGATACTTTGCCCTCAAGGCTGCTATCGACAAAATTATAAGATCCAGGGATAGAGTTTCCATTATCCAACGCCCAAGCACCATATGCTTGCAAGTGGAAACCAAGTCCTTTGACATCATAATTATCCACAGAAACCCCATATCCTGAATCCCAACTTGTATCAGAAAAAGGTGTTGCAAGTGTGATTTTTCCAGCTGTGATCACTGTCGCACTGCTTTCAAAAGTCTTGCGTCCATACAGTGATCGCAATCCAACGGGAATCGTCTCATAAGGACTAAACCCAGAGTTTCTGATAAAGGTTCCGCCATTGGGGGAGCTTCCACCGATAGAAGCATAGATCGCTGTTCCGATGCTAAATCCATGGTATGCACCAGTATTGAGATCAATCCATGTTCTAAGTCTCATCGCTGTTCCATCAGCGTCGCTTCCAAACATTGAAGTGACTTGTCCATAGGCATAACCACCGATGGTTGTCCCTTGAAGAGCTTCTAGAAGTGATGTTTTGGTCGAAGGTGGGATAGTTTTATCTTCTGTGTTTTGCCCATCTTCAGCATAAGCAAAATGAAGAGCTCCCAATGCAGCCAAAGTGACTAGCGAGTAACTTAACTTTTTCATCTTTTCTCCTTTTGTCGTGTTTTAGTCGTGGTGAGCCAAAATCCTAACATAAAAACTTGATGAGTCTTAAGAGGATTTGACAAAGACTATGATCTTGGAGTGAGTTTAGTGGTGTGGAGAAGAAGTTGGAATCTTAATGTATTGGTCAGTGGATCTTCTTTTTGGATCAGTAGAGGAAGAGCAAATGAGGCATTGGGCATCAATTGATCGATCTTTTCGATGAAGTCAAAAATAGCCTTGATTCCATTGCTTTCCCCCTCTATTTGAAGATGAGTTTGGCTAAAAATTTTATCTGTTTTGTTTTGGATTTCTTTGATTGTTGGGGCATTGAAGTATTCTTGGGCAATAGTTTGAAGTTTGGTAACATCAAGATTTTTTTGGAGTGAAGCAAGAGGGTTTTGATTGTTGCGTGAGAGCTCATCAATTTGTGTTTGGAGTTGATGATTTTGCTCTTTGAGTTTGAGTTCAAAAAACTGTTGCTGTTTGACCGCTGATCTTTTGTCTTGAAAGTCTTGAATCTTTGGAAGCAAAATCAATGTGATGCCATAAAAGCCAAACAATACAAAAAGTGGGATAAAAATCAAATTCTTGATAATTAACTCTGCAAGTTCTTCTCTTTTGTCAATCATTGTTCGCCTTTGTAAATTGGGTTGATTTTACTGACTGAAACGAAGTTATACCACCCACTAGGCAATACAAAAAAGTCAACTCTACTATCTGAAAAAATTGCCTTTAGAGGTGTTTCAAGCAAGAAGATATAGAGCTCTTTGGAGGGGGTGATCCCTTTGATGGTGAGCGCATCTTCTGTCAAAGATATGGCATTGATGGTGATTTGCTCTGGAATGAGATCAAAGAGATTTTTGATGGCATTTGTAAGAGAGGAGTTTTGATCTTTGATGGTTTGGAGCATTTCAAGCTGGGTTTGCAAAAAATCAAGGCGTCCTTTGAGCGTGTTTTGAATGGATTGTTGAGCGTGGATCTTGGATTCAAATTCTTCAGAATAACGCATAAAATTAGAAGATTGAAGATCAAGCAATCCCCAAAACCCAGCGATCATCAATGCAGATGCGACAAAACAGATAAGCCAAGCTTTGGTGATGGGGGAGAGGATGGACTTTTTGTTGGGGGTGATGAAGCTCAATTTCATAATTGATTCCTTTGGTGCTCTTTGAACATCAATGTCGAGATCTCTTCTGCTGGAGAAAATGGAATCACACGCATCTCAATAAGCAGAGTATCTCGGATGTATTGAATCGCATCTGGAGTGATTCCATAGGTGTCAAAGAAGATGATTTCATGGATAAAAGAGCTTTGATTGCTTTTGTAATATGTCTGGATGTTTTCCTCTAAGATTTGCACAACAGATGTAGCACGAACAAAATCATTGAGCTCTTCTGATTGTCTTGCCTCATCACTTCCTTCTTCATCTTCACTTGCCCCCTTAGAGATCTCTTTGGAATCGAGTTTGTCAATATCTTCATTGAGGCTTTCCAAAAGGCGATCAAGAGAAGAAATACTGCTTTGGCTGGATTGAAGTTCAAATGAAGCATCTCCATCTTGAAGTATAAATGTCTTTCCTGTGTAAAGACATTGTTGATCAGCAATTGCTAGAGAGAGAGATTCTTTTTCTTGGAGCACATAGAGCGTTAGTCTTGGGTATTTTTGGGCTTGCATAAAAATAAAAATAAAGGGTGAAAACAGGCAATCTAGAGGCCCGATTTCTTTGATTTGATGTGTGAGTGCCCCGCAAGCAGATTTGTCGATATAGGCACTCCAAGTCTGAAATGTGATGAAATCATTCTGTTTGATATTGACTTGATGCTGGATGAAATCTTGAGGATCGACTGAGGGAATCGCTCCTTGATATGGGGTTTTGCTCATCATGCCAATAAATGTAAAAGGATGACGCTTGCGATAAAAATGAATCAATTTGAGCGTCTCCATAGAAATTGTGTTGTTAATCAGTTTGGTTTGGGTCTTGATGTTTTGTCTGATTTTTCCATTTTTGGTGCGAATGATATTGACATGGCAAGTGTCTTTGTCAAGATGAATTCCTATAAAGATTTTAGAATAAAGTTTTCTAATCAAGCCAAACACTGCAAATCGTCCTTCATTTATAAAGATATCCAAGCAATAAGCAAGGATTATTCCTCTCTAGAATTACTGAGTGGAAGATCTTGTTCTAAATAGGCTTTGAGAATGTTTTGATTTTCTTCCATTGAGAGATTAGGATCTAGCCACAATGGAGGCAAAACATAGTAGTCAATGATCCCAAAGGGTTTGGGAATTTTCATCTGATCCCAGCTTTTGAGTTGCCAAAAATGTCTAGGTTGCACACGCAAACCGATGATTTTAGTTTGGCTTTTGATTGCCATACTGATCGCTCCTTTGGCGATGGAATGATAGGGACCCTTGGGTCCATCTGGAGTGAGACCGATATTCCATCCTTGTTTGAGCTTTCCCAAGGCATCTTTGAGGGCTTTGACTCCTCCGCGTGTGCTTGATCCCCTAATGCCAGTGAAACCATACATTTCATAAAGTCTTGCTGCTATTTCTCCATCAGAATGCTCGCTGATGAGCACTCCATAGCAAAAGTGTTTGTGATCTTGGTGGAGTTGGGTGAGGATTTGGTGATAGAAATAGCCCTGCATAGGGATCTCACCATGCCAAAAGGTTGCGATGAAATTCCCCTCAATCGCATTTTGCGGGATATGAAAGTGATTTTTGGATGTTTTGTAGATCACCCAAAGCCAGCCATAGAGCAGGCGAGGAGCCAAAAAAAGAAGAAGTTTTTTTTTGAATCGTTTCATGAGAGCAGTTCGCCACTTAGGCTACCACCCTCATGATGTGTGACTTTGATTGAGACGATTGATCCAAGAGGGAGGACTTGGTCGGGAATCTTGATAAGACGATTTGTATCACTCCTTCCTTCGCTCCAAATGTAGGGGGATTGGTCACGATGATTTTCAATCAAAACAGAATGAATGCTTCCAATCTCTTGCTTAGCTTTTTGGGCTAGTATTTCTTTGTGGCGTGCTTGAAGTGTAGCCAATCTTTTGGAGGCTTCTTCTTTAGAGATTGGGTTGTGAAGATTTTGAGCTTCTGTGTGTGGTCTGGGTGAGTAGATGAAGCTATAGAGTGTATCAAATTGGACAAGATTTAGGACTTTCATCGTCTCTTCAAAATCTTCTTCTGTCTCTGTGGGGAAAGCAACGATGATATCTGTGCTGATTCCCACATGAGGCACTAGGGATTTGAGCTTTTGCACTCTATCAAGATACCATTCTTGCGTATAGCCCCTCTTCATCTCGCGCAAAACTTTTGTAGATCCACTTTGGAGAGGGATGTGGATACTTTTGCATATCTTTGGATTGCTTGCAAATTCTTCCAAAAACTCATCATCCATATGGAGTGGATGGGGGGAAGTGAAGCGAATACGCTCAATCCCCTCGATTTGAGAAAGCTCTCGAAGAAGTTGAGTGAAGTTTGTGGGTTTGTGAGGGTTTGAGAATCGTGTCCCATAATGATTGACATTTTGTCCCAAAAGCAAAAGTTCTTTGACACCATTTTGGGCCAATTTTTGTGCTTCATCAAGAAGCATTTGAGTGGGGATGGAGATCTCTTTGCCTCGTGTGTGCGGAACGATGCAATATGTGCATTTTTTGTCACAACCAATAGAAATATTTAGAAGTGCTTTGATATCTGGATTGGTGTTTTTTGAAAACATATAAGTGCTGTCATCAAAGTTTGTATCTACTTCTACGGCTTTATCTTGATGAATGACTTGGGTGATCTTGCTAATGTTTCTTGCACCCAAAACAAAGCTCACACTCGGAGCCTTTTTGATGATCTCTTCTCCTAGGTGACTTGCTGTGCATCCACAAACCCCAATCTTGGCATGAGGTTTTTTGATGGCATTAAACTGACCGATTTCAGAAAAAAGCTTTCGCTCTGGTTTTTCGCGCACTGAGCATGTGTTGATGAGGATCAAATCTGCCTCTTGTGCCTGATCAGTCAAAACATAACCTTCTTTTTCTCTGAGTTCAGCGATGAGATGGTCGCTATCGCGATTATTCATCGCACAACCCATGGTTTCGATATAGAGTTTTTTGGTATTCATTGTTAGATGATGTGTAGTTCGTAGATGTATTCTTTTTCATCAAGCCCAAATTTGGCTTCTCTCAAATGAGCGCTCCTGCCACTTTTTTGGAATGTTTCGGCAAGCTTAAGGAGATCTTTGTGTTGATTTTCATTGGAAAAATAAAAGATTTTCTCTCCATCTTGAGCGGCTTCTTGAATTTGTTTGAGTGTGATTTTTTCACTTTTGTCTTGGAGATTTTGCTTGGCAAGTTTGAAGTCCATATCATTCCTTTAGCTTATGAGTTTAGTTGAATCGCGTATTATACTCTTTGGATCTCAAAGTTTGAAGCCAAAAGCTTGCTATAATCTCAAGCAAACTTCAAAAGCAAATTAGTTATCCCAAAGTTTATAGCTGTCATAAGGAAGAAGATGGAAAAGATGCTAGATATTGTAGAGCTTATTGCCTATGAAAAAGGTGTTGAGTCAAATCTTGTGATTGATTTGGTCAAGGAATGTTTGGTCAAAATCGCGACAGATGAACTCAGTTCTGAGGCTGTGTTTAGCGCAGAGATCGATGAGAGAGAGCGGACACTTAAATTATTTCAGAAAGTTGTGATTTGTGAGGATGGAGAGGAAGATCTCAATTCGATGGGGATTAGCAAGGCCAAAGAACTCAATGCAGAATTAAATATCGGGGATGAGCTCAAATATGAGATTAGCCTTGAGAATATGAGCAGAAATGCGATCAATATGCTGTTTAAGATGCTTGAGATTCGCTTGCAAAAAATGCTTGAAGACAAGCTCTATGAGCGATTAAAAGCCAAGCTTGGAAAGATCGTCAGTGGACAAGTTGTGAGGGTAGATGATGAGGGGAATACTTACATTGAGATCGAAGAGATCCGAGGGGTGATGAGTAAGAAAAATCGAATCAAAGGAGAGGAATTCAAAGTAGGCGATACTGTCTCTTGTGTGCTCAAACATCTGCGATTTGCCAAAGGAGGGATGCAAATCGAACTCTCACGCACAACACCTAAGTTTTTGATCGAGCTTTTGCATTTGGAAGTGCCAGAGATTAAGGATGGAGAAGTGGTGATCGAGGGATGCTCGAGGATTCCGGGGGATCGAGCAAAAATCGCTCTCTCTACACAAAATCCCAAGATCGATCCTATTGGATCGACTGTGGGGACAAAGGGAGTGAGAATCAATGCTGTGAGCAAAGAGCTCAATGGAGAAAATATCGATTGTGTAGAATACTGTGAGCCCTTGGAGCTGTTTGTCGCCAAATCTTTGTCTCCTGCAAGTGTTTCAAGTGTCAAAATCGAAGAAAATGGAGACAAAAAGAAAGCCATCGTCACGCTCACAAGTGATCAAAAATCCAAAGCCATCGGAAAGAATGGCGTCAATATCCGTCTTGCATCGATGCTAACACAGTGTGAGATTGAGATCAAAGAAGTGGGCGTAGCAGAGCTTTTTGAGCAGGGCAATCTCCCAGCAGAAGAAGGCAAGAAAATGGGACTTGATGCCTTGGAATCTTTGTTTAAAGCATAGAGTCATGAAAGACAGGAGTTTTTTTATCCAAGCTTTTTTGTATGTAAGTTTTCTCTTTTTTCTTGTTTATGGTCTAACATCTATAGGGAAAAATTTTTCTATTTCAATTTTTGTTGCAAAGCTTGTAGGCTGGGCGATGTTGGCCACTCTTTTTTATGTATGTTATGGGGCAAAAAAAGCTGGCTACATAATGTGCTACATTATTTTGCTGATTTCAACGCTTTGTTTTGTAATTGATTTATGTTGTCTTTGGATTTTTGAAACTCCTTTGAGCGGAGCAATGGTTGCAACACTTTTGGAAACCAACCCAAGTGAGGCAATGTCATTTTTTGAGCTTTATGGCGCAAAGATTATTTGGGCCATTTGTGTAAGTCTTGTTGGTATAGGGGTAGGATTTTTGGTTTTTAAAAAAGTACACCTTCCTTTTGTCGGTCTTAAAATTTTAGCTTTTCTGGGAATTTTTGCTTGGATTTATGAGATTTATTTACTGGTTCCAAATTTTGCTTCTTGCCAATATCGCAATACCTTTACTTTTATGACTCCGATGCGTCAAGGTTGCGAGTTTTATCGAGCCTTGCATGAATTGCAAGAGGCTCAAAAAGCTCTCAAAGAATATCAAAAGCTATTTGCATTCAAAACAGTATCTGCCACTTCCCTTACTTCAACAGAAAAGATTAAAAATTTAGTTTTAATTTTGGGGGAATCAACTCAGAGAGGATATATGCAAATTTATGGATTTTTTGATCCTACGACACCCTTGCTTTCTACTTTTGAAATAAACAAAAATCTTTTTGTATTTTCTGATGTGATTTCACCGCATGCCCAAACAACACTCTCTTTAAAAAATGTTTTAACATTTTCAAATGTTGAAAATTCAGAGAAGCCTTGGTATTTACAAGAGAATCTTGTAAGTTTATTTAGACAATATGGCTACTGGGTTACTTGGGTTTCCAATCAACTCAATGTAACACATGGGGGACCAATAGGGGCCATTGCATCCTTAAGTCAAGAAGCACATTTTGTTTCTGAATATAAGCGAAATTTTGATGAAGTATTTTATGATGGAAGACTGCTTGAATTTGCTAAACCTGATTCCAAAAAAGCCTTTCAATTTTTTGTTTTTCATTTGATGGGTGCACATGCGAGCTATGGGAATCGATATCCCCAATCTTTTGCTTATTTTAATGATAGGACATTCAATCTAAGAGATCGAACAATTGCACGCTACAAAAATGCCGTGCTTTACAATGACTATGTGGTCAGTGAGATTTTTAAATCTTTTTCATCTAGTGATTCGCTTGTAATTTACCTTGCCGATCATGGAGAAGAAGTTTATGATTACCGAGATTTTGTAGGGCACTCTGATGATAAAATCAGTCGCTTTATGGTTGAGATTCCCTTTATGATTTATGTTTCTGATCTCTTTATCCAAAAGCATCCAGAGTTATATCAGCGCATCAAAAAAGCTATCAATCGCCCTTATATGACTGATGACTTGATTCATACTATTTTGGATATTGCAGGGATCAAAACTCAAGACTTTAATCCTACACGCAGCATCATCAATGATGCTTTCAATGCCTCTCGTAAGAGAATCGTTGGTGGAGCTCAAGGCAAGGACTATGACAAAGAGCTCAAAAATCAAAAAGCACTCTATCACTGATTATTTGAGTTCAGCCCAATTTCGTCCTATGGAGATTCCGCACTCTAGAGGGACTTTGAGAGAGTAGATAGAGTTCATAATGGTTGCGATCTCTTCCCCCTTCTCTCTAGCCCCACTCTCTGGAAGCTCAAAAATCAGCTCATCATGGACTTGCAAAAGCATTTTGATCGGTGTGTTTTGAATGTGCTGCTGGATTGCATTCATAGCAAGCTTGATGAGATCGGCTGCACTGCCTTGGAAGATTGTATTGATTCCTTCGCGTAAAAAATTGGACTTTTGAAAGTCTGTTGCTGTGTCAAAATTAAAATATCTTCGATGTCCAAGCAAGGTTTGAGCATAGCCTTGAGAGAGGATATTTTCTTCTTGAGTTTTAAGGAAAGTTTTCACCGTGGGGAAGGAGGTGAAATAGCTTTCGATATAGCTTTTGGCATCTTTGAGAGGGATTTTTAGTGTTTCTGAGAGTTTTTTGGCTCCCATGCCATAGATGAGTCCAAAATTGATGCTTTTGGCAATAGCGCGTTTGGAATCATCGCTATTTCCAAAGATTTTGAGTGCTGTTTGTGTATGGATATCTTGATGGCTTTCAAAAGCTTGGGTTAGATTAGGATCTTGACTAAAATGAGCCAAAAGCCTAAGCTCAATCTGTGAATAATCAACACTTAGCAAAACGCATCCTTCTTGAGCGATGAAGCCTTCTCTGATTTTTCGTCCAGCCTCGCTGCGCACGGGAATGTTTTGGAGGTTTGGAGATTTGGAGCTCAAGCGTCCAGTGGCTGTCCCAGTTTGCAAAAAAGAAGTAAAGATTTTATGTTGGGTATCGACAAGCTTAAGTAGAGGCTCGATATAGGTATTGCGCAATTTATAAGCCTCTCGATATTGCAAGATTTCAGGAATGATGGGGTGATCATTGATCAATTTTTCTAGCACTTTTTCTTCTGTGCTAAATCCTCCTTTGACTTGCTTGCTTCCTTTGAGCTTGAGCTTCTCAAATAAAATATTTGAAAGCTGTTGTGGGGAATTGAGATTGAAGTCTTCATTGGCTAGTGTGTAAATTTTGCTTGAGCACTCTGAAATCAGCTGAGAGACTTGATTTTTGAGCTTTTCAAAAAATGCAATATCGATTTTGATCCCTTGATTTTCCATTTCTGCAAGTGTGAGAATAAGGGGGAATTCCAATGTATGAGCAAGATTGAGAAGATGGGGTATGTCTTTGAGTTTTGCTTCCAAAAAATGAAAAAGTTGATAAGTAGCAACAGCATCTTCACTTGCATATTTTGCAGCATCTTCAAGGTGGATCTGGCCAAAATGCTGTCCCTTTGATACCACATCTTCAAAGGCAATCATTTTGTGATCAAACCATTTAAACATTTGCCTATCAAGTCCCACAGGAGAGCTGCTATCTTCAAGCCAAGCCAAAACCATAGAATCTAAGATGAGATTTTGTGGCAAAAGATCAAAATTATTTTTGGTGATGAGGTAGTCAAATTTGAGATTGTGTCCAATGATTGGGTGTTTGAAAATTTCTTGAATGAGGATTTTGGCTTCATCTTTTGAAATTTGAGTATTGACTCCAAGATAATCGTGCGCAAATGGCACATAATAGCCATCCACTCCATCAAGGGAGAAGCTAAAGCCCACCATTTGAGATTCTTGAATATTTAATCCATCAGTCTCGCAATCAAATGCGATTCTAGATTCTATAGGATGAGATTGTAGGATCTTGAGTGCTTCATCTAGTGAAGTGAGTAGATGATATCGATAAGTAAAAGGCTTGGGGCTATATTGGACTTTTTTTTGTCCATAGTCTTGATCAAAAGGTTTTTTGAAACCAAATGGACTTTGTCCTTTGACTTTGAGGATAAGGCGCTCAAAATCAAAGCGCACCAAATCTGGCAAGATGCATTTGAGGGGATTGTCTTTAGGGAAGGGAGTGGGGGTGAAGCTCTGAATAAGGTCTTTGCGCAAGGTCACAAGATCACGACTTCTAAAAGCCGCTTCTTTGCCCTCTCTAATCAGCGTTGCAAGGCGTTTTGTGACGAGTGATTCTAAGTGTTCTTGATCATCATATAGGGCTTCAAGGGTGTGGTAGTGATTGATGAGTTTTTGAGCAGTTTTGTTGCCAATGCCCTTGATGCCTGGGATGTTGTCACTTGTATCTCCAATAAGAGCTTGAAAATGGATGAAATCTTCTGGGCTGATTCCCCACTTGCTGATGCATTCTTGTGATCGAATCTCGCATTTTTTGATCGGATCATATAGGAATGTTGTGTCGTCGATGAGCTGATAGAGATCTTTGTCGTGACTGATGATCTTGACTAGCATATTTTGATCTTTGGCCCAATGTGTCAGTGAAGCAATAGCATCATCAGCCTCATATCCTTCAAATGAAAGATTCTCAAACCCCATTTTAGTAATCCACTCGATTGCGATGGGAAGCTGAAGTCTTAGTTCTTCTGGAGCTGGTGAGCGGTTGGCCTTGTAGTTTGGGTCAAGTTTTTTGCGATGATTGATCCCTCCCCCCTCAAGGGCAAAGACAAGATAATCACAGGTTTGTTCCTTGTAGATTGTATGGATGAGATTGGCAAATCCTAGCAGAAGGCTTGTAGGAAAACCTTCTGAATTTCTCAATGGAGGGAGTGCATAAAAACTCCTAAAAAAGAAACCAAATGTATCAATGATTGTGAGGGTTCGCATCAAAATCCTTTTTGTGTTTGAGATAAAATTCAAAAAAATCTAAGAAAGTGAGGAAATGATGATTATAGCAGGCAACTTCAAAACCAACCACACGCGTTCTTCCACTTTGTCTTATGCCAAAGGATTGAATCAGTTTTTGCGCGATAGACAATTTGGGGCGGAGGTTTATCTTTTTCCTCCGATGAGCGCACTAGCTTATGATGACTTTAGTCATTTTTCTATCGGGGCTCAAAATGCTTATCCTGTATGTGGAGGTGCCTATACTGGAGAGATTGGTCTAGATCAGCTCAATGAACTTCAGATCAAAACTCTAATGATTGGCCACAGTGAGCGTAGAGTCCTTTTGGGTGAAAGTGATCAAATCTGTCAGAGAAAATTTGAGTTTTTTGCTCACCATGGGATGAATATCTTTTTGTGTGTAGGAGAAAGCTTGGAGGTTAGGCAAGCTCAAAAAGTGCGTGAATTTTTGGCTTTGCAATTATCTGGCATTGATCTTTCTTATGCGCGTTTGATTGTTGCTTATGAACCTATTTGGGCGATTGGGACAGGGGTGAGTGCGAGTTTGATAGAGATACAAGAAACGCATGCTATTTTGAAAGATTTGGGATGCTCAAGGGTGGTTTATGGAGGAAGTGTCAATCCTCAAAATGCTAGAGAGATTATGAGTTTGGATGGAGTAGATGGTGTGCTTGTGGGTGGGGCGAGCTTGAGGCTTGAGAGTTTTTGTGAAATTATTGAAAATGGAGAGATGAAATGATAATGCAAGGAAAGAAGGGGCTCATCGTTGGAGTTGCCAATAATAAATCAATCGCATATGGGATTGCCAAAGCATGTAAAGAGCAGGGTGCCAAGATTGCTCTAACTTTTTTGAATGAAACACTTGAGAAGCGTGTGAGACCTATTGCTGAGGAGCTGGGTAGTGGAGAATATGTTTATGAGCTTGATGTGAGTAAGCCTGAGCATTTTGTCTCTTTGAGAGAGAATCTAGAGAGAGACTTTGGAAGTCTTGATTTTATAGTGCATTCTGTGGCATTTGCATCCAAAGAAGCTTTGAGTGGGGAGTTTATGAATGTGTCCAAAGAAGCTTTTTCTCAAGCGATGGAGATCTCTGTGTATTCTTTGATTGAGCTCACAAGAGAGATGCGTCCATTGCTGAGTGCTGGGGGAAGTATTTTGACTTTGAGTTACTTGGGCGCTGTGCGATATGTGACGCACTATAATGTCATGGGTGTCGCCAAGGCAGGGCTTGAGGCAAGTGTGCGCTATCTTGCTTATGATTTGGGTCAAGATGGAATCCGTGTCAATGCAATCTCTGCTGGCCCTATCAAAACTTTGGCAGCAAGTGGGATAGGAGATTTTAAATTGATGCTCAAATGGAATGAGGTCAATTCCCCCTTGCGTCGCAATGTTAGCATCGAAGATGTAGGAAATTCTGCCATGTATCTTTTGTCTGATCTCTCTAGCGGAGTGACAGGAGAGGTGCATTATGTGGATTGTGGCTACAACATGATGGGAATCTGTGCAACTCATGAAGAAGAGGGGAAAGTGGTGGTGAGCTGAGAGAAGGCTAGTGAAGAATAAACTGCATTTGATTTCATTGGGTTGCACAAAGAATCTTGTCGATAGCGAGGTGATGCTTGGTCGTCTCAGAGAGTATGAGCTGACTGATGAGGTCAGTGAGGCTGATGTGATCATTATCAATACTTGTGGATTCATTTCTGCTGCTAAGCAAGAGAGTATCAATACGATTTTGGAGGCAAGCTCAAAGCGCAAAGAAGGTGCATTGCTTGTCGCAAGTGGATGTTTGAGTCAGAGATATCATCGAGAGCTTTTAGAAGAGATGCCTGAGATTGACATCATCACAGGTGTTGGGGATTATGACAAGATTGATTTGATGATTGCCAAAAGACAGGGGATGCAGACACATCGAGTATTTTTGGCAGATGAGCACCATGAGCGGATAATCACAGGTTCATCAATCCATGCATATGTCAAACTCAGTGAGGGATGCAATCAATCTTGTTCGTTTTGTTCTATCCCAAGCTTTAAAGGCAAGCTTCGATCACGCCAAATTGATTCTGTTTTGAAAGAAGTTGAGAATCTAAGCAAGCGAGGATATCAAGATTTTTCTTTTGTTGCTCAAGATAGCAGTTCATATTTGCGTGATTGTGGCGAGAGAGAGGGATTGATCAAGCTGATTGAGGCATTAGATCAGCAGAGTTTGGCTAGAAGTGCTCGGATTTTGTATCTTTATCCAAGTACAACGGATCTCAAGCTTATTGAGACGATTGCAAACTCAAAGATTGTGCAAAATTATTTTGATATGCCTATCCAGCACATCAGTCAAAGTATGCTTACAAGAATGAAGAGGGGTGTTAGTCGAGAGAAACATATCGAGCTTTTAAAAGCGATGAGAGATATACCCAATGCATTTGTGCGCACGACTTTGATTGTGGGGCATCCTCAAGAGAGTGAAGAAGAATTTGAAGAGCTTTGTGAGTTTATCAAAGAGTTTAGGTTTGATGCGATCAATGTGTTTGCCTACTCAAGCGAGGAGGGGACATCAGCTCATATGATGGATGGACACATCGCACCTAAGGTGATCAACTCTCGGATCAAAACTCTCAATAAAATCATCCTATCTCAGCAAAAAGCACGCAAAAAATCGATGCTTGGAAAAGTATTGCCTGTGATTATCGAGGGTAAGAGTGAGGTGAGCGAGTATTTTTATAGTGCGAGAGCATTGAGCTGGGCACCGCAAATTGATGGAGAAATTTTGATCAATGAGGTGGAGATTGATGGAGGGATTGATGCTGGATATTATGAGGTGAAGATCACGCAAGTCAAAGAGGGCTATGTATTTGGCAGTGTGATTGCAAGGCTGGGGTAGCCCCCCCCCTTTTTTTTTGATAGCTAAGGATTAGCTAAAAAGTGAATTGACACTCTCGTCATTGTTGATTCTGCGGATTACTTCTGCAAAGAGTGGAGCAACACTTAGGATTTTGATCTTGGTGGATTTGTGAAGAAGTGGGATTGTATTGGTCATGACAACTTCATCCAAGACACTCGCATTGATGCGCTCAAGGGCTTGACCACTTAGGACTGGATGTGTGCCTAGAGCCATGACGCTTGTGGCACCATGTTTTTTGAGAACTTCGGCGGCTTTGCACATAGTGCCTGCTGTGTCAATCATATCATCGACCAGGATCACATCTTTGTCTGTTACATCCCCGATGATATTCATCACTTCACTAATATTGGCCTTTTCTCGTTTCTTATCCACTATCACTAGATCAAATCCAAGCTGATCAGCAAAATACCTCGCTCGAGAAACACCCCCAATATCAGGAGAAGCGATGATGGGGTTGGGTAAGTCTTTTTGCTTGATGTAATCTTTGAAGACGATTGAGCCATAGAGATTATCCACAGGCACATCAAAAAATCCCTGAATCTGCCCAGCATGTAAATCCATCGTAACGATTCGATCAACACCTGCTGTTTCTAAGAGATTGGCGACAAGTTTGGCAGTGATCGGAACACGCGGAGCTGCCTTGCGGTCTTGGCGTGCATAGCCAAAATAGGGAATAATGGCATTGATCGTGTTGGCAGAGCTGCGTCTGAATGCATCAATCATCACCAAGAGTTCCATAAGATTGTCATTGGTTGGAGCGCAAGTGGGTTGGATGATGAAGATATCTTGTCCTCTGACAGATTCTCCAATTTGCACATTGATTTCTCCATCACTAAATTTGCCAACGCTTGCATTGGATAGAGGAAGATCTAGGAACTTTGAAACCTCCTCGCTAAACTCTCTATATGCTGATCCCGAAAAAACTTTGATTCCTCGCATGTGTTCTTATCCTTAGTGTGAATTAAAAGGGTAACTTACTTAAAAAATCAAAAAAAGTCTATAGATTCCCGTGGAATCTTGGGCTTGTGAGAGGGGGGATTGGGGCTTGTTAATCTTGGTTAGTTTTTGATCAATAAAATCCTTCTCCCAAAACTTTAGCCATCTTGGTCATCAAAATATTTGATGGAGTCTCTTTGAGGGAGACTCCAAAGAGTGTTTGATCACCTCTTTATGTCATTATTTAGTGTGAGCACTCCTTTTGGGGAGTGTTTAGGAGTGAAGGATGGCAAATTTCTCCAAAAATTCTTGATCTTCCTCTAAAAGCCCCATATTTTGAAGCTTGCTAATAATCTCCTTTGAACAATCCGTATCTTTTGGCCATTCTCTCAAGTGTCCATCACAAACCCCCTTATCTGTTGCATCGATATAAACCACGCCATTTTGGATCCAAATATCTCGCTTTGCATCAATATTATTGACCACTCTCCAAATGATCATATAGGCATTTTCTAGATTGTTTTTATAAGAATCAAGAGCGATGAGGATTCCAAGGTGAGAGGACAATGGAGTGAGGGCTTGAAGCCTTGGGAGAATAGAAAGATTTGATTTGTGAATCCCAAGTAGGCAGATTGGTGTGTTGGTTTGGGTGCAGTATTGTTTGATAGATTGGGTTTCTGGAAGGAGGGCTTTGATTTTGCCAAAGAGCTCTTGATCTTCCAAGATTCTTAAACCATCTCGTTTGTATTCATCCCCTGTGGCATCAACACCGAGTTTGCCTCCTTGTGCATAGTTTGGAGATGAGTGATCTAGGGCATCGCACACTCCTTCTGTGATTAAGAGATGATCTGCTCGAAAACGATTGAGAATATACTGTGTGATTGCTGGATAATCAGTCAGGGGAGGTGCATCCATGCCGACAAATAATGCATGTTTGACAAAACTCATCTGTCCTATTCCCCAAAATGCATGCATAAGCTGTCTAGCATGTGCAGGATATGCAGGATCAATCTTGGCAAGAATGAGATTATGAAATACGCCATTTTCTGGCATATGATAATCAATCAGTCCATGGGTTGTCATTTTGAGCATAGGAAGGAAGACACGCTCTGTAAGATAGCCCATATATTTATCTTCCAAAGGAGGTTTGCCTACAACGGTGGCTGGGAAGATGGGTGAATTTTTGTGAGTGATGGCACTGACTTCAAGCACAGGATAGGGCTCGATTGGAGTGTAATATCCTGTGTGATCACCAAAGGGTCCCTCTAGTTCCATTTGTTCTGGATCGACCCATCCCTCAATCACAAAGTCAGCATCTTCTGGGATAAAGATGGGATTGGTGATGGATTGGACAAGTTGAGGTTTTCTCTCTCTAATGATTCCATATAGTGCGAGTTCAAAAACTCCATAAGGCATCGGAGCTTGCCCACACCATGTATAGAGAGGATCTCCACCTAGTGCGATACTCACAGGCATCTTTTGTCTAGCTTTTTTGTATTGATGGAAGAAGTGATTGGAATCTTTGTGGATTTGCCAATGAAGTCCTAGGCGTCGATCATCATAAATTTGGAGGCGATACATTCCAAGATTTTTGAGTTCCCCATCTAGGCTTTGGGTATAGACCTGTCCCATTGTGATAAATGCTCCACCATCAAGTTCCCAAGTCTTGAGCGCAGGTAAGTTAAAAAGAGAGGGATTGAGATTGATGTTTGCTTGACATGTTCCTTTTTTGTGGGGATGGAGCTTGGGGATTGCATGACGCAGTGTAAAGAGCTCTTTGGCTTTTGTAAGTTTTTGAACAAGTGTTTTGGGGGGAGTGAGCTTGAGGAGGTTTTGAATCTGCCCAGCAATCTCTTCTGGTGATTTTTGAACAATCAAACGCAAGAGATCAAAGGAGCCAAAGATATTGGTCAAAACTGGTGTTTGAAATATATGCTCTCCTCGTTTTGGGTGGGTAAAAAGAAGTGCTTTGGCATTAGGTTTTTTGACTTCGATGTAGGAGAGATGAGGAATCTCAAGATCGACATCTAGTGGTGTGTCGATGACTTTAAGAAGATTATGTTTTTGGGCTAGAGAAATGAAGTGCTGCATGATAACCTCAATTTGATTTTTGAGGTCGTATTGTATCAAAGCCCCCCTTCCCCCTAGAAGCTAGTTTAGAAAGCAAAACCGATTGTGCCACCAAGGTTGAGCATCTCAGCATGATGCTTTCCGCTTGAAGCAGGGATTTTGAGATCAGGTTTTTGCCAGCTTCCCTCAAAGCCAATCACCAATAAAGAAAACAAAGGGACTTCCCATCTGACACCAAAGTTGATCGCATAAGTTTCCTTGATCGAGCTTCCACTGATGAAACCACCTTTAAATGTTGAATAACTCGCTCCAACAAAAGGTGTGAGTTTGATGAAGGGGATGCGATATCCAAGCACTCCTCCATATTGAATATTGTGGATGGATTCTTTTGAATTCACAAAGGAACTTCTAAGATAGTCATACTTGACATGTGGAGCGATCATAAATCCCGCAACTCCAAGCCAAAGTCTTGCATATGCACCAGGACTAAAAGTATTGTCATTATTAAAAGAGGTAGATTTATCTTCAATCTCACCTTTGACTTTACTGTAGCTGAGAGTTGCTCCCACTTCTGGAGAGATGGTCAAGATCCCCAAATCAATTGCAAAAATAGAGCTCAATGAAAGCCCCAAAGCCAAAATAATTTTTTTCATCTATGATCCTCCTTTGACGGATAGTCGAATTTGCATGTGCAAAAACGCTGGCATTTTATCGGATTTTTTCTTTATTGGTTAAGATAGGGCAGAATCCCTGCCCGAAAAAATGATGATAGTTCTTGAGGGGATGAGATGCAAAAATATTTCAATCGTGAGTTATCTTGGGTGAAGTTTAATGCCCGTGTTTTAGATCAAAGCACAAAAGAGGATCTACCTCTGCTTGAACGCTTGAAATTCTTGGCAATTTATGGAGTGAATCTGGATGAGTTTTATATGATCCGTGTTGCTGGATTGAAAAAACTCTACAACAAGGGAATCTCCAAAGTGGGCGATGATGGGATGAGTCCTATTCAGCAGCTTGATGCTATTGAGAAGATGCTTAGAAGACAAAAAAAGGATTTGGAGAAAAGTTTCTTCCATCTCAAAAATTTGCTCTCACAAGAAAATTTATTTATCCTCAATTATGATGAGCTAAACCAAGAAGATCAAGCAAAATCTAAAGATTATTTTATCCACAACCTTTATCCGATGATTGTTCCTGTCGTGATTGATGCGATCCATCCATTCCCTCATTTCAATAATCTAAGTTTTGGCTTGGTGATTAAGATGCAAAACATCAAAAATCCTCAAGAGATTTCATTTGCCCTCATTCGGATTCCAAGATTTTTCCCTAGATTTGTTGAGGTGAGAGATGGAGTCTTTGTGACTTGTGAAAGTATCGTAGGTGAGTTTGCAAATCTCATTTTTGAAGGATTTAAGATCCTAAATTGGTGTCCCTTTCGTATCACAAGAAATGCGGATTTTGAGATCCAAGAAGAAGAAGCGGATGACTTTATCGAGCTTTTGAGTGAGGGCTTGAAGGCTAGAAGAAGAGGAGAAATCGTGCGCCTTCAAGTGGGGCGCAACCAAGATGAAAGCTTGCTTGAGTTTTTGATGTCGCATTTGCCCAAGGTGGATGTGTATCGATATGATCTTCCTCTCAATCTTGGAGCATTATGGCAGATTGTGTCTCATCCAAACTTTGCCCATCTCTTGCATCCTTATTTTGTGCCAAAGCTTCCAGATTTTTTGAGTGAAGAGGGCAATCTATTTGAGCTTCTAAGAGAGCAGGATGTTATACTGTTTCATCCCTATGAAAGCTTTGATCCTGTTGTGCGATTTATTCAGCGTGCAAGTAAGGATCCTGATGTACTTTCAATCAAAATGACACTCTATCGCGTAGGAAAAAACTCTCCAATTGTTCAAGCCTTGATTGAAGCAGCAGCACATAAGCAAGTCAATGTCCTTGTGGAGCTCAAAGCGAGATTTGATGAAGAAAATAATCTTGAGTGGGTGCGGGCTTTGGAAGAGGCGGGTGCACATGTGATTTATGGAGCCTCTGGATTGAAAGTTCATGCAAAGATTGCTTTGATTTTGAGAAGAGAACAAGACAGAATCAAGGGATATGTGCATGTAGGGAGTGGAAACTACAATATCAAAAGTGCAAAAACTTACACAGATGTGAGTTTGCTAAGTTCAAGGGAAGATTTGATCTCAGATGCGATTAAATTTTTCCATGCACTCTCGGCTGGATTGGCCAAAAAAACATGCTTGCAAAGTATTTATATGGCACCTGCACAGATCAAACCTAAGATTCTTGCTCTAATTGATGGAGAGAGAGAGAAGGGTGAGCAGGGCAAGATTATTATGAAAATGAATGCTTTGGTTGATTCTGAGATTGTGGATGCACTCTATCGGGCATCACAAGAGGGGGTGAAGATTTGGCTCATTGTGAGGGGGATTTGCACGCTGCGTCCAAGAGTAGAGGGGCTCTCTAGCAATATCAGAGTGATCTCTCTTCTTGGGCGATATTTGGAGCATGCACGGATTTATTTTTTTGGGCATGGAGGGCTTTATGTGGCGAGTGCAGATATGATGCCCAGAAATCTTCAGAGACGCATCGAGCTTTTGATCCCGATCAAAAACCCTATAGATTCTCAAAATCTATTGAATTTTTTAGAACTTCAACTTGAAGATAGCAAGGGGGCATATGAGCTGATGGAATGTGGAGAATATCAGCAGATTTTGGGAGACGGATTTGATTCTCAAGAAGAATGTCAAAAACTAAATTTTAAAGAAGCTTGAAGATGTTTTTGAACTAAAATTATGGAAAATTTCGGAGAGGATTTGTGTATTCGATCATAAAAAATGTGCTTTTTAGATTTGATCCCGAACTTGATCATCGCGTTGTTGAGTTTTGTTTAAGACATATTGCTCCACTGCCCATTGTGAGCGATTGGATGGCTAGTCAGTTTTGTTATTTGGATGAGGCTTTGGGCGTTGAAGTTGAGGGGTTGAAGTTTGCCAATCCTGTGGGTTTGGCTGCGGGGTTTGACAAAAATGCCACGATGATTGAGGGATTGAGTTTGATGGGGTTTGGATTTGTGGAGCTTGGCAGTATCACATTAACTCCTCAAAGTGGAAATCCAAAGCCAAGAATCTTCCGCTTTGTGCAAGAAGAGAGCTTGCAGAATGCTATGGGATTCAATAATGATGGATCAAGGATGATTGCTCAAAGGATTGCCAAACTCTATCCCTATAGAAACCCCCTAGTGATCAATCTTGGAAAAAACAAAGATGCCACAGATGCGCTCAAAAATTATGAAGAGAATCTCAAGGTTTTTAAAGAATTGGGTGATGCTTATGTGTTCAATATCTCATCTCCCAATACACCAAATTTGCGTGATCTTCAAAATGAGCAATTTGTCAAGGAATTATTTGTGATGGCCAGAGAACATACTCAAAAGCCTTTGTTTGTGAAGATTTGTCCAGATAATGCAATTGATGCAACACTTAGAGTATGTGAGAGTGCATTGAGCGGAGGAGCGAGTGGGATTATCGCGACCAATACAACGACAGATTATTCACTTTTGCAGAATCCCAAAGAGATTGGGGGCATCAGTGGAAAGGCATTGCGCAATAAGAGTCGTGAGGTCTTTTATGAGATCTCAAAAGAATTTTTTGGCAAGGCGACTTTGATCTCTTCTGGAGGGATCTTTGATGGTGAAGAGGCCTATAGTCGCATCAAAATGGGTGCTTCACTTGTAGAGATTTATTCAGCATTGATCTTTGAGGGTCCAAGCGTATGCAAGAGAGTCAATAAAGATCTTCAAATTTTGTTGCGTGCTGATGGATTCAAAAATATTTCAGAAGCGATTGGAGTGGATATCAAATGAAAAAGATTTTGATGGTATTTTTGGTGATTGGAAGTGTGCTTAGTGCACAAGATGTATTTGTGGATGTAGAAAGTGCCAAAACACAATCTGCGACACAAGAGCAAAAAATCAAACAAGATGAGGATAAAGAAGTGGAAGAAAAATCATTGCTCCCAAATTATTTTTCAAAGACACTGAAGAATGGTCTAGAGGTTTATGTGATCCCTATTGCTAACCAAAGCGGGGTGATTGAAACAAATGTATTTTATAAAGTGGGAAGTCGCAACGAAGTGATGGGAAAAAGTGGTCTTGCGCATATGCTTGAGCATCTCAATTTCAAATCGACTAAGAATCTTAAAGCAGGTGAATTTGATGAGATTGTGAAGAAGTTTGGTGGAGTGACCAATGCATCGACAAGTTTTGACTACACGCGTTATTTCATCAAATCAAGTGCCCAAAATCTCTCCAAATCTTTAGAACTCTTTGCAGAGTTGATGCAAAACCTTACGCTCAGCAATGAAGAATTTCAACCAGAGCGTGATGTAGTCGCAGAAGAGAGAAGATGGCGGACAGATAATTCTCCGATTGGATATTTGTATTTCCGCTTCTTTAATACAGCCTACATATATCATCCCTATCATTGGACTCCTATAGGGTTTATGGATGATATTAAAAATTGGAAGATTGAGGACATTCGGGAATTTCACAAGATTTATTATCAGCCCAAAAATGCTGTAATTGTTGTAGCCGGAGATGTTGAGCCAGAAGTTGTATTTGATCAAGCCCAAAAGTATTTTGGATCGATTGAAAATACAGATGATGCGATTCCTGAGCTTTATACTATTGAGCCAGAGCAAGATGGCTTAAGACATATTGAGGTCAAAAAAGATTCTCAAATTGAGTATTTTGCTCTAGGCTTTAAGATCCCAAATTTCAAACAAAAAGATCAAGTCGCCTTGAGTGTGTTGGGTGAGCTTCTAAGCAGTGGAAAGAGTAGCTTGCTCTACAAAGAACTTGTAGATAAAAAGCAAATTGCATCAGAAATCTATGCCTATCCGATGGATTTGAGAGATGAGGGGATGTTTTTGATCATTGCTGCAGGTAGCGATGGAGTCAAAGCTGAAACAATTCAAAAAGAAGTCCAAAAAGTTCTTCAAGACATCAAAAAAGGGAAAATCAGTCAAGCTGACTTGGATAAAGTGATTTTAAACACAAGAGCTAGCTTCATCTATCGCCTAGAAGATGCCTCAAGTGTGGCATCTCTTTTTGGAGAATATCTTGCCAAGGGTGATCTAGAGCCACTTTTGAATTATGAGAAAAATCTTCAAAATCTTAAGATTGAGGATTTGATCAATGTGGCTCAAAAGTATTTTGTCGATTCTCGAGCAACTTCAGCAATTCTGAGGAAATAATATGATTTTAGGCGCAATGAGTGCTTTGATCACTCCCTTCAAAAATGGCAAAGTCGATTTTCTCTCTTATGAGAGAATGATCCAACGGCAAGCAAAATATGGGATGGATGCTTGTGTCCCTGTGGGCACGACTGGAGAATCAGCGACTTTGAGCCACAAAGAGCATATGGAATGCATAGAAATTGCTGTGAGTGTATGCAAAAGTAATCATATGAAAGTTCTAGCAGGTGCTGGAAGTAATTCGACCAAAGAGGCAATCGAGCTAGCCCAGTTTGCTCAAACAAGTGGCGCTGATGGGATCTTGTGCGTTGCTCCTTATTACAACAAACCAACGCAAGCAGGGCTTTTTGAGCATTATAAGGCTGTTGCAGATTCTGTGGAGATTCCTTTGATGTTGTATAATGTTCCAGGCAGAACAGGCGTCAATATCGAGGTTTCAACGGTCTTGAAACTCTTGAAGGAAGTGAAAAATATCTATGGGATCAAAGAAGCAACAGGGAATATCGAGAATATCGTAGCACTTCATGCGATGAATCCAGAGTGTGTTATCGCAAGTGGAGATGATGTGATCAATTACCCGATTCTCTCAAGTGGTGGGAGTGCTGTGATTTCTGTGACAGGGAATTTATTACCTGATAAAATTTCTTATCTAACACATTGTGCGACAGAGGGAAATTATAATGAGGCACGGAAAGTCAATGAAGAGCTTTATGAGATCAATAAAGTCTTGTTTTGCGAGACAAATCCTGTGCCAATCAAAACGGCGATGTATTTGTCTGGACTGATTGAGAGTTTGGAGTTTCGTCTGCCTCTCGTCTCTCTCAAGCAGGAAAATTTGTCAATGTTAGAAAAAACTTTAGAGCAATATGAGGTGTTACAATGAGTACAATGAAGGGAAAAACTTTAGTGATCAGTGGGGCGACTAGAGGGATTGGTAAGGCGATTTTGTATCGCTTTGCGCAAGAGGGAATCAATGTCGCTTTTACATACAACAAAAACGAAGAAGAAGCTCAAAAGATTGCATCGGATGTAGAGAGTCGCTTTGGGATCAAGGCTCGATATTATCCTTTGAATGTATTGGAGCCTGAGCAATACACTCCACTTTTTGCTGAGATTGATAAAGATTTTGATCGAATTGACTTCTTTGTCAGCAATGCCATTATCTATGGACGCAGTGTTGTAGGAGGGTTTGCACCTTTTATGCGTCTGAAGCCAAAGGGATTGAACAATATCTATACAGCGACTGTTTTGGCATTTGTGGTTGGAGCTCAAGAGGCAGCAAAGCGTATGAAAGAAGTGGGTGGTGGATCTATCGTCTCTCTCAGTTCGACAGGAAATCTTGTTTATATGCCCAATTATGCAGGCCATGGCAATAGTAAGAATGCTGTAGAGACGATGGTGAAATATGCAGCGATGGAATTAGGTGAGTTTGGAATCCGCGTGAATGCAGTCAGTGGAGGACCAATTGATACGGATGCCTTGAGAGCATTTCCTGATTATGATGAGGTCAAAGCCAAAGTCGAGGCAGAATCACCCTTGAAGAGAATGGGAAATCCGAACGATTTGGCTGGTGCTTGCTATTTCCTTTGTGATGATTCTCAGAGTGGATGGCTGACTGGGCAGACGATTATCATTGATGGTGGGACGACTTTCAAGTGATGTAAGATTTGAACGATGAAAAATGTCCCCAATATTTTGACCATTTGCCGTATTTTTATGGCGATTTTGGTGATGGCTATCATCTTGTATGCAGATATGACAAGTCAGCTTGTGCGCTTTGTAGCGTGTGGTATCTTTTTGCTAGCATCTGTGACTGATTTTTTTGATGGATTTATCGCAAGGCGTTATGGGGCGCAAAGTCGCTTTGGTGAGGTATTTGATCCATTGGCAGATAAGATGCTGGTTTTGGGTGCATTTATTGCATTGCTTGTGAGTGGGCTTGCCTCTCCTTGGGCTGTATTTTTGATTTTTAGTCGTGAGTTTTTTATCACTGGACTCCGTGCAGTTGTGGCTACACATCATGTGAATATCTCAGCTGATTTGTTGGGCAAAATTAAATCAGTGGCACAGTATTGGGCGATTGGATGTTTGATCTTGCAGGTTTTGCCCCATTTTTGGAATCAGCTTTTTCTATGGCTTGCTGTGCTATTGACGATCATCTCTGGCATCAATTATGTCAGAAGTTATTTTAGAGCTTTTCAATGAGTTTGCTAGCTGCGCTGATCGCGCTATCTTTTTTGATTTTTTTTCATGAGCTTGGGCATTTCTTGGCTGCTCGATTTTTTGGTGTCAAGGTAGAGGTCTTTAGCATCGGGTTTGGAAAGAAGATTATCAAAAAAACATACGGGGATACAGAATACGCCCTCTCTTGGATCCCTCTTGGTGGATATGTCAAGATGAAGGGGCAGAGCGATAGTGATCCATTGAGCCAAAATCAAGATCCCGATAGCTATACATCCAAATCCCCTCTTCAGCGGATCGTGATCTTGCTGGCTGGCCCTCTTTTTAATATTTTGCTAGCTCTTTTGATCTATGTGGGGATGGCGTATGGGGATCGCGAGGTTTTGCTACCAAGTATTGGTGAGGTGCAGACAGGTATGCCAGCTCAAAGTGCTGGGATCATGGCAGGGGATAGAGTGTTGCGTATCAATGGTGTGGAAGTGAAGTCTTGGTTTGATATGGCAGAGAAAGTGATGGAAGCACAAGGGCGCTTGACACTAATGATCCAAAGAGGTGATGAGAATCTTGAGGTAGGCGTGATTCCTAAAATGATCGAGAGAGAAAATGTCTTTGGTGAAAAGGTGAGTGTCTCTGTCATTGGGATCAGACCTTCCGGAGAGATTGGGGTGATGCATTATGGGGTTTGGGATGCTCTAAGGCTTGGAGCGAGTCAGACGCTCTCAAGTAGTACATTGATCATTCAAGGTGTGCAGAAGTTGATCTCTGGAGTGGTTCCTACAAGTGAAGTGGGAGGAGTGATTTCAATCGTGCAGGTGATGGATAAGGCACAAGAGAGTGGCTTAGTCCAGTTTCTAGCTCTTGTGGCACTCATTTCCATCAATCTTGGCATTCTCAATCTCTTGCCTATTCCTGCTCTTGATGGGGGACATATTTTGTTCAATCTCTATGAGCTTGTGACCAAACGGACTCCAAGTGAAAGCGTGCTGTATTACTTGACACTTATGGGGTGGGCTATATTGTTTGCCCTTATGTTTTTGGGACTTTATAACGATATCAATCGCATTGTTGGAGGATAAAATGGCAAATCATCTTCAAGAAGTCATTGCACGCATCGAAAAAGCTCGCATCGCATACTCTCGTCATCAGATCATCAAACTTGTCGCGATTTCCAAATACTGGGAAGATTCTCAGATCATCGATCTTTATCAATCTGGTCAAAGAGCCTTTGGAGAAAACAAAGTCCAAGATTTGAAGCGCAAGGCTTTGGATTTGGATAGATATCCACTTGAGTGGCATTTCGTAGGAAACCTTCAAGAAAACAAGATCAATACACTGATTTCTCTCAAGCCAGCCTTGATACATTCAATCGATAGTCTAAAGATTGCCAAAGCTCTTCAAATGCGTCTGGAGCGTGAAGGGTTGAGACAAAAAGCTCTTATGCAAATCAACTCAGCCAAAGAAGAAACCAAAGGAGGAGTAGCACCAGAAGAAGCCTATGAGCTCTATCATAGGATCCAAGAAGAATGCCCCAATCTCATCATGGAAGGTGTGATGACGATCGGTGCGCACACAGAAGATCCAAACAAGATCAAAGAGAGCTTTGAAACCACTCAAAAAATCTATGAAACACTCCCAAATGCCAAAATACTTTCTATGGGAATGAGCAGGGATTTTGAGCTTGCTATCGCCTGTGGAGCCAATCTTTTGCGTATCGGCTCAGCACTGATGGGATAGACTTTATTTCATCTATTGATTGGGTGTATTGGGGGTGATTTGGAGAAAATGGAGCAAGCGATGAAAATCAAAACTTTAGGTGTGGATATTGGGATTGCAAGTATTGGATGGGCTGTGGTTGAGGGGGAATATATAGATGGAAATCTTAAAAATGAGCAGATCATAGATAGTGGAGTGAGGATTTTTACAAAAGCAGAAAATCCAAAAACCAAAGAATCTTTAGCACTCCCTAGGAGAAATGCAAGAAGTGCAAGGCGTAGAAATGCACGCAGGAGAGCAAGAGTGCAACAAGTCAAGTCCTATCTTTGCCAAACTCTAGGGCTAGATTCTAAAGACTTCATCCAAGAGGGAAACCTAGCCCCAATCTTTCAAACCTCCAAAGACTTCCTCTCTCCTTGGGAGCTTAGAGAGAGGGCATTGTATCGAGTGCTAGATAGAGAGGAGTTTGCAAGAGTGATACTCCATATCGCCAAACGCAGGGGATATGATGATATTACTTATGGAATCGAGGGCAAAGATGATGATGGAAAAATCAAAAAAGCAATCAAAGAAAACAATGCTCTACTCATAGAATCAAAGTCTCAAACCATTGGAGAGATGATGTTTAAGCAATATTATTCTCAATCTCTCAATGTTCGCAATAAAAAGGAGAATTACAATCGCTGTGTGGGTAGAAGTGAGCTTAGAGATGAGCTAGAAAAGATTTTTGCAACCCAACAGAAACTAGGCAATCCCTATATCACCCAAGACTTTATCCATAAGCTTCTAGGAAATCCAAATGCAGAGAGCAAACAAGTCAAAGAGGGGTTAATCTTCTATCAACGCCCACTCAAAGGATTCCAAGATAAAATCGGAAGATGTCAGCATATCAAGGGAGAGTCTCAAGCATATAGAGCGTGCAAAAATGCTCCAAGTGCAGAAGAGTTTGTCGCCATTACAAAAATCATCAATTTTTTAGCGAATCTTAAAAATCTCTATGGAGATGTATCGCTCTCCCCAAAAGAGGGCATCCAAAAAATTATGCTAGAAGCCCAAAAGAATAAAAAGGGGCTGACTTACTCCAAGCTAAAGGCTTTGCTAGATTTGCCTAGTGATTTTGAGTTTGCAGGGCTTGATTATAGTGGGGAGAAAAGTCCTGAGGGTGCAGTGTTTCTCTCTTTGCCTAGCACATTTGAGCTAAGCAAAATCATAGCAGAGAGAGAAATGCAAGATAAGATCGCAGATATTTTAGGAGCAAATAAAGACTGGGAAATTATTCTAAAAGAGTTTAAAAAACTTGATTTATCTCAAGATCAAATCCAAGCGATCAAAGATGCAAAGCTTAGTTTCTCTAAACACATCAACCTCAGTCTTGAAGCCCTTTATCACATCCTACCCTTAATGAGAGAGGGAAAAAGATATGATGAGGCGGTGCAAATCTTACAAGAGCAAGGAATCTTTAGCAAACCTCAGAACAAAAACCTACAGCTTCTCCCTCCATTAAGCGAGCTTGTCAAAGAAGACAGCTATTTTGACATCCCCAATCCTGTGCTTAAGAGGGCATTGAGTGAGTTTAGAAAAGTGATCAATGCACTTTTGGAGAAATATGGAGGTTTTCATTATTTCAATATTGAGCTAGCTAGAGATGTGTCAAATGGAAAAAAGCGTAGAAATGAGCTTGAGCGAATCAATAAAGAGAATCAAAAAGAGAATGATGAAGCTACAACATTGCTTCGAACTCTAGGGATTCCCAATACTTCCAAAAATCGCCTAAAGTGCAAGCTCTGGAGACAGCAAGGAGAGCAGTGTCTATATAGTGGAGTTAACATCACCGCAGATCATCTTAGAGATGAAAAACTTTTGCAAATCGATCATGCACTTCCTCTTAGTCGAAGCCTAGATGATTCGCAAAGCAACAAAGTGCTTTGCCTAACCTCAAGTAATCAAAATAAACTAGATCAAACTCCCTATGAGTGGTTAGGAGGTGATGAGAAAAAATGGAATGCATATGTAGGGCGCGTGTATGCAAGTAAGTTTTCTTCTAGCAAAAAGCGCAAACTCACTCTTAAAAATTTCAAAACCAAAACTACAGATGATTTTCTTGCACGCAATCTTGTCGATACGGGTTATATCGGTAGAGTAGTCAAAGAATATGTCAAGACTTCTCTTTCTTTTCTCCCACTTCCTGATGGCAAAAAAGAATATATTCGTATCATCTCAGGATCTATGACTTCAGCAATGCGAAGTTATTGGGGTATCCAAGATAAGAACAGAGATCATCATCTACACCACGCTCAAGATGCGATCATTATCGCCTGTATCCAACCAAATATGATCCAAAAATACACTAAATATCTCCAAGACAAAGAAACCCATAAGCTTAAATCTAGCGAGAAAGCCCAGCTTTTAAAAGAGGGGGATTATAAAACCAAATTGACTCTAAGGTGGTCAATGTCTAATTTTGGGGAAAAGATGCAAGAATCGATTCAAAAAATCATCGTCTCTCATAGTGTGTCTTATAAGGTGACGGGAGCTTTGCATGAAGAAACCGTGAGGAAAAAAGAGTTTTATTATAAATCTTTCGGAGGTGAAGAGGGAGTGAAAAAAGCTTTAGAGTTTGGAAAAATCCGAGCAGTCAATCATGGGATTGTAGATAATGGAGCAATGGTGCGCGTGGATATTTTCAAAAGTAAGGATAAGGGGAGTTTCTATGCTGTGCCTATTTATACTTATGATTTTGCGATTGGAAAACTTCCCAATAGAGCAATTGTTCAGGGGAAAAGTAATGGAGTGTTAAAAGACTGGATAGAAATGGATGAAAATTACGAATTCTGTTTTTCACTTTTTAAGAATGATTGCATTAGAATCCAAACTAAAGAAATGCAGGAACCTGCTTTGGTGATCTATAAAAGTACAGATGCTAGCAATGCAACAATAAAAATAGAACACCTGAGTAAATACTCATGCACCCAAGATGAGAAAATTTTATTTAAACTCAAAGATAATAAATTACCAATGCAGGGAAAACAAGGGATTTGGGGTCTAAAACTTTTCCAAAAAGTCAAGCTCTCTCCATTGGGAGAGGTGATAGAGTGCAAACCAAGAAATCGCCAACCTATCTCTCTCAAAAGTACTCCCAAAAATGTTTGATGAAGCATTCCGCACACTTTTTATGAGTAAGCCTGCTAAGCTTTCTCATAAAAATAATAGTTTGATCATCCATCATGACACAGAAGTGTCTATCCCTCTAAGAGATATTCATACAGTGATTATTGATACTCCCCAAATCACTCTGACAGCTTCATTGATGAAAGAGAAGTTTATGAGAGTGCTAGTGATGTTTGATATGCCCACCAAAACAAAGCAAGATAGGAAAGCAAGCACGAAATTTCGCTCAATGCTTTTAAAAGAAGGATACTTTATGCTTCAATTTTCTGTCTATGTAAGAATTTGTAAGGGGATCAAAAGTGCCAATACTTATCTTGAAAGACTTCATCTCTATCTGCCAAAAAAGGGACATATCAGAGCATTGATTCTGACAGAGAAGCAATTTGATCATATGAGGATTTTGATCGGAGAATATTCAGAAGTAGAGAAAGCTCGAAAGCCTACTCAGCTTACTCTATTTTAGATCGGTTTTTAGGAGATGCTAAGCAGTTACCCCACAGAGAACCGAAAAACTCTTTATTTTAGCCACTTCAAAAATCTGTATTTTGGGATTATATATTTTCTTCAATCCCCTTGTCAAGGGCGTTTTAGCGAAGTCTATTTTAACATAGACAGATTTTTGAAGTGGCTAAAACGTCTTTGAAACTGATGTTGAAATTAAAGAAATTTTAACATAGACAGATTTTTGAAGTGGCTAAAACAAAGAATGCGATTGACTTTATGGAATTCTCATTTTAACATAGACAGATTTTTGAAGTGGCTAAAACGGCAAAAGTGGATTATTCTATTTTGCAAATTTTAACATAGACAGATTTTTGAAGTGAGACTATCGCAAAATCCTTGAAGCATTCGCAAGTGCTAGAAGCGAAACACCTACATCGCCAAAGACAGCTTCCCACATCCCAGCCACTCCAAACACTCCTAAAATGATAAATACCCCCTTGATACCTAGTGCCAAAGCAATGTTTTGAGCTGTAATTGCACGCGTCTTTTGGGCGATATTGATGGCTATGATGAGTTTATCCAAGTCATCATTGGTCAAAATCACATCAGAGGTTTCCTTGCTTAGATCACTCCCTCCTAAGCCCATAGAGATCCCGACATCAGCACTTGAGAGCACTGGAGCATCATTGATCCCATCTCCTACAAAGGCTGATTTTTCTTGTTTGTGCGATTGAAAAAGGGTGAGCTTATCTTGAGGAAGAAGTCCGCCATAGGCTTTGGAGATCCCAAGCTCTTGGGCGACTTTTTGGACATTTGCTTGCTGATCTCCGCTCAAAATCATCGTCTCAATTCCCATACCGTGGAGTTTTTGGATACAGGCTTTGGCATTGGGTTTGGGAGCATCTCTGAGTGTGATGTATCCGATACATTCAGATCCTAGTGCGACATAGACAAGCGTTTCTTGGGTGTGGATTTGGGGATATTGGATGCCAAATGTATCTAGCAATGCTTTATTGCCTACAAGGATGCGATTTCCACAGCATTGGGCATCCATACCTTTACCCGCGATCTGATCGTGAGAAATTGGCGTGTGTGTGATGGAGAGATTTTGGGCTTGTTTTTGGAGGGATTTTGCGATGGGGTGACTTGAGAGATGTTCTGCACACATGGCAAATCCAAGAATCTCTTCCTTGGAATATGAGCTAAGTGAGATGATCTGATCAACTTCAAATTCTCCATTTGTCAATGTCCCTGTCTTATCAAAGGCGATCATTTTGAGCTGTGCTAGCGCTTCAAGGAAATTGGCTCCTTTGATCAAAATACCCTTCTTGCTTGCTCCACCGATCCCTCCAAAGTATCCCAAAGGAGTGCTCAAAACAAGAGCACATGGGCAGCTCACCATAAGCACAACCAAAGCCCTATAGATCCATTCATCCCATGTGCCATATCCCAAAAGTGGTGGAAGAATCGCGATAAGAAAAGATAGCGCAAACACACAGGGTGTGTAAATCTTGGCAAATGAGGTGATTCTCTTCTCGCTTTGAGATTTTTGTGTGCTGGCTTGTTCGATGAGAGTGATGATCTGTGAGATCCCACTTTGATCATAGGTTTTGGTGATTTTGACTTCCAAAACGCCCAAAAGATTGATACTCCCACCAAACACTTCATCATCTGGATGACAAAAGCGAGGCATTGATTCTCCATTGAGCATTTTTTCTTCAAGCTCGCTTTCACCTTTGATGATGACTCCATCGCTTGGGATCTTTTCTCCAGCCTTGATGATGACGATGTCATCGATTTGTAACTCCCATGGAAATACTTTGAGGAGTGTGCCATCAGATTGCTTTTTCCAAGCATAAGATGGGCTTAGATCGATGAGGGATTGGATATTTTTGCGACTTTTGCGCACAGCAAGATTCTCAAAAAACTCTCCGATACGATAAAACAGCATCACAGCGACAGCCTCAAAGTCTGCACCGATGAAAAATGCGGCAATTGTGGCAAAAAACATCAAGAAATTTTCATCAAAAAATTCTTTGTTTTTTAGGCGTTTATATGCTCCTTTGAATACAGGGATCCCAGCGATGAGATAGATTCCATAAAGCAGTATTTGAGATAGGGGAGAAGTCAAGATGAAGGCTAGGGCAAAGCATCCAAGAAGAGAAAAGAGAAAAAACAATTCAACTTTGGTTGATGGCTCTTTGCTTGCTTCTCGCCATTCCAAAATCTCTATATTTTTTTCTACTTCTTTGATGGTTTGTTTAGTGCGCTCCAGATCTTGTGTATCCAAAAAAATTGCCCCATTTGCAAAGTCGATCATGACATCTTGGATGAAGGGTTGTTTTTGAAGTTCTTTTTGAAGAGATTGCGCACAATTTGGACAATCTAGGTTGAGGATTTTGTATTTCTTCATCTATTTCCTTTGCACAATGGGCTATGTTTTTGTGAATGAAAATCATCTGGATGGATAAATACCACAACTCCTGTTATTTTTCTTTGAGGCGTTGGACAGATGCTCCAAGAGAGCGTAGTTTCTCTTCTAGTCCTTCATATCCGCGATCTAGATGGTAGATTCTGTGTATTTGTGTGCAATCTTGAGCGACAAGTCCTGCAAGGATGAGGGCTGAAGAGGCTCTTAGATCTGTTGCCATCACATCTGCTCCTTTGAGCTCTTCTTCTCCAATGATTGTCGCTGTGTGCCCTTTGAGTGTGATATTTGCTCCCATTCTTTGAAGCTCATTGACATGCATAAAGCGATTTTCAAATAATCTCTCTTCAATCGTTGAAGTGCCCTCACAAACCAAGGCTAGAGCCATAAATTGTGCTTGCATATCTGTTGGAAATCCTGGATATTCTGTCGTGATGAGCTCAAATGCCTTGCGTTTTGTAGCAGGAAGAAGAGTGAGTGAATCTTGAGAGATTTCAAAGCCAAAGCCAATCTCTTCAAGCTTATCTGTGATCGCTTCAAGATGGTGGGGGATCACATGGTGGAGGGTGATGGAAGAGTTGGTGATCGCACCAGCACAAAGATAGGTCCCAGCCTCGATTCGATCTGCAATCACGCAAATATCTTGCATATCCAAAAGTTCCCCATCACTTCCTTGGATTTCAAGCTCACTAGTCCCAATCCCCTCGATCTCTACCCCAGCATCCTTTAAAATCTCACAGAGCTGCACTACTTCTGGTTCTTTGGCGGCATTGATGATCTTTGTTTTACCTTTGGCAAGTGCTGCTGCCATGAGAAGATTTTCTGTGCCTGTGACTGTGATTTTGTCAAACATAATGTTGGCACCTCTAAGCCCTTGTGGAGCTGTCGCGACGATGTAGCCATGTTGAATCTCAATCTGAGCCCCCATTTTCTCTAGTGCTTTGATGTGGAGATCTACGGGCCTAGCTCCGATAGCGCATCCTCCAGGCAAAGAGACTTCACAGTGTCTAAAGCGCGCCAAAAGTGGTCCCAAAACAAGGATAGATGCGCGCATCTTGCGCACGATATCATAGTTTGCTCTAGTCTCATGGACGCTAGAAGTATCGATATGGATTTGGTTGTTTTGGATGTGCTGATAGCTTGCTCCAAGGATTTCTAGAAGTTTTAGCAAAGTATTGACATCTGCGACATTGGGGAGATTGGAGATGGTGATCGGATTTTTGCTCAAAAGAGTGGCTGTGAGGATGGGGAGTGCTGAGTTTTTGGCACCAGAGATATTGATACTTCCGCTAAGTTTTGGTGTGTGGTGAATTTTAAGAAAGTCCATTGTGATCCTTTGTTAGAAATTGATGGAGGGCTTTGTATTCTTCTTTGCTAAAAAAACGCGTTTTTCCGCAAGGGAGGGCATTGAGTGAGGCAAATCCATAGCTAATCCTTCTAAGATCAAGCACCTCACGCCCAAAATGAGCAAAAAATCGCCTCAGCTCTCGATTTTTCCCCTCTGTGATAGAGACTTTGATCTTGGAATAATTGCGTGAGTTTTTGATAATCGTAAAATCAGCAAAAGGAGAGAAGTTCATGGAAGTGATGGTGCTGTGGGTATGAGCTCCAGCGCGTGCATCTTCTAGCTCTAATCCATTTTCCATAGCTTCTTGCATTTTTTGAGTAATGGAGCCATTGAGCTTGAGAAGATAGACGCGCTCTAGATTGCTTTGCATAAGTTTGCTTACAACCTCTTTGCTATCACTTAGGATCAAAAGCCCCTCAGATGCATAATCAAGACGCCCAACAGGCAGAAAATGGGAGAATTGAGAGCTTAGAGAGTGATAGATCGTTTTGCGTCCGCGATCATCTTTTTTGCTGACAAGTTCTCCTTTGGGTTTGTGATAGATGATGAGAGTGAAGTGATCATCTTTTTTGGGGCGAAGCTGTTTCCCATCGATAAAAACTCTTTGATCTTCTTTGAGGATAGAAGTGGGGGTTGCCTTCTTTTTCTCGATATTGACACGGCCTTGTGCGATGAGGGCATCTGCTTCGCGCCTAGAGTATTTGCTGTGATGGGAGATGAATTTGTTTAGTCTCATAAATCTCTCCATTGCATTGTATTGAGTGTGGTTTTGATCGAGCTGTGAACCTTGAGGGGTGTTGAGAAGATATAGCACTCATCTTGATCTTGCAAGATGATTTTGAACTCCCGCTCTCCTTGATGGCTTTGAGCAAGTGTAGCGATCTGTTCTAGAAGGCTTTCTTGGGCATCAAGAGGCAAAATAAGAGCAATGGGGGTAGTAGAATCCTCTGTGGTTTCAGCAGGTTTTTCGTCTTTGTGTTCTCTCTTTTTTGTGGTTGTTTTGACTTCTTTGGCTTCTTCTAGGGAGAGAATCTCAAGAAGGCGTAAGGAGGGCTTATCTTCTTTGTATTCGACTTTGCATTTGATGGCTAGGGGTTTTTCTTTGTCTTCTCGTTGTTCTAAATCATTGAGAGTTTGCTCAAAAATCATCAGATCAAATTTTCCAGAATAATCAAGGAGGGATAGGATCCCATAGGGTTTGCCTGATTTTTTGCTGATTTTTCTTTGGATGTCAAGAATCTTCCCAACTAGCAGGACACTTGATCCATCTCCATATTTTTCAAGTTCAGCGCTTTTGGCCACTTTTTTGATCTCATTGATTTCTTTTTTGAAGCTATCGAGGGGATGGCCAGAGATATAGATCCCCATACATTCATATTCATTTTCCAACAAAACCAATTCATCATCTTCATTTATATCTGAGAAATGAAGAGAAATGGTGGAGGGTTCGTTTTCTAGCTCACCAAAAAGAGAGTTAGCCATCATAGCATTGGCTTTGTCTTTGTTGCGCCCAGCCTCACAAATTGCATCAATATGTGTGAGCATACATTTGCGACTATAGCCTAACCCATCAAGACTTCCAGACTTGATCAGGGGTTCTAGGACGCGCTTTGAGATCTTGCTCCAGTCAATGCGCGCGATAAAATCTTCTAGGTTTTTAAACTCCCCATTTGTGATTCGCTCCTCGATAATTGCCTCAATCGGACCATCTCCAACACCCTTGATCGCACTTAAGCCAAATACAATCTTGCGCTCACCATCAAATTCATTGACACCAAAATCATGCTCAGAGATATTGATATGTGGAGGGATGACATCAATCTCCATCGCCTTGACTTCATCAAGATAGTGTGCAACAGCCTCAATCTTACTTGTCTCGCTTGTAAGCATCGCTGCCATAAACTCATGTTTGTAATAAGTTTTGAGATAGGCAGTTTGGAATGTGATCATGGCATAGGCTGCAGAGTGAGATTTGTTGAATCCATAGCCAGCAAATTTCACGATAAGCTCCCAAAGTTCCTCAGCCTTAGAGCGATCAAATCCTTTTTGTTCTGCTCCATTTGCAAAAGTATCTTTGAGGCGATCCATCTCTTCTTTGATCTTTTTCCCCATTGCTCGGCGCACTAGGTCTGCTCCACCAAGGCTAAATCCTCCAATGGTTTGAACAATCTGCATCACTTGCTCTTGATAGACGATGACACCATAGGTGGGTTTGAGGATGGGTTCAAGTTCGGGAAACATATAAGTGATGGGTTTGCGTCCATGTTTGCGATCGATGAAGTCATCAAGCATACCTGATTCCATCGGTCCTGGACGATAGAGAGCCAAAACCGCGATCACATCTTCAAATGTCGTTGGTTTCAGGCGTTTATTGAGATCTTGCATACCTCCTGATTCGATTTGGAATAATCCCAAAGTATCTCCGCTCTGCATCGTTTCATAGACTTTTGGATCCTCGATATTGACACGCAAGAAATCGATCTCTTTGTTGTAACGCTTTTTGATGAGCTTGAGTGCATCATCGATTACTGTGAGGGTTTTGAGTCCCAAGAAATCAAATTTGATGAGATCAACAGGTTCAAGCCACTTCATAGAATACTGGGTGACTGTGGCTCCTCCTAGGCGCTCACTTGTATAAAGTGGGGTTTTGTGCCAGAGTTCTTTTTCAGAATCGATCACTACAGCCGCGGCGTGAGTTCCGGCATTGCGTTTGAGATTTTCAAGTTTGAGTGAAAAATCCCATATTTTGGCAGCTAATTCATTTTTTTCAATGAGTTCTTTGATCTTTGGCTCTTTATCATAAGCCATTTTAAGAGTGATTCCCAAATCATCTGGGATGAGTTTGGCCATCGCATCAGCTTCATTGTAGGGCATATC
>NZ_JADE01000009.1 GCF_000518225.1 Helicobacter pametensis ATCC 51478
AGAAAAAGGTGGAGCATAAAGAAAAAGAGACATAAATAAAAAAGATCTAAAGAAAAAGGTGGGAGATGAAAATAAGGGGAGAAAACAATGAGAAAGTAAAAAAGGGATAAAAGAGATAAAAGAGCAAAGACGCAAAAGCAAAAATGGAGAGAATCTCACAAAGAGTTAAGAGAAGATTTGATGGAGCCTCTTGGATTAGGAGGAGGCTCCAAAAAGTCTTCTACCTTCTAGATCTATTTATTCAAGAAAGAAGGGATGATTTCATAATTTATTTCAAAGCTTCTCCTCCCAAGGGAGGAGGATACTACAAACAAAATAACACTCACCCTTCAAGCTTTTGATAGAATCACGGGTTTTTGCATCTTTCTTTTGGAGTGATAGTTTGGAATTTTTCATCTCAAGTGCATTTTGGAGCGTTGTATCAATCTGGTTTTGGGCTGTGATCATGCCCGGAGCTGATATGTTTCTTGTGATTCAAAGTGCGATTTCTAGAGGAAAAAAATATGCTTATTTCGCCTCTGCTGGGATTATTGTAGGGACGATTGTGTGGCTTATTGTTGGATTTTTCTTCATCAAGGCTCTCTCAAAAACTTCTTTTTTTGAAATTGTGCAAATTGCTGGTGGATGCTATCTTCTCTATATGTCTTGGCAAATTTTCAAATCCCTAAAAAGAAGCAATCCTCACACATCTGATCAAGCACTTTTGCAAAGCAGTCCATGGAAGGGGCTTATGCAAGGAATCTTTACAAACCTCTCCAATCCCAAACCCCCCATCTTTGTAAGCATCATTCTAAGCAAGATCCCCCAAACCCTCACTTTTGAGATTTCACTCCTTCTGCTTTGCATTATGGTTCTCATCCCCTCTATCTGGTTTCCATTTGTCGTCAGAATCTTTACCATCAAACGCTTCTTTCAAGCGTTTATGCGATATTCCAAATGGATTGATCTCATTGTGTTGAGTATTTTTTGTCTTTTTGGATTAAGTTTGATCTTGGATGGGATCCAAGCCTTGATGGCTTAAGTCCCTTATTCTTCCATATAGTTTTTGAGTTGGCGTCCCACCTTGGGATGTTTGAGCTTTTTGATCGCACTTGATTCGATCTGTCTGACGCGCTCTCTTGTGACATTGAGTTCTTTGCCGATCTCTTCCAGTGTGCGATCACTCTCATCATCAAGTAGCCCATAGCGCATCCTGATCACAGCCCTCTCTCGCTCATTGAGCTGATCCAAAATCAGATCAATCTGTCCTTTTAAATCTTCTTTGAGAATATGTTCCATGGGGCTTGTGGCATTTTTATCCTCGACAAAATCTCCAAATTTCCCATCATCATCATTCCCAATTGGTGCTTCCAAGCTCACAGGCTCTTTGGTGATCTTGATGACATTTTTGACTTTTTCAACACTCAAGCCAACTTCTTGAGCAATCACCTCGACATCTGGTTCTTTGCCATGCTCTTGGATATGCTTACGCATAATTTTATGGATCCGATTGATCGTCTCAATCATATGGATAGGGATCCTAATCGTCCTAGCCTGATCAGCAATCGCCCTAGAGATTGCCTGTCTGATCCACCAAGTCGCATAGGTAGAAAATTTGAATCCCTTTTGATATTCAAACTTATCTACAGCCTTCATAAGCCCGATATTTCCTTCTTGAATCAAATCCAAAAAGGGCAGCCCTCGATTGGTGTAGCGCTTAGCGATACTTACGACAAGACGCAGATTGGATCGTGCCATTTTAGCCTTGGCTTTATCTGAGATGCTTTTACCTCTTTTGATCTGCTCCAAAATCTCTTTGAGTTTCTCAGGCTCCAAATCAAACCCACCCTCACTTGCCTCTTTGGTTTGAAAAAGTTTTTTGAGCTCGATATACACACTCACCATCGTGCTCTCAGGCACAGCAGCAGCGATTTCTTCTCTGCTCATAGTTGTGATCTTCTCCAAAATCCTTTGATGATTCTCAATCAGAGTTTCATTAAAAAGAGGGAGTTTATACTCCAAGCGCTTAAGCTCTTTTTCAAATCCATCACCATTTTTAAGCGTATTCTCCATCGCTTTGACAAGCTCATTGATCAACTTACTTGTGGGACCAAGCTCCAAAAGCCTATCTTTTAGAAGACATTTTTTGTGCGCGAGGGTCAAAATATAGACAAGTTCATCTTCTTTGGGATTGGGATCAGATTCTAAGACTTTGAGCCAATTATTTTTGGCTTCTTGGAGATTTTTGAAATTCTCTACAACATTTTCAATGCGTTTTTGATCTTTTTTGGAAATAGGTTTTTGTGTCCCACCTTCTTCTGTGCTCTCCTCTTCACTTTCTCCACCCTCATCATCCCCATCATCATCAAAATTCTTAAAAAGCTCCTTGACGCGTCTTTCTCGATTGATGAGTGCATCGCGATAATCATGGATAAAATCAATCAAGTATGGGACAGAACAAATTGCATCCAAGATGATGTTTTCTCCAAACTCAATCTGCTTGCTTAGCATGATCTCTTCTTCTTTTGTCAAAAGAGGAATCTGCCCCATCTCACGCAAATACATCCTCACTGGACTATCACTTCTACTCCACTCAAGCAATTCACGCTCTTTCATGAAGTCAAATTCATCCTCTAGTTCGCCATCTAAGATCTTGCGCTTTTCTTCTTGAAGTTTTGTTTTGTCTTGGATATTGAGAAGCTTGGCAACCTCTGAAGAACTCATCAATTGCTTGTCATATTTCTTGGCCAAATCTTTAATCTTGCTTGCTTGAGCACTGGTGGGGATTTTCTGCAAAACCTGTGCAATTTTCTCATAAGAGATATAAGGAATCTCCTCATCTCTAAACAAGCTCTCAAGATCGCTCAAAATATTGCTTTTCTTGCTTGTTTCTGCCATCTTTGATGCCCTTTCGATAAAAGAAAATTATGCTATCTAGTTTAGGGTGTGTAGATAAAAGGGGTGGATTATACCAAATCTTTAGAGACTTCGAGGTTGGAGTATTCCAACTTAGCCTTCTCTAGCAGATCTTGAGCCTCCTGCAAATTTTGTAACCCCTCTCGATAAATCTCTAAGCTCTCCTTGAGACTCAACTCACCTTGATTGAGGCGATTGAGCGCTTCTTTGGATGCCTTGATCAAATCTTCAAAACTTTTCTCATTCATTTGATTGCCCATTCTCTTTTTTGTTCCTATATTATAATTTCAAATTCATCAATTCCAAAACCTTAAGAAAATCTGTTTTCGAGTGAAATTATGAAAAATATATTACTTTTTTTGCTGACTTGCTTGATTGCTGGCGGACTTATCTTGACAGAAAAAATTGATCTTAAATCCAAAATTAGTCTAGAAGTCTTAGATCTTTTCCCTCAAAATAGTGATCGCCAGCTACTTGACCTCTATCGAGAAATAGGGGACTCTAATATGATTTTTGTCGCACAAAGTGAAGGAGTCACAGATACAGAATTTAAGGCTTTTTTGAGCGAAGTAGAAGCTCTTCCCAATATCCAAGAAGTCATCATTCAAGATGCTACCAATCCTTTCCTTGAAGATTTCATTGCTCAAAACTATTTCTATCTTGGTGACTTTACACCCTCCAAGCTCTCATCCACCGAAATAGAACAAAAAATCTTGCAAGATTTCTCCCAAAACACACTCAATCCAAGTGATCCATTGGGACTTATTCACATCCCACAAATCCAAAAATCCCTCACCATTCATGGCCTGCCTTTGGCACTCATTCGTCTCAAAAGTGCTGATGCTGGTGAGGTGAGCGAACTTTATGATCAGTTTGCACCCCTAGCCCAACGCTTTGGAATCCAAAATTATTTTTCTCAAGCCTTTGTATCCTCTATCAATCCTCAACTTGTCCTCAAAGAGGTCAATATGCTTGGTGGGATCGCGATTTTATTTTTTGTGTTTTTGTATTTTTTGATTCTTAGAATCCCATTTTTGACACTCAATAGCATTCTTACAATCTGTTTTTCAAATCTCTTGGCAATTATGGCTCTACTGGTTGCATATCCCAAGGTGAGCATCATGTCCCTAAGTTTTGGGATCGGGATCAGTAATATTTGCATTGATTATATGATGCATCATCATTTCTTGGGATATTACACTTCTAGAAAGATTCGCTTCAACTCCTCTGTCTTTTATGGTTTCATCACCACAATGATTGGATTTTTCATCTGTCTCTTTGTGCCCTTCCCACTCCTCAATCAGCTTGCTCTCTACGCCATCATCAATCTTGGTGTCGCCTATCTATGCTTTGCCTTTTTGTATCAAAACATTGGCTTCTCTCAGCCTAAGTTCTACTCTCTTCTCTCCAAGATTCATCTCCCTTTTATGCCATCTTGGCTTCTTGTTTTGTTTTCTCTCATAGCAGGAGCTTATTCTATGATGCATGTCAGCTCAGATCTTGATCTCTCAAAGCTTGATTATCAAAACAAAGCATTTGAGACACAAAAAGAATTTTTTGCTCCCTTGCACTCTCAGCAAACAATGCTCATCCATGCCCCATCGATCAATACTCTCATTATGCGCGCCCAGCAAGTCTCCAAGCTCACACAAACTTCTCTTGGTGTTTTTGATATTTTGCCTAGCAAACGCGACATCAAAGCACGCGAGCGTTATTTCAAATCATTTGCTTTTTCCAATCAACGCCAAAAACTCAAACAAGCCATCTATCATATTCAGCGTAAAAACCCCGAACTTGCAAAACTTCTTAGAAATGCCTATCGAGTGATGCCCAAAGCCCCCTCTTCCTTTACTCCAAAGCAGCTTAAGAATTTGGGAGTTGAAATCCAAAATATCAATGGAGAATACTACACACAGGTTTTTGTCGATGATGGCTCCAAACTCCCTCACATCACGGGTGTCATCACACAACAACCCCAAGATTTGATGCAAAAAATCACAAGCAGTATCTATGCACCAATGACAAGCATCCTGATTCTCTCTCTCCTTGCAATGATCGGTCTTCTTGCTATTATTTCTGGACGCAAAACTCTAGATTCGATTAGTTTTCTTCTCATTCCACTCTCATGTATTTTGCTCTATCTATCCCTCACACAAACCCCCATCAACATCATGCATCTCTTTGCGATGCTACTTGTCGTCGTAGTGAGCATTGATTATGGAATCTATCACATCAAAGAAAAAGAAGATCTCAAAGCCAAGCATGCTGTCCTCTTCTCAACCCTCACCACATTTCTTTCATTTGGACTTTTTATTTTTAGTCATACCAAAGCCCTCAATTCCTTTGGGGAAGTCGTTGGGATTGGAATGGTTTGCATCCTTTTTCTTATATTTTTTCAAAAAGACTTAAAAGCATGAAAGATTTTGCATTTGATTTTGATTCTAAGGCTTGCGCTGATTGCGGGGGTAAATGCTGCACTGGAGAGAGTGGCTACATCTTTGCATCTATCAAAGAATTAGAAGAGATTGCGGATTTTTTAAAAATTCCTTTTGAAGATTTTCTTTTGCGTTATGTCAAGAAGGTAGGATACAGATTTTCACTTATTGAGCAAAAAATGGGGACAGAATATGCTTGCATCTTTTTTGACACTCAAAACAAAAATTGCTCTATCTATGATGTGCGACCCAAACAATGTCGAGATTTTCCTTTTTGGAAAGCATATCTAGATCCACAAAACCTCCCTCAACTCTTCAAAGAATGTAAGGGGGTAAAAAGGAGAGATGACCTTGAATAAAATTATGATCACATTCCTACTGTGCATCCTAAGTCTTGGAGCTTTCAATGAAGATGATATGGTCAATGAAGCTCTCAATGCTGTAGATATGCAAAAATACGATCAAGCTAGAGATCTCTATCTTGTGCTTTATGATGAAAGTGGAAAAATCGAATATCTCAGAGAAAGTATCCTTGTCTCAGCCTATCTCAATGATCCTCAAGGGACAATCAATTTAGTGCGATCCTATCACACCAAGACTAAAGACTATGATTTGGAAGTCGAAAAGGTTTTGGCAGATTCTTATCTCAGACTTGGTGATGTATCAAACTCAATCTCTACGATTGAAAAAATCAAAAGAAAAGAAAGCACGCCAATCGTCCATGAGATTTTGGGCGGGCTTTATATGCAAACACAACGCTTTGATGATGCACTCAAAGAGCTTAACAAAGCCTATGATTCGACCCACAGTGAAGGTAGTCTTGAGAAGATTATCGCCATCTATCTCAACACACAAAAAACTGGATTGGCTGGGGATCTACTCAATACTCATCTAGAAAAATATGGCTGCTCCCAAGATCTATGTAAGCGTAGTATTGAGTTTTACATCAAGACCAAGCAAATTAGCCGCGTTGAAAAACTCTTAGAACAAATTGAAGGGCGCTCTCCCACGATCCAAAATGCCACAAACCTCATCACAGTCTATGCCTATCAAAAAAAATTTGATCAAGCTCTTGAAATCGCCAAAAAATACCCCCTCAATCGCAACATCATACTTGAACTTTATGTGGGCAAAGGAGACTTTACACGCGCTAGAGATCTTGCGATGCTAATCTATCAAGAGGAAAAGAATCCAGAATTTTTGATCTTGGCTCAAGTGTATGAATTTGAACTTCTCCAAGACAAGACTGATAAAACAATCATTACAAAAATTGTCAAAAACCTCAAAAAGGGCCTCTCAGAACTCAAAAAAGAAAAAAATCAAAACACCCAATCTTATGCCAATTATCTCAATTTCTTGGGTTATCTCTTGATCGATTATGATTTGGATGTCAAGAGTGGAATGGATTATGTCCGACAAGCACTCAAGCACAATCCAGAGAGCATTGAGTTTATTGATTCATTAGCTTGGGGTTATTACAAACTAGGAAAATGCAAAGAAGCCAAGGAAGAATTCCAAAAGATTCCCAATGACAAAATCCAATCAAATCTTGAGCTCAAAAAACACAAAGAGCTGCTTTCTTCCTGTAATTCAGAGTAGAATACGCCGTCAATTTTTAGCTAAAACTATAAAAATCTCACAAAAAGGAGGAAAAATGTCAGTTTTGATTAGTGATGATTGCATCGCTTGTGATGCTTGTAGAGAAGAGTGCCCCAATGAAGCAATCGAAGAGGGAGATCCTATTTATTGTGTAGATCCTGATTTGTGCACTGAATGCATTGGATATTATGATGAACCCACATGTATCAGTGCTTGTCCTGTCGATGCCATCGGTCCAGATCCTGATAATGCAGAAAGTATGGAGGAGCTCAAACTCAAGTTTGAACAGATTCAAAAAAGTGAATAATCCTCAAAGTCAATGGCAAAAATAGTAAGCGTTATTGATATTGGTTCCAATTCTGCGAGAATGGCTATATTTGCCAGAACAAGCAGATTTGGATTCTATTTGCTTGAAGAAAAAAAATCACGCGTCAGAATCTCAGAGGGGAGTTATGAAAATGATGGCTATCTCCAAAGCCAACCCATCAAGCGCACTCTCAATGCTCTAAGTGGATTTGTCCAAGTTGCAAAATCCAGAGGAAGTCGCAAAATCCTCTGTGTTGCGACAAGTGCAGTCAGAGATGCTCCTAACTACAAAGATTTCATCAAACAAGTCAAAGATCAATGCGACCTTCAAGTGCGCGTCATTGATGGAGAGAAAGAAGCATATTATGGTGCTTTAGCATGTCTTAATCTCTTGCATCAAAACCAAGGAATCAGTATTGATGTCGGGGGAGGATCAAGTGAATGTGCCATCTTGCAAAATGGAAAAGTGCAAGAGCTTTTTTCGCTTGATATTGGAGCCATTCGTCTCAAAGAACTCTTTTTTGATGGAAAAAACGATCTAAAAGGCGCACAGGCATTCATCGCTCAAGCCCTCTCTTCTCTCCCCAAGCATATCAAAAGCCCTCAAATCTTTGGGATTGGTGGGAGTATTCGAGCGATCACAAAAATCATCCTCAAAGATTCCAAAACCTCATTTGTCCATGGTATGGAGCTCAAAGCACAGACCTATATTTCATTCTGTCAAAAAATCATCTCTTCCTCATCAGATATTTTGCGAGAGATGGGGTTTGGAGAAGATCGGATTGACAGTATCAAGGGAGGTGCTTTGATTTTTGCTGCACTTTTGGAGCATTTTGAGGCACAAAGCGTGATTGCAAGCGGTGCTGGAGTGAGAGAGGGAGTGTTTTTGGAAAATCTTCTCAAAAATCACAATGGAAAATTCCCTCACAACTTCAATCCCTCATTGCGCTGCACTCTTGATCGCTTTGATCGAAAGGATTCTAAAAGTCGCTTGATCACAAAAGAAGCACTCAGACTTTTTGATGAATTATCTCCCTTGCATCACCATGATCCCTATCTGAAAAAAATCCTGCACACAGCCTCCAAACTCTCCTGCATCGGAGAATCTTTGGGATCGCATATGCAATCATTTCACAGCGGATATCTTGCATTTTATGGACTTGAATATGGCTACTCTCTAGATGAGCGCCTTTTGATCAAAACACTTTTGGAATCTATGGGCAAAAAGCTCCCCAAAGAAACCAATAGTGATCTCATCTCCCTCTCCAACCTCAAGCTCCTCTCTTCCATCCTCACCCTTGCCAAATTTCTCACCATCAACCCATCCACACTCACCTACAAAATGCTCCAAGACAGACTCTGCATCAGTGGTGCTCCATACCTAGCACAAGAACAGATTCTCAAACACACCAAGATCATCGATTTTGAAATCTGCTTTCAAGAAGCCAAGCTTGAAAATCACTATCGCAAGGTATATCTCTGATGCGTATAGGGATCATCAAGCTCTCAAGTCTTGGAGATATTGTAGTCGCAATGAGTTTCCTGCCTGCTCTCAAAGCCTTAGAGCATCAAGTCGATTGGATCATTGATTCTGCATTTGAAGAAATTGCGCAAAATTCCCCCTATATTGACAACCTCATCTCTCTTCCACTTAGATCAAGCATCAAAGCCAAAAATTATCGCTCTCTTTTTGCCATTTCTCAACAACTCAAGCAACTCCACAGATATGATCTTCTCATCGATATGCAAGGACTTCTCAAATCTGCATTGATTGGTTCCCTCATCCCCAAGGCAGTGTTTAAGGGGTTTGGATTTGGCTCATGCAAAGAATCTCTTGCTTCCCTATTCTATTCTCAGAAAATCCACATCGACTATCAAGAAAACATCCTCAAACGCAATGCCACACTTCTTGATCTTCCCATCCCCTCCCATCCATTTCCAAGCGCCTTTGGTTTCACTCCTCAAGCCAAAGGAAAAATCTCCTCACTATTACAAACCCCACACAAAAAAGTCCTTCTTCTCCTTGAGGCCTCTAAGCCCACCAAAATGTATCCCATCTCTCACTTTCATACATTGTGCCAAAGTCTCAAAGATGAGAAAATCACCTTTTTTGTCCTCTATCACTCCAAGCTTACAGATGCCCAAACACTCTGCCAATATTCCCAAGCCACCCTTCTACCCAAACTCAATCTTGATGAAATCAAGGCTTTGGTCTCTAGTGTAGATGCCCTTATCGGAGGAGATACGGGGATCACGCATCTAGCTTGGGCGATGGGAACTCCATCTATCACACTCTATGGAAACACACCCCTTGAGCGCTTCAAACTTCATGGATCACGCCATATCTCTCTGAGTGGGAATCGCTATGCTAATTACGACAAAAAAGACTTCTCAATCAGCAATATCTCTCCTCTTGAGATCAAAAAACATCTATTGGAGATTTTATGAAAACCCTACTTGGATATCTTGTGGTGATAGTCATACGCCTTTTGGCTCGTTTTTTGGCCATTCTTCCACATCGAGCATTTATTTTATGTGTGGATTTTCTAGCCTTTATATTTAGAATTTTTGATTCTCGACGCTACAAAGATGCCAAAAGTAATCTTGATTTTGTCTTTGCTTCAAGCAAAACACAAGAAGAGAAGCATCGCATCATTTTGCGCTCATATCGTAATTTTGCCTTTGTATTGCTCCAAGCCCTAAGGGCAATTTATCTCAAAAAAGAAAAGCATTTCAAAGATTTTGACTTTGAGAATCTGCACTATCTCACAGATTGTGTGAAAGAGGGAAGAAGTGCGGTCATGATCTCTGCTCACTTTGGATATTGGGAAGCAATCGGAAGCGCTCTCCCTCGTTTTGCTGAGGGCTATGGGCGATATTCTTTGGGACGACTCACTCAATTTGAGGCAATCAATCAGCTCATCATCCAAAGCCGTCAAGCCTATGGTGTGCAACTCATTGACAAACACAAAGCACTCAAAACTCTCCTCAAACTCTACACAAAGCCCAAGCAAATCGCTGGAATCATTATCGATCAAAATGTCTCACCAAATGAGGGAGTGTGGGTGAAATTTTTTGACAAAGAGGTGACGCATACCCCCGTCGCATCTATCCTTTCGCGTCGTTTTGGGATTGAAATCCTCCCTGTTTTCATCGATTTCAATGAAGACTATACGCGTTTTAAAGTGATCTTTTGCAAGCCCTTTGCTTGTGCTAATACAGACAATATGCAACAAGACATCTTGCAAGCCACACAACAACAAGCCTCACTCACGCAACAAATCATCCATTCACATCCAGAGAGCTACTTTTGGTTTCATAAGCGCTTCAAAAGCAAATATCCAGAGATCTATGATCATCAATGAGTTAGATCAAGGGATGAGTCTCTCGCTTTTGTTTTGATTCCAAAAAGTCCAAGAAGAGTGTGAAAGACATAATCTTGACTTAGCTCTTCATCCTCTCTGGGTTTCATCATTTTATAAGCCCACTCAAACCCTCGTCCAAACCATACAATCGAGGGGACCTGTGTCTGTGTTTTGGGTGCCAAAAAATAAGGCAATCCGCCATGCATATACATCCCACTCTCGCCCAAACTTTCCCCATGATCACTCACATACCAAAGCATCACATCAAAACGATTTTGAAGCTGTTTGAGCCTCTGAATACTCTCTTTGAGAAAAAAATCTGTGTATAAGATCGTATTGTCATAAGTATTGATCAAGCTCTCATGTGAGCAATCTTGGATCTGAGCACTATTGCAAGTTGGAGTAAATCGTGCAAACTCTTTGGGATAGCGCTTATAATAACTCTGCCCATGACTTCCCATCTGATGCAAGATCACAAAAGTATCTCCCTTGGCAGTCTTGGCAATTGCTGAGAGATCTTCAAGCATCACTCCATCTAAATTCCCATCATTATAAAACTTCACATGTTCTTTGGGTAAGCGCACACAGATATTGCCTATACACCCCCCTCCATTATTCCCGATGTAATAAGTCTGTATCCCCACCCTCTGAGTGATATCCAAAATATTATCTCTAAAATCTGAAAGATAGCGCTTGGTGTAAGTCTTGTGAGTATAGTCTGTAAGCATACAAGGCACAGAGATCGCTGTGATCACCCCACAGGATGAAAAATGCCTAAAGCTCACAAGGCTAGCCTCTTTTGCCAAAAGAGGATTGGTGTTTTGCTTATATCCATTGAGTGAGAAATTCATCCCCCTAGCGCTCTCACCAATGACAAAAACAATAAATTTTGGTCTAGATGAGGACTCAAGCCTAGCATCAAGTCCAACTTGCGTATAGCTCAAATGCTTTCTACCTTGATCTCCCAAAAACTGGACAAAAGAGCGTATAGGAGAGATGGGATTGACCACATAATAAAGTGTGCGATCTTTTTTGAACAAAAAAGTCAAATCCTTGCCAATCGCACCAAACCAAAGCACCAAGACAAGAGCGGTATAGCCCATAAGGATTCCAAACTTCAATAAACAACCCCTAAGCCATGAAGCTTGCCCGCTCTTAATACGCCAAACAAAAATAGATGGCACAAGACACAACAGGAGAAGATTGAGAATCATTGAGAGATTTATAGTCTCTTGCATCTCCCTTGGATTGGCTGTCAAAATACTATAGATCAGATCTGGCGTAACCCCTGTGCGCAGTGAATTGATGCTATAAGAAAATCCCGCAGCAAGCAATAAAATCAATGGCAAAACAAGCTTATAAGTCCAGCGCATACATAGGATTTCAAGTGCTAAGGCAAGGAGAGAGAATAGTAATACACCCACCAAAACCAACTCACCCCAACTTAGACTAGGAGAAATCAAAGCAAAGAAATACGAATTTGCAAAACAAGTCAGCAAAGCTGCAACAAAACAAATATGCCAATGATATGAGATTTTCAACACTAATACGCCCCTTTGCAAAAATACAAACAGAGATTATAACCCCAAAGGGTGTGATTTCAGTGTTTGTGCCTAATATGCAAGAATCTTGGAGAGATATTGAATACTTCGTATGCACCCATCCATTTGAGCTACAAGGAGTTTTTCTAAAATCTCATTTGAAACTTCATGTGGATAATAATATTGCATTGCTCTCAACTCATCAAACAATGGGGATTTGATCCCAAAAGCCCCCAAACCAAGCTCATACACTCCCCCAGTTCCCCTAGATCGCTTAAAAGTCGCACAATAAGGAAAACACTGCTCAATATTAAAATGCTCCAATCCATAAGAGGCTAAGATCTCAATACTTTTTTTGATCTCTAGATTCCCCTCTCCCAATGGCACTCCACACACATACTCCACCCCATTTTCTACAAATACAATATGATCTTTGACATGGGTGCTGAGGGTATAGGGAGCCATTTTGTGACATGCCACGATAGGATCTTCATAAGCCATCATAGAATTCCCAAAATCATACAAAAGACCAATATTTGGATGTTTGACCAAAGCAAGAAGATCCAATAAATCTTGGCTTGTTTGATACTCATGATTCTCAATTGCGAGCTTGAGATTGTATTTTTCTAGGAGTGGGATAAGTTTTTTAATTTGCTCTGAAGATTTAAGAAATTCTTGCTTATCAAAGCTTGCATCAATCTTAGAATCATCATACGCCCCATCACTTGCCTTTTTGACTTTCTTGCTTGCATCAGTCAGTGGGACATAGGATCTAATCACCTTGGCATTTAAAGTCTGAGCCACTTTTGCGATTTTTTCAAATTTTGCATACTCAAATCCCTTTGCATCAATCTCACAATACATTCCATAAGCTTGAAGTTTTTTTGCGATGTGTTCAAGATGCAATGGATGATCAGTTCCTAGACACCCCCACTCTTCATCCAATCCATAGTCCTTGATGATATTGATCATCACCCCATCACATCCATGCTCTTTGGCAAAATCAATAAAGCCTAGAATATCCATACGATGATTTTGAAACCACAGATGCAAGCTTTCTGTCTCAAGTCCTATTTTCATTTTTCCCTCCTTTTTTGATCTCAATCATTTTGAGCAAATAGGTTGTGACACCCACACCACACAATGCAAAGATCCCCATAATGGCAAACACGATCTGATATCCCACAATCCCCTCAAAATGATCGATGATAAACCCATATAAAGCAAAACAAAAAAGCTGAGGTGAATATCCAAAAATACATGCGATGCTCATCGCCGCTCCGCTGATTTCTCTTGGCATCTGTATTTCATCCACAGGGGCAAAAAATGTCGCCCTCATCGTAAAAACAATAGCTGCAAATCCTAGAGTGAGAGCCATACCAAAATAAATATTGAGCTTTTCATGAGGCATCAGCACAAAGATCAAAATCATTAGACTTGCCAAAATCAAAGCAAAGCGTAAATAACGCGTTGAGGAGTGAAACTTCTTATCTACCAAATACCCACCAATTGGCCCACCAATAAGCTTGAGCGTATATTGATTGATGATTCCATACGCTCCTACAAGCGCTACAGGCATCCCATAAATATCTTTGAGAAAAGGGATGAAATAGGTCAATCCACAATACACTGCATAAATTGTAAAAATCATCAGTGATACAACCCAGATTTCTGGAGTTTTGATCGCTCTAAGCACACCCTGCCATGCGAGTTTGTTTTTGCTGATAGATTGCCCTTCTAGTTTGACATTCCCAATCTCATCATCTTCTAAGAGAAAATAAGCCAAGATTCCTGCAACGATGACACACACACTATAAAACCAAATCGCACTTTTAAACCCCATTTCCCCCTCACCCATCATCCAAAAAATCCCCAAAGCACTAAAAGCAACAATCGTATCCACCACTCCTCTTCCAGCCTCCAAAAATCCAAATAATCTTCCCTGCTGAGTAGAATCCCCTAAGAGTCTAATAGCCTTTAAAAGCACAGGCCAATAAATCACCTCTCCAAACAATGCCAAAAGCCCCCAAGCAAGCAAAATCCCATAATATGAAGGAAAACTAGCAATATAAAACCCCACACATCCCACACCAATCAGCGAAAAGGGGATCAAAGTCTTTTTAGAAAAACGATCAGCAATATAAATTGAGGCAAAATTTCCCACCGTTTGAATGATTCCATACACAGAAAGTGCAACCCCAATCTGTGTATTGCTTAGTCCCATAAAAGTTTGCATCGGCACATAGAATGCATCTTTGAGAGATGAGAGCTTAAACACAGTCCCCCCACCAAGAACCAAAACAACAAAAGCAAACCATCGAATCGATTTTGATTGCATGATCTCCTCCTTGGCAAACTCTTCTTGAGTTTAGAAAAAACCAAGCCTATTGCTCTTGTGTCACTTAAAACAAAGTAATCAAACTATCATCTCATTACTTTTTGTATTGAAAATTAACTTTTGCATCAAACTGGACTGATACAATTTGAGACAGATCACTCATTGCTTCAAATCAATTCTTTCTTTAGAGAGCTTGTTTGATAGAATCTGCTTTTTGATAAAGTCATCTATTTCCAAGGAAGTCTTAGCATGAAACTCGATATCAGATCTAAATTTCTAGGATTCTTCGCCTCCAAAGGGCATCAAGTCTATGAGAGTATGCCTCTCATCCCACAAGATCCCACTCTTTTATTTACCAATGCTGGGATGGTGCAATTCAAAGATATTTTCACAGGCAAAATCTCTGCTCCAAGCATTCCAAGAGGCACAAGCTCTCAACTCTGTATCCGTGCTGGAGGCAAACACAATGATCTAGAAAATGTCGGCTATACCGCACGCCATCATACGCTATTTGAAATGCTTGGGAATTTTAGCTTTGGAGATTATTTCAAAGAGCAAGCCATCGCCTATGCCTGGGAGTTTGTCACAGAGGTTTTGGGATTTGACAAAAGTATACTTTATGTCACAGTGCATGAGAGTGATGATGAGGCTTTTGAGATTTGGAGCAAGCATATCGATCCTGCAAGAATTAAAAGAATGGGAGATAAAGATAATTTCTGGCAAATGGGAGATACAGGACCCTGTGGGCCATGTAGTGAGATTTTTGTCGATCAAGGAGAGGAGAATTTCAATGGGGAAGAGGATTATTTTGGGGGGGATGGGGATCGATTTTTGGAGATTTGGAATCTTGTCTTTATGCAATATGAGCGCCAAAGCGATGGATCCCTAACTCCACTTCCCAAACCAAGCATTGACACAGGCATGGGATTAGAGCGTGTAGCGGCATTACTTGAGGGAAAAAGAAGTAATTTTGATAGCTCAATCTTTATGCCACTTATTGACAAAGTCGCTTCACTTTGTGGCAAACCCTATGTGTATGAAAATGGAGCAAGTTATCGTGTGATTGCAGATCATGCTCGCTCTGTAGCATTTTTGCTTGCCCAAGGCGTGCATTTTGACAAAGAAGGAAGAGGATATGTTTTGCGCAGGATTCTAAGGAGGGCTGTAAGACATGGATATCTTTTGGGAATCAAAAAGCCATTTTTATTTGAAATAGTGCAAGAGGTTTGCACACAAATGGGATCGATCTATCCCTATCTTCTTGAAAAGCAAGCCTATATCCTAGAGCAATGCAAATATGAAGAAAAGCGCTTCTATGAAACACTTGAGCTAGGAATGAGTCTCTTCCAAAAAGAACTTCAAGATTCCAAAGATTGCTTTAGCGGGGAAGTTGCTTTCAAGCTTTATGACACCTATGGCTTCCCTCTTGATCTGACACTAGATATGCTCAAAGAGCATAGTATTGATCTAGACATTGCCACATTTGAATCTTGTATGCAACACCAAAGAGAACTTGCCAAAGCTTCATGGAAAGGAAGTGGTGATGAAGTCAGTGATGGAGAGTTTGGAATCATCGCCTCACTACCTCAAACTTCCCTAGCCCAAGACAATGTCCATCAATGCACTAGCAAGATTAGCGCTCTTTTTGATGAAAATGGCAAGAGTATCCAAAGCCTCACACAAGGACAAGGATGGGCGATGCTTGAAATCACACCATTTTATGCTCAAGGCGGAGGAGCCATCGGGGATCGAGGATGGCTTAGCAACAGTGATATACAAATCGCTGAAGTCATTGATACACGCAGTTTCTTTGGCAAAACACTCTGCCAAATTCACTCAACCTCACCCATTTGCATAGGCGATGTACTTGAGGCAGAAGTTGATGTCAAACACCAGCTTGAAGTGCGCAAGCATCACTCAGCCACCCATCTTTTGCACTTTGTCTTGCGCGACCTCCTTGGCTCAAGTGTCTCACAAGCTGGCAGTCTTGTGCAATCCAATCGCTTGCGCTTTGACTTTAGCTTTCACAGAGCTTTGAGTGAAGATGAGCTCAAAGAGATTCAAAACAAAGTCAATGCCATCATCATATCTTGCAAAAATGCTTGCATTGAGCAAATGGGGATCGATCAAGCCAAACAAAAAGGCGCAATGGCTCTCTTTGGTGAAAAATATGGTGAAGTAGTCCGTGTCGTTGGATTTGAGGATGCTGGACTTGAGCTATGTGGAGGACTTCATGTCTCCAATACAGGAATGATTGGCAACTTTTATATCCTCAAAGAAAATGGGGTTAGTAGCGGGGTGAGACGCATTGAGGCAGTGTGCGGACAGGCTGGATTTGAGTTTGCTTGCGATACTCTCAGGCTTGAGCAAGAACTCAAATCCATGCTCAAAACCCAGAATCTATCCCAAGCTATTTTGAAACTCCAAGAGGAAAATAAACAGCTCAAAAAAGAAACTAAAGGTAAAATACAAACTGACTTTTCTGAAGAAAAAGTTGGGGATACATATCTCATCATCTCTCAAGCTCAAGGGGATGGGAAAGAGATCGTTGATCATCTCAAAAACAAATATCCCAAAGTCGCAGTTCTTTTGATTCTAAACCAAGAGGAGAAAATTTCTCTTGTCGCTGGAGTCAAAAATACACCCATTAAATCTGGAGCATGGATCAAGGAAATTGCTCAAATTCTTGGTGGAAATGGGGGAGGGCGCGATGATTTTGCAACAGCTGGAGGAAAGGATGCAAGTAAGATTCCTCAAGCTTTGCAACAAGCTAGAGACTATGCCCTAAAGGCTCTAAAGGCATAAAATGAGCGTAGGAATCTTGGGAGTGATGCTCTATGTTTCACTTTTTTTGGGATTTATTGGACTGGTTGCATTCATCTGGGGAATCAAAAATCACCAGTTTGATGATGCTCAAAAAATGATGCAAGGTGCGCTTTTTGATGATGAAGAAGAGCTCAACTTAGCACGACAAAAAGAAGAAAAAAGGAGAAAAAATGATTGATGTAGCAATAGTTGGTGCAGGAACAACAGGAATTTCAACAGCAATTGAAAGCAAAAAGCTAGGGGTTGAGAATGTCGCCATATTTGAAAAGGGAGAGTCATATTTGACCACCATCCGCAAATTTTATAAAGATGGAAAGCGTGTAGATAGAGATTATAAGGGGCAGGAAGTCACCCTCAAGGGCTCGATTGATTTTTGTGATGGCAACAAAGAGAGCACTTTGGATCTCTTTGGATCTCTTCTCTCCTCCAATCAAATCGATCTCAAACCACAAACTGATATTGAGCGCATTAGCAAAACAGAAGATGGATTTGAACTTCTCTCAAGCGGAGGGGAGAGCTTCAAAGCTCGCTTTGTCGTCATTGCTATTGGCAAAATGGGTCAACCCAATAAACCAAGCTATGCAATCCCTCTACCCATCCGATCTCTTGTGAATTTCAATGCCAACAGTATCCAAAAAGATGAAAAACTACTGATTGTAGGAGGAGGAAATTCAGCGGTTGAATATGCCTATGATTTATGCAAAACCAATCCAACTACCCTCAACTATCGTCGCTCAGAATTTGCACGCATCAATGATGCCAATGCTCAAGAACTCCAAAAAGTCATCTCAAGCGGAGAACTTCAGACCAAACTTGGAGTGGATATTGTGGCATTGAGTGAGGATTCTGGACGCGTATGTGTCGAATTTGCTGATAGCACAAAAGAAACTTATGATCGCATTATTTATGCAATTGGAGGATCCACACCTCTTGATTTTTTACAGAAATGCAAACTAGAACTTGATGAGAAGCAAACACCCAAAAGCTCAGAAATCCATGAAACATCGATTCAGGATTTGTTTATCGCTGGAGACATCGCTCTACAAAGTGGAGGATCCATTGCAATTGGCCTCAATCATGGCTATGAAATTGCGCAAGAAATCGCCAAAAGACTCAAAAATTGAGGCAAAAATCTATATAATCACGGGTTTAATACTTCAATAAAGGTTTCAAAATGGCAAGAAAATGTTTTTTTACAGGCAAAGGTCCCATGGTTGGAAACAATGTCAGTCACGCCAACAACAAGAACAAAAAACGATCGCTCCCAAACCTTAGGAGTGTTCGCGTTGCACTCGCTGATGGAACAACGATGAAAATCAAGGTTGCTGCTTCAACCCTTAGAACAATGAAAAAACGCTCATAATCTGAGATCAAGGCGAGAAGCCTTTGTTTAAGGGGATCAAAAAACTTCTTCACTGGAGGGAGTCTAAGCCCAAAGCGACAGATAGCCTAGATGCTGAACTTTATGGTCAGCTCAAATACTTTAGGCTTCCCCTCCTACTGATTCAAATCTTTCTACTTATCGGAACTCTTGGCTATCTTTGGCTAGAGGATTATTCCTTGATGGATGCCTTTTTCCAAACTGCCTATACTTTCACAAATACAGGTTTTGGCGCACTCAAAGAGAAAGATTTCGGCCCACTTGCGATTTTATTCACATCTTTTATTATGTTTGCTGGAGCTGGGGTGATTGCTTTTAGCGTTGCGACAGTGGTTAGCATTCTCAATAATGGAACACTGATTCAACTCATCAAGGAGAGAAAAATGGTTCAAAAAATTGTCAGACTCAAAAAGCACTATGTCGTCTGCTATCACAATGAATACACCATCGAACTATCCAAAAAATTTCGTGAAGCTCAAATCCCCTTTGTAGTTGTAGATAATAGCCCCAACTTTGAAGAAGAGGCCAAAAAACACAAATATCCCTACTACATCATCGGTGATCCCCACACAGATAGCGTCATCGCCAAAACTCATCTAGCAAGCGCTAGGGGTATCGTGGCATTTTCTAAAACTTCAGCAGACAATATCGCACTGATCGCCTCAGCCCGACTTTTTGAAAAAGAAATTGGAAGACGCGCCTACTACATCATCGCAAGTGCATATACTCAAGAGGATGTAGAGAGGCTAAAAAAGCTCGGTGCTAATGCTGTGGTTTCACCTACAGATTTGATGGCTCAACGCGTCAGTGCGATGGCTGTGCGCCCTGATATGGAAAATCTTCTTGAACAATTTGCATACAAAAAAGACACATTGCTAGATCTTGAAGAAGTGGTAGTGCCCAAATACAGCTGGGTTGTACTCAAAAAACTCAAAGATGCCAATTTTAGATCTCTCACGCGCGTCTCAATCGTTGGGATCACCCAAAAAGATGGCAAATACATCACCATGCCCACAGGCGAGATGATCATCCCAAGCGAATCTAAACTTCTAATGATTGGGACAAGTGAGGGCATTAGAGAAACCAAAAAGCTCATCATGTCAAGAAACAAACCAGCAAAACTCACCAAACTCACAAAGGACAAATGATGAAAACTTACTCAATCTATCCAATTCATGGAGGAATTTGTGCGCCAGAAGGATTTTTTGCTGATGGAATCAGTGCTGGATTCAAACCCAATCAAGCCCTTGATGTTGCCTTTTTATACATGGATCCTCCAACTTTGCCCTATGCCGTTTTTACCACCAATCGCTTCCAAGCCGCTCCGATTCAATACTTCAAACGCAATCTAGAAGGGAAAAAAAGTAACTTTGTCCTCATCAACACCAAAAATGCCAATGCACTCACAGGTGAAGCTGGAATCCAAGATATCACTCAAGTCATGGAAGCACTCAAGCAACGCTTTCCAACTATTCAAAATCCCATCCCCTCAAGCACAGGAGTGATCGGAGTAAGACTTGACACCCAAAAACTCATCCAAGCCTTTGATTCTTTTGATCTCTCTCAAAGAAGTATCCAATCAGCACATCGCGCCAGTCAAGCGATCCGCACAACAGACTCATTTGAAAAAGAGATTGCCTTAAAGATTGTTTTGGAGGATGGTCAGACTTTTCATATTGGAGCGATGGCAAAAGGAGCAGGGATGATCGAACCTGCAATGGCAACGATGCTTTGTTTTATCACAACAGATGCACTCATCCCCCAACACGACCTTGAAGAGCTTCTCAACAAACATCTCCATACCACATTCAACGCAATCAGTGTGGATGGAGATACAAGCACCAATGATTCTGTCTTCATATTTGCTAATGGCAAAAGTCAAGCTTATGATAAAAGTGCTTTTGATCAAGCCCTAGGCATGGTGATGAAAAAACTTGCACTTGATATCGTTCGAGATGGCGAGGGAGCAAGCAAACTTGTAGCTTTCAAAATCAAAGGAGCCAAAAACCAAGAAGAAGCGATCAGAGCAAGTAAGGCGCTTGCCAACTCACTCTTGGTCAAAACAGCTCTCTTTGGTTGTGATCCAAACTGGGGCAGGATCGCCTCAACAATCGGTTCATGTGGTGTAGAGGCCCATGAAAATAGGCTTAAAATTTTCATTGAAAATCTCTGTATTTTTGATTGTGGTCAGATTCTCTTCACCCAAGAGATTGAGCAAAAAGCTTCCAAATTGATGCAAACTGATAGTTTTTCTATCACTTGTGATCTAGGCGTTGGAGATGGAGCATTCACCTCTTATGCTTGTGACTTGGGATACAAATATGTAGAAATCAACTCAGACTATCGCAGTTAGATTTAATTTGTTTGCAAAGAATTATTTCTGAAGTATTCGAAAATCGTGGCACTATTCTAGAACACTTCAAACAAAGGAGAAAAAATGCTACATGAATACCGCGAGGAAATCTCTCAGCTCAAGCAGTCCAACGCCCACTTCGCCAAAATTTTTGCCGAACACAACGCTCTAGATCAGAAGATTCAAAATATGGAATCAGGAATTGAAGTAGGATCCAATACAACCATTGATGAACTCAAAAGGGAAAAACTACGCCTCAAAGATGAAATCTACACCATGATCAGAAATTTTCAAAATACATAACACCCAAAGATTCTCCACACCTCTCTTTGGTGGGGGAATCTTCTTAAATCCCCTTAGTTTAGATTTTACAAAACCCATCGAGCCTGCTAAAATTTCAAAAGCTTGATTAAGGATAGAAAATGAAAAAATACATCACAACCCCAATCTATTATGTCAATGATGTCCCCCATATCGGACATGCCTATACTACGATCATTGCAGATTTTTTAAAAAAATTTTACACCCTAGAGGGTAATGAAACCTTTTTGCTCACAGGCACAGATGAGCATGGACAAAAGATTGAACAATCTGCCAAAGCCAAAGGCAAAACACCTATGCAATATGCCACAGAGATCAGTCAAAGCTTCAAATCCCTATGGGATAAGATGGAAATCTCTTATGATCATTTTTTGCGCACAACTGATCCTCACCATATCCAAGCTGTGCAAAAAGCCTTTGTCAAAATGCAAGAAAAAGGAGATATCTATCTTGGCGAATACGAAGGGCATTACTGCATTAGCTGTGAAAGCTTCTTTACTCCAACACAACTCAAAGAAAATGGAGGATGTCCAGATTGTGGGAAACCAACTCAAATCATCAAGGAAGAAAGCTACTTCTTTGCACTCTCCAAATATCAAGATCAGCTTCTCAAATGGTATGAAAGCAATCCCATCCTCCCCTCATATCGCCAAAATGAAGTGATCGCATTTGTATCACAAGGTCTCAACGATCTCTCCATCACTCGCACCACATTTGAGTGGGGGATCCCCATCCCATCTCAAAAAGATGATCAAAAGCATATTATTTATGTTTGGCTTGATGCATTGATGAATTATGTCAGTGCTTTGGGATATGGGCAAGATGGAGCACAAATGAGCTTCTGGGAAGAGGCAATCCACTTAGTTGGAAAAGATATTTTGCGATTCCATGCCATTTATTGGCCAGCATTTTTGCTCAGTCTTGAGCTCCCACTCCCTCAAAAAATCTATGCCCACGGATGGTGGCTCAATGAAGGACAAAAAATGAGCAAAAGCATCGGCAATGTCATCGATCCACAGGCGATGATTGCTGAATTTGGCAATGATCTTTTTAGATATTTCTTGCTTAGAGAAGTTCCTTTTGGACAAGATGGAGATTTTAGCCATACTTCTTTGATCGATCGCTCCAACTCAGAGCTTAGCAATGATCTAGGAAATCTTCTCAATCGTGTTGTTGGAATGAGTGAGAAGTATTTTGCACTCCAGCTCTACACAGAATCATTGCAAGAATTTTTTGCTCAAGAACTAGAAAATATCAATCAAATCATCCACTCTGCCCTCCAAGAAATCCCTCAAGCACGATTCCATCGCTATCTTGAGGAGGTATGGAGACTCTTTGCCTTAGGCAATGAACTCATCAGCAAATATGAACCTTGGAATCTCCAAAAAAATGGTGAGGAGAACAAAACACAAGCTCTACTCGTGCTTCTTTGCAATATCCTCTATAAAGGAGCAACACTCATCTATCCAGCCATCCCTCAAAGTGCTCAAAAAATTGTCCAAGCACTAGGCAAAGATTTGGGAGATCTAAGCAGTATTAAAACGCATTATTTCAATGGATTCCAACTTACTAAAACAGATCCCCTATTCCCCAAAATCCAAAAGCCTGAACCCAAGATGCCACCATCTTCAAGCCAAGTCAAACAAGAAGAAACATCTCTAATCAAAATCGATGACTTTTTTCTCTCAGATTTAAGGGTAGGAGAGGTCATAGAAGCCAAAAGGGTGGAGGGGAGTGATAAGCTTCTATGTTTTCAGATTGATTTGGGAGAGGGGCGATTGCGTCAGATCATTTCTGGGATCGCCAAATATTATGATCCACAAGATTTGATTGGGACACAGGTTTGTGTCGTTGCCAATCTCAAGCCTGCAAAACTTATGGGTATGATCAGTGAGGGAATGATCCTATCTGTCAAAGATGATGAAGGATTGAAACTCATCGTTCCACAAAGCAAGAAAAAAAATGGAAGCAAAATTGGCTAAGGAGCGCAAGATTTGAGAGTCAATGCAGTCGCAGAGATTGTCAATGGCAATCTCCTCAATCAGCCCCCAATCTCTCACTTTGAGAATATCACAACACAAATCACTCATGTCATGCGTGGCACTCTCTTTATCTGCACCAAAGAGAGCGATGCGAGAGAAGCCATCATGCTTGGAGCTTATGGAATCCTCTTTGAAGATGGAGATCTACAAGTCATTGATGAGGAATGTGCATGGATTAAGGTAGATTCTCTGCAAGATGCGATCACGCGCCTCATTCGATACAAGCTTCTCTCGCGCAATATTTCAGTAATTTATCTCAAAAACATTGAGTATGAAATCGCCAAAGAAATCACCACAGATCCGACACTAGACTTCTTGCAGGGTGGCTATAGCGATTTTTTGGAATCCACTCAAAAACAAGGGATTCAAAAAATCATCACCAACAACACAGCTCTTTTGGAAGTTCCTCTAGAATTCACTAGAAGCATTCTTCCAGACAATGAACCCTTCAAGATTATTTCATGCACATTATTTGATAGCAAAATCTATTTTGATTCCAAGCGCTATACCCTCTCACTCCCTAGCATATTCCTAGGCTATCTCTCCTCAGTCATCACACTTTTTCTCAATGAAGGAATCTACTTCTCGCTCGAATATTTCAAAAGCATCCCCTATCTCAAACCCATCTTCATCGCAGCCAATAATCTTCTCTGCCCCCATGGCCAAAGTGGCCGTGTTTTGCTCGCAGAAGAACAACAAGAACACTTTAGATTTTATGCAAGCTATCTTCAGGAAAATGCCAAATGGGCCAAGATCGCCTTCTTCGTCCCACAATCCAAAATCTTCCTCTTCCCTGATGCCCTAAGCTATACCGATTCTGATTCGCTCTTTGAAGCAATCAAAAACACAAAATTCAACTTCGCATTGATTTTGGGCGTCAATAGTGCATTTTTGCTAGATCATTTGCAAAACTCTGCAATAGAGTCGAGCCTTTTTGATGACTAAACAACAGCTTCAAAAACTTCAAGCCAAAAATATCGCTCCCCTCCTTAAGCGCATCTCTTCACTTCCCAAAATAGATGCCAAGATTTTCTTTGAGGATAGCATCAAGATCCTTTATTCTCATCCCACTTCTCAAATAGAAGATGAAATCTACACTCTTGCCAAAGATCTCAAGCCTTGGCGCAAGGGGCCTTTTCACATTGGGAATTTACACATTGATAGTGAATGGCAAAGTTTCAAAAAATTTGACCTCATCGCCCCTCATCTCAATATCCAAGACAAAGATGTCGCAGACATTGGATGCAACAATGGATACTATATGTTCAAAATGCTTCCACTCTCACCCAAAAGCATCACAGGCTTTGATCCCTCTGCACTTTTTAAATGCCAGTTTGATTTCATCAATCATTTCATACAAAGCAAAATCCGATACGAACTCCTTGGGGTCGAGGATCTAGCAAATTATGGAGCTACTTTTGATGTGATTTTGTGTATGGGTGTTTTATATCACAGGACAGATCCCATCACAACACTCAAACACCTCTCAAAATCTCTCAACAAAGAGGGTGAAGTCATACTTGATACACTGATCTTAGACTCTCAAGAAGAGATCGTTCTATGTCCTCCAAAAAGTTATGCCAAAATGAGCAATGCCTATTTCATCCCAAGTATTCATGCCTTGCGTGGATGGTGTGAGCGTGCTGGATTTGATAGTTTTGAATGCCTTGCTACAATCCCCACAGACACACAAGAACAAAGAAAAACGGATTGGATTGATAGCCTAAGCTTGGAAGATTTTCTAGATCCTCTAGATTCTTGCAAAACTATTGAGGGTTATCCAGCCCCCATCAGAGGATATTTCAAACTAAAGAGGAGATAAAATGGAAGATATTTTGGAGCAACACAATCTTGAACTCTCAGTATGCAATGCACTCAAACCTGATCTTTGTGGAAGGATTGCCAAACTCACAGAGGAAGAAGCGATCATTATTTTCAATCCAACAAAGCAAATGATCAGCGATGAAAGCAATCTTATCCACTCTGGCTTCATCTTTAGTGCTGCCAATTACGCAGCCATGTGCTTGGTCAATCAACCCAATGCCCTCACCATCAAATCAGAAGTCCAATTCCTTGCACCCATCGAGTTTGAGCAAGAAATCATCTTCCTTGCCACAATCAAACAATCCAATAATAGAAAATATGAAATTTTTGTCAAAGGAACCTTGCTAGATATCAAAATTTTTGAAGCGCTCTTTCATATCTCTCTTTTTGATAAACAACTTTTCAGACTCAATTTCAAAGAATAAAAACAGCGATTCTGACACTAAAAAGTTATTCCCCCATTCTCTCTTCTTAAAACTGTAACCTTTTGTGCAGTTGTTCAGAATCTCAAGAACAAAACACACCACTTCTTTTGGATTTCAAAAAAGAACGCTCTAGTATTCGAGTGCAAATCAAAACAAGGAGCAAAAAATGAAAAGAGTCGAACACGATTTCCTAGGGGATTTGGAGATTTCTGAAGATGTGTATTATGGTGTGCAAACCTATCGGGCACTAGAAAACTTCAATATCTCTCATGATAAGTTGAAAAATTTTCCAAACTTTATCGTTGCCCTAGCCCAAGTCAAAAAAGCCGCAGCCCTTGCCAACAATGAACTTGGTCTTCTAAGCAGTGAGCTCAAAGATCATATCTGCCGAGCTTGCGATCTTGTGATGAGTGGCAAATATAATGATCAATTTGTCGTTGATATGATTCAAGGAGGTGCTGGCACAAGCACCAATATGAATGCAAATGAAGTCATCGCCAATATCGCGCTTGAACTCATGGGGCACAAAAAAGGAGAATATCAATACTGTCACCCCAATGATCATGTCAATCTAAGTCAATCAACCAATGATGCTTATCCCACAGCAATGAGAATCGCAATCTATGACAAACTTACGCAACTTGCAGAAACTATGAAATTCTTACAAGCTTCATATGATCGCAAGGCTGAAGAATTCAAAGACATCCTTAAGATGGGACGAACACAGCTTCAAGATGCTGTTCCGATGACTCTTGGAGCGGAGTTTAAGACATTTTCGATCATGATGGGTGAGGATATTGATCGAGTTCTTGAGGCAAGAAACCTGATTCGGGAGATGAATCTAGGAGGGACAGCGATTGGAACAGGGATGAATTCTCACCCAGAATATGCAAAGGTCGTTGAGCAAAAACTCCAAGAAGTCACAGGCAAGCCATTTATTACAGCAGGAAACCTCATTGAAGCAACACAAGATAATGGTGCTTATGTCCAAGTCAGTGGTGTGCTTAAGCGTGTCGCAGTCAAACTCTCCAAAGTGTGCAATGATCTAAGACTCCTCAGTTCTGGTCCAAGAGCAGGGATTGGTGAGATTTCACTCCCCAAAATGCAACCTGGAAGCTCTATCATGCCTGGAAAAGTCAATCCCGTGATTCCAGAAGTCGTCAATCAAGTGTGTTTTATGGTGATTGGAAATGATGTCACTGTTTCTTTTGCCGCAGAAGCTGGACAACTCCAACTCAATGTGATGGAGCCTGTTTTGGCTTATGCACTCTTTAATTCAATGGAAATGCTCGATAAGGCTATGAAAACTTTGGCGGATAAATGTATTGATGGAATCACTGCCAATGAGGAAGTATGTCGAAACTATGTGTTTGGATCTATTGGAATTGTCACAGCACTCAATCCCTATATTGGCTATGAGAATTCTGCCTCAATTGCCAAAGAAGCTCTTCAAACTGGAAAAGGAGTGAGAGAGATCGCGCTAGAGAGAGGCTTGCTCACCCAAGCTCAGCTAGATGAGATTTTTAAACCCGAAAATATGTTGAAACCTCATATGACTAGTGAAGACAAACAGAAAATGCAAAAATAACTCAAAGCAATCATAAGGAGAGAATATGTTGGCTTTGGAAATCGTCATTTTACTTGGCGCCATCTTTATTGGCGTCAAAATGGGTGGGATTGGAATCGGATATGCTGGTGGGATTGGTGTTGTCATTTTGACGCTTGGACTTGGCTTGAAGCCTGGAAGCATACCAACGGATGTGATTTTGATCATCGCATCTGTGATTGCTGCAATCTCTGCGATGCAAGTTGCTGGAGGGATGGATTATCTTGTTGATATCGCAGAGCGAATCTTGCGCAAGAATCCAAAATACATCAATTATCTTGCCCCCCTCATCACCTACACTCTCACCGTCTTTGCTGGGACAGGACACACTGCTTTTTCTATGATCCCTGTGATTGTAGATGTGGCTAAAAGTGCCAATATCAAACCATCAGTTCCCCTAAGCATCGCCGTGGTCGCCTCACAAATTGCGATCACTGCCTCCCCCATCTCTGCTGCTGTTGTGTATCTCACAGGAGTTTTGGAGCCTTTGGGAATGCATTATATGAGTCTTCTTGGAATCTGGATTGTGACAACATTTTTGGGATGTATGCTCACAGCATTCTTGATGAGTACTTTTAGCTCGCTTGAACTAAGCAAAGACAAGATTTATCAAGAGAGGCTTGCACAAGGCCTAGTCGCCAAACCTCAAGATCACTCTAGACGCGAGATCTCTTCAAGCGCAAAACGCTCAGTTTTATTTTTTGGACTTGGGGTGTTGTGCGTAGTTTTATATGCTTGTGCGATCTCAGACAATCTCAAGCTCATCTCACCTGTCATTCTTCCAAGAGATGGAGCGATTATGAGCTTTATGCTTGTGGTTGCATCATTGATCGTCTTTTTTTGCAAGGTCAATCCATCTAAGATTCCCGATTCTAGTGTTTTCAAAAGTGGGATGGTAGCTTGTATCTGTGTGCTTGGAGTGGCATGGCTTGGAGACACATTTGTCAAAGCCCATATTGAGGGAATCAAAACTTATGCATCTAGTATCGTGACAGATTATCCCTATCTTTTGGCTGTTGGGCTTGCTTTTGGCTCGATGCTTCTTTATTCCCAAGCAGCAACTGCCAAGGCTCTTATGCCAGCAGTGATCTTGGCACTTGGAATCAGTCCAGAGCATACAGAACATGTGTATATCATCGTTGCTTCTTTTGCCGCAGTGAGCGCATTGTTCATCCTGCCAACATATCCCACACTCCTAGGCGCTGTCCAAATGGATGACACAGGATCTACAAGGATTGGGAAATTTGTCTTCAATCACTCCTTTATGATTCCTGGCATACTAGCCATTGGCTTAAGTGTGGCACTAGGATTTTTGCTCGCTCCCTTGATGCTCTAAGGAATCCAAAAAGAAAAATAAAATGGGGGAAAGGGAGTGGGGATCTAAGAGGCTTTAGAGATGATTTCTAAAGCCTTAATCACTCTCAATACATGCTCATGGTGATTATCTGCATTTTGCACAATCAGCTGATAAAAAACATCAATTGAAGAATCCAAAGACATATAACTAGGCAATGCAGGGATCTCCTCCTGTCCTAAGTGATATTCCACCATCTTAGCAAATAGCGTATTTTTATCAAACTCATCCTTGATCACAACGCCCGTGTCAAACATTTTGATCTTATCGCGCAAAACATCATCATAAATCGCGCTTTTCTTCGTCCCTCCAATCATCATCTCACGCACCTTAATAGGGCTTAGCCATGAGACATTGATCGTTGCGATCACACCATTTTGAAGCTCCATATTGATATTGGCTAGAGCATCATTGGGATAATTCTGATACTTCTTGCTAAAGGTGCTGACTTTCACAATCTCCAACCCCACAAGATGATCAATGATGCTCAAATCATGGATTGCCAGATCCCAAATCACATCCACATTACTCTGAAACAATCCAAGATTGATACGCCTTGCATTGATATAAACAATCTCACCAAAATCACTGATATGATCCTTGAGATAGCGCACAGCAGGAGAATACAAAAATACATGATCGCAATGAATCTTGAGATTATGTTTGCTTGCTAGATCATAAAGTTCATAGGCCTCGCCAAGATTGGTGGTCAATGGCTTTTCTACAAAAATATGCTTCCCTGCCAAAAGAGCTTGCTTGGCAAGCATATAATGTGTGTGAGGGGGTGTGATGATAAAAACAGCCTCAATCATTTCATCAGACAAAATCTCCTCATAAGAAGAATAAGTCTGAAAGCTATAGAGTTTTCTAGCCTCATTCACCCTTGCTTCATCTTCATCAAAAATACTCACCAACTCAAATTGATCATTCTTGATAATACTTTTTGCGATATTCACCCCCCAATAACCATACCCAATCACAGCTGCCCGTATCTTTGCCATCTTTTTTACTTCCTACAAATCTCTGATTTTTCTGGCTGGATTCCCCGCATACACACCGCTTGAGAGGATATCTTTGGTCACGACACTTCCCGCACCAATCACAACATGATCACAAATACTCACAGGTAAGATAGTCGCATTGGATCCTATGCTGACATGATGACCAATCCGCGTGGGCTTCCACTGATCTGCACTCAAAGAAGGATGACCTTCCAAAAACAAGTCATTGACAAACATCACACCATGCCCCACGAAGCAATCATTCCCAATCTCAACAAGGGAGCAAATAAAACTATGACTCTGAATCCGACTTCGCGCTCCAATCTTGACCTGACTTTGTATCTCAACAAATGGTCCTACAAACACATCATCATCTAGCACACACTCATACAAATTACATGGCTCAACCACCGTGACATTTTGCCCACAGCACACATCACGAATCTGAGATTGATAATGCTTCACACTCTATCCTTTAGCTCTATGATTTTATTTTGCAGTGCGTGAAACTGCGATGCCAAAGCCTCTATCTCTCCAAAATATGAAGCATAAGAAATCAAATTTGAAGGAAAAAGATAATTTTTGAGCTTTTTGATCTCAAGACAATCCTCACACAATTCGCAAAGCTTCTGATACCCCACAGAACCAAAGAGATAAGCATAGATTCCCAAAGCCAAATTTGCATCATTTGCTCGCACAACAATCACACCCATATTTGGGACACACAAAGATGATAAATGAGGAGAAAGAATGGTGATCTTAGGAGAATTCCCCCTCCATGAGATCAAGATATCATAAGGCTTAAGCAAGCATTCAAGCACCTTTTTTTTCTGCCCCTCAAGTCGCAAATGATCAAATCTCTCACTAAATCCAAGGGCCTCAAAATCACTCACTCCCACCTCATAAAACTCTATCTTCTCATCTTTGATCCCACCATACACACGCCTCCCTTTAAAAATATGCGCAATTTCTGAAAGCTTCAATCCATCACCATCTTGAGATTTCTGCTCAAACAATTCATCAATCTCCAAAATCGTCTTAGAATATGGAGTTTGTTTTTTGGGATGATGATAGATCTCTAGAATCTCTTCCATATTTTGAAGACGATGATAGCGACCATCTTTGCGTGAGAAATGCTCTCCACTTGCATCGATATAGAGAATCCTCTCTGCCTTTTTGCCCACAATCACGATGCAAAAATCATGATTTTGATAAGGAAAAATATTTTTGGGCAAATCGATAATACACTCAAGCCTCCCTAGCAATGCTTCCTTGAGCTTGGATTCAAGATTTTTAAAAATCCCACGACGCAAGATAAAAACTCCGCGTGTTTTGAGATGGACTAGTGCATGGAAGAAAAAAATCAGCTCAGGATAATTTTTGGAGACAAGACCACTGAAGCGCTCATCTTCTTTGATGTAATTTGTCCCAAGATGGGAGTGAAGAGGTGGATTGCAGATAATCTTATCAAATTGCAAAAATCCACTTGCATCCTTAAAACTTGGCTGCTTAAGCACATCATTGCACACCAAAAAAGCCTCATGATGTCCAAGCTTACAGATCAAAGATGCGATCTTGACAAAACGCTCATCAAGCTCTTCACCATACACACTCACACCCTGTGGAATCTGCAAAAATAAGCTTCCAAGACCAAAGCATGGGTTATACAAACTCTCACCCTTTTTGAGATCTGCAAGAGCATTGAGCAAGACACTCACTTCCAAGGGCGTTGTATAGAAAAACAGCTTATTATTGGTCTTCTTTTGTGTGATGAGATCAAAAAACAATCCCAAATCCCAAAGAGGTGTATCTAAGACTGCTTTGAGCACTTTGGAGAGATTGAGATGGGGGTTTGGAGGAGTGGGCTTTGTCCATTGAGAGAGCAAGGAGAGATAACTCTCATAGATTTTATGCCGTCTTTGTGCTTTTTGCAAGAGAGGAGAAATCTGATCATTTTGTTTGAGCAAGAAGCACTCAAGCAAAATACAGATCGATTCAAACAAATCAATCTGATAGCGCTTGAGATACTCAAAACAATCTAGGATTTTTTTCACCTTGCTCTCTCTTTTGGGTTTTTAAAATTCTAACCAAAAAGTCTAGAGAGGTGCAAAAGTCTAGAAACGCTCCATCACAAAATCAAGCGTAAAGTAATAGGGAGAAGATTTGCTGTAATCAAGAGCATTGCCACTTACCTGAGTGGCTGGTGTGACTGGAAGTTTGGCCATAAACTCAAGCCCATATTTTTGATCAAACATCACTCTTGCACCAAGATTGAATCGAAACTCAAAATCTACATAATCATTGCTTGATGGACCATAAACTGTCTTATAGCGAGATCCATATTCTCCAGCAACCACTCCCATGCCTACCCCTCCGATCACAGCAAACTCAATATTTTTACTTGCAAAGACATTGACCACAGCATCTGTATTGAGCGTGTGAGAGCCTGATAAGACATAAAAAGCCTCAATAGGAGAAGAAGCATTGCCCTCAGATTCTCCAGGATTGAAATTGACATCTAGATTGTAGTAATAGCGCAAACCAATCATATTTGTAAAATAATGATATCCCCCCACTTTGGCTGAGACGACAAAAGAAGCATAACTTTTATCTTCACTATATAGTGCATTATTGATGGGATGCTTGCTACCGACAAATTTCATCGCATTAGCCCCCGCTCCCAATCCAGCTCCAAAAAACAATCCAGATCGAGATTCGGGTTTATTTTCTACGACCTGCAATTGTGCAAAACAACCAACAGCCAACAACACACACAATAAAGCAATTCTTTTCATAAAATCTCCTCTTTGATTAAAGATGGCATTCTATTATTTTTTGAGTTTCTTGCCCCAGAAACTTCGACATAGCTCATTTGAGAGCGAACAATAAATCTTAGGCTTTGATGAAAAATCTTTTGGATCAATCACAAAACCCAATGTTTGCTGACCAATATGAGCAAGCAATCTATCCTGTCTGTATTCAAAAAAGCAGTGTGGATCTTGGCGATTTGTCAGATCCTCCAAAATCAAAGACACATCAACTCTCTGTGAGCTCACCATATGCTTGGCATAAAGCAAGGTCAATGCATCATTGCTTTCTAAAAGCTTGCTTCTAAGCTTATAAAGGCACACACTCTCGCTCACCCAAAATCTAGGCAACGCCTGATATCCAAGCATTGCCAAAATGAAAATCACAAGGATTAGTTCAAACAAACTAAAAGCACTACTGTGCGAAAAGTGGGATTGTTTTGTCCTCATAGGTTTTGTGTAATTTTTTACAAAGTGGCGTATCAAGATCTCGAATTTGGATATGCAAATTTTTTGAATCCCTAAACTCAAAAATCACACAATCATTTTGCTGATCCACTGCTCCATCTTTGGCAAGCTTGATTCCATTCCCTACAGCGATCCAGCGCGTCTTACTCAAGCCAGCAACCTCCATCATATAAGCGCCATCGATGCGTGAGGGAAGAGGATTCTTCATAAATACTTCACGCTGTAGTGCGCTAATTGCTTGGCTGATATCACTCTGTATGCTCACACTTTGTGCATCTCCGCGCGTCAAAGAAAACTTAGGAATCGCAATAGAAGCCAAAATCCCCAAAATCACAATCACAAAAACAAGCTCAAGCATACTAAAACCACTTCGCATCATCTCCCTCCTCCAAAGATTACAATCCCTTCTGTAGCATCGCCTCCACAAAATCAGCGCTCACTTTCGCACTAGATTCCAAAAACTCATCAAAGCTCACATCTGCCTCACCATCGGCACTATCACTGATTGAGCGCAGGATACAAAAAGGCACCCTAAGCAAATGACAAACATTGGCAACACTTGCCCCCTCCATCTCCACAGCATCAGCCCCAAAGGTATCGATCAGCCATTGCTTTTTCTCTCTATTTGCGATGAAACTATCACCACTTGCAATGATCCCCTCTTGTAGCGTGATCCCTTTTTCTCTTGCGACTTCGTGAGCCAATGCATTAAGCGTGAGATTAGCTTCAATATACACACTACTTTCTGGAATAAATCCTAGCGGATGTCCAAACGCTGTAATATCTACATCATATTGACAAAGCTTATTTGCAATGATGAGATCTCCAACTTTTAATGATGGATTTAATCCTCCCGCCACTCCACTAAAGATCAGTTTTTCTGCCCCAAAGTGCAAAATCATCGTGCTAGCACTCAAGGCTGCATGCACTTTGCCAATCTTGCTATAAGCCAAAATAAGCTCATAGCCCCCAGCATTGACTAGAAAATAAGTATTGCCCCCTATTTCTTTTTGGGTGTGATGGGGATACTTCTGCAAAAATGGCGTGATTTCCTCGCGCATTGCGCTCAAGATTGCGACCTTCATTCTCTTCCCCCTAGCCTAGAATCTTAATCGTCTCTTTGAGCGTAGAAGTATCACTCACACTCAATGTCGGCTTGATACTCAGGCGCTTATTGAGTCCCTTAAGCACATTTCCACAACCAAACTCAATATAGCCATCAACCCCATCATCAACCTTGCGAATGCTTTGCTTATAAAACACAGGAGAGATGAGCTGTGAGACTAGGAGCTTCTTTGCTTCTTCTTTGGAGCGATAGGCTTGCATCGTGGCATTGGAAATAATGGGGGTCACAAATTCATTTTCTAATAATTCCTCTAGCAATCCCTCAAACTCATCACACATACCACTAAGCATCGGGCAGTGGCTTGCTACAGACATTGGAAGCAGAAGAGTTCTTTTGGCGCCAAGAGATTTGATCACCCCCTCACTCGCACTTAGATCATCCTTTTTGCCCGCCAAGACGATCTGACCATCACCATTGTAATTAGCACACCAAATCTCACGCCCCTCATCTTGCAAGCGTTTTGCACAAGATTCCAAGGCTTCATCTTCTACACCTACAACGACCATCATCCCAGCATCCTTCCCCTCACAAACCTGAGCCATCAATTTACCTCTTAGATGCGTCAGCCTAATCCCCTGCTCAAATCCAAGCCCACAAGCTGCACCAATAGCACTGATCTCTCCAAGAGAATGTCCAAGTCCAAGTACAGGATCGAGCGAAAATTCACTTTGAAAAACCTTATGCGCAATATAGCTCACCAAAAAAATTGCAGGCTGTGTCCATTGGGTTTGATTGAGCTCTTGATTTTCTTCAAAAAGAAGTTTGCACATATCCATCTTGAGCACATCGCTTGCTTGCTCAAAGCATTCTTTTGCCATAGAAAAAGAATGATAAAAATCCTCACCCATCCCCTTTGCTTGACTCCCTTGTCCAGGGAAAATAAAGGCATATCTTTTCATCCGTAACATCCACCTTCAATAAAGTTTGAGGCAGAAGTCTAACATAAACTCTTTTTAAAAGCCTTTTTGAAGAATTTTTGGATTTTTTGAAGGAAAAAACGCTAAAATTCCACCTCTCTTATGCATCATGCTTCAGAGATCGCTGGGCAGGTGGGTGAGTTGGCTGAAACCACATCCCTGCTAAGGATGCGTAGCCGCAAGGTTACCGAGGGTTCGAATCCCTCCCTGTCCGCCACTATCTATCATTTCTCCCAAAACTACTTTATAAAGCTCATGTATTCAGAAATCAAAAAATAGCGATTTTAGTTCTTAAAGATATCATCGAAGAAAAAGTCATCCATCGAAGGATATCTCACCCTAGGCTTGATATCCTTGATAGAAAAACTTGAAGAATTTATGGCTAGAAACTATATCTTGCCCCGAAGTTAAATTGCATATGGGTTCTTTGCTTGTCTCCAAAACTCTTTTCTACATCAATATAGAGTCTTGTGCTCTCAGTGAGGGCGATATTGCTACCTGTATTGACAATGATTCTTCCATTGCTTTCAAGACCATTCAAAGAGATTGATTTCCCCCCTTCTCTTCCTACAAGGCTTGCATTTCCTCCATAAATATAGTCATACTCATAGAATGTCCCCACATAAAGACTTACAAAGCCTTGATCTGTAGTAAATCTTTTCCCCAAGCTCATCCCAGCTCTTCCTCTTAGAGTCAAAATATTCTCTTGCTTAGCATTCAGCGTAGTCGAGGACAATCCAGAGGCATCTTGCATCGCGCGATTGAAATCGGTTTGATTGAAGTATCCAAGTGCTACTTCTGCCTGAGGATCGATATACCAACTCTCATCATCTCCAAACTTATATCTATATCCAAATTCATCGCTAAGCACTATTGCAAAATTATCTGTATCTGTATAGAAATCTGATCTATTGCTCAAGGCAAACTTACTCATAATATAGTCAAACTTCAAGATCGTATCGTTATACCATCCATTATCTGCCACATAAGAGTTGTAGATCCCCACCTCAACCATATCAGAATCCACATTGCTCAGTGAGATAGTTTCAGAAGCTCCGATCAATCCATTCATACTTAGAGCATTACCCTTTGTCCAAGATTTGGCATAAGCTAGAGCGATACCCATATAGTTCTTCGCATTATTGAAACTAAGCGAATAATCATATCCAGCCTGAAGCGTGACATAGTTGGTCGTGCTTCCACTTCCAAAGTCACTGCTTGTGCTTCCACCAAAGACTCTAGCCCATACTCCTTGGCTATAAGGATTATCACGCAATTCTCCCATACGCTTATTGATCGAGTTGAAGTTGGCTAGATAAAGATCATAGCCTGTCGTCAAAGCAGAGCGTGCGACTTCTTGGTATTGGACTGGGGTTCCCTTATCGATTCCTTTACCTAGATAATATTCTCCATTGTTACCGCCATTTTTTGGAGTAAGGACGGTTTCTACGATCACCCCACCGATCAGTCTCTCTCCTCCCTTGACTTCCATATTGACTTTTGCTCCATTTTCAACTGTCGCAAGTTTGTGCGTTTGTCCATCTCCATTGAGGATCGTGTGGATATCTCCAGAGGCCACAATGGTGGCGACTGAATTGGAGTTTCCATCTTGTTTTGATGCGGATTTGAAGGTCACAGTATCGTTTTTGCCTCCTCCGACATAGACTTCAAATGCAGCTTCTCCCTTGAAGCCGTTAGAATTTCCACTCCCACTCCTACCATTACTTGTCCCGATTTCTAGTGTTTTTCTGATGTTGTTATTAGCGCCAGCATTAGCAGCAGTTATATTTTCTTTTGGGCGTCCATCTTCAATGCCCGCAAGATCGATAAGCGTCTTACCAGAAGAAGTGAGAGAAGAGATCTTGGTGTTTCCTCCTTGAAAAGTCAGATAAGCCCCATCACCTTTGAGTGTGAAGTGATTAGAGCCATCACTTGAACTGCCATTTGGGATACTGTCAATGATAGTCGCTCGACTATTCTCTCCTATGGTGATGTTGTTCTGTCCACCATTACTTGATGTGATCGTTTTGATCGTGAGGCTTCCATCTTTTGACACAGTGACATGATTTGAGTTGTTCGCACTATCTGTTGCGCTTAGTTTTTCGATATAGATCTCACTGCCTGACCCTCCGATGATCTCATTGGTGCGTTTGCCATTACCAGTGCCATTTTCATGTGCTTTCACTTCTCCAAAATGAGCTGTCATCCTTCCTGTAGAAGTGATTGAGTTTTTGGCTTCACTTGTAGCATTCTTTCCATTGACTGTGAGATTGATTTTTTGACCACTTGATCCTAGAGTGATCGTCTGAGCAGTGATAGTATTTTGCCCATAAGTTGCAGAAATGGTTTGCGGGGTTGAAGTATTTTGGATGATAAGCTCTCCGGTGGATTTGATGATGTTTTGACCACTTCCACCAGAAGCGGTGATATCTTTCAAAAGGTAGGCAATAGTAGAATCCCCAAGATAGATTTCATTTTTTCCTCCAACAGAGGCTTCTATCTTTCCATCGATAGTAGCTGTCCCAGATTTGAAAACCAAGTAATTTGCCGCGCGTCTTTCGTCGTAATTACCATTCGTGGCAGCAAGAATTCTTCCTTTGATCGTGTTGTTTCCCCTCTCGAATGTAAGATAATTATGAGTATTCTCATAAGTACTTCCATTATTTCCATTTGCCTGGATAGCAACATCACTACCACCACTACCTGTGTTTTCGATTTTGTTGACATCCCCTGAGAAGATTAAGATATTCTGTCAGTGGTTGGTCTCTTTAAAATATCCAGCATAGATCACTTCATCACCTGACTGGATCGTTGCATTGCCCTTAAAGATAGTCTGTTTTTCACCTTGGTGTATCCAAATACCACTCTTAAGTGTCACATCTCCTTCATAGATCGTTCTTTTAATTCCTCCTGTTCTCTCCCTGTCTCCAATGTTTCTAGAGTCTTTGTCCGCAGTCATTGTGTGGGGCGAAGCAGATCCGCCATCAGCATAACAAAAGATAGGTTTATCTGCAGGATCTGTATCTGTGCAAGTTTGTGCATTTGCTGCACTTGCACTCAAAGCCAAAACAAGAGAACTTGCGACAATGGGTCTAAAAAGAGGGGAGGGGATCTTGAAGCACTCACCCATTCTTCCAGCAGAAACGAATCTTTTGTCTTTCATATTCAACTCCTCATTGATAAAATTCTATGACGATGTAGGATATCAGAAAATTAATCAAAAATAAATGTAAATTGAGGTAAAAGGAGTCAACAAATAATTTATATCATTTTTTCTTCTTTTGTGCAAGATACACACCAAAGATGATCACAAAGATTCCAGCGATCTCCACCCATCCTAGCATTTCACCCAAAAACACATATCCCATCACCGCAGCGATGATCGGTGAGAATAGTAAAAGCAATGAAGAGATTTGTGCAGGAATCTTGCCCATGATATAGCCAAAAAATCCTTGACCCAAGACCTGCCCACATAATACAATCAACGCCAAAATCCCCCAATTTTTCAAATCCTTAGGCGTTGAAAATCCCTCGAAATAACCTCCAAGTCCAAGCAGCATAAGGCTTGATCCAAGCGAGGCGAAAAAAAACAAATGCATCGTGTCATATTTCTTGCGCAATCCAAACACAAGAGCCAAAAAGATGCTATAGCACACCATACTCACAAAGGCATACAGATCCCCTATCGGCGTGGCTACACTCCCCCCTCCCTTGCCCTTCACAAGCATCACCACCCCTATAAAAGACACGCAAGCTCCTATGATGAAGCCTGATCGGACCCTCTCTCCAAAAAAGATCGCTCCAATAGGCACGAGGATAAAGCACACAAGAGAAGCGAAAAGATTGACATTGGCTACACTTGTGCGATGAAGTGCAAGGTTGAAAAACACCAGATCAAGCCCAAACAATACCCCAGCCAATATCATCAGAAGCATATCTCTAGTAGGGGTTTTGAAAATATTTGCCTTCCTCAATGCAAGCAAACCAAAGATCGGAGCTGCCAAGGCAACGCGATAGAATCCTGTCATAATCGGAGAAAGATCGATCACCTTGACAAGAACACTTGCATAAATGATGAACGCCTCAGCCAAAAGTGCCAAAAACACGAATCTCCACTCAAAATTCATTTATTGATCCTTAGTAAATCTACGATGATTGGTTTCCCAAAAGAGAAGGGGGAATCTAGGAGCGTATCTTAGCACTACACTTGGATCTCATAGGCTTTTATCCAGATGCAAGATTAAAGAAAAATGGAGCAATTATTGAAGTAATGCTCGAGATAGTGGCGAAATTCTTGGAGGATTTGATAATGTTTGAAGAAATAATGCAAAGATATAATTTAAAAAAGGAGTGAGAATGATAAAAAATGATGCGTTGCAAAGGTTAAACATTTCCAGAGAAGAAGCCTTGAAAAAAACAAGGAAAAAAATAAGAAAAGAGCTAGAAAAGCCAGAGGTTAAAGCGGTTTTTCTCAGACTTAAAAATAAATGAATTATTTGAGCATCAAAGAGGCTGTTGAACTTCATGATGAGATTCTTGAAATATCTGGAGGAAAAAGGGGATATAACGATGTAAGTCTGGGATACCTAACTTCAGCATTGGAACAAATCAAAAATGATATTTTCTATCCATCAATTATCGAAAAGGTTGCTCACCTTATGTTTTCCTGTATCAAATTTCATCCTTTTTTGGATGGAAACAAAAGAACAAGCATTTATCTGGCGATGATTTTTTTGGATTTCAATGGGATTGATGTTCAAGATTTTGCACAAAAAATGGAAGATGTTGTTGTGGATGTTGCAGAAAATAAGATTAGCAAAGAGGGGCTTTTTGAGATTTTAAAAAAGATAGTGAAAGAGCAATGATTGTTTGGATGTTTTTAAAATAGCTTTTTTGGAAATATCTAAGAATTATATAAACTATTCAGTTTTCTTTACCATGGTTTGGGGCTAAGTTTGTCCCCACGAAATTTCTTCCAAGCTCCCTGCAGCACTCAAGCACACTAAACCCCCCTGCTGCTGGATCTAGCACGATATCCCCTTCTTTTGTGCAAGATTCTATGAGGGCTTTTTGCAAACCTTTGGGTTTGCTGTGGGGGTGGAGTTTGATTTCTTCTTGGGAAAGTTTCTCGCTCCAGACATCGCGGATATTGTGGAGATTCCAAGTAGTTTTAGCCTTGATGGGCTTTTTTTGCAAGATGAGAAGATATTCGCTTTGACGCCGTGTGCGATAGCCCATACCCATTTTACACTTATCCCAAGTGATGAGATCCACGCTTTGAAAAGTAGTGTTCTCTAGCCAATCTCGCACACCCTCACAAAGATGAAACTTATCAATCCAAAGCATAAGATAACTGCTTGGCTTCAACACTCGATGGATCTGAGTGATAAAATCGATGATCATCTCTTCACTCATCTGATGCAAGGCACTTCTCCCCCTCTGTCGCTCCCCCTCATTGCCATACTTCATCTTATCCAGTACTCCGCGATATTGGGGATCAAAAAAGGCTAGATGAATACTTGAATCTGTGAGTTTGGATAGGAGCTCTAGACCACAGATATTTAGGGGGCGATTGAGGAGAGATTGCATTTATACTCCTTGATCACTCTTGGTTTTGCAATTATTTCCAGCACTTAATTTCAAGATTTATTGAATTCCTGTCAACAATTGGTGTTCTTTGAGTGCAAAATTATCTGTCATCCCACTAATATAATCAAAAATCAATCTTGTTCGATAATATAGCTCCAAATATTCACCAAATATATCCTCATGATTCTTGCAATCATTTTGTGCATTTTTATAGGCAATTTGATATTTTTTGGGCAATCTATTATAAAGCCTATATTGAAGGGGATATTGTTTTCTAAATTTTTCATCATCCTTAAAAACATCTAAAGGCACCTTTAATACTGGCTTGAATATTTCTAGCAAACTATGGATAATTTTATATCCTTTGAGTTCCATTTCACAAATTTTTTTATTGGTAAAGATCTGTTCTCTTGCAAAATTCTGCATCAATTCAAGCAAGTCAAACCATTCCCTTTTTTCTGCTGAATGCTTTTTGCTTGTATCGATCAAAGCACAATCAAGTTTCCCCATAAAGATCTCATTACGATTGATTAGATAATGTTTTGCAATTTCCGGAACAAGGTTTTTTTGTAATTTAACACGCAACAGAATCATAAAATACGCATTTGGATTATTGTGTCGTTGTTCTTTTGATCTTTGATAATCTTTTTCAATTTCCTCAAGAATGGTTTTAGGAAACTGTTCTTGCCTACGTAGATAATCAAGAAAGTCAACAATTTTTATAATCCCCTTATCTAGAGCATCATCAAGATCAGCAATGCTATAGCATATATCATCAGCGGCCTCCATAATATAAACAAGAGGAAAACGATGATATAAATCCATATTTAATTCCTCATAGATTTTTTCAACAATTTCTTTTTCAGAAAAGAAAAACCCTGGTTTTTTGTCAATTTTCTCCCTTTTTCCTTCTTCAAAAGCTCCCCTTGTGTATTTTAAAAAACTTGCGATTTGACTATATGTAAGATTAAGTTGTTGTAACGAAGTAACCAAACGAATTCCTTGTGCATTACCATCAAAATTTTTCAAATCTAGCAACAACATATTCCTGTCAACAGGCAACACACTACTTTTATTGGGAATGCTTTCCTCAAAAATTTTGTCCAGATTCTCGTTTGCCCAATCTTGAATTGCTTTTTCTCCAAAATGTCCAAACGGGGGATTACCTATATCATGCAACAAGCAAGCCATTTCCACAAGACTAATAAAAGCGTCACGATAGTTTTGTGACTCATTGGGATCATCGGTTTCAAATAAAACAACATTGTTTTGTGTAGCCTGTTTCAGGATTTCACGTGCAATATATCGTCCTGTTTGCTGAACTTCCAAAGAATGCGTTAAGCGACTCCTAATGGTGGCATCTTCCTCAAGTGGAAAGACCTGAGTTCTCTGTTGAAGTCTTCGAATTGCAGAACAATTTAAAATTCTTCCACGATCACTCTCTGTAGATATTTCAATGCGATCATTCTTTTTTTGCTCTTCATTTTGAAAAACCCTTGTAGTCTTTATCTTTCGCTCATAATACATTACAATCTCTTTCCTCACTCCCACTCAATCGTGCCTGGGGGTTTACTCGTGATGTCATACACTACGCGATTGATCCCCTCCACTTCATTGATGATGCGATTAGAGATAGATTCCAAAAGCTCGTGTGGAAGATGAGCAAAAGTCGCTGTCATCCCATCAAGCGCCTCAACAGCTCTCACACAGATTGTATTATCATAAGTGCGATTATCTCCCATCACCCCCACACTCTTGACATTGAGCAGTACACAAAATGCCTGCCATACTTTATCGTAATGCCCACTTCTATGCAATTCCTCCAAGAAGATCGTATCTGCTCTTCTCAAAAGCTCCAAATCCTCTCTATTGACCTCCCCCATGATTCGGATCGCAAGCCCAGGTCCAGGGAAAGGATGACGCATCAGCATAGATTCTGGCATCCCTAGCTCTCTTCCTAATGCCCTCACCTCATCTTTGAATAACTCTCTTAAAGGCTCGATTAGCTCAAACTTCATCCACTCAGGCAATCCTCCCACATTATGATGGGATTTGATCGTCTTGCTTGGTCCCTTCACGCTCACTGATTCGATCACATCAGGATAGAGTGTGCCCTGAGCAAGGAATCTGATCTCGCCATTGGCATTGTGCTTTTTGGCCTCTGCTTCAAACACTTCGATGAAAGTCTCTCCGATGATTTTGCGTTTGACTTCAGGGTCTCGCACGCTTTTGAGCTTGCTTAAGAAAATCTCACTTGCATCCACAGTAATGAGTGGCACACCAAGATTTTCTCTAAACATCGCTTCCACTGCTTCTCTCTCTCCTGCCCTCAAAAGCCCATGATCGGCAAAGACAGGGATCAATCTCTCCCCAATCGCACGATAAAGCAATGTCGCCACCACACTAGAATCCACCCCACCACTGACCGCACAGAGCACTTTACCCTCTTTGACCATGCCTCTCAGTTTAGCGATCTCACATTCTGCAAAGTTATGCATATTCCAGCTTGTATCAGCCCCACAAATCCTGACAGCAAAGTTTTTGAGCATCTCTCCCCCACACTCGCTATGGACGACTTCAGGGTGAAATTGCAATGCATAGATTCTTCGCTCCTTGTGAGCAATCGCACAATAATGGGTATTTCCACTCTTAGCAAGCTCGACAAAACCCTCAGGGATTTTCTCCACCTTATCAGCATGACTCATCCACACGATACTCTCTTGCTTCACTCTTTCAAAGATTCCACCCTCACTCATAAGCTCAAGTTGTGCCTTTCCAAACTCTTGATGCTCTGCCCTCACAACACTTCCCCCGAAAAAATCCGCAATATATTGCATCCCATAGCAAATCCCAAGTACAGGGATCCCTAGCTCAAATATCCCACTATCTGGCTTATATGCACCCTCTTCATACACGCTTGCTGGCCCACCGCTTAGGATGATTCCCTTGGGGTTTTTTGCTTTAATCTCTTCAAGTTTTTCAAAATAAGGAACGATCTCTGAGTAGATTCCAAATTCTCTCAATCTCCTAGCGATCAATTGTGTATATTGGCTTCCAAAATCTAGGACTAAAATCTCAATCTGCATTCACTAACCTTTGGCGAAAAATAAATGTAATTTTAGTTTGTCTTCTAGGGGTTTTGAAAGATTTTTGGAGATATTACTTCTCAGTTTTGATCTATTTTGAAACCAAGAGTCACCAAATCACCAAAATCTAGAAACTTTTATCCAAAATCATCCATCTACAGCACCACTTTTTCAAATCAACCTAAAATCAAACTGAAAAATCAACACAAAGGAACAACAATGAAAGTGAGAAAATTCCTCTTACCCCTACTCTTTGGCTTTGGAATCTTGTTTGCCAAACCAACGGTTTATATTCTTGCCACTGGTGGCACCATCGCTGGAGCTGGATCAAGCACAGAAAAAACTGCTTCAAGCTATGAGGCTGGCAAGGTGCTTATCCAAACGATTTTGCAGGCTCTTCCCAAACAAGAAATTGCAAAATATGCCAAACTCAAAAGCGAACAAGTGCTTCAAAAGGGCAGTCAAGATCTAACACCGCAAGATTGGATCATCATCGCCAAACGCGTCAATGATCTTTTGAAACAACGCGATGTAGATGGAATCGTCATCACACATGGGACAGATACGATTGAGGAAACCTCAATGTTTTTGCAACTTGTGATCAAAAGCGACAAGCCTGTGGTTTTGGTAGGTGCCATGAGACCCTCAACCGCTATCAGTGCCGATGGACCCAAAAATCTATTTGATGGGATTGTTTTGGCAAGCTCCAAAGAAGCTAGAGGACAAGGTGTCATGGTGGTGGCCAATAGCAATATTTTGAGCGCATCTGACATTACCAAAACAAACCCTGTGCATGTAGATACATTTAAGCCTGCAAATATTGGAATCCTTGGCTATATGTGGAATAACAAGCCCTATTTCCTTAGAATCTCTTCCCAACTCCATACGACAAAAAGCCAATTTGACATCTCCAAAATCTCATCTCTCCCACGCGTTGATATCCTCTATGGATATGCTGGAATGGATGAAAGGGCGATTGAGGCAAGCATCGCCTCGGGAACTAAGGGAATCGTATTTGCCGGTGTTGGCAATGGAAATATAAGCTCAAGTGTAGAAAAGGCTTTAAGTCAAGCAAGTGCAAAAGGGATCAAGGTCGTTCGTGCTGGACGCATGATCAGTGGTCCAATCACCCAATGGGGAGAAGTCAATGATGAGCAATTAGGCTTCATCACCTCTTGGTGGCATACCCCACAAGCTGCACGCATCATCCTTATGCTTGCATTGCAAAGCAAGATCACTGATAATGCAAAGATTCAAGAACTTATGCTCAAATATTAGAAAAAAAAGGGGGTGTTATTTCTTCATCACTCCAAGCATCCACTCAGCACACCACGCCACCCATGCAAGCATCAAAAAATCATAACGAGCCAAAAAGCCTGCTTCATGGATCAGTTGTGATGAGAGTGCAAACACACAAATCCCCACACCCAAAAATCCCAAATTACAAATCTCAAAAAATCCTAGCCTCTCTAATCTTTGATGCTTCAAAAGATAAAGAAGCATAGTCAGAGCACAACCAAGAGCAATCAAATCCAGATAAAAAAACCAATGTTCCTTATGAAAATAACTTTGCAGAGCACAGCCCATCAAGGTATAAATGATCACATTCAACGAAGGGCGCAAACGCGACAGAATCAAGCCAAGGGGGTGATTGGGATTGGGACAAAGATTGAGCCAATAACACGCCAAAGGAAAGAAGATAAAAAAAACATAAAAAAAACCAAGGATCAGCACTTCATTTAAATCTCTCCAAAAAACCTCGATGAGATAATGTGATTGAGGACCTGCTAGCACAGAATCAAGAAGAGAATCTTGATTCTGTGATCCAAACACTCCAAAAACAAACAAGAAGACAAACATAATGCACAAAATCAGCATCAAAAAGTGCATCAAATATCCTCCATTGCGATACCAGCTTGATATGATCAAAGCATAGAGACAAATCAAAAACCCAAGAAAATACAAAAAGCGCAGACATAAATCAAAGATTCTTCCCTCTTGATTTAAAAGCACAAAAAGTTGTGAAAATGTAGAAGAAAAACATGAAACAAGCAAAGAAAGCAACACCAATACAAACAAACAAAAGAAGAGATAAGCAAAAAATGAAGTCACATTGTTTCTTTGAATCATCCAATCCCCCTATGGATTCTTTTTGAAATACGCAACAATCCCATCAGCAATCCCTTTGGCAAGCAATCGCTGATAGTCCTTGTGATTGATTCTTCTTCCCTCTTGAGGATGCGAGAGATAACCAATCTCAATCAACACAGAGGGCATCAATGCACCTGCCAAAACCCAAAATGGCCCCTCACGCACGCCCCCATCCATAATCCCAGAATAATTGGGACGCAAAGCATTTAAAATCCCCCCTTGGATATCGATTGCAAGCTTATTGGATGCGATCAAGCGATGCGTATTGATTGAGTTGAGAAAAGTCTGCTTTGAGAAATAATTCATCACCTCGATATTATCCTTATTCTCTTTCTCTGCTACGCGTCTTGCGCGCTCGCTTCTTGCCGTTGAGAGAAAATAAGTCTCGACACCATTGGCAGTTTTCATCGATTGTTTAGGCACAGAATTGGCATGGATAGAGACAAAGAGATCAGCATGCTTATCGTTGGCCAGATTGGTTCTCTCTCTCAATCCAAGATAACGATCTGCAGTCCTTGTCATCAAGACAAGATATCCGCGCCTCTTAAGCTCTGCCTCAAGAAGTTTAGCAACACTTAGCGTGATCACTTTTTCGCACACCTTGAGCACGCCAATAGCACCACAATCCTTCCCACCATGACCTGCATCAATCATCACTCGCTTCTTTTTACTTGGGGTTTGCTGCACTACTCTTGTGGGAGATTTGCTTGATTTTTTGATCGTCTTTTTGGGGTTAAATCCGATGTAGAGAGAAGTGCCAGAAAACCTCAAATCATAATTGAGAATCTTTGGAGCCTGCATCACGATTCGCACAACTCTCTTATTTTGCTGACCGATTTGCACGCGCGTATTATCTGAGAATATGTAGTTTTTTCTCTCAAGTGTCAAAATCGCATTGATATCTAATATACTGCGAGAATTTGAGAGTTTGCTTTGCTTGGCATCACTAGGTGAGACATCTCTATTGAAGGTGATTTTGAGATTTTGTTCTCCAAATGGAACGATATGAAGAATCCTAAGCGGCTGGGTTTTGGCATACAATCCACAGAAAAAAGCCAGAAACAGAACCGCTAAATAACGCACTTATTTGACTAACTCACTAAACAAATCTTTGACAGAAATAATCTTATTGATGCGATAGCCATTTGCGCCAGTGAAAAACAATCCATTTTGCAAATCTCCATTGTATCCAGCACCCAAAGAATCTGCGATGCAATATCCCACAGCTTTGGCCTCGACCCCACGATTGCAAGGACTCACACAATTGCTCACACAGCGAATCTTTGGAGCATTCCCCTCCTTGATGCGCTGCAACACTCCCGTCTTAATCGCTCTTGCAGGATATCCCACTGGCGATTTGACAAGCTCGATATCTTCTTTTTTGACTTTGAGCATAATTTCATTATAAGCTTTGGCATCACACTCAAAAGTCCCCAAAAATCTTGTCGCCATCTGCACACCGCTTGCTCCCAAAGAAAGAAATCTATCAATATCACTACGATCCCAAACTCCTCCAGCAGCAATCAATGGAATATTTCCCCACTTTTTAGCCTCTTCTGCGACACGAGGGACGACATTTTCAAGCTTATTTTCTTCTTTGAAACAATCCTCATAAGAAAAGCCCTGATGCCCCCCACTCAATGGCCCTTCCACAACAACAGCATCAGGGATCCTCTTATGCTTAGCCTCCCATCTTTTACACAGGATTCTCAAAGCCTTGGCAGATGAAATGATGGGGACAAGGGCTACATCTGGGAAGTTTTTTGTAAATTCTGGCATCGATAATGGAAGACCAGCTCCAGTCACGATGAGATTAGCCCCAGCCTCACACGCATCTCTCACAACACGACCATAATCATTGATCGCATAGAGGATATTCGCACCCAATGGGCGATCTCCACAAATCTTTCTTGCATTTTTAAAGATCTCATTGAGAGCAATTTTGGAATAAAAATTGATCGTCTCAAAAGGTTTGGAAGCAACCAGTTTTTCAACAAATTGCATTTGTTTATAATATCCCGTCCCCACACAGCTAATAATCCCCAAACCGCCCTCTTTGGAAACATTTCCGGCTAAATTATCCCAGCTGATCCCAACCCCCATACCCCCTTGAAAAATGGGATATTTAATCGTATGTTTTCCAATCTTTAATGGCTTAAGTTGCATTCTTTGTATCCTTAATGATGATTTTAATAAATCTGCGTTTTCCAATTTGGAAAATGTACTCTCCCTTTTGAAGTTTTAGATCTTCGTTAGTCATTTTTTTCTGATCGATTCTAAAAGCCCCTGATTGAATATCTCTTCGAGCTTGTGAGGTCGATTGACACAACCCGCTCTCTTTGAGAATAGCACAAACCCACGCCCCTTCTTCAAAAGTCATCTCAACAATATCACTTGGAATCTCATTTTGAGCAAAGACTAAGTCAAAATTTTCTTTGGCTCTTCTTGCCTCATCCTCTCCATGATAGCGCTCCACGATCTCCAAAGCAAGTAATTCCTTAGCTCGCTTGGGATGCAATAGACCTTCTGCAACACCTTTTTTGGCTTCTTTAATCTCATCCAAACTTTTTGTACTCAAAAACTCATAATATTTCCACATCAGCTCATCAGAGATGCTCAGCAATTTAGCATACATCTCGCGTGGATTCTCCGTGATTCCGACATAATTCCCCAAACTCTTGCTCATCTTTTGCACCCCATCAAGCCCTTCAAGCAAAGGCATAAGCATCACAGACTGCTCCTTACCTACCTCATAAGCCCTCTGTAGCGTCCTTCCCATAAGAAGATTAAATTTCTGATCATTTCCCCCTAGCTCAACATCACTCTCTAGCACCACAGAATCATACCCTTGCAAAAGTGGATAGATAAACTCGACCAAAGAGATGGGCTGCCCTGATTGATAGCGCTTTGTAAAATCATCACGCTCAAGCATCCTTGCTACAGAAAACTTTGATGTTAGCTCTATCATCCCAGCACTTCCAAGAGTATTGAGCCAAGCAGAGTTGAAACAAACCTCCATCAGCTCTGGATCCAAGATTTTAAACACTTGATCACAATAAGTCTGGGCATTGCGCTCTACTTCTTCTTGAGTCAAAGGCTTTCGTGTCTCACTCTTTCCTGTAGGATCTCCGATGCGCGCAGTAAAATCTCCGATCAAAAACTTAATAAACCCACCATATTTTTGAAAAGTTGCGAGCTTTTGGAGCAAAACTGTGTGTCCCAAGTGCAAATCAGGTGCAGTGGGATCAAATCCTGCCTTGATGACAAAGCGCTCACCCGTTTTATAAAATCGCTCAACCAACCCCTCTATATAATCTAGTGCAATAACTTCATTGCTTCCCCGACAGATCTCTCTTAGAGCCTCTTTGACAGACATCTTCTCTCCAACTTATTGATATGCATCTTTTAAATTTTGGAATTCTACAATTTTATACTTGCCAGAAATTGCGTTTTTGAGATCTTTGATACTTTTGGAATCTACCTCGATATCCACCTCAAAATGCGTCAAAAACTGATCTTGATATCCCTTATAAAAAATCCCTGTTAGATTGCAGCCATATTTTGCCAAATCAAGCAAAAATCGAGCTAGAGCTCCCTTGGTATCTTCCAAGATCACAATGATTTTATATTTGGCACCCACCTTGCCCACCCAATCAACAAAAACCATCTTAGTATGATCTTGAATCTTGACTTTTTCACACAATTTGTGATGAATGAGCACCTTTTGATTTTCCAAGATCCCCATCACCTCATCCCCCTGCTTTGGATAACAACAATAATCATACAAGACCCCATCCACAGGCTTATGGCTCAAGATCTTGAGATTCTCAAACTCAAACTCTTGCAGTCCCCAATTCAAATAGCGCAAACGCGAGAGCAAAGATCCACTTTTGTAAAAATACTCTACAAGCTTTTTGCTTGTATCTTTGAGCTCCTGATCTCCTACGATCGCAATGGGATTGATCTCGCTTTCCTTGAGGGCATCCTCGATCTGTGCATAAGTTTTGCCAAAAAAAGTCTTAAAAATTTGCATCACAATCAACAAATTGACTTCCCTCAATTTGTTTTGGCAATTGATTCGAATCTTATTCTTGGCTTTTGAAGTTTTGACAAGATTGATCCAAGAGCATCGCATCCCACTTGCCTTCCCTGTGATGATTCTCACGATATCTCCATTTTTAAGACGCTCCAAGAGATTTGCCTTTTGGTGATTGACATAAGCACCAACCGCGCTTTCTCCAAGCTCTGTATGCACCGCATAAGCATAATCAAGCACAACAGATCCAGCAGGAAGTGAAAACACATCACCTCGAGGAGAAAACACAGCAATATCCTCACGATACAAGTCACTTTTGACTAGCTCAAAAAATTCATCAATATCTTGATCTTTGTATTCGATATTGCTCAACCAATCAAGAGAGGTTTGATTGCCCATTTTGTATTTCCAATGTGCAGCAAGACCAAACTCAGCGCTCTTTTGCATCTCAAAGGTTCGAATCTGCACCTCAAAAATCGATCGCTCATCAAAAACTGTCGTATGGATAGTCTGATAGCCATTTTCCTTGGGGATAGCAATATAGTCTTTGAATCGCGATGTAATTGGCTTGAAGTGAAGATGCATGATTCCAAGCACACGATAACAATCAATCGGATTTTTAAGGATCACCCTCACTGCCAAGAGATCCAAAATCTCCTCGATCCCCACACCTTTGCGCTGCATTTTGAGATAGATTGAATAAGGACGCTTTAAACGACTTTGAATCTCAAAGCTTTCAGGATCAAATCCTTCTTGCAATAGGAGCTGATTGACTTTTTGGACAAATTCCTCAAGCTTTCCCTCTAGCACCAAACGATTAGCACCCAAAAACTCAGAAATCTTCTCATATTCCTCACGAAAGAGATAATAAAAACTCTGATCTTCTAGAGTGTTTTTGATCGAGGAGATTCCAAGGCGATAAGCGATGGGTGCATAAACTACAAGAGTCTCTTCAGAAATTTTGCGTTGTTTTTGCTCACTGAGGGCATCAAGGGTCAGCATATTGTGCAAGCGATCACAAATCTTGACAAAGATCGCCCGCACATCCTTGATCGAAGCCAGCAAAACCTTACGAAATGAAGAAGCCTGTGCCAAAATCTTGACATTTTGGATTCCATGAGGGATATTCTCTTCACGAAGCTCGACAATCTTAGTCAGCGCATCAACAATTTCAGCAACCTCATCACCAAATTCTATCCTCACCTCTTCAAGTGAGAAATGTGTATCTTCAACCACATCATGCAAAAGTGCTGAACATATCATCGCCTCATCTCCCCCATAATAAGCCACGATACATGAAACACAAATAGGGTGCACCGCATAAGGCTCTCCACTCTTACGGTATTGCTCCTTGTGAGCACCTATTGAAAATTCTAAAGCCTTTTTAATGCGTGGTGTAACATAAACAAGAGAATGAAGTTTTTGCAAAGATGAAGAAATATCTTTGCAAGAGGAAACAAAATCAAAAAGATCCAACTTATCTTCTCAAACCAGAATCAATGCCTGTGAAAACAATCTTATCCTGAGCGATTTCCATCATCGCAATATCAGCAAGCTTGTGTGTTTTGAGATCCACTCCATCGACAAGAGGCTTAGCACCATTACTCAGCTCTTTTGTCCTAGCAAAGACAAGATTAGATAAAACATAACGATCATTTCCCACCTTTTCCAAAGCTTTTGCTGCGATTTCTTCTGTTCTCATTTTTTTCCTTTTTATTTGAATTTTAACAAAGTTTATTTCACAATGGAGCAATGCCCATTTTCACCATTGATAATCTTGAGGAGATTCCCTGCTTTAAACATATTGCACACGACAATGGGCAGTTTATTATCTTTGGCCAATGCAATTGCCGTATCATCCATCACCTTGATATGATCTTTGAGCGCATCATCATAACTTAGCTCATTGAGCATCACAGCATCAGCATATTTCTTGGGATCTTTGTCATATACACCATCAACCTTAGTCGCCTTAATGATCATATCTGCCTCAATCTCAACAGCCCTCAAAATCGCTGCTGTATCTGTCGTAAAGTAAGGATTCCCAGTCCCTGCACTAAAAATCACCACGCGTCTTTTTTGAAGATGACGAATCGCCCGTCTATAGATATAAGTCTCACAAACCTCCTTAATCTCTACAGCACTTTGCACTCTTGTTGTGATACCAATATGCTCAAGTGCCTCTTGCATCGCAATCGCATTGATCACAGTGGCAAGCATCCCCATATAATCTCCACTTGTGCGCTTGATGATCCCCCCCTCACTTGCGCTCACTCCACGAATAATATTGCCTCCCCCAATCACAATCCCCACTTCCACACCATTTTTGATCAAAAGCTCAATTTCTTTGGCAATAAAACTCACAATATTGCTATCAATTCCAAATCCCCCCTCTCCAGCCAATGCTTCTCCAGAAAACTTCACCAATACTCTCTTTCCCATATCACATTCCTTTCAATCCAAATTCAGAAACAAAATAGATAATTTTAAAGCAATTTTTGGCTCTTTGAGGCAGTGTTTTGCTCCTTTTGCCAGTGCAAACTAAACTCACTCCCTTTTTTGTGCCAACTTTTCACCTCAAGCCTGATTCCGCATTCTTTGCAAATTTTTTGGACAATATTGAGTCCAAGCCCAAATCCTCCCCCACTTCGATCAAAACGCCTATAACGATCAAAGATTTTCTCCAAATCCGAATCCTTGATTCCATAGCCATTATCCTTGATCATGCAAAACATCCCATCCTCTTCTTCACCCAAAATGATTTGTACCTCTCCTCCCTTAGGTGTATATTTGTATGCATTGCTCAATAGATTATCAATCACTAGCACAAGTGCTTTGCGATCTGCCATAATCCAAGCACTTGAGAGATTTGTGATAATAGAAATTTGCTTTTGCTCAAATAGACATGAGAGAAATTCTAATCGCTCCTGCACGACCTCTTGCATATCAAGCTCCTCAATCCTCTTCTCAAGTCTTCCAAATGATGTATAAACAAGACTGTGATAAATGTTTTCGATTGTTCGCGAGGCAATCTGGATATGTCTCAATTTTTTGGCTTCTTCTTGAGGGATTTGATCTAGTTTTATACGCTCAACACTCATTTGTAGAATGCTCAAAGGGGTATTGATCTCATGAGTTGTGTCCTTGATAAAACAATCAAGCTCTTCGATCTTTTGATTCATAGGGCGCAAGGAGAGACGGACCAAAAACACTCCAACGATTGCCATCATCAATGACATACACCCAAACAATCCCCACACTTTCAAGCGCAAATCCCACAATAAGTCTCGGATATCTCCCCCATCAATCACGATTCTAAATGCTTCATCTGGGCGCTTATGTCGATGCTTGGAGTTTGCCTCCTCAGGATGAGTGAGAAAATCTGGACGGCCATAAGAGTTGAGCACAATATGATCATCAACAATAAAAATACCCCTCTCTTGAGGAATCTTGCGAGGATCAATCTTCATACTGCTATAGATGAGCTTGCCTTCTTTATCAAAAGCCATGATTCGATGCTCAGAATCCAAAGAAATTGCTTGCAAAACAGCGCGTTGTCCCTCCAAAGTATTGATATAGCGGGCATATTTTCCCCTTTTGGCAACAACTTGAATAATTTGCTTGGAGAGTTTATCTGCCTCACGAAATGATCGGATTTTGAGCGCATTGATCTCTCCAAAATACCATGTGCCAAAAATAATTCCCAAAAAAATCGTTGTGCTGATGATATAGAGAGCAAGAATCTGAAAAGTGGTTTTTTTGCTTTCATTCATAGCAATATCCAAGCCCTCGTTTGGTTTTGATCCTATCTTTGCCGATGTGGATTCTGAGATTTTTGATATAGACACGCAAGGATGCAAAACTTGGCTCTTCATACCCCCACAAACGATAAGAAATATCTTCAAGCGTGAGATATTTGCCCTTATTTTCAATCAAAATCGCCAAAAGTTCATTTTCTTTGTTTGTCACAGGCATTAGCGAACCATTTTGATAGAGCAAGCGCTGATTGAGATCAAAATACATTCCCCCTTCAAAATGCTCCACTTTTTGAGTGTTTTGCTTAAGAATCTTTTGGATTCGCAAAAATAACTCTTCAAGCTCAAAGGGTTTTTTGAGATAGTCTTCACATCCACTCTCATAGCCTGTTTTCAGATCAGCAATTGTATTGAGTGAGGTTGTAAAAATCGCTGGTGTAAGGATCTTATGCTCTCGTAGATCTCTCAAAAGCGAAAACCCATCCCCTAGTGGCACCTTGACATCTAAAATCAATAATTCATATCTTGCACTCATTGCTCGCTCTAAAGCATCATCAGCATTTTCTACACATTCCACTTCAAATCCTTTAGAGATCAAAAATTCTTCCATAAGCTCAGCCAAAAAAGCATCATCTTCCAAAAGTAAAATCATCCATCCCTCCCAAAATCTATTCTAACCCCTCATAAATTTCATCATTGACCTCTAGCTCCTTGATCAATCCTCCATCTTTCTCAACAAACAAAAAATACACTCAAACTTAAAGCATCCAAGATGAACTTAAGAAAAAATTCTAAAAGAGAAAAATGAATTAAATATGAAATCAAAATGGCGACCCCTAGAAGATTTGAACTTCTGCTCCTACCTAGAAAGGGTAGTATCCTTGGCCACTAGATGAAGGGGTCTCTAACAAAATAGCATAAAGGGGAAATCAAAGAAGTGGCGGAGCGGACGGGGCTCGAACCCGCGACCCCCTGCGTGACAGGCAGGTATTCTAACCAGCTGAACTACCGCTCCAAGACAAGAACCAAAGTGGTGGTCGCTACAAGACTCGAACTTGTGACATCTACCTTGTAAGGGTAGCGCTCTACCAACTGAGCTAAGCGACCAACTTTGATAAAAAATTGAAAGTCAAAGTGGTGACCCCTAGGGGACTCGAACCCCTGTAGCCACCGTGAAAGGGTGGTATCCTAACCACTAGATGAAGGGGCCACTGTATTTAACCATCAAACTGGTGACCCGTGTTGGATTCGAACCAACGGCCCACTCCTTAAAAGGGAGTTGCTCTACCAGCTGAGCTAACGGGTCATACACAGTCAAATACCGAAACAGGAAGCGAGATTATAATCACAAAAAAATCAAAAGTCAAGAACTTTGAACAATTTTTAATCCAATCGTTACAAATTAAGCCATAATTGCCCCTCTCTTAAGTGCAAGGTCAAGATACAATGCGACAACTCAAATCTCAAAGGCTTAGCATGACTTTAGAAAGCTATCTAGTGGGCATTGGCACTATCTTGTTTATCAGTATTTTTTCAAGCAAGCTCTCAAGCAAATTTGGTATCCCCCTACTGCTAATTTTCCTTATTTTGGGGATGCTTATGGGAAGTGAGGGGATTTTGGGAATCGAATTTGATAACCCTCAGATTGCTCAAATGGTGGGAACAATCGCTCTTTTATTTATTTTGTATGATGGTGGATTATCGACAAATTATGAGGATGTTAAGCCTATATTGCGTGAGGGATCGATCCTTGCAACCCTAGGCGTTTTGCTGACAGCTTTTATGATGGGGATCTTTGCATACTTTCTTCTAGATTTTACATTTTTAGAATCTCTTCTTTTAGGAGCGATTATTTCCTCCACAGATGCTGCTGCCGTTTTCTCGATTTTGAGAGCAAAAAAACTTGCACTAAAAAATAATATTGATCATGTTTTGGAACTCGAATCTGGAAGCAATGACCCCATGGCAATCTTTCTCACTCTAACAATCCTCAATCTCATCACCACAGATGATTGGTCAGAATTCTCATTATTTGGACTGATTGGACATTTTATTCTCCAATTCTCTCTTGGAGGAATTTTGGGAATAATTGCTGGCTTTTTGTTTCCAAAGATTTGTGCTCTAGCAAGAATCAAATATGCCAACCTATATGCACTTTTAAGCGTTTCTTGGCTTCTTTTGATCTATGGGATCACAACACACATTGGAGGAAATGGTTTTTTGTGTATCTATATTGCAGGAATCCTCATCAACAAAAGTCATTTTCCTTTCAAAAGAAATATTTTAGATTTTCATGACTCTCTAGCATGGGTGATGCAAATCACAGTGTTTCTCACTTTGGGACTTCTTGTGTTTCCATCAGAATTGATTCAAACTGCGCTCCCTGCATTGATCCTAACTTGTCTTTTGATTTTTGTTGCTCGTCCAATTGGTGTTTTTCTTTCTCTGTATAAGAGTAAATTTGATTTTAGAGAAAAAAGCTTTATCTCTTGGGTGGGTCTTAGGGGAGCCGTCCCGATTGTTCTTGCCACCTATCCCTATCTTGAGGGTCTAGAAAACTCTCATCAAATCTTTAATATTGTGTTTTTTATGGTGTTTATTTCTGTCTTTATTCAAGGAAGTACTCTGCCCTATTTTGCCAACAAATTGAAAATTATCAATGATTAGTGGAATGCTTCTTGCTTTATGCTCCTAAAATTCAACTTGGAGCAAAGGAATGCAAAGCGGATATTACAGTGCCACGGGTGGAATGGTAACCCAATTCAATCGCCTTGATGTCATTGCCAACAATCTTGCCAATCTCAATACCAATGCATACAAAAGGGATGATGTAGCCATTGGTGATTTTGCAAGGATTCTCAAAGGCACACATGATGAACTCCCTATAGAAGATCACACAAGAGAGGCGGCAAATTTTTGGAATCGAGCGATGGACAAAGTCCCTCTTATCACAGAGCAATACACAGATAGAAGCATTGGGACACTGATGCAGACAGGAAATGAGCTAGATTTTGCCCTCAAAAGCGAAAATGCTTTTTTTGCTATTCAAACTCCAGATGGAGTGCGATACACACGCGATGGGAGTTTCAATATCGATTCTGAAGGAAATCTTGTCACCAAAGAAGGGTTTAAGGTTCTAAGCAGAAATTGGATCGATCATGAGGGAGGTATCACTCTCAATGAATCCATGCAGCCCATCTTTAGTCCAAGTGGGAATATCACGATGAGAACTCCAGAGGGTGAAATAATCGAAGCGGGGGCTGTAGGGATCGTCTCATTTAGCAATCCCAAATATCTCAGAAAAACAGGTAGCGGTCTCTATGAATATGTCGGGAAAGATCTAGGCAGAGATCGATCTCTCTATCAAAACAATGATGATGTCCTAGCTCAAGGATTTATCGAAAAAAGTAATGTCAATGCTGTGCTTGAGATGACCAGCCTTATCGAAACCAATCGACTTGTAGATATGTATCAAAAAGTGATGAAAACTCATATGGATGATCTCAATAGCGAAGCGATTCAAAAACTAGCCGTGAGGGCATAAGGAGCAAAGAATGATTCGAGCACTAAACACAGCCACTACAGGAATGTTAGGGCAACAAATGCAGATTGACACCACATCAAACAATATCGCCAATGTCAATACCGTGGGATACAAAAAACAAAGAGCGGAGTTTAGCGATCTACTCTATCAAACCATGCAATATGCAGGAACAAACACAAGTGATAACACCATTTCTCCCACAGGGATAGAGGTAGGACTTGGGGTGCGACCCATCGCGGTGTCCAAAATGTTCTCTCAAGGAAGTCTCAAAGAAACAGGAAATAATCTAGATATCGCCATTGCTGGCAAAGGATTCTTTCAAATCCAGCTCCCTGATGGCAATGTAGGCTACACACGCAGCGGAAACTTCAAAGTCGATGGCACAGGAGCAGTAGTTGATAGCAATGGATATCGCCTAATCCCAGAGATCACAGTGCCAGAGGGGACGACTCAGCTTAGCATCGGAGGAGATGGGACAGTGAGTGCTGTGCAAGGGAATCAAACTGATGTAGAGATCTTAGGACAGATTGAGATTGTCAATTTTGTCAATCCCGCAGGACTTCACTCCCTAGGAGATAATCTCTATCTCAACACCAATGCCTCAGGTGATCCTATCGCTGGAGTGGCAGGACAAGGTGGGCTTGGACAGCTCAAGCAAGGCTTTATCGAGCTTAGCAATGTCAAACTCGTAGAAGAAATGACTGATCTAATCACAGGACAAAGAGCCTATGAAGCCAACTCCAAAAGCATCCAAACAGCCGATGCAATGCTCCAAACAGTCAATCAGCTCAAACGCTAAATAACCAAGGGGCAAGATCACCCCCCTTGATGCATCCTTAAAATCCCCTCCACATCAAAGCCAATCTCAATCTTTTCAAATACCCGATAATGAGACACCTCATCAATGGAGATAATCTTTTTGAGGATCTCTCTCCCTAGGCGGATCTCCAAAATCACTCCTCTACCATCCTTTGGCTCAAGACGGATTCCAATGATTTGAGCCTGAAAGCTCAAACCATCATTGGGATGTAGCCAAATATGCTCTTGAGCGATGATGATCCCCTCACGCCGATCAAGATGGGCAGAGTTTGGCAACACAAGCACCTCTCCCTCTCCAAAATCATAAAACTTATCCCCATTTTGTGCCTCACTCCAATTATGAGACAATAAATTTGTATGATTTTGGGCAATCAAAGAACCAAAATGAAGCTTAAGACGCCTCTGAGAATTTGCATCTAGCCATTTTTTGTCATGACTAATTGTCACAATCAATGCCCCAAGCTCCCTATTGGCCCACCAAATTGCATTGGAAAATGCTTGCAATCCTTCAGAATCAAGACTATTAGTCGGCTCATCAAGAAGCAATACTCTAGGACGCAAAAGCAATCGCTGCGCAAGCCCCACTCGCTGCTTCTCTCCACTGCTTAGCTCCCAAAATGCCCTCTTGAGAAATATACTTGGCTCAAGCCCGACAAGATACAAAGCCTCATTGATTTGAGATTCCGATACTTTTCTTTTGCGAATCTTGAACATATACTCTAGATTTGCCCTCACACTCCTTGAAAGCAAGCAAACCTCAGGAAGTAAAATCGCAATCTCCTCAACCCCCTCTCCACCATAGATAATCTCTCCAGTATTGGGGGATTCCAAAAAAGCAAGCAATCTTAAAAGTGTGCTTTTCCCACTTCCATTTTTTCCACTGATTCCCACCATTTCTCCAGCATTCAGCACAAGAGAAGAAAAATCTAAAACAACCTTATCTTGGTATGAGTGGGTGATATTTTTGAGCTTATAGAGCATCATTTATCCCTCTGTGTTTGAAGAAAAGAAAGTGCTAGATTGATCAAAAGAGCGATTCCTACAAGCACAATCCCAAGCGCGATCGCCAATGCAAATTCTCCTTTATTGGTCTCAAGTGAGATAGCTGTGGTAATCGTGCGCGTATGCCATTTGATATTCCCCCCAATCATCATCGCAATCCCAATCTCACTCACAATCCTTGCATAAGCCGTGATCACCACACTCAAAAGCGCATGACGCAATTCCCAAAGAGTGGTTGTAATCATTTGTTTTTGAGATAGAGCAAAAGAGCGCAAGGTCAGCACAAGGCGCTTATCCATATGCTCAACTACAGAAGATGATAGTGCGACAATGATTGGCAAAGCCAGTAAGGTCTGCCCGATGATTACGCCTGTGTTGCTAAAAAGCAATCCATAATCCCCCAATGGTCCCTTTGAACTAATAAAAGCATAAACAATCAATCCCACCACAACAGTTGGAAATGCCAGCAAGGTATTGCACACAAGACTAATCACCCTCTTCCCCCAAAAATCAAAATAACCAAGAAGAAAACCTAATGGAAGAGCGATACAAGTTGCAATCATAATAGAAACAGAGGAGGTCAAAATCGTATTGTAAATCGCATTATAAGTCTCTGCATCTCCACTCCTCAGCAAAGCAAGCGCTTCCCAAAATCCTCCCAAAATAAAATCCAAGTCATCTCCCCATACTCTAAAGTAAAATAATCATTTCATTTTATCAATCAAGGAGAAAAATAATGTTGAAAAAAACCCTACTAGCTCTTGGAATCTTTTCCTCTATCCTTATGGCTCAACCCCTCAAAATGGCTACCACAACAAGCACAGACAATACGGGATTGCTTGATGATCTTGCACCAAAATTTCAGCAAGACACAGGCATCCAGCTTCAATGGGTCAGTGTAGGCACAGGCAATGCACTAAAGCTTGGAGAGAATTGCGATGTTAGCGTTTTGCTTGTGCATTCTCCAAAGGTTGAGGAAAACTATGTCAAACAAGGCTTTGGTGTCGATAGAAAGGCTGTGATGTATAACGACTTTGTCATCATCGGAGATCCCTCATATCTTAAAACTTTCCAAGATAAAACACTCAAAGAAGTCTTTCAAACAATCCAAAAAAACAAGATTCCATTCATCTCTAGGGGGGACAAAAGTGGGACACACAACAAAGAGCTAAGCATTTGGAAATCACTTGGGGGCAAAACTCCTAGCAAGCAAGACACATGGTATAAAGAAAGCGGACAGGGCATGCTTGCCACAATCCAGATCGCAAGTGAGCAAAAAGCCATCACACTGACAGATCGCGGAACATTTATCAAATATACTGCAAACCTCAAAGGCAAACAAGGACTTGTTTTGCTCTCACAAGGGGATGATGCACTTAAGAATTTCTACTCAGTGATCGCTGTCAATCCCAAACGATGCAAAAATGTAGATTATCAAGGTGCAACACGCTTTATCGAATGGATCACAGGGACACAGGGGCAGCAAGCGATCAAAGATTTCAAACTCGATGGCCAAGAGCTTTTCACCCCAAATGCACAGAATCAAAACCATGCAAAATAAAAAGATTCTAATCCTCACAACTGGGGGGACAATCGCTGGAAGTGGCGAGGATCATTTACAGGGTGCAAACTACAAAGCAGGATCTATCAGCGGAGAGACTCTCCTCTCCTCCCTCCCACCCATACCTGCATCTCTTGAAGTTTATGAAGTCGCACAAATTGATAGCATCGAGATGGATGCAAAAATTTGGCACAAACTTCTCACACTTCTACATCAAAACATCACACTCTATGATGGATTTGTCATCACGCATGGCACAGATACGATGGAAGAAAGTGCCTTTGTGCTAGAGCTTCTTTATCAAGAGAGCAAGCCTGTTATCTTAGTCGGTGCGATGCGTCCTAGTGATGCGATCGGAAGTGATGGAATCAAAAATCTTTGCAATGCAATCTCTCTAGCATCAAATTCAAAAGCCAAAGGGGTGATGGTGCTCATGAATGACAAGATCTATGATCCAAAAACTATCTACAAAGCCCATACTTACAATCTTGATGCATTCGCATCGCGCAATGGAGGAGATATGGGGTATGTCCTTGATGGATCTGTGAGGTTTTTTTATCCTCCATACAAACACACTCTTCCCTTTGTAACCGATGATCTAATCTCCCTACCAAAAGTAGAGATTCTCTATATTTATGCGGGGATTTCAGATCTACCCAAATTCTCTCACGAAGTCCGTGGACTCATTGTCGCAGGATGTGGTGCGGGCAATATCCCTACAAAAATCAGAATCCAGCTCAGAGAATTGCAAGCTCAAGGGATTCAAATCGTCGCTTGCTCGCGTGGAAATCAAGGATTTGTTTGTGAAAGTGAGTTTATCCCAGCCTATGCACTAAGCCTGCCCAAAGCCAGAATCTTGCTTGCCTTATGCCTACAACACAAACAGGCACAAGAAGACATCAAAGCAGTTTTTGCACATTTTTAAATAGGATTGGCAAAGTCTCTATTAGATGCGCTCTTGGATCTGAGGATCCAAAATAGCGCAATGAGCGCGATACCAAAGAGCAGTGGAGGAATATAGGAATACTGCTTCCATTCTCCAAAAAACTCAATCACAAAATGAGAAGCAAAAAATCCACCCACTCCCATCAGACTAGCCCAGATCAATGAAGCCCATAGATTCCAAAACACAAATTTCCTCACACTATATCCGCTCATCCCCACAGCAAGAGGAACGATGCTTTTGAATCCATAGATGTATTTGTTTGCAAAGATTAGGATGATTCCATATTTTTTGAGCCAGAGGGACACAAGGGCGATTTTGCGCGTGTATTTTTTGGATCTAAAAAATCTTTTTTGATACTTTGCAAGATACACCAAAATCAAATTTCCACACATATTTCCACTTGAGGCGATCACAATACTTAAAACCAAATCAAGCTTTTCCAAAGATGACAAAACTCCAGCAGAGACGATTCCCAAAAGCGTCCCACCGAAAGAAGCAAAAAAGAGCAAGATATATCCATAAATTTCAATATTTGCCATCATCTTTTCCATCATTGATCTCCTAGAATTTATATCGACCTTCAATGAAGTAGCTACGACCCTCACCAATCAAAAAGGCATATCCTGTCACAGGATCGCTTGAGTCTTTGTTGTAATAACTATAATAGAAAGTGTCTGCGACATTTCTCACACCAAAGCTAAGTGAAAAATTTTTGTGAGTGAAATCCATCCCAATATCTGTGAGATTGTAGGCGGGGATATAGTTTTGTGCTGTATCTCTTTGGCTACCCACAAATGAGCTCATCACCCATAGATTCCATCCCTTATAAAATCGATAATTTACGCCCAAAGTTGCCTTGTAGTTGCTCACATAGGGGATCAGAGATCCATTTTTGACCCCACTTGATCCAGCATTTAAAATCCTTGCATCCACATATGAGAAACTCTCACTTAGCCCAATGATTCCATCCAAGAAATTTTGCTCACTTGCCAATTCCACACCAGCTCTTTGAGTAAGCTTGTAGTTCCCAACCTTAAATCCCCCGATAGTATGAGCACTTCCTAAGGTATAGATCTCATCATGGGTAAGAGTATAGAATCCAGTGAGCAAAAACATCGCATGCTCTCCCACAAAGAGCTTGCTTCCTAACTCAAAAGTATCATAAGTCTCAGACTTGATGTGGGTATCTACATAGTTATTACTACTTCCAGAGCCATTTCTTGCAGTGAGATTATCAGGATTGGGCGAGCGAAATCCTCTCTCATATTTCCCATACACATCCCCAATCTCAAAAACATATCTTGGTGTGAGCTCAAGTGCAAAATTATGAGTTGTGTTTGAAATATCTTTGTAGAGAGAGTATTGGATTGGAGGAATTGGACGCGGAGAAACAGGAGTCGCTCCAATCTTCATATCATTATCATAGGTGCGATATCCCCCATACCATGCAAACTCATATCTCCCCCCAGCAGTGAGAGAGAAAGATGAGCTAAAGTCATATCTCTCAAGGACATACAAAGAATTGCTCCATTTTTTGGCATTGACATAGGTATTGATCAGATGCTCATAACTTGTGACATTCATAGGTGGAAAGGGAAAATTCAGATTCCCCTTCCAATCAATATCAAGTTTTAATTCCCTCTCCCCCTGCTGATAAAGGCTATCAAAGCCTATCACTAGCAAGCCATTTGTATGCTTCCAATCATATCTGGCTTGAAATCCAATTTTGGAATCCAAAAACAAGCTTCCTTTTTGATCGACCTGTGTGTCTTTGAGCAACAAATTCATCATCTCTATTGGATAATCCATCACTTGAAGATTTGTTTTGTATTTGGATTGATAGCGTTGAAAATAGGTTTTGAAAGTGATTTTATGATCAGAATTGATTTGATAATCATAATTCAAAGCAGTGCTTATTCTCTCTTGCAAAGTGATGATCTCTCCCCTTCCAGCCCTTGTGCGATCACTTTTGCTAGGATGAGAATCCTCGCCAAATCTAATCATAGGTGAGGTCTGATCTTCACCCAAGAAATATCCCAAATCCAAACTTAGCGAATGCTGATTATTGATATCCCAAGTGACATTTCCATTCACCCCACCCAAGTGAGATAGATCTTTTTGGCGATATCCTTGAGAAAACACATAATTCCCCCCAAAACTCAAATACAATCCATCTCCCACTTTACCCCCAATCTTGGCATCCACCTTCGCTCCTGAGCCATTAGAATAGCTATAGCCCCCTCCCATATTTGCACTCAACACTTCATAGCGTTTCTTACTTGTGATATTGACTACTCCTCCCCTAGTCCCATTTCCATACATCACCGCACCCCCACCAGGCAATATCTCAATGCTCTCAACCTCTCCAATTCCAATACTTTGGATAGGAGTCACTCCATGTGATGAGTCCAAAACATTCAATCCGATTCCATTAAACAAAATCTGTGTATTGACATTTGCACTCCTTCCCTGCCCTCTCAAATCGATATTTTGTCCCAAACCAAAATTGCTCATCCCCACAAAAGGAAGAGAGGCAAAAACTTGTTCCATAGATGAAAATCCCTTTTGGGCAATGGATTGAGAATCGATAAAATAAACATTGCGATTTAGATCATCAAGTCTATAGTGTGTGGAATTCACCCTCACCTCATCAAGCTCAACCTCCTTGGCAACAGACGCACAAACCCCCAAAGCAAAAAATGCTAGATACTTTTTCATTTTTTCTCCATAAATTTTCATAAGTAGAATTTAGTAGTAGTCGGATTCTATCTAAAAATGATAATAATTATCATAATAATGATATAATCCATCAAAACTTACTTATCACAAAAAGGAGAAACAATGATTCAAAAAATCATTTCACATATGAACGATCACCACAAAGAAGACTTAGTCGCTTTGGCCAAGAAGTTTGGCAATCTCAAAGAATGCCACGAGATTGCTTTGGTAGGAGTAGATAACAAGGGATTGGATATCTCTTGTGATGGCAAAATGATCCGAGCAGATTTTGCAACTCAGGTTGAAGAATCTGAACTCAAAAATGCAATCATCGAGCTTTGTATGTCTGTTCCAAAAACAATGGAATATGACAAGATCAAACAAGAAATGCTGGAATTTAGAGCAAAATTTGGCTCTGTGATGATTGCTAGTATCGATGAAAATCATCAAGCCATCGCCTCTTATGCCCCACTTTTGACATACAAGGATCGATTCTTCATCTATATCAGTGAAGTGGCTGAACATTACGCCTCAATCAAAGCCAATCCAAACTCTATAGAAATTTTATTCTTAGAAGATGAAGCAAGTGCGAAATCAGTGATTTTGCGTAAGCGTTTGCGCTACAAGACAAAAGCAGTTTTTAGAGAAAAAGATGCCGAGTTTGATGAGATCTTTGATCATTTTGAACAAAATAATGCCAATGCTGGAGGACTTAAAAGCATCAGAAAATGGGATGATTTTCATTTGGTGGAACTGATTTTTCAAAAAGGGAGATTTGTCAAGGGCTTTGGAGCAGCTTATGATATCGACGAGAAAGGTAATCTCAAATTTGCAGCAGAAGGAAGTGGCAATCCCCACAAGCTCCCTCACAAATAAAGCTATACTCTCTTCATGAGAGAAGCTTTTAGTCTTTTGGAATCTATTTTTGCCCTTTTGATTATTGGGGTTGCCCTGATCCTTGGATTGGGATTCCAACCCCAACCTCCACTCATCTTAGCCATCCAATCCCTCAAAGCCGACATCATCCTTGCACAAACACTCGCTCTAAGAGATTCAAGATTTTTCTCCAATCTCACCTCCACTACCATCACCCATTCACTCTCCCCCTCCATCAACCCAAACAAACTCATCACGCACCCCACAATGTGGCAAATCCAATTTCACACAAGTGGGATCTACACTCAAAATAGCTATAGCATCTACATCGACACACCAAGATATGCACAAACAACAGATCTAGATGGGCGCCCAATGAGTGGAGATTTCATCGCCCTTGAGCCTACAAACAATCAATGCCTCAGCGGATACAACAACACCAATGTCTCAGACTATTGCAAGAACAATACCTCTCCATCAGTTCGCCTAAAAGAGCAATTTGGGGTAGAAAAAATCACATTTGATCGCGATGAGTTTTGCAAAGAGAGAGATGGGGGGAGGATCTATTTTGATGATCTTGGAGTGCCTTATTGTGGGAAATCCCCTCGCCCTATTAGCAAACCCTACAAAATCACACTTCACAAAGGAAGAGAATCTCTAAGCATTTGCATCACACCCTTAAGTGGATATGTGACCTCATGTGATCAAAAATAAGTCATCGCCTTTGCCAAAACCACGATGATCAAACACAGCACCAAAGCAATAATATGCGACTTCCCTTTAAATGGATCGGGTTTTTTAAGCACAGCGACAAAAAAGACAGAATATGCCCCAAGCAAAAACATCAAAGCCAAAACCCCCAATTTGAGAAGCAAAAACCATCCAAACAAAGTATCCAAACTCAACTCATAAAATCTTGCCAGCATCACCCCACTAAGCAATAATCCCAAAAAGATCCCCGCAAAAATAAAAACACTTCCCCTCATATAAGCTTTTTTCACGCTCTCACACCGCTCTTTGTCAAGTTTTTTTAAAGCCAATGGATATACACAAACATCAAAAAACACATACCCTACAAAAATAATCGCACACACCAAATGTACACACAACCAGAAAAAATGCATCACCTTTCCTTAAAACTCATTTAATCATTCATTATCTATCCAAAATTTCACACATTACAATGCTATTTTTGACTCCCAAAATCAAGATTGTCCTACCATATCATCATCAATTTTGCTCAAAGGAAAACAATGATCTCTAAATTCCCAAAAGTCGCAATCATCGTCCCAATCTATAATGTAGAAAATTATCTTGAACGATGCTTGCAGAGCCTACAAAAGCAGACGCATCAAAATCTACTCATTGTATTGATCAATGATGGAAGCACAGATCAAAGCAAAGAAATCGCACAAAGATATGTTCAGACCGATTCACGCTTTATGCTAATCGATCAGCAAAATGGGGGATTAAGTCATGCTAGAAACAAGGGATTGAGCTTTTTGGAAGGAAAATTATCCTCTTCTTATCCCCCCCCCCCAATAGAGATTGACTTTCTAAGTTTTGTTGATAGTGATGATTATTTGGAGTGTGACTGTATTGAAAAGTCACTTCTTGAACTTCAAAGACATCAGGCTCAAATTGTATGCTTTGGAATAAATCGATGCGAAGAAAATGGAGCAAAAATCAGAAGCGACTTTGGAATCTTTGAACAAGTGAGCAAAAATCAAGTGCTAGATGGAGCTGAGGTTTTGAAACAAACGAGAAAGAATTATTTTCACTCTGTTTGGGGATCTATCATTGATTATCATTTTTTTCAATCTCTGAAACTTAAATTCATTGAAGGCATTATTTATGAAGATCATTGTTTTGGAACTTTTTTGTTTTTGAGATCACAGAGAATTGTCATTTTGGATCAATATCTTTATTCTCAAGTCAATAGCACAAATAGCATTACACGCCCAAAACACATCACACAAGAACGCAAAATTTTAAATCTCAAAAGCTGGATTAAAACCATAGAAGAATTAGAAAAATTTCCATTGCATACAAAACTTTTACAAAAACAAATCCGCAAATTCTATCTTCCAATGGCTTATCATTGTCTTTTTGAACTTGATGAGCAAAATCATTTTAGGAAAGATTTAAAACGATTTAAATATTGGAGTTTAAAAATTATCCTCATACGATTTGCTCCCAAAACTTTCCAAAAACTCAAAAAAATGAAAACCATTATCTTAAAATCTTGCTGATTTAGAATCATTGGAGCAATTAGAACAAAATGAAAAACGTAGCCATTTTATGTGACAGCAATCCACTCACGCGTCCTCGTCCTCATCGTCTGATTCAGATGCTCAAAAATCATCATTCTCTCTTTGTCTTTGGAGTGAATTGTCCAGATATTAAAGGAATGCAAAGCTTTGCCTTCCCTCCGCTCAAAAGTGCCAAAGATCGCACCCCCAAAGAACAAGAAGAACTAGAATCTGCACTCAAAAACCAAGAATTTCACCCTCTCATCTTTACGCCCAATCGTCTAATTTTGCAACACCAACTCCTCTCCACCCCACATCTTGATCTTTTAATCATCGAAGATCTTGTTTTGCTCCCCATCGCACTCTCTTACAAAGAGAGCTATCCAGATGTCAAACTTATGATTGATCTGCGTGAGTTTTATCCGCTCGAGTATGAAAATGATCCTTCTTGGCTTGAGAGTTTTGGGAGATTTTTCTCTTATTTGTGCGATTCTTATTTGCACCAAGTGGATATGGCACTCACCGTGAGTGAAGGGCTAAAGCAGCGCTATAGAGAATCTTATGATCTAGAATGTGAGCTTTTTCTCTCCCTTCCTCCCTTTTTTGATCTCAAGCCAACGCAAAATCCACGCATTGAGCTTGTCTATCATGGATTTATTAGTGCAGATAGAGAGAGCGAAAACCTCTTAGAGATCGGCTCTTCTCTTGCTTCTCATTTGCATCTCAACATCATTGCTCTAAGCAATCATCCTAGATTCTTAGAATCTTTTGTAAGTAAAGCCCAGCAAATCCCCTCTATCTCTATCTTGCCTCCTGTGAGCCTAGAAGAGATCATCCCTTTCACGCATCGCTTTGATTTAGGGCTAATCACACTCAAACCCAATGGATTTAACAACACTCATGCTTTGCCCAATAAATTTTTTGAATACATTCAAGCTCGTCTTGGAGTGATTGCCACACCTCTACCCTCACTCAAACCCATCATAGAATCCCATCATCTTGGAATCTGCTCTAAAGATTTTGAGACCCAAAGTTTGATTTCTCTTCTCAACTCCCTTGATGTGCAAACCATCAAAACACTCAAAAATCACGCTCACAAAGCCTCCCACTCTCTCAATCTCTCAAGCAATCAAGCTAAAATCCTCTCTCTGATTTCCTCACTTTTAGGAGAGTAAATGATTTGGCTAGACATCACTGATCCCAAATATGTGCTTTTTTTCAAAGGGTTGATTCCTAGGCTTGAAGAGCTTGATTGCGTGCTTGTGACTACAAGGGAGAGTGAGGGCTATAGTGAATGCTTAAGATTACTTGAGCTTTTTGGAATCAAAGCTTATAAAATCGGGGGTTATGGCGGAAGCAGTAAGCTTGGCAAATTTCAAGCAAGGCTTGAGAGGCAAAGGGGATTTTTAGAGCTTTTTCACACTTTTAAAGAGATTCCTAGACTTTTTATCACAGGAGCAAGCGTGGAGGGGGTTCAGACTGCTTATGGGCTAGGAATCCCTGTGGTGAATTTTGCTGATACACCCATTGCTGGACATATTTTTTCTTTGGATTCTGTGACGATTCTCTCTCGCCTCACGCTTCCGCTTTCATCTCTTGTGTTTTACCCCTTTGTTGTTCCAAAGATTTGCTACACCTCCATGGGAGTGGATGAAAAACATTGCATCTCCTATGATTTCATCGATGTGGCACTATGGCTCAAAGATCTAAAAAATGGGGAAGATTTTAGGCAAAAGTTTGGATTGGATCTTGCATTGCCCACGATTTTGGTGCGTGAGGAAGAATACAAGGCTCATTATGTCAAGCAAAAACTTCCTGTGATTTATGAAAGCTTGGCTCTGCTTTCAGAGCATTTGGATGCCAATATTGTCGTGATGCCAAGATATGAGAGCGAAGAGCTTAGAGAAGATTTTGGATCTCTTAAAAATATCTATATTTTAGAAGAAAAGCTTCAGCCAAGTGAATTCTATCCCTACATTGATTTGCTCATTGGGGGAGGAGGGACGATGAATTTAGAGAGCTGTTATCTTGGGATCCCCACTATCTCTACGCGATCACTCTTTTTGTTTCATGATATTTATCTTTTGGAAAATGGCTTGATGGAGCATGCTACAAATGCTCAAGAGGTGCTAAAACTCGCTCAAAAGACACTAAGAGATTTTGATCCCCAAAGCCCAAGAAGACTAAACCCTCAAACTAAATTTTTTGAAAAAGAAGAAGCAGGATTTGAGAAAATTTATGGGCAAATCAAAGAATTTTTATCCTCCAAATAAGCGCCCTTTTGATACAATTTCGCCCGAAAACCAGAGCGATTCTAAATAAGTAAAAATCATCAACGCAAAGGACTTAGAATGAAAAAAATTGCTGTGGTTATGGGAAGCAAAAGCGATCTTGAGATCGTTGAGAAATGCATCAATATACTCCAAGAATTTCAAATTGATTTTGAAGTTCATATTCTTTCAGCTCACAGAACTCCAGAAGAAGTCAAAACCCTAGCAACTCAAGCAGAACAAAATGATTTTGGTGTCATCATTGCAGCAGCGGGAAAATCAGCTCACTTGGCTGGTGTGATTGCGTCTTTGACAACTCTTCCTGTGATTGCCCTACCTATCAAGACAAGTGATCTTGGAGGCATGGATTCTCTGCTTTCAAGCGTGCAGATGCCCAGTGGCATCCCTGTGGCTTGCGTGGCAATCAATGGAGCTGAAAATGCAGGATTACTAGCCATTGAAATGCTTGCCATCCATGACAAAACCCTCTCTTTGAAGCTCAAAGAGAAGCGCCAAAGTAATGCAGAAAAAATACTCAAAGACAACAAGGAGATCAATCTTAAATATAAAAAGGAGCAATGATGACACCAGCAAAAGAAAATCTTCTCTATGAAGGAAAAGCCAAAAAGGTTTTCTCCACTCAAGATCCAAATCTATTTATCGTTTCTTACAAAGATGATGCCACCGCCTTCAATGGAGTCAAAAAAGACACATTGGAGGGCAAAGGAGCACTCAATAATCGCATCAGTAATCTTTTGATGCAAGAACTCCACAAATCTGCAATCCCCACTCACCTCATCAAAGAGCTTTCCTCCAATGAAACATTGGTCAAAAAACTTGAGATGTTTGCCCTTGAAGTGATTGTGCGCAACTTTGCCGCAGGATCTATCACCAAACGCCTTGGAATCAAAGAAGGAGAACAATTTCAAACCCCAATTTTAGAGTTTTGTTATAAAAATGATGCACTAGGTGATCCTATGATCAATCAAGATCATATCCTAGCCCTTGGGCTTGCAAGCCAAGAGCAAATCCAAGCCATCTCATCCCTCACACTTCAAATCAACTCAATCCTCTCAGATTATTTCGCCTCTATGGGAATCTTGCTTGTGGATTTCAAGCTTGAGTTTGGCAAAGATGGAGATGGAAAGATTTGTCTAGGAGATGAGATCTCTCCTGACACCTGTCGCTTCTGGGATGCTCAAACCAAACAAAAACTTGACAAAGATCGATTCAGAGAAGATTTGGGTGATGTTGTAGAAGCCTATGAAATTATTTTGCACAAAATCCTCTCCAAAGCCTCAAACTAATGCAAAAGATCAAAGAAGAATGCGGAGTTTTTGGAATCTTTTCCAAAAACGATCTTGAGATCGGTTCGCTTGCCTACTATGGCTTATCAGCACTTCAGCACAGAGGGCAAGAAAGTTGTGGCATCGCCATCAGTCAAAATAGGAATTTCAAACACTACAAAGATGTTGGGCTAGTTCATGAAGTTTTCACTCCTCAAATCTTAAGTCAATTAGGACAGGGGAATCTATGTGTTGCTCATGTGAGGTATTGCACCACTGGGGGGAACAATCGTCAAAATGCACAACCCATCCTTGTCAATCACATCAAAGGCTCTCTAGCCGTAGCACATAATGGCAATCTTGTGAATTCTTATGAATTACGCGAAGAGTTAGAACTTCAGGGCTCCATCTTTCACACAACAAGCGATACAGAAGTCATCGCTCATATCATCACCAAACAAAGACTTCAAACTCAATCTATAGAAGAAGCTATAGAGAAATCCATCCCACTTCTCAAGGGAGCTTATTCTCTGCTTTTGATGAGCCCAAGCAAGATCATTGCTTTGCGTGATCCTCATGGATTCCGTCCACTCTGCTATGGGCAGATGCAAGATGGAACTTATATCATCGCCTCAGAAAGCACAGCTTTAGATGCAATTGGTGCGACATTTATCCGAGAGATTAGAGCTGGAGAGATTGTGGTGTTTAGTCATGAGGGAGTGAAAAGCATTGAAACATATTGCAATCAAGTCCCACCCAAAATCTGTAGCTTTGAGTATATTTATTTTGCAAGAGCAGATTCTATCTTTGATGGCAAAAGTATTCATCAAGCAAGGATAAGGGCTGGAGAATTCCTTGCCAAATCTCATCCCATCGAGGCTGATCTTGTGATTGGTGTGCCTGATTCTGGGATTGATGCTGCCATTGGCTATGCAAGAGAATCAAAAATCCCCTATGGTGTAGGATTTGTCAAAAACCGCTACATCGCTAGAACCTTCATTTCTCCCACCCAAGAAGAACGGATCGAAAAACTCAAGCTCAAACTCAATCCCATCTTATCCAACATCCAAGATAAGAGAATCGTGCTGATTGATGATTCCATTGTCAGGGGCAATACAACGCTAAGACTTGTCAAACTTCTAAGAGAAAGCGGGGTTAGAGAGATTCATATGAGAGTGTCAGCTCCTCCTTTTATGCACCCTTGCTTCTATGGGACAGATATTGATTCTCAAGAAAACCTCATTGCCTGCAAATACTCCCTCTCTCAGATCAAAGATTATCTTGGGCTTGATAGCTTGGGATATTTGAGTATGGAGGGATTGAAGTATATGCTTGAAGGTTGTGCGGGCTTTTGTCATGCTTGCTTTAGTGGAGATTATCCCACTTCCACTCCATCGATTGCACAAAAAAATAAATTTGAACAAGGATAACTATGAATCAAAATTCTTACAAAAAAGCTGGGGTGGATGTCCATGCAGGGTATCAATCCGTTGCTTTGATCAAAGAACACATCACCAAAACACAGCAAAACAACTCAATCAACACAATTGGAGATTTTGGAGGGCTTTTCCCCTTGCAGCTTGGCTCCATCAAAGAGCCCATTTTAGTGAGTGGAACAGATGGAGTGGGGACGAAACTCAAACTTGCTTTTTTGCTTGATTCTCACTCAAGTATTGGGATTGATTGTGTGGCAATGTGCGTGAATGATATTTTGTGCTCTGCAGCCAAACCCCTCTTTTTTCTAGATTACATCGCGCTAGATAAAAACTATCCCCAAAAAGTCTCTGACATCGTGAAGGGCATTGCAGAGGGTTGCGTGCAGGCAGGCTGCCAACTTTTAGGTGGAGAAACTGCTGAGATGCCAGGATTTTATGCCAAAGATGAATATGATGTCGCAGGGTTTTGTGTAGGCATTGTGGATAAAAGCAAAATACCTGATAAATCAAAGATTCAAGAAGGAGATAAAATCATTGGAATCGCATCAAGTGGAGTGCATTCCAATGGCTTTTCTTTGGTGAGAAAGATCCTAAAAGATCAAGCCATTGATCCCTCTAGCTATACATTTCAAAACAAAACAATCGGGGAAATCCTCCTCACTCCTACAAAAATCTATGTCCAATCTGTGCTCAAGCTTTTTGAAGAGATTACTATCAAATCTGTAGCGCATATTACTGGGGGTGGGTTTTATGAAAATCTCCCAAGAAGTTTGCCACAAGGATTTGGAGCAAAGATTACTCTTAGCTCTTTCCCAATTTTGCCTATTTTTGACTTTTTGAGCCAAAAGGGAGGGATTGCAAAGCAAGAGATGTTTGGGATTTTTAATATGGGCATTGGAATGACACTTGTGATCAATCCAAGTGAGACAAATCAAGCTTTGGAGCTTCTTAGAAGTTATGGGGAAGAGGCTTATGTGATAGGTGAGGTCATCAAGGAAGAGGGAATCTATTTATGCTAAACATTGCCGTATTTGCCTCAGGCAATGGAAGCAATCTTGAGGTTTTACTCAACACTCAATTCAACCAAGGCAAAATCGCCCTTGTCCTCTCCAATAATCCATCTGCATACGCACTTCAGCGAGCCAAAAATCACAATATCGCACACATTTGCATCAACAAAAAAGAAGTCGGAGAAAAGTTTGAATCTGAGATTCTCAAAGCCATGCAAAAGCATCATATTGACTGCATCGTCTTGGCTGGTTTTATGCTGATCTTAAGTGCTGATTTCATCTCGCATTTCCCCAATAAAATCATCAATATCCACCCCTCTTTGATTCCTGCATTTTGTGGTGATGGATTCTATGGAATGAGAGTGCATGAAGCAGTTTTAGAGTATGGAGCCAAAGTCAGTGGAGCAAGCGTGCATTTCGTCAATGAAATCGTTGATGGTGGCAAAATCATCGCCCAAGAAGCCATCAATCTCTCAGAAGATGAAACCCCTCAATCTCTGCAAACAAAAGTCGCGCAAGTGGAGCATCGTATCCTCCCTCAAGCAGTGCAATTTCTTATCGATTCAATTCTCACAAAGGAACAACATGAAACTCTCCATTAAATCAGCTCTGATGACTCACCGCTATTTGGGACGCGGAATCATCATAGGATTAAACCCTCAAAGAGATCAGATGTTTTTGGCTTATTTTTTGATGGGACGCAGTCCAAATAGTCAAAATCGAGTGTTTTATAGCCAAGGCAATGATGTCAAGATTGATTTTTTTGATCCTTCAAAAGTTGAGGATGCTTCACTGATTTTTTATCCTCCACTTGTGCATTTTGGTCATCAAGTCATTATCACTAATGGCGATCAAACTCAGAGTATCCTCCAAGCCCTTGAAGATAATCAAAGCTTTGAGGAAGCCTTAAGAGGAAGAGAATTTGAGCCCGATGCCCCACACTTCACGCCAAGAATTAGTGCCATTCTCACTCTCTCCCCTCATCCCACATACAAGCTTAGCCTCCTCAAATCTCTCCATGGAAGCTGTGCTAGATTTTTTTATGAATATGAGAGTTTGGCAGGGATTGGGCATTTGATTCACACCTATATTGATGATAAAGATCCTCTTCCCTCTTTTGAGGGAGAGCCCAAAGTGCTTGATCTTCCCTCTGATTTTGATGAATTTTCCTCCTCTATTTGGGATAGCTTGGATGCAGAATATAAAGTCGCTCTATGCACTCAATGTATCCACCTCCACACCCAAGAGATTCAAACCCTCATCTTTAACTCCAAGGAAAAATAATGCAAGAAATCAAACTCAAATACGGATGTAACCCCAACCAAACACATGCCAGAATCTTTTTGGAAAACAAAGATGATCTTCCCATCAAAGTGCTCAATGGTTCCCCAAGCTATATCAATTTTTTGGATGCACTGAATGCTTGGCAACTTGTTAGAGAGCTCAAAGAAGCCACAAATCTCCCTTGTGCGACTTCATTCAAACATGTCAGTCCCACCTCATCAGCTCTTGCTCATCCTCTCTCTGATGAGCTAGTGCAAGCTTATTTCTTACAAGATTTCAAAACCCTCAACTCCTCTCCCATTGCCACAGCCTATGCAAGAGCAAGAGGAGCAGATCGTATGAGCTCATTTGGAGATTTTATTGCTTTAAGTGATGAGTGTGATGAAATCACAGCTTTGCTCATTGCTCAAGAAGTTTCAGATGGGATCATTGCCCCCAACTACTCACCCAAAGCTCTTGAAATCCTCAAGCAAAAACGCCAAGGTTCCTACAATATCTTCCAAATCGATGAAAACTACTCTCCTCAATCTTTGATTGAAAAGAGAGAGATTTTTGGCATTACTTTTGAGCAAGATCACAATGAAATCAAGATTGATGACTCAATGCTTCAAAACATCGTCACAACAAACAAAACTCTCCCCCCTCAAGCCAAAAGAGATCTTTTGCTCTCGCTTATCACCCTCAAATACACTCAATCTAACTCCATTTGCTTTACTTATGAAGGACAAGCAATCGGAGTAGGAGCAGGACAGCAATCACGCATCCATTGCACAAAGATTGCAGGGGATAAGGCTGATTTTTGGCATCTTCGATCACATCCCAAAGTTATCTCTCTCCCCTTTGTAGATTCTCTAAAACGCCCGACAAAAGACAATCTCATCTATCAATACATCCATCATGAACTTCCCCCTTCTTATCAAGACTTTTTCAGCTCTCCACTCCCTGAATTTTCAAAAGAAGAACAAAAAGAATATCTCTCCAAAATCAAAGGAGTGAGTTTAGGAAGCGATGCGTTTTTCCCTTTTTCTGACAATATTTTGCGTGCACTCAAAAGTGGGGTGTCTTATATCGCTCAAAGTGGGGGATCCAAGCAAGATGAAGCAGTGATTGAGACTTGCAATCAGCACAATCTCACTATGATTTTTACTCACACACGATTATTTCATCATTAAAGAGAAAGGAGAAAATATGAAAGTTGCAATCATTGGAAGTGGGGGAAGAGAGCATATGATTCTCAAAAAAATCAAGAATCATCCAAAGATTTCTCAACTCTTTGTCATTCCTGGGAATGCAGGGATGAGAGAAGAAGCAAAGTGTGTGAATCTTGACATCACACGCAATGAAGAGGTCTTGAAATTTGCTCAAGAGCAAAAACTTGATTTTGTGATTGTCTCACCTGATAATCCTTTGGTCGCTGGGATGGTGGATGTTTTGGAAGATGCGGGGATTGCTTGCTTTGGTCCAAGAAAAAGTGGAGCAATCCTAGAGGGAAGTAAAATTTTTGCTAAGAATTTTATGAAACGCCACTCTATCCCTACAGCCAATTTTTGGACTTTTGATTCTGTCTCTAGGGCGATGGAGTTTGTGCAGACTGCCTCTTTTCCAATCGTGATCAAAGCCGATGGTTTGGCCTTTGGCAAAGGGGTGGTGATCGCTCATACATTAGATCAAGCAGTCCAATGCCTAAAAGAGATGATGGAAGAAGAAATTTTTGGAGAGAGTGGGAAGCAAGTTGTGATTGAGGAATTTTTGGAGGGTAAGGAAGCTTCCATCCTTGCTTTTTGTGATGGTAAAACCATCGTGCCCATGATGTCTTCAATGGATTACAAAAAAGCTCTTGATGGGAATGAGGGGCTCAATACTGGAGGGATGGGCTGTATCGCCCCCAATCCATACTACACAAAAGAGATCGAGCAAGAATGTATGGAAAAAATCTTTCTCCCCACACTTAGAGGATTGCAAGAGGAAAATATGGATTTTAGGGGATGCTTGTATTTTGGACTGATGCTCACCAAAGATGGAGTCAAGGTGATTGAATACAATTGCCGTTTTGGCGATCCTGAAACCCAAACCATTCTCCCTCTGCTTGAAAGCGATCTCTTGGAGATTATGCAAAGTTGTGCCAACCAAACACTCCAAAAAGAGCAAGTGATCTTTGCCTCACAGGCTTCTTGTTGCGTCGTTTTGGCTTCAAATGGCTATCCTAAAGCATTTCAAACAGGCTACCCCATCACCTATCCTTTGACATTTGAGATTTGCTTTGCTGGAGTGAAAGAAGAGGGAGGACAGCTCCTTAATGCTGGAGGGCGAGTTTTGAGCGTAACTTCGATAGCTCAAACACTTCAAGATGCAAGAGAACAAACTTATCAAAAAATCTCTCAAATCAGTTTTGAGGGGAGTTATTGTCGCACAGATATTGGAGGAGAAGTGGAATGATGCATAAGTTTTATGTGCAAAAAAGAAAGGGCTTTGATTTTGAGGCACAGCATCTTTTGGAAGAGTTAAGAGAGATTCTATCTCTCCCTCATCTCAGACAAATTGCCATTATTAATCAATATAGGATCGATGATATATCTCCTCAAGATCTTATCAAAGCTCAAGAGATTGTTTTATCAGAGCCACAGGTGGATGAGGTGCTCAATGAACTTGCATTTGATGATTGTGATGCATATTTTGCAATCCAAATCCAAGAGGGGCAGTTCGATCCACGCAGCGATTCGGCTAAACAATGTCTTCAAATGCTTTTGGGCAAAGATTTGAACATCAAGCACACCAAGATTTTTAAGCTTTATGGACACATCACAGCACAAGAGAGAGAAAAAATCCTCTCCTATCTCATCAATCCCCTTGAAACACAGGAAGTCCAGCTAGATTCTAGCCATCAAAAGACGCCTTTGCAAACCCCATCTACTCTCACATCTCCTCCCAATTTGGATGATTTTTTGGAACTTGAGGATTTTAAACCTCTCATTCAAGCACATCGCTTAAGTCTTGATGTAGATGATTTATTGCTCATTCAAAAGCATTACAAAAATCAAAAAAAGACTCCCAATCTCTTAGAACTTAAAATCATCGACACCTATTGGTCAGATCACTGCCGACACACGACATTTTTCACACATATTACAGAAGTGAGCTTTGAAGATTCTCTAGCTCAAAAGATTTATGGAGATTATCTTCAAATCAGAGAAGAGCTTCAGTGGAAAAAACCCATCACCCTGATGGATCTCTCCACCATTATGAGCTCTTATCTCAAGCCCAAACTCTCCTCTCTGGTCCAAGGAGAGGAAAATAATGCCTGCACCCTCTCCATCCAAGTCAAAACACCCCAAGGAGATAAGCCCTATTATTTGTTTTTCAAAAATGAAACCCATAATCACCCCACAGAAATTGAACCCTTTGGTGGGGCTTCTACTTGCATTGGTGGAGCCATCAGAGATCCACTCTCAGCAAGAGGCTATGTCTATGCAGGGATGAGAATCTCAGGAAGTGCAAATCCCCTTGAGCCAATTGAGCAGACACGAGAGGGCAAGCTTGCTCAAAGAAAAATTGCCCTCTCTTCTTCTGATGGATTTAGCTCCTATGGCAATCAAATCGGTGTAGCCACAGGAATGGTAGAAGAGTTTTATCATGAAGGTTACAAAGCCAAGCACCTAGAGCTTGGAGCAGTTTTGGGAGCAGCTCCTCAAGAAAATATCATCACACAAACTCCAAAAAAGGGGGATATCATCTTACTCATTGGAGGAGAGACAGGGAGAGATGGCTGTGGAGGGGCGACGGGCTCATCCCAATCTCATCATATTGATTCTCTAAAGCTTTGTGGAGCAGAAGTGCAAAAGGGCAATGCTCCACAAGAGAGAAAAATCCAACGCTTTTTTAGAAACAAAGAAGTCACACGCCTAATCAAGCGTTGCAATGATTTTGGTGCAGGCGGAGTGAGTATCGCCATCCCAGAACTTGCAGAAAGTGTGGAGATTGACCTAGATAAGATCCCATGCAAATATGAAGGATTGAGTGTCTTTGATCTTGCACTCAGTGAATCTCAAGAGAGAATGGCGGTTTTGATTGCTCCTGAGCATTTAGAGCGATTTCAAACTCTTGCTGATGCAGAGAAACTTCAAAGCACCCCCATTGCAAGAGTGAGTGATGATGGATATGTGAGGATGAAATATTTTGATGAAGTGGTTGTCTGTATTTCTAGAGAGCTTCTTGCAAGTAATGGAGCCACAAAATTTGCCAAGGCTCATATTGCTAAGCCCAAAACTCCCAAATCTAGATCTTTTGATTTCATCCAAGACTATCAAAACCTAGCTCAAGATCTCAATGTTTGCTCTCAAAAAGGGCTTGTAGAAAAATTTGATTCGACCATTGGAGGAAATACGATTTTTATGCCTCTAGGTGGGAAATATCAGGCTACACCTATTCAGGCTATGGCTCATAAAATTCCTTTTGAAGAGACGACAACTTGCTCTATCGCCTCTTATGGAATGAATCCCTTTTTGTGCGAGCAAGATCCATGCAGGGGAGGCTATCTTGCAGTGGTCGAATCCGTATGCAAGCTCATCGCAAGTGGGGCAAAGTTTGAAGAGATTTATCTAAGTTTTCAAGAATATTTTGAAAGCCTAAAGCAAGATGAGGGCAAATGGGGGAAACCTCTAGCAGCCTTGCTTGGTGCATTTTTGGCTCAAAAACGCTTGGGTATTTGCGCCATTGGAGGAAAAGATTCGATGAGTGGAAGTTTTGAAGAACTAAGTGTTCCACCCACTTTTGTGTCTTTTGCTTTTAGCTCCTCTGATAGCTCTCTTCTTATCTCACCAGAATTCAAAGCTCCTAATCACTTTGTATATTGGATCAAACCTAGACTTGATGAGTTTGGACTCCCTTGTGATTTAGAGGAGATTTTTCATCCTCTCTCCAAACTTATCGAGCAAAAAAAGATTATCTCAGCCTACACGCCCACTTATGGGGGAGTGGCAGAGGCAGTGATGAAAATGTGCCTAGGCAATCGCATCGGCTTTGAGTTTGCAGATCACATCAAGAATGAAGAGATCTTTACTCAATGTTATGGATCCTTTATCGTTGAGGCAACTCAAGAGCTAGATATAGGGATCAAACTTGGATGCACGACTATGATCTCACAGATTGCTTTGGGATCTCAAAAACTCTCCTTAATGGAATTATTGAGACTTTATGAGCAACCTTTGGAATCTGTGTATAAAACTCAAATCTCACAACCCATCCAATGCCCTCCCATCCCACCACACTCACACCCAATCTTGCAGGCAAATTTGAAATATGCCAAGCCACGCGTTGTGATCCCTGTGTTTTTTGGGACGAATTGCGAATATGACACACAAAGAGCCTTTGAAAAAGCGGGGGCTGAAGTAGAGACTCTGGTGATTGCTACTGATAGTGGATTTAAAGAATCTCTTCACAATATGCAACAAGCTCTCAAAAATGCTCAAATCCTTTTTCTTGCTGGAGGATTTTCTGGAGGTGATGAGCCTGATGGATCAGCCAAAATGATCAAGACCTTTTTCTCCAATCCCTTGATACAAGATACACTGAGCACATTTTTGCATCATCAAGATGGCTTGATAGGTGGGATTTGCAATGGATTCCAAGCTTTGATCAAACTCGGACTCCTTCCCTTTGGGCAAGTCACTCCCTCTCTCCCTTCACACCCCACTCTCTTGCACAATGCGATTTTGAGACATCAATCCAAAATTGTGAATATCAAAGTTTGCTCTAACTCCTCTCCTTGGCTTTCTCAAACCCAAATTGGAGAGATCTATTCTGTGCCTATCTCTCATGGTGAGGGAAGATTTTATGCTCAACAAGAAATACTTGAAGAGCTCATCCAAAACGGACAAATCGCTACCCAATATGTTGATTTTGAGGGCAATCCCTCTGGTCATATTGATTTCAATCCCAATGGATCAATCTATGCAATTGAGGGTATCACATCAAAGGATGGAAGAGTGTTTGGCAAAATGGGGCACACAGAACGCGTAGGAAAAAATCTCTACAAAAATATCACAGGTAATTTTGAGATGAGAATCTTTGAGGGAGCAGTAGGATATTTTGGATAACCCCTCTCTCTACACCTTGCCTAGGTGTGTCTGTGAATTTTTGATCAATTGTTTGAATGCCACAGAAAGGTTGAGATCTAGTCTTGATTTCAAAATCGATCAAAAAAATCAGTCAATCATTGGCTGATTAAGGAATCTGGGAGATGCGATATGAGACAGGACATTTATGTTTGTGGTGTGGATTCCATAGGACATCAAATCCAAGTAAAAAATAAGAAAATAAACAAGAAAGCAAAGAGAGTAAAAAGGGGGGGGGGCAAAGATTGCCTTATGGATAAAATCCCTCCCCCTTTTTAGGATCTATTTAATCAATCCTTTGATGTATTGGTCAGCTAGATATAAGCCATTTCCGCTATCACTGACCATCTTAAGCTTATCGACAATTCCTCTAAAGAGAGCTTCCTCTTCATGTTGTTCGCTCACATACCATTGCAAAAAGTTAAATGTCGGATAATCTTTGCAAGAGAGTGTGAAATCCACAAGCTCATTGATAGATTGTGTGATTGTGAGTTCATGTGCATATGTTTTTTCAAACACATCAATCAATGAAGCAAATTCCCCCGATGGTTTTTCAATCGCCTCAAGCTCCACTTTGGAATCTGTCTCATTAAGATAGGTGATGAGTTTTTTGGCATGAGCACTTTCTTCATCAGCATGTGCAAACAAAAATGCTCCAGCCCCATCAAAACCTTGAGCATAGCACCAAGAACTCATACTGAGATACAAGTGTGCTGAAAACATTTCCTTGTTGATTTGTTGGTTCAATTTTTCAATAACTTCTCTAGACAGCATTGTTTCCTCCTTTGATATTTTCTCAATTATATTACAAAAATGAGAAAAATAAAATTTTTTTGACCTTAAAATTTTTGTAAAATCTTCCCCTCAAGTGACGGGAGCCTATAAATAGGCTGAGAGTAAGCTGTGAGCTTAGACCGAACCGGATCTGGGTAATGCCAGCGTCGGGAACGCTAGAACCTCTTTTTCACCCCCCTCACTTGTCATTTTTACAAAAGGACAAGTTATGAAAAAACTATGCAATTTCTCATTATTAGTTAGCTCGCTTATAGCTAGCGATACATTGGAGATGATAGAAATCAAAGCTCCACAATACAAATCTAAAGCACAAGCATCACAAAGTTCTCAAACGCTTAAAAGTTTTGTGATCGAAAAAAACTCATGGAATTCCACCTCATCGCTAGGAAACTTTTTCCCCAATCTCAAAATCTATCCCCAAGGGAGCGATACATTTCCGATGATCACTCTAAGGGGCGTCACAGGACCAGATTATTATTCCTATGTTTTGGGATTATATGTCGATGGTGTTCCCCAAAGCCCAAATATTATGATTCAAACCCTAGGAGATGTAGAATCTATCCGCCTAGTCAATGGAGCAGAAGGACTCTTCTATGGCGAAAACGCGCCTCTAGGATTGATTGAGATTGAGACCAAAAGCCCGCTCTCTGGAAACTATGTATATGTCTCTACGATGGTCTCATTTTTGCAAGAAGATTTGGAAGGCCATATCGGATGGAATCTAATCCCAAATCGCTTATGGGGAAAGGCCAATGTGCGCTACATCCACGACAATGGATATCTCAAAGATCCTCAAACTCAAAAAATGCTCAATGATGGAGATAGTGTCTTAGCAGGTGCGACCCTCTACTATCTCCCCACAGAATCCTTCCTTATCTCTGCACACTATGGCTATTACTTTACCCTCACTCATAAGGACTTTTTCCTCTCAAAATCACAATTTGATTCTCTCAAATTTGAAACCGGTGAGCAAATCAGTGGCTATGAAGAGTATCAAAGTGGTATTCAAAACAAAATCTTCAACAAAAATCCCTTCAATCGTTTAGAGGCTCACAATGCTCATCTCAAGATGGAATACTTCCTCCCTGATTCCACACTCACCTCAATCAGCGCCTTTCAAAAAACAGACACTCTAGGCAATAGCTATCCTGGAATCTTTGTCCAAAATGAAAGCAAAGATGGAAACTACTACAACACTTTGCAATTCATCCAAGAACTCAAGCTCCACACCACATATTCTCATGGGATTGAAAGTATCTTTGGAGCTTATTACAAATTTTTCTCTCTTGATAATGGGATGGACAATGTTCCCACAGGAAGTGCCTCTGGAGGCGCTGATGGAACAGGAGAACCTCCTCTTTATTACAATGGCACTTGGAGGGCGATTGAGACAGTCAATACGGCAGCACTCTATGCAGATGTTTTCATCCCCTATCAAAACTGGAGCTTCAATCTAGGCTTACGCTATCAATTCTTTCACTCCTCTATTGATACCCCACTTCCTCCCATGATGCCATTGATGCAACCCTATAAAGATTCTGCATTTTTCCATGCAATCAACCCTAGGATCAATATCGCCTATCATTTCACTCAAAATCATCAGATTTTTTTGCAACTCTCCAATTCTTCCAAGCCAGGAGGATTCTCAAAATTCCCCTTTGCTGATACAGATACGATTCCCTATAAACAGGAGCAAATCTACTCTCTAGAGCTTGGGAATCGATCGATGTTTTTTAATACGCTCAGTTTTCATACCTCTTTTTATGGAATTTTACGCACCAATACGCAAGCCTATGTGGGTGAGGGATACAACAAAAGCATCACAAATATCGGAAAATCCTATGCCTTTGGGTTGGATGCAGAGATTGGCTATAGCAATGTATTTTTGTCTTCATTTATCAATGCAAATCTCGGATATTCAGGCTTTGCTAATGATGCTAAAAATAAAGGAGAGCTGATCATTGGCGGGAATGCAAGCCATTATGATGTGAGGGGACTTCGTACACGATTCTCCCCATTATTTAGCTTTAGTGCTGGGCTTGATCTTTATTTGCTCAAAAAGCAGGATCATAGATTGACCTTGGCAAATTTGCTCACATTTTCCACTTCTTATTTTCTTGATGATTTCAATAGAGAAACTGATCTCATCCAAAAAGCCTTTGCTATCTGGAATCTCAGCCTTATCTATGAGTTTTTCAAACACTATGAACTCACACTTTTTGCACAAAATCTTACAAACTCTCGTTATGCCACAAGCGTGCTTTGGGATGGCAATGGGAAAGCCTATAGTGCTGGCAACCCGATCAATATTGGGATAAAATTCGCCTATCGCTACTAAAGGAAATCCATGCAACATGAACTGATCTATAATCTAGAGGACAAGCCTCCATTTCTCAAATCCCTCTTTTGTGCCCTCGTGCATCTAGCAGCAATGTTTGTGGCCGTCATCACCCCAGCCCTTTTGATTTGCAAAGGACTTGGGATCAGTGAGCAAGAAACAGCGCGCATTATTTCTATGTCACTTTTTGCCTCAGGGATTGCCTCACTTTTGCAAATCCACACAATAGGCCCCATTGGATCAGGGCTTCTCTCCATCCAAGGAACAAGCTTCAATTTCGTCTCTCCCATCATCCTAGGTGGTTTGGTGTTGAAAAATGAAGGAATGAGCAATGAAGCGATGCTTGGAGCGATCTTTGGGACACTTATGCTCTGCTCCATCACAGAGATGCTCATCTCTCAAATCCTTCCCTTTGTCAAAAAAATCATCTCTCCTCTAGTTTCTGGTATCGTTGTTTTGATCATTGGATTGAGCTTGATCAATGTCGGATTGATCAGTGCTGGGGGAGGATATGGAGCAATAGAGCAAGGAAATTTTGGCAACTTTGAGAATCTTTTCCTCGCTTGCAGTGTAATCATCCTCATCATTCTTCTCAATCTCTTCAAAAATCCCTATATTCGCATCTCATCAATCTTTATCGCCATCCTAATTGGAGTACTTTTGGCTTATAGTTTTGAAAATTTTAGCTTTGATCTCTCTTTGGGTGAAACGACCTTTTTTGTGCCCTCTCCCCTTCATTATGGATTCAGCATCGAATATACATTGATCCTGCCTTTCATCCTTGTGTATGCAGTCACCTCACTTGAGACAATTGGAGATATCACAGCCACTTCTGAGGTAAGCAACCAACCCATCAAAGGAGAGAAATACCTCAAGCGCCTAAAGGGAGGAGTGCTTGCCAATGGGATCAACTCTTGTCTTTCAGCTTTTTTCAATACTTTTCCCAATTCATGCTTTGGGCAAAATAATGGAGTGATTGCCTTAACTGGTGTTGCAAGTCGATATGTGGGCTATTTTGTCGCTTTTTTATTGATGATCTTGGGGAGTTTTCCTCTGATTGCCAACCTCACTCTCCAAATCCCTGAACCAATCCTAGGAGGAGCGACTCTTGTGATGTTTGGAACAATCGCTGCGACAGGTGTGAGAATCATCTCCAAAGACAATCTATCACGACGATCAATTCTCATCATCGCTCTCTCACTTGGAGTAGGACTTGGGATCAGCAATCATCCAGAGATTTTGCAATTTATGCCCACTTGGATCAAAACCCTATTTTCTTCAGGAATCGCTGCTGGAGGAGTTTGTGCCATCATACTTAATCTTATCTTGCCAAATGAAAAAGTATTGAAATAAACTCGCCCTCAAAGCATCAGCCAAACTGGGAGCGATTTTGATGTCTTGTTTTAGCTTTTATTTGAAGATTTTATAATCGAAACAAACTTTTGAAACAACCTTTGATAAAAACAACAGAATCGATGATCAGCCTGACAATCAAGTTGCTTGGAGCAATCTCCCTCTTCTTGGATTGTTTGATCAGATAATTCATCATGACTATGGGGGGGGGGGATAGGAGTAGGGGTAGAAACAGCAGATGAAGAATCATCAATTTTTAAAACAGGTAGCTCTACAAAATCACAAATATAACCCTCCGGCTTACTCAAAACCTCAAACTCTCCTCCCACCTTTGGAGCCAAGGGAACAATCTCACACAAAGGAGAATCTGGTGAGAGTGCTAGCATCTCTACTCCCTCCAAACTCAACGCAAGTTTCAAAGCCTCCACATCGACATTTTTGGTATGAACACTATCTTTGAATCCCTCTTGATTAAAGGCTGGGATCCTTTGGTTGATCCTTTTGTCTCCCTTGATTTCAAAGGCATATCTCTCTCCCTCATAAAAATCAAGTCCAGTCAGATAAATTTGTTTATATCCTTGAGCTAGTGCAGTGATAAGCATCATGATCCCGCTTGTAAAGCGCAAATTATAATAAAGCGCATAAAACTTCAATAATGCATCAAATTCTTTCATTTTTTCTAAATATGGATATGTGCTCTTTACACTAGGATAATCATATTTGAGCTCAGATTCTAAATTTTTAGAACTACCATTGCCCCACTCTCGATCCCATTTTCCCATCATAATATTGCAATACACATCTTCTACCTCATACTCCCCCCTCTTCTTAAGATGATGCAATGTGAAGTATTGGTCTTTGAGTACAAGTGGATTGAAAAACACTCCCTTGATCTTCTTGCCCAAGAAATATCGATCTTCAAAATAAAATTGATTACAGCGAAATACATCAAAATCTTTGGGTAAACGAGAATAATCAATTTGAGCTAAGCTTGGGCCATTTCCTGCGATAATGATGGGTTTCATTGATGATCCTTAGAAAATAAAGACTTGATTTTAGACAGAATCGATTGATTTTTGACTTTATCCTTTTTATACAGTGGATACAAATCAGGGATAAGCAAATCATCAATATAATTTTTTGGTTTTTGCAAAACACTAAAGACACTAGATTGAATGGGGGCTAGAGGGATAAATTGGCTCATCGGACTAGAGGGAGAGAGGGAATAGAGGGTGCAAAGATTTAGATTTTGAATCATTTGAATTATCGCACGATCAAAGCTCTGATTATGAGCACTAATCTTTGTATATCCCTCTTCAAAAGCAGGGATTTTGAGATATAAATTTTTCTTTCCACTCATATTGAATGCATAATCCCTCCCCTCATAAAAATCAATCCCTACTAGATAGATTTCTTTGTAACCTTGAGCCAATGCAGTGATAAGCATATAGGTTCCCATATTTAAAAATTTTTTTTCATATAGATACCAATGCAAAATTTGCTCATAAATCATTTTATATTCCCTTAAATAGGGGTAGAAATCAATAACCGTAGGGAAATAATGTTTCAATGTTTTAAAATACTCAAAACTCTCTTTTTCACAATCAAAAGGAGATAGACAAGAATACAAATCCTGGATTTCATATTCATACCTTTGTCTAATCTGATTCATAGTGAAAAAAAATTCCCAAATCAAACGATGATTGAAAAACACTCCCTTGATCTTCTTGCCCAAGAAATATCGATCTTCAAAATAAAATTGATTACAGCGAAATACATCAAAATCTTTGGGTAAACGAGAATAATCGATTTGAGCTAAGCTTGGGCCATTTCCTGCGATGATGATGGGTTTCATTGATCTCCTTTGAATCAAATCAAAATTATATTGATACGATTGCTAAAAATCAATAAATGTCAAAAGGAGAAGAGGGATGCGTGGCAAAAGCCACGCGATCTAGTAAAGGTAAGGAGGCTGATTGGAAATCAATCTATCATTCCCAGCACTCTGCATTTTTGATCCCTAACTTTTTTGGATCAAATTTAGGCTCAATTCCACTCTTTCTCTGCATCAGATAATCATCAAGTGTGATTTTTACAATGCGTGTGAGGAATAAAATAGCAATGATATTCAATGTCGCCATAACAGCCATCAACACATCAGCCAATTCCCAAGCAAGCTTGAGATTCATCTGTGATCCGATGAAAACCATAGCTACAGCACATGCATTAAATATCCACATCACAAGCTTAGAATCTGTGAGATACTTGATATTGGCTTGAGCGTAGTAATAATTCCCCAAAAGAGAAGTCACAGCAAAGCACACAACAGCGATACTAACAAAATGCAATCCCAAAGGACCAAAATATTCTCCCATCGCCTTTTGGACTAATGGTAAGGCTGTGCTTCCACCCTCAACATAAGCTTGAGAAAAAAGAACCAAAAATGCTGTACTTGAACAGATCAATACACCGATCAAAACACTGATCGCTTGAACCAATCCTTGCTTGACAGGATGGCTTGTATGAGCAGATGCTGCGGCATTTGGAGCAGATCCCATCCCTGCCTCTGTCGCAAAAAGACCTCGCTTGATTCCAATCACCACTGCACTCCCTGCAAATCCACCAAAAATCGCCTCAAAATCAAAGGCTTTGGCAAAAATATCAGACAAAACTGCAGGAAGCATATGAATATTCATCAAAGTCACAATCAAAGTCAATGCAATATAAAACAAAGCCATCGCTGGCACAACATAGGCATTGACCTTTCCAATCCATGAACTCTTACCAAAAAATAAAAGAGCTGCAACCAAAGAAGATGAGATTCCAATCACAACAGTCCAATGACTTTGCTCAAATTCAAGAGGACTATGATAATACATCGCAAAAGCTGAAGTCATCGTATAGGATTGCAATCCATTAAATCCAAATGCGTATGTCAAGATCAAAGCAATCGCGAAGAGAATCCCAAGCCATCGCTGATTGAGTGCTTTTTGCATATAGTATGCAGGGCCACCCTTAAATCCATCTCCATCATGACTTTTATAGATCTGAGCCAAAGTGCTCTCAGCAAATGCACTTGCTCCTCCAAAAAATGCCATCACCCACATCCAAAATACAGCACCAGATCCACCCAAAGCAACAGCTACAGCAATCCCTGCAATATTCCCAATCCCCACACGAGAAGCCACAGAAATAGCCAAAGCCTGAAAAGAGCTCAACGCATCATTCTTGCCATCAGGCTTCTCTGTAATGACACGGAATCCTTCCTTAAGCATTGTGAGCTGCACGAATTTGAGCTTAAAGCTATAAAACACACTTGCAAGGATCAATAATCCCACAAGAAAATAACCATAAGCAAAACTATTCACAGATCCCAATAGTTCAACCATTTGCTCCATCTTTTCTCCTTTTTTAATGTCAAATATAGTTTCGCTTCATTAGCCCTTTTAGTTTAGCCAATCTCATAGGAAAATACAAAGCTCTATTGCAAAATAAGTAAAAAAATTCTTTACAAATAAAATAAATCAAGCTGGATTTTGTGCTTATTTTAGAATCTTGAAAATATTTTTTAGGAGAACGAAGCTTGCCCTACAACAAAACCAAAAATCCCTAGCAAAGATGTAGAAAATATTTTCTCTTATACTTTCAATATGATTTTGATGCAAAATATTTTTGATACGCACGCGGATCGACTTAGAATCAGTTTCTAGTTGTGGCAATTCGACCAAATCGCAGATGTAACCCTGAGGTTTTTCCAAGACATCAAATGAAGTTTTCTCTATAGGGGGGGGGGCTAGAGGGATAAATTTGCTCATCGGACTAGAGGGAGAGAGAGAATAGAGGGTGATTCCATCCATTTTTTGAGCGAGTTGGATGAAGCTTAGATCAACTTCTTTTGTATGGGGTTGAGAAATTTCTTCCTTATTAAAATTAGGAATAATTTTTCCTATATTTTTATTTTTTATCTCAAAAGCATAGTCCGTTTGTCCACTTTCATAAAAATCAATCCCTACTAGATAGATTTCTTTGTAACCTTGAGCCAATGCAGTATAAAGCATCACAATCCCAGCTGTTGGCCACTTACGATAATAACAACGATAAAAACGATCAAGCTCTAGAAAATCTGGCAAAGACTGCAAAGCTTCAAAAGTATTTTTGACAAAGGGAAAGAAAAAATCCATTTCATAATATCGATCATCAAATGCTCTTGCACAATACACATCCTCAACCTCATACTCCCCCCTCTCCTTAAGATGACGCAAAGTAAAGCACTGTTCCTTAAAAATTTCTGGATTGAAAAACACTCCCTTGATCTTCTTGCCCAAGAAATATCGATCTTCAAAATAAAATTGATTACAGCGAAATACATCAAAATCTTTGGGTAAACGAGAATAATCAATTTGAGCTAAGCTTGGGCCATTTCCTGCGATGATGATGGGTTTCATTGATGATCCTTATATTTCTTTGTAAAATTTCATTTCCATAAAAATTATTGAGAGAGAGTGTAATGGGAAATTATATCCAAATCCAACATCGCAAAATCGGCCCTGATTTTGAACCATTGGTGATTGCTGAGCTTGGAATCAATCACAATGGAAGTCTTAAGATCGCCAAAGAAATGGTGGATAGTGCTAACCGTGCAGGAGTTGAAATCCTCAAGCACCAAACCCACATCATAGAAGATGAGATGAGCACACTAGCTCAAAAAACAATCCCCGGAAATAGCAAAAAAAGCATTTATGAGATTATGAGCGAATGTGCTTTAAGCGAGGAAGAAGAGATCGAGCTCAAAGATTATGTAGAGAATAAGGGAATGATTTTTCTCTCCACACCATTTTCAAGAGCTGGAGCTAATCGACTTGAGAGAATGGGAGTGAGTGCCTATAAGATCGGCTCTGGGGAGATGAACAACCTCCCTCTCATCAAACATATCGCAAGTTTTGGAAAACCCATGATCATCTCCACAGGAATGAATGACTTAGAGAGTGTGCGAAAGACTGTCAAGATTCTCAAAGAGTATCAAGTCCCCTTTGCACTCCTTCATACAACCAATCTCTATCCCACACCTCCTCACCTTGTGAGACTTGGAGCGATGCAAGAGCTGATGCGTGAATTTCCTGATATTCCTATTGGATTAAGTGATCACACACTCAACAACAATGCTTGCAAAAGTGCTATGGCTCTAGGTGCAAGCATCATTGAGAGACATTTCACAGATCACAAAAACAGAATCGGCCCTGACATTATCTGCTCGATGGATGAGCAGGAGTGCCAAGAGCTCATCCAAAGCTCTCATGAAATTTTTGCTATGCGTGGGGGAGAGAAAAAACCAACAAAAGAAGAGCAAGTCACGATGGATTTTGCATTTTCTACTTGCGTAAGCATTGCCTCTATCCAAAAGGGGGAAAGATTTAGTGCTCAAAACCTATGGGTCAAGCGCCCAGGGATTGGAGAGATCAAAGCAGAATTTTATGAAGAAATCTTGGGCAAAAAAGCCATGTGTGACATCACTCCTGATACACATATCACATGGGATATGATCGAAAAATGAAAAAAATCATCTTTTTAAGTGGGACGAGGGCGGATTGGGGCAAGATCAAACCCCTCATTCAAAAGATCAAAGAATCTAAAAATTTGCAATATAAAATTTTTGCTTGTGGGATGCATCTTCTTGAACTTTATGGCTCAACCTACATGGAAATCTACAAAGATGGTTTTGATCAAGTTTTTTTAGCCAAGCCTTATCAGGCACAAGAGAGAATGGATTTGGCTCTAAGTGAGTGCATCGCTCAATTTTCGGCATTTATCCAAGATGAACGCCCTGATATGATTGTAGTGCATGGAGATCGACTAGAAGCCCTCGCAGGAGCGATTGTTGGAGCATTTAATAATATTTTAGTGGCTCATATTGAGGGGGGAGAAGTCAGTGGAACGATTGATGAATCAATCCGCCATAGCATCTCCAAACTTGCTCATCTTCACTTCGTAGCCAACCAAAAAGCCTCATCTCGCCTAGTCCAACTCGGAGAAAAACAAGATCATATCTTTGTGATTGGCTCACCAGATCTTGATGTGATGAACTCAAGTGCTCTGCCAAGTCTTACAGAAGTATGTGAGCATTATCATCAAATCAAGGCATTTGATGGAGAGTATGCGATTTTTGCCTACCATCCAACCACCACAGAACACAAAGATTTGCCCTCAAAACTTACACAAATCTTTCAAGCACTTAAAGAATCCAATCAAAATTTCATCATCATCTACCCCAACAACGATCTTGGTTCTGATCTCATCATCAAACAAATTCAAACTCTTGAAAATAATGCACGCTTTGCGATCTTTAAATCAATCAAATTTGAATCCTTTCTCACCCTCCTCAAAAATGCACAATTCATCCTTGGCAATAGCTCTGCTGGGGTGAGGGAAGCTCCATTTTTTGGAATCCCTTGCATCAACCTTGGCTCCCGTCAAAATGGACGCTATGAAGAAAATCCTTCCATCCTCTCCTGCACTGAAAACAAAAATGAGATTCTCAAAGCCATCAATACCATTCCTACACTTAAAAGTGTAAGAAAAGAAGAGTTTGGGGATGGAAAAAGTGCTGAGAGATTTATCCAAATCCTGCGAGATAGTCAAGTCTGGGATCTTCCTTTGCAAAAAAACTTTGTGGATGTGTTATGAAAGTTTTAGCACTCATTCCTGCTCGCAGTGGAAGCAAAGGTGTGAGAGACAAAAATATCCGCCCCTTTAGAGGATTACCCCTCTTAGCTCATAGTATCCAAAGCACGATTGAGAGTGGAATCTGTGATGAAGTGTTTGTCTGTACAGATAGTGAGGATTATGCCTCTATTGCTAGAGAATATGGAGCAAGTGTGCCATTTTTGAGAAGCAAAGAAAGCGCAAGAGATGAGAGCAAAAGTATTGAGTGCATCATAGAATCTCTAGAAAAATACAAAATCTTGGGAAAAGAGTTTGATGTGCTTCTCTTACTTCAACCCACCTCCCCTCTAAGAAATGCTACTCATATCAAAGAGGCTTATGAGCTTTTTCTCTCTTGTCATTGCCAAAGTCTAGCAAGCGTGTGTGAAGTGGATGAACATCCACTTTTTATGCGAACACTTGAAGACAATCTTCTCTCTCCTTTGCTCAAAACTCAAAGTTCTGTGCGTCGCCAAGATTTGCCTCCTTATTACCGCCTCAATGGAGCGATCTATCTCAATCTCATCTCCACTCTTACTCCTCAAACAAGCTTTAATGACAATGCAATCGGCTATGTGATGAGTAAAGAAGATTCACTAGACATTGATAGAGAAGAGGATTTTGTGGATCACAAAGAAAAGAAATGATTAAGAATCCATCCAAAAGAGATGGCTATCCCCATCACGATTCCAATAAATAACATCAAAAATCGCCATTTAAACATCGATCTAAGCAAGATAAACTCAGGCAAACTCGCCCCTCCTCCAGCGATAAGAAAACACATCATCGAGCCTACAGGCATCCCTGCTTGGACAAGTGCTAATCCTAGCGGAAGTGCCAAATCAATCCGAATATATAAAAATACAGCTACAAATGCCAAAAGTATAAGCTCCCATATATTCCCTCTCACATAAGAGCTCAAAAAATCTGTGGGCAAAAAATTATGAATCCCCGCTCCCAATGCCATCCCAATCAAAAGATAGGGAAAAATCTTTTTATAGTCCTGAAATTCTGAGATAAATAAGCCTTTCAATGTCAATTTGTTAGAAGCAGAACAACAAGAAGTCGCACAGCATTTGCCTTGAGTTGGGGTAAGTGAAAATCTTGGAGACAGTGATCTGGCAAACTCATCACTTAAAAGCGATTTGGAATCTATCTTTGCCACAAAAACAGAAATCATAAAAATAGAAAACATAATAAATAATGTATAAAACACAGCAATTTTCCAATCCAAAATCTTCAAAAGCAAAACAAAAGTGATCGGATTGAGTAATGGAGAAGTCAAAAGATAAGCCATACTTGCTCCAAAGCTACATTTAGTCTGCAAAAGAGAGCGAAAAACAGGGATCGTCGAACAAGAGCAAAATGGTGTCATGACTCCCAGTAAAATCCCCCTCCAATAAGAAAAAAGAGAATCTCTTGCAAGATATTTCTGGAAAGTGTTCGCATAGCGATGTTGTAAGAATTTCATCAGCATCCCCACAGCAAAAAACAAAAATGAGATTTCAAAAAAGAGCTTGAAAAACTCTACAAAATAAGAGGAAAATGTAAGATTCATAAGTATTCCTTTAGATATATATTCTAATATTGGAATATTATTATAAACTCTCTTTAGAATCAATAGAATCAAAAATAGATAGAATTGGCTTTTTGTATAAGGAAAAATATGAATATCAAAATTGACATCTTAAAAGCCATGAGCAATCCTTTGAGATTGAAAGTTTTAGAATGCCTTTGTGAAGGTCGAAAAAATGTCAGTGAGATTATGCAATCTTGTCAAGAAAGCCAATCAAGCGTCTCTAAAGCTCTCTCTACTCTCAAAAACATCGGAATCATCTCTGATGAAAAAATAGGTAATCAGGTATTTTATAACATTGCGATTTGTTGCTTGGATAAGTTTCTGATTTCTCTTGATCAGGTTGCTCAAGAGAGTGCAAACCGCCAGATCCAAAAACTCAAACAATCTGTTGCAAAAGAAAATATTTAGATACAAATACTCTCCCAAACTCTAATGAGCTTTAATAGATTGAGTGATCCCTAAAAATTGAGCCAAATAGATTCCGCTTTCTGTGATATAGGTGCGAAGTCCAAGCTCACTTTTCCACCAATTTTTCTCATTATAATAAGGATTTGAAATACCCAAAACATAAAGCTTGATATTTTGCTTAGCCAAGACCTTAGAAAAAGTTCCATAAGTGCGTTTGGTATGAAAAGAATCTGTAAGAAGTAAGACTTCCTTAATCTGATGATTCTGGACATAATAAGCAAAATCTATGGCTTCCTCAAGTGTACTGCTTGCACCATTTTGACTCAAAGTTTTAATCATCTCAAATGGGATTTGAAATTTTGACAAAACGCGTGAAAGTTTTGTGCTTTCATCTTGCAAAATTGTATGAAAACTGCGATTGTAGTCTTTGATTTGAGTAAATAGAATCTTCTTAACCTTTCCTTCCTTATAAAGCTTAATTGCCTCATTCAAACGAGCAATAGGATTTCCCCCAAGAATAAACACTGCTTCATATGGTGCCCCATTATCTTTAAGCATCTCTTTTTCAAAATTTCTGGCATAACCTTCAAACAACGATTCCCAAAAAAATAAAATTGTCAAAATTAAAAATCCTAAACTTAAACTCAAAAATTTTAAAATTTTCATTGATTGTTCCAAATATTTATCTGGTATTTATTTGGTTGATCTCTTAAAACAAAACCAATCCTCTTGAAGAATTTACAAATAACAAAGTGGCTATTTAGTCATTTCAACTTTCACCCCTACAACACAATTTGGAAGAATGTCTGGCTTTTTGATTGAGAGAGAAATTTTTGTAAGAGTGGGGAAATTTTGTCTAAGCTTAGAGTTCAAATCTTGCAATGCCTCCTCCAAAAGTCCATATCGATTTTTCTCAAACTCCAAAGAGAGAAAATCTACAATCTCTACATAATTTAAATACTCTCCACAATAGTCATATTCTAATTCTGCATCGATAATAATTTTTTGTCGCTTTTCTCGCTCAAAAGATAAGATTCCGATAATCACTTCTAGTTCTAATCTTTCGATGAGAAGAATCATCAAAAGATCTTTTGTTCTTGTTTTTTAAAAAGTCGAATGATATTGGGGATATGAGTATAGAGAATCAACACACCAATCAAAATCACAGGTGCATGAGAGTTGATCTGTGAAAGAATATTGATGCTTTGAGACAATGGTAAAACATAAGGAACAATAAAGGTCAAAACAAGTCCGCTTATAACTCCAGCAAGAGAAGAGAGAGATGAGATTTTGAACATCTTTCCTACAATAAACCACACCAAAAGCCCCAAACTCCCTTCAATTGGGATAAGTAAAAACACAGAGCCAATCGCAGTCGCCACCCCTTTACCCCCTGTGAAATTCAAATATGGACTATAACAATGTCCAATCACAGATAAAAGAGCAATCATCCACTGTGTCTCATAACTTAGCCCAAAAATCTTTGCCAAAGCTACGACAAAAAGTCCCTTTGTCGCATCCAAGAAAATAGTGAGAATTGAGTAAAATTTAGCCTTACTTGGATCGATTTCTTTGATCGCGCGATAGACATTTGTCGCTCCAATACTTCCTGATCCAACTTCTCTCAAATTGATTCCATAGACACTTTTACATAGCAATAATCCAAAGGGAATCCCCCCCAATGCATAAGCCAAAAGATAAAAAATCACATTGATATTACTTAAAATCTCAAACATTTCCTCTCTCCTCTAATCCTTTTTGCTCAATGCCCAAGCTAGAGATACAACCCAAAAAATAAAAGTCCAACCCAAGAAAAAATTGAGCACTAAGATTCCATAGCGACTACTATGACCTCGAACAAAAGCAATCACACAGGGGATAAAATAAAAAATCCCAAAAATCCAAGCCAATGTCGGAGAATAAAAGGCATAAAAATATTCCATTCACACATCCAAATGCTTGACATTCTTAGCATTCTCTTGGATATAAGCCCTTCTTGGCTCAACCTCATCTCCCATAAAGAGTGTAAAGATTTCATCAGCTGATTCAATATCTTCAAGTTTGACACGCAAAAGTGTGCGGTTTTGGGGTGTCATCGTCGTCTCCCAAAGTTGCTCAGGATTCATCTCACCCAATCCTTTATAGCGTTGGATATATGCTCCTTTTTTCGCACTCTCTTCAATTTCTTCCAAAACTTCCAAAAGATCCTTGCCATTTAAAAAGCCTAAATCTCTCTCTTGAATCTTGTTGTAGATATAATAAGCCTCTTCAAAATATTTGTCTGTGAAAAGTTCTTCATTTAACACAAGCTCGACAAGCCCACTTTTGGTCTGGACATAGAACAAAATCTCATCTTGACTGATGATTTTATTGAGGATATTACACTCAATTTTTCCTAAAAATTCTTCGATCTTTTCACTCATCTGGACAAAGTCAAGTCCAATATAATCACGATTTTCGATCAGAAATCTTACCACTTCAATCATCGCATAGCGTTTTTCAAGCTCTTTTAAAACACTGCGATAAGCTGAGATGTATTTGAGAATCTCAAGCAATTCCCTTGTCCCAATCCCCTCAAAGCTAAAATTTTCAATCCCATTTTCGATCAAATACTCACTCAAAGCTTTCTCATCTTTGAGATAAATCTCTTTTTTGCCTTTTTTAAATCGATAAAGTGGAGGCTGAGCAATATAAATATGTCCATTTTCAATTAAAGGTCTAAGATAACGATAAAAGAAAGTCATCAAAAGTGTTTGAATATGTGAGCCATCCACATCAGCATCCGTCATAATGATAATTTTGTGATAGCGAAGCTTTTCTAGGCTAAATTCTTCTCCAATCCCACACCCAAAGGCTGTGATCATATTTTTGATTTCTTCACTTTTAAGAATCTTATCAAGGCGTGATTTTTCGACATTTAGGATTTTTCCTCTCAAAGGCAAAATCGCTTGATACGCACGATCTCTCCCCTGCTTTGCACTTCCACCTGCACTATCTCCCTCAACTAGATAGATTTCTGATTCGCTTGGATCCTTGCTTTGACAATCTGCTAATTTTCCAGGCAAAGTCCCTACTGAGAGTGTTTCTTTTTTGCGTGTAAGCTCTCTTGCTTTTTTAGCTGCTTCTCTTCCGCGTGCTGCTAAAAGTGCTTTTTGCATAATGGCTTTGGCTTGGATAGGATTCTCTTCAAAAAACTTTGTGAGTTTTTCATAAGTGAGTTTTTGCACAATAGGTTTGACAAAAGAACTTCCAAGTTTGCCTTTGGTTTGACCTTCAAATTGAGGTTCCATGACTTTTGTAGAAATAATCGCTACAAGTCCCTCACGCACATCATCTCCAGTGACTTTAGCATCTTTCTCACGCGCATTGGCATTGGCCTCAATATAATTCAAAATTGCTCGACTAAGTCCTGCTCTAAATCCAGCCTCATGTGTCCCACCCTCTGGTGTGCGGATATTATTGACAAAGCTTAAAAGTTTCTCATCATAGCCTTCATTATAAGCTAGAGCAATTTCTGCCTCAAGTTCTTCATCATTGATATCAAAACTAATGATTTCAGAGATCAGAGGTTTTTTGTTGATATCTTCAACAAATTGTTTAAGACCTCCTTCAAAATGATATTTTTCTCTTTTTCCTGTTTTTTCATCTGTGAAAGAAATTGTGATGTTATGGTTGAGATAAGCCATCTCCTTGAAACGCTTGATGAGAATCTCTGCATCAAATTCCAAAACCTCCATCACTTCCCCATCAGGGAAAAATTCGATGGTTGTCCCATGCTCTTTAGTTTGACCAATGATTTCTAGATTGCTTGTAGGAATCCCTTGTTTGAATTCTTGGCGATAAATATTCCCATCTCGTTTGATTGTCATAATCAAATGGCGTGATAGGGCATTGACCACACTCACCCCTACTCCATGCAATCCCCCACTGACCTTATAAGTATCTTTATCAAACTTTCCACCAGCATGAAGCACTGTCAAAACCACCGTGGCTGCGGGAAGATTCTCAGTTGGGTGCATATCTACAGGGATCCCACGCCCATTATCTTCAATAATAGCGCTCCCCTCACTTGTCAAACGGATAGAGATCTTATTGCAATACCCAGCCATAGCCTCATCAATGCTATTATCCACCACCTCATAAACCATATGATGAAGACCATTGACATTTGTATCCCCGATATACATTCCAGGGCGTTTTCTAACAGCTTCTAATCCTTTGAGAACCTTGATATTCCCCGCACCATAATCTTTGATTTCTTCGCTCATTATTGCTCCGATTTTTATCTTTTATAGAATGATTGGCATGATAATTGTTGAAAAATTTTCACTTTTGACCATAAAAGGATTGTTTGCTTCATTGAGGCAAAGTGTGAAGCGATCTTCTCCCACTTGAGCGAGAAAATCAAGCAAACTTTTGGAATTGATTCCGATACTAAACTCATTCTCAAAATTTGTTTGGATTTCACATTGTGTGCTTCCTTGAGAATTTTCACTGCTCATACTCTCAAAAAGAATCTCATTTTGTCTAAAAGTCATTTTGATCTCTTGTGAAACAGAATTGATGATTCTAATAGCACTGATGAAATCATTTTTGGGTAACTCTAGAGTATGAGTGAAAGCCTTGGGGATGATTCTCTCATAATCTGGGAATCTTCCATTTGTGAGTTTTGTTGAGAATGTATAAATCCCTGTTTTGATGATGAGTTGATTCTCATTATGATAGAGATCAAGTTCATCAATGCAAAGTTTTTGGATTTCATTAAGAGCTTTTTTGGGGATGATGATTGAGAGAGTGGCTATGGATTGGGTGTCATATTTCATCAGTGCCAAGCGTCTTGTATCTGTTGCAACAAAATCAATCATATATTCTTTGATATTGAGTAAGGCTCCATTTAACTCTATCTTGGGGTTGTTTGTTCCAACGGCAGGATTGATTTTTTTGATGGCATTGATAAATTGGCTAGAGGGGATTTGAATTTTTGTTTCTGTGGTGTAGTTAGGAAATTTTGGAAATTCTTCAGCATTAAACATAGGAAGTTTGAATTGACTTCTTCCTTGTTTGATGATCAAAGATTCATCATCTGAGATTAGAGAGATTTCTTTGTCATCTCTTAAGCGTTTGATGATTTCTAGGATTTGTTTCCCACTGACTGTGCCTTGTCCCTCTTCTTCTATGCCAGAAACATCAATTTGAGCTTGGATGCTGATCTCATAATCTGTTGCTCTTAAAAGGAGTTGATTATCAATTGTTTTGAAAAAGATGTGTGATGTGATTTGAGAAAAATCTCTTTTGTCTAAAAAAGGTTGAAAATTATTCAGAACAATCTCAAGAGCATTTTTAAATATTGTGATTCTCATAAACTCTCCTTTGTAATTTTAAGAATTGTAGTAGTAAATAGTAGTGATCAGTGAAAAGTTGAAAAACTCTTTTGATCTTGCTAGTTCTCACGCTTTTGATTGTGAAAAGTTTCTGTAATGTTTTCACATTGTTTCACTGATTTACTTCACTATAAACCCATAATTGTATCTTAAATCACAAATCTTTCTTAGTCTGCTCTTCTTGGATTTTTGTTTTGATTTCATCAATGATTGCTTTTGTGTGGAGATTTTCATCGATCTCTTCTTGCATTTTTTTATATGCCTTTGAGATTGCGCTGTGATCTTTCATATTGAGTTCTTTGGCTAGGACTGGCATAGAATTTGGTGTGAGACTTCTTGCTAGATAGATCACATAGCGTCTTGCGTTTGCGACATTTTTTGTGCGACTTTTGCTTTTGATCTCTGAGGGTTTGATATTGAGGGCTTTTGAAACCATTTTGATGATATTTTCAAGAGTGATGTTTTCGTTGTTTTCTTCCAAAGATTCTTTGATCGCATTTTTTGCCATTTTTAGGGTGATATCTTGTCCTAGGATTGAAGCTTGTGCATTGAGTTTGATTAAGATCCCTTCAATTTGGCGGATATTGTCATTGATGTGAGAGGCTAGAAAGTGAATCGTTTCTTCATCTAAGTGGATTCCATTGATTTGACATTTTTGATGAATGATGGCGATTTTTGTCTCAAATTCAGGAGGGATAATATCTGCACAAAATCCCCATTCAAAGCGACTTTTGAGTCTTTCTTCAAGTCCTAGAATTTTTTTGGGTGCTTTATCACTTGTCATCACGATTTGTTTGAAATTATTGTGGAGCTCATTGAAGGTGTGAAAAAATTCTTCTTGGATCTTTTCTTTGCCCCCAAAAAACTGCACATCATCGATCAAAAGATAATCACAATTTCGATATTTTTCTCGGAATCGATCCATTGTATTGTTGTTGATTCTGACCATGTAGTCATTGAGAAACTGCTCAGCTGTGACATAAATCACATTTTTTCCATTGTTGGCCACTTCATTGCCAATTGCATTGAGAAGATGTGTTTTGCCAAGACCAGTCCCACCATATAAAAGCACAGGATTATATTTCTTGGCTTGAGTTTGAGCAATGATTTTTGAGACTTCAAAGGCAAGTTTGTTGCTATCTCCTACGACAAATGAAGAGAATGTGTAAGAAGGATTGAGGAAGGTTTTGGTGATTATTTTTTTTTGGATTTGTTGAGGTTGTGAGTTTTTCACATTTTGTTTTTTAGATTCGACAATGATTTTTATCTCTGGCTTGATTTGAGTGAGTTCTTCAAAGAGTGAGGAAATCTCTTGTGAAAACTTATTTTGAATCCAATTTGCTAAGAAAATGTTTGGAACTGTGAAGACTTTAAGATCCGATTTTGAGGCATTTTCATCGAATCTAAGCTTGGAAATATAGTGATCATATTCCTCAATACTTATGCGTTCTCTGAGGATTTTTAATATATCATTTCCAATCATATTTGCTCCATTTTGAAGTTTTCACAATGTGAAAAAAATTGTGAATTCTTTGGCAAAAATATTAGCAAAAAGCACAAAAATAGGGATAAAAATAGGATGAATATCTTAGGGATTGATCCTGGAAGTCGAAACTGTGGATATGCGATTTTGAGTTTTGAGAATCAAAAGATGCGTTTGGTTGAAGCAGGTTTTATCAAAATCAAAGAAAGAGAATTACAAACTCAGATTTTAGAATTTGTTGAAGGGATTGATTTGGTGTTGAAACATCAAAAGATTGATGAAGTGGCGATTGAAAGTATGTTTTATGCTTATAATCCTCAGACCGTGATCAAACTTGCTCAATTTCGTGGAGCACTCAGTCTAAAAATTTTGCAAGAGATTGGATATTTTTATGAATACACTCCATTGCAAATCAAAAAAGCTCTCACAGGTAAAGCCAAAGCAGATAAAACTCAAGTAGCTTTTATGGTCAAAAAGCTTTTGGGAATCACACAAGAGATCAAACCACTAGATATCACAGATGCGATCGCTGTGGGGATCACACATATCCAACGAATCAAAATAAGGAGATAAAATGGAAGTCAAGCTACTTTTTCACACCCCACTTTCACTTTGTGTAAGTGCAGGACGCACTTGTTGGCAATCTCAAGAGAGAGGAGGATGTTATCCTCTTCCTACTGATGAGATCATCCAAGCTGATCGAGAGTTTTTGGATCGGATTTTGAATAAACACAAACATGGCTCTGTGGCTGAACACCTCACTTATAATTTTGCAATTGATGGGATCAGTAGAGCTTGTCTTCAAGAGCTCGCACGCCATCGTCACGCTTCACTTTCTGTCAAATCTTCTCGCTATACTCTCAAAGAACTCAAAAGTGAAGAAAACATCGAATCTGTGGCAGAAAAATATCTTGTGATGAGTGGAGATGAGAGAGTGGATCGCTCCTCTATCCAAGCTCTTAAAAATCTCCAAATGCTTTTGCTTGATGGGATTTCTAATGATCTAGCCAAATATGCAATGCCAGAATCTTATAAAACTGCTCTAGCCTGGAGTGTGAATGCAAGAGCGTTACAAAATTTTCTCTCTCTTAGGAGTTCAAAAGCAGCATTATGGGAGATTAGAAAACTAGCTTTTGCTCTTTTTGAGGCATTACCAGAGGAGCATAAGTTTTTGTTTGAAGGGGTGATGAGTAGTGAAAAGTGAAGAGAAATAAGAATGGATAATATTCTTATTTATCACACTCAAGATGGTAAGGTCAAAGTCGAACTTTATGAGTTTGGGCAGAGTGTTTGGCTCACACAAGAACTGATTACCAAACTTTTTGACACCTCAAGAGAAAACATCACTATCCACATCAAAAATATCTTTGAAGATGCGGAATTAAGGGAAGAAGAAGTATGTAAGGAAAATTTACATACTGCCAAAGATGGAAAACAATATAAAGTCAAATTTTATTCTTTGGAAATGATTCTAGCGATTGGATTTCGTGTCAGAAGCAAAAGAGGTTTGCAATTTCGCAAATGGGCAAATGAAAATCTCCAAACCTATCTCCAAAAAGGGTTTTTAGTCGATACAGAAAGATTGAAAAATCCCAATGGACGCACGGATTATTTTGATGAACTTGATAGCCTTAATCGCTTAGTCAATGTTTTCTTAGAATCCGCAGAGCTTAGAGTAGAAAAAGAACTAGAAGATTTAGCAAAGGAATTAGTAAAAAATATTTGATCTAATAGGGAGAATAGATGAATCAGCTCTTAAACCTCACAGAAGAAAAGCTCAAAAGCAAGATAAAAGATCTCTACTTCAAAAAATTCAATTATTTTGGAGACAAAATCGACTTCTCTATCACACAAAATCTTGGAATCTTAGGAGAAATCAATCTTTTGTGGGCAGAAGCTAAAAATGGCAAAGATTCTTGTATCTACGAATCTTTTATCCAGCTTATCCTCACAATCGGAAAATACCGCTACAACACACAGCAAACTCCAAAATTCCTAGGAGCATTTGATGCTCAAAAGTTTGCTTTTCTCTCCTTTGCAAGTATCCAAGAGGTGTTTTATCAAAATGATATTGATTGGAGTGTTACGCCAAGCAATCACAAAACCCCTCAATTCCTCTCCCTTCTCTCTCAGCTCAAACCTATCTTAGAAAAAGAGATGATTCTCTTCTCCTATGAAAACCAAAGCAAGGAACTCTCAAACTTCATCTCTCAAAACCTCACTACAGATGAAATCAACAAATATGAAATAGACAAAAACAACTTTGTCAGCGTGTATTTCAAGTGGGTAGAAGTGGTCAAAGATAGCATTAGCATCGATTGGGAGAGAGCCAAGGAAGTGGGAATCTTGGATGCTGATTTTTATCTAGCTGATTTGCTCTCTATTGAAAATACAACAATCACCGACAAACTCTATGCCATCCTCAAAGGCTCGCACTATGAGTTCAACAAAAAGCTCACACTTCTAGGCACTCAAAGCAATGAAATCGCAAATTTCAAAGATCATCAAAAGGCTCATCAAATTTTTTGGAGTGTGTATAAACGCCCTCCAAGAGAGGAGTTTTGGGAATACATCATCGCTCGCCGTGATCTGCTAGTCGCCCAAGATGTGAGAGAGCGAAAAGGAGCGTTTTTCACTCCCAAAATTTGGGTGCAAAAATCCCAAGAATATCTTGCTAAAGCTTTGGGAGAGGATTGGCAAGAGGAGTATTATGTATGGGATTGTGCAGGAGGGACGGGAAATCTGCTCTCAGGGCTAAGCAACCCTAGAAATATCTTTTGCTCCACGCTCGATAAGCCTGATGTGGATATCATCAAAGAGAGAATCAAAAATGGAGCAAATCTCTTTGAAAACCATATCTTTCAGTTTGATTTTCTCAATGATGAGTTTTTTGACAAAGTCGATGAAAAGGGCAATGTGCTAGCAGAATCAAAAGTCCCCAAAAAACTTCAAGAGATTTTAAAAGATGAAAAAAAGCGTCAAAAACTCGTGATCTATATCAATCCTCCTTATGCCGAGGCGGCGAGTGCAACACAGATTACAGAAACAGGTTCAAACAAAGCCCTAGTTGCAGAAAGCTCTATTGGAAGAGAATATTCTAATGAATTGGGTGGAGCAAAAAATGAGCTTTTTACACAATTCTTTATGCGTGTCATTTGCGAGATAAATGGGAGTATTTTGGCATGTTTTTCAAAGTTAAAATATATAAATGCAAAAAATTTTGTTGTATTTCGCTCCAACTTTAGGGCTAGATTTCTTAATGGTTTTATAAGTCCAGCAAACACTTTTGACAATGTTAAGGGGCAATTTCCCATAGGATTTTTAATTTGGAATACATGCCATAAGGAAAAATTTGATGAAATTAAGCTAGATATTTTTGATTCAAAAAATTGTTATTTGGGGCAAAAGAGTTTTTATACAGAAAATGGTAAAGAAAAAAACTATATCAATGATTGGTATCGCCTTTGTTACGATAAAGAGGGAGAAGAAATAGGGGTTATGAATACACGAGGGAATGATTTTCTAAATCAAAACTATATTCGCATTAGTAGTGAGAATAATTTCAATCACACAAATATCATAACACCAAAAAACTTGATTGAATCTTGTGTTTATCTTGCGATTCGCCACGCAATACAAGCAACTTGGATCAATGATAGAGATCAGTTTTACGCTCCAAATTCACTATGGGAGGAGGATAAAGAGTTCCAAAGCGATTGTTTGGCTTTTACCCTTTTTCATGGGCAAAATCGCATTACAAGCACAGAGGGGACAAACCACTTTATCCCTTTTACAGAATCCGAAGTAGGGGCAAAGAGTGCATTTACAAGCAATTTTATGACTCGTTTTATGCACGGTAAGATTGAGATTAATTCTCTTCTTGGGGGCAAACAAATGAGCAAGAAGCTAGAGTTTAGCCATGAAGCCAAAGCAGTGTTTGAAGCAGGGAGAGAGATCTATGCCTACTATCACGCCCAAGACTTTAGAGCCAAGCCTTATAATGTCAATGCCTCACTCTATGACATCAAAGAGTTTTTCCAAGGCAGAAACTCGCAAGGCAAAATGAATCCTCCAAGCAAGGCAGAAGATCCCCACTACAAAATCCTCATCGCCACTCTCACAGAATCCCTCAATGCTCTAGCCAAAAAGCTAGAACCAAAGATTTATGAGTATGGGTTTTTGAAAGAATAAATTAAAACAAAGGAGCAAAAAATGAAATTAAAAAGAATATTGATTTCAAACTTTCGTTCAATAGAGGATATAGAATTACCTATTAAAGCAATCAATGGCAGCTATTGTACAGTTTTGGTTGGAAAAAATGAGGCGGGAAAAAGCAATATTTTAAAGGCTATCAACACACTTTTTCAGGAACAAAAACCAAGCAAGGAAGAAGGCTTGAAAGACAGAAGAAGAACAACGGAGTATGACATTAAGCAAGAGGAATATTTTGTTTGTGCTGAATACACCCTAACCGATGTAGAAAAAGAAACAATTTTAAAAAAAATTGATGAAGAATATATAAATATTAATCTTGTCAAGTTTAAAAACGGATTAACTCTTCTTGACTTGTTGAATGTTGCTTACAAAGAAGTATTGTTGGATTACATAATAGGAGATCAGGATTCGACCAAACGATGGTGGAATTGTGATGAGAAAATTAAACAATATGAATTGGAGCAAGATGTCTTTTTAGTTGATAAGGTTTTTTCAACTCAAGGCGATAGAGAAAATTTATTGGAAGTTCAAAAACTAGTTGATCAAATCTTGCGGAGCTATATTCCAGATTTTCCAAAAATTGATTGTCAAATGTGGAGTTATAAAAAAGAATATCTGCTTCCTCCCAATGTTGAGCTTGATCGTTTTTTTAGTGATCCAAATACTTGTATTCCCTTAAAAAACTTATTTCATCTTGGAGGTGTAAAGAATATTGTAGAAACATATAATCAAACTAATGGGGATTCAAAACAGGTAAGAACTCTTTTAAAAAGAGTTCAAAACAAAGCAACAGAAAAATTTAGAGAAATTTGGAAGGATTTTGAAAAAATAGATTTTGTTCTTAACAAGGACGGAAATAACCTTGAGATCTCTATAAGAGATTCGAATTCTGAAATTGAATATGCTATGGAGGAGAGAAGTGAAGGGTTTAAACGTTTCGTTACAATTCTTTTGACCTTAAGTGTTGGCAATAGTGATTCTCTAAAAATTATTTTACTTGATGAACCTGATGCTTTTTTATATCCTTCAAGTGCCAAGCAGTTAAGGGATGTTCTGATTAAAATGGGAGAGAATAACATTATTTTTTATTCAACACATTCTCCATATATGATTGATATAAATGCCGTTGGAGAGAATTCAAGGCATCTGATTGTAGAAAGGGAAGATGGCATTACTCAAATCAATAAAAAAGATTCTATGGCAATTGAAGGCGTAGATTTTATGGAAGATGAATTGATTATGAGAGCAATAGGTTCAAATATTTTTGAGAGAGTTAAGCCAATTAATATTTTATTTGAAGGTTATCTAGACAAAATGCTCTTTGAAAAATTCTTGGAAAAAGAGTTTTGCAACAAATACGGCATGATTTACCTTGGAGGTATAAAAAAGGTAGATAGATGCGTGAACGATATTCAACTAACAGGTCAAAAATTTTTGGTTGTAGCAGATTCTGATCAAGTTTCAAGGCAAGAGAGAGAAAAATTTAAAAAAGATTTTGTAAGTTTTGCTAATTGTTGGTTGGATTATTCAGAGGTAGACAAGCAATGTGAGAGTCTTGAAGATTTTTTTAAAAATGAATATATTAAAAAAACGCTAGAAGAGATGGGGTTTAGTGTGGATAAATATAATCCTAGAAAATCAGCAATTACCAATATTAGGACATGTATTTCTCTCAATACCAAAGATGAGTGTGGTTTTGCTCAAGAAGAAATAGAAAAGATATTGGAATATATTAAACAATATAAAGACAATCAGGAATTAGCAAAAAGAATAATTGATGAAGTTAAAGAAAATCAGAAAAAAAATATACAAGAAAAAAAAGAAGAATTAGAAAAAGAAGTAAAGCAAAAACTTGCTCACAAGGCTAAAAAAGAGCATATGAAAGAAGAATTTTTTATGTTTATTAAGAGATTGAAAGAAAAAATTCAAAGCATATAAAATTGTTTTGCTTCAAAATATAAGTAAGAGAGAATCCTCTTAGAGTGTCCTAGAGTCTAGTTTTTATGTATTTTTTATAGATTATTTGATATTGTATCTAACCATATAATGTCAATGCCTCACTCTATGACATCAAAGAGTTTTTCCAAGGCAGAAACTCGCAAGGCAAAATGAATCCTCCAAGCAAGGCAGAAGATCCCCACTACAAAATCCTCATCGCCACTCTCACAGAATCCCTCAATGCTCTAGCCAAAAAGCTAGAACCAAAGATTTATGAGTATGGGTTCTTGAGGGAATAAAAAATGCTAGAGTTTTGATTAAAAATCAGATCTTGGAAATTTATAATGAAAATTGAACTTAAAAAAATCGGAATGCTTGATAAAGCCGAGTTTGAAGTGGGAAATATTACGCTTATTTGTGGGGAAAACAACACGGGAAAAACTTATGCGACTTATAGTTTGTATGGCTATTTGGATTTTATGAGAAAAGCAGGTTTTTTTCATTTTAGGAAAGTATTTAATGAATTTGAAAAAATTATTAAGATTGATGAGCCAAAAATTGTTTTTGATTTAGAAAAATTTTTAGTAATTGTCAATAAAACGATCCAGATGTTATCAGAAGATTATCTAAAAAATTTATCTGATGTTTTTGCGGGAAAAGAAGAAGATTTTCAAACGAGTGAATTTAAAACTGATTTACAGGCAAACAATAAAGAATTAGAAAAAATTTTTACAATAATAAACCAAAGTAGTTTTTTTAATTTCAGAGTGGAAATTATTGAAGAGGTTTCTGAGAAAAAAGTGGTAATTACGCTAGTTGAAAACTTTGAAGTAGAGATTATTGAGAGAACTTTTATTCGTATTCTTCAAGCAATTTATTTTAAAAAATTTCCAAACATTTTTATTCTTAGTGCTGAGAGAACTGGAGCTTCGATGTTTCAAAAAGAGCTTGATGTTAATAAAAACGAAATTGTTGAGAAGATTCAAAAAAGCAATGGTAGAAACATAGATGTTTATGACATTTTACTAAATCGTGCATCAAGATATCCTGAACCAGTAAAGGATAATATTTACTTTATTCGTGAATTAGATGAGGTTGTCAAAAAAACAAGTTTTATTAAAAAAGAAGAAAAGAAAGTCGCTTTGTATAAAGAGATTTTGGATTTGCTTCATTGTGTTGTAGGTGGAAAGTATATTGTTACTCAAGAGGGGATTTATTTTGCACCAGAGGCTAGACATAGAGCGACAAAAGGAAAAATTCTAGTTCAAAGTGCTTCAAGTTCAGTTAGATCATTGCTTATGCTTAATTTTTATCTTTTACATCAAGCCCAAAGAGGAGATATCCTCATGATTGATGAGCCAGAGCTCAACCTTCATCCCAAAAATCAGATTCTTTTAGCTAGACTTTTTGCACTTTTAGCAAATGCAGGGATCAAGATTTTTATTACAACTCACAGTGATTACATTGTGCGAGAAATTAATAACTGTATTATGTTAAATAATTTGAGTGATGAACAGATTCAAGGCCTTTCTAGTAAAAATTATAGCTTGCATCACAAGCTTAATCCTGATAGCATAAGAGCTTATTTAGCCATAAAAGATAAAAAAAGCAAAGAAAATGTTTTGCAAAGAATGAGCATCAATCCCAAGCAGGGAATCTACATAGATACATTTGATGATCCTATTGATATACAAAATGAAAATCAAGGAGAAATCTTTGAAGAGGTTTTGAGGAATCTTTCATGACAAACAGCGATCTAAGAAAACTTAGAGATGCAGCCATTGCTCATCTAAAACCAAAACTAAAAGGCAAAAATTTCATCATCAAAGAAAATGATAGCCGGAGCATTATCAAAGAGATCAATCTTTGTTTTCAAAATAGAGATGATGTTTTGGTAATCCAACAAGATATTGAAACTTGTAAAGTTATTGATGATCTCTTTGAGGGCAAGAGACTAGAATCTTGTGATTTTATTGTTTTGATTTGTAAAAAAACTAATCTTTATGTGTACTTTTGTGAGATTAAAAGCTCTAATACTGAGCTTAATCGTTCAAAAGCAATGAGACAGATCCAAAGCTCAACATATTTTCTTGATTTTGTTTTCAAAAATTATAATCATTGCAAGGAATCTAAAATTTTTGATTTGGATAATTGCGAGGTAAAAAAGGTGATGTTTTATTATTCAGCAATTTCGCAGAAAAATAGCATAACACCAAAAAACAATAAAGGTGATAAGCTGCATCTTATCCCTATTGCTTGTGATGAAAATGGGATTTTTGAAATTGCTGATGCTTATAGCTTTTTTGATAGGTTTTGATTTTTGTATCCCCTCCTTCACAAATCCTCTCTAGAAATTTTTTGGATCAAGTGTCTAGTTTGATTCAATCTTGATGCTTTGCAATTAAACATTTTGCACACTTAGCCAAAAGGCTAAGTATCAAATCTATGAGTTTTTAGATTGTTATTCCCCCAAGGCCAAATAAAATCGCTTATTTCTTCCATATTGGAGGAATTTTTGTGTGAAGAGATTGATCTCTTTTGCAAACACATCCCCACACAAAATAATGTGCTCATATCCACCCGCGATTTCCCCAAAGCTCTCAGCATAACTATCAAGCACTCCATAACAGACTCCATAGAGATCCAATCCACCCACAGCATAGGAAAACACAGGATTTAAGAATTTGGAGAAATCCACATTGTATTTTCCTTCAGAATCTGCCTTAAATTTCATCGCATATTTGCTTGCATAGTTGTGGATGAATGCCTCAGCGATTGGTGTAAGTTCGGCATTTGAATAGAGTCTATCTTCTCCCAAAAGTGTGCAAACCACGCCAAACATATCACACAGATTTCCACTCATTTTGCCCTCTTGGCTTAGAGTTTGAATGAAGCTTTCTTTGCTAGGAAAAGCTTTGAAATAGTTTTGTGCGAGTTTTCCACCGATTTTGGTTTTGGTCGCTAGTGTGTCAAAAAGCACTCTAGGACTTGATTCAAAGCTAAAGCCACTGATATCCTTGCATTCTCCCTCTATGTAAGAATATAGCAACGAATCTTGCTCATAATTTAGTCCGATCATGAGAGTATGGTTGAGATTTTCTTCTTTGCAATAATCTTCAAACTCTTTCAAGTCTTTTATTTTGGGGATATGAGTATAGCTTGCAAGCTTGGGAAGATATTCTTTGCCCTCTTTGAGTTTGGGGATATCATTTCCCATCGGATCTTCAAATTTTCCCATATTGTCCCAGAAATTTGGCTCACTACAGCCGATGCATCCATGTCCTGCTTGGATAGGCCAGCTCATTTTGGAGTTGAATTTCACTTTTGCACAATTATTATAGACATAAGGACCACGACACCCGACTTTGTAGAGGCAATATCCTAGTTTTGATCCCTCATCTCCAAACTCTTGGACAAATTCCCCCGCTCCAAATGCCCCTTTCCTCTCACACAAATCATGGACACTTTTGCCATAAGACCATAATGGACGATTGAATTCATCTAATGGAGGAGTTTGCCCAGTGATGGCTAGATAGAGTAAAGTAGCGCAGATGTTGGTATCGCTTGGAGGGCATCCAGCGATATTGATCGTGGGTTTATGGATGATTTCTGAGAGAGGTTTGGCTTTGGTTGGATTGGGGTGGGCGACTTGGATCCCTCCAAAAGAAGAGCAAGATCCTACAGCTACGATAAATTTGGCATTTTTAGCCAACTCTCTACACTCATGAGCCCCACTATGAGCTTCTGCTCCAAGGGTCAAAAACAGATCGCCTTCCTCTGAGATGCTGCCCTCCACGATCAACACATAAGGATCGTGTCCGATGCACTCTTTAAGTGTTTGTTTGGTTTGATGCCCACTATTGGCCATAAGCATATCATGGTATTGAATCTGCATAAAATCCACCACAAAGCGCTCGAAACTAAAATCAGAGCTCATAAGAACACTCTCGCTACATCCAGAGCATTCTTCCATATGAAGCCAAATGACTTTGAGATGAGAATAGCTTAGGATCTCATAATAGCTCTCCAAAAGCTCTTTGGGTAAACCCAAAAGATTGATAGCATTTTTGATCCATTCTTTCTCCTGATCGCTAAACTCTCTTGGGTTTGCATAGGTGTGTTTGAGGGCTTGTAGGCGTTGGGCGATGATTTCTTCCATGTTTCTCTCCTTGGTGATTCAGATTGGAATCATAATTGGATTTTTGATCGCAGGGCACAGAAGCAAGCGGGATTTGAGGGAGTAATTTGAATAGATGTAACAAAAAATAACATTTTCTCAATGGACAATTTGAAAAGGTAGAATACATCCTCAAGAGTCATTGTGGGAGAACAAAATGCAAGAAATGATTAGCAATCTTGAAACTTATGGCTATATTTTTTTATTTTTTTATTCTTTTGGTGGGGGATTTGTAGGGATCGTCGCTGCTGGAGTGATCTCGGCATTGGGAAAAATGGATCTGACCTTGAGTATAGTGATCGCTTCACTTGGGAATATCGCTGGAAGCACATTGCTAGTTTATCTTGGACGCTATCAGAAGAAAGATTTTCAAAAATATCTCCAAAAGCATCGGCGTAAAGTCGCGCTTGTCCATATTTGGCTTAAGCGTTATGGAATCTTGCTCATTTTTGTCAATAAATACATTTATGGATTCAAGACATTATTACCTTTGGTTGTAGGAGTGAGTAAATATCCTTTTGTAAAGTTTTCTATTTGGAATACATTGGCTAGTGTGATATGGGGGGTTGCGATGGGGTTTGGTGGATTTTTTGCTTCAAATTTAGCAATTCGTATATTTGAAAGAATCAAAGACTACCCTTATGTGATGCCGCTAGGTTTCGCTTGTATTGTTGGTTTGATTTTGATCGTGATGAAATTTAAAGCAAAAAATAGAAAGAGTTAAGTTTGTAAAAATAGTTTAAGTTTTGGTTTGAGAGCCTTTAGAAGTGGGAGATCAAAAAGCCGACTTATTTTTCTCAAGCTGCTATTGATGGCTAGCATGATGATGAGTCTAGTGTAAAAATTAGCATTGTATTTTTTAGTTTTTATTAGTCTATAAATTTTATTTGTTTCTAAGAGATTGATTGGAATCTGCTTCAAAAGATTTAAAAATTTTTGCTGATTTGTTTTTCTAAGAAAGTCTAATGGTCCAAAATACATAAGCAGATGAGAAAAATACATAAAAGCACAATATTTTAAAACTTGTTGATTTTGTATGGAAAGACATACTTTCTCATATCCCATCAAAAGATTCTGTATTTTTGTATTCTTTGAAACTCCTCTGCATAGACTTTGAGTGGAGGTATCGCACATATAAAATAATTTTTTGCATAATCCAACAGATTGAGCATGATAAAGAAAATTGAGATTAAATAATAAATCCTCATCATAGTGGATGCTCTCATCAAAACAAATCTGATTTTTGGTAATCAATTCTTTTTTGATAAATTTGGCACAAGCCCAAGGATTGCCCAGAAATGAGCAATACTCATAAATGAAATTTTTATCACAAATCAACTCAAAATCATTGATTATTTTATGTTTGGGATTTGAGAATAATTCTGCAATCTGGATTTGTGGCAATATCTTCCCCCCATAAATCAAAACATCTATCCCCCCCCCCCCTCAATAATTTCCATGCATCTTGAAAAAATCCTTGCAAAATATAATCATCACTATCAATAAAAGTGATATATTCTCCTTTGGCATGCTTTAAGTCAAGATTCCTCGCAGAAGACACTCCGCCATTTGACTTTGTAAAAATTTTAATACGCTCATCCTCATATTCTTGCAAAAGCTCAGGTGTATGATCAGTACTGCCATCATCAATGATCAAAAGCTCAAAATCTTTAAAATCTTGAGACAGAATCGAGTCAATGCTTCTTTTGATGAGCTTAGCACGATTGTATGTGGGGAGAATGATGGTGAGAAATGGGATCATGCTCTGAGAATGAGGCATTTGATTTTTGCTAGGAATCAAAACATATCCCTTTCCCAGAAGAAATCAATCCAATCCAATGGTTCACGAATCGAAAAATCAGCCTTGATTTCAGCAGATTGTTTTTGAAAAATCACAGCTGTATGGAAGTGCACTGAAGGATTTTGATCTTTTAAAATCTCTACAATCTTATGAAGACTTTTACCACTATCAACAATCTCATCTACAATCAGAATCTTTTTGAAACTTTTATCGATTGTGGGGATATTTTTGATGATGAGCTCTTTTTGTTTATTGCCATCATAAGAGATTGCATTGAGAGAATAGACTTCACGCAGATCCCATCTTAATGAGAGCATATGTGCAAGTGTCAATCCCCCTCGTGCGATTGCAATGATCGCATCAGGTTTGCCTACACGAGAATCGACCTTATCAAATAGTGTCCGAGCATCTTTTAAAAATTCTTGATATGAGTAGTATTGCATGTCTTTCCTTTCTTAGTATTCCTTAAGTTCATGATAAAGGCTATCTCTCTCAATCGCCCTAAATCCAGCATCTTTGATTTTATAAACCAATTCAGCAAGCTCCACTCCTGAGGCACTCTTGGCTCCAGCACGAGATTGGATGCTCTCCACTTCAATGGTTCCATCAATATCATCAGCCCCAAATTCTTGCGCTACTAAGGCAAGATTTAGTCCCAAGGTCGCCCAATAGGCTTTGATATGGGAGATGTTTGTCAGCAAGATTCTGGCAATTGCAATGGTTTTGAGAATCTCTTGGGCACTTGGGAAAGATTTGACATTGAGATAGTTATTCTCTCTTTGGTAAAGAAGGGGAATAAAAGCATTAAATCCCCCTTGGAGATTAGATTCTTGGGCTTTTTTGAGGCGCAATATATGATCGATTCTATGCTCATGGTTTTCGATATGTCCAAAGAGCATCGTAGCATTGCTATATTTTCCCATTTTGTGCCAAAGTGAGTGGATTTCTAGCCACTCATTGGATTTGACTTTGCCATGACAGATGATTTTTCTCACAGATTCATCAAAGATCTCCGCTCCACCTCCTGGCATAGAATCTACCCCATGTTCTGCCATATCAGCTAGCACTTCTTCATAGCTTTTGCCAAAACGGCGTGAAAAATAATCTACCTCTGCAGCTGTCATCGCTTTGATGTGGAGAGAGGGGAATGCTGCTTTGATTTCCTTAAACATTCCCATATACCATTGATAAGTATAGTTGGGACTATGAGCACTTACGATATGCACTTCTTTTGCACCTTTGTTGTGCGCATTTTGTGCGATTTTAAGAATCTCATCAAGATTCATTTCATATGCGTTGGGGTTTTTGCGACTTGCTGAAAATGCACAAAACTTGCACACATCTGCACAAATATTGCTTGGATTGATATGGCGGTTGATATTGAAAAAAACTTTATCACCATAGAGAGATTTGCGTCTTTGATCTGCAATCTCGCCAAGTGTAAAAAGATCATATTGATAAAGCTTGGCAAGTGTGCTTGCATCAAGCTCTTCACCATTTTCTAAACGAGTGAGAATATCCATGGGAAACCTTCAAAAAAATGCGTTATTTTATCAAATCAAAGCAGGATTCTTGAGGGGTGAGTGTAGATATTGCATTTCTCATCTCGTGCAAATCCAATGAGGGTAACACCTAGTTTTTGCGCAGCTTGGATAGCTGTCTTGGTTGTGGAGGCTTTGGAAATCACGATTGGAATCTCATGCATAACGGTTTTGATAATCATTTCAAGAGATAATCTTCCACTGACAAATAAAAAATGATCATGTGGATTGAGTCTATTGATTGCTGCCAAACCCATGACCTTATCAACAGCATTATGTCTTCCAATATCTAAAATATCAAAGATGATTTTCCCTTCAAGACTGCATAAAATCGCACGATGGACACAGCCTGTCTGCTTAAATAAAACATTGTTTGTTTCAAAATAATCAAGAGTATCCCAGAGGATTTGTGTGCGAAGTTTGTTTTGAGATTCAAGAAATTTTTCAACAATCTTGCCTTCAAAATTGGCTGTTACTCCCACACAGCATCCTGATGTAAGTGTTTTTTCCTTGTGGAGATTGGCAAGATTTTCTTCTGAGATTTTTGCTTCAAGATAGACGCTTAATCCATCAGAAGAAATTGAGATATTTTGGACTTCATCAATATGTTCCAAAACTCCTTCACTAAGCAAAAATCCCACGATATGTGCATCCTGATGAGAAGGAATACACATGGAAGAGAGAATCTTTTTGCGATTGAGAAAAAACGATACTCTCTCCTCCTTGATGATGGCATCCTCCTCACTTTTTGGAGAGTGATGCCTATAGAGCTTGAGAATGGGGATGTGGCTGATTAGTGAGTGCATTGAACCCTCATCCCCTCCAATTTCCCCTTCTCTTGTAATTCTTTGTAATAGTAAGAATGCAAGATCGCTAGCTCTTCCTCCCCCATATTTCCATCAATCATCGCTCCCAATGCTCCCTCAATTGCAAACACAGACATATAGATATGAGTGATGAGTAAAGCAATGATGGCAAATCCTAAGACATTGTGAATAATGGCACTAAGTCTTAGAGCATTGATGGGAGCAAGCTGAAAGTAAAGAAGTGCACCTGTAGCAATCATGATAAATCCTCCCACAGTGCAAGTCCAAAACCACATCTTCATCCCAGCATTAAATTGTCCAGAAGGAATGGGAGTGGAGATGCTTTTGCCTTTTGTGAGATAGCCTCCTAGCATCAAAAGCCATTTGAGATCATAAGCTTTAGGCAAGCTTGCCTTCACCCACATCAAAAACATCAAAGGACCAAAGATGGTAAATCCAATGGTTGCAATCCCATGTAAATCTCTAGCCAGTCTGACAAATGTCCCTCCACCAAGCTTTGCTCCAAACACCATAATCAGTCCAGTGATACAAATCACAATAAAAGGCACAGCAGCAAGCCAATGGATTGCGATGTTGTAATTGGAGAAGATTTTGTATTTCACTCCATGAGAGAAGCTCTTGGATTTGAAAATCATTAGATGTGTTGCAAAAGCTAAGGGCACAAGAATAATGATTGCCAAGAAAATGGGAGCAAAGAATTTGTTTTGTAAAAGGGTGAAGAGCTCACCTAATCCAGTGACACCCTCAATCCCTTTGATGGGTTCTCCATTTCCCAAAACCCCTATAGTCAATCCTTGCATCTCTCTCACACTTCCACTGACTACTCCAGCTGTTGGGGAATCAACTCCCCAATTTTTGATTTGCTCAATTTGTTTCACTCCATAGATATGAGTGTTGGGAGAGAAATCAATGGGTTCTTTGACTTCTTTACTCACACCAAAGGCAAAGAGCAAGAAGCATACACACAACAATACTCTCATCTCTTCTCCTTAATCGCCATAAGCCTTGGACCAAGTATAAGGAATCTTTGGAGTTCCACTTCCTCTAGCAATAGCACGATGACGGATGATTTCACTCACCTCTTCACTGCTTCCAGCCAAAAGTGCTTTTGTTGAACACATTGCAGCACACATCGGAACTTTTCCTTCAGCGATTCTGTTTTGTCCATAGAGTTTGTATTCTTCTTCAGAATGTGTCTCTTCAGGACCTCCTGCACAGAATGTACATTTATCCATCGTTCCACGAGAACCAAAGACATCAGATTTAGGGAATTGTGGTGCTCCAAAAGGACAGGCATAGAGACAATAACCACATCCAATGCAAGTCTTTTTGTCATGCAAGACAATCCCATCTTCTCTAATGTAGAAGCAATCCACTGGACAGACTTTGGCACAAGGAGCATCAGAGCAATGCATACAGGCAATAGAGATACTTTTCTCTTTGCCCTCAATCCCATCATTGAGTGTGACAACTCTTCTGCGATTGATTCCTACAGGAAGATGATGAGCTTCTTTACAAGCCACATCACATCCATGACAATCAATGCATCGATCCTCATCACAATAGAATTTGATCCTTGAATGACTTTGGAGGGTTGAACCTCCAGAAGTTAATGCACTCATTTACTCCTCCTTATGCTTTTTCTATACGGCATAGACCGCATTTGGTTTCGGG
>NZ_JADE01000010.1 GCF_000518225.1 Helicobacter pametensis ATCC 51478
CCAATGGTGAGAGTTGCTGATGCTAGGGTTGTGTTGTTAGTTTTACCTTGGAATGTGATGACATTTTTGCTGCTATTACTGCTACCATTGCCTGCTGAACTAAAAGTGATCGTGCTTCCAGATTGAGCACTGAGAGTGCCATTGCTAGCTCCATTGTTTCTGCCAGCAGTAACGCTAGCCTTATCAGCGGTGAAGATCAAGGTGTTTTGATCATTGGTTCCAGTTGCGATAACCTTATTAAACTTTCCGTGTTGGAGTTCTAGTTTGTTTTGAGCTCCGTTGGTTTTTCCATCCGCTTTGATCGTGTGAGCAACGACTGTGATTCCAGTTTTGGTCTCGATTCTAACGCTATTTTGCGAGCCTGCACCATTTGCATTGTAGCCATCATTGATGATGGTGTGTCCTCCAGTGGTGAGAAGTGTTCCCCTGCCTCCCTCTCCGATGTAGAGCGTTGCATCATCTTGTGTGAAGTTGATGAGATTTTGTCCAGCATTAGAATTGGATCCAGTCCCAGTGAAAGTGATGGTTCCACCTTTGGTATTTTTGAGAGTGTAGGTTTCGCCATTATTAGTGTTTTGAGAAGTTGTTGCGGCGCTCATATCACCAAGATAGATGATATTGCGTCCAATACCACTACTACTACTGTTACCTACAGCATTGAAAGTGTGGCGGAGGTCTAGGGATTTGTCAGTGGTTCCAAGATTGAAGACATTGTAACCCCCTTTGCTTGATTGGACAGAAACATCCACGATCCCATGTCCTTCGAATCGGATATCATTGGCGCCCCCGCCTTGGGCAAGAATATTGTCTCGTTTTTTGCCAATTGAAGTGATCATCGCTCCATCTTGTTTGAATACGATCTTGTTGTAGCCTCGACCATAGCTTGTGGTGCTACTACCAGTAGGATGAGAGGCAAGGATACTTCCTCTCATCGAGCCTTGATCAAATGTGACATGGTTTCCAGCATTTTTGTAGCCACCATTGTTGCCATTTGTGGATCCTGTCCCATAGGAGACGATGTCTCCAGTCATCACGATCGTGCTAGCTGAGTTCGCACCCTTGAAGGTCACGATTTTTTTCTGATGGTCGTTTCCTATCCCATTATTGTCACCAGCTTGAGTTCCACCCATGATATTTCCCTCCATCGTAGCACCCTCTTCAAAAGTAACAGAGAGATTTCCTATCTGGCTTCCATAAACTGTAAAATCACGGATATCTCCTTGCAATCCTCCGTTTTTGACTGTCACGGCTAGGTGGTGATATCGATTTTGTTGTGCTGGAGATGAGGCAGTGGAAGAAGTATCACCATGGCTTTGATCGGCATTGAAAATATCCCCTATGATTCTTCCTTGAGGGTTATCTGTGAAGTCGATGGTGATTTTGCTATTTATGTGCTCTCTACCATCCCAATGCCAATAGCCAGTCCGGATATTTCCTTCAAGATTGCCTTCTTTGATCTTGACTGTGTTATTGCCAGAAGCATCTATAAGCCAGATGCTTCCCTTCATCCCCTTGCCCAAAGTGGCAGTAAAGGTGTTGGGAAGATTGGCACGGCTTTTGGGATCTTGGTGCTGGATCTGAAGATCTCCGATGAGAGAAGGTCCTCCGCTAGCAGGTCCATCAATATCTAGGATAAATGTCTTATCTGTCTGATAGTCGAAACCGATAGTAAATTTTTGTTTGTCAAAGGCTAATCCACCACTTGGGATCTTTAGACCCTTGCCATCTTTGATCCTCATCTCAACTTTTGATACATTTTGATCGACTTCGATGCCTACTCGTCCATCAAATTTCGTGCCTCCTTTGCCAAACCTCACTGCCAATCTTTCACCATATGAGGCTACATAAGTATTTGGTGTGTAGTAGTTGTTATCTATACCCCATGCAAGAGATTGTTTGGGGATTAAGCCATTATTCTCTTGTTCTTCTGTTGGGGGGTTAGAGGGAAAGATTGGAGGTGAGGGAAAAGGCGTACCGATATAATGATAAGCCTCCTCACTCTTATCCACTCCATCTACGCAAAAGATCGGTCGATTATTGCCATTTGATTGTGTTGAGGCACAGGTATTTGCCATCACAAAAGAGCTAGAAAGTGTCAGTGCTAGAGAACTAGCAATCAGTGGTTTGAAAAGACCTGAAGTCTTAGAATGATTTATCCCCCCCCCCCCCTATATGATTTGGAAGCTTAGGATGTTTCATATTTATTTCCTTGTCTAGTTTGATATATTTGCTTGTATTAGGATAAGTCCATAAAAAGCGGCGGATTATATAAGAAAGATAGAGAATTTTTATTTACAAACTAGAATTTGGATCAAATATTAAATAGGATCAAATAGTTTTTGGAAAGGTTGTGAGCTTTACAAACGATAATAAAAATGATTATTATAATGTATAATTGCTCTCATTTTGAATATGGTGGTAGTGATGGAATTTTTGAGACTTTATTTGGATTATATTATTTTCTCCATTTTGGGCTTGATGGGGTTTGTCGCGATTTGGCTTAGTATCGAGCGCTTGATCTTCTTGTCTAGGGTTAAATTGGAGAGTTTTGCTTCTTTGAATGACTTGGAGGAGGCTTTGACAAAGCATATGACAACGCTCTATATTATCTACTCCAACGCCCCTTATGTCGGACTTCTTGGGACAGTGGGTGGAATCATCGTCACTTTTTATGGGATGAGTGAGGGGAGTGGGATTGATGCTAAGAAGATTATGGGGGATTTGTCTTTGGCGCTTGAAGCCACAGGAGCTGGCTTGCTTGTAGCCATCCCTGTGCTTGTGGTTTATAACGCTCTGCTTAGAAAAATCGATCTTCTCATCAATCGCTATAGGGCCAAAAATGCGCATTAAAAGGGGTGAGGGGCTCAATATCGTTCCTTTTATCGATATCATGCTCGTGCTTTTGGCAATCATTCTTTCTGTCTCAACTTTTATAGCACAAGGGCAGATTCCTATCGAGGTGCCCAAGGCAAGTGCTTCAGAGAATCCAAAAGATGAGCGAAGTGTGGTGATCGCTATTAGGGCAGATAATGCGATTTTTGTCGATGAGAAAGAGGTAGGGTTGATGGGGTTGCGTCACTCTCTTGAGAGTATCCCCTCTACAACTCTTGTCGAGCTTAGAAGTGATAAAGATTCCAAGTTTGATACCTTCATCCAAGTCCTCAATGTGCTAAAAGAAAAGCAACATGAACATTTTACAATTTCTACTCAAAAAGATTAAGACTCCTAGCTGGATTGGGTTTGGTTGTGCACTTGGAGTATATTGTGTGGGTGGCGGACTGATCTTTGGAATGATCCAAGAAACCAATGTCAATCCCAAACAAGAGGGAAATAGTGCTGTGACTTTGAGACTATCAAGCATCGATAGTGGAGGCAATCAAAGCATCTTCACAGAAAAAATCTCCCCCCCTCCCAAACCCAAGCCCAAAAAACATAAAAAGCGCAAACACAAAGAACAAAAAAACAAAGCAATCGCTCAAAAAAGTATCCCCCAAGAGACTCAAGAAGTCAAGCAAGCTCCCAAACCCACGCCAGCGTCAAACCTCACGCAAGAGGGCAATAGCAATACTCAGACGCTGGCATATAATGAGGGAGTGAGTGATGAGTTTTTATCCAAGATTCGCACAGCAATCGCCTCGCACAATCCTTATCCGCGTATGGCTCGTCTGAGGAAAATGCAAGGTGAGGTGGTTTTGGAGTTTGTTTTGGATATCGATGGCTCTCTTGATGGTGTGAAAATCCTCTCAAGCACAGCAGGTGAGATACTCAACAAAAGTGCTCTCAAAGCCCTCAAGCGAGCCTCAAGGGAATTTCCACTGCCAAGTCAAAAGGTCAGAATCAAAGTGCCAATCATCTATAGTCTAAGCGCTTAGTCGAGCTTGGATCAAGATTCTGGTGCTTTTTGTCTTTGAATTTATGACTAGAAAATGGGGTGTAATGAAAGGGTCAAAGAAGAATTTGAAGCGCTATTTGATGAATAATGCAAGAGAGCTTTTTGGTGGAAGTTGTGGCAAGATTTTCAAAGTGATCAGAGGGGCTAGGAATGTCCTTAAATTTTAAAAGCAAAAGAATGAGTACTCAAAGAAAAGCAGAACTTGAAAAACAAAATGGGAGAGGGAGATGAACCTACTAGAATTTATGCTCAGATCATCAGAATATATGCAAGATTATTTAGTCAGAATGACACATCACAGCACAGCTATTGAGGGAAACACACTCACTCAAGAGCAAACGGCTTCAATTCTCTTAAGTGGAGTGATCATGGGCAATGTTTTGGAGAGAGAGTTTTATGAAGTTAAAAATTACAAGAAAGTAATGCCATTTATTTTGCAAAGTATTCAAGATAAACAAAAACTCACCCCTCAACTCATTAGAGAAATCCATGCCTTTACTATGGAAAATCTTCTTGATAATGCAGGAAGCTTTAAAACAATACGAAACCTCATTGTCGGAGCAGATTTTGAAACAACAAAACCCTATCTTGTCCCAACAAGAATCCATGAGCTTTGCGATAATTTAGATTATCAGCTTCAAAATGCAAAAGATGATGATGAAAAATTAAAAATAATTCTCAAAACACACTTTGATTTTGAAAGAATTCACCCCTTTAGCGACGGCAATGGAAGATCGGGGAGATTGCTTATTTTTTATTCTTGTTTGCAAGAAAACATTCTCCCGCCCATCATTCAAAAAGAAGATAAAAACCTTTACATTGCCATTTTGAGGGGAGAAAAGCTTGATGATTTTTTTGCACTTGCAAAACAAATTCAAGCTAAAGAGCAAGAGAGGATGGAAATTTTTAAGCAAAACATGAGACAAAATACTTAAAAACTATCACTTCAAAGAAAAGTAGAGCTTGAAAAACAGAATGAGAGAGGGAGAGGGAGATAGTGCAAACAAAGGGGGGTGAGAAGATAAGGGCTAGGAGCGTTTGCAACTCCTAGCTTAATCTTGTAACAACATTTTAATAAAGTTTTGTTACAATCACAGACAGCAGAAATGCTATCAATATGATTCTCATCATGTCCTCCTCTATGGAGTGCATAACTTCCCCTTATGGAGTGCTAGTCCATAAGGGAAGCAACTCCACGATCAGATTTTATCCATTTTTTCCCTCCGATCACATCAAATTAGAGAAGTGCAATTGCTTTGTGTTATGTATGATCAATCATTTGGAAATCAGGATGGGGTGTGGATTAGAAATCCACATTGAGCGATAGGTAGTATCGTCTGCCTTCTCTGACATAGTTGTAGTTGTTGGCATAGGTTGGGGTGCTTCCTGCGATCTCTACATAGTCGATGAAGTTTTGATTGAGGAGATTGTAGATACCAAAATTGAGCTTGAAGTGTTGATCGAATCGATATCCACCGCCAAGATGGAGGAGGAAATAGGGCTTGTAATATTCGCTTAAGTGAGGGTTTTGGCGTTTGAAATCTTCGAGGGCAGCTAGGCTTGATGCACTTCTGCTACCAATCTGAGTGCGTAATTGCTTAGCTCTAAATTCTCCCCTCAAATAAAAATTCATTCCCAAGAAATCATAGGTGATAGATGAGTTGAGAGAATGCTCTGGGATGCCTGTGAGAGGCAATCCTTTGGCTACTCCTGAGGTTTGCTCTGTTTTGTTGAAAGTGTAGGAGATATTGAAGCCAATATGCCCATATTGTGTGTCATAGGGTTTGAATTCAAAGAGACTCTCTACACCATAGGAGATGGCTTGATCTGCATTGATATTGTAGCTACAGGTATTGCCAGAACTTGCACCACATGTCCCCCCACCACTGACTGGTACATTTGCCCCACTCTCTACGCTTGCACTTTGGATTTTGTTTTTAAATTGGATGAAAAAGCCTGTGATGGAAATCTCACTCCATCGATTTTCATTGGTGATGGAGAGTTCGTAGTTGATGGATTGCTCGGGTTTGAGATTTGGATTCCCATAAGTGGGTACAGTTCCTTGAGAGGTGAGACCATTGATGCCTTTGACAAGTTGAGAGACTGTGGGAGTTTTGTATCCTGTGGAGACTCCACCCTTCAAGATCAGATCACCGATAATGGAGCCTTGGAGGGGTTGATAGACAAGATAGGCTCTAGGAGAGATATTGAATCCAAAGGCAGAGTTATAGCTCCCTCTGAGTCCAAGAGTGAGAAAAATATGATCCAAAAAGACACTTTCATTTTCGACAAATAAGCTTGCATTGTGTTGATACATGAAGGGGCTTGGCACAGCCTTATCATAAAGAGAGGTAAACCAATACTGCCCTCCAGCACTCATTGTGTTGAAATCTCCAATCCCAAAGACGCTTTTGTGTTCCAAAATCACATCTTGTCCCAAAAGATTTCTATCTTCTCCAATGAGTGGGCTGCCACTTGGAGCTGCTGATGGGGTGATCAGTCTTCCGCGATTGAGGGTGGAGTTGTATTGGATGCTTGTGTCGGTTTGGAGATTCTCATAGGTTCCGATGTGAGCGAAGATAGCGTTATTTCTATAGAAGTAGAGATTTTTGTCATATCCTCCTTTGAGTGAGGCTGTGCCAAGGAGGCTTTGAGAGTTGTCATACCATTGCATCCCATGATCGATATCAAGATAAAAGTGATTTTGCTCACTTGGTGTATATCCTAGTCTTGCTCCGATATTGTGAGTATTGCTCTGGCTTAGTCCCACGACACCATTTCGAGAGAGAGATGTGTTGGATGATGGGATGATGATGAGATTTTTTGTGGGGACTTTTGCCCTGTATTGATCTTTTGCGCGCAATGAAAGCGTCCATTTTTTTGCCTCATCAAGTGGCCCACCCACCCAAAGGCTAGCCCCATAGAGATTCCCAAATTGTTTTTCTTCTTGGATGACTGAATCAAGTGTGATACTTCCACTCCATTTTTCTAGCTGCTTTTTGGTGATGATATTGACAATCCCTCCAATTGCATCGCTTCCATAGAGTGTGGAAGCTGGACCCCTGATCACTTCGATTCGTTCAATGGCAGAGATTGGAGGCATAAAGCCCGTGAAAGCTTCTGTAAATCCATTGGGAAGTCCCGCACTTGTTGTGTTTTGGCGTTTGCCATCAAGTAAGATGAGCGTGTAGCTTGAGGGCATTCCACGGATGGAGATATTGTATCCTCCTGTTTTGCCTACTTCTGCATCGATGCTCACTCCTGAGACTTGGGAGAGGGCTTCACCTAGATCCCTGATGGGCTTATTGTGGAGATCTTTTTGATTGATTGCTGAAATTGAAGCTGGAGCATTTTTGAGTTCTTGATCGAAACCAGAGGCAGAAGTCACGATTTCATCAAGATTGTATTGTTGATCTGCTGAAAAAAGTGCAGTAGCCACAGCAGAAGAAAGTAATAAAGAGTATTTTTTCATAAATTGTCCTTAGATAATGATAATTATTATCATAACAAATTTAAGGATAAAAGCATAGATTGAAGGATAGTTTTTGTAAGAAAGATGGGGTTAGGATATCTGTGTGTTTTTGTAGCGCTTAAATAAGATCCACAATCCTCCAAGCAGCATCAATATAGACAGAATCTGCCCCATACTCAAAATCCCATAGAAGCCTAGCTGGGCATCAGGTTGGCGATAAAATTCTGCTACAAATCTCATCAAAGCATAGCTGATGCCATAGATTGCGATGAGTCCACCCTCAAATTTGATGAAAAAGCGAGCAATATAAACAATCACAAACACAACAATTCCCTCCAAAAATGCCTCAATAAGCTGGCTTGGATAACGCAAGGCCCCATCGATATAGACACCAAATTGCATCCAAAATGTGTCACTTGGAGGGATTTCTCTCCCATAGAGTTCGTGATTGAGGAAGTTGCCAATGCGCCCAAAAACATAGGCAAGTGGGATGCTCAAGGCAAGCAAATCAAGATAGCGCCATAGATTTTGCTTGTAACTTCTAGCAAAGAGATAGCTTCCCAAAAGAAATCCAAGAATGGCGCCATGGTAGCTCATTCCTGAGATTCCGATGAAGTTCCCATGTGCATCAAAAGGATTGAAGATTTCCCATGGGGCAAGGAGATATTCCCATCTATTGGGGGAATATACGAGGATATAACCTACCCTAGCTCCCAAAATGATCCCAAGTTCAGCATAAAGAAAGTAGAGCTCTAGATGTTTGTCTGAGATGGAATCAAATGGAGGAGATTTTTTGAATCGTGATGCGATGAAGAAAGCACTTAAGAGTGCCATGACATAGGCGATGCCATACCAATGGACTTGGATTCCAAAGAGAGAAAAAGCAACGGGATCAAAATGAGCATACCAATTTGTGAGCATTATATTTTCCTGTATTGGACATGGAATTTCTGTGTTAGATAGAGGCTTTCTAGCATACGATAGTTGGAGTAATGTGTGACTGTGATTTGCACTTCATAGAGATAGGCATTGCTAAGAGTGAGCAAAAGTCCAAGAAATGAGAGATCTAGGGGGAAGGCCTCAAGCAAGAAATGTAGTTTTTTGATTTCTGGATATTGATTTGTAAGTTTGAGGATTGATCGCTTGATTGCAAAAAGTTCTTGGGGTGATTTGAGTTTGTCTTTGCAAGAAAATGAAATCAGTCCATCTAGCATCGTTGATGTGAGTTTCATTGAATGATTCCTTGAAAAATCGTGGGTTGAGGGGAGCTAAACTCATAGTCAAAAAGAGTAATTTTATGCGCATGAAGCATAAGGCGACTTGAAGGGCTACCTCCATAGAGTGTGTCTCCAAAGATGGGGTGAGAGATACTTGCAAGATGGACGCGGATCTGATGTGTGCGCCCTGTTTTGATCACTGCTTTGATGAGAGTTTTTTTGCCACTGATTTGCAATGGTGTGACTTGCGTGAGTGCGGGTAAGCCATCTTTGCTGATTTTACTTTTGGCAAAGCCTTTTTTGATCGTTAGAATGGGTTTGTTGATCTCTATTTCTTCACTCAATATCCCATTGACAATAGCAAGATATTCCTTATAGACTTTTTGGTTTTTAAATTCCATCTTGGCTTTGGTGTGAAAATCACTATTTTCTTTGATTAGGAGGATGACTCCACTTGTCTCACGATCTAGGCGATGGAGAAGACTCCAAGTGGGAAAAAACTTGCACAAATCATAGCTCTCAACAAATGCAGGCTTCTCAAGAGCGAGAATCTGTTCATCTTGGAAGATAATTTGGGGCTTTTGGACTTTTTGAATCACAAAGATTGTTTTGGGGCTAAGCTCGCCCCTTGCGATACTAAGACGCTTGCCATTGACGCTCACCAATCCTTTGTCAATGAGGGCTTTTGCTTCTTTGTTGGAGATGTTTTCTTGGAGTGCTAGGAGTTTATAGGCTTTTTGCATATCGTTTTCCTTTGAATGATAGTTAATTTTGTCTTGATAAGTTTAAGGGATTTGGTTTTTCTGTTATTTTCCACAAAAAGAATTCCTGATTTATGTTTAAAACAGTTTGTCCTTCCATTTGCTGACGAGTAATCCAATTTACATCATCATCTTGTATTTTGGAAAGATTAATGCAAGCAACTTGTCCATTAAAAAGATCAAAATGAATGGCATAGGTTTCTATACCATCCTCACGAAATCTTGCTTTTGCATCTAAAACCTTATGCTGTTTAATATCATTAATGCCTTGAAAGCCACTTTGTATTTCAAGGCGACAAACATTGGGAATTTCAAAATCAGGCTTTCCGCTTCTGTTGAAATTTTCCAAAGAAGTAAAATCGTCATCCCCTATTTTTTTGATTTGATTTTCAGAAACGCTCCAGATTGTTGCAATGAATTGCTTGAAAAATTCTCCAACCAAATATCCTCTCATCCAAGAAAAATATACTTCTTCTCTTCTTCTCCCTTGATTGTTTAATATTTGGAAAATGTTATTGAGTTTCATGGTTTCATAAACCCTAAAAAGTGCTGTATTAAAGAATAAGTCCAACTCTTGTTCTCTGTAACGAAAACAGTATGCATTATTGAATTTTGAAAACATATCTACTAATCTAGCATTGAGAGCCATAATATAACTAAAGTCAATACTGGGTTCAATATCTTTAGCCTTTAGAAATTGCTTAAAATTTTCTTTGTTTGTGAAACCTATCAATCTTCTATAGTCCTGAAAATCTTTATTTGCAAACATTATTGCTTTGCTCCTTGTAGAAAATGAAATACGGCATTGGAAAGCGCAAGACTCATCAATGGAGGTACAGCATTTCCTATTTGAAGTTTCTTGGAAGTGCTACTTCCGCAAAAAATATAGTCATCAGGAAAACTTTGTAATCTTGCGCCCTCTCTAATGCTTAAGGCCCTTGAATCTCGTGGATGAATACATCTAGAGCTACTGGGTGTTGAAAAGTTTCTAGTAATGGTTGGGGCGGGGGCATTCCACCACATTTTGGCATATGTATTTACATAGCCAGATTTTGGGCGGATGGAAATTGGCAAATCGTCTTTTGTTTGCCCATCTTGAAGAGTCTCCATAATGGCGATGAGCTTTGGATTGTTTTTTGGACTTTCGTGTTCAGTCAAATTTTGTGCTTTTTGCACAAATCTTAAAAAATCATTATTTGCTTTAAATAAATAGCCTAGATGATTTCCATTTTCTCCACTTTTTATTTGTGGTAGATCGCCTATAGCTTCTTTTAATGTGACAACTCTCTCTAGATTTGGTTTTGGGAAGGTAAAAGAGTGAGAAAAAGTTTCAGAAATCCCAACAACAATCACCCTTTCTCTAATTTGAGGAACTCCATAGTGCACAGAGTTTAAAACAGAATGCTGGATGTGATAGCCTGATTTTTTAAATTCCTCACATATGTATGAGAATAATTGTTTTTTTTGCATTGATAGCAAACCAACAACATTTTCAAAAATAAATATTTTTGGGTTAACTAATTTTAAGATTCTCAAATATTCTCGAAATAGATTTGCTCGATCGTCCATTTTTCGCTTACCAAGAGTGGAATAACTCTGACAAGGTGGACCACCAAGCAAGATATCAATCTCTCCCAAATTTTCAATATCTTTATCCTTGAGTTTTGCAATATCACAACAAAAAGTTTGAGTGTTTGGATGATTTTTTTTGTAACTCAAAATTGCTTCTTTATCAATGTCATTAGCCCATAAAATATTAAAATTTTGGTGTTGTGAAAAGCCAAAACTCAATCCGCCACAACCGCAAAAAATATCAGCAACAGAAAAAGTTTTTTTCACGCAATCTCCAATGTTATAAAAGCTATATTTGCGATATAAATTTTTGTTTGTATTATAACAATAGCTTTATTCGCTCTTAGTTACAAGCGTTTTTTCGGTAGATAATCAGTCCCATAAGCTCATCAAACTTGCTTTCATTTTCTCTGATAGAAGATCGAGATAAAGACTTGTAATTCTCTAGTTTTTTGCTTAATTCTTCCCTTTCAATGAGTTCATAGTTTTCAATGAGAGCAAAAAGTGCTTTTTGATTGAAGATGTGTTTCCCAGTAATGATTGGCACTTGGAAGAAGGCTGGCTCTAGTGGATTGTGTCCTCCTATGGGGACAAAGCTCCCACACAAAATCACGCAATCAGCTATCGCATAAAAGTTATTGAGTTCCCCCAAAGCATTTACAAGCACAATATCTCCCCAAGATTCTTTGTAGGTGGAGAAAGTTTTGGCGTATTTTTTGCACTCCTCTTTGCAAAGTTTTTCCACTTCATCAAATCTCTCAGGATGGCGTGGGATGATGATGAGTGTGGCATCAAGATTGAGAGGAAGAAAGGCATCAAGCACAAGCTTTTCTTCATTTTTATGACTTGAAGCACAAAGAATGATATCGCGAGATTTGGGGTAATGATGAGTGATTTTTGGGACGGAAAAGGTCTTGAGATTACCAAAAGATTTGACATTTTTTGCCCCCAAACTTTCTAGTCTTTCTTGATCAATTTTGCTTTGAGCAAGAACAATGTCTATAAGAGAGAAAAGAGAGCGATAAAAGAAGCGTAGCCTCATATAACTTTTGAGTGATGAATCTGAAATGCGTGCATTGACAAGAAGTGTCTGAGCTTGAACTTTTTTGGCCACCCAAAAAAGCATTTTCCAGAGTTCAGCCTCGGTCACAACTAAGGTTTGAAGGGATTTAAGATAAGGGAGATAGAAGGGAAGAAAAATCTCAAATGGCAAATAAGCAACGCTCAGCTGTTTGGGATAGCGATCTGTCAATATCTGAAGATATTGAAAGCCTGTAGAGGTCGTGCATGTGAGAAGGATTTGGGAGTGTTTTTCTTGAGCAAGCAGTGCATCAAGAATGGGCTCATAAGATTTGCTCTCACCAAGTGAGCAGGCATGAAACCAGTATTTGGGAGAAAAATCAAACCTAAAGCGAGTGGGAAAAAATCTTGCAGGGATGGAGTGTCGATACTTGGATTTGAGTGTGAGAAGAAGTAAGAAAGGTGCGGCGAGGCAATAAGCCACACAGCACAAACAATAATAAACGAAAGGAAATCGTGGAGCAGTGCTCAATGAGTCATTTCTTCGACAAAGAGGATTCTGCCACAGTGAGGACAGGTCGAGACAGAATCTCCTTTGAGAAGCTCAGAATATGCACGATCATTCAATCTAATGAAACATCCCCCACAGGCTTGCTTATAGACTGGGACGACACTTGTACTTTTTGCCCATTTGCGAACTTTTTCATAAAAAACAACAACTTTTTGATCCATCTTTTCAACAAGAGTTGATTTTTTCTTGGAGATCTCAGCTTGTTCTTTTTTGATTTCATCAATCTCTGAAGAGATCGCACCTTCAATTTCTTGGATCTGTGTATCAAGCTCTGCGAGCTCTTGATGTGAGGTTTGGATCTTCTCTTCTGTGGCTTGGATGAGTTTTTCGATCCTTTGGATTTCAGAATTTTGGAAAGTGATTTGCTCTTTGGCGATTTCTTCTTCGATATTGAGCGCTTTGAGTTCTTTGTCTGTCTTGACATCAGTCATTTTTTTGGTGATTTCTTCAAGTTTTGAGCTTGCACCGGCTAGGGTTTCTTCGCATTTTGTGAGCAAGATAGCATATTCATTTTTTTCTTCATTGAGATCAGCAATCAAAATCTCTTTTTTTTCTTTTTCTGTTTCTTTGGCTGTGAGATTTTTGCGAATTTGAGCAATCTTTGGTTCCATGAGATCAATTTCTTTGTCCAAGAGTGATACTTCAATGAGCTCTTGTAGATTTTTATTCATCAACTTTCCTTTTATCTATGACTTTGGTTAATAAAACCTTAGTGGGTTTTCCAAATCGTTTATTATAGCTTCATAGCCAAGATTTTGCAAAATTTTCCCCATGATTTGCGAAAAAAAGACTTCACTTGCAAAATGCCCAACATCCACAAGAGAGATTCCAAGACTTTGGGCTTCCATGGCATCGTGATGTTTGATATCTCCTGTGATTAAACAGCTTTGAGAATGCGGAGGAATCTGCTTGAGTGCAAACATCCCACTCCCACAAACAACAAAAACTTGTGAGATTTTTTCTGAAGCCTTGAGTGCTTTGAATAGTGAAGCATTGAGGGAGATTTTGAGGCGTGTTAGAAGAGTTTCAAAGCTTTGGGGAGCAAGGCGTGCTGAGATAATGAGATCCTTTTCAATGAGATTTTTAAATCCCAGAATCTGTGAGGCAAAAAAACGATTGAGATGTGTGCGATCAAAGTTTGTATGCATCGCAATCAAAGAACAATTTTTGGCCAAGAGAATGGAAGCAATATTACTTGGATAAGTCTGTGCATCAAGAGTTTTGATCGGAGTAAAAATGAGGGGATGATGAGCGATGATAAGGGAATTGGGTTTGATGGTTTGAGCAAGGAGCATATCCACTTCAAGTGTGGTGTAAATCTCTTGAAATTCTTGAAATGGATTCCCAAGATTTAAGCCGCTGTTATCCCATTTTTCTTGAAGAGAAAAGGGTGAAATCTCATCAAGAAGTCTATAAATCTCTTGAACTTGCATGCCCGTCCTTATCAAAGTAAAATAAATTTTTGAATGTTATGAGAGGTTTTTAAATGGTTGGGACAAAAGTGTGCTTAAAAATTGAAAAAATTCTCCCCTTTGGTTGCATTTTGGGCAAAGAAGAGATCTTGCTGCCTACAAAATATGCGCCAAAAGAAGTGCAAGTGGGGATGGAGGTAGAGGTCTTTGTCTATACAGATAGTGAAGATCGTATCATTGCTACCACACTCAATCCTTATGGAATCTTGGGAGAAATTGTGTGTTTGGAGGTTGTAGATATAAGTCCTTATGGGGTGTTTTTGGACTTGGGGATTGCCAAAGATATTTTGATGCCATGCAAGGATGCTGGGCGTTTTAAACTAGGAGATAGAGTGGCTGTGCAAATCCAAAAGGACAAAGAAGGGAGATTGCTAGCAAGTCAGAATCTAAGATTTCAAAAATATCGTGGAAGAGAGTTTGTGTGTTTGGAAGCTGTGGCTTATAGAAGAAGTCCTTTGGGGTTTGAGTGTATTGTGGAGAAAAAGTATCAAGGGATGCTTTTTGCCAATGAGATATTTGAGCCCATTGAGCTTGGCAAAAGTTATGCTGTGCAGGTCAAAAAAACACGCCAAGATGGCAAGATAGATCTCAAGCTCGCACCCAAAGATGAAGCCAAAGCCTTGCTAGATCTTTTGCACAAAAATGGAGGGCGATTAGAGATCGGCAAAGAAAGTGAGCCTCAAGAGGTGGTCAGAGTATGTCAGATGAGCAAAAAGGCTCTAAAGAGAGCCTTAGTGTCACTTGCCCAAAAAGTTGGACAAGATGAAAGGGGGATTTATCTTTTAGACAAATAGGGGAGCCAGTGCGATGATGGCAATAATGGCTGGTGCAAGATAAGCGATGATGATATACCAGATCTCAAAAAGAGCAGGTGAAAGGAATCCTTGTGTGAAGCTTTTGAGTCGTTGTTTGCCTACGACATAGCTTGCAAAAATAAGTGTCAAGAATCCTCCTAGAGGCATCAAGAATTTAGATGTGATGAGATCCATCCAATCAAAGAGATTGATTCCAAAGAATGTAAAGAGCGCACCATAATCTTTGGTGATTGAGAGAATGACAAATAATCCCACGATTGTGATTGCACCACAGCAAACCCAAGTGGATTTGGCTTGAGACCACTCAAAGCGATCTCTGAGGTAAGCAATCGCTGGCTCAACGATTGAAACTGTTGAGGTGATTCCTGCAAATGCGACACAAAGCATAAAGAGGAAAGAGATGATATTGCCAAATACACCCATTTGTGAGAATGCCAAAGGCAGTGAGATAAATAAAAGCCCTGGCCCTCCGCTTGCCTGTCCATCAAATTGGAAAATAAATGTAAAGATCATAAGCCCTGCTACAACAGAGATAAAAATTCCTGAGATTACCACCCATAGTGAGCTTGAGAGTAGATTTTCACCATCATTGGCATAAGCTCCATAGATGAGGATTGTTCCAAGCCCCAAAGAAAGAGCAAAGAAAACCTGTCCTAGCGCACTAAGAACAACATCGCCTGTGATTTTTTCAGGTTGGAAGCTAAACATAAAGGTCCAAGCTTCTTTGAATGAATCTAGTGTGATGGCATAGATCAATAGTCCAATAAAAATGATAAAAAGTAAGGGCATCAAGATGAGATTGAGTTTCTCAATCCCCTCTTTTGCTCCTTTGGCGACAATGTAGCCTGTGAGAAGCATACAGCCAAGAAAGCCAGCGATCTGGATGGGGAGGGATCCTGTCGCGAGTGTTTCAAATGAAGTCTGTGCCTCTTGAAGATTTGTAGGTAGATTGAAACTTCCAACAAATAGGTAATAGAGCACCCATCCCAACACAACTGCATAGAAAGTCATGACAAGGGGGCCACCAATTGCCATAATGCCGATAAATTTCCATGTACTCTTATGGTTGGGTTCAAGTTTGACAAAGCTGTCGACTGGATTGGTTTTGGCTTTGTTTCCTATGAGCATTTCAGCAATGAGCATTGAGACACCAATAGAAATAGCCAAGAATAAATAAAAAAGCACGAATGCCCCCCCTCCGTTTTGTCCTGCCATATAAGGGAATTTCCAAATATGCCCAAGACCTATCGAGCTTCCTAGGGTTGCCAAGATAAAACCTAATTTGCTAAAATTGTTCATCTTTATCCTTTGTATTTGAAAATTCTTCTTTGTACCCCATGATGAATATCTACATCCAATAGAATCGATATTTGTATAGATTGGGTATCAAAGAGGGAGTGGATTGTATCCAAAAACACAAGCAAATACAAAAAAATTAAAAAACGCATTGATTCTCAAAAAATTAGGATCAAAAACCATAGTGAGGCAATTTATCGCAATGAATATTAGAATCTACTATGAAGACACTGATTGTGGGGGGATTGTTTATCATGCTAATTATTTGAAATTTTGTGAGCGTGCAAGGAGCGAGGTGTTTTTCAAGCAAAATCAATCCCCACAGAGCTTAGAGGGGGGATTTGTGGTGAGATCTATGCATGCTAATTTTCACAAAAGTGCATTTTTGGGTGATTTGATCCATGTGAAAACAAAAGTGCTTGAGATCAAAAAAGTTTCTTTACTACTCCATCAAGAAGTTTTCAGAGATGATGAACTGCTCTTTGAGATGGAGGTTAAGCTTGGGTTTGTTGATTTTAAGAAAGGGAAGCCTAGTGCAATCCCAGAAAAAATAATGGAGGTTTTATGCAAGTTATAGAAGGAAAGCCAAAGATTGATTATCCCACAAAGTGGGAATATCGTGTCATCGGTGAAAATAGAGAAGTGCTCAAAGAGATCATCGCACGCATGATCCAAAAAGATTTTGAGTGGAGAGATGGGCAGAGCTCTAGTGGGGGGCGCTTTGTTTGTGTTGTTGTGAGTGTGGAGGTGGAGAATCAAGAAGAGCGCGATCAGATTTTTGTTGCCCTCAAAGATCAAGATGAAGTCAGGATGGTGCTATAAAACTGATGCGACTAGGCAAGATTGATTATTTGAATTTGCTTCCTTTTGATGTGTTTATCAAAAGATTTCCTTTGAGTTGGCAAAGCAAGGCGATTCTTGCGCATAGGAAGTCCTATCCTGCCAAACTCAATCGCGATTTTTTGTTTGCGCGCTTAGATGGTGGGTTTCTCTCATCGATTATGGCTTATGGCAAGAGGGGGATGAGACTGCCTTGTGGAATCATCTCACATGGAGAGGTTTGGAGTGTGTTGGCTTTGCCCAAAGAAGCCAAAGGAGATTATCAATCTGCTTCATCTAATGCACTCATCCAAGTGCTTAGAATCCATGCAGAGGTGCTTATAGGAGATCGTGCATTGATCTATAAGCTCAAAGGGGGAGAAGCGATTGATCTAGGGAAGCGTTGGCTAGAGCAAAAACGCCTCCCTTTTGTGTTTGGTCTTTTTTGTGTGTCCAAAAACAAACATGAAGCAAAGCGTATCGCTTCAGCCTTTGTTCGATCGCGCATCAGAATCCCTTGGTATCTTCTCAAGGATGCCAGTGATTCAAGGGGGATTCATCCCAAAGATGTTTTGAGCTATCTTCAAAAAATCTCTTATCGACTTGGACCCAAGGAGAAAAGGGGACTTGAAGTTTTTTATCGAGAATTATTGTTTTTAGGGATTAGAAGTCCCAAGCGCTTTGAAAGGAGAAGAGATGCAATCAGTTCTAAATCACTTTAAAACAATCGCAGCGATTCCGCATTGTAGTTTTGAGGCTCAAAAATTGAGAGATTATCTAGTCGAGTTTGCCAGAAGCTGTGGAGCACAGGTGAGCGTGGATGAAGTGGGCAATGTATATGCCTACAAAGGGGAGCCTAAAATCTGTCTTCAAAGTCACTATGATATGGTGTGTATGGGTGAGGCTCCAAAGATTGAGCTTATCGAAGAAGAGGGATATCTTAGGGCACGAAATTCTTCTTTGGGTGCTGATAATGGAATCGGTGTGGCGATTATGATGGAGGCATTAAGAGAATTTGATCATCTTGAGTGTCTTTGGACAAGTGATGAGGAAGTGGGATTGATCGGGGCAAATGGTCTTGCTCATCAAATCAAATCCAAAAAAATGCTCAATCTTGATCATGAAAATGATAATGAAGTGACGATTGGTTGTGCTGGGGGAGTGGATATTTTTGCGCGTTCTTTGAGTGAGGTTGAAATGGTAGAGGGGGAGATTTATGAGCTAGAGACATGTGGATTTAAAGGGGGGCATTCTGGTGTGGATATTGTGACCAATTCTACAAATGCCATTAAGACTTTGGCGTTGTTTATCGCACAAAATGAGGGCAAGATCATTGAGTTTGAAGGAGGAGAGAGGATCAATTCCATCCCCAAATATGCCAAGGCTAGAGTGATTTTCCTCAAAGCTCCTCAAGAAATGGAGCAGATCAAATGCGTCTTTTTGGGGAGAGGGAGTGTTCAGATCCCTCTAAAGAGTGAGCAGTTTTTGAAAATGATTCTGTGTTTTGCTCATGGACTTAGAAGTTTCAATCCTGCCCTAAATATCGCTCAAACCAGCATCAATCTTGCTATTGCAAGGCTCAAAGACAAAGAGATCGCAATTGATTTATTTGCGCGCTCCAATGATTCTAGAGAATTGCAAGAGATTTGCTTTGAGAGTAAAGAATATTTCAAGGCATTTGGATGTGAGGTGAGAGAGGAGAATTTCTATCTGCCTTGGGAGATTAGAGAGAGTGCATTTTCACAAGAGGTGCTTGGTGTGATGCAGCACCATAATCCCCATGCAAAATATTATGCAATCCATGCTGGACTTGAGTGTGGGATCATTGGAGCTAAGTTTGAGGGGCTAGAGTGTTGCTCGATTGGTCCAAATATTTATCATCCTCACTCTACAGATGAGCGATGTGAGATTGAATCAATCAAAAAAATTGCAAATGTAGTTTTTGAGATTGTGGGGAAAAATCAATCATTTCAAGATTTTTGAAAGTATGAGTTGGATAGTACTTTGAAATTTCCAAGATTCAAAATCTTTGGAGAGTAGTGTGACTTGGAGGAGATTTCTCTTGTGAGATTTGATGAATGAAATTTGATTTAATTGATGGAATCAATGTCTTTGGAGATCAATGGTGACAAGAGTTTATTTGGTGTGAATCTTCTCTAGCCACTCATTGAGTGTTTTTTCAAATCCCTTTGAGGTTTTTTGGACAAATTGAAGGGGTGAGGAGAGATAGTTTTGCTCCACCCATCCTCCAAAATCATGGGGATAGAGATAGTCCTTGGAGTTTGGAAGGATATTGGAGGGGATTGGAGAGGTGGGATTGGATCGCACATATTCAAGAGCTTGATTGATGGCTTTATAGGCTGTGTTGCTTTTGGGGCTTGAGGCAAGATAGATCACACATTGAGAGAGGATGATCCTAGCTTCTGGATAGCCGATTTTGCTCACTGCTGTGAGGGTGCTTGTAGCGATATTTAGGGCATTGGGATTAGCATTGCCGATGTCTTCACTAGCACTAATGACTAGGCGTCTTGCGATAAATTCAGCACTCTCTTGAGCCTCTATCAATCTAGCCAAATAATAAATGCTCGCATCCACATCACTTCCCCTGATGGATTTAATAAGCGCACTTGCTAGGTTGTAATGTGTGTCATCCTCGCTTGTCCCCTCGCTCAAAGAATGAGGACGAAGAGATTTGAGAGTTTCAAGCGTGATGGGAGAGGAGAGTGAGGCAAGATCCAAGAGATTGAGCATCGCTCTTGCATCTCCATTGCTTGAGGCAATGAGATAGGATCTGACTTCATCTGAGAGGGGGGTAGAGATCATAGAGGAGGCTTTATCCAAAAGGGATTCTAAGGCTTTAGAATCAAGAGGTAAAAACTCAAAGAGAAAGGCTCTGGAGCGGATGGCATTGGTCAGTGTGTAGAAAGGATTGAGTGTGGAAGAGCCGATGATATAGGCTTGATTTTCTTCCATAATAGGGAGCAAAGATTCTTGTTGGGTCTTGCTTAGGCGATGGATTTCATCGATAAAAATAATGGGTTTGAGCAAAGATTGGGGATGGATGATTTTGCGTAATTCTTCAAGCTTGAAATGTGTGGCATTGAACTCAAAAAAATCACATCCCATACTTGAAGCTAAGATTCTAGAAAGACTTGTTTTTCCACTCCCTGGGGGACCGTAGAAGATGCAATGAGGCAGAGTATTTTGCTTGAAGGCTTGATAGAGTGGGGTATTTGCACCGATGATGTGGGATTGCCCGAAGAAATCCTCAAGTTTTTGAGGACGAAGAAGAGAGGAGAGATGCTTCATTTTTTGAGAATGATTTCATAAGAGCTTTTTTTGATTGCTACAGATTTGGGTTTGGGGGATTGAGCGCGCAACTCTTCCATCAGCTCATCCATTTCATCTAATCTTTCTTTGAGTCTTAGAATGATATCTACTCCTGCTAGATTGACCCCCATATCGCGTGTGAGGCGCAAAATCGTCTTGATCTTATCGATGTCTCTTTGAGAATAAAGTCTCATCTTTCCATCTGTGCGTCCAGGCTGGATCAATCCTTCTTTTTCATATTGTCTGAGTGTTTGAGGATGGATTTCTAGAATCTTGGCAACGACGCTGATTAGATATACGGGTTCATCATAGCTATACATTAGAGCTCCTTTTGAAGTAGGTCTTTGAGTTCTTGACTGAGTGTATCGATGGAGGGGAGGATCACATTGGCTTTGAGATAGAGATCACCTTTTGTTGCATTTTTGCGATTGATGGCTCCTAGCTCTTTGAGGCGGAATTTTTGACCATTTTTCACTCCTTGAGGGATTTTGAGTGTGACATTTTTGTGAGGGGTTTCAACTTCGATACTTCCTCCAAAGAGGGCAAGCTTGAGAGAGATATCTATGGTTTTGATGAGATCATTTCCTTCTCTAGTATATTCATCACTTGAAGCGACGCGAACCTTGAGGAGAAGATCCCCACTCAATCCTCCTTGAGAGTAACCTTTGCCTTTGAGACGGATTGTCTCTCCATCTTGAATCCCTGCTGGGATCTTGATATCAAATCCTCCATTTTTGCTGTAATGATACTTTCCTCCAAGGATAGCGATCAAAAAAGGGATGGTGATTGCATCTTGTATATCAAGATTTGGGGTGCCAAATCCTCCACCAAATCCATTGCCAAACCCGCCAAATCCAAATCCCCCGCCAGTGCTCCTTGAGCTAAACCCTCCACCATTGCCAAAGATTTGAGAGAGAATATCATCAAGATTCATTCCTCCCCCTGCACCGCGTGCAAAATCACTGAAATTCTGTCCTCCAAACATACCATCACCAAATTGATCATATTGTGCTTTTTTTTGAGGGTCGCTTAAGATTTCATAGGCGGCGGTGATTTCTTTGAATTTCTCTTCTGCTCCTGCTTCTTTGTTGATATCAGGATGGTATTTGCGTGCAAGCTTGCGATAGGATTTTTTGATCTCTTCCATGCTTGCATTTTCGCTGACTTCTAGTGTCTGATAAAGACTTTTTGCCATTCAAACTCCTTTGTATTGCACCTATATTGTTATGAGAATTATTAGAGAAAAGTTTAGTGAATTTTATAATAAAACTTTAGCCCATATCAATCAACATTGAAAAAGATGAGAGTTTATAGAGGGTTTTGTGCAAGAAAATCTATTATTTCACTATGATTCTCTATTTTTTGCTCAAGATGGGCTAGAAGTTAGGAGAAATGATGAAAACAATAAGTCTTGCTGTGTTGTCTTGCGTGGCTGGGGTGTCTTGTGCTGTGGCTAGTGGGGTGGATATTTATAACTTCGTTCATGGTTTGAAGAATCAAAACAATGATAGTACTGGAGAGTTTTACCTTCATAAAATGACAACTTACCAATGGGGATTCACAAAAGAATTTACCCAGAGCTATCAAAATGGGATATTGATTTTTGGTAACTCATCTCAGACAAGTGGAGATGGACGAGTGTGGTTTGGACAAGATGGTTATGTTGGATATATCACTGCAAATTTTAAAGCCAAAGAGATCTATCTCACTGGAACCTTGGGTGCGGGGAACAATATTCGAACAGGAGGAGGTGCGACGCTCAACTTTACTTCTAGCACAAATGCAAACTTACAAGATTGGAATCTTGAGCTTATGAAGGCTGGGACACAAAAATCTCACTTTTCTTTGACTGCGCAAGCAATCAAAGCTAAAAATATCTCAATCAAAAATGAGACAGGGGGAGATGTCACCTTCAAGGCAGATTCTTTTGATTTTCATGCCAAGAGTATCTCAAGTCACGGTGGAAAGGTGGCATTTGAAGGAAAATCTGAAGGAACTGGTCAGATTGTCATTAATTCTCTTTCTTTCTCTGGAGGGACACTAGATTTAACCAAAACTCAAGCTCATACAAAAATCAGCAATATCACAACAAGCAATACAAACTTCCAATCTCAAGGTATGAATGGGACATTGACTTGGGGAAGCTTTAAGAATGCAAACAATCAGGACATCCAAGGAAGCTATGAATATCAAAACAACTCTTTGACTTTGGGGGGATTGCTCAAACCTACCAATACACTAGAGCTCAAAGCTCAAGAAGTCAATGCCACCCAAGCAAGGATTGAACTAGATGGGAGTGCAAAAACACTGAGTGCCGCTGGCAGTGTCCGCCTTGGAGATTTAAGACTTAATAATGGAAGCAAAGCAACTTTTGAGAAGCTTACATTGGATCGAAGAGGCAGCATTACTTTGCAAAATAAAAGCTCTCTGACTGCCAAAAATCTTGAAATATATGGGGAGATCCGATTGCTCTCTAGTGATATGGATCATACCCCTATTACCATCGAGGGGAAGACAGAGATTTTTGTAGGAGATCGCAAAAGAAATAATCCAATCTTTGGCATTTATAATATTGATCAAATCAAAGGGCTTAGAAGCGGACAAAATTACACTCTTTTGACCTCTAGTGGAGGGATCACTTCTCCTGATCTTGGTGGAAAAAATCTTTTGGACTTTGTTGGATTCTATGAAAAAGAAGGTGGCGCGAGATTTGATAATACTTATAGTTTTGATTATAAAGGTTTGACTTTTACAAAGACACTTTCTTCTAATACTCTGGGATTTAGGGTGGATGTTTCAAACAATCCAGCCAATCCCTATGCGACAAATCGGGTTGAATATTGGCTATATCATCGAGGAGGACAAGATCTAGTCAATCGTGTCAATGCTTTGGGAGAGGGGATGATGGATCTTTTCCAAGATTTGATGATGACTAGAAATGGAGATGTTTGGACCAATGGTGTGATCATGGGACATGATGAGACTCATCTTGTTGAAGTTGGTCAAAATATTCAAGATCTCATCAAGCAGACCCAGTCATTGCAAAGAAAAGCAAATGATCTAGATTTGCTCCATTTTGCCCTCAAAACACAAAAAGAAAATCGTTTGGCCAAACTCACTCTTGGACAAAATACACAACTACAAAGAGAAGAAAAGTATACAAATTTGTGGGGGTCAGGGATTGCTGCTGTGCGATCTTTTGAGGTCAATCAAGGATCGCTCTATGGAGCAAGTATTGGTTATGATGAGGTCATGAAGCAAGCAATTTTGGGAGGATTTGTAGCTTATGGCTATGGATCTTATAGGGGAGGATTATTGAATGGACATGGACACAATGCGGGTGTGGGGCTTTATGGAAGAATTTTTGCAGGTAGAAGTGAGATTGATTTTGAAGTTAATGGGATGATGGGATGGAATCAGGAGAGCATTATGGGGGATGAAGAGGTCACACAGCAACTCTCTCAGCAATACCACTACAATGCTAGAAGTGCAAATGTCAATCTTGATTATGGATATGCCTTTGGCTTTTGGAGAGAACAACTTGCAATCAAACCTCTTGTGTCGGTCAATTATGCCTATTTGACAAGTTCAAAAATTGATGGTGAGGCTATTTGGTCACAAAATCAGGATTTATCCCTCTTGATGGGTGAGGATAGTCGCCATATTGTGAGTGCAAATTTGGGACTTGAGACGCGTTTGACAACAGGAAAGAATACTTATTGGTGGCTTTTGTTTGAGGCTTATCAAGATGTGTATTCTTGGGCTCCACAGACAAGTCAGATGCGCTTTGCTGGAGCCAATGTTCTAGGAGCAAAGGACATTGATTCTAAAGATTTGAATTTCGCATTGAGCTTGGGTGGAGAGATTAGACTTTTTGAGCGAGCATTTGTGAATTTTAGTGTGGGTTCAGAGCTTGGAGCGATTGAGAGAAAATTGGCTGGAAATCTTGGAGTGGAGTATAGTTTCTAGAGAAGCGAGATGACTGATAAGCAGTTTTTGATTTTAGAGGCTTCAGCTGGGAGTGGAAAAACCTTTGCTTTAGCTTTGAGATATGTGTATTTGCTGCTTGAGGGAGCCAATATGGGGGAGATTCTTGCACTCACTTTTACCAATAAAGCTGTGGAGGAGATGCGTCAGCGGATTGGGGATTTTTTGTCTTTGCTTGGTGGATATGATGAGAATCAAGTGAGTAAGCGTGATGAACTTTTGGATGCTTTAGAGGCAGAATATGGATGGCAAAGAGAAAGAGTGCTTGCTTTGGCTCCCTCTCTTTTGGAAGATTATTGGAGGTATGGGGCTAGGATTTTGACCCTTGATGCATTCTTCAATATGATCTTGAAGCGTTTTTGCTGGTATGCTGGAGTTCCTTATCAATTTCAAATTAGAGATTTAGATTCTTCAGAAGTTGAAGAGCGATTTGTGAGATCTTTGAGTCCAAAAGAACAAAGCGAGATTCTCGCTCTTTGTTTGCACACACACCGTGAGTTAAATGATTTTTTTGAGCGTATTGAGAAGATTAGAGTGCGTTTTATGGATGCTGTGGATGAAGATGGGGGAGTGAGAGTGGGGATTGAGGAGTGTGAGAAGCGTGCGATGGAGGAGGCTTATAAAATCCAAGAATTGATCAGATCGCTTCCACAACTCTCACAAAAAGCACAGAATGCTGTTGATTTTTCTAATTTTAAGGAGCTATTGAAGAAGGGGGAAAGGTGGATTGTCGCAGGCTCACAATTCACATTTTTTAGAAAAGCAAATCTTGATGAAGATCTTTTTGAGTCTCTGCGATGTTTGGTCATTGAGGCTTTGGAGAAGCGTGAGCAAGTGATGCTTGGACTTTTGAGCGGAATTGTGTGGAAATATCAAGCATCAAGAGATGATGAAATCCGACAAAAAAATATCTTAAGTTTTTCTGATGTTATGCTCAAGGCTTTTGATCTTCTGTGCAAAAACCAGATCTCTAGGGAATTTTTTTATTTTCGTTTGGATGAGAAGATCTCTCATATCTTGCTTGATGAGTTCCAAGATACTAGTGTGATGCAATACAAGATTTTATTCCCTTTGATTGAGGAGATTCTCTCAGGGGATGGACGCATTGGGAATCGTAGTTTTTTTGCTGTGGGAGATAAGAAGCAGAGCATTTATCAGTTTCGAGGAGGGTGTGGAGAGCTTTTGGATGTTCTCAAGAGGCTTTCAAGTGAGGTTTGTGTCGAGAATCTTGAAGTAAATTATCGAAGTTGTGCTGAGATTGTAGAGTTTGTAAATGAAGTCTTTGCTCCTCACATCAAGGATTATTTACCTCAAAAATCACACAAAAAGGGTGGATATGTGCGGATTTGGGATACCCAAGAGATAGGTGAAGATTATGATGATTTGGATGTTTTTGCTTGTGTGAAAGTCGCAATCGATGATCTTTTGGCTCAGGGTGTGCTTCTTGATGAGATTGCGATTTTGGCTTTTACCAATGCAGATGTGATGAGGCTTGGGGATTATCTTAAAGAATTTTTTTCTCCCATATCGACAAAAGAGAGTATCGCACTCTCCCTTAAAAGAGATGCGCAAATCTTGCTTGGATCACTTCGGTATTCTCAGAATCCATCAGAGCTTGAGAGAGTGAGATTGGTGAAATTATTGGGAGGAGAGCTTGAGGATGATGTGGAGCTTTTGCCTTTTGAGGGGGGAGATCTGGGGAGTTATATTTATAGGGCGATTGAGTTTTATGGATTGAATTCTAGAGTGGCTAAGCAAGTTTTGGAATTGGCGTGTATGAGTGATGGAATCCAAGATTTTTTTGAGAGAGTTGAGGGCAGTAGAGATGCTCAAGAGGAACAAAAAGGATTGAAAATTTTGACGATCCATGCCTCCAAGGGGCTTGAGTTTGAGCATCTCATTGTGCTTGATCGTCTCAGTGGATCTCATCAAAGAGAGGATTTATTTTTTTGCCAATATGATGAGAAACTTGAGGGGAGATTATTTGTCACAGATAGTATGAGAGCCAAGATTGATCCGATGTATAAGCGTATTTTGGATCAAGAGAGGGAGAAAAAGCAGGAAGAGAAGAAAAATCTCCTTTATGTGGCGCTTACACGCGCTTGCAAGTCATTGCATATTATGCCTATTTGCAAAAATAAGGCCAAAAGTGAATTTGAATGCATTGGCCTTGTGGAGGGAATGCAAGTGCTTGTCGCTCAGATTCGAGGAGAGATTTTGCCAAGTCATCAGATCAAGGGTTCTGGGGAGAAATCTGAGATTTTTGTGCATCAAGAGAGTTTTGGATCACAAGAGGGCTTTATCCAAAAAGAACAATCAAAAATGATCTTTAAAAATATTGCCTTGCTCAAGAGAGGTGAGGCATTTCATAAAGCGCTAGAGCTTTTTTTGGGATATTTGGCAAAGAATAGTGAGCTAAGACATTTTTTAAAAAATATTTATGGAATCTGGCTTAGTGATTTGCAGATAGAAGAGATTTTGGACTCATTGGATCAAATAAAAACATTGCTGAATTTAAATTTTGGATCGACCCAAATTAAAAGTGAAGTATCATTTATCCAAGATTTTAAGCTTTATCGCATTGATTGCTTGCTTTTGTGTTCCAATTTGGATGGAGAACTCCAAAGAGTTGTGGTGCTAGACTACAAAAGCGGGCTAAAAAAGGATGAGCATATTAGACAAGTGCAAACTTATGTAGATTTTGTAAAGAGTCAGTATGTGGATCTTGTGGTTGAGGGGTATTTGCTTTATTTAAATCAATGTGAGCTTGTTCAGATTTGACAAAAGGAGTGGTTATGGGACTGATTAAGGGAATAAAACATTTTATCCATCAAGAAAGTTTTGGAGGGATTTTTCTATTTGTGTGTGCCATGTTGGCTATGGTTGTGGCCAATAGCCCTTGGAGTGAGGCGTATTTTGCATTGTGGCATCAGAAATTTGGTTTTATGGTGGGAGAGAAGTTCATCGGTTTTAGCTTGCATTTGTGGATCAATGATGTGCTGATGTCTTTGTTTTTCTTGATGGTGGGATTAGAGATCAAAAGAGAGTTTTTGTTTGGGGGATTGGCTGGATTCAAAAAGGCGGCTTTTCCTGCGATTGCTGCAATTGGTGGGATGATTGTCCCTGCTGGAATCTATTTGATTTTCAATGCTGGGACTCCTACAGCTCATGGATTTGGAATCCCTATGGCGACAGATATTGCTTTTGCTTTGGGAGTGATTTTGTTGCTTGGTAGTCGTGTCCCTCCAGCATTGAAGCTTTTTTTGGTAACTTTGGCTGTCGTGGATGATTTGGGTGCGATTGTTGTGATTGCTCTTTTTTATAGTAGTGGAATTTCTGCGATGTGGCTTGGAATCTCTGCATGTATTGTCGCTCTTCTTGTAGTGCTCAATATGCTCAAAATCAGATCACTCCCCCCTTATCTCTTGCTTGGTGTTTTGCTTTGGCTGTGTGTGCATGAGAGTGGGATTCACGCCACGATTTCTGCCGTTGTTTTGGCCTTTTGTATCCCTGTTGCTCCCAAGACTTCAAGAGAGAAATTTTTGGAGATTCTTAAAGATGAAGGTGGATATTTTGCCTCTGCACAATCTATCAATCCTTTGCTTGATGAGCAGCAAATCCATAGTCTTCATAAGATTCAATCAAGCATCAAAAGTGTGCAAAATCCACTTTTGCGTATGGAACATGCCTTGCATGATTGGTCAAAATTTTTAATTATGCCTTTGTTTGCTTTTGCCAATGCTGGGGTTGCACTAAAAGGAGGGATCGATCTGTCAGGCTCACATATCATCTATGGGATTGCACTTGGATTAGTAGTGGGGAAACCTGTAGGGATTCTTTTGCTGACTTATTTGTGTGAGAAATTTGGGATCGCTTCGCGTCCTGATGGATTGTCATGGGGGGCAATTTTGGGTGCTGGGATGTTAGCTGGGATTGGATTTACGATGTCGATGTTTGTGTCTAATCTTGCCTTTGATGTGCCTCTCTATGGTGAGATAGCCAAAATTTCTATCTTGAGTTCATCGCTAGTTGCTGGAATCTTGGGTAGCCTATTTCTTTTGTTTCTTGGGGGGAAAAACAATATGCTAGAATCGCGGGCTTAATCAAGACGCTAAAGGAACAATCATGGAACAAAATAGTGCAATGGGAATCCTAACTTCCCTCATCCCTTTTGTGGTGATCTTTGCAATTTTTTATTTTCTATTTATTCGCCCACAACGCAATCAGCAAAAGAAGCACAAAGAAATGCTTGCAGCTCTAAAGGTTGGAGATAAGGTTGTCTCTTATGGTGGCATTGTTTGTGAGATCGTTAGGGTAGAGGAGAAATTTTTCACCGTGCGATCTGGAGAGAGTGTGATGCAGCTTGCAAGAGAGTATGTGTCTTACAAGGTCGAGCAGTAGAGATGAATTATAGGCTGATTGTTTTTATCATATCTGGCTTGGTTGGGCTCTTTTTGAGCCTCCCTTCTTTCACATCGATGTCTGGACCAAGGATCAATCTTGGGCTTGATTTGCAGGGGGGACTCACAATGCTTTTGGATGTGGATACCCAAAAAGCTGTGCAATCCAAATATGATTCTTTGGCAACAGCCATTAGTTTTGAGACCAAGGAGCAAAAAATCCTCCTAGATCGAATGGAAGTGGGTGAAAATATCTTGCATTTTGAGCTTTTGGATCCTGATGAAAAGCAAAAAATGGATGATATTTTGACAAAGCTTGGGGGTCTTGATGTTCTCTATGAGCAGGGAAAATATCAGGTCGTTTTCACTCTTGAAGAAAAAGAGCGTATTGAAAAAAGTGCAATCGATCAAGCGATTGGGACGATTAGAAATCGTCTTGATTTATTTGGGTTAGCAGAGCCAAGTGTCACGCGTCAGGGTCAAGAAAATATTCTAGTGCAATTGCCTGGAATCAAAACACAAGCAGAAGAAAAGAGAGCAATCAATCTGATCTCTAAATCTGCACACTTGCAAATGATGGCTGTAGATGAGGCGCGCAATATGCGTGTAGAAAATATGAGTGATGCTGAAGCCAAACAATATGGAGATGTGATCCTTCCTTATGTAGATGGAGGGCAGAAAATCCTTCTCAAAGCTGTGCCAATTATTGATGGAGAAATGATCACAGATGCGAGGGTGGCTTATGATCAAAACTCTCAGCCCGTTGTGTCTTTTAGTTTGGATTCTAGAGGGGCTCAGATCTTTGGTGATTTTTCTGGAAATAATGTGGGGAAAAGAATGGCGATTGTGCTGGATGGGAAAGTGTATTCAGCTCCAGTGATTAGGGAGAGAATCGGAGGAGGAAGTGGGCAAATCAGTGGCAATTTTACCCCTCAAGAAGCAAGTGATTTGGCTATTGCTTTAAGAAGTGGAGCTCTCTCAGCACCCGTGCAAGTGATTGAAAAGAGAAGTGTGGGACCAAGTTTGGGGGCAGATAGCATCAAAGCTTCTATGATCGCTCTTTTTAGTGGGTTTGCGCTCGTGTTGGTCTTTATGATTGTGTATTATGCGATGGCTGGAGTGATTGCTGTATCGGCTTTGGTGATCAATATCGTATTGATTATTGCGATTATGGCGTGCTTGGGAGCAACGCTGACTTTACCTGGAATGGCTGGGATCGTCTTGACTGTGGGGATGGCAGTGGATGCAAATATCATTATCAATGAGCGCTTGCGAGAATCATTGCGTGAGGGACGCAATATTGTGCAGGCTATTGAAGAGGGATATGCCAATGCTTCAAGGGCGATTTTTGATTCTAATTTCACCTCGGTTATTGCTGCATTTTTGCTCTATGTGTATGGGACTGGGGCGATCAAAGGATTTGCAATCACAATGGCAATTGGGATCGTCGTCTCTGTTTTAACTGCAATCATTGGCACACATGGGATTTATATCGCATTGAGCAAGAAGATTGCAAAAAGTCGCAACACATCTTTTTGGCTTGGGGTAAAGCATGGAGCTCATTAAAAATAATAAAGTCCTAGATTTTGTCAAATATAATCATTTTACATTCACATTTTCTTGCTTTGTGATTGTGTGCTCAATTCTTTTGATTGTTTTTAAGGGATTTAGTTTTGGTGTAGATTTTACGGGTGGAACTTTGGTGCAGATTCAATATGAGCAAAATGCACCGATTGCAAAGATTAGAACCCTTCTTGATCGTGATGCAAATTTTAAGGGCTCGCAGGTCAGCGAGTTTGGATCCAAACAAGAAATCTTGATCAAAATCCCTTTTTCACCAAATGTTAAGACTTCAGAAGTTGATGCACGCATCACTGCTTTGCTTAAAAGTAGCGGGACATTTGAAATCCGTCGTGTGGATTCTGTTGGACCCAAAGTGGGAAAAGAGCTTCAAGAAAAGGGATTCTTGGCTTTGAGTTTGGCGATGCTAGCAATCTTGGCTTATGTCTCTTTTCGCTATGAGTGGAAATTCGCACTTGCTGCTGTTTTGGCTCTGTGTCATGATGTTTTGATTTCATCTGCTTGCATTATTTTGTTTGATGTGGATTTTAACCTTGAAGTCGTTGCCGCACTTTTGACAATTATTGGTTATTCCATCAATGACACGATCATTATTTTTGATCGTATTAGAGAGCAGGTTATCAGCGGAAAAGCTCATGATTTGAGATCTGTGATCAATGATGGATTGTCCTCAACACTTTCTCGAACACTTCTGACTTCATTGACCGTCTTTTTTGTGGTCTTTACACTCTATGTTTTTGGCGGCGAGATTATCATCGGATTTAGTTTGCCTATGCTTGCGGGCGTGATTGTTGGGACTTATAGTTCTCTATTTTTTGCACCTCGCCTGATTATGCTCTTTGGATTTGATTTGCAGGATTATCGCAACAAATTACTTGAGAAGCAAAAACGCGCAAGAGAGCGAGAGAAAATGCGTGAAATGTATGAGAATGGTCAGGTTTAAAAAGGAGTAGGATAGGATGGATTGGGGTAGGGTTTTTTTTATTTTCTTTAGCTTGATGAGTTTGACTTCCGTGATAGGGTATGTGTATGATTCTAATCTTGTGATGCTTTTTATCGCAGCTGCGGTGAATTTCATCTCAACAACACTTAAAATCGGAGTGAAAAATCTTTTGTCATCTGAGATGCTTGCAAGTTCTCTTGTCGTCGATCTTCACTTGATTCCTGCCTTTTTATTTCATCAACTCTCCAACGATATTCAAATGGCCAATGCTTTGGCAATCGGGGCTCTTGCAGCAAGTATTTTTTCAGTAGCACTGATGCTAATTGAGTGTGCTAAGAGCAAAGATTCTGATTATTAGGATGGCATAGATGCAAGAATATAATCCAAAAGAAATTGAGAAAAAGTGGCAACAAAAATGGCTCAGTCAAGGAGCATTTGAATGGAAGGCAGATTCTAAACAACCCAAAAAATACATTCTTAGTATGTTTCCCTATCCTAGTGGAAATATCCATATGGGGCATGTGAGGAATTATTGTATCGGTGATGCGATGGCAAGACACTATCGCAAAAAGGGATTTAATGTCTTGCATCCGATTGGATGGGATGCTTTTGGGATGCCTGCTGAAAATGCCGCCATCAAGCATGGAATCCACCCCAAAGATTGGACTTATTCCAATATTGCGGCGATGAAAAAGGAATTGATGAGCTTGGGATTTTCTTTTGCACAAGAAAATGAGCTCGCGACATGCGATGAGGACTATACTCATTGGGAGCAAAAGTTTTTTATTGATCTTTGGAATGCTGGGCTGATTTATCGCAAAAGGGCTCTGCTTAATTGGTGCCCCAATGATCAAACGGTGCTAGCCAATGAGCAGGTGATTGATGGAAAGTGTTGGAGATGTGATACAGAGGTTGTGCAAAAAGAAATGTATCAGTATTACATCAAGATCACAGATTTTGCTCAAGAGCTTTTGGATGATTTGGATTCTTTGGAGGGGAAATGGCCCTCTCAAGTGCTCAATATGCAAAGAAATTGGATTGGAAAGTCTAGTGGCTTAGAGTTTGAACTCAAGCTCACAGAAGATGCTATGGCTAAGACCAATATCTCTTCTCTTAAGGTTTTTACAACAAGACCTGATACGATTTTTGGTGTGACTTATTGTGCGATTGCACCAGAGCATGAGATCACAAAAGCTATGCTTGATTCTCTTCCTTTGGAATCTCAAAAGATGATCAAAGCTATGCAAAATACTAATGCGCGCAATCGTGCTATGGCAAAAAAAGAGGGAGTGGCTTTGGGGATTGAGGTGATTCATCCTCTAACTCAAGAAAAAATCCCACTTTGGGTGGTCAATTTTGTGTTAGGTGATTATGGATGTGGTGCTGTGATGGGGGTTCCTGCCCATGATGAGAGAGATTATGAATTTACCTCACTTTATCATTTGCCTATCAAAAAAGTTATCCAAAGTGATGAGATTCCCTACTGTGGCGAGGGAGAGCTTGTGGAGAGCGGAGAGTTTAGTGGGCTTTATAATCTTGAGGCAAAACAAAAGATCATTCAATATTTTCAAACCAACAAAATGGGGCAAGGGATCACTAATTTCAAGCTAAGGGATTGGGGGATCTCGCGTCAGCGCTATTGGGGGACTCCAATCCCTCTGATTCATTGCAAGCATTGTGGAATCGTGGCAGAAGAAAAACTTCCTGTGCTTTTGCCCTATGATGTTGTGATCGATGGAGAAGGGAATCCACTGCAGAAGCACTTAACTTGGGGAGTATGCAAATGTCCAAAATGTGGAAATGAAGCCAAACGCGAAACAGATACGATGGATACATTTATGGAATCTAGCTGGTATTTTTTGCGCTACAGCACACCTAAGGCAATGCGTCAGACAAAGGCATTGGATAAGGATTCTTTGAGATATTGGCTGAGTGTTGATGAGTATATTGGTGGAGTGGAGCATGCGATCTTGCATCTATTGTATGCGCGATTTTTCACAAAGGTGCTTAGGAGTTTGGGGCATTTGGAGATCAGTGAGCCATTTGAGCATCTTCTAACTCAAGGAATGGTGCTCAAAGATGGAGCCAAGATGAGCAAAAGCAAGGGCAATACCATCGATCCCAATGCGATCATTGAGCGATATGGAGCAGATAGTGCGAGATTATTTGTACTTTTTGCTGCACCTCCAACAAAGGAGCTAGAGTGGAATGATGATGCGCTAGAGGGCGCATATCGATTTATCAAGCGCTTATGGGAGAGATCTAAAAATGTGCAGCCTCTTGATTCTCAGCCCAAGATCGATGCCTCTACTCTGACAAAAACAGAAAAATATGCACGCAAGAAAGTCTATGAGGCACTTAAAAAAAGTGATGAGATTTTCAATAAAATAATCGCTGGCTATCCATTTAATACTCTGATTAGCTCCTGTATGGAGGCACTGAATGCTTTGAGCGATCAAGAGCATCCCTTGGTGTGGAGTGAGGGGTATTTTGTATTGCTTAATATTTTGGAGCCTGTGATTCCTCATGTGTGTCATGAATTAAGCACTCAATACTTTAAGGGGAGTAATTTGGGAGAAATTGTGTTTGATTCTTTGGCACTTGAAGAAGATATGCAGGTGATTGTGGTGAGTGTTAATGGGAAAAAGAGGGCAGATATCGAAATCCCTAAAGGAGCTTCAAAAGAAGAAGTTTTGGGACTTGCCAAAAAAGCTATTGAAAAATGGCTCGTTGGAGAAATAATCAAAGAAATTTATGTGCCCAATAAACTTGTCAATTTTGTTTTGAAATGAGATTTTTCGCTCTTGTTTGGTTGATTTTCTTAGTGGGTTGCGGGTATCAGCCTATTTCATATTACACCTCATCTGCCTTTGGTAAGAGTGTTTATGTCGAAATCAAAATTCATCCTGATTTTCCAAGGGCAGGTGTAAGTCTCAAAAATGAATTAAACCACGCACTTCTTGCACGCCTACATCTTGAACTTGCCTCCAAAGAGGAAGCTCAAAGTGTGATTGAAGCTGAGGTTTCAAATTTGAAGTTTGATATGATTGCTCAAGATGCACAAGGCTTTGCCAACCACTATCGAGCAAATGTTCAAGTCACATTGACTTATAAAGACCTAGATGAGCAAGAATACAAAATGGTTTTGGGGGCATCAAGTGATTATGCTGCGAGTGAAACGATGACTTCTGTGGCGATTGAGAAGGCACAACTTGAGGCGATCAACTCAGCTTTGCGTAGTATCGTCGATCAGTTTGTTTCTAAGATTTTTTATCAAGGTGCTCTCTTTCAGAGACGGAAGCAGCAGTGAGAGATTTGATCGCCTATCTTGAAACAAAGGGGCGTGAGTATGCTCCATTTGATCCTAGTCGAGCTCGCTCTATTTTTGAAGGATTTAGGCAGGATTTTTGGGGGGATTTTCATGCCAAGATCATCCATATCATTGGGACTAATGGTAAGGGTAGCACGGGTCGTTTTATCGCATTGAGTTTGGCAAAAGATCACAAGATTCTCCATTTTACCTCTCCACATCTTTTTGACTTTAGAGAGCGTTTTTATCGCAATGATGGACTTGTGTCTTGGGAGGATTTGCAAAAGGCACATGAGATCTTGATCAATCAGCCCTATATGCACAAGGCAAGTTATTTTGAGTATGCGACATTTTTGGCTTTTTATTTGGCAAAAGATGTGGATATGCTGATTTTAGAGGCTGGATTGGGTGGTGAGTTTGATAGCACCAATGTGGTGGATGATAAGATTTCAGTTTTTACTCAGATTGGATTGGATCATATGGAGTTTTTGGGCAATACTCTTGAAGAGATTGCCACAACAAAGCTTAATGCGATGGGAAAAGTTGCATTTTTGGGAATCCAAAAAGATTCAAAGATCAATAAACTTGCCTTGAGAATTGCTATGGATAAGGGGAGCAAACTCTATGAGGTATGTCAATACGAGCAGGATCCTCATTTTCCAGATTTTTTAAACCAAAATTTTGCCCTAGCATCAAAAGTTGTGAAATTTTTGGGTGCTAGGATGTGTCAGAAGCAAGAGCTTAATCTGCCTGCGCGCATGCAGAGGGTGCGTGAGAATATTTGGCTAGATGTGGGACATAATGAAGATGCTGCACGAGCTGTTTGTCGTGAGTTAGCTGGGCAAAAAGTTGTTTTGGTCTTTAATGCCTATGTTCAAAAAGATCTCCACTCTGTGTTGGCTGTGCTGAAGGAAATTATCCTTAGAGTTGAAATTGTTTCTATCTCTCATGAGAGGATCACTCCAAGAGATGTATTGGAGCAGACTTTGAGGAGTGAAGGCTTGCCATTTTGTGAATTTGAGGGGTTTTGTGAGGATCAAACTTATCTTGTGTTTGGTTCTTTTAGTGTAGTGGGTGAAATTTTGGAGCATTATCTTGAATCATAAGATCTTTATTAGCATTGTTGATGAGAAGGGTAGCAAACAGTTTGCTCTCCATCAATTTGCCAAAAAGGTGGCACTTTATGCACTTTTGTCTCTCTTTGTCTTGGTGCTTGGAGGATCGTTTGTGATGATGTATTTGATGAGTCAGATTCAAGAAGCTGATCTTATCAAAACCGATATGATTGAGAAATATCGCAGTATCTATCTCCAAAACAAAACTCTCAGAGAGCGTATCAGAGATAAATCTTTGGAGCTGATTGATGTCAATAAGCGCGTGAATGATTTGGAGGAGATCATTGATTTTTCTAAAAATAATGACAAGATTTTGCAAGATGAGCCCATTACAATCCAGCTAGATTCTAGCGATAAGCTTTTTTTGTTGCAGATTATCCCCAATGGTCATCCATTGAAAATATTTACAAAAATACTTCCTACCAAAGAACGCCTCCATCCACTTAAAAATCAATATGGCATTGATTCGGGGATTGATTACCTTGTGCCATCTCATACTCCAGTCTATGCTACAGCAGATGGGATTATCGAGCTAGCACGCCATAGCTCAAGTATCAAAGGGTATGGGCGACTAGTCAAGATCACTCATGCCTATGGCTTTGTATCAATGTATGGACATCTCTCCAAGGTGCTAGTGAAGAAGGGAGATTTTGTGCGCAAGGGACAGATGATTGGCTATTCTGGGCGGAGTGGTGCAAGTAACGGTGAGCGACTTTATTATGAGATTCGATTTTTGGGGAGCTATCAGGATGCGCTTGCTTTTGCCAAATGGGATAGAGAGCATTTTGATCAGATTTTTCAAGCAAGTAGCAAAATCCATTGGAATCGTCTTTTGTGGGCGATCCAAGATCTCAAGCAGCTCCAGTCTTATGTGGAGAGAGAGAAGCGTTAGATGTTTGGCAATCATCTTGTGCTTGTTGTGACAGATTCTAAAGGCAGTCGCTCTATCCGTGTGCGATCTGTGTTTAGGCGCATCTTTGTTTATTTGGTGCTTTTTTTGTTGAGCTTGATTGTGTTTTTTGTGATGTCTATCGGAGCTTTTAGGAGCGAGATTGAGATGATTGAGCGTGATAATATGAGTTTGAAAAAAGCTTATGAAAAGCTTTTGCAAAAAAATACATCTCTCAATGACAAAATCAATCAGCGCACCGAAGAGATCGCTCTTGTAGGAGATAGGGTGGAATATCTAGAAGGTATGGTCGGAGTGCCCTCAGATAGTGAAGAATATGAAAGGGTGGATTATGGATTGCAAGATCGGATTGATAATGCATCTTTGGCTGGAGTGCAAAAAGCATTTTTTATGAGATTTATCCCCAATGGTTATCCCATGGATTACTACAGAAGGATTTCGGATTTTTTTGGGTATCGCATGCATCCTATCTTGCATCGTCGTCATTTACATGCAGGCATTGATTTTAGTGCTGAAATTGGGACTCCTGTTTATGCCACAGCAGATGGTGTGGTAGAATTTGCCCGCAGTGGATTTAATGGGGGGTATGGACACATGGTCAAAATCGATCATTCCTTCGGATTTAAGACTTATTATGCACATCTTGATCGCTTAATTGTGAAGCGAGGAGATTTTGTGAAGAAAGGTCAAATCATTGCCTATAGTGGCAATTCTGGGAAGAGCACAGGTCCGCACTTACACTATGAAATAAGATTTTTGGGGGCTTATATCGATCCGAAGAATTTTTTGAACTGGAATATGAGAACTTTTGACTTAATTTTTGAAAAGGAGAAAAATATACCATGGCAGTCTTTGTTGGAAACGATAAAAACCATGATGGATCAAATGGAGCAACCATCATCGCTGGAGGCACACGAATAACAGGAGAGATTCATATCCAATGTCATCTTCATATCGATGGAGAATTTGATGGTGTGATTCACTCAAGCAATACTGTCAATATCGGAAAAGATGGAATCGTCAGAGGTGATGTGTTTGCTGAGAAGCTTGTCGTGAGTGGCCAAATGATCGGTAATGTCAAATCTAAAATTGTTGAGATTATGCCCTATGGCAAGATTGATGGGAAGGTTAGTAGCCATGAGCTTGTGATCGAGCGCAAAGGAATTTTGACGGGTGAAAGTATTGTTGAAGATGGGGAGAGTGTGGTTTCTTAATGGTTGCTAGTACTTTATATAAGCTTGCTCTTGATTCTGCTCTTGATTTTGAGCTTTTGTTGTGCATGGATGGCAATGAAGCTCAAAATGCATTTGAAATGCTTGAGTATATGTATAAAAAAACAAAAATCAAACCTTTCTTGCTTCCTGAGTTTCGTGCCATGCAAGGGGATGATCTGCGATCTTTTTCTCAAGAGTTTCATTTGCTTTGTGAGGGATTGAGAAATTTTTATCGCTTTGAGGGAGCAAAAATCTTGATTTCTCCTCTGATTAGTACAGTGTTCGCACTCCCAGCTCCCAAGCATCTCCAAGGATTTTTGATCCATAAAGAGATGCAGTTGAGGCTTGAGGATTTTAAGAAGCAGATTTTGGATTATGGTTATGAGCCTGTGGAGCTTGTAGAACTTGAGGGTGAGGTAAGCTTTCGTGGAGATATTGTGGATCTTTTTGTTCCCAATCAACCAAGGCCGATTCGAATCTCATTTTTTGATGAATGGATTGAGGATATTAGGGGATTTGAGTGTGAGACACAGTTATGCTCTGGGGATGAGATCATAGAAGTTGAGATCACTCCATCTTTGTTTGTAGTGGATCAACCAGAGGTGTTGCAAGAGAAAATTGGACAATTATCAAGTAATGTTTTGAGTGCTGATATTCAAAGTCTTGGATTTTGGGTTTTGCCAGATAAGATTTTGCTTCCCAGACAGTATTCTACGCGTATAACTCTTGGAGCCAAAGAAGAGGCTATGGAGCTCTTTTCTTTTGGGGAGAAGTTGGATTTGGATGAGGAAGTTTTATCTAGTCTTGATGTATTGCCTCATTTTGAGGGGTATAGTGATATTTTATTTGATCCCAAAAGTCTTGCATCCATCCTCAAAGCTCATGCAAGCAAAACAATCACACTGCTTGCCCAGCAAGAATCTTATTTTGAGCATTTGGCATATTCCCTAGATTTAGAAGGTGTTTGCTGCAAGCAATCTAGTGCATTTGTCAATATCTTGACACCCAATGAGGTGATCCTCTCACTCAATCAACCCATCCCCAAAAAGAAAAAGCGCAAACCCAAAATCTTGCTTGATGAGTTGAGTGTGGGTGAATATGTGGTGCATAGCGAGTATGGTGTCGGAGTGTTTAGGGGGATTGAGCAAACTGAAATTTTGGGAAGTGTAAGGGACTTTATTCGCATTGATTATCAGGGCGAGGATCGCTTACTGCTTCCTGTAGAGAATCTACACTTGATCGATCGTTATATTGCAAACTCTGGTGGAGTGCCAATGATTGATCGCTTGGGCAAAGGAAGTTTTGCCAAACTCAAAGAAAAAGTGCGATCAAAGCTTCTTGAGCTGGCATCAGGGATTGTTGCTTTGGCTGCTAAGCGGGATTTGCTTGAGGGGCATAGGATTGATTGCGATTTGGAAGAGATTGTATTGTTTCAAAAGCAATGCCCTTTTGCACTCACGCTAGATCAAGAAAAGAGTATTCAAGAAATTTTTGCAGATCTCAAAAGTGGAAAAGTGATGGATCGCCTACTTTCTGGTGATGTCGGCTTTGGCAAAACAGAGGTGGCGATGAATGCACTTTTTGCAACTTGCAAAAATGGTTTGCAAGGCGTTTTGATCGCCCCAACGACGCTTTTGAGCTTACAGCATTTTAAAAGTTTGAGTCAGCGATTTGAGGGCTTTGGTGTGCGTTTGGCGCGTCTTGATGGAAGTATCAAAAACAAAACTGAAGTATTGAACAATATTGCTGAGGGTCGCGTTGATATTGTGGTTGGGACACATAGTATTTTGGGAGCAACATTCAAAAATCTTGGACTTGTTGTGGTGGATGAAGAGCATAAATTTGGTGTGAAACAAAAAGAAAAGATCAAAGAATTAAGCCAAAATGTGCATCTATTGTGTATGTCTGCTACCCCAATCCCAAGAACACTCAATATGGCACTCTCTCAGATCAAGGGGATGAGCACCTTGCTCACACCTCCTAGGGAGAGAGAAGGGGTGAGAACTTTTGTCAAAGTCTATCAGGATGCATTGATCAAGGAGGTGATCAGTCGTGAGCTAAGGCGTGGGGGTCAGATCTTTTTCATCCACAATCATATCTCTAGCATTGATTCTAAAAAGAATGATTTGCTAGAGCTCTTGCCTCATTTGAGAATCGCAATTTTGCACTCTCAGATCCCCAGTGTGCAGAGTGAGAAGATCATGCAGGAGTTTGCAGAGAAAAAATATGATCTCCTGCTTTGCACATCCATTGTGGAATCAGGGATTCATCTAAGCAATGCCAATACAATGGTCGTAGAGAGTGCAGATCGATTTGGGATTGCTGATTTGCATCAATTAAGAGGGAGAGTGGGAAGAGGAGATAAAGAGGGGTTTTGTTATTTTTTGATTGAAGACAAAGAAAAGCTCACTCCAGAGGCTCTTAAAAGATTGAATGCACTAGAGAAAAATTCTTATCTTGGAAGTGGGGCAAGCTTGGCTTACCATGATTTGGAGATCAGGGGTGGAGGGAATCTTTTGGGTGAGGCACAAAGTGGGCATATCAAAAACATCGGCTATAGTCTTTATTTGCGTATGTTGGAGGATTGCATCCATTCTCTTAGCGGTCAATCCAAGCTTACTCAAGAGAGCGTTGATCTCAAGCTCAATGTCAGCGCTTATCTCAATCCGGAATTGATCGGGGAGGATCGGTTGAGGCTCGAGCTTTATCGACGCCTATCTTTGTGCAAAGATTCTGAATCTGTGTTTAAAATCCAAGCAGAGATCGAGGATCGTTTCGGAAAAATTGATGTTATGACAAAGCAATTTTTAGATTTGATCTTGATCAAGGTTTTGGGAAGAGAATGTCAGATCAAGACGATTTCAAATTATGGACAAAACATCTCTTTGGTGCTTCAAAATGGAGAGAAAGAAACTCTTAGGGCGGCAAGCAAAGATGATGATGATGTTTTGGCGTGTATTTTGCAAGAATTGCGCAACAAAGTCAAAAAGCTAGAGGGCTAGAGGCTATATAATCTCGTAAGCTAGCCCCCTTTGGTGGGTTACATCCCTTTGAGTAGATTTTTGGCTTGTTGGCTTTGCTGCTCGCTTACAAAAAAATAGATTTCGACACGATTAGTTTTTGCCAATCGTTCTTCTTCATTTTTTGCCTCAATTGGCTTGCCAAATCTTCCTTGAGAGGAGAAGAAAATCTGTTGTGGATTGATTCCTTTTTGGATGAGAGTATTCATCACAAATAAGGCTCGTGCAGAGGCTAGCTCATAATCTGTTTTATAGGGTGTTTTGGTGATATTTGGATTATTGGCAAAGCCTCTGATATCGATTCTGATTCCTTGAGGTAGGCGTTTGATGATCTCTACAATTCGTTGCAAGAACAAAAGAGAATCTTTGTCTTCAAGCTTATCAGAATTGATAGGGAATAGAATGTTTGTCGGGAGTTTGAGCACAACTCCTTCTTCAACTTGTTCAAGGATACCTCCCTGCTGAATTTTACCCGCAAGAGACTCTTCAGATTGTTGCTTGAAGATATCTCCTCCATCTTGCTGTTCGCGCATATCTTCTAGTCCATCTTCTGGGTTTGGAGCGATAGGAAGGATGGGTTGAGCCTGCTCTGGTTTGGGGGCATAATCAAAAATTTTTACAAACTCTTCTTTGAGGGCTTTGATTTTTTCTGTGTTTTGCGCAGAGATTGCGTATAGGGCGATAAAAAGTGCGAGCAGCAATGAGAGAAAATCAGCATAAGGGACAGCCCATTTCTCTCCTGCTGGACACTCAGGACACTTCTTTTTCTTTGCCATAACTAATCCTAGTTAAATTGAGAGATCTTAGGTTGGCTAGGATCTAGGAAACCAAAGAGTTTGGCTTCAAGATTTCTTGGATTATCCCCATTGGCAATCCCAATCACTCCTTCTAAGATCATAGTCTTTTCTTTGATGATGTCCTTGCTTTTGGCAATCATCTTATTGCCCCATGGTGTAAAAATCGCGTATGCTCCCATGATTCCTGTTACTGTCGCTGTGAAAGCTCCAGCGATCCCTGCTGCCATCTTGGCAGGATTATCAAGGAGTTGAAGGGCTAGCATCAATCCAAATACAGCACCTACAAGTCCAAATACAGGACAAGATTCACCAGCCAAAATCCAATAATGACCCGCTCCATGGTAATACTCTTCAATCTGCTCAATTTGAATCTCCATATCTTCTTTAACAGAGTGTGCATCTCGCCCATCAATGATCATGCTCAGCGCCTCTCTCATAAAATCATCATCAAGCTGAGCGACACGAGATTCTAGAGCCAAAACCCCATCTTTTCTTGCAAGAGTTGAAAACTCAACAAGAAGCTTGATTTTCTCAGGAATATCCACAGGTGATGCAGCAAATACGGTTTTAAGTTCTTTATATCCTGCTTTGATGTACTTTGAGTTTGTCCCAGTCATTGCAGAAAATAATGCTGTAGGAATCACAATTAGAATCGAACTAAGATGGATAACATGCAGAGGATTCCCTCCCTCCAAGATATCACCCACAGAGATACTGGTCACAGCCAAAATCATGCCCAAAATCGTTGATAAATCCATTTTTCCTCTTTGTGCAAAACTTAATTTTTGGAAGCTAAACCACTAATTCTACCTTAAAGAATTCCCAAGAATTTCAATTCTTTCTTCTCTTGTGTGGTTGTGGCTGATACGATAGGAAGCAAGATTGATTCCATATTGCAAAGAAATGATCAAGAAACTCAATTCTTCAAAGTATGCAAAGCGCAAATCTTCTTTTGAGGGGATGGGAGGAGAGGAAGGGTGGGAGTGATAGATGCCAATGATTTGGAGATTTTGAGATTTGCAGTGATGAAAAACTTGGAGTTGCTCCTGTGGTACAAAGGCAAAATGGGTTTGGGGAAAGGAGTGGGCATTGCGCATCGGATAAATAGAATTAAGGATGTTTTGGTTTTGTTGAGAGTATCCAAGTAAGTATCCACAGCACTCTAGTTTGGAATCTTTTGTCGCATGTTCTAGGAGTGCTTGGTAGTGTTGTGTGGAGAGTTTTAGACACATGAGATTTTGCGTATATCTTTGATGCCATTTTTGCCACATACGGGGCAATTTGGATTTTTTGAGATTTTGAGCTTGGAGAAATGCATCGAAGAGATATCGATACTGAGAATAGAATCAATCAATGGTTTTCCCACACCTGTAAAGAATTTCAATACCTCACTTGCAGCAATTGATCCCAAAAGTCCAGTGATAGAGGCAAATAATCCATTTTTATAAAGTTGCATACTGCTAGGAGGAGTAGGGAAGATGCAGCCAAGGCAAGCGCTTGTGTGTGGGATCACACTCATAATCTGACCACAATAGCGCATCACACCAGCATGAATAAAGGGTTTGTTTTCCAAGACACAGGCATCGTTGATGAGAAATTTGGAGACAAAGTTATCTGTGGCATCCAAGATCAAATCATAATCTCTGATCATCTCTCTTGCATTGCTCAAATCAAAACGCTTGGGATAAGTTTGGACTTGAATGTCTGGATTGAGGGCAAGCATCCTTGCCTTGGCACATTCAACCTTGGATTTTCCGATATCATCGGTTTGATAGATGACTTGGCGATGCAGATTGCTAATATCCACAACATCATCATCCATCACTCCAATCATCCCGATTCCAGCTCCAGCAAGATACAGAGCATTGGGTGTTGCAAGGGCTCCTGATCCAATGATGAGTACACGCGCATTTTTGAGTTTTTCTTGTCCTTCTTCGCCGACTTCTTCTAGCATGAGGTGGCGAGAATAGCGAGCTTTTTCTTCACTTGTTAGCATTTCCTCTCCTTATCTTGTCCTTTCAATCCAAAAATCAATGTGACGCTGCTCTTCTGTGACTTCTGTATCCTCTCCATGCCCAGGATGAATGGGAAGGTTGGGTGAGAAGGTTTTGAATCTTTGAAGAGATTCTCTCATATCAGCAGGATTGGAATACTCAAAATCACTTCGCCCAATACAATGATAGAAAATAAAATCTCCACTGAAGAGATGGTGATTGACCTCGATCATGCAACACCCTGGTGTGTGTCCTGCAAAAAGTAAAAATCTCACATTGAAATCTTGGAATTTCAGCTCATTTTCGATCCCTTCAAGCTTGAGATCTGGGGAGGATGGGGTAAGTCCCAAGCCAAAGCAATCGCCCTCAAGCATAAAAGCATCATTTGCATGACAAATTAGAGGGATATGAGGAAAAAGTGATTTGACTTTGGCATTGTCCCAAATGTGATCAAAATGTCCATGTGTGCAAAGAAGTGCTAGGGGGTTTTTGCATTCTTGCTTGATCCAACGATGCGCACCCATACCCGCGTCGATGATAAGCTCTCCACATTCCATTTTGAGGATATAGCAGTTGGTCTGATAGTCTCCAAATGGTTTTTTGAGAATCTCCATTGCTTTCCTTTGAGATAAAATTTTTGGATTATATTAGCAAACCAAGGAGTTGAGCGATGAAACTTGATGAAGTGCAGACGCTAGATCATGAATTTGTGATGCCCACTTATCATAGGATGCAGGTTGCATTTGAGCGTGGGGAAGGTGCGAGATTGTTTGATGTAGAGGGCAGGGATTATATTGATTTTGGGAGTGGGATAGGGGTCAATAGTGTGGGCTATGGCAACCCAAGAATGATCAATGTCCTCTGTGAGCAAGCACAAAAACTAATCCACACTTCCAATCTGTTCTACATCCCCAATCAAGCCTTACTTGCCCAAAAACTCATCAAGCTAAGCAGGATGGATATGAATGTGTTTTTTGCAAACTCTGGAGCTGAAGCCAATGAAGCGATGATCAAGCTTGCGCGCAAATATGGCGAGATCAGATTCCCTAAAAAACGCTACAAAATCATCACATTGCAATCTAGCTTCCATGGTCGCACCCTTGCTACACTCAAAGCAACGGGACAGGAGGCTTATCATAAGTATTTTGCACCATTTCCTGATGGGTTTGTGATCGCTCAAAATCTTCAAGATGTGTATCAAAAAATCGATGATGAGACTTGTGGGGTGATGATCGAGCTTATTCAAGGTGAGGGAGGGATTTGTGCTCTTCCTCAAGATGAGGTGAGGGAGTTGGCTGCTTTTTTGCGCCAGCACCAAATTTTGCTTCTTGTTGATGAGGTCCAAAGTGGGGTATATCGCACTGGGGAGTTTCTAGCAAGTCATCTTTATGGAATTCAGCCTGATTTGATTTCATTGGCCAAAGGGATGGGGGGAGGTATCACGATCGGTGCTGTTATGAGTGCGCACAAAAATGTATTTGTGGCAGGAGATCATGGAAGCACTTTTGGTGGGAATCCACTCAGCTCAAGAGTTGCTTTGGAGGTTTTGGAGATCTTAGAAGAGGAATACCATAGCAAGAAATTACAAGCAAAAATTGAGCTTTTTGAGGAGAGGCTTGAGGGTTTGCTTAAGCGATCTGATATTTTTTTGAAAAAGGTGGGGAGAGGATTGATGTGTGGGCTAGAGGCTAGAGACACTCAAATACAGCAAACTGTGATCTCCCAAGCACTTTGTGCTGGTGTTGTTGTGTTGCGCTCTGGGAGAAATGTCGTGAGATTTTTACCCCCACTGACAATTTCTGAATGTGAAATTGATGAGGGGTTTGAGAGATTGCATTTGTTGGCTTGCTTAGATGAATAATCTTTTTTATGTCGTTGCATTGAGCATTTTTGCTCTGATGCATCTTGGAATCTATATTTTGTTTTTTAAGAGATGGATTCAGAGAAGATGGGTGCGCGGGATCCTTGGGGCTTGGATACTTGTCAATTTCTGTGGAGTTTTGGTGTATTTTGCAGGGCGCTATGAGTTTGCATTGCCTCAAGCTGTATATTTTTGGGCTTCAATTAGTATTGGTGTATGCTTTGCTCTCTTTGTGGTGATGGTGCTTTATCGTGCTCTTCTTGGATTGAGTTTCTTTTCGCTTAAGCGTCGTAAAACATTGCAAGATGGGGCTGGATTGTTTTGTGGGGTGCTTTCTGGGGCTTATTTGGGATGGGGGATGATTGAGGGAGGGATGAAGCCAAAGATTGAGAGAGTTGATCTTGTGCTCAAGGGGTTGCAGCATCCATTCTCAGCAGTTCAGATAAGTGATCTGCATATCGGAGGCTTGATTGGCAAGATGGAGGTGGAGGAGATCGTTAGAAGCGTGATGGAGCTTAGGGCAAGTGTGATTTTTCTCACAGGGGATATCATCGACACACGCGTTGCTTATCTTCAAGAATCTTTGAGTGCACTTGGCAAGCTCAATGCTCCTCTTGGTGTGTATTATGTGCTTGGCAATCATGAATTTTTCCATGGGGTTTATGAGGTAATCGATGCTGTTGAGAAGCTTGGATTTTATGTGCTCAAAAATGAAAATATCGTGCTCAAGAAAGATGGGAAAAATTTTGTGAATTTGGCAGGGGTGAATGATTTGTTTGGTAGGCGTTTTGGTGATTTACAACCCGATCTTGCACAGGCTCTAAGCAAGAGAGATGAACATCTGCCAACGATTTTGCTTGCACATCAGCCCAAATTTGCTCGAGAGATTGGGGAGGATGATGGGATTGATTTGATATTGAGTGGGCATACGCATGGGGGACAGATCTTTCCTTTTGGAATCTTTGTGCGATTAGATCAGCCTTATTTAGCAGGACTTTATCAGCACACAACAACAACTCAGATCTATGTCAATCGTGGAAGTGGATTCTGGGGTCCTCCTATGAGAGTGGGCTCTAGGGCAGAGATCACTTATTTTGAGTTTAGGGGTTAAAGTGATCTGCTTGAGGGGTGATTGCTTGTTAATCAGAATTTCAAAAAAGTATAGGCAACAAAAAATGAAAGACTTCCAAATGTGCTATAAATCGAGGTATCTCCAGTGCTTCCTGATTGCAATGCATTGAACTTAACTACAAAATCCAAAGCATGATTTTTGGAAAAAATATTTCTAAATCCAAAGTTTGAATTCATGATAAAAGTTGTAACTGAGCTTGTTGTGGAGACATTTGAAACATCAGTCAAAGTCACTTTTTGATTGATGTGTCGTCCGCCTAATCCGATTCCAACAAGAATGGCGGATTGATAAATATCTGACTGATAGAGTGTGTAGCTAAGATTGTAGTTGAGAGTAAAGTCAAGTGTATAGCCCTTGAAGTGAGTGTTTAGGTATTGAGAAATGGGATAGTAATAATAGAGTGATTCTGTTATCTCTAATGGAGTGATGCCAATATCTATGGAAAAAATAGAGCTATATCTTGGGGAATGAGGGAGGATGATACCACCATTGAAATTTGCCATAAAAAAGGTATGAGAGCTATAATCTGAGCCCCATGTGCCTCCAGCCCCTAGTCCCAAAAACCATCCCCATTGTTTTGTGGTTTTTTTGAGTTCATTGATATCTTGTTGGCTTGGGATATCTTCATTGATTGTGTGTGTTTCATTTTTGAGATGATTTGAAGAATCGGATAATTCTTGTGATAGAAGATGGGTGCTGATTCCTAGAGGGATCAATAAGACAAGAAATTTTTTCATAATCTACTCCTTAAAATAAGCTTTTAGTCCTAAAAGGCATTGAGAAATTGCATATTTGAAATTATCTGTCGAGGTTCCCATGCTCATGGCATAACCTCCGCTAGCGCTGCAGGAATAGACTAATTTTTTGTTGGCTAGATCAGTCATTTGGATGGAAACTTCTGGAGAATATCCATCCCCTCCTTCCCCATAGGATACATAAAGGGTATTTTCTCCATCTTTATCATCAGTGATGATGAAACCATATTTCATCAACTCATTGGCGATGGCTTGTCTTGGATCTAGGCTCTGCCCTTGAGATGATCCGACATATCCAAATCCATACACAGGAATCATGGATCCACTCTTGACATTTTTTGTTGAGGTTGGAGCAATAAATACAAATTGGTATTTCCTCACATTCTCAACATAATTCCACTTAGGTTCTTTGATCGCGCATCCTGTGACAAAAAGGATTGTTAATAGAAACCAAAATTGACGCATCGCATCTCTCCTACAAAACCAAAACAAAACAAAATATGTAGGATAGCTTACCCCCCCCCCCCCATATGTCAAGACTAAAAAGCAAAAATAAATGAGATTCTTATCTTTTAAGATTGATCGCCTCTTTGATCATTTCATCCCCTGTAGTGAAGCTTTTGGCATTCATGGAATACCCTCTTTGCATCAAGATGAGCTCTGTGAGGGCATTACCGATATCGACATTGCTTGTCTCAAGATAGCCTTGTTTGATATTGCCCATTGTGAGATTTCCCTGCTCATTCCATCCTAGGATAGGATTCCCACTTTTGAGTTGTTTTTCTCCACCGATGAGCGTGCTCTCAAGTCCAAAGAGATTGCCTCCCATTTTGCCAAGCCCCTGATCATTGGTAAAAGCAACAATCCCAATCCTTCCCATCGCTTCTTGCTTGCCATTGCTAAATTTGAGCAAAATGACACCATTATCATTGATATTGACTTTCTCAAGACTTCCCTCTGGATTTCCATTTTGCTCATATGAAGAAATTTTGGAATCACTATAGAGTTCATTAGTGCTTTTTCTCTTGCCATCCCCTGAAATGTCATAAGAGATTTTTTTCCCTTTGAATGGAATCTCGATGGGATCTGCTGTAGGGATGTTGTCCTGATCAAAGGAGATAGAATGCGTGATTGTCTCACCGACTTTATTGCCACTGGCTATATCTTGGATATAGCTTTTTACTTCCCATTTTTGGTTGTTTTGACTTGCCAAATCCAATCCTTCAATCAGACTATATTCACTGATGAGATGGTATTTTTTTCCATCTCCATCATAGATATCAACAGTGCTTGTGTAATGAGGGACTTCAATGGGTTTGCTTGAGATAGTTCCAAGAGAGATCTCTTTCCAAGAGCTGGGATCTTGGGCTGGGTTTGAGTTGCCTGTTTCTGCGATGCGTTGATAGAGCTTGCCATCAAAAGCGACAAAGGTATCTTGACCATATTGATCTTGGGGGTTGTAGGTTGGGAATTGAAAGCTTTTTTCTTGACTAATTTTGATGAATTGATTTTGATCATTTAAGAGATACACATTGCCATCACGCTTGATCACATCTCCAGCTGTGTAGGTTTTGCTTCCATCAAATGTTTTGATATTTTCTGTGTCTATGACTTCCCAATCTGAGGAGTTGTTGATGGGGTTTGAATTTTCATTTTCATTTAGTTTTCTAAAAGTGATTCCAAGATAGGAGACTAGCTCGTTTGGCTTATAGCTTTGGTTTGGGCTATAGGGCGTGATGGGTTTGATTCTGCTCTCTTTTGTCTCGCTCATACCAAGACTATCAAAGAAACTCCCACTTGTTTGGATGCCATCTTGCAAAAGTGCTGGACTGGAGAGCTGGATGTTGAGGGTTGGATTTTTTGTATTTTGATCTTGGATGGCAATTTTGAGATCTAGACCAGTTTTGTCTTTGATGAGGGTTTTGAGTTCCCCCAATGTTCTAAAAGAATTTTCTTTTCCATCTCCATAATAAAAAGTATAAGTTTGTTGTTTGCCTTCATTATCTGTAAGGGTGATGTTGGCTTCATTGTTGATCTCAGAATCAAGAGATTTTTGATTGGCAAAGAAAATATTGACATCAGCATTGAGCATTCTAGATTCGTCTAATTTTCCATCTTGAACAAATGTGCCATAAGCATTCGTGGGATTTTGAGTTTTATTGAGATTGATTCCAAGATTGACTTCTGTGGTTTCAATAGGCTTAAAACGGAGGTTTTGAGGAATCTGAAGTGGAGAGAGTTTATCAGAGGCAAGATTTTTCTCATCATCTTTAGGAGAAGATACAAAGTCTCCATCTTGAATTTTTCCAAGATTGACCCCATAGACATAATATCCTTTGGAATTGACAAGATATCCTTGAGCATCTTTACTGAAGCTCCCATCTCGTGTGAAAAAATTCTCTTGTTTTTGAGTGAATCCATTTTTTTTGACTTCCATTTCCCCATCTTTATTTTCCCCTACGACAAACCATCCCTTGCCCTGATAAGCAAGATCAAATTCTCCTCCACTAGCTCTATAGCTTCCATTTTGGGTTGAGATGGCATTGGATGCTGCGGTGACACCCATATTGACCTCATTGCTTGTTGGTCCATTCCCTAAAGCTTTTGGAGCCATGAGGGTTTCAAACTCTGGGCGACTCTCGCGATAGCCTGTTGTATTGACATTGGCGATATTGTTTGAGACGCTATCAAGGCCAAATTGGTGAGTTTTGATTCCGCTATAGGAATTTAGGATTGTTCCATTCATGATGAACTCTTTTCATAAAATTCTAGGGCTGATTGGATGGGGACGATGAGCTCTCCCATCCTTAGCATAGGTTTTCCATTTTGGAAAATAACACTTTGCACTTCACCTCTGCCAACTCTTGCATGATGATATTCTCCTGTTTTTTCATTTAGGTTGTAATCAGCTTTGATTGTGTATGTCCCCTCTTGGGCTTGATTTCCATTTTTTTGCTTGCCATCCCAGCTGAAATTGATATATCCCTTTTCTCCATTTTTGTCTTTTAGATCAATACTTGCGACAAGATTCCCCTTCTCATCTAGAATACTAATCATTGGCTTTCCTTTTGAGGCATCAATTGGCTCATCAAAATAGAGACTAAAATCAGCCTTCCCTTCTTTCTCTAGCGTGATTCCAAACACATCAGTTTCAGCGATTTTTCCAATCATTGCTACAGTGTTGAAAGAAGACATTTGAGTCATAGAATCACTAGCCTTTGCACTCTCTCCTATGCCCTTATCAAGCCCTTCCAAACTTGCCTTAAAGGCTTCTTGGAATTTTTTGAGTTCCTCATTGACTTCCTTGGTGGATTTCATCGCATCTGCGACTTCCATCATAGTTTTTTTATTTTGTTCCATCATCTCTACTTGTGTGAGTTGAGCAGTTTGTGTGATGATTTTATCTGTCTCCATTGGTGCGGTTGGATCTTGATTTTTGAGTTGTTCGAGAAACAATTTCATAAATGCATCATTGTCTAGCTCATTGATATTGCGCTGATTTTTTTTCTTTTCAGCTTCTTTGATATCTTGGCCAGTGAGTTTGGCTAGGGCATTGGGCTGCTCTAGCGGTTTTTTGGTCTGAATCTGCTCTTCTTTGACTGGATTGTTCAAAGGAGGGGTTGCAGGCTTTGAAATTGTTTCTGTCATAAAAATCCTTTTTTATGCGTATTGCACCATTTTGATCTCCATAGATTGTGCCAATGGAGTCTCATTGAGATTTTCTAAGCTATTTTTGTTCCCTTTTTGATTCTGCTCTTCTTGTTGGTTTTTTTGTTTTTGAGAATCGCCTTGAGAGAAATTAAGCTCTACATTGCTAAATCCCGCATTGGCAAGAGTGGTTCTAAACTCATTTTGATTTTGGATAAAGGTTTGTAGTGCATTGGTGTTGTTGGCATTGATATTGACTTGAAGCTCTTTGCCTTTTTTGGTGATGGTGACCTCAAGTTTTCCGAGCTCTTGTGGATTGAGCTCCATAGAAAGCTTTGTAAATGGAGGTTTGTAGTTGGCAATCTCTTCTCTTAGGCGTTGCGTGAAGTGGTTGAGTGTTTCTCTGCTTTGAGCGATTTTGTGCTGTGTATCCCTTTTGGCTTCACTTAAAACTAGATCTTGTGTTTTTTCATTTTTTTTATCTTCGATCTTTTCTTCTGCTTTTATTTCGTCATTTTGAGATTTTTGAGCCAATAAGGCAGCCAATGTCCCCTCTTTGGAGAGTGGGAATTGGGTAGGTTGTGAGGTTTGGATGGGCTGTGTGGGAAGATTGGACTGAGTATTTTGGATTTGAGAATTGCTGTGTTCGTTTGTGTGAGTTTGAATGGATGGTTTGAAATGAGTGGCAGCTATTCTTTGTTTGGATTTATTAGAAGATTCTGTGAGTGTGGAAATCTGGGATGTTTGGGTGTTTTTTTGGACTTTTTGCGTGATGTGTGGTGAGGTTTGAATCATATTTTGTGGATTTTCTTGAGGTTTGATTTGAGGAGTTTTTCCTCGCACTTTTTTGGGTTTTGTTTGATTATTTTGGGTGGAGGAGGTTTCAAGCTTAGTGAGGTTGAGCTGGTGATCTTGTGTTATTTTTTGAATATCACGCAGAGTTCTTGATGAGCTTTTGGGTTTGAGGGTTAGTGCCTCTTTGAGATTGTGTTGAGTTTCTGGTTTTGGGGATGGAGTTTGAAGCTGGAGTTTGCTTTGAGTGAGGAGTTGCTTTTGGGTGGGAGATATTTGTGTGGATTGTGATGATAGAGAAGTTTTGGATTTGGAGATTTTGAGATTTGTCGGTGTTGCTTTGTTTTGGATTTCTTGTGTTTTGGATGGATTGAGTGGATGTTGAAGAAGGACTTGAGCGAAATTTGATTCTTTGATTTTGCCTTTGCTTTTATTTTGCTGCTGGATCATGGGCAAAATAGATTTAGATTTGCTAGTTTTCTTGCCTTTTTTGGGTTGAGGTAAGACAGAGATTTGAAGAGGGCTTGAAGTCATGGGTTGTCCTTCATAAATTGGTATTGTTTGGAGTTATATAAGCAAAACACATTCCCAACAGATTCCCCTTGATTGAAAAGAATTTTTTTCATCACTTGACTCTGGATTACTTGAATTATTTTGGATTTAAATTTGTTCTGTTTTGATTAAAATTTCAAGCTTTATTGACTAAATTTTGGACATCGGAGTCACATGCAAAATATCAGAAATATCGCAGTAATCGCACATGTAGATCATGGAAAAACAACTCTAGTTGATGGGCTTTTGAGCCAGTCGGGAACCTTTAGTTCTCATGAACAGGTAGATGAGAGAGTGATGGATAGCAATGACTTGGAAAGAGAGCGGGGGATCACGATTCTTTCTAAAAATACAGCCATTCATTATAAGGGGACAAAAATCAATATTATTGACACTCCTGGACATGCTGATTTTGGTGGGGAAGTTGAGCGAGTGCTTAAGATGGTGGATGGGGTATTGCTTCTTGTGGATGCACAAGAGGGGGTGATGCCTCAGACAAAATTTGTGGTCAAAAAGGCACTAAGCTTTGGAATCCGTCCAATTGTTGTTGTGAATAAGATCGATAAGCCTGCAGCAGAGCCTGATCGTGTGGTAGATGAGGTATTTGATCTTTTTGTGGCAATGGATGCCAATGATACTCAGCTTGACTTTCCTGTGGTTTATGCAGCAGCTAGAGATGGATATGCGATCAAAAATCTTGATGATGAGAAGAAAAATCTTGAGCCATTATTTGAGGCGATTTTGGAGTATGTCCCAGCACCCGAGGGAAAAGCTGAAAATCCATTACAGATGCAGATTTTTACCCTTGATTATGATAATTATGTCGGAAAGATTGGGATTGCAAGGGTGTTTAATGGGCGCGTGAAAAAGGGTGAAACAGTGATGCTTGCCAAAAGCGATGGAAGCAAGGAGAGTGGAAGAATCACTAAGTTGATTGGATTTTTGGGACTTGCAAGGACAGAGATTGAGAGCGCAGAAGCAGGAGATATTGTCGCAGTTGCAGGATTCAATGCTATTGATGTGGGAGATTCTCTAGTGGATCCAAATAATCCAATGCCTCTAGATCCTATGCATTTAGAAGAGCCTACGATGAGTGTGTATTTTGCTGTCAATGATTCTCCTTTGGCTGGGCTAGAAGGCAAGCATGTCACAGCCAACAAAATCAAAGATAGATTGCTCAAAGAGATGCAGACAAATATCGCTATGCGATGTGAGGAAATGGGTGAGGGGAAATTCAAAGTCAGCGGTCGTGGTGAGCTTCAGATCACAATCTTGGCAGAGAATTTGCGAAGAGAGGGGTTTGAGTTTAGCATCTCGCGTCCAGAAGTCATTGTCAAGGAAGAAAATGGTGTGAAAATGGAGCCATTTGAGCATCTAGTGATTGACACGCCTCAAGATTTCAGTGGAGCAATCATCGAAAAACTTGGACGACGCAAGGCTGAGATGAAGGCTATGAATCCGATGGGAGATGGCTATACAAGATTGGAGTTTGAAATCCCAGCTCGTGGTCTGATTGGGTATCGTAGTGAGTTTTTGACAGATACAAAGGGTGAGGGAGTGATGAATCACTCATTTTTGGAATTTAGAGCTTTTAGTGGAAGCGTGGAGAGCAGGAGCAATGGAGCACTGATTTCTATGGAGAATGGAGATGCAACAGCATTTTCACTTTTCAATATTCAAGAGCGCGGTGTGCTTTTTATCCAGCCACAAACCAAAGTATATGTGGGAATGGTGATTGGTGAGCATAGTCGCGATAATGATTTGGATGTCAATCCCATCAAATCTAAGCATTTGACCAATATGAGGGCAAGTGGGAGCGATGATGCTATCAAGCTTGTCCCACCAAGAGAGCTCACATTGGAGAGAGCATTGGAGTGGATTGAGGATGATGAGATTTTGGAAATCACACCTATCAATATCCGAATCCGCAAAAAATATTTAGATCCAAATCAACGCAAGAGAATGGCCAAAAAGTAAAAACTACAAATCAAATAAGGAGAAAGTATGAAGTTTTTGGAGGCGATGAAGTTTGCCCATGCGTGTAAAATTTTTGATGAAACCAAGAAGATTCCAAGTGAGCAGTTTGATCAGATCCTAGAGGCTGGTAGGCTTACTCCTAGCTCTTTTGGACTAGAGCATACCCGCCTTTTGGTGATTCGATCTCAAGAGCTTAAAAATACAATTCAGCCTCTTTGCTGGAATCAAAAACAAATCCCCACTTGCAGTGAGCTTGTGGTGTTTAAATCTAGGGTCAAAGACATTATCGCCCCATCCCAATATATTGAAGAATCGATGCAGAGACGAGGGCTAGATGAGCGCTATATGAAACGCCTTGAAGATTTTCAAAAAGAAAATTTCAAATCACGCAAAGAAATCGAGGATTGGAGTATGAAGCAAGCCTATTTGATGGCAAGCTCGATGGTGAATTGTGCAGCGTATTTGGGGATTGATTCTTGTTATCTTGAAGGATTTGAGCGGGAAAAAGTAGAGGAGGCATTGGAGATCAATCCTCAAGAGGAGCGTGTGGCTCTGCTTGTGTGTTTTGGTTATCGTTTGAATGAACCCAAAGCAAAGCATCGCCAAGCCTTGGATGAAATCGTTGAGTTTTTAGAATAGTTGGAGGAGAAGAGAATGTTGCGAGTTGTGAAGAGAAGTGGAAGAATTGAGACATTGGATGTGACCAAGATTCAAAAATACACAGCCGATGCTGTGGCAGATTTGGAGGGTGTGAGCCAAAGTGAGCTTGAGGTCGATGCCAAGCTTCATTTCAAAGATCTCATCACAACAGAGGAAATCCAACAAACATTGATCAAAACCGCTGTAGATAAAATTGATGTGGATACACCTAATTGGACATTTGTGGCTGCAAGACTCTTTCTCTATGATCTTTATCACAAAGTTAGTGGATTTACAGGCTATAAACATTTAAGAGAATATTTGGAAAAAGGGGAAAATGAGGGGAAGATCCTCAAAGGATTTAAGGAAAAATTTGATTTAGATCTACTTCACTCACACATCGATCCAAAGCGAGATTTGCAGTTTAATTACTTGGGAATCAAAACTCTTTATGATCGCTATTTGCTCAAAGATTCCAAAAATTACCCTATTGAATTGCCTCAGCATATGTTTATGGCATTGGCGATGTTTTTGGCTCAAAAAGAGAACAATCCCAATGAATGGGCGATCAAATTTTATGATGTGATTTCAAAGTTTGAGGTCGTGACTGCCACTCCAACTCTAGCCAATGGTCGCACTACCCGTCATCAGCTTAGTTCTTGTTATATTGGAAGTACACCTGATAATATTGAGGGAATCTTTGATGCCTACAAAGAAATGGCACTTTTGAGTAAATATGGAGGGGGAATTGGGTGGGATTTTAGCAAGGTGAGGGGACTTGGAAGTTTTATTGATGGGCACAAGAATGCTGCTGGAGGGGTTGTGCCATTTTTAAAGATTGCTAATGATGTAGCCATCGCAGTCGATCAGCTAGGGACTAGAAAGGGAGCGATCGCGACTTATTTAGAAGTCTGGCATACTGATATTTTTGATTTTATTGATTTGCGAAAAAATAGCGGTGAAGAGAGAAGAAGGACGCATGATCTTTTCCCAGCTGTTTGGATTTGTGATCTTTTTATGAAGAGAGTGGAAGAAAATGCACAATGGACGCTCTTTGATCCTTATGAGTGCCCAGAGCTCACTGAGCTATATGGGGAAGAATTTGAAGCCAAGTATCTTGAGTATGAAAACAATCCAAATGTCCTCAAAGAGCATATAGCGGCCAAAGAATTGTGGAAAAAGATTCTGACAAACTACTTTGAATCAGGACTTCCATTTTTGGCTTTCAAAGACAATGCCAATCGTGCCAATCCTAATGCTCATGCGGGAATCATTAGAAGCTCAAATCTTTGCACAGAGATTTTTCAAAACACAATACCTAGCAAGTATTTTGTGGAAGTGGAATTTGAGGATGGAAGTAAGCAGGAGTTTGAAGAGTTTGAGGAGATCACGACAGATGGTGGCATCACAAAGAAAGCCAATAAGCTTACAAGTATTGATTCTTTAAATGGAAAAAAGATTTTTATCACTCAAAGGATTCAGCGTGATGGATTGACTGCTGTGTGCAATCTTGCAAGTGTCAATCTAAGCAAAATCAATACTCAAGAAGATATTGAGCGAGTTGTGCCCATTGCTGTGCGAATCTTGGATAATGTCATCGATCTCAATTTTTATCCCAATCGCAAAGTGCGTGTAACCAATGCACAAAACCGAGCGATTGGACTAGGAGTTATGGGAGAGGCAGAGATGCTAGCAAGTGAAAAAATCACTTGGGGGAGCGCTGAGCATTTGGAGAGAATTGATGAGGTGATGGAGATGATCAGCTTCAATGCAATCTCTGCTAGCTCTGATTTGGCAAAAGAGAAAGGAATCTATCCTCAATTTGAAGGATCAAATTGGAGTAAGGGGATTTTCCCTATTGATGTGGCCAACAAGGAAGCACTTAGACTTGTAGATCGTGGAGGGCTTTTTGGAAGCTCCTGTGATTGGGAATCTTTGCGAGAAAAAGTAAAAAATCAGGGGATGAGAAATGGCTATCTTATGGCGATCGCTCCTACTAGTTCTATCTCGATCCTTGTGGGCACGACACAAACAATCGAGCCTGTTTATAAGCGCAAATGGTTTGAAGAAAATCTCTCAGGACTTGTGCCTGTAGTGGTGCCAAATCTTAACCTAGAGACTTGGAACTATTATGTGAGTGCGTATGATTTGGATCAGATGGATCTTATCCGTGCAGCTGCTGTGCGTCAAAAGTGGGTAGATCAAGGGCAGAGTGTGAATATTTTTATGCGTCTTGATCGTGCGAGTGGAAAACTGCTCAATGATATTTATATGCTTGCATGGAAACTGGGTCTTAAATCCACTTATTATCTAAGAAGTCAAAGTCCTGATGCACAAGAGCAGGTGATGGATCGAAGTGTGGAATGTGTGAATTGCCAGTAGTTTTTATTTGGTCTTGGCAAGAATGCTTGTATAATCTCAACTTTCCATCGATTCTGGAAAATTTTGGGGCTGATTTGGCTTTCGACAGGAGCTAAATAGCTTAGACTGCATGTCGGATGGCATTCCGTAATCCTGCCAGTTTAAAATTAAACGCAAACAATACAAATTTCGCTCCAGCTTACGCAAAAGTAGCGTAAGTTTAACCAACTCTTCGGAGCCGATTGGGTAGGCCATGCTAGCTAACCCATCCAGTCGTCATCCTCGCTAGCTGCTTTTGCATCAAACCTAGGGGTGCAAACTAAGAACATAGGTTGCGATACGGGGTATTTTGGGAGTTGAGTTCCTGTGTTTAAGTTTTTCAACTCTGTCTAAACATGTAGAGGTCTTTGTGGGTTTGGTTTTTGGACTGGGGTTCGATCCCCCACAGCTCCACCAATTTGATTTGATAGATTTGCATACCCCCCCCCCCCTTTTTTTTTTGCTTTGAAGATTATTTTCTTGAGGCGATAACTTCGATTTCTACTTTTGCACCCTTGGGCAAATCACGCACAGCAAATGCACTTCTTGCAGGATAGGGAGCAGAGAAAAATTCACTATAGACTTCATTCATTGATGCAAAATCAGCAATATCTGAAAGTAGCACCGTGGTCTTGATCACGCTATCCATCCCCAATCCAAGCTCTTTGAGAATTGCTTTGACATTGCTTAGGGATTGATGAGTTTGTCCCTTGATTTCTGTGCTTGCAAATTCCATGCTTTCAGGATCAAGGGGCAGTTGCCCAGAAATAAATATCAAATCTCCAGCTACTCTGTATGCACTATAAGGTCCGATTGCTTTTGGATAGGACATTTTGTCTCCTTGTATTCTTGAAATCAAGCTTTTATTATAGATAAAATAAACAAAAACCCCAAGGAATGCCATGCTTCATCACATCTCAAAACTTCCGCAAGATTCTGTATTTTTGCTTGGTTTTTCAGGAGGGGTGGATAGTAGTGCTTTGTTTTTTTTGCTCCTAGAGTGTGGCGTGGAGTTTGATTTGGCTATCGTGGATTATGGGATGAGAGAAGAGAGCAGGCTAGAGGTAGCTTATGCGCAAGAGTTGGCTCAAACATATGATAAGAAAATTTATCATTTGCGTGCGCCACGGATTGGATCGAATTTTGAGGCAAATGCAAGAAAGATTCGTTATGAGTTTTTTGGTGAGCTTATTGCAAAAAATGCTTACCGTGGATTGCTTTTGGCTCATCAGCTCAATGATCGCATCGAATGGCTTTTGATGCAGTTTGCAAGGGGTGCTGGATTAAATACACTTTTGGGATTTGGATTTTGTGAGAGAGTGATGGGATTTGATGTGTTTCGTCCTCTTTTGGATGTCTCAAAAGGAGAGTTGTATAGATTTTGTATGGAGCGAGGGATACGATTTTTTGAGGATCGTAGTAATCAAGATGAGAGATTTGTGCGCAATCGTTATCGTATGATTGCTTCTTTTTTGATGCAAAGCTCTTGTGGAATCAAACAAAGTTTGAAATATCTTGAAAAAGAAAAACAGATTCTCTACCCAAAGTTTGAGATTGGAAAGTTAGGGGAGGTGCGTCGGTTTGCTAGAGCTAGAGAGTATCAAAGCTTATATATCCTTGATCTAGAATGCAAAAAACTAGGCTATGTGCTCTCAGCAAAACAAAAAAAAGAGATTATGCGCTGCTGTTTCTCCTGTGAGATTCATACTCTCATCATTGAGAGTAATGCTCATTATATTTTTGTCACCCCAAAGATAGAATGCGTCATGAGTAGAGAGTATAGAAACCTGTGCCGAATCCATCAGATTCCACATCGACTAAGGCCTGTGTTTTATCCTCTTTGGTGCTCTCAAATCTCTATAGAGGAGATTGGAAAGTTTTGTAATCACCCTATTTCAAACTAGGTAGATGCACGACTTTTATTTTTAAAAGTTGTATAATCGTGGGTTTGAGTTTGAATTACAGATAGAAAGAAGGAGTAACGATGCAAAGTAGCGTTGAATATGACTATTCTATTGCCAAGTTATTTGTTTATACGACTTTGATTTTTGGAATCGTTGGGTTGCTCGTGGGAGTGATCATCGCTTTCCAAATGGCTTTTCCAAACCTCAATTATTTGGCAAGTGAATACGGAACTTTTGGTCGCTTAAGACCTTTGCACACCAATGGAGTGATTTATGGATTTACATTGAGTGGGATTTGGGCTGGATGGTATTATTTTGGCCAAAGAGTGCTTAAAATCTCTTATGCTGAGCATCCATTTTTGCGCTTTGTAGGTTATGCTCATTTTGGTGTTTATATTGTGATTATGGCATTGGCAGTCATCACACTTCTTGGGGGATTTACACAGTCCAAAGAATATGCCGAGCTCATCTGGCCAATTGATTTGCTTGTGGTGGTCGCATGGGTGTTATGGGGCATTAGCCTTTTTGGAAGTATGGGCGTGCGTCGTGAAAAGACGATTTATGCTTCTTTGTGGTATTTCATTGCGACTTTTATCGGAGTTGCAACACTCTATATTTTCAATAATCTTGCTGTTCCTACTTATTTTGTCGCTGGAGTGGGAAGTGTATGGCATTCGATTTCTTTTTATTCTGGGACAAATGATGCAATGATTCAGTGGTGGTGGGGGCATAATGCTGTGGCATTTGTCTTTACCTCTGGGATCATTGGATTGATTTACTATTTTCTTCCAAAAGAATCCGGTCAGCCCATTTTTTCTTACAAGCTGACTTTGTTCTCATTTTGGGCCTTGATGTTTGTTTATATTTGGGCTGGAGGACATCATTTGATCTATTCAACGACGCCAGATTGGGTGCAGACTTTGGGATCTATGTTCTCAGTGATTTTGATTTTGCCTTCTTGGGGAACAGGGATCAATATGCTTTTGACAATGAGAGGGCAATGGCATCAGCTTAGAGAATCCCCAATCATTAAGTTTATGGTTTTGGCTTCCACTTTTTATCTCTTGACAACACTTGAAGGACCAATCCAGTCAATCAAATCCGTCAATGCACTAGCTCACTTTACAGATTGGATTATCGGACATGTTCATGATGCAGCTCTTGGATGGGTTGGGTTTGTAATCATCGCTGGGACATTCCACATGGTTCCGCGTATCTTCAAAAGAGAAATCTATTCCAAAAAACTGATTGATGCACAATTTTGGATGATGACAATTGGGATCATTCTTTATTTTTCAAGTATGTGGATTGCAGGAATCACTCAAGGAATGATGTGGCGCGATACTGATGAGTATGGAGTATTGAGCTATCAGTTTATCGATACAGTATTGGCTTTGATTCCATACTACATTATTCGTGGAATTGGAGGGTTGCTTTATTTGATTGGCTTTATTGTGTTTGTTTATAACATTTTGATGACAATCATCTCAGGAAGGCTTTTGGAAAAAGAGCCTCAATATGCGACACCAATGGCATCTTAAGGAGGATTGTATGTTTAGTTGGTTGGAAAAAAATCCTTTCTTTTTTTCATTAGCTTTTGTTTTTGTGTTTTCAATTGCTGGTCTTGTGGAGATTCTCCCAGGTTTTGCAAAAACAGCACGACCTATTGAGGGGTTGCGCCCCTATACTGTTCTTGAGACTGCAGGCAGACAGATCTATATCGAAGAGGGATGCTACAACTGCCACTCTCAGCTTATCCGTCCATTTAAGGCAGAGACAGATCGCTATGGTCCTTATAGCTTGAGTGGAGAGTATGCGTATGATCGCCCATTTCTTTGGGGATCCAAGAGAACTGGCCCTGATCTCCATCGTGTAGGTGATAATAGGACAACAGATTGGCATGATTATCACATGTGGGATCCACAGAGTGTTGTTCCAGGATCTATCATGCCTGCTTATAAGCATCTCTATTCTAATAATGTGGATTTTGACACTGCCTATGCTGAAGCCTATACCCAAAAAGTTGTTTTTGGAGTGCCCTATGATGTAGAGAATGGTGTGAAGCTTGGAGATATCAGACAGGCTAAATCATTGTTTTATCAAGAAGCTGAGCAAATTGTTCATGATATGAAAAGCGAGCAGGTCAAAGAGGCATTTAAAAATGGAGAAATCAAAAAGATTGTCGCCCTTATTGCGTATTTGAACAGTTTGGGACAATCAAGAAGAACATCTCAAGGAGAGTAGGATGGATCTATCTACTTTAGTTTTGATTCAGAAAAATATTTATTTGATTGTGACAATTTGTTTATGCGTCTTTCTTTATGCGTATATCTATTCGATGTATAGAAGCGAGAAGAAGGGAGAGAGAAATTATGAAAAATACTCTCGTTTGGCATTAGATGATGCATTGAGTGATGAAATTATTGAGAAAAGATAAGAGAGAGGAGTGGAGATGCAGTGGTTTGATTTAAGTGATCCAATTAATCTGATATCAGTGATTGCAGCAATTGTGATAATAGGATTGACGGCATTTGTGAGTAATTTCTATATCAATAAAATGAAAACCTCCAACCCCAAAGGAGAGCTTTCTAGTGATCGATGGGATGGGATTGGTAAATTTGAAAACAATATTCCTTTTGGCTGGGGTATATGTTTTGCGCTTGTGATGATTTGGGGATTTTGGTATATCTTTGTTGGTTACCCGCTCAATTCTTTCTCTCAGATTGGGCAATACAATCAAGAGGTCGCAGAACACAATCAAAAATATCAAAAGAAGTGGGAGAATCTGTCCCAAAACGATCTTGTGGCTATGGGTGAGAGTATTTTCCTGGTTCAATGCTCACAGTGTCATGGTGTAACTGCTGAAGGTTTGCAAGGAAAGGCTCAGAATCTCACACAATGGGGGAAAGAAGAGGGGATTATGCAGGTGATCAAAAATGGATCCAAGGGTCTTGATTTCCCACTTGGAGAAATGCCTGTGACAGAGATCAATGAATCAGATGCAAGAGCAGTTGCTGCGTATGTGATGGCTGAGATCTCAGAGCTTAAAAATACAAAATATCCAGCAGAAGTTGCCAAAGGAAAAGAGGTGTTTAGCACAGCTGGATGTACGGCTTGCCATGGTGAAGATGGCAGGGGGATGGAGGGAAGTGCTCCAGATTTGAGTACATATGGCACAAGCAAATTCCTTGCATATGTCCTAGAGCATGGCAAAAAAGGTCATATCGGGCATATGCCTTCTTTTAAATTTGTGCAGTTCAATGATGTGCAGATCAGAGCTCTTGCAGCCTATATCGAATCTCTTGAAAATGTTGATTGAGGAGGACTGTCATGAATAAATTGTTTGGTTTAAATGGTATTTTGGGACTCTTGATTTTGGTTGCAGTGCTTTTGAGTGTCGTTTTTGGACTTGGGATGCAGGCTTGGAAAACACAAAAAATCCAAGCCACAAATGCTTATTCTTTGGATCATCAGTCAATTCAAGCAATTGATTCAAAAAATAGTCAATACTACAAGCTTGCAAAATAAGGAGCGGATATGACACCATTAGAAAAGATTCTGTGTGTTTTGATCGTGATGTTTATTGTGACTGCTATTGTGATTCCTTTCATTCCTGATTATCTTTTGACATTGACCTAATGAAATGAGAAAGATTGTATGGCTAGCTTATATAGCTAGCCTATGTCTTAGACTTGTAGCTAGCGATTCTTTTGTCCTTGGCAATCCCGATCATCTCATCGTGCCAAAGAGTGCTGGTTTTATCCAGCAACTCTCTTATGAATTGAAGAAAAAAACAGGATTTTCACTCTATGTCGTGGCAGTAGATAGGATTGAGGGAAGCGCAAAAGAGGGGCGCGAGTCGTTTAAACAGAGTTTTTTACAGCGACTTATTGAGCCCTATGGTGTAATTTTTTTCTTCAAAGAACATCAAAAGATCGACATTATTCTAAAGCCTGATTTGGGAATCAATCGGGGGGAGATTATTTCACACTATATGGTTCCAATCTTGATGCAAGAAAGAGAAATGCCACCATCTAAGATTTCAGCTGCCATCCTCAATGGTTATGCACAGCTAGCTGATGAGATTGCCAATCACTATCAGATAAATTTGGAGAATAATTTAGTCGTAGATCGTAGTGGTGTGCAGGATTATGTGCATTATTTGGTCTATGCTATGTTGGGTGTGATGTTTGGTCTAATCGGTTTAATTTATTGGACAAGGAATAAAAAATGAGAAAAACAAAAGCCCCCTTTTATTTGTTTGGATTTATGAGTGTAGTGGTGTGTTGCATCATCGCAAGTGTGGTCATTGCACTTAAAAATCCAGCCATCGAAGATCATTCTTATTTTGTTTCAAAAAAACATATTGATAGCGAGATCAATACGCTGATTAGGGAGCAAAATTGGTTTTTGAAGCATCATGAAATTACTTTGAGAGTGATTGGAGAGCAAGAGCAATCACTCAAGCTCATTCCTCCTTATTTGCAGAAAAATACACAGAAGTTTTTTGAGATTCAATCAGGCAAACCTTATGCACTCTCGTTGCTTATAAATGGCTCTAAGCTTAAAGACTTGGATGCTCATCTTTACTTGGAATCTGTCAATACAGCCAAGCCCACTCAAGATCTGGGTGCCTTTGCTCAAAAATCCCTCTCTACACAGATTCTGATCCCTCACAAAGGGCGCTATAAAGCCGTTGTGGTGATCAATTATCAGCGAGAAAATGAGACCAAGAAGCTTTTCTTTGAGCGAGAGCTCTTTGTACTCTAGGGGTTTTATCCTTCTTGAGGCACTCTTTTGCCTCCTTTTATGCTCTCTGGCATTGTCTATATTTGGCTTTTATCTTGCTTTGCCCAAACACAAGCAAGATATGAAAGCTTATTTGTATCCTTCTAGTATTGATGATTCTTCTCCTCTAATCCTTAAAAGTCAAGGTTTGATTTTTGAAGTGCAATATAAAAAAATGCAAAGCGGAGAACATGTGTATTTTTCATTTGATGTAGTGCCATGAGGAGTGCTTTTAGTGTTTTGGAAGCTTTATTTGCACTCATTGTTTTTGCCGTTGTGGTGGTGACTTGCTCTCAAACCTTGCTACAAATTCATAAAGATTCCAAAGTCTATCAGGAGGCTCATATTGCAAATGCCCAGCTCTCTAGCGCGGTGTTTTATCTCCAGAGATTGATCCAAAACTCTCTTTTATCTAAGCTCTCACCTGATCTAATAGAGCTTTTTGAGATCAATCGTGATCTTTTTTTGAAAGATACTTTTAGAGCGATTCTTAAAACTTGTCAATCAAATAGGATCTCAAAACTTGGTGATACTTCATATGTGGGGATGTTTTCTGAAAAGCTAGAGATTGCCAAAGTTTTGGGGCGAGAGGGGGATGAGTTGATTTTGGATCGAAAGGCTCAGTGCGGGGTGATTGTGCCATTGCGAGAAAAAAGACAGATTGTATTTACAGGGGGAAAAGTTTATTTGGATCGATGGGTGCTATTAGATGGAGTGCGTGAGTTTGAAATCAGTCAAACTAATGGGATATATCAGATTAGAATCTGCACTTCTGTTTGTTTGGTGAGGCAATTTTTGCATCATGAGGTTGTGCATGTATTGTAGGGGAGGGTTTTATTCATTTTATGTCTTTGTTTTGATGGCGTTTATTGTGCTGGCAATTGGGATGCATTTTGCCAAAAAGGGGCGTGAGTTGAGTGAAGGAGTGCAAACACACCTGAGCATCCAGATGGAGATTCTCTCACATGATCTCTCAAATCTTGGCAAAACTTGTATTAGGCGTTATGGGATTGATGCGTGCAGGGTTTTGGAGTTTGAGTTGGAGGGATATTGGATGAAGTTTTTTCTTTCATCATGTGAGGATAGAGTGTGTTTGGTAGATTTTGCAATTGAGAGGATTTCTCCTCTTGATTCTCTGCTAGTGCGTCACACAAGGAGAGAGATTTGGAGACTAGATTAGCTTAAAGAGCGTCGTTCCGATTGAGAAGAGATAGATGCCTAGAAGCATTTTTTTATGAAGAGAAGGGGAGATTTTGGACATAAGGTGGATTCCGATGTAGGCTCCAATCATGGCAAAAATCCCTATGAGGATCCCTGTTTGAAGATGGACAAATCCTGCTGTGTAGAGACTGATTGCTCCAGAAAGAGATGAAAAGCAAATAAAAAACAATGCAAGTGGCACCACTTCTTTGGAATTTAATCCTAGAAAGATTCCTAAAAGTGGGGCAAGCAAAAGTCCTCCCCCAACACCAAGACTTGAAGAAAAGATTCCCACAATGCAACCAAAGCACACAAGCAATAAATATTTTTGGGTATTTGAGAGATTTTTGGATTCATAGGGAGTGCGTGATGGATAAAAATAGCGTGCAAATGAAATGACTGTGAAGCTTAGGAAAGCAAGATGGAGCACTCTCTCTGGGGTTATTGAGAGAATGATCCCTGAGAGGCTTGAGCCAATAAGCCCTCCAAGACCAAGTGCGATCCCTAGATCTAGGGTAATGAGATGTTTGCGATAGTTGAGATAGGAGCCAAAGAAACTAGCAAAAATCATTTGAATGATTGAGATTCCAATCGCAAAAGTGATATCAAAACCAATGAGCATCAGCGAGGGGACGATGATCGTCCCTCCACCAATCCCAAAAAGTGCTGAGGCCATTCCAGAAAACAAGCCAAGCAAAATCAAAACAAAAGAATCCATCCTAAAACCCTCCACAAAGAAAGTAAAATAACTTATAAAGTATGCAAAAGATATTCATCAAGAGAGGCATTTATCGATGAGGTTTGAGACTTATCCACAATTTTTGCAAATCACAATTGAAGAAAATTGTGCTCTACTTGAAAAAATCCTCATCTATGCCAAGAGACATTTTCATCAAGTCCATCGACTTTCAAATACTCTTTTGATTTTAGATGATACAAGGCTAATTAAGAAGCGATATTTTTTAAATTGGCTTTTTTGTCTTCAAGAGATTCCTGTGAATGAGGATTTTTTAGAAAAGGCGTATTTGCCCATTCAAATCAAAATCATTCCCCTAGAGAGCTTGCTTTATCGAATCGATGCAAAAGTAAAGGTGGTTGATCATAGCTCTCTTCAAATCTTGCTTTTACACGATGATCAGAGAGCAAGGCATTGTGTGTTGCAGTTATTTAAAGATTATGTGAGAGATCGAGATGCATTGATTTTGGATAGCTCTAGGAAGGGGTTTTGGGAATATCTTATGGAGATCATTCACTCTAGAGTTGCAGATAATTTGATTTTGCATCTTGATTTTGAAGTAGATTCAAATTGGATGCAACATGAGGGCAAGCTAGAGCAGAGCTATAGGATTTTGGATTCTTATCTTGGAGAAAATTTCACACAAATTCGCAAAAAATACATTAAGTTGGCCAAACAATATCATCCAGATAATGTATTTGATGCCGATTGTGAAGTCATTCAAGATTATCAGCAAAGATTTATTCAAATCCAAAGTGCATTTGATAACATTTGTGCAAGTTTAAAATAGGAGAAGAAGATGGAACAGCCCACAAACCAAGTACAAAAGAAGAAAGAGGGTGGGATCTTGACACTCATCCTAGGGATCATGAGCGTTTTGATCTTGTTGAGTGCTCTTGGGGGAGTGGCATATTATTATTTTGTCCTCAAATATGAAGGAAATACGCTTGATGCAAATAATATGCAAAGTGAAAATGGCCATGATGTCCATAAGCTTGTCGAGCAAATCAAGATCAAAGATGGACAAATCAAAATCCTCAGAGAAGAAAATGCACTCTTGAGAGAAAAAACCTCTGGTATGACGCAAAGATTGAGTTATGCCATCAAGCCAAAAGCGCAATATGTCACTGAATGCTATGTAGCACAAAATGGACGATGGAGTTTGCCTAGTGTGTGTTTGCAGAATATGAAGTCAAGTATTGAAGGACTTTTGGCTAGTGATAAACGCATCGTAGCCTTGGAGGTGGTGGGAATTGTCGATGAGAAGCCCTATGCAGGAAGGAGTCCAGAGCTCAAACAAGAGGGATTGGCATCATTTCGAGCCAAAATGGCAATCCAAGAGATTTACAAACTCTTCCCTAATGTAGCTGTGTTTGAGGGCTTGAGTGTGCAAGAACCTAAAAAGCGTGGTTTTACTGTGAGAGCTTATTATTTCCAATAATTAAGGGGCACTTTGGAGAAGCTGGGAATCTTTGTCAGAAGCAATGTCTCTGGGATGGGGGAGGTTTTGGATGAATTGGAGGGGATTTGTCATGATCATGGGGTTGGAGTTTGCTTTGAGGAGGGGAATGCCTATGGCAAAAGAGGGGTGAGCTTAGAAGAGATTCAAAGACAAAGTCAGATGTTGCTCTCTCTTGGTGGAGATGGAACTTTGATTTCAACTTTTCACAAGATTCCATCCCTGCCAATTGCTGGGATCAATGCTGGGAATCTTGGATTTTTGACTGGTGTTTGTCTTGAAAAATGTTTTGAGTTTCTACCCTTGCTCTTTGGCGGGGAGTATGAAGTGCATAGACCCCTCACGCTCTCTGTCTATTACAATGAGGAAAAAATCGCACGATCACTCAATGAAGTGTTGATTTGCAAAAAGGATTTTTCCACGATGATTGAGATTGAGGCAATGATTGGGGGTAAGATGCTTAATCACTACTATTGTGATGGCTTGATCATAGCTACTCCGACAGGATCAACAGCCTATAATATTTCTGCTGGGGGAAGTGTGGTTTATCCTTATTGTCAAAATATTTTGCTCACCCCCCTAGCTCCACATTCTCTGACACAACGCCCAATGATTGTCGGATCTGATGCGTTTTTGGAATTTGAGACTAGACAAGATTCTCAGATCATTGTTGATGGCCAAAAGATCTTTGATTTTCCACATGGAGCTAGATTGAAAATCTGCAATGAGGGGGAGAGTGCATGTTTGATCTATCCTAGAGATTGGGATTATTTTGCATTGTTGCGTGAAAAGTTTCGCTGGGGAGATTGAAGGTGTTTATTCAAGAGATTGTGATCAAAGATTCTCCGACATTTAAACATTTGAATCTAGCCTTTCATCCCGGACTTAATGTCATCAGTGGAGCAAGTGGAGCAGGTAAATCAGTCTTTTTTGCTTCACTTTTGGCACTTTTTGGGATCAAAGATAGTAATGCGACTATGATTGAGGGGAGATTGGATGGAGAGATTGAGTTATTTGAATATTTAAGTGAAGAAGAATTGGTCGTGCAGATTCTCAAAAAAGAGAAAACGCGCTTTCTGATCAATCATCAAAGCACTTCTAGAAAAAGACTTGGAGAGATTTTTGCCCCTCATGTGAAATTTCTAAGCCACAAAAATTCCAATGAGCTAAGTAGTGGTTTTTTGCTTGAGTTGCTTGATGCATTGGTTGAGGATGGGAGTCATAGAGAATATCTTGGAGAATTTAGACAAGGATTTGCAGAGCTTCAGAGGTGTCAAGCTGAGCTTTGGCGTCTCAAAGAAGATTCTCAAAGGATTATGGAGCTTCAAGAATTTGCTTTGTTTGAAATAGAGAAGATTGCTGGGATTGCTCCAAAACTTGGAGAATATGAAGAGCTTTTGGAGGTCAAAAAGCGACTTTCCAAAAAAGAAAAACTTCAAGAATTGGGTCGTGATGCCTTGATGGCACTTCAAGATCTGGGGAAAGTGAATGCATTTTTGAGTGCTGCTGAGATTGAGATTGAAGGTTTTGATGAGATGCTTTTGGAGGTGGATTCTAGGGTTTGCTCTGAGCTAGAAAGATTGGATGAGCTTGATGAGTATGAGCCAGAGCAACTTTTGGATCGTCTCTCTAGGCTTTCTGATCTTATCTCGCGTTATGGTGGGATTGAAGAGGCTTTGGAGTATCAGAAGAGTCAGCAGGAGAAACTCTTGGGATATGAGCATATCCAAGAAGATCAGGAGATACTTGGCAAAAAGATTGAAGATTTGCAAGCTAGACTTGATGTGCTAAGTGTCAAAATTTCAAGCAATCGAAAACAATTTGTTGCCAATCTTGCAAGTCAAATCACTCACTATGCCTCAATGTTGTTGCTTGGGGATGTGCATCTTAATCTTAGAGGGACTGAGATGCAGCATAATGGCAAGGATGAATTAGAGATTTTGCTTGGCACCTCAGCAGTTTCCACATTGAGCTCTGGAGAATATAATCGCTTAAGACTTGCAACATTGGCTCTGCAAAATGCATCTAATGCTGGGATTTTACTTCTTGATGAGATTGATGCAAATTTGAGTGGGGAAGAGAGTGAGGGGGTGGCAAAGGTGCTTAAAAAGCTTGCTAGCTCTTATCAGGTCTTTGCAATCTCTCATCAACCTCATCTCCCCGCTCTAGCTGATGCACACTTTGTGGTGCAAAAAGATCTTCAAGAAAGTCTAATGCGCGAGCTTGATTTGGATGGGCGCATTCATGAGATCGCGCGTATGATCAGTGGATCGACTTTGACAAAAGAAGCGCTTGAATTTGCTAGAAAAAAAATGGAGATCGTGTGAAACTGGAGGTTTTAAGAGCTCTTGCTCAGAGATTTTCAAATTATGCGACCCTATATCATGTGCGCCGAGTTGATGACAATCTTTTTCGTCTAAGCCTTGATTTTGATGATTTTTATATCGATGTGAGCAAGTCGCGAAGTTCTATTTTTCAAACTAGGGAGAAGATTTTGGGACACTCCTATCATGCTCCCTTTGACTTGGCCCTCACAAAATATACTTCAAGATCCAAGCTCCTCTCATGCGCACTGGATGGAAATAATCGAATCTTAATCTTTGAATTTATGTATCTTGCTGGCTACAAACAAGAAAAATATTATTTGCATTTTGAGCTTACAGGCAAGCATACCAATGTAATTTTGGTCGATCAAAATAAGCGAGTTGTGGAGGCATTGCGGCATATTGGAGAATCTAGGAGTTCAAGGGTGATTAGACCCAACAAAGAGTTTGAATCTTTGCCTCAACCCACAAAACCAATCCAACAAAAAGAAGCGATGAGTCAAGATGCACTTGATGTGTTTTTGCATGAGGAATATATCTTGCGCCAGATTCAGAGAATCTCACAAAAAAAACAGGTGATCCTCCAGCGAAAATCCAAAAAACTTCAAGATTATCAGATGCTTCTAGATCAGCTGCCTAACCCCTCTGATCTTTTGAGTCAATCTCAGCAATATGCTCTATGGGGGGAACTAATCTTTGCTTCTTGTCTGCCTTCTTATTTTTCACACACACTGACTTTGAGGGGCTATCAGGGAGAGGAGGTTTTGATCACTCTGCCCTCAGTGATCAAATCTTATGCCCAAGGTGGAAATTTTTGCTTTGCTCAAAGTAAGCGCCTTAAGCAAAAACTTAAAAATCTCAGAATCCAAAAAGAGCATTTGCTGGCAAAAATTGAGTTTTTGCAAAAGCAGATCGCCTATATCCAAAGAATTGATAATGAAGGGGATTTGCAAGCCTTTATCCAACCAAAATCCTACAAAAAAGAAAAAATCCAGCGTGAGTATGAAAGCTTTTTTATTGAGGGGGTGAAAATCTCAATTGGACGCAATAGCAAGGAGAATCAGAGACTTTTGGAGGATGCGAAGGCTGATGATATTTGGCTACACATCCAAGATATTCCATCTTCGCATATGATTATTCATTGTGGCAAGACTCGCGTGCGCGATGAGGTATTGCATCAGAGTGCAAAGATGCTTTTGGGGATCAATGGGATGCTAGATCGCAATATTTTGGTCGATTATACCCAGAGGCGTTTTGTCAAAATGGTAGATGGCGCCCATGTTTTGTATTCAAAGCAAAAAACTTTGAGATTTTAAGGAGGGGATTATGGCTGTTTCATCGATTGGAAATCTGACTTTTATCAACCAAAATACCCAAGTGGGGGCGAATACACAAGTCAATACTCAGCATCGTGGAGATGTTGCCAATTTGGCCAATATGCAGAATTTTCAAAATAAACTTGATCAGATTCAAGAGGTGCGAAAATTGGAAGAAAATGAGATGATCAATCCTGATGCGCAATCTAAGAATCAAAATTCACAAGAAGAGCGAAGGGCACAAAGAGGCTCTGCTGAAGAGAGCGAACAAGAGAATCCAAAAAGATCAGAGCATCTTTTGGATATTAGGGCATAAGATGAAAATCAGTGGTTTTACATTTTTGAAAAATGGAAATATTTTGGGTTATCCCTTTAGGGAATCTATTCTTTCGATTTTGCCTTTAGTGGATGAGTTTATTGTCAATGTGGGAGAGAGCGAGGATGATACCTTGGAGCAAATCTTAGATCTTGCCCAAGAGCATCCCAAGATCAAAGTCATCACTTCAACTTGGTGTGAAAAAATGACAAGCAAAGGCTATGTCTATGGGCAGCAAAAAATGATCGCTCAATTTCAATGTAGTGGGGATTGGGCGTTTTATTTGGAGGCTGATGAAGTATTGCATGAGGAAGATTTACCAAAGATTAGAAGTGCGATGGAGGCATATTTGGAAGATGATGAGGTGGAGGCATTGGCGTTTTCTTATCGTCATTTTTATGGCAATGCTCACACTTATGCCTCCTCTCCTGCATGGTATCGCTCTGAGGTGAGAGCGATCAAAACAAGTGTGAGGAGTTATGCTCCTGATGGATTGTTTTGGGTGGTGCTAGATAAGAGCAACAAAAAAGGGCGTTATCCTAGAGCTGTTCTAGCAAATGCGACAATTTATCATTATGGATGGGTGAGAAGTGAAGAGAAGATGACACTCAAGCACTCCAAGGTGTCCAAGTATTGGAAACACAAGCCCAATGTTTATCGCTATGATCAAATTGATTGGAAAGTGCTTTGCTTATTTGAAGGCAAGCATCCAAAGGTGATGCAAAAATGGCTTGAGGAAAATACAGATGATTTTGATTCTGAGATCATATTCAAAGCTAATTGCAATCGAAAGCTTACTTCTAGGGAGAGGCGTCATCGTTTCTTGATGATTTTAGAGAAACTCTTTGGGCTAGATTTTTCATCTAAGCATTACATAAAACTAGATAAAAATCCCATCTCTTCCTGCTGCACCAATCACTCTTCTTGCTGTGATTCTTGATGATCTGCCTATGCAAATATTTTTGTAAGAAAGATTTGGACTGAGAGAGAAAATACTGCTAGATTGATTTGATGATTGTTTTAAATTTTTCAATTGTTTCTAAAATCAGCTCTTCTTCTGTTTCTTTGCTCATTTTTTCTTTTGTTGCTGGGATGATAATGAGGTTTTCTAGCTTCATATTTTCCCCCCTCCAAAGCATTCGATCTCTTTTGCTAAAAAGCCCCAAAAGAGGGATGTGTAGATTGTTGGCAATGTGGGCATTGCCTGTGCTTGGAGAGATAAGCAAAGAGAGACGAGAGATAAGCTCAATTAGATTGAAAAGATCAGAATTGTTTCTAAAAATCGCAATATTGGGAAGGTTTGTTTCAAACTCTAGTGGAGTAGGATTGCCCTCATAGGTGGGGATGATGAAGAGAATGTGTGGATAAAGCAGGGCAAGATCTTGGGTGAGTTTGAGCCATCCAGAAAGAGTGAGATTGTGTGAGCATGTGCGAGAAAAGGGATTGATCATCACAAGGGTTTTATAATCTTTGTAGGGAGAGAGGAAGCTTTGGATGAACTCTTTATGCCTTGGTTGTGTTTGCAATATCGTAGGGGAGAAGTCGATCTTATGGATTTGGGTATCAAAGATTTGGGGATTGATCTCTCTCACAAGTTTAAACATTCTTTGTGATTGTGAAAGAGGGCTTAAATTTCTAGAGATGAAGATTGTGTGAAATTTTGGCTTAAAGATACTGCCCAAACTCAATAGTGAGATAACTTTTTTGACATTGGTTTGATTGAGAAGTTTGCATCTCCAGCGATTGGCTTGTGTGAGGAGAAAAATATCAAAATGATGCGCATTGATATGATCTTTGATCTTTTCTTGACTTTGATGATCCATATTGTAAAGCTCATCGATGAAGTCATACTGCTCATAAAGTTCCAAACCAATCGTATTGGTATAGACAATTAGTGTGGATGCAGGGTAAAGTGCCTTGATGGCATACATTGCTGGGATGGAGACAAGATTGTCTCCAATGAGTGCATCACGATAGAATCCAATTTTCATTTTATTCTAAAGGAGCAATTGTTTTGAGATAGACATTTTCACTTAGCATCACATAGAGGCGTCCAAGAAGATCTTTTTTACTCTCCTCATTCAAATCTTCTCTCTCCTCAATTCTAAGCTTCAATCGTCGCTCAATCTCTTTGGTGTCATAATCAATGTCATCTAGCACATCTAGGATCGTTTGAGCCTCTAAGATATCAGTGATTTCATAACCCTTATTGAGATCAGAATCAAGCACGACGCTAAATTCTGTGGGATGTGTGAAGAGATTGTGTCGCATTCCAAGCACTTCTTGATAAGCACCCACTAAGAAAAAGCCCAAAAAGTAGTCCTCTTTGGTTACATCCACATCGTGCAAAAAGAGAGGCTTAGAGCTATCAAAGGCGATCTCACCATCGCTATCACAAGTAATATCCCAAAGGCTTGCACTTCTTGTGGGTCTTTTATTGAGACGATCTAGCGGCATGACAGGGAAATTTTGACCTAGTCCCCAATAATCAGGAAGGCTTTGGAAAAAAGAGCAGTTGAGCAAATATCGCTCTTGGACTTGCTCTTGGATTCTAAGAATCTCATTGTGATTTTTATGCTTGAGAAGTTTGATGACTTTTTTGATGAGTAAATGCACGAGAACTTCGGTATTGCTACGATCTTGAAGATCGATATATCCCAAATCAAAAAGTGTAAGAAGGGATTCCATGTGATCTAGACTATCATGGAGGTATTCAATCGCATTTTTTTCGTTGATGCTTTTGTAGAGATCATTGAGTTCTTCAATGAGTGGAGGATTTTTGTCCTTGAGTTTGAGAGCCTTTTCATCAAATTCTTGAGAGAAAAGCTCCAAAACTGGAGCGATCAAAACCGCATGAGAAGCGGCAATGAATCGTCCTGATTCGATGTAGATGTCAGGCTCAGGCTCTTTTTTGTTTTTCACAATTTCACGCAATGAAAACACCACATCCCCACTAAATTCACTTAAAGTATAGTTGCGATGATTGATCCCACTGTGTTGGGTGTATTCCACGGCTAATCCTCCACCGATATTGACGCATTTGAGATTTTTTGCCCCCATTTTGCGAAGCTCTGCATAAATATTTCCAGCCTCACGGATTGCTTTTTTGAGTGGAGAGATATCACTGATTTGGCTTCCGATATGGAAGTGAATCATAGTGAAATGATTGAGAAGTTTATTTTTTTCAAGCAAAGCGATGGCTTCTAGTAGCTCTGTGCTATTGAGCCCAAATTTGGAATTGATCCCCCCACTTTTGGCCCATACACCAATCCCAGTGCTATGGAGGCGAATCCTTAGACCAATATTTGGATAAGGGGGGCTAAAGTCTTTGGCCACTTCAATGATTGTTTCAAGCTCGTTTAGTCCTTCAATCGTGAGTGTGATCTCATGTCCCATATTTGCAGCAATAAAGCCTAGAGAGATCATTTCTTTATCTTTGAATCCATTGACAGTGATAGGGGAGTTTTTGTTGGTATAAGCCATAGCAAGGATAAGTTCTGCTTTGCTCCCAGCCTCAAGTCCATAGCATCGATTTTGACTGAGCTCAACAAGGGGGAGGACAAAGTTTGGCATTTGATTGACTTTAAGGGGGAAAACAGCCTTGAATGCGCCTTTGTAATGATATTCTTTGATAGAGTGTTCAAAGCAGTTGAAAATCTTATCGATTTGATTTTTGATGAGATGAGGGAATCGCAAAAGAAGGGGGCCACGATAGCCTTGTTCTCTGATGTCTTTGACGATGTCAATGAGAGCAGGTTTGGTTTGAGCACCAATTTTCACCACACCATCTTCAATAATAAAATCATGATTTGACCAAAAATTTATTCCATAATCAACCATTGAAAAACCCCTGTAATTAGACTTTTGAGATATAAAAATTATATCAATTATTAAGCAGTGATTGAGGCAATGGTTTGCTTGATCAATCATGCTTAGAGTATCCATCATTAGCTGTAGAAAAATCTTGCAGACTAAGTTTTGATCTGTTTGGGTTTTGTTTATGGGGTTTTGTGGTGTTTGATTTGAAGAGATTGGATAGATTGGCGTTTTTACACTATATGAACTAAGGAGAGAGGATGAAAGCTGTATTTGCATTGCTTGCAATGTGTGTGTTTGTGTTTTCTGAAGTGCTTGTTTATTCAAGTCCTGGCTGAGGGTGCTGTGGGCTCTGGTCAGAGCATCTAAGACAAAATGGATTTCAAGCCAAAGACATCAAAAATGTTCAGCAATGGCGCGAAATCAAAGCAAAATACAATCTACCTAGAGATTTTCAGAGCTGTCACACGGGTGTGGTAGAAGGGTATTTCTTAGAAGGGCATATCCCCGCTGAGGATATTAAGCGCTTACTACAAGAGAAGCCCAAAAATGTGATAGGGCTAAGTGTGCCAGGGATGCCTCTAGGAAGTCCTGGGATGGAGCAAGGAAATCGCAAGGATTCTTATCGTGTGTATTATTTTACGCGTGATGGGGAAGTGGGGGTGTGGGCACGGCATTAGGGGTGGGGGATCGATGAGGGTATAGTTTTTGCTTTTGGTTTGCAACTTTGGACTTTAAGGAGTGTTAAATGTCTCAAACTATTGCTTTGTATTCTGTATTGAGATGGATTAAGTTGCTGTTTTTGCCCTCTGTGATTGTTTACCTTGGACTAGCTTTGTATGGAGTGGTTTATATGAAGCTTAGGACAAATACTTGCCCTGTGTCACGATATGCCTCAGAGGCCCAAAAGCCTGCTGCTATGCCATCGCAAACGATACCAAAGCCTATTGCACCCAAGACGACAAGCTATCTTGTGGAGGCTTCACTTCTCAATGTCCGCAAAACTCCAAATGCTTATGCACAAATTGTCAAACGACTTCCTCATGCAAGTCAAGTCCAAGTGCTAGAGATTCAAGATGGTTGGGCTAGACTTGAATCAGGCTGGGTGATGTTGGATTTTTTGAGGAGACTTTGAGATGCAAAACTTTGGGGTGATCGGATCTCCGATCTCTCACTCGCTCTCTCCATTGATTCACAACTTTTTGTTTTCTTATTTTGGAATTGATGCTGATTATCAAAAATTTTTGGCCTCTGAAATGGAGTTGCCCAAGATTCTCTCTTTGCTCGCTGGAGCCAATATCACTGTCCCATTCAAAGAAGCTGTATTTCATCTTTGTGATGAGGTGAGTGATCTAGCATGCCAAATAGGTGCTGTCAATACCGTAATGCACATAGATGGAAAGCTCTGGGGACACAATACAGACGGCCTTGGCTTTTGGAAATGTATTGAGAATTTGGATGCAAAAAATGCCCTGATTTTGGGTGCTGGAGGAAGTGCGAGGGCGATTGCTGTGATGTTGCGATCCCATGGAGTGGATGTGGAGATCTATAATCGTTCGCTTTCTTGTATGGATTTCTTTCGCTCTATGGGAATTGAGGTTGCAAAGCTAGAAGAAGAGAAGAAGTTTGATTTATTGATTCACACAACAAGTGTCGGGCTTGATGGTCACTCTTTGCCTTATGGAGTAGATATTTTGAAGAATTTTCTTGCACGCTCAGAGATTGTGATGGATATTATTTATCCCTCTTTATCTTGCATCAAAAATATTGAAGATTTTAGGGCTTTTTTGACAACGCGTCCCAAAACGGCTTTTTTAGGATTGGCAAATCAAGGGATGGATGGCTTGGAGATGCTACTTTATCAAGCACTTTTTGCTTTTGAAATATTTTGTGGGGGTCGATATGGCTTTGATGAATTGAAGGCTTTGTTTTATAATGCTTAGTTATGAATGATGTGGAGGTGATTATGCAAATTGATAATGAATTATTGAAAAGATTGCAAAAACTTGGGATGATTGAAATTGCAGAAGACAAAGAAGAAGAGCTTAAAAATCAGCTTTCAGAGATTTTGAGTTTTGTAGAAAATCTCAATACGATTCAAACAGATGGGATTAAGATTAGAGCAGATTTGAAAACTCCTTTGCGAGATGATGAAGTTAAAGATGCTCAAATACGAGAAGATGTGTTAAGTCATGCTCCGCAATCTAGGGATGGATTTTTTATTGTTCCCAAAATTATTGAGTGATGCAGCTTGATCGTATTCAAATTTCATCAGCGTGGAAAGAAGCGCTAAGAGAAGAATTTAAAAAACCTTATTTTGAGAAGATTCGCGATTGTTATATAAAGGCAAAGCAGCGAGGAGATGTGATTTTCCCAAAAGGAAAGCTTACCTTTGAGGCACTCAATCGTGTCGATCCCCAAAATTTAAAAGTTGTGATTCTTGGACAAGATCCCTATCATGGAGAAGTAATGATCGATGGGGTGTTGATCCCGCAAGCGATGGGATTGAGTTTTAGTGTGCCAAAGCCTCTCCCTCCACCCCCAAGTCTTAAAAATATTTACAAAGAGTTGCAGCAGTCTTTGGGAGTCATTCCTCCAGTTTATGGAGATCTCTCAAGATGGTGTGATCAAGGTGTGATGCTTTTGAATGCAATTTTGTCAGTCAAAAAAGGTGAAGCAAGTTCACATGCACATTTTGGATGGGAGATTTTTACGGATTCGGTGATTTCTTATATTTCATCCAATCTTGATGGCGTGGTTTTTATGCTGTGGGGAAATTATGCAAAGAAGAAAATTCCTCTTATTGATCAAACAAGGCATGCTGTGGTCACGGCTCCTCATCCAAGTCCTTTGGCTAGAGGATTTGTGGGTAGTGGAGTCTTTGTCGCGGCTAATGAAATGTTGAGACGATTTGGGAAGGAAGAGATTGATTGGGGTAAGTTGTAGGGGTGGATTTGGAGAATTGGGCGAGGGTTGTGCGTTGGTTGAGGTTTTTTTAGTAAAATTTATTTGGGTGGAAAAAGTTTTTCTAAACTTTGGATTAGATTGGCCGATCTAGTCAGATATCTTTTGAGATAGAAAGTAATTCTCAAAGACCAAAGGAGATAAAATGAATAAAAAGTTACTCGGCGTTGTTATGGCATCTTGTGCTGTTGTATCGATGGCTCAAGCGAGATTTTATGTGGGAATCGAGGGTGGATATAGTGCACAGTCAGCTTATGATACAAAAACAAGCGGCAAAAATACATTTGGTGCGACTTATTCTGGCACAGGCGTATTGAGCAAAGCGCTTGATAATGGTGCGAGAGGATACAGTGTAGGTGGAGTGCTAGGAACAGAAAGTTTCTTTGGAAAATATTTTGGACTTAGATGGGGTGTAGGTGCAGGATATACTTCTGTCTCTAAAGATAAGCACAACTTCAACACTGTTGATGCTGGTGTCAGTCTTGATTTGCTGCTAAATTTCTACAATAATGGAAGTTTTAGCTTTGGTGTATTTGGAGGAGCTAGTGCGGATTATCACTATGTTCTTGATGGTCGCTATGCTGGATCAAGTGAGCACTTGCTTGATTTTTCAGGAAAAGTAGGTTTATCTACAATGATGGCAAAACACCACAGAGTTGAGTTTTATGCCAAGCTTCCTATCTCTTCGATGAATGTTACAGATTCTAAGGGAAGCTTTGTTCTTGGTGGTGCATATGCTCCTGCTAGAACAACTCTTGGAGCAAGCTATAAGTTTGTATTCTAATTCTTCAAAATAGGGGGAGGGGGTTTTCCTGATTTTTGCTCTCAATTTTGTTAAGATAAATAGAATCTTTTGACAAAAGGACTTATATGAAAAAAATTCTCTCTATAGTTGTAGGTTTAGGGATGCTGTGCTCCGTGGCTCAAGCTAGATTTTATCTAGGAGTTGAAGGCGGATATAGTGTAGAGAAATTCATTCAGGCTAAGAATGGGATGAATGTCTCCCAGATTGGAATGATTAGAGATGCTTTCAAAAATGATTCTAGAGGTTATAGTGTGGGGCTTGTTTTGGGGACAGAAAGTTTTTATGGAGATTATTTTGGGACGCGTTTTGGAGTGAGTGCAGGATATACAGCGATCACACAAACTCAGCAGTCATCATCTTTCTTGCAAGAACTTGGAATCAAAAAGAATGAAACAAATTCATATATCGATGCCGGTCTTGAACTTGATTTGATCGTAAATGTTTATGCTAGCAAGTCATTTTCACTTGGTTTATTTGGTGGGGCGGATATGAAATATCATTATCGTCTCAATGCTGTCAAACAATCTTCTAGCGAGTCTGGAGATCTTGTAGCAGATTTAATTGGCGCTATTTTTGATGAAGTTGCGAGTGGAAGAAATCTTTTGGATTTTGCTGGACGCGTTGGGGTAACGGCTTTGATTGCCAATCATCATCGTCTAGATGTCATGGCAAGACTTCCAATCGCTTCTCTTAATTCTTCTTTGTTTGGTGGGACTCTTCTTCCTGTGAGGACAACGGTATCTCTTGGCTATAAATATGTTTTTTAAGCCAAAAAAAAGGGGGGGGGATGTCAATAATCAAAAGTAATAAAAACCAATCTCACTCTCTTATCATTTGAGCGCTTGATATAGCCATCTGTTTCCATTTTCCTTATGATTCTCCCCGTCTTTAGAAATACAGATGGATTAAGCTGGAGTGCTATTCTTGAGTGATAGATGTGATTGAGGAAATATGCGATTTTTTGTTGTTGTGGATGAGGGAGATTGTGTTTTTTGAGCAAAAGAGGGAAGTTTAATATCTTCAAAAACGATGATGTTGGAGTTTGAAAGATGGTGTGGATTTTGAAATTGAAAGCTTGTATTTTGTGGGAGTGAGAGGTTTGACCCTTAAGAAAAAATGCAAAGAGCAAGCAAAAGAGCCAAACCCCCTTTTTCACTTTTGCTTACCTGCGATAATGAATCTAAGTGCATTAAGCTTGATGAAGCCCTGTGCATCGGCTTGATTATATACACTATCTTCTTCAAAAGTAGAATAAGCCTCATCAAACAAGGATTTGGGAGATTTTCGCCCAAGTACAATGATATTGCCCTTATAAAGTCGCAGTCTGACTTCTCCTGTGACATGCTCTTGAGTTTTGTCGATCAGGGCTTGCAAAGCTTCTCTTTCGCGACTAAACCAATAGCCATTGTAGATCAGTGATGCATAGCGTGGCATCAATTCATCTTTGAGATGTGCCTCTTCACGATCAAGCGTGATGGATTCGATAGCTCTATGAGCTTTGAGCAAGATTGTCCCACCTGGAGTTTCATAGCATCCCCTTGATTTCATTCCTACATAGCGATTTTCAACGATATCAAGCCTTCCGATTCCATGTTTGCCGCCTAGGATATTAAGTTTTTCTAAAAGTTTGGCTGCAGAAAGCTTTTCACCATTGATGCTAGTAGGATCACCTTTTTCAAAGCCTATGATGATCTCCTCTGGCAAATCTGGTGCATCAAAGGGGGAGCTTGTCCATCTCCACATACTCTCTTCTGGCTCATTATAAGGGTCTTCTAGAAGTTGACCTTCATAGGAGATATGCAAAAGATTGGCATCCATAGAATAAGGGGATTTGTTTGGCTTTTTTTCGATAGGGATTCCGGCTTGCTCTGCGTATTGTAGGAGTTTTTCTCGACTATTGAGATCCCACTCCCTCCAAGGAGCGATGACTTTGATGTTTGGATTGAGTGCATAAGCTCCAAGCTCAAATCGCACCTGATCATTTCCCTTGCCAGTCGCGCCATGAGCAATAGCATCAGCACCCATTTCTTTAGCGATCTCTACAAGTCGTTTGGCAATCAAGGGTCTAGCGATGCTTGTGCCCAAAAGATATTCACCTTCATAAACTGCATTGGCTCTAAACATGGGGAAAACAAAATCCCGCACAAATTCTTCTCTCAAATCCTCAATAAAAATATTTTCATCTTTGATTCCTAAAAGTTTGGCTTTGGCTCTTGCGGGCTCGACTTCTTCACCTTGACCGATGTCTGCTGTAAAGGTGATGACTTCGCATCCATAGGTATCTCCAAGCCATTTGAGAATCACACTTGTATCCAATCCTCCAGAATAAGCCAAAACTACTTTTTTAATCTTATTTTGTGTCATTTTCACTCCTTATTGACAGCATGTTGGGACTTCATGGGTCATGATCAATCCTTGGGATACCCAAGAAGTTTTATCCCCAAGCAAACGATAAACATTATGATAACCCAATTTTTTGGCCCACATGCTTGCGATATCAGCTGGACTTATCTGATATGGTGGAGTTTGGGTTTGATCATAGAAAATAAGAGTGATAAAAAGATTATTGCTTACTTTGTTTAAAAATTCCTGCTGAGATTTATTTTTTGTGTTCCAAATGAGCATTCCATCAGAAGAAAGGAATGTGCTGTTAAACTCAAAATGTTTTGCTCCCTCAAGATGTTTGAGAAGATATTGCCCCTTGGGAGATGTGTCAATAAGAATGATTTGTTTTTCTTTGCTTATTTGGAGAAGAGTTTTTGCATCAATAAGCTTGTAGCTATAAGCATAACTTCGATCAAGGAGTATTTGTGCATCATCAATAATGTTTTGAGCGGTATTGTTGATCTTTTCTCCGGCTTGGAGTTTTGAGATAGTTTGCTCAAGTTCTATTTGGCTTGAATTGTGTGATTTTTGCTGATTGGAACATCCCATTGCCAAGAATCCCAAAAGAATAAATATAAAATATTTCACATTATCTCTTTAAGGTTTGGAGTTGAATTTGGATCTTTTGAAGTTTTTCTTGTGCTTTTGCAAGTCCATCTTGATTGATTTGCAATACTTCAGCTGGTGCATTTTGGACAAATTTTTCATTGCTTAGCATTGCATTAAGTTTGGTTACCTCTGCCTCAAGTTTGATCTTTTGGTTTTCTAGGCGGTTTTTTATCCCACTCAAATCAATGTTTTCAAGCGAGAGAAAGCACTCGCATGTTTCTCCCACATCACCGATGCTATTGCTTGGTTTGCTCTCTACAAACTCACAAGATTCTACTTTGGCAAGCTTGCAGATAAATTTTGAGACTATCTTTTGATAGACCCCTTGTAGGGGTGTAAAGGTTTTTATATAAACACTATCAATGGTTTGATTGTTGCTCTGCAACATAAGCTTTAAGCGTCGAATAGATATAATAATGTCCTTGATAATTTCAAATTGTTTCAAGATGCCAATATCAAACAAAACTTTTTCAGGAAATTTGGAAATCATAATACTCTCTTCATCCTCCAGGTTTGTGCCTCTAAGTTTGTGATAAAGATGCTCACTCAAAAAAGGCATATAGGGATGCAAAAGCTTCATGGAAGTGAGAAAGACACTGCCAAGCTCTCGGATACTCTCTTTGCTCGCCTTAGCAAGTTCAATTCCCCAATCACAAAATTCTCCCCATAAAAATCTATATAAAAGATTTGCTCCCTCATCGAAACGATATGCATCTAGAGCTTTTCTAAGATCTATTACGGTTTTTTGCAATTGAACATGCATATATTGTCCGAGTTCTGTCTCAAATTTCTCTAGTTCTTTAAATCCGTCCATAATCCCCATTTGTTCCAGATTGAGAAGCAAGAAATTACCGGCATTGAAGATTTTGTTGGCAAAATTTTTTGCAAGATCAAGATCTTTATTTGAAAGCTTGATATCCCTTCCTTGAGCACATAAATAAGCTAGGGCGAAACGCAGAGCATCTGCTCCATGACTTTGAATCTTTTCAAGCGGATCGATGACATTGCCCTTACTTTTGCTCATTTTTTGTCCAAACTCATCTCTGACTAGCGCATGAAGATAGATGTCTTTAAATGGCACTTTTTTGAGAGTAGATTCTCCACTTAGAAGCATTCTAGCTACCCAAAAGAAAAGGATGTCAAAGCCTGTGATAAGCAGAGAGTTTGGATAAAACTTCTTCAAATCTTCCTCTTGCCATAGCTCTCCCTTGCCCCAATCCCCATTTCCCCATCCAAGAGTGCTAAAAGCCCAAAGCCCAGAGCTAAACCAAGTATCAAGCACATCAGGATCTTGGGTGATTTGCTTTCCTCCACATTTTGGACAAGAAGTTGGAGAATCTTCTAGACTGACAAATTGCTCTCCACATTCACAATAAAACACAGGAATCTGATGTCCCCACCAAAGTTGCCTTGAAATGCACCAAGGACGCAATTCTCTCATCCAAGCGTTATAGTTATTTTTCCATTGAGATGGGAAAAACTGAGCTTTGCCTTCATTGATAGCCTCAATCGCACCTTTGGCAATCTCAGGAGAGACAAACCATTGTTTGGAAATATAGGGCTCTACGATATTCCCACAGCGATAGCATTTCCCTACTTGGTTGGTATAGTCTTCAATCTTTTGGACAAAGCCCGCCTCTTGCAGTCTTTGCACAATCACCTCTCTTGCTTCAAGTCTCTCCATTCCTTGAAATTCTCCAGCATATTCATTGAGAATGCCATTTTTGTCAAAGATGGTGATAGATTCAAGCTTGTGGCGTTTGCCCACTTCATAGTCATTGACATCATGGGCTGGAGTGACTTTGACGCATCCTGTCCCAAACTCCATATCTACAGCCTCATCAGCAATGATTGGAATCTCGCGATTAAGTAGGGGCAAAATCACTTTTTCCCCCACTAGATGACTATAGCGAGAGTCATTGGGATTGACCATCACAGCACTATCCCCAAAGAATGTCTCAGGACGCGTTGTGGCCACGATTAGAACTTCTTTTGAATCTTTGATGGGATAACGCAAATGATAGAGCTTGCCTTGATTTTCTTCATATTCCACTTCGATATCTGAGAGTGCTCCATCGTGAGTGCACCAGTTGATCATATAGTTGCCCTGATAGATTAGGCCTTGTTCATACCATTGCTTAAATGCTACTTTTACGGCATTTTTCAGTCCATCATCAAGAGTGAAGCGCAATCTGCTCCAAGCTGGAGAGATTCCAAGTTGCTCCATTTGAGAGAGGATTGCACCCCCACTTTGCTCTTTCCATTCCCAAATTTTTTCTACAAACTTCTCTCTGCCCAAATCCTCTTTTTTGATTCCTTGAGCCAAGAGTTGTTTTTCTACGACATTTTGAGTGGCGATCCCTGCATGATCCATGCCGGGTTGATAGAGTGTGATATAGCCTTGCATTCTTTTGTATCGCGTGATGATGTCTTGGAGTGTGAAGGTCAAAGCATGTCCGATATGAAGCACGCCTGTGACATTAGGTGGTGGCATCATAATGGCAAAATATTTTCCTTCTTGGGCGATTTTTGCATTGCCTTGGACTTCAAAATAGCCTCTTTCTTTGGTGGTTTGATAGATTTTGGATTCAATTTCACTAGGTGTGTAATTTTTCATTTTTTCTCTCTTGATGATTGGTGGATTTATAGATTGGAATTTTAGCAATCTGGAGTGGATTATATGCTTGTTTTGAGGGATCCCAAAGAAACTTGGAATCCAATCAATATAAAATCACATAGACTTTTTGAGGACCATGCACCCCAAAGACTACTTGCAGTTCAATATCAGCTGTCCGCGATGGTCCAGCGATAAACAAAATATTGCTAGGAAGAATCATGGGGTGATGCTTTTTGATCTCTGTGAGGGCTTGTGCAAGATTTCCAAGAATTCTCTCTTTTTGGAGCAAGATGATGCAGTGCTGTGTGATAAGAGAGAGGAGTCTTGGCTGAATATGACTTGAGGTAAGTGCCACTACGCCTAGATTTGAGATCCCATAATCAGCTTCTACAATCCCGCAAGGAACACTAAATAACTCATCTTTGATTTCTTCCATGGGGCGATCATAGATGAGTGTTGGGATGGAAAAATCAAAGCGCTTTTGGAGACTTGGAGGGATTAGGACTTGCGAGATTTGTTCATCTTGGAAAATATTGTGTAGGGTTTGAGAAATTTCTGCCTCTTGAATATCAAAAACAACAGCCTTATTGAATTCTTGAAGGCGTTTGTATTCTTGGATCTTGTCTTGATGGACTGGAAGGATGATATCTGTATAGCTTGCTCTCTGATTGGGGATTGGATTGTGTTTGAGTGCATTTGTGATGTTTTGTAAGATTTGAGCTTTACTCATAGATCACTCCTTCTAATTTTTGGGATTGGAAGTTGGCATCAATTTGGGGATAGGCTCTGCATGAGGTCCATTGTTTGAGCATGGGGAAAATAGATGCAAAGGGCTTGCCTAGGGGTCCTAAAAGCCGCACTTTCCAAAGCATCAGTTTCCATGCCCAAGGAGTGGAGGCGAGAAATGCAAAAATCTTAAAGCCGATTTTTTCACTCACCTTGGGTTTGACGCGTGAGATTCCAAGGATCTCTTCCCCACTTCCTTGTCCGACTTTTTCACTCCTCAAATCCCTAATCATTTCAGCCAAAGGAATCTTGACTGGACATACCTCAGAGCAGCGACCACAAAGTGAGCAGAGATTGAGAATATAGCCATATTTATCGATCCCAAAAATCTGAGGTGAGATAACCTCTCCTATCGGACCTGGATAGGTTGCGCCATAGGCATGCCCACCAACCTTTTCATAGACTGGGCAGTGATTCATACAAGTTCCACAACGAATGCAGCTAAGGGCTTTGGAGTAGTGTTTGTGAGAGAGGATATCACTGCGATGATGATCAAGCAAGATGACATGTACTTCTCGTGGTCCATCTAGATCTCCATCTTTGCGAGGAGAGGTGATGATATTGTTATAGCATGTGATGCCCTGACCTGTGGCTGAGGGGATGAGCAAAGTATCCAAAATCACAGCATCATCAAAAGTTTCTACAATTTTTTCAATCCCACAAATTGCTACATGAATATCAGGAACAGTTGTGCTCATACGCCCATTTCCTTCATTTTCCAAAAGCCAAATCGCTCCTTCATTGGCGATTGCAAAATTCACTCCAGAAAGTCCCATTTTGAATTCTTTAAATTCTTTACGCAGATGCGTTCTTGCTACAGCATTGAGATCTTGTGGATCGCTAAAGCGCTTCACATGAAGGTGTTTTTCAAAAATCTCTCCAATCTCATAGCGATTTTTATGCACAGCTGGCACGACAATATGCACAGGGGGCTCATCGATGAGTTGGATGATGATCTCTCCTAGATCTGTCTCTATTGCTTTGATTCCGCGCTCTTTGAGGTAGGCATTGAAGTGAATCTCTTCACTTGCCATTGATTTGCCTTTGAGAATCTTGGTGACATTGTGTTGTTTGGCTAGATCATAGATGATTTTGTTGGCTTCATTGGCATCACTTGCCCAATGGATTCGGATTCCATTTTGTGTCGCTTTTTCTTCAAATCTTTGGAGAAGCTCTGGGAGTCTTGAGAGTGCGTTTTGTTTGACTTTGCGTCCCTCTTCACGAAGCCCTTCCCAATCCCCATAGCGCTCTTTGATGAGTTTTTTGCGATTGGTTTGCAGCAAACTCATCGCAAAATCTAAATTTTGTCTTAGTTGAGAATCATTGAGTTTTTCTGAAATTAGTTTTCTTGCTTCCATCTTATCTCCTTATTCTAGCCCTATGCGTTGAGCCAAAAATTCATAAAGATGCATAGGCTTGGTGGGGCATCCCATTTTTTTCATCGCTCCACTGATATTGAGCAAACATCCCCCATCTCCACTGATCACATATTCCACATCACGACTCAAAATATCTGCGATCTTTTTTTCAACCATGGTTTTGGAGATTTCTGGCTCTTTGATACTGAAGGTTCCCCCAAAGCCACAGCATTCCTCTTCTCTCTCAAGCTCGATGAGATCTACATTTTCAAGCATTCTGATGAGACTTTTGGATGCTTCTGTACATTTGGTGACTCTGAGCGCATGGCAATTGGAGTGCCATGTGACTCTTGTCTTCTCTCCTTGATCTAGGAGCTTAGCATTGAGTTGATTGAGTAGAAATTCGCTTAGATCATAAACGCGTGAGCTAAATTCTTGAATCTCTTGGGCGTGAGGGGTGTTTTCAAAAAGTTGGATATAGTCATGCATCATCGCACCAGCACATGATCCAGATGGGACGATGATCGGATAGGGTTCATTAAAGAGCGCAATATTGGCTAGAGCGATTTTGCGTGTTTCTTCATAATATCCAGAGTTGAGACTAGGTTGTCCGCAACAGCTCTGATCTTTTTTGTAGATCACTGTGGCTCCAAAGTGCTGCAATAGCTTGACTGAGCTGATAAGAGCCTTGGAATATGCGATATTTCCAAGACATGTGCCAAAAAAATAAACTTTCATCATTCTCTCCTTAAAGTAAAAAAATCGCAGTTGTCGTGATAATGAGACAGTAGAGTAGGCATGGCAAAATATTATAAGTCAAAAGACGATGCTCTCCTTTTCCAATCAGTCCCACAGTCGCACATACCGCAACGATATTATTGATACAAATCATATTACCTGCAGCTCCTCCAATATTTTGTAAAGCCATGATGACTTGAGTTTTGAGTCCTACAAGTGAAGCGGCTTCAAATTGGAGTGGAGCAAATAAGAGGTTAGAGACTGTATTGGATCCTGAGAAAAATGCTCCAAGCACACCAATCAAGGGTGAAACAACCACATAGGCTTGGCCAGAAATATCAGCAAAAAACTTTGCCATCACTCTAAGCATAGATTCAAATCCTTGAGGATTATTGCCTGTATTGACCATGAGTTGCACCATCGCCACACCAGCACACAAAGGAATCACCGCTGCCCCCACTTGCTTAAATGTCGCACTCCAAGCCATTTTGACTTCTTGGGCTTTCATCTTGTGCAAAAAGATTGTCAAGATGGCCACAAGGATAAAGGGGATAATCCCTGGAAGATACCCATAGGCAAAGCTATAGGCTGTATTGGCAACGCCAAAAATCTCAGGAAAAGAGATTTTGAGTGATGTAAGATAGTCTTTGAGACCAATTTGTGGGATTCGAGTGAGGACAAGAATGAGACTGATCAAAAGATAGGGAAGCCACGCAAGCCAAATATTGATGTGTTTACTGCCTTGCAGAGATTCACTTTTTTGTGATCCGACCCAAAAACTTGGCCATCGATCCTGAGAATCAAAATCCCAAGAATCTTTGGGTGTCAAAAAGCCAATTTTTGCACTAAGGATTAGGATTCCAAGACAGATCAATCCTCCAACCAATGAAGGAATCTCAAATCCTCCAAATTTAGCGATCAGAAAATAGGGGATGACAAACATAAGGGAGGCAAAAATCGAAAAGGGCAAGATAGGAAGAGCGTCTTTGAAACTTTTGTTTTTGCCAAAAAATTTAACAAGCAAAAACACAACAAGTGTGGGGATGATCATAGCAGCGACAGAATGGATCAAAGCCGTCAAGACAGTGACTTCTTGCATATATGAGGTGATATTTTCTGATCCAACAAGAGAAGCGATGCTGATTTGGATTCCATTTGTGGGAGTTCCAACAGCCCCAAAGCTCACTGGACTTGAGTTGAGGATAAGAGCGCTCATTGCCGCAGCAAGGGCAGGGAATCCAAGTCCAATCAAAAGGGGAGCAGCAAGGGCAGCAGGTGTCCCAAATCCAGCAGCCCCTTCAATAAATGCACCAAATGCCCAACCAATGATGATCACTTGCACGCGTCGATCTGTGGAAATGGCGCTAAAGGCTCGATTGATGGAGTTCATACCTCCACTGAATTTGAGGGTATTGAGGATGAGGATTGCTCCAAAAACAATCACTAAAATATCAAAGGCTTTCAAAAATCCAAAAAGCACATAAGCACCGATGTCTATACCGCTCATCTTCCATGCAAAGAGTGAGATTGCGACACTTAGAATCAGCGAAAGACTGAGTGAGAATTTGGAGGATTGCTTGAATCCAACCATAAGGATCAAAATAGTAAGAATAGGCAGAAATGCCAGCAGTGTATGCAACATAAAATCTCCTTAGATAAAAGTAAGATTATTGTTGTCTAAAAATAAGAGATTGGATAAAAATCAATATTTTTTTTCAAATAATTCTATGTGTTTGTGTTATTTGGTATCAGTTTCTAAAATTGGCATCATAGATTCTAAGAAGTGCGATAAATAATGCCGTGGCAGCAGGTCCGATGATGATACCAGCAAATCCAAATACATTGAGTCCAGCAAGGATGGCAAAGAAGATCAGCATCTCATTGATGGTGATGGATGTTTTGATGAGATGTTTATTGACGATAGAGATGAGGATTGGCTTGATGATATTATCGATCACGATTCCTATAAAGATCGCGCCATAGATTGCGATGAAAATCGCTCCACTTGTGTCTTTGAGATAGAGCTGATAGAATGCAGCAGGGATCCAGACAAGTGCTCCTCCAACGATTGGCACAAGTGATGCGATTCCATAAAGGATCCCAAGAAGTAACCCATCATAGCCAAAGAAATAGCTCATCACCCCAAAGCAAAATCCTTGAAGAAAAATATTGATCAAAGATGTGAAAAAAACCACATTGAGCACCCCACTGACTTCATTGTAGATTCCCATGGTTTGATCCAGACTGAGTGGGATAAGCTTGAGAATGTAGTTTGAAAATGATTTGGCGTAATAGAAGAAAAAATACATAAACACCACAATAAAGCCAAGATTTGTCAAAAATGCGACACTCCACTTAGCGATACTCGCACTCATAGAAAGTGCGTGACCAAGGATTGAATTGCCTGAGAATTCATTGAGGAAGGTTTTGATCTTGGCAGCGATTCCAGGAAAATCACTTAGCCATAGAAGGATTTCAGCCTTGGTCGAATCGATGAAATGATTGAAGCTTGCCTGATCAAGAGTGGAGAGAAAATGAAATCCTTTAGTGGCGATGAAGTAAAGAGGGAGGATAAAACTTGCCACGACGATTGTCACGCTTGCAAGTGAGGAGAGCCAATTCCACTTCAAATAGCGATCAAAAAAATCTTTGAGAAAATAGGTGCAAACACAGAGCAAAAATGCGATGAGCATATTGAGCAAAAAAGCATGATACAACTGCGCCATGGCATACACACTTGCGATAAATACAATCCAGAAAAAATAAATAGGTTTCATCTCTCTATCCTAAAACAAGCTTCTTTTGATCCCCCCAAAGAGTTCAAAGGTCTTGGCAGTCGCAACTCTTCCCTTAGCTGTTCGCTCAAAATAGCCATGTGTGAGCAAATAGGGCTCGATCACATCTTCAATGGTGCTTTCATCTTCACTCATTGCCGCTGCAAGTGTTGAGAGACCGATGGGTTTGCCTTGATTTTCAGCCAAGATTCTAAGATATCTCAGATCCAGCTCATCAAAGCCATGTTCATTGACTCCAAGTTCTGAGAGAGCAAACTGCGCTCTTGTGAAGCTAATTTCATTTTCTTCTGCCACATCAGCAAAATCTCTGACGCGCTTAAGGAGTCTTAGGGCAATTCTTGGCGTGCCCCTTGAGCGTCTTGCAATCTCATGCGCTCCCTCTGTGCTGAGTGGCTTTTGGAGTTTGAGGCTAGCGATAGTGAGGATTCTAGCGAGCTCTTCTGTGCTGTAAAACTGCATTCTAAAATTCATGCCAAAGCGATCTCTGAGTGGATTGCTTAGCATTCCAGCGCGTGTTGTGGCTCCAATGAGGGTAAATTTTGCGATGTCGATCTTGACACTTTGGGCAGCAGGGCCAGAGCCAATGATGATATCTAGTCTAAAATCTTCCATCGCAGGATAAAGAATCTCTTCAATTGCTGGACTTAGACGATGAATCTCATCGATAAACAAAATATCCCCCTCATTGAGGTTAGTCAAAATTGCTGCCAAATCCCCACTTTTTTCAATCATTGGAGCAGCTGTGACTTTGATATCCGCTCCCATTTCTGAGGCGATGATATGGCTGAGTGTGGTTTTGCCAAGTCCAGGGGGGCCAAAAAACAAAATGTGATCTAAGCATTCTTGGCGTTTTTTGCATGCTTGGATAAAGATTTGAAGATTTTTTTTGATTTGTTCTTGTCCGATGTAATCTTCCCAAATACTTGGGCGAAGAGAGATTTCACCTTGCTCATCAAATGAGATTTTTTCAACCTCGACGATTCTCTCATCAAGTCCAATTTTTTCCATCAATAGCTCTCTTCTTGAGAAGGGAATCGTTGTGCTTTGACATCATCGATATAGGCTTGAAGGGCTTGTTTGAGGATCTGTTCTCCCTCAAGATAGCGGCGCACAAATTTGGGCTTAAATTCTGTAAAAAATCCAAATGCATCACTCCACACCAAAATCTGTCCATCACAATTTGCCCCACTTCCGATCCCAATGGTAGGGATAGTAAGCATTTGAGTGATTTCTGTGGCAACTTCGCTTTTGATCCCCTCAAGCACGATGGCAAAAACTCCTGCTTCTTGGAGAGCTAGTGCATCTTCTTTGAGCTGAGTGATGCTTTGATCATCTTTGCCCTTGATTTTGTATCCTCCTTCACTTCGGGCAAATTGAGGCATCAGACCGATATGTCCCATCACTGCAATCCCTTCTTGGATGATACTTTGGATGATCTTGGCTCGCGCACTTCCACCCTCAAGCTTGATTGCTCCAGCTTGTGTTTCCTTATAAAATCTCACCGCATTTTTGATGGCCATAGTTTCATTTTGATAGCTTCCAAAACTCATATCACCAACGATAAGAGACTGATTGGCACCTTTGCAAACTGCTTTGGTGTGATAGATCATCTCATCAATCCCAATCGCCAAAGTGTCCTTGTGCCCACCAAAGCTTTGAGACAGGCTATCTCCAACCAAGATAAAATCCACATATGAGTCAAAGATTCGACCAAAGAGTGCATCATAGGCAGTGATTGCTGTGATTTTCTCAATCCCTTTTTTTTTCTGAATTGTATTGATTGTTGTCATGTTTTTCCTTCTATGTAAATAGGGGTTAAAAGTTGAGCAAAATAACAGAGATGATGATACAGATGATTCCAAGCCAGCCGATGGGTTTCATTTTTTGTTTCAAAATGATGGCCCCACCAAGACTAGTCCCAAGCACACCAAGTGCTCCCCATGATGCATAGGCGATGCTTAGATTGATCCCCGCTTGGATGGCAAGAGATAGGACATAAAAGGCTAGAAATACAAGCAAGATTGCCAAGATCCCAAGTCTTTTGTCTGCAAACCCTTGTGATTTGCCAAGCAAAATATTGGCGATGATGTCAAGTAGAGCAGAGACAATGATATATAGATATCCCATTATGCGTGATCCTCCTTGTGACCAAGATTGACCAAGATGATTCCAAGGATTGCAAGGGAAAGTCCGATGGCTTGGGCAGTGCTTAAAATCTCTCCATAGAAAAACACTCCAATTGCGACAATACAGCTCACCCCAAGAACTTCCCACATCCCATATGCTACCCCCACAGGGATACTCCTAAGAGAGAGAGCCATAAAATAGTAAGACACTCCAATCAGTGCAAAAACAACTAAATATCCAAGGGTATCCCCCTCAAAAAGTTTGAGTAAGCTTGTAGCAAGCACTTCTGTCAAAATCGCCAGAATCAAAAAGCACCAACTTCTAAGCTTCATAACTATCCTTTGTTTGGTAAATTGCAAACTTTGATTCTAGCCAAAATCTCGATTGGTTAGCAAGACCATATCTGCAAGGACAAGCCGCATCATCGCCTCTACGACGACGCTCCCACGGATAGCGATACATGGATCGTGCCGCCCTTTGGTTTGGATTGTGATGGGTTGATGGAGGGCATTGATGGAGGTTTGAGGGAGTGAGATGCTAGGCGTGGGTTTGAAATAGACTTTGATGAGGATTTCTTCTCCATTGGCAATCCCTCCCAAAATCCCTCCAGAGTGATTGCTTGCAAAGCCTTGAGGGGTGATGGGATCATTATATTGTGAGCCACGCATTTTGGATGCTTGGAATCCTTGACCAATCTCGATAGCCTTAACTCCATTGATCCCCATCATAGCCCATGCAAGCTGAGCATCAAGCTTGTGATAGAGGGGCTCTCCAAGTCCAAGAAGCTTGCCTTTTGCTCTAGCGCATACGACTCCACCGATGCTATCGCCTTGAGCGCGTATTTCTTGAAGATAGGCTTTTTGTTTTTCTTCTTGGTTGGCATCAAGGGAGAAAATTTCACTTGTTTTGGCATGATCAAAATCAATTTGTCGAGCTTCAATTTCACCAATTGCATAGATTCCGCTCTCAATCTTGATCCCTTGAAGGAGTGGAGCGATGATGCCTGAGGCAACGACACGCACAAGGGTTTCTCGCGCACTGCTGCGCCCACCCCCCCTATGGTCTATGTGTCCATATTTGTGAATATAGGTAAAATCCGCATGTGAGGGGCGCAAAAGTCCTTTGGGATAGTCTTTGCTTTGGATATTTTGATTTTTGATGACAAAGCCGATGGGTGCACCTGTGCTCTTACCTTCAAAGATTCCGCTCAAAAACTCTACTTCATCTTCTTCTGCTCGTGGTGTGACATAGGGGTTTTGCCCACCTTTGCGTCGTTGAACTAATTGTTTGATCAAATCAAAATCAATTTCTAAATTGGCTGGGACTCCATCAAGCACGCCTCCCACAGCCTGACCATGAGATTCTCCAAATGTAGTAAGTCTGAGGGCTTGGCCAAAGGTATTCATGAGTGCTGTAAGATTTTATAGGCGATTTTGGCACATTCTTGTTGAGCTTGTTTTTTGCTTGTCCCTGTGGCTTGGGCATATTCTTTGCCTGCGATTTGGATCGCCATTTTGAAGCTCTTTTTGTGATCAGGTCCCATCTCTTGGAGCAAGATATATTCTGGAATCACTCCAAATTGTGCTTGTGTTAGCTCTTGTAGGCTCGTTTTGTAATCTGAAATGATTTGATCAAAATCTATAGAATCATAAAATTTCTTCACCCAAAAAAGAATGATTCTCTTGGCTTCTTCAAAGCCTGATTCTAAAAATATCGCCCCAATCAATGCCTCAAAAGCATCAGCCAAAATTGAGGGCTTTTCTCGCCCATGATTACTTTCCTCTGAGGCAGAGAGATAGATGCATTGATTGAGTCCAATAGCCTTAGATAGGATTGTTAGTCCCTCTTCATTGACGATAGAGGCTCTGATTTTGGAGAGTTTTCCTTCTTGATAGCGAGGAAAGCGATCGAAAAGATACTCACCCACTACGAGATCTACGACTGCATCTCCCAAGAACTCAAGCCGCTCATTATTAAAAAGTTTTTTACAGCTTTTGTGTGTCATAGCACACTCTAGCAATGCTTGATCTTTGAATCTGTAATTGATCGTTTTTTGTAGCGTATCTAACATAAACTTCCTTTTATTTTGCTTGCTTCATTTCTTGCAATTTGATCACATCGTTCATTTTCTATATGTCCTGCGTGACCCTTGACCCAATGGGCTGTGATTTTGTGATGTTTAGAGAGTTGGCAAAACTCTTGCCAAAGCTCTGGGTTTTTGACTTGCGCGAATCCTTTTTTGATCCAATTGGCTAGCCATGAGTTAATGCCCTCACACACATATTTGGAATCGCTATATAACATAATCTCGCATGGTTCTTTGAGAATTTTCAAGGCTTCAAGCACGGCTAAGAGTTCCATTTGATTATTTGTAGCATGGGCTTTGCCTCCACTGATGATTCTCTCATATTGTCCATAGCGCAAGATCGCACACCATCCTCCAGCCCCTGGATTGCCTAGTGAAGAGCCATCACAAAAGAGAGAAATTTTTTTCATTACGCATCTTTTGAGGTTTCAAAACTAGATCCATCATTCCAAGCTCTCCACAGGATGGACATCTAAAGTTATCAAAAGGAAATTCTCCAAAACAATCCTTGCATCGATAAGCAAATCCAAGCTGGATCTTGATAGCAGAGTATTGGGAGAAAAGTCGATACATTTCAAGGGCGAAGTTTGAGCATCCCTTGCTTGGATAGTAGTCCTTGGCTTGAAAAACCTCAATCGCTGGGGAATTTGAGATGATTTTTTGTGGGATCTGCTCAACTTGGAAATCCCAAAGCAAATCAATATGATTTTGCCATTCTTGATAGGGCAGGGATTCCCAAAAAGTTGGCAAATGAGTTGTTTTGAAGTATGTGAGAATGATGCGTGAGAGCTTGGGTTGTTTGGAGAGGATGCGTAGGAGTGCGCGATGTTTTTCTTGCTCGGCTTGTTGATGATCTTGTAAGAGTTTCAGTGTCTGTAAATAATCTTGCAATAGCAGCAATTTTTCCTCTTCCTTAGAAGAAGGATTCTCGACATTTTCCTCAAGACAATGCAGTGCATCAAGTGCATTTTGATATTCACCTAGTGTCTCATAGAGTTCGATGATCTTAAAAAGTGCTTTGATGCTACGCGGGTTGTTGGACAAAACTTCCAAAAAAATCTCTTTAGCCTTTTGCAAAAAGCCTGCTTTGAAATAAGTCTCTCCTAGACTTTCAAGAATCTCTAGTTTTTGAGAAGGATCTTCTATCTGTGTTAGGAGCGTGAGATAGAGTTTGATAGCTTGCTGATTATCTCCACTTTGGCTATGCCCTTTGGCAAGGAACAATAGAGTAGGAATCGGATCTTTGGAGACTTTTAAAAACTCTGCGATTCCATCAAAAAGTCCATTGTGCTCATAGGATTTCACAAGGGCATTGAGGGATTTTTCTTTTTTGCGCTTTTTATAGAAACTGCGATAATAGTCCGTCAAAATTGCAAATGCGATGATGGCGATAAGAATAGCAATCCCAAATAAAGGATCTCGATAAATATGGCTGAGATCCCCCATCTCAATCTCGAATATTGGTAATCAATGCACTTGTGATGAGGCGATCGAAGTATTCTTGCAAGATTGCATCTTTGCGGGAGAGGACGACTTGCTGCATGATGATAGGCTTCATTTGATCAAAAGGCATCACAATACTTCCAATTTTCTCTTTGATATAGAAAGAGAGAGATGCACCTCCATTATTGATCACTGGGGTGAATTGTCCCTTTTTGGTTTGTGCAAACATTTGAGCGATTTGAGGATTGATCCCTGAGAGGGAGATACGCTCTTCTCTCTTATTGACTCCTGGAGTTTGAATCAAAGGATTATTGATCGCTTGAGCAAGCATCTTGTCATTTTGTGCAGCATATTGCACGACGACGACCTCTTTGGGCAAAGTAAATTCTTGCTTATGCTCATCAAAATATTTGCGCAATTCTTTTTCATCGATGATTTTGAGATTGGTTGAGAGGATGCGTTGTGTGAGAAGCTCTTCTTGAATCTGCTCTTTATAAAATTCTCGCAACTCCTCATAAGAGTAGCCACTGCTGATCATATTGGCGATAAATTTATCCCTGCTGATTCCCTGCATCGAAGCTGCTGTTTCAATTTGTTTGTCGATCGCGACTTCATCCGCGACAATTTGGAGGCGTTCAGCCTCTTGGTGTTTGATTGCTTTGAGGATGAGGAGGCGTTTGGCTTGGGCTTTTGAGATTTTCTTCTCCTTTTGGAGTTGAGTGAGCTCATAGATCGTGATGGGATAATTATTGACCTTAAATGCGATTCCATCAATGAGCGTGGAGGCTAGAGCCACAAGTGGAGCAAGCAAGATAAAAGGAGCAAAACGCATATAGATCCTTCAATATTGTAGATTTTAGAGTGAAACAAAAGCCTGATTCTATCTCAAATAAAGTAAGTATCAGTTGTTTGGGATAAATTAAAATTCTTTATTAGAAGATAAAAATTATTATTTATAATTAATGCTTCTATTTTTAACACAAAGGATACAAAATGAAAAAACTACTTGGAATTTCCATTGCGTGCTCTGCTTTGCTAATCGCTGGAAGTGCAGAAGATGTGCTCAAGATGGCCAAAGATGCTGGTCTTGAGGCGATGCCAAAAGGCAAAAAACTCAAAGAGATTCAAATGCAAAAGGTCAAAGAACTAGGAATTCGATCCAGAAAACTCCTAACCAAAGAGCAGATCGAGCTAGGCAAGATGCTCTATTTTGATCCAAGGATCTCATCATCCAATCTGATCTCATGCAATACCTGTCACAATCTAGCACTTGGTGGATCAGATCTTGTGCCTGCTGCGATCGGACACAAATGGCAAGCCAACCCGAGTGCACTCAACTCGCCCACGGTTTATAATTCTTTGTTTAATGCTGTGCAATTTTGGGATGGACGCGCTCATAATCTAGGAGATCAGGCCCAAGGTCCTATCCAAAGTGATGTCGAGATGTCTGCCCCACCAGAACTAGTCGTCCAAAAAATCACATCAATCCCAGGTTATATCCAAGCCTTTCAAAAAGCCTATGGCAAAGACACCAAGATCGATTTCAAGCTGATTGCTGATAGCATCGCACTTTTTGAGACTACGCTTGTGACACCAAGTCGGTATGATGAATTTATGTCAGGCAATCTTAAGGCATTGAGTGCAGAAGAGCAGGAGGGACTCAAAACATTTATCGACAAAGGTTGTGCGAGTTGTCATAGTGGTGTGAATCTTGGAGGGACGATGCAGCCCTTTGCAGTGGCCAAGCCTTATCGGTTTGCCAATATCGGTGGATTCAAGGGAGACAAAGATGGGCTGATCAAAGTTCCCACACTAAGAAATGTTGCTGAGACGATGCCTTATTTTCACAATGGAGCATTTTGGGAGCTCAAAGATGCGATCAAAGAAATGGGCTCTATTCAGCTTGATATCGCGATCAGCGATGAAGAAGCTCAAAAAATTGAGACATTTTTGAAGACTCTCACAGGCAAAAAGCCTCAGATCATTTATCCAATTCTTCCAGCCAATGGAGAAAACACACCCAAGCCGATTTTTTAAACCTATTCTTTAGATCGTCAAAATACGAGGATCACAAGAGGAGAGGGAGGGAGGGGGATCCTCTTTGTTAAATCTTGTTATATTAAGTGATGAAAAATATATCTGAGATATTTGGTTATTCAAAATTCAAGTTTTTGTTCTTATTTTGATTGTTATGTAATATATATTATTAATGTATACTATATATCCCTTCCCCCTCCCCATTTCCCCCTCTTTTCTAAAAAAATTCATTTTTTTGAAAATTTCTTGCTCATTTTCATTTTTTTTAGTGTATTATTCCACTTCCCAAGTCGGTGAGACGCTTTAATCTCCCTAAGATTTGACGGTAACCTTTTAACTCTAAGGGTTAAAAGTCTTATTGTCTTTTTTAGAAAGATTGTTTTGTTTTGCCTTGTTGGTGTGTTCTATTTATTTTTATTGTGATTTTAGATAAATAAATGAAACTTCTTCATTTATGTTAGTTTGCTCTCTAATTATTATAGAGCTAAATTGACTTAAGTTTAGTTTTCATTTTAAACCTTTAATCAAATAACTTTAGATAATGATCTTTGACAACTAAGCAAAAGAATGTTGAGTGTAAAGTCTTCTTTTATGACTTAAAACTAAAAGAAACAAACTTAATATTCTGATGTCTAATATATTTACAACTCTTATAACCCGTATAGATTTATTCTATATTGAAGTTATAACTTGTGATTTTTGACATAACAGAGTTTTAGGACAAACAATTCTATTTTTATGGAGAGTTTAGCCATTGATTTTTCTTTGGACAAACTCCATAAAAGTTTTTATGGAGAGTTTGATCCTGGCTCAGAGTGAACGCTGGCGGCGTGCCTAATACATGCAAGTCGAACGATGAAGCTCTCTAGCTTGCTAGAGAGTGGATTAGTGGCGCACGGGTGAGTAATGCATAGGTTATGTGCCCCATAGTCTGGGATAGCCACTGGAAACGGTGATTAATACTAGATACTCCTTACGAGGGAAAGTTTTTCGCTATGGGATCAGCCTATGTCCTATCAGCTTGTTGGTGAGGTAATGGCTCACCAAGGCTATGACGGGTATCCGGCCTGAGAGGGTGAACGGACACACTGGAACTGAGACACGGTCCAGACTCCTACGGGAGGCAGCAGTAGGGAATATTGCTCAATGGGCGAAAGCCTGAAGCAGCAACGCCGCGTGGAGGATGAAGGTTTTAGGATTGTAAACTCCTTTTGTTAGAGAAGATTATGACGGTATCTAACGAATAAGCACCGGCTAACTCCGTGCCAGCAGCCGCGGTAATACGGAGGGTGCAAGCGTTACTCGGAATCACTGGGCGTAAAGAGCGCGTAGGCGGGGTAGTAAGTCAGATGTGAAATCCTATGGCTTAACCATAGAACTGCATTTGAAACTACTACTCTAGAGTATGGGAGAGGTAGGTGGAATTCTTGGTGTAGGGGTAAAATCCGTAGAGATCAAGAGGAATACTCATTGCGAAGGCGACCTGCTGGAACATTACTGACGCTGATGCGCGAAAGCGTGGGGAGCAAACAGGATTAGATACCCTGGTAGTCCACGCCCTAAACGATGAATGCTAGTTGTTGTGGAGCTTGTCTCTGCAGTAATGCAGCTAACGCATTAAGCATTCCGCCTGGGGAGTACGGTCGCAAGATTAAAACTCAAAGGAATAGACGGGGACCCGCACAAGCGGTGGAGCATGTGGTTTAATTCGAAGATACGCGAAGAACCTTACCTAGGCTTGACATTGATAGAATCTGCTAGAGATAGCGGAGTGCTGGCTTGCCAGAGCTTGAAAACAGGTGCTGCACGGCTGTCGTCAGCTCGTGTCGTGAGATGTTGGGTTAAGTCCCGCAACGAGCGCAACCCTCGTCCTTAGTTGCTAACAGTTCGGCTGAGCACTCTAGGGAGACTGCCTTCGTAAGGAGGAGGAAGGTGAGGACGACGTCAAGTCATCATGGCCCTTACGCCTAGGGCTACACACGTGCTACAATGGGATGTACAAAGAGACGCAATACCGCGAGGTGGAGCAAATCTCAAAAACATCTCTCAGTTCGGATTGTAGTCTGCAACTCGACTACATGAAGCTGGAATCGCTAGTAATCGTGAATCAGCCATGTCACGGTGAATACGTTCCCGGGTCTTGTACTCACCGCCCGTCACACCATGGGAGTTGTATTCGCCTTAAGCCGGGATGCTAAACTGGCTACCGTCCACGGCGGATGCAGCGACTGGGGTGAAGTCGTAACAAGGTAACCGTAGGTGAACCTGCGGTTGGATCACCTCCTTTCAAGAGAAATAAGCAGATATTCATTTATCTTGCTTCAGCTTGACATCTTTTGCTTAGTCTTCAGAGATTATTTATCTTTAGTGCATGCGGGCTTATAGCTCAGGTGGTTAGAGCGCACCCCTGATAAGGGTGAGGTCGGAGGTTCGAGTCCTCCTAAGCCCACCATTAGGGGAATTAGCTCAGCTGGGAGAGCGCCTGCTTTGCACGCAGGAGGTCAGCGGTTCGATCCCGCTATTCTCCACCATTTGATGAGGATCTAATCTCAAGAAGTCTAATTTAAGTTTTTGATCTTAGATAAAGAATCTTAGAAATTTCAGAAAAGATTAGAAAAAAGCTAAGAGATTCTTTAAATCTTAGGAGATTAAAGATTTAAATTAGACTTTAAGTCTAAGTGTTATTTGAATTATCATTGTTAATAGCCTATAGTAATAAGACTACAATAACTCTGATCTTATTGAAAGTAAGAATGAAGACATTTAGGAAGGAATTCTTAGATGAAATTGTCCATACATTCAATAAGGCAGTGAGACTTAGAAAATCATTGATTCATAAGCAGTTTTATTGAGACTTTGAAAGCATATGAAAATAAGCTTTTAAGGGCAGATGGTGGATGCCTTGGCAAAGAGAGGCGATGAAGGACGTACTAGACTGCGATAAGCTACGGGGAGCTGTCAAGAAGCTTTGATCCGTAGATTTCCGAATGGGGCAACCCAATGCATAGAGATATGCATTACCTTAAATGGAGCGAACCTAGGGAAGTGAAACATCTCAGTACCTAGAGGAAAAGAAATCAAACGAGATTCTCCTAGTAGCGGCGAGCGAACGGGGAAGAGGGCAAACCGAATGCTTGCATTCGGGGTTGAGGACTGCAACATCCACTGAAATAATCTAGTAGAACAATCTGGAAAGTTTGGCGACACAGGGTGATAGCCCCGTATACGAAAGATTATTTCTAGGTAGCAGGATCCAGAGTAGGCCAGGACACGTGAAATCCGGGCTGAAGCAGGGGAGACCACTCTCCAACCCTAAATACTACTCTTTGACCGATAGCGAACAAGTACCGTGAGGGAAAGGTGAAAAGAACCGCAGTGAGCGGAGTGAAATAGAACCTGAAACCATCTGCCTACAATCATTCGGAGCCCTATGATTTATATCAGGGTGACGGACTGCCTTTTGCATAATGATCCTGCGAGTTGTGGTATCTGGCGAGGTTAAGCAAACGCGAAGCCGTAGCGAAAGCGAGTCTGAAAGGGCGCTTAGTCAGATGCTGCAGACCCGAAGCTGAGTGATCTATCCATGGCCAAGTTGAAGTAAGTGTAATAGCTTATGGAGGACTGAACTCGTACCCATTGAAACGGGTTGGGATGAGCTGTGGATAGGGGTGAAAGGCCAAACAAACTCAGTGATAGCTGGTTCTCTCCGAAATATATTTAGGTATAGCCTCAAGTGATAGTAATAGGGGGTAGAGCTCTGATTGGGCTAGGGCTGCTCACCGCGGTACCAAACCCTGTCAAACTTCGAATACCTATTACCGTATCTTGGGAGTCAGGCGGTGGGTGATAAAATCAATCGTCAAGAGGGGAACAACCCAGACTACCAACTAAGGTCCCAAAGTTCTATTCTGAGTGGAAAAAGATGTACAGTTACTTAGACAACCAGGAGGTTGGCTTAGAAGCAGCCATCCTTTAAAGAAAGCGTAACAGCTCACTGGTCTAGTGATTGCGCGCTGAAAATATAACGGGGCTAAGATAGACACCGAAGTTGTAGATTACACGGCACAATTTAGATTATCTAGTTGTGTCAAACTTAAAAAATTTAGAGTTTTATTTTTATTTGATTTTGAAATCTTTTTCTTGTTCAAAAGAAGTCAAAGAAAAAGGATCAGTAAAAAATCAAATAAAAATTTGATGCTCAAGATAGTTTAAATTGTGCCGTGTAGTGGTAGGAGAGCGTTCGTATCAGCGTTGAAGGTATACCGGCAAGGAGTGCTGGAGCGATGCGAAGTGAGCATGCAGGAATGAGTAGCGATAAAATATGTGAGAATCATATTCGCCGTAAGTCTAAGGTTTCCTACGCGATGCTCGTCATCGTAGGGTTAGTCGGGTCCTAAGCCGAGTCCGAAAGGGGTAGGCGATGGCAAATAGGTTAATATTCCTATACCAACATTAGTGTGCGATGGAGGGACGCATAGGGTTAGGTGAGCCAACTGATGGAATAGTTGGTCGAAAGGTGTAAGTTGGGAGAGAGGCAAATCCGCTCCTGTATCACAAACCTGACAGGCTCTTTGAAGTCTTCGGATGGAAGAGAGAATCACTGATACCGTCGTGCCAAGAAAAGCTTCTAAGTTTAGCTAATGTTGCCCGTACCGCAAACCGACACAGGTAGATGAGATGAGTATTCTAAGGCGCGTGAAAGAACTCTGGTTAAGGAACTCTGCAAACTAGCACCGTAAGTTCGCGATAAGGTGTGCCACAGCAATGTGGTCTCAGCAAAGAGTCCCTCCCGACTGTTTACCAAAAACACAGCACTTTGCAAACTCGTAAGAGGAAGTATAAGGTGTGACGCCTGCCCGGTGCTCGAAGGTTAAGAGGATTAGTCAGCCGCAAGGTGAAGCTTTGAATTGAAGCCCGAGTAAACGGCGGCCGTAACTATAACGGTCCTAAGGTAGCGAAATTCCTTGTCGGTTAAATACCGACCTGCATGAATGGCGTAACGAGATGGGAGCTGTCTCAACCAGGGATTCAGTGAAATTGTAGTGGAGGTGAAAATTCCTCCTACCCGCGGCAAGACGGAAAGACCCCGTGGACCTTTACTACAGCTTGACACTGCCGATGGGAGCATTATGCGCAGGATAGGTGGGAGGCTTTGAAATCTTCACTCCGGTGGAGATGGAGCCATCCTTGAGATACCACCCTTAATGTTTCTGTCTGCTAACTGGCTTGAGTTATCCTCAAGCAGGACAATGTCTGGTGGGTAGTTTGACTGGGGCGGTCGCCTCCTAAAAAGTAACGGAGGCTTGCAAAGGTTGGCTCATTGCGGTTGGAAATCGCAAGTTGAGTGTAATGGCATAAGCCAGCCTGACTGTAAGACAAACAAGTCGAGCAGAGACGAAAGTCGGTCATAGTGATCCGGTGGTTCTGTGTGGAAGGGCCATCGCTCAAAGGATAAAAGGTACCCCGGGGATAACAGGCTGATCTCCCCCAAGAGCTCACATCGACGGGGAGGTTTGGCACCTCGATGTCGGCTCATCGCATCCTGGGGCTGGAGCAGGTCCCAAGGGTATGGCTGTTCGCCATTTAAAGCGGTACGCGAGCTGGGTTCAGAACGTCGTGAGACAGTTCGGTCCCTATCTGCCGTGGGCGTAGGAAAGTTGAGGAGAGCTGTCCCTAGTACGAGAGGACCGGGATGGACATGCCACTAGTGTACCAGTTGTTCTGCCAAGAGCATCGCTGGGTAGCTACGCATGGATGTGATAACCGCTGAAAGCATCTAAGCGGGAAGCCAACTCCAAGATAAACTTTCCCTGAAGGTCGCAAGAAGACTACTTGCTTGATAGGTTGGATGTGTAAGTGTAGTAATACATTTAGCTGACCAATACTAATAGACCGTTTGGCTTATTTTTATTCAAAGAAGCATATGAATTGCTAGTCAATGATGTCTTCACTGCCTTATTGAGTGTATGCTTATTACTAAAAAAGGAAAAGTGAAAATGAAGTTTTTAAATTTTTGCTTAAAAACTAGTTTGTATTTTTCTTAGATTGGGCTATAAACAAGATACAATTCTAATCCCTAGAAAAGGGAGTAGAGGATAAGATCTTATCTTCTTCTCCCTTTTCCCTGTGTCTATAGAGAGGAGGTCACACCCAGCTCCATTCCGAACCTGGAAGTTAAGCTCCTCATCGCTGATGATACTGCACTTTTCAAGTGTGGGAATGTAGGTCGATGCAGGGTTGGGATTACTTCTTTTTTCTTCTATGATTTTTTATCTTTTAATTTATGCTTTAATTCTTGTCTTGTCTTGTCTTGTCTTGTCTTGTCTTGTCTTGTCTTGTCTTGTCTTGCTTCTGCTTATTGAGTTGAGTGGATCTAGCTTGTTTTAGTGTGTCTTGAAAAGGGAGTATAATTGATCTTTTGATGAGAGGATTAGATGTTTGAGATTCGCCTAAAAAGCATACAGATTCTTGTCTTGAGCTATCTTGGTATTATTCTTTGCGGAGCGGTGCTATTGATGCTTCCGTGGATGCATCGAGGGCATCTAGATT
>NZ_JADE01000011.1 GCF_000518225.1 Helicobacter pametensis ATCC 51478
ACCCTCATCCCCTCCAATTTCCCCTTCTCTTGTAATTCTTTGTAATAGTAAGAATGCAAGATCGCTAGCTCTTCCTCCCCCATATTTCCATCAATCATCGCTCCCAATGCTCCCTCAATTGCAAACACAGACATATAGATATGAGTGATGAGTAAAGCAATGATGGCAAATCCTAAGACATTGTGAATAATGGCACTAAGTCTTAGAGCATTGATGGGAGCAAGCTGAAAGTAAAGAAGTGCACCTGTAGCAATCATGATAAATCCTCCCACAGTGCAAGTCCAAAACCACATCTTCATCCCAGCATTAAATTGTCCAGAAGGAATGGGAGTGGAGATGCTTTTGCCTTTTGTGAGATAGCCTCCTAGCATCAAAAGCCATTTGAGATCATAAGCTTTAGGCAAGCTTGCCTTCACCCACATCAAAAACATCAAAGGACCAAAGATGGTAAATCCAATGGTTGCAATCCCATGTAAATCTCTAGCCAGTCTGACAAATGTCCCTCCACCAAGCTTTGCTCCAAACACCATAATCAGTCCAGTGATACAAATCACAATAAAAGGCACAGCAGCAAGCCAATGGATTGCGATGTTGTAATTGGAGAAGATTTTGTATTTCACTCCATGAGAGAAGCTCTTGGATTTGAAAATCATTAGATGTGTTGCAAAAGCTAAGGGCACAAGAATAATGATTGCCAAGAAAATGGGAGCAAAGAATTTGTTTTGTAAAAGGGTGAAGAGCTCACCTAATCCAGTGACACCCTCAATCCCTTTGATGGGTTCTCCATTTCCCAAAACCCCTATAGTCAATCCTTGCATCTCTCTCACACTTCCACTGACTACTCCAGCTGTTGGGGAATCAACTCCCCAATTTTTGATTTGCTCAATTTGTTTCACTCCATAGATATGAGTGTTGGGAGAGAAATCAATGGGTTCTTTGACTTCTTTACTCACACCAAAGGCAAAGAGCAAGAAGCATACACACAACAATACTCTCATCTCTTCTCCTTAATCGCCATAAGCCTTGGACCAAGTATAAGGAATCTTTGGAGTTCCACTTCCTCTAGCAATAGCACGATGACGGATGATTTCACTCACCTCTTCACTGCTTCCAGCCAAAAGTGCTTTTGTTGAACACATTGCAGCACACATCGGAACTTTTCCTTCAGCGATTCTGTTTTGTCCATAGAGTTTGTATTCTTCTTCAGAATGTGTCTCTTCAGGACCTCCTGCACAGAATGTACATTTATCCATCGTTCCACGAGAACCAAAGACATCAGATTTAGGGAATTGTGGTGCTCCAAAAGGACAGGCATAGAGACAATAACCACATCCAATGCAAGTCTTTTTGTCATGCAAGACAATCCCATCTTCTCTAATGTAGAAGCAATCCACTGGACAGACTTTGGCACAAGGAGCATCAGAGCAATGCATACAGGCAATAGAGATACTTTTCTCTTTGCCCTCAATCCCATCATTGAGTGTGACAACTCTTCTGCGATTGATTCCTACAGGAAGATGATGAGCTTCTTTACAAGCCACATCACATCCATGACAATCAATGCATCGATCCTCATCACAATAGAATTTGATCCTTGAATGACTTTGGAGGGTTGAACCTCCAGAAGTTAATGCACTCATTTACTCCTCCTTATGCTTTTTCTATACGGCATAGACCGCATTTGGTTTCGGGAATCTGTGTGACGATGTCATAGCCATAATTGGTCACACCATTGATAGATTCACCTATGCTATAGGGCACATATCCTTGTGGGTAATTTGCCTCTAGACTTTTTCCTTGAGCGACACCTGCCCAATGGAATGGTGCAAAGATCACATTTTCTTTGACGCTGTAGCTTAGTTTTGCTTTGACTTTGGCTTTGAAGCCCTCAGGAGAGTGAATCCATACAAAATCTCCTTCTCCTACTCCATAGTTTGCAGCGGTGTCGGGGTGGATTTGGCAATACATCTCAGGGTTGATCTCACTGAGAGCTAAACTCACGCGAGCTTCGATTCCTTGACCACTGTGAGTGACGATCCTTGCTGTGTTGAGCTGGAGTGGGAAATCTTGCGTCCAGTCTTTTTGCAATGACTTGAATTTGGTCTCCACTCTCCAGTGATTGGGCTGATCTTCATAGGTTGGATATTTGCTAATCAAATCAGGGCGAGGTGTGTGGATAGGTTCGCGGTGAAGTGGGATTTGATCCACCCAAGTATTTACAACCATTCTAGCTCTTGCATTTCCATAAGGACAGAGTCCTGCCTCAAGCGCTTTGTGCACAAGTGTCATACTAAGGTCAGTTTTCCAGTTTGTGCCTTTGACTAGCTCTTTTTCTTTGGCTGTGAGTTTTTTGCCTGTGAGTTCTTCGATATTGTCTGCTGTGATCTCAGGATATCCTCCTTTTTGACTTGAGCTTGGAGGGGTGCTTCCTTTGCTAGAGAGCATGCTGTATTTTTTGCCCATAAGTTCTTGCTCTAATCCAAAGTTGTTTCTAAAGCCCATACCTCCTTGCATCACAGGGATGGAGATATCATAGAGATTTGGAGTCCCTGGATGCTTTTCACTCCAGCATGGCCATGGAAGTCCATAGTAGGAATCTCTAAGGGGACCCTTGCCTTTGAGACTGATTGGATCAAATAGATGCCAGTTGGTGGTGTGATCCTTAAGTCTTTCAGGAGTCCAACCACTAAGTCCGATGGTTTTCATCCCAAGATTGATCTCCCTTGTGGCGTCTTCGGGCCAAGTGAAGTTGCCTTTGCCATCTCCTAGGGCTTTTGTCAGCTGCTCATAGAATCCTAAGCGTTTGGCTAGCCCAAAGAGGATCTCTTGGTCAGGCTTGCTTTCATAGAGAGGCTTGACGACTTGGAATCTCCATTGGGCAGAGCGGTTGGTGGCAGTGACTGATCCACTTGTCTCCATTTGGGAGGCTGCGGGTAGAAGATAGACTCCATCTTTTTTCTCAGTGTAGGCAATCGCATCATGAGGGAATGGATCGATGACGACTAACAACTCTAGCTGATTGAGTGCTTGGGTGACTTTGTTGGTCTGAGCGATTGAGATGATTCCATTTCCCATACAGACCATGGCTCTAATCTTCCCTGCTTTGCCGTTGTGAATCTTTTCTTCTTCCAAGACTCCTTGCCACCATCTTGCTAGGGTGAAGCCTGATTTGTTCATGGTTTCTGGATCGTATTGGGCTTTGAGCCACTCATAATCCACTTTCCATACCTTTGCCCAGTGCTTGAAAGCTCCCTCACTCAATCCATAATATCCTGGAAGAGTGTCAGAGGCACAACCTAAATCTGTCGCACCTTGGACATTGTCATGTCCTCTGAGGATATTGGTCCCTCCACCATTGATTCCCATATTTCCAAGCACAAGCTGGAGGATGGGCGCGATTCTTGTGTTGCCTGTGCCGATGCTATGCTGTGTGAGTCCCATCGCCCAGATCAATGTCCCTGGCTTGGTTTGTGCATAAAGCTTTGTGACTTCAAGAAGTTGCTCTTCTTTGACTCCGCAAATATCAGCCACGACATTAGGGGGATAGTTTTGAGCCTCTTTTCTGATGGCTTCGATCCCAAAAGTTCGATCAGCAATAAATTCTTTATCTTCCCAGCCATTTTTGAAGATCAAATGAAGCATTCCATAGATGAAGGCGATGTCTGTCCCTCCACGGATTTGGATAAACATATCTGCTTTTGCCGCAGTTCGTGTGAATCGCGGATCCACGACGATTATTTTTGCTCCATTTTTTTCTTTGGCATTGAGGAAGTGCTGGAATCCGACGGGATGATTGACCGCGGGATTGGCTCCAAAGATAATGATCGCTTTTGAATGTTGGATATCTCCAAGATGGTTTGTCATAGCTCCATAACCAAATGTATTCGCCACACCGGCGACTGTAGAGCTGTGTCAGAGACGAGCTTGGTGATCGATATTGTTGGTTCCAAACATTGTGGCAAATTTGCGGATGTAATAACATTGCTCATTGCCTACTTTGGCACTTCCGAAGAATTGGACGCTGTCTGGACTATAGTCCTTTTTGAGTTGTCCAAGTTTTTCTCCAATCTCATCTAGGGCTTGCTCCCATGAGATTCGCTTCCATTCCCCGTTTTCTTTTTTCATCGGATATTTCACTCTTTTGGCACTTCGCACTAGATCAATCATATCCGCACCTTTGGAGCAATGTCCTCCACGGCTTACAGGGTGATCTTGTGCGACTTCTTGGCGCACCCACACACCATTTTTGACCTCTGCCACAATTCCGCATCCGACAGAACAAATGCTACAAACGGTTTTGATCTTCTGACTGTCGGGATAAGCCTCTTTGAGCTCCTCTTGTGTAGCTTCTCTGACGATCCCTTGATTTGCACTTAGGCTACTGATCCCAGCACCAATCCCCAAAGCACTCATTTTCAAAAAACTTCGACGAGATGCTTTGAGGGGTGAGAAAGTTTGTGCGACATATTCACTCATAACCAACCTCCTTATTTTGCAGATGCATAGTAAGCATTCCAGTGCTTGGTGCTTCTATATAAAATTTCTTTTTTCTTACCGGAGCTAGTTTTCACTCCATTTTTTTCTCTTGGCTGATTGTCACCGCAACCTGCGAGCGCAATCCCACCAATAGCAACAGCGACTGAAGTCTTACTAGCGCTTTTGAGAAAATCTCTACGAGATTTTTCATTGGATCTATTGTGTTCCATATCTGCTCCTTTTATATAGGATGGTAGGGAGGATACCCTACGCTAGGGATTAGCTCTAACCTCTAGCGTAGGGTATGGTGATGTTATTTGCTTTTGATTTCTTCTTCGTCAAAGTCGGTTTTGACGCGTTTCTTCCATTTGCTTCTTTTCTCTTCTCTTTTGAGTTCTTCAAGATCGATAAATTCTTCAAAGGGTGGTGGAGTGATCTCAAGATAGAGGCGCTCAAACTCAGCAAAGCTTCCTAGGATCTTGGCAATAGATTTGTAAAATTTGGCGTTTTTGTTTTTGAGAATCTCAAGCACAACGAAATTCACATAATCATTGAGCACTTCTTCAAAGACTTTTTGACACATTGCAAGTGAACAGGGGTTGGATTTCTGTAAAAGTGAGGCATTGAAGAGAAGCAAGAATCCCAAGTGATCTTCGGGTTCGATGTATTCTTCATCTTTTCTAAATTCACTCTCTAAGATTAGATCGCGGATTTTGAGACATTTCTCACCAAACTCCCATCCCTCATCATAATAGCTTGCTGTGAGATTGATGGCTTTGTGAGAGAAATTATCGATGAAGAGGATGTCAAACTCTCTTTGGATGTGGGTCACGCCATTGGTCTCTAGCTCTTGTAGGAGAATTTGTGCATCTTTTTGGGTTTGATCATTGATGGGGTTGGCAAAAATTTGATCAAGGATGGAGATGATGAGTTGTGTGTGCTTTTGTGCGCCTTGATAACTGAAGAAAACTCCAAGGAGGGAGTAATAGAGTGATCGGGCTTTGGTGATTTGGAGTTCTTCTTGTGTCATTTGATTCCTTCAAGCATAAGTTTTACTTTGCAATCAGCACAGCATTCAAGGGTTCTGAGCTTGATGGGATCATCGGCAAAATGTCCTCCCATCATGGATTTGATTTTTTCAATCGATTTGCTTGTAGCAAAAGGTTTGCCGCATTCGATGCAAGAAAATAGCGAATCTTTTGCCATTGTTTTGTAAGTGAAGTATTGGGGAGCGAGACGGATCCCATTGAGATGAAGTGAGATCGCATCTTCTGGACAGCTTGGGACACAATAGCCACAGGTCGTGCAAAGACTAGGGTTGTATTCTAAAGTGAGTTTTTTGGAGTTGGCAATCAGGCTATTGACATTGCACGCGCCCACACAGCTATTGCAAAGTGTGCATTTGTCTTCATCGATTTTGATCTCTCCATAGCGGATCATTTCTCCGCTCTCTCCACTCTCCACTTGACCAAAATCACCATCTTTGATCATAAATATCAGTCGCTCTGCAAAATGCTTGCGCTTTGATTCTTGTGGGCTTGGGGTGTAGGAGTATTGAATGATGGATTTGGGCTTATCCCATAGGGTTTGGAGTGTCTCTATATCGTTTGCAACATAGAGTGCATCAGTTTGAAAGAGAGTTTGATAGATGTCATTGACGAGTTTGATCGCTTCTTGGCTTGGGCGAGAGATGATGGGTGAGAAGAAGATGAAAGAATTTCCACTTTCTTGAGCGATGGCAAGAAGATGGGCTTCTGAGGGGAACTTCTCTCTGGGGATGATGAGTGGGGAGATGTGTTTGGGGATATTGATCTCATCAAGCAGTGAGAGGAAATTTTCTGGAATAAGTAGGATTTGTGTGTCTTTATAAAAGCGTAGTGATTGGATCAGACAATCCATCGTATAGGGTGCAAAATCAAGAGCTCCTGTAGGGCATGTCGCCACACATCCTCCACATCCCATACAATCCACTTGCGAAAAGATAAGCTCCATGATTGAATCATCTTTGGTCACGCCAAAGGAGGGGCAGACATTGACGCATTTGTGACAGAAACCCTCACCATTTTTATCGGGTCTTCTCTGGTGATATTGGCAAAGTGAGGGGGTATAGAGTGTGGTTGTCTTGTAGGTGTAGTTTCCTAAGCGAGTTTTGAGTAATGCTAGTACTTCCTCTGGGGAGTGGAAGTCTTGAATACTTAAAATCCCCAAAAATTTGGGGAGATTCTCATCATGGATAAATAGCACAGCTTGGGAGAAGCTGATCTCTTCCCCATCATGTAAAAGTGCGATGAAAGAGCCGATTTTGCCACTGATGTGCTGAATCTTTTGGGCATCAAGAAGGGAGGGGTTAAATCCCTCGTTTTGAGCTTTTTGGATGAAATCTTGAGCTGTGGGAGAATCTGAGCCGATGAGCAAAAGATCATTGCCTACTTCAAGGGAGTATTCTTTGAATGGAGCGTGATCAAAAATAGCGAGTTTGTTTTGAAAGAGGCGGTGGAGATTGGCAAGTTTGGTCGCTTCATCAGCTTGAGTATTTTGGAGATACCAATCAAGCTCTGGTGCGGAGATCTGGGAGTTTTCTTGGCGATTTGAGATGATGAGCTCTGAGGATTGTGAGGAGCTATCAAATGAAATGAGGGGGTATTGATCTTGCAAATCTTGGGAAAAATGATGAGAGGAGATTAGTTCAAACACTTTGGATTCCTTGCATAAAATTGATCTTTGGGTTTGGTAGGGCTAAAACTCATAGGACTCAAAGAAAACAACATTTTAACTTTTTTCTATCTCATTATGGAGATATAAATGATGATTTTAGTCAAAAAAGATTTTTTTGATTTTTGTGAGATTGTGTTGAAAGAGTGGATTTGAGAATCATTTGATACAATAGCCTCCTTTTAAGGCGAGATGTTTCTCATTGTCTTAGAAAATAATCTTTCAAGGAGAGTGAAATGGCACAAGATATTTCAATCACAGAACAAGCGATTTTGGATAAGATCAAAGAAAAAGCAGGAAAACTCAAGTGTCCAGTATGTGGTGGGAGTGATATGGGGATTGCGCCAGGTTTTAGTAATGTGATGTTGCAAGAGAAGATTGATGGAAGTATTGTAAGCAATGGTCCAATGATTCCATCAATTTATACAGTGTGCAATAAATGTGGTGCAATGACTCCTCATGCTGTCGCTGTTTTGGGTCTTTTGAATCAAAAATAATCATCTCTTCCCTAATTTGGGAAGGATGCCCCTTCATTTTTCTTCGTTCACTACTAAACTCATAAAGGTTTCATCATGGATGTTTTAAAACAGATCAATATCACACGCTTAGAAGATGGAGTCAAATATCCCAAAGAAGATATCGTGATCTTAGAAAGTCGTGTAAGCTTTTATCTCAATGGGGAGAAAATCATCTCAACGATGTGTATTCCTCAAGATGGAGATGCACATATGATCGGATTTTTGTTGAGTGAGGGGGTGATTGAGGGGGTGGGTGATATTGAGCATCTTGAGGTGCTCAATCGGGGCTTGGAAGTGAGAATGCAAGCCAAAATCCAAGAGCAAAATCTCAAAAATCTTTACAAAGAAAAAACACTTGTTTCAGGCTGTGGTGGGGGGATCACAGGGCAGGCTGGAAATGAGATGCAGGTAGAGTTTAATACAAGTGCTCTATGTGTATCTGGACGATGGGTTTTGGAACATGTGCGTAAGTTTTATCAAGAAAGCGAGCTTTATTTGCAAACAGGATGCGTGCATAAAGCGATGCTTTTGTTTAGTGATGATGAAACTCTCTTTAGTGAAGATATCGGGCGTCATAATGCGATCGATAAAGTCTGTGGGCGGGCGTGGCTCAATCACAAAAATCCTAGTGAGGGGATTTTGGTCGTGAGTGGGAGGTTGAGTTCAGAGATGGTGAGCAAGGCTGTGATGCATCATATCCCTATCGTTGTCTCACGAACAGCCCCTACATTTTTGGGAGTCAAAACTGCTCAAACTCATGGAATCACGCTATGTGGTTTTGCGCGTGGGAAAAATATGAATATCTACACTCACCCCTCAAGAATCAAATCTGATGACAATTTATCCTCTTGAGATTGCTCTTGTGGGATCTCTGCCTCTTCTTGTGGAATCTCTCCTTCACCACTTGGCTCTAGAATGGGTGGAATGACTTCTTGTGGCTCTATTGGTGGAGTTTTTAGGAGAGAGGGATCAATGGGGGTGAAAAATCCTTTCGTATCGATGAAGTAGATTTGGGTTGTGTATTGGATTTGGTTGTTTTTGATCGTTTCTTTGAAGTAGGGGAGACTATCTGAGAACATAATCCTATAAAACATCTCCATACCTAAAGCTGTGGAGTAATTGACCCAGTCAAATTTGAGATCACTATTGAGTAGTGAGCCATACTCGATGAGCTTTTGATTGGTTTGAGCAATGGAGCTTGCGATAAAGAGGTTTTTGCGATCGCGTTTTTGTGTCAAAACAATAATGGAGGGGTTGTAGTTGATTTGAGTGGAGAGAAATTTGGATGCTTTTTTTCTAAAGTATCCGATCTGTGAGAGCAAAAGCCCGCTTTTGACCACTGGGGTGTTGAGAAATACATCTGCTTGATTGATCAGCTTTTCTTGAGTTCTGGCCTGTTTGCTGAAAGTCGCGGCATCTTGGTTGGTGATGGTTTGACTATGGATATTGGGGATGAGATCAAGAAGGGTATTAGATAAACGATCTCCTACAGGGCTATCATCATTATAGGCGATGATGTTTTGATCAGGTGTGTGGAGTCTAAGGAGTTCTCGAATCTGATCTTTGTAGCTGATCCCTCCAAAGAAAAGCATCGGATTGGTTGAGGGATCAAAGCCGATTTGTGTGGCATTGACAGTGGGGATGTAGAGAGGGATTTTGAGAGGGAGTTTGCTAGCTTGATAGGCTCCTTTGGAAGTAAAAATCGCGATGATAAACTGAAAATTGTGCTGGGTGATCTCTTGATATACTTTCTGAATTGATTCTTCTTCTTCATCTCCGCTATCAAATACTTCAAACTCAAATTCTGCCCCTCTTGCAGAAAGATAAGCCATGATCGTGTCAATGCTTGCAACAGAATAGCGTCCAATGATTTTTTTGGGCATCACAAGGGCGATTTTGAGCGAGGAGTGTTTGATCTCTTCTGAAAATTGCGCGATGATTTCTTCTTGTGGGCTAGAGAGTTTGGGAGGGTGAAATATAAGGGGATTTGCCAAAAGTAAGGTGCCAAAAAGAAGTATGAAGAAAGTTTTCATAGTGATGCCTTTGCGATTTTGAGATGATGAAAGGTTTGTTTTTTGAGTGCTGGGAGTTTGATGAGTGCGAGGAGCGAATGAGTGGTGATCCAGCTTTTGTTTTTGAATTTGGTGAGGCTTCCTAGATCTACTTTGGAAGGTAAGAGATGGTTTGCAATCTCAGATAATCCAAAAATCACAAATACTTGTGCTGAGCTTTGGGTGATCTGAGAGAGCAAAATCTCTGCGTGCTGTTTGATGTCTTGCTCATAGGAGATCTGCTGGGTTTTGAATAGTGAAAATATGCAGCATTCTTGGGGTTTGAGAGCAAAGACTTTGGTGATGATATCTTCTAGCATTTGAGCACTTTTGGTGGGGAGGAACTGCCAGTCTTTGTCAATCAATGGGGTTTGGGTGATAAATCCAATCTTGGCTTGTTGGGGAGAAAACCCCAAGAATCCTTGCTGTGTTGAGGGATTGCTTTGGGGAAAGCCTTCAAAAAACTCCTCTCCAAACATCTCTAGATGGTAGAGATAGTTTAGCTTGAGGAGATCTGTATGCATCAGAGTTCTAGCACTTTCCAAGGTAATCCTTGAATATTAAGCTCTTCCATAAATGGATCGGGATCAAGCTCTTCCATATTGAATACTCCATTTCCGCTCCATTTTCCTTCCACAATGAGTTTGGCTCCAATCATTGCAGGCACTCCTGTGGTGTAGCTAATGGCTTGAGAAGATACTTCTTTGAAGCATTCTTGATGATCGCAGACATTGTAGATATAGATGGTTTTTGCTTTGCCATCTTTGATGCCTTGGATATAGCATCCGATATTTGTTTTTCCTACTGTTCGTCCAGCTAGGCTTGCAGGATCGGGGAGGAGAGTTTTTAGGAATTGGATGGGGATGATTTTTTCTCCATTATGTTCTACTTCATCAATTCTTAGCATTCCGACATTTTCCAAGCATCGCATATGGTTGAGGTAATTTTGAGAAAAAGTCATAAAAAAGCGGATACGCTTCAAGCCTTTGATGTTTTTGACTAGTGATTCTAGTTCTTCATGATAGAGCAGATAAGAATCTTTCTCTCCAATCTCAGGATAATCCCAAACTTGCATAATCTCCATCGGTGCGGTTTCAATCCACTTTCCATTTTCCCAATATCTTCCTCTTGAGCTCACTTCTCTGAGATTGATCTCTGGGTTGAAGTTTGTGGCAAAGGGATAGCCATGGTCTCCAGCATTGCAATCCAAAATATCAATGCTATGAATCTCATCAAAATAATGCTTTTGGGCATAAGCACAGAAGACATTGGTCACCCCTGGATCAAATCCACTTCCCAAAAGAGCAAAGATTCCTACTTCTTTGTATCTCTCATGAAATGCCCATTGCTCTTTGTATTCAAATTTTGCAGTGTCAGGATGCTCATAGTTTGCTGTGTCTAGATAGTGGGTTTTGGTTCTTAGACATGCTTCCATAATACTTAGATCTTGGTAGGGGAGGGCGACATTGATGACAACCTTGGGTTTGATTCTCTCAATCAATGCGACAAGGGCATCGACATCATCAGCATCAACACTCTCACAGCGAATCTCAATCCCAGTTTTTTGTAAAACACTTTTTGCGATTTCTTCACATTTGCTTTTTGTGCGTGAGGCAAGAGTGATTTCTCCAAAAGTCTTGGCATTCATTGCAAGCTTGTGGGCAACAACTCCTCCAACTCCCCCCGCACCAATTTGTAAAACCGCCATTATCTCCTCCGATTGAATAAGTTTTGTAAAATTTATAGAGCGGAATTATACATATCTCAAGATTTAAATTAAATTCTTAAATGAGGCGAAGGATTGAAAAATTTTTTCTTGCTTTTTATTGGTGTTTTTTGGATCGCTGGATGCTCTAGTGTTTCTTTGCAAAAGGTTGCATATGAGTATTATGAGGGGGATCCAAATCAGGCCTTTGCTATGGCACTTAGGGGAAGTAAGGATGGCAAAGATGCCCTGCTTTATCAAATGATTGGAGGGATAATTGGATTTGATCTATCCAAACCTCAAGCACTTGGCTTGCTAGAGAGTGCTGAGGAGCTCATCAATCAAAATGAAAAGAAGGGCATTTTATCAAGTGTGTTTGATGGGCTTGGGGCAGTGGTTGTGAATGATACTCTCTTGCCTTATGAGGGCTATCTTTTGGAAGCTGTGATGGTGAATTATTATAAAGCACTTGTGTTTATGCAAAGAGGGGATTTTGAGGATGCAAGGGTGGAGTTTAATCGTGCCAATGATCGCCAAAGGAGAATCAAGGAGTATTATAGAAGAGAGATTGAGCGAGCCAATCAAAAGCAAGAAGCTCTCAAAAATCCACATAATTTCCATCATGAGATCTTAAAAAGCTATAGCAATTTGGAGCAATTTGCATCATTAGAGGGGTTTATCAATCCTGCTGTGAGCTATCTTTCTGGTTTGTTTTTTGTGCTTGAGGGGGATTCTAAGGGGATAGATCTACTCAAGGAGGCTTATGCTATCACTCAAAATCCAAAGATTTATAAAGATATTTTGATGGCTTTGGGTGAGGGGCGCGAGGAGAAATTTACTTGGATCATCATCGAAGATGGACGCAGTGCTTGGAAGGTAGAGAGGGGATTTGCTTTGCCTTTTGTGACGCCAAGTAGTGTTGTGAGTGTGTCAGTGGCATTGCCTGATATGAGAAGAGGGATGGGGTTTGAATCTCATTATGAGATAATGCTAGGGCATCAAAAAGAGAGGGCGTGGGAGATCGCTAGCTTTGATCCTTTGATCTTAGGAGAGTTTTCTAAGCATCTACCTTTTATCGTGATTTCCTCTGTGACCTCTTCTATCTCTAAGGCAATGGCTCAGCATTATGCTCAAGCATCGATGCAAGGAGGCGCGCGTATCTTGGCTATGTTTGGGGGGATGGCTTATGGACTTTTGAGCACAAAGGCTGATTTGAGGAGTAATCAAATCTTACCTTATCGTTTTTGGATCGCTAGGGTGAAAAACACTCAAGGAATCTTAAGTCTTAGGGGAGAGAGAGGTGTGTATGCTTCTTGGGAGATGAGTAAAGAGTGTGTTGATGAAAGCAAGCTATGCCTTGATAAAAACAATATAATCTACTTTCGTAATGCCGGTAGGCATGTGTTTGGTCATATTGTGATGAAACGCTAAAGGAGGATGAGATGAAGAGATGGGTGATGGCGTGTTGTATCGGGCTTGGATTTTATGGTTGTGGAGGAGTGAAATACATCGATCCGAGTGCGCAAGGCTATGTGAGTGCCGGACTTGATTTCAATGATTTGGCTCGTGCTTCTAGTTTGAGTGTCGATTCTTTGCTTCAAAGTGCTTTTGTGAAGCGTTTGGGGGATGAAGTGCAGGTGCTTGTGATCTCAGATTTTATCAATGATACGATGCAGAAGATCGATATGAATCAAATCGCAAGGCGTGTGGCAAGGAGCTTGCGTGAGAGTGGGAAGTTTGCTCTAAGTGTTGCGATGAGTGGGAGTGGTGAAAGAGAGGATGTGATGATCCAAAGATCGCATCAAGCAAGGGGAAATCAAGACTATAGGCAAAGCACGACGATTGCTCAAGGGAATCTGATCGCCCCATCTTATTCTCTGTCTGGGAAGGTTGTGCAGCGCAATAGCAGTGTTGAGGGAAAACAGAGGGTTGATTATTATTTTTTGTTGAGTTTGGTGGATCTCAAAAGTGGGCTTGTTGTGTGGGATCATGAGGTCAATATCTCAAAGATCGCTCCAAGCTCTCGCTCTTCTAGCTGGTAGCCCCCCCACTTTTTGGGGGTTTTGTATGTTTGGGTTCTGTGTCTTGCCTTAGTTTTGATCTTCTAAAGCAAATCGATGCTTGCATTTGATGCACTCACACAGCTCCTTGCCTCTATAAGTCCTTGTCGCCACCATATAGCCACATTCTGGACATTTGGGTGAGGGGATGGGCTCAAATTTGGAGAGGAAATTACACTTTGGATATCCACTGCATCCAAAGAATGTCCCCATCCTTGAGCGCTTTTGGGCTAGTTCTCCTCCACACTCTGGGCATTTGACTTCAAGTGTTTTGGGTGGGGTGCTTTGGAGGGATTTGGTATTTTTGCACTTTGGGTATCCACTACAAGCCATAAACTCTCCATTTCTTCCTATTTTTTTGACCATGGGAAGCCCGCATTTTTCGCATGTTCCCACTTCTTCTGTGGGTGTTTGATCTTCTTTGGGTTTGATGTATTTGCACTTTGGATATCCACTACAGGCGATAAATTCCCCATATCTTCCACTGCGTTTGATGAGCTCACTTCCACATTGTGGGCAGTTCTCTCCTGTGGGAATCATCACTTTTTGAGATGGGATGTTTGTCTTGCCATCAGTGATCTTTTGGTGGAATGGCTCATAAAATCTCCAAAGCACTCTTTGCCAATCTTGCTTTTTCTCAGCAATCTCATCTAGCTCATCTTCAAGTTTGGCTGTGAAGTGGCTATCGACGATTTCGTTGAAATACTGGCTAAGCATTTCTGTGACTTTGAATGCGCTTTCTTGGGCAAAGATCTGCTTTTTTTCGATCTTGATGTAGTCTCGATTGTTGAGGAGGGCAATAGTGGGGGCATAGGTGCTTGGACGACCAATGCCTAGACTTTCCATCACTTTGATGAGACTTGCTTCATTGAATCTTGCTGGAGGCTCAGTGAAATGCTCTTTGCTTGTGATTTCTTTGACTTCTAGTGTTTGACCTTGGTTTAGAGAGGGGAGAAGCTTGTCTTTGTCTTGATTTCCAGTGATTTTGTAGAATCCTTCAAAGACAAGCTTACTGCCGCTAGCTTTGAAAACTCCGTGATCTGAGGCGATTAGAATACTTTGACTTTCAAATTCTGCCTCGACACTTTGGGAGGCAAGGAAGCGATGATAGATAAGTGTGTAGAGTTTGAGCTCATCTGGAGTGAGAAACTCTTGTGCGATCTTGGGTGTAAATCCAAGATTGGTGGGGCGGATCGCTTCGTGTGCTTCTTGTGCGCTTTTGTTTTTGCTGACATAGTTTTTGGGCTTAGATGGGAGATAGACTTCTCCATAGGTCTGAAGTAGGACTTCTCTGGCTTTCTCTTGAGCTTCTTTGGCGATATTTAGACTATCTGTTCTCATATAGGTGATGACCCCCATCACTCCCTCATGGGTTTTGACTCCTTCATAGAGTTTTTGAGCGATGCTCATGGTTTTGGTCGGAGAAAATCCAAGTAAGGTGGAAGCACTTTGCTGGAGGGTAGAGGTCATAAATGGGGGAGGGGTCGGAGTTTTTTTGCTTTTTGTGATGATCTCTTGCACCTTAAAAGAATCGCGTTGCAAGATTTGCACGATCTCTTGGACTTTTTGCTCATCTTGGAGGCTGAGTTTTTCAAGTTTCTCACCCTCAAAAGTGATCAGTTCTGTTGAGAGATTGGGGGAGAATTCTCCTTGGATGCTAAAGTAGCGCACGGGCTTAAAAGCCAAAATCTCTTTCTCGCGATCGACGATGAGTTTGAGCGTGCTACTTTGCACCCGTCCAGCACTCAATCCTTTTTGGATTTTGTTGGCGATAAGGCCACTGAGCTGAAATCCAACGATCCTATCTAATAGGCGTCGTGCTTGTTGGGCATCGACTTTGTCCATATCAATTTGTCTTGGAGAAGAGATTGCGTGGGTGATCGCTGAGTGTGTGATCTCATGGAAGACGATTCTGGGGAAGTTGGATGCATCTTTGCCGATGGCTTGTGTGATGTGATATCCGATCGCTTCTCCCTCGCGATCCTCATCGGTGGCGATATAGATACGCTCTGCCTTTTTGGCTAGTTCTTTGATCTTGGAGACAATTTCTTTGTGGTCACTAGAAATCACATATTCTGGGATGAATTGTTGATCTTGGATTTTGATTCCAAACTTTTTCTGTGGGAGATCGCGGATGTGTCCCTTGGAGGCGATGACTTCATAATCTATGCCCAAAAAGTTTTTGATCGTTTTGGCTTTGGCTGGAGATTCGACGATAACTAAATTTTTCATGATTGCCTGCTTGAATGGGATTAAAAATCATAAATTCTATCAGTAATTATCCAAACTATGGGATTAAGATGATCTTTTGTTTGTTGATAAAAGCTTTGTTTGATAGAATGAAAGGGGGCTAATCAAAGATTTTAAGGTAAAAGAATGATTTTAGGAAACCCTGTTGTAATATCGATTGTTTTGATGTCGTTTTTGTGTCTTCTGAGATTTAATGTCATGCTCTCGATCGTGTTTTCAGCTCTTGTTGCTGGGGTGCTTGGGGGATTGAGTATTGATAAGACGATGAGTGTATTTATCTCAGGTATGAGTGGCAATCTTGAAACTGCTTTGAGTTATATCCTCTTGGGTGCGATTGCCTTTGCGATTGGAAAAAGTAATCTAACAAAGTTTCTTGTGAAATGGGTGAGTGCATTGATCGGGAATCATAAAATTTTGTTTGTTTTGTTTGTCGCATTGATTACTTGCTTTTCACAGAATCTTATTCCTGTTCATATTGCTTTCATCCCGATCCTTATCCCTCCATTTCTTGCTCTTATGAACAAAATGAAACTTGATAGGCGTGCTGTGGCTTGTGCTCTCTCGTTTGGATTACAAGCCCCTTATATCACTTTGCCTGTGGGGTTTGGACTGATCTTTCAGAGTGTGATCAAAGATAATTTGGTCCAAAATGGTGTCAATGTAAGTCTCTTTGATGTGACCTCTGTGATGTGGATTGGGGGTGTGGCGATGCTTGCTGGGTTATTGATCGCTGTTTTTGTTTTGTATGTGCGTCCAAGGGAATATGTCCAAGCCAGGATTGAGCAGATGGATCTTGAGAATATTGTGATGAGTAGAGAAGATTATGGAGTGTTGGCTGGGGTTATTGTGACCTTTGCTATCCAGCTTGTGAGTTCTTCTCTGCCTTTGGGTGCGCTTTGTGGCTTGCTTGTGATGATCGTGACTAAGGGAATCCCTTATAAAAGTATGGATTCTGTGATGGAGGGGGGGATGAGTATGATGGCTTTCATTGCTTTTGTGATGCTTGTGGCTTCTGGATTTGGGGGTGTGCTCAAGGAAACTGGAGCGATCGATGCTCTTGTGAGTGAGGTAACTTTCTTGATGCAAAGTCAAGTCATCTCAGCATTGTTGATGCTTCTTGTTGGTTTGCTAATCACTATGGGGATTGGCACATCCTTTGGGACGATTCCGATTATCGCAGCAATCTATTGTCCGCTTGGTGTGGCACTTGGGTTTCATCCATCAGCGATCATTTTGCTTGTAGGGATCGCTGGAGCATTGGGTGATGCGGGATCTCCTGCAAGTGATAGCACGCTTGGACCAACTTCTGGCTTGAATGCTGATGGGGGACATAATCATATTTGGGATACATGTGTGCCGACTTTTTTGGTCTATAACATTCCGCTGATTATTGCTGGTGTGATTGGAGCAGTGTGGCTCAATGGCTAGGCTCAAGATTCATTCTCGGATTTGGATCAAAAAGGAGGGGAAGAACTATCTGGGTAATGGTCGAATCCAATTGCTTAAACATATCAAAGAGGAAGGCTCCCTTCTCAAAGCATCCAAAAAAATGTATATGAGCTATAAGGCGGCATGGGATAGCTTGCATCAGATCAAAGAGATCAATGGAGAGGAGCTAGTGATCAGCAATAATGGGGGTAGGGGAGGGGGAGGTAGCAAGCTCACACCTCATGGTGAGCAAGTGATTGAAGTGTTTGAGGCTTTGGAGAATCTTAAAACAAGATTTTGGAGTAGCTTTGATGAGTGTGAGACTTTGGATGAGATGATGGAGAAGATCCAGATGTGGGAGGAGCAGCTCAAACAAATGGGGGTTTGAATTTTTGATCTTTTTATCCTTGACTTTATTTTGATTTTATTTTTGATTCCTATACTAACTTTGTAATTTTTGATTTTAGTTCATCTTGGAGATTTGATGTCAGATCAAGTATTGAAAGTGGTGCGTCCAAGCACGAAAAAATGGAAATGGATGATCCCCCTAGTCTTATTGTTTGGTGGCGGAGGATATGGAATCTATACATATATGAAGCCCAAAGAGGCTTTGGTTGAATATGTGGTTGAGCGCCCTATCAGAGGAGATATCACAAACTCTATCAGTGCCACAGGGACGCTCAATCCTCTCAATGAGGTGCAGATCGGATCTCAAGTGTCTGGCATCATTGCTAAATTGTATGTCGATACCAATGACATCGTGCATAAGGGACAGGTTTTGGCCAAGATCGATGATCAAAAGATCTTACAAGAACTCAAACGCAATCAAGCTCAGCTTAAGGGGATGCAAGCTCAGCTCCTTTCGCTCCAAAGCTCGCTCAAAGATAAAAAATGGCAATTTGATCGTCTTGAGAAGCTTTACAAGCAAAGTAAGGGTAAATATCCTTCTTTTGCTGATGTGCAAAATGCGCAAGTTGCCTATGAAGTGATCAAGGCTGATATTTTAAGCAAAGAGGCCAATATCGAAGAGATCAAAGCCAATATGCAAAGCACACAAATTGATTATGATAATACAATCATCACCTCACCAATTGATGGAGTTGTGCTTGTGAGGAGTGTTGATGTGGGGCAGACGGTTGCTGCAAGCTTTTCGGCTCCCGAACTTTTCAAAGTGGCTCAGAATCTTGAAGAGATGAAGCTTATCGTCAAGATCGCTGAATCTGATATCGGAAAAATCAAAGTCGGGCAAGAGGTCAGCTTCAGTGTCGATGCTTATCCTAATCGCACTTTTTTTGCTCATGTGGATAAGATCAATTATGGCTCAAGTGTTGTGGATAATATCGTGAGCTATGAGGTCACAATCCAAGTCCAAAACAAAGATTTGCTTCTGCGTCCAGGAATGAGTGCGACTGCAAATATCAAGGTCGAGGAAGTCAAAGATGCGCTTCTTGTCCCAGTTGCAGCACTGTATTATGTGCCAAAACCCAAAGATTCTCTAAAATCTTCAAAGAGAGCATCGACATTTTTTACTCCACCTAGACGCAAGAGATCAGAAGAAGTTCCCAGAGAGAGACAAAAAAGTGTGTGGGTCTTAAATCATCAAAAACCTCAGAAAAAAGAGATACAGATCGGAATCTCTGATGGGAAATATGTCCAAATTGAGGGGATTGATGAAAATGCTTCTGTGATCGTGGAGGAAAAATATCAGTGAGACTAATTGAGCTCAGAGATTTGCAGAAAAGTTATGGAACCAAAGAAAATCGCCTTCAAGTTTTAAAAAGCGTCAATCTTGAGATCAATCAGGGAGAATTCATCGCACTGATGGGACCAAGTGGGAGTGGAAAATCTACTCTTTCTAATATTTTGGGTTGTTTGGATGTGGCAGATGGGGGAGTGTATGACTTTTGTGGGGTGAATGTGTGTGAGCTGGATTTGAATGAGCGCGCACGATTACGAAGGAATTATTTTGGATTTGTGTTTCAGGGATTTAATCTCTTGCCTAAGACAACAGCCTTAGAAAATGTAGAGCTTCCTTTGATGTATAAGGGATATCCTTCAAAAGAGCGCAAAGAGATCGCAATGATGGCACTTGAGAGAGTGGGACTTGCTGATAGATATCATCATACAAGTGCAGCACTTAGTGGCGGACAGCAGCAGAGGGTGGCAATCGCTAGAGCCTTGGCAATCACACCTAAATTTTTGATCGCAGATGAACCAACGGGCAATCTTGATTCTCAGCGTAGCTTAGAGATTATGGAGTTTTTGCAAGAGATCAATCAGGAGGAGAAAATCACGATCTTGATGGTCACACATGAGAGTGAAATGGCTTCTTTTGCCTCTAGGGAGATTTATTTCCGTGATGGGTGTATTGAGGGAGATGTGAGGAGATGATTTGGAATGCAATTGTGATCGCCTTTAGGCAGATTTTTAGAAATTTTTTGAGATCTTTTCTGACCACATTGGGTGTGATTATCGGGGTGGCTTCTGTGGTGGCGATGGTGAATTTTGGACAGGCCACAACCCAAAGAATCACCCAAGGGATTGCAAGTCTTGGAAGTAATCTTTTGATTGTATTTCCCTCAAGGGCTTTGGATTCTAGGGGGATTAGTGTAGGGAGACTTAAATTTTCAGAAAATGAAGTCAATCTATTGCGCCAAAGATTGGAGGGCAAGATCTATTCTCTTGCTACTTTTTCAAATACAAGTGCTTTGATCCGCTATGAGGGCAAAAATATCATGAGCTCAATTGCTGGAGTGGGAGAAGAATATCTTAGGACGACTAATTCACAGATCTTATATGGAAGGGGATTTGATCCCAAGGAATTTCATCAAATCTCAAAAGTGTGCATCATAGGAAATAGTGTCAAAAAAGGCTTGTATGCAGATCAAAATCCTCTTGGATCCTATTTCAAAATCGGATCATTTGTGTGTGAGGTGGTGGGTGTGCTCAAGGAAAAAGGACAGGGGGCTATGGGACAGGATCAAGATGATATTGTGCTTGTGCCATTCAAAACTTATTCTTCACTTGTGAAGTCTGATGCTTCATTGCACAATATTGGGCGCATCTATATTGCACTTCAAGATGGGATGGATTCTGAAGAGATGAGCAAAGAGGTGCTAAAAATTTTGCGAGAGATTCGTGGAGTTGCGCCCAATCAAAAAAGTCCCTTTGAGGTGATGGATACCAAAGAGATTTTGCAAATGATTGGATCTACAACAAAGACGATGACGATTTTTATCACTGCTATTGCTGGGATCAGTCTTCTTGTGGGGGGCATTGGGATTATGAATATGATGCTTGTCTCTGTGAGTGAGAGGACTAGAGAGATTGGGATCAGGATCGCTGTGGGTGCGACTGGGGGAGAGGTGCTTTTGCAATTTTTGATTGAAGCGATTGTTTTGAGTGTATTTGGGGGAGGGATTGGGGTATGTGTCTCGGTGGGGGCGAGCTATGCTTTGAGTGATCATTTTGGGATGCCCTTTGTTTTTGATATTTCTGTTGCATTTTGGGCTTTGGTATTTTGTGTGGTGATTGGGATTGTGTTTGGGTTTTTGCCTGCAAGAAGAGCTTCTAGACTAAATCCAATTGATGCTTTGAGATATGAATAAGTTTTGAGGATTCAGGTTGGAAAGATTTAGATTAGAATCAGCGGTTTAGTTTGCTATATGGGGTCATATCAATGAAACTTCACCAATCTTATTTTTCGATCATCCCTTTGGCTTTGAGTGCCTTTTGTATGGGGGTGGCTGAGCTTTCTATGGCAGGGATTTTGAATAATCTTGCAGATAGTTTCAATATCTCACCATCTCAAGCGGGATATTTGACGACTTTTTATGCTCTAGGTGTGATCATCGGAGCACCCTTGCTAAGCATCCCTCTAAGCTCACTTCATCGCAAAGCTCAACTAAGTGTCAATCTTGGAATCTTTGCTTTGGGAAATTTGATCATTTTTCTAAGTTCTGATTTTTATCTTACGGCTTTTGCTCGGTTTGTGTGTGGGTGTATGCATGGAGTCTTTTTTGTGATCGCGACATTGACTTGCACACAGGTGGCTCAAAAAGGCAAAGAATCTCAAGCCTTGGCATTGATGGTCTCTGGTCTGACTATTTCGATGGTGAGTGGCGTGCCTTTGGGTGCGATGATTGGCAATACTTATGGATATCAATTTTTGTTTCTTTGTATCACGATTTTGACCTTATGTGTGCTTTTGAGTGTGATTTGTGTGATGCCCAAAAATATCCAAGGGCAAAAAACACGAATCTCTGGCTTGATGGATGGGCTTAAGAGCTTGCAGATGTGGAGATCTTTTTTGATCACAGCTGGTTTTTGTGGGAGTATCTTTACTTTTTATACTTATGTTGAGCCATTTTTTATGGATTTGGGAGGGTTTGCTCATCAGGAGCTAAGCTTGGTGCTTTTGATTTATGGTGCTTTTGGGATCTTGGGGAATCTTATCGGAGGAAAACTTGCTGATAGACTTGGGGCGATTGTGTGTTTGAGACTAACTCTTTCGCTCCTAGCTTTATCGCTCTTTGGCTTGATGTTTAGTATCCATTATCCCCTTGTGGCAGTGGCTAATTTTTGTATGGTGAGCTTTTGGGGATTTTCTTGTGTGGCATCAGTGAAGATTTTGGCTCTTTGGAGTGCTAAGCGCTACACGCCAGATAATGTGGAGAGCTCGATTTCTTTGAATGAAGCAAGCTTCAATCTTGGGATCGCGATTGCGACACTGGCTGGGGGATTGACATTGGCACATCTTGGGGTGGAGTTTAATCCTCTGATTGCTTCTTTTGTCGCTTTGGGGGCATTGGTTTTGATTCCTAAAAAGGATCTTTTCAATCCTTTGGAATCTAGGGTGGATTGATGCCTTTATCTAAACTTAATCCTGAGCAGCTTGAGGCTGCAAAAGCTCCTATGGGGCATAATCTGATCATCGCATCTGCTGGGACGGGTAAAACTTCCACAATCGTTGGGCGCATCGCCTTTTTGCTTCAAAATGGGATTGGGGCTGAGGAGATTTTGCTCCTGACTTTTACCAATAAGGCAAGCCATGAGATGATTGAGCGAGTGGGGAGGTTTTTTGGATATGAGCTTGCAAAAAAGATTCAGGCTGGAACTTTTCATGCAATCGCCTACAAGCATCTCAAAGAACATCAAAAAGTTGCACTCAAGCAACCAAGAGAGCTTAAAGTGCTTTTTAGAAGTATTTATGAGAGGCGCACCTTTGTGGATACTTTTGATTCTAAGCCCTATACTTCTCAATATCTCTATGATTTCTATGCCCTCTATCTTAATTCAAGTCGAGAGAGAGAGTTTGGCGAGTATCTTGAAGAAAAAGCACCTGCACAGCTGAAATTTTTGGAGATTTATGAGGGGATCTTTGATGAGTTTGATATGCTAAAGCGTGATTATGGGTATGTGGATTATAATGATTTGCTTTTGCTCTATCGTGCTGAGATGCAGAAGCTAAGGGAGAAGGGAGATTGTCCATACAAAGAGATTTTGTGTGATGAGTATCAAGATACCAATCCTTTGCAAGAATCTATTTTGCAAGCCCTCAATCCCTCTAGTCTTTTTTGTGTGGGGGATTATGATCAGAGTATTTATGCTTTTAATGGTGCGGATATTTCAATCATCGGAAATTTTGGTGTGCAATATCCACAAGCCAATGTATTTACATTGACCAAGAACTATCGCTCAAGTGGGATGATCTTGGATCTAGCCAATCAAGTCATCTCTCGCAATGAGCGAATCTATCCCAAAAGTCTTGAAGTGATGAAAGAAGGGGAGTTTGATGCTCCAAAGCTTTTGGTGTATGATGAGTTATTTTTGCAATATCAGGGGATTGCCAAAAGGATTGCTTCAAGTGGGAGTATCCATCAAGAGATCGCGATCATTTTTAGGAATAATTCTAGTGCTGATGGGATTGAGGCGAGTTTGAGGGAGCTTGGAATCTCATCAAAACGCAAGGGGGGGAGTAGTTTTTTTGAAACCAAAGAGATCGCACTTTTACTTGATTTGTGTTCATGTTTTTATAATCCCAAAGATATGATGGCCTATATTCATGTCTTAAGCTATGGCAAAGGAATTGGCAGCTCAATTGCCAAAGATCTCTATGAAGCACTTAATGCTTTGGGTGAGGGAGATGTGATTGGGGGGTTGCTTAAGCCTAGAGAGGGGATCAAACCTTATGCTTTGAGGGCGAAATCATCGCAAATGGGCTTGTTTGAGGATTTCTTCGCATTGGAAAATGCTTCTAGGTTTGATGCATTTTTGGATCCATCTTTGAGATCACATCCGATGTTTGAGCATCCAAAGCTTGTGAGTGAGGGTGCAAAATTTCTCAATCTTTTCTTCTTACTCATCAAGCAGGCACGATTTTTGTCTCATCCAATGCATTTGATTAAGGAGATTCGGTCTTCTTTATTTTTTAGGGAGATTATTGCCACATTTGCCAAGGAGCGAGCCAAAAACAAAGATGGAAGTCTTGATGCTGTGCGTGAGACTGAGGCAATGGAGAGGATTGAGAGAAAGGTGGCTTTGCTTGAGAGTTTGAGTAAGCCTTATGCAAATCTTGGAGCATTTTTGAATGCAATGATCCTTGGAGGGAGTGAAGCAAGCGATGGGAGCGGGGTCAATTTGCTCAGTATTCATGCGAGCAAGGGGCTTGAGTTTAAGGAGGTGTATGTGGTGGATTTGATGGATGGAAGATTCCCAAATCGCAAATTGATGAGTAAGGGGGGGAGCTTGGAAGAGGAAAGACGACTTTTTTATGTCGCTGTGACAAGAGCCAAGGAGAAATTGTTTTTGAGTTATGCTAGGAAGGATGAGCTCAAAAAGATAAGTTATGAGCCCTCAATTTTTTTGTATGAGGCTGGATTGATCTTAAAAGATAAGGAATGAAGATGAAATTGATTTCATGGAATGTGAATGGACTTAGAGCTTGTATGAATAAGGGGTTTATGGATTTTTTTAGAGAGGTGGATGCTGATGTGTTTTGTATCCAAGAATCTAAAATGCACAAAGAGCAGGGGGATTTTGACTTTGGTGGTTATTGTGAGTATTGGAATTCTGCAGAGAAGAAGGGGTATTCTGGGGTAGTGGTGTTTGCCAAACAAGAGCCATTGAGTGTCACTTATGATATGGGGATTGAACATCATGACAAAGAGGGGAGGATCATCTGTGTGGAGTTTGAGAAGTTTTGTTTGGTCAATGTCTATACTCCAAACTCTCAAAGAGAGCTAGCACGCCTAGATTATCGTATGCAATGGGAGGATGATTTCCGCTCTTATCTCAAAGATCTTGAGAAGAAAAAGCCTGTTGTGGTTTGTGGGGATCTCAATGTCGCACATCAAGAGATCGATCTGAAAAATCCCAAAACTAATCGCAGAAATGCTGGCTTTACTGATGAGGAGAGAGGGAAGATGAGTGAGCTTCTAAACAGCGGCTTTATCGATACTTTTCGCTTCTTTTATCCTGATTTGGAGGGAGCTTATACTTGGTGGAGCTATATGGGTAAGGCAAGAGCAAACAATACGGGTTGGCGGATTGATTATTTTTTGGCTTCACAATCTCTTCAAGATTCACTTCTTGGAGCCAAGATTTATCCAGAGATTATGGGGAGTGATCACTGTCCTATCGAGCTTTTGCTAAAAGACTAGGAGGGAGAAAGAGAGAGAGGGATCAGTAGTTGGAGATCCAACCCTCCTCTCTCCATATATTTTGTGCTTCTTTGGTTTGAAGGAAGTCGATGAATTTTTGTGCTTCTTCTTTTTTGCGAGAATGTGTTGTGATGGCGATCTCGCTGGCTCGATAGATATTGTTGTTTTTGTCGATACGGATGAAGCGCGCTTTGTCTTTCCCTAATACAGTGGCCCAATGTCTCCAGATAATGAGTGCATCAATGCTTGGATCTTTTTCCCAAAGCTCTATGGCTTGTTTTGAATTTTTGGCAATGACTTGGATGTTTTTGCGCAAATCCACCAAGTTACTGCGTTTGCCATATTTGAGTGCCATATCTTCATAGAGGCCAACTTGTCCTGCACCATTAACGATCATAATTTTGACTCCATCTTTGAGGAGGTCAGAGAAGCGTGTGATTTTCTTAGGATTTGTTGGTCGCACGATGACACCAGCTTCGCGGATATTGAGGACTTGAATATCAGATGGGTTGAGTTTGTTTCCCATAAGATCAAGAAAAGAATCCATCATCGAAGAGTTGCCACTATAGATAATGTCAGCATTTTTTTTGGCTTTGTTGATCCATGATGAAGTGGGACCAGCATGGATGATGACTTTCTCTTGACTTGTTTGATTGTAAAGTAGGGCAAGCTTTTTGAGGACTGGTGCTGGACCACCTGGTCCATACACAAGGATATCTCCCCAAAGCCAAGAGGAGAGTAGGGCAAGAAGTGCGAAAGACTTGAGTTTCATATTTTCCTTTCTGATTGAGATAAATTAAACTGGCAAAACTCTGATATTTGGGTCAAGATGCTCTTGTAAGACATTTTCAATGGCATAAAGTGTCCCAGCACTTGCTGAAGCACAGCCATTGCACGCACCAAGATAACGGATGAAAACATCAGTGTGTCCATCATCTGTGCTTTGAATATCAATGATTTCCATATCTCCTCCATCCATCATAAGCATTGGACGGATATATGTATCAATTGCTTTATCAATTGCTTTATTTTTCTGAATCAAGGTCATATCTACAAAAGCTATTTCTCCAATTTGGACTTTATCAGCCTTTGCTTTGAGAGCCTCAGCTTCCATTTCAAGGCGTGTATCGCGCAAAATATCCACAAGATAATAATCTCTTTTTTCATGTCCTCCAGGTTTGATGCAGCTTTTACAAAATGCTCCTGCTTTGGTGTAGTTTGTGATTTCTTCAACGGTTTTGAGATCATTGATGCGAATCACCTCTTTGATCGTGCTAAGGCTAACTCTTGCGCATTCACACACGATGATTTCATCTTCAAAATCCGCCATATCTTTGCCCAAATAAATAGAGGCTGCTTTTTTGATCACATCATAAGCCATGACAGAGCAGTGCATTTTTTGCCCAGGGACTGCTGGAGTATCGGGATCATCTCTGAGTGCTTTTTCTACATCAAGATTGGTGATTTTGACCGCATCTTGGACTTTTTTGCCCAAGCAAAGCTCTACCATCATATCGCTACTTGCAATCGCTGTCCCACATCCAAAGCTTTTGAATCTTGCATCAATGATCACATCCTCTTCATTGACGAGCCAATACAATCTCACAGCATCTCCACAAGATTCTGCGCCATAGTCTGCGACGATTAATTTGGCATTTTTAGCCTTGGCATCTTCTTCTGTAAGCACTCCTAGATGTGTAGGGTTATCCATCCTTCTTGCGACATTATTAGAGTATGCATCCCACAACGCTCCACCAAGTAAATCATTTTTTGCCATTTTTTATCCTTTTGTTTGAAATTAAAATTGATAAGTTGAAGAAATTTGTCTTAGTCTTTGGATTGATTTGTTGAAAACCTCAATCACATACTCAATTTCTTCTTGTGTGTTGAATCGAGAAAGAGAAAAACGAATCGCTGTATGAGCAAGCTCGGGATCTGCTCCGATTGCACTCATGACTGGATTGGCTTCCAAATCTTCGCTTGCACAAGCGCTTCCAGTAGAGGCTGCAATACCAGCTTTATTGAGATCCCAAAGCATCGCTTCTCCCTCAATCCCTCGGATACTTGTGAGAATAGTATTTGGAACTTTGAGTTCTTTTTTGCCCACAACGATCACTTCATCATTTTGCAAAATTGCATTTTCTAGCTGATCTCTTAAGCGTCTCACCTCTGTGTCTTCATACTTCAATCCATCAACGGCCAATCTCATAGCCTCACCCATTCCAATGATATATGGGACATTGAGTGTTCCACTCCTTTTGCCCCCCATATGCTCTCCCCCATGAAAAAGTGGAGTGAGATTGATGCCTTTGCGGATATAGAGTCCACCGATTCCTTTGGGGCCATGGAATTTGTGTGCTGAGAAAGAGAGAAGGTCGACATTGGCTTTCACGACATCGACGGGAATCTTTCCGATCGCTTGAACCGCATCGGTGTGAAAAAGCACACCCCTTTCTTTGCAAATCTGACCAATTTCTTCGATGGGGAAGATGATCCCTGTTTCATTATTTGCCCACATGATGCTTACAAGTGCTGTTTTGTCTGTGATCGCTTCGCGCACCTGATTGGCTGTCACTCTTGCATCTTCATCGATGGGTAAGTAAGTCACCTCGACACCCAAACTCTCCAAAAAAGCACAAGTACTTCTAATGGCTGGATGTTCGACTTCTGTTGTGATGATGTGATTTTTGTTTTTGCCAAGAATCTCATCAAAATAAATACCTTTCAAAACCCAATTGTTTGATTCTGTAGAGCATGAAGTGATGATGACATCATCTTCATCTTTTGCCCCTATCCCTGCATAAAGCTTATCGATTGCATCAGAGATTGCTTTGTGTGTTTCGGTGCCAAATTTGTGGAGGGAATTTGGGTTGCCATATTGTTCGCTAAAAAATGGCTGCATAAGTTCTAGAGCTTTTGGATCAAGCATCGTTGTTGCATTATTGTCAAGATAAACACGCATAATATTCCTTTAAGGTTAAAAAATTTTGGGCGTTATATCACAAAAAAATAATAAACGATTTACTTTAGGAGGATTTCTTGTAGTTTTTTTTGAATCTCATCAAAGTCAAATCGCTCTCCCTCTTCTTGCTTGAGAAAATCTTCAAGCCATTCTTTTTTGCTAATGGCTTCATCAAGATCAGGATCTGTTCCTTGCTGATAAGCTCCGATTCTAATCAAAACTTCATTTTCTTTGAGAAGTGCATAGAGTTTGCGGAATTTCTGTGTTCCTTTTTTGTGCTCATCTTGAATAAGTTGATTACTAAGACGCGAGGCTGAATGAATGATGTTGATTGGAGGATAGATTCCAAAATCTGTCATTTCGCGACTAAGCACGATATGTCCATCTAAGATACTACGACTTTGATCAGCGATTGGATCACTGAGATCATCTCCTTCGACAAGCACTGTGAAAAATGCCGTGATACTACCTTTGTCCCGAATCTTGCCAGCTCTTTCCATGAGTTGGGGCAAAAGGGTGAGTGAGGAGGGTGGATATCCTTTGCTTGTAGGGGGTTCTCCAAGAGCTAGACCAATCTCTCTTTGAGCCATTGCAAAGCGAGTCACAGAATCCATGATAAATAACACATCATGTCCTTGATTCTGAAAATATTCTGCGATTGCCATTGCGCTAAAGGCTCCATATTTTCTCATAAGTGGAGAATCATCACTTGTAGCAACGACTAGCACGGTATTACTCAGATCTCCTCTAAGATTATTGTAGATAAACTCTGGAACTTCTCTGCCTCTCTCTCCAATGAGAGCAATGACTTTGATGGGAGTGTTGGATCCTCTGACGATCATTCCCATAAGTGTAGATTTTCCCACACCACTTCCTGCAAAGATCCCCATTTTTTGACCCTTGCCACTTGTAAGAAGTCCATCAATGCTTTTGATCCCTGTGGTGAAGATCTCATCGATCACTCCGCGATCTAGGGCGCTGATGGGGGGATTGATGATGGGGAAGAGTGATCCATGGGGAAAATCACCTTTTTGATCTAGGGGTTCTCCTAAGGGATTGATCACGCGTCCAAGTAAAAAATCTCCCATAGGAATGGTGAGGCCAGATTTGAGAAGATAGACTTTGTCTCCACTTTTGTGTCCATCGACAAATGAAAATGGAGTGATATGAAAAGAAGATTCTTGTGAGGAGCTGACAATCCCTAGTGTGGTTTGATTCCCATGAATCTCAACGATATCTCCTACATTAGGATTTAGACCTTTGGCGGTGAGGTTGGTGGGAGAGACGGAGGAGAGGATGCCAAAGGTAGGAGAAAGCGATAGGGGAGAAGTGAGCTTTTGCTTGATAGAGTTGAGGGGCATTTTTGTCCTTTGGTGTAGGGGTTTGTGTCGTATTCGATTAGTTTTTAAAATTTATTTTTGATAGAATTAGCGAATTATACTTCAAAGTAAATCATCTAAACAAGGAAGAATATGAGCGTAAAAGCACAAAGAATCAATCAAGCCAATGCGATTGCAAGCGGTGTCATTTCAGCAGAGATCGTCGATAAAAAATCTCAAAGCATCGCAGGGCAGTTTGCTAAAAATGTCAATATCCATGGTTTTAGAAAGGGTAAAGCACCTTTATCTATCGTCAAGCAACGCTATGCAAAGCAAATTCAGCAAGAAGTAGAGCAAGAGGCTGTTAGAGAAAGCTTTCAAGAAGCATTGAAGGAGCTCAAGATCGATCAGGGCCAAGTATTGGGAAATCCTGCGATTACGAAGTTTGAGAGAAAGGGAAGCGAGATTGAGATGGAGTTCAAGATCAGTATTGCGCCAGATGTTGATATTTCTAAGCTCAAATCTTGTGTTCCAGAGGTCAAGATCCAAGAAGCAAGTCTCAAAGAGATTGATGAGAGAATTGATGAGATCGCCAAGGCTCAAGCACCTTTGGTGGAAGCCAAAGATGGAGCAAAACTTGCCAAAGGTGATACAGCAAATATCGACTTTGAAGGTTTTATCGATGACAAAGCATTTGATGGAGGTAAGGCTGAGAAATTTGATCTATTGATTGGGAGCGGGCAGTTTATCCCTGGATTTGAAGATCAGCTTGTTGGGATGGAGAAGAATGAGGAGAGAGATATTAAGGTGACTTTCCCCAAAGATTACCAAGCTAAAGAATTGGCAGGCAAAGATGCAATCTTTAAAGTCAAGCTTCATGCTATCAAGATCAAATCTACACCAAAAGTAGATGATGAGCTAGCACAAAAGGTGCTCAATCAGGCAGATGCGACCATGCAAACACTCAAAGAGCAAGTCAAATTACAATTAAAACATGAGGCTCGAAATAAGCTCTACAATGAAGAATCAAAGCCCCAATTCATCGATAACATCCTAGAAACTATTCAATTTGATCTACCTGATTTGATCGTAGAGCAAGAGATGAATATCTTACTCAATAATTATGCGCGTACTTTGAGTGCTGAGGAGTTTGAAGCATTCCAAAAAGATAGCAAGAAGATTGAAGAGAAGCGTGATGAGTTCAAAGAAGAAGCTCAAAAGAGTGTGAGAATCACATTTATCATCGATGCTGCCGCCAAGGAATACAAGATCCAAATCCAAGATAATGAAGTGATTCAGACACTTTATTATGAGTCGATGATGGCTGGACAAGATCCTAAAGCGATGCTTGAGTTCTATCAAAAAAACAATCTTTTGCCCGCTGTCAAAATGGCTATGCTAGAAGATAGAATCTTGACAATGCTTTTGGATGAAAAGCTTGATGCCTCAAGTGCTGAGAATGCTGAGGGCAAAAAAGAGGAAGCATCCAAAGCAAAATCAAAAACAGAAGATAAGCCAAAGACAGCAAAAACGACCAAGAAAACAGATACAGAGAAAAAACCCAAAGCGAGCAAGGAAAAAGAATGAATTATATTCCCTATGTGATCGAGAAAACAGGGAGAGGAGAGAGAAGCTATGATATTTACTCTAGGCTTCTAAAAGATCGCATCATTCTTTTGAGTGGGGAGATTTGTGATGAATTGGCTTCATCTGTTGTCGCTCAGCTTCTCTTCTTGGAGGCTGAAGACCCTAAGAAAGATATCTATCTCTACATCAATTCTCCTGGTGGGGTGATCACAAGTGGATTAAGTATTTATGACACGATGAACTATGTCCGTCCTGATATTTGCACGATCTGTATCGGTCAGGCAGCATCGATGGGCGCTTTTTTGCTTAGCTGTGGAACCAAGGGGAAGCGCTATTCTTTGCCTCATAGTCGCATTATGATTCATCAGCCCTTGGGTGGGGCTAGAGGTCAGGCGACAGATATCCAGATCCAAGCTCAAGAAATTTTGCGTCTTAAATCAATGCTGAATGAAATTTTGGTGCAAAACACAGGTCAAGAGCTCAAAAAGATTGAAGAAGACACAGAGCGGGATTATTTTATGAGTGCATTGGAAGCCAAAGATTATGGTCTGATTGATCAGGTGCTTGAGAAGAACAAATTGGCTTAGTCGCAAAAAGATTTGAAAAGGAAGATTTGTGCTCTTAGAGGTTTTGCATTATCCAAACCCAACTCTTAAGAAACGATCCAAAGAAGTGATTCGGTTTGATCATGAGCTACACACTTTGCTTGATGATATGTATGAGACAATGATCGCCAAAGATGGTGTAGGATTGGCTGCGATTCAGGTCGGGCGTGATCTGCGCGCGCTTATTATTAATCTTCCAAGAGAAGATAAAACTCAATACAAAGAAGATCTTCTTGAGATTGTTAATCCAAAAATTATGCACAAAGAAGGTGAGATTTTTTTCAGTGAGGGGTGCTTATCAGTCCCTAATTTCTATGAGGATGTTTTGCGCTTTGATGTGATTGATATAGAGTATCAAGATCGTTTTGGTCAGATGTGTAGGCTTCAGGCTGAGGGGTATTTGGCTGTTGCGATTCAGCATGAGATGGATCATCTAGATGGTGTGCTTTTTGTGGATCGCCTCTCGATCATTAAACGCAAGAAGTTTGAAAAAGAATTTAAGCGATTGCAGAAAAATAAGCGATGAGTAAGACGATTTTTTGTGCCACCAAATTTGGAAGTGGTGCGAAGATCGTCGCTGTTGAGGGAGTGTTTGCACGCGGATTGCCAGCTTTTCATATCACGGGTCTTGCAAATCATGCGATACAAGAAGCTAAGCATCGCGTCCAATCAGCCCTACAAGCTTGTCAGATCACCCTCCCACCTATGAAGTTTGTCCTCAATCTCTCTCCAGCAGATTTACCTAAGAGTGGAAGTCATTTTGATCTGCCTATCGCTTTGCTTGGAGCTTTGCAAAAAAGTGATTTGCAAGAAGAATGGTTTGCTTTTGGTGAGCTGGGCTTAGATGGAGCGTTGAAATACCAAGAGAGTATTTTCCCTCTTCTTTTGCATATTGCTCTCCATAAGCCAAACTCAAAGGTTTTGCTACCCAAAGGGGGAGAGGAAATCTTTTCTTTGATTCCCTCACTTCAGCTTTATTTTGTTGCTTCACTCAAAGAAGCCTTAGATTTGATTTTGCTTGAAGAATTGCCTCCTGCTTATCCGACACAATCACCAATATTTTCTTCAATCGAGATTGGGGGTGAGAAGTATTTCTATTTGGAAGAGTTTGACCTTGATTTTTGGGATGTGAAGGGTCAAGATGTAGCTAAGAGAGCAGCATTGATTTGTGCGAGTGGATTTCACAATGTGATTTTTGAGGGAAGTCCAGGTTGTGGAAAAAGTATGATTGCTAAGAGATTGCGCTACATATTGCCACCGATGAGTCTTGTTGAGATGATTGAGTGTATCAAACTACAGGCACTAGCTCAAAGCAAGATTCTCTATCAACCCCTGCGTCCTTTTCGCAATCCTCATCAGAGTGCAAGCAAGGCAAGCGTATTGGGATCAGCAACAGCAATAGAGGCTAGAGTTGGAGAGGTGGCATTGGCTCATTTGGGGGTTTTATTTATGGATGAGTTGCCTTATTTTAAGCGTGAAGTATTGGAGGCGTTAAGGGAGCCATTGGAGAATAATTCATTGACAATTTCACGCGTGCATAGCAAGATTGAGTATGAGACTTCATTTTTGTTTGTAGGGGCACAGAATCCCTGTCCTTGTGGGAATCTTTTGAGTACTTCTAAAGAATGCAGATGTCAAGAAAAAGAAATCACACGATACAAAAATAAACTCTCAGATCCCTTTTTGGATCGTATTGATTTGTTTGTGCAAATGTCAGATCATCGCCTCTCAAAGAATCAAATCTCTTCCAAAGAAATGAGAGAGCGTGTATTTTTAGCTTTTGAAAAACAAAAAGAGCGTGGTCAAGAAGTGCCAAATGGGAAGCTAGATGAAAAGGGTATTGAAAAATTTTGTGCTTTGGATGCAGAGTGCGAAGACCTTGTACGCCGTGCGATGGAGAGGCTTGGGATGTCGCATCGTGCCATTCATCGTCTCAGACGCGTTGCTAGAACGATTGCTGATTTGGAAGAGAGTGAGAGGATTTGTAAATCTCATTTGATCGAAGCGATTGGCTATAGAAGAATTTAGTGGTGGACCTTGTAGGGTTCGAACCTACGACCAATCGGTTATGAGCCGAGTGCTCTGACCAGCTGAGCTAAAGGTCCCTTTGAAGAGGGGAGATTATACTTAAGATCGAATCTAAAAGCAAGAAGGTTCTCCAAAATTGCTAGCATAATCATAAAGGTCAAAAAACTTGTTCCACCATAGCTAAAAAGAGGTAAAGGAAGCCCAACAACAGGGGCAAACCCAATGGTCATCGCGATATTAACACTCATATAGACAAAAAACAAAATCGCAACACATGAGGCAATCACACGCAAAAAATAATCTTTGGTTTTGAGTGAATATGACAAGATGTGAAAGATAAGAAACATATAGAGCACAATCAACAAAAGTCCTCCCACAAAGCCAAATCTTTCCATATAGTAAGCAAAGATAAAATCACTTGTTGCAATGGGTAGAAACTTGAGTTGGGATTGCGTAGCTTCATCTTTTTGCTTTCCTCTCAGTCCTCCAGCTCCGATTGCGATGATGGATTGAGTGACTTGATGTGAGGGTTTTTCAGAGAGAAAATCATGGATGCGCTTTTTTTGGTAATCGCGGATTCCATACTCATAGATCAAAGGAGAGGAGATTGTGAAAACACAAAATAGGGTAATCCAGATTTTTTTATTGACACCGATTAGGAAGAGCATCCCATATCCCATAAAAAGCACTGTAAGAGCAGTTCCAAGATCAGGTTGTTGCAAAATAATAAAAAATGGCCCTAGAATCAGTAGGCTAATCCTCCCAAATTCCTGCCAATCATAGCCATCTTTGGGGGGAGGATTTTGTCTGATGACAAGTGCTAGCATCAGCATAAGAGAGATTTTGAGGATTTCACTAGGTTGGATTGAAAAAGGAGTGAAAGGGATCTCAATCCAGCGTTGCGCTCCTAGTTTTTTGGTGCCAATCCACTCCACCAAAAGAAGCATAATGATCGATGTCCAATAGAAAAAATAAATGGTTTTAAAGAGTTTGCGAAAAGGGATGAAAAATACAATATATGCGATTGCAAGTGATGCACTGATGTAGATGAGTTGTTTGTAGATGAGCTTACTTCCAAGTTCGTGGATCAAAAAGAGCGAGAGTCCTACGATGGGTAGGATCAGCAAGGGGATTAAAAAATCAAAGTGTGCTAAAATCCTACGATCAAAAATCAATACAAACCTCGCAATTATAGATAATTCAATAGATATGGATGCAAAAGTGAAGTTTATCATAACTGATTCTGATCTTAGTTTGGGCAAGAGGATTGATACAGTCTTGACTCAAAAATTACAAGTGAGCAAAAGTCAAGTCACCCAAGCAATCAAAAAAGGTCTTATCTCTTGCAATGACAAAATTTGCACCAAGGGGGGAGAGATGCTAAAGATAGGAGATCAGGTTGTTTTCCAAGCTCTAAAATTAGAGAATCCACCCCATCTATCCAAACCAATCTTTCAAGGAGAGATTGAAGTATTGTTTGAGGATGAAGATGTGCTTGTGCTCAATAAGCCTCCTCATCTTGTAGTCCATGATGCTCCAAGTGTTAAAGATGCTACTTTGGTGGATTATCTCAAAAGTCATAATTATGCTTTGTCAAACTTAAGTGGAGAAGAGCGCTATGGGATCGTGCATAGACTAGATAAGCCAACAAGTGGAGCGATTGCGATTGCTAAAACTAATGAAGCACATATCGCACTCTCCAATCAGCTCAAAACTCGGGAAATGGGGAGGTATTACTTGGCTGTGCTTGATTTGGCACTCAAAGATCGCATCGATGTCGAGTGCTTGATGGGGCGACACCCTAGTAATCGTCTTAAGATGGCAAAGCTCAAAGAAGGAAGGTATTCTAAGACTTCTTTTGTGCCCCTATTGAGTGGCCAAGATTTTGCTCTAGTAGGCGCCAAGCTTCATACAGGTAGAACGCATCAGATCAGACTTCATCTTGAAACACTCTCAAGGCATATCATAGGAGATGAACTCTATGGCAAAAAAGATTCGCTCAATCAGCGCTTGATGCTTCATGCCTATTTGCTGTATTTTATCCATCCTCGCACGCAAAAAACGCATCTTGTTTGTGCTCCACTTTTTAAAGATATGTTAGGATTCTTAGAAGAAAAATTTAGCATGGAGGCAGTGGATGAAGTCTTGGATGAGGGGACTATATTGCAGTCTTTTGGGGATCATTTTTAGCGGTTGTGCTAATTTATTTTTCAATCCCAATCTTGATCTTTCTCTCTCGACTTTGGATTCTGTGCAAGTTCTGCCTGATGTGAGTTCTGTAGCCTTTGAATGGAAGCGTGTGAATGATGCGAGTATTGAGGGATTTGTGGTGTATCGCAAAAGCAAGGGAGGTGAATTTGAGCGTATTGCCATCATCCGCAATCCTTTGGCTACACATTTTTATGATGAGGGTTTGAAACCTGAGAGTGTTTATGCATATCAGTTTGCTGTTTTGGGGAAAAATAACAGAATCTCGCAAAGAAGCAAGATACTCAAGGTCAAAACTTCCTTCATCGATCCTCTTGAGACACTTTATGCAAGTAGTGATGAACCAAGACTTGTCAAGCTATTGTGGAATCCTCATCCAAATCCAAGTATTAAAGAATATATCATCGAAAAAAAGATCAAAAATCAATGGGTAGAGATTGGGGAAGTGGATCATCGTTTGGGTGTGGAGTATTTTGATCGCAATCTTTTGGATGGGACAACTTATGAGTATCGAGTCGCTGGGGTGAGCTTCCAAGGAGACAAATCACGATATTCTCCTATCGCCAAAGCCACGACCAAGTTTCCACCCCCTCCACTCAAAAATATCACAGCCTCTCAAGATGTTCCAAAACTCATTGTTTTGAAATGGAAGGATTCAGAGATCAAAGATCTAGCAGGCTATATCATTTATGCCTCACAGAAAGAAAAAGGTGATTTCAAAAAAGTTGCTGAAAGTTTTAAGCCTTATTATGAATTTCGCACAGAAGAGAATGGAATGCAATGGTTTTTCAAAGTCGTTGCCATTGATAGAGATGGGATTCAGGGATCTTTGCAACAAATCCCTGTGCGAGGCATATCTCTGATCCCTCCAAAACCTCCAGTAATCCAAGGAGCAAGCGTGCAGAAGGGTGAGGCTGTGATTGGCTGGGAGAAACCAAGTGAGCGTGTGATGGAGATCAATGTCTATCGAAAACAGGGGACATTTGGAACTCCATTGAAGTTTAAACTAGATGCTAAAGCACGCAAATTTGTAGATAAAGAAATGGAAAATGGGGTGGAGTATGTGTATTGGGTAGAATTTGTGGATGTCAATCAAATCCCAAGCACACCTAGCCAAGAATTTAAGCTAAAGAAAAACTAATGCCTCATTGTTTAGCCAAAGTGATTGAATTTCCTAGTTTTCCATTTGAAGAAAATGGATATCGATTTTTATTTGAAGCACATCAATATGGCAATCTTTCTCAAAGTCTGATTTTGGTGCATTTTGGAGATTGTGAATTTTTCTTGCGCAAAAGATTCCGCAAAGATCGTGGTGATTTTATTGTGAAATGTGAAAAAATCTCTAGAAATATCCCTACAGGGGTGATCAAGGGTGCATTGAGAATCATTGCAAATCTCAATAGTAGTCATCTCATCACACACAATCTTCTTAATGATTCTCCAAAACAAAATCTTCTCTCTCCTTTTTTGAAGCAGATTCAGGATTTTGTAGATTTTGCTAGACCCTTTGAGCTTGAGATTGGATTTGGCTCAGGTCGCCACTTGCTCAATCGCGCACAAAAATATCCAGAGATGCAATTTGTTGGGATTGAGATTCACACCCCATCAATCGAGCAGGTTTTGCGTCAGATCGAACTTAGGGGATTGGAAAATCTTTGGATTATCAATTTTGATGCGCGTGTGTTTATGGAGCTCCTTCCTTCTTCACTTTGTGAGGCTATCTATCTTCATTTCCCTGTTCCTTGGGGTAAAAAACCGCATAGGCGCGTATGGAGCAAAAGATTTATAGATGAATCTATGCGTATTCTTAGGCGCGGAGGGATGCTTGAGTTAAGGAGTGATGATGAGGATTATTTTCTCTATGCACTTAATACAGCATTGCAAGCTCAGCATCTTAGTTGCAAAATCAACAAAAATCTCCAAAAGGAGATTGTGAGCAAATATGAGGATCGTTGGCTAAAACAGCAAAAAGATATCTATGATCTACAAGTTTATGCACTCAATGAGGATCAAAGACCTAAAGAGAGATATGATTTTGGATTCCCAAGTAAGCTTTCGCTTTCAACTTTTGATACAATCCAGCGAAAAATCGTCGGCCCTAGTTGGTTCTTGCATATCGATAGTTTTTATACTTCTGATGATTTGTCTGTGTTGATGTTGAGTTTTGGAGATTTTGGTCAGCCTCAAAGTAAGTTTTTGTTGATTTCTGGTGATGGGAAAGCTCGATATTTGGGAGGTGATCCTCTTCCAACACAAGCAGCCTATTTTGCTCATCAAGAATTGCTAAAGATTATTGCACAAGGAGGAGAGCATTGAGCGTTGTGATCGAAGCCAAGAAGCTTGAATTGTTTTACAAAAAAAATGAACCTGTGATCAAAGAGGCAGATTTCAGAATCTATAAGAGAGATTTTGTATTTGTCGTGGGAGAAAGTGGGAGTGGAAAAAGCACTTTGCTTAAGTCACTTTATGGAGCCTTAGGGATCCGTGGGGGTAGTTTGAGTGTGGGGGGGATTGATATGAAGCGTCCATCTAAGGCAGATATTTTGAAGTTGCGCAAAAATATTGGTATCGTCTTTCAGGATTATAAATTGATTGAGGAGTGGAGTATCGAAAAAAATGTCATGCTCCCAATGCAAATCAATGGGTATTCCAAAGAGCTCTGTGTGCAAAAAACTCAAAAACTTCTAGCTCATACAAAAATGAGTCATAAGGCATCTAAATACCCTCTTGAACTAAGTGGCGGAGAGCAGCAGAGAGTTGCAATGGCAAGAGCCTTGGCTCACAATCCTTTTTTGATCTTGGCAGATGAACCTACTGGGAATCTAGATGAGTATTCTTCAAGTTTGGTATGGAATCTTCTTAAAGGAGCCAATGAGCAGCTTGGTATCACGGTTGTGGTCGTAACACATCAAATCCCTACAATGCTTGATATCGCAAGTAAAAAACTTCATATAGAGGATGGAATGGTTTATGAATTTCATTAAAAGACATCTCTCATTGATTTACCCCTTGCTGATGTTGCTCTTTAGTGTTGAAAGCGTGCTGTTGATCCAAAGAGCTGTAGAAGAACATGAAAAAAAACTCTCTCAAGATTACTCTATCGTGATTGCATCCAAAGAAGAGCTAGTCCAAGAGGCTTTGCAACGCAGGATCAAGCATCTTCAATCAATTCAACCTATCGATCCTCAAATTATTCTCAAAAGCTTAGAGCACACGATTTCTCCAGAGAATCTGGCTTTTCTCAAATCAGAACTTCCTCTTTTTTATTCGATCACTCTTGATATTTTCCCCAATCAATCTCAGCTCAAACAGATTAGCTCGATCTTGCTCTCTATCAATGGAGTTCAAAAAGTTGAGCTTTTTGCCAAAACGCATTCTAAGGTCTATCGTCTCTTGTTGCTTTTGAAAAAAAGTATTGTTTTCTTTGGATCTCTTCTTGGCATCTTGAGTATTTTGCTTATGGTCAAACAGGTTGAAGTTTGGTTACTTCAGCATTCCAAGAGAATGGAGATTATGAGTTATCTTGGTGCGCCTAGTTGGATGAAAAATAAGGTTTTATTTAAACTTGCATTGATTGATTCTGTGATTTCTTCTGTGCTTGTGATTGCTGGTGTGTTTTATGTGCTCAATGGCGAGGAATTTCAAGCACTCCTTGCCTCACTAGAGATTAGCAATGTGGTATTTGCACCCTTGGGTGATTTTTTGACTTTGCTTTTGATTTCTGTGTGTATTTCAACACTTTCAGCAGCAGCTGTGATTCTTAGACAAAAGGATTATTAAATCGTGCGTTTTTTGTGTTGGATATTGTTTTGTGCATCTTGTCTTTTGTCTCAAAATATTGATACAGCGATCAAAAAGAATCAAGCCAAGAGACAAGAAAAGATTCAAGAGCAGGGTATCCTTGGAGCCAAAATCAAAGAGCTAGGCAAGCAGATCGCACTTCAAAATAATGAACTCAAACAATTGGTCGATGAAGTGCTTATCTTGGAGAAAGAGATCGAAGATAATCAAGGGCGATTTTTAGAAAAGGAACAAGAATATAAGGTTGTAAAAGCCAAAAGTGACGAGCTTCAAGAGCGTAATCTAAGCATTCAATCTCAGATCACAAAGCTTATTGCTCAAGAGCTTGCCTTTAGGGTTATTGTCAGTAATAAGCAACCAGCTTCATCAGAAGATATTGTGCTTGATGAATTATTTAAAACCCTCAGTCACAATGTCAAAACAAGTCTTGCTTTACTTAGTGATCAGAAGAAAGAAGTGGGTGAAGAGCTTAAGGGAATTACTAAAAAGCTGCAATCTCTTCAGCTTGCGATTAAAACTCAGAATCAAAGGCGTATCAAGCTACAAGATAAGGTACAAAAACAAAATGTGCTTATTGCAAAACTTGAAAAAGATCTCAAACTCTATGATACAAGGATGAGCAAGATTGCTCAGGAGAGGCGAAACCTTGATGAGATTCTTGAAAAGCTCAATATTCGCAAACAAAAAGAGCAAAAGAAAGTAGCAACAAAGCAGCAAAAATCCAAAACACAAATTGCTAGAAAAGATCGAGAAGCACCCATGGATGTGAGGAGGATGGGGAGTTCTTATCGTCAAGTTTCAACCACTCGTTATCGAGGTAAAAAGACAATTGCTCCTTTGGATGCATATACTTTAGATCAAAAATTTGGAACTTATTTTGATCCTGTGTATAAAATCAAAGTATTCAACGAATCTGTGATACTCACTCCAAAGCGTGCAAACTCAAATGTCAGAAATGTGCTAGATGGAAAAGTTGTGTTTGCTAAGGAAACGCCTGTGCTCAAAAAAGTTGTCATCATTGAGCATGCCAATCAAATGCATACAATTTATGCATATTTGGACAAAATTGCTCCTACAATTAGACCGGGTTTGAGGATTAAGCGAGGCTATATCATTGGGAAAGTCAGTGAGCGCTTAGGATTTGAGGTGACTCAAAAAGATAAGCATATCGATCCCTTGGAGCTTATCCAGCGATAGATTAAAATAAAGTTTAAAAAATTTAAAAACTGACGATCTTGGACTTCAGAGTTCCACATATGATAATTTAAGGAGGTCAGCGATGGTTGAAATGAAGCACAATATGTCTTTGGCACAAGAGAAAATTTTGGATTTGGCCAAACAATATGGAGAGGAGAAAATCGCCCCAAAACATTTGATCGAGAAGAGCAAAGATGCCCAAGAAGAGCAGAAATTAAGAGAGGAGCTCAGGCATCTTTCTGAGCAATTCAATGCAGAGATGAGGCGACTTGGGACAAATGTGAGTTTTAATTATGATGATACTATCGAGGGACTCTTAGTCGTCGTCAAAGATGCACAAAATGAACGCGTGATTCGTGAGATCCCATCCAAAGAAGCCATCGAACTTATGAAAAAGATGCATGATTTAGTCGGTGCGATTTTTGATAAGCGCGGTTAAATAACTCAAGCTCTTTAGAAGGATTATTTATGGCGATGGGGAAACTTAGCTCTCTTGGGGTGGGGAGCAATGTTTTGAATTATGATGTGATTGAAAAGCTTAGAAAAGCTGATGAAAAGGCAATGGTTGAGCCAATCGATAAGAAAATGAAAGAAAATATCGAGAAGCAGGCCGAGCTTGTTTCTATCATGTCGATGCTTGAGGGTATCAATGGGGAAGCCAAGGTTTTATCAGATTATTCTTCTTTTATCAAGCGCAAAACAGAAGTGATCGGTGAGGGGTTGAGAGCGAGTGCAAGCCCGGGTGTTCCCATCCAAGATATTAGTGTTGAGATCAAACAAGTTGCCAAAAATGATATCAATGAAGTGGGGACTAAGTTTGAAACTAGAGAATCAGTATTTACAAAGGATGATACTGTTCTTACTTTTACAGCAAGAGGTCATCACTACAAGATCAAGATTCCTGCTGGAGCGACACTCCAAGATGTTGCACAGCTTGTGACAGATAAATCAGGGGGCAATGCCATAGGGGTTGTGATGAAAACTGGAGGAGCCAATCCCTATCAGCTGATGATCAATTCCAAAGAAACTGGAGAAGAAAATCGGATCTACTTTGGTTCGACTTTGATATCTGAAAAAATCAAAAGCGGACCATTGACATTGGGAGAAGGAGATTTGGAAATCATTCTTAAAGATAGCCAAGGATTGGATCATTCTCTAATGATTTCACTTCCCACAACGCCTGAGCTAAGCAAAGCAAGTGACAATGCTCAAGAACTCAAAAAAGCAATCAAAGAGGCGATTGAGCAAAACCCTGATTTGAGCACTTTGCTTGGATCAGATATCAATATTGGTGTGGGTGTGGGTGGAGATTCTCTTGTGATCAATGATAGACGGGGTTATCAAGTCCAAGTCCTTGGGAGTCAAGCCAATGCAATTGGATTTAAAAAAACAGAAACAGATCTTGATCCTTTGGTCTTGGGGGATAAGCCTGTAGAAGGTGGAAAACTCACAGGAAAGATCAATATCGGCTCAGTCCCACTTGATCTCTCTGAATTGACAAGCAGGGGGAATACAGGAGCTCAAAATGCTCAAGCGATTGCTGATGCTTTCAACAATATCGGAGGGCTTTTTATCCATGTGGATGATCGAGGGCGACTTGTGGTCAATGCCAATCAGGGTGATGTGGTGATCAGGGCCGAAGATGAAGCAGGTAAAAAGGCCTTAGCCCAACTTGGTCTAAAAGAGGGGACTTTTGCCGAATATAGTAAAACTCAAGAGGGGATCTTCAAACTCAAAAATATTCAAGCTGGACAGGATGCGGAGCTTATATACAATGGAGTGAGTGTTGTGCGTCCTAAAAATACGATTGATGATGTGGTGGGGGGTGTGAAGCTTGAACTTGTAAGTCCTACTCCAGAAGGAAAACCAGCTGTTGTGAGCATCACAGCAGATAATGAAAATATTGTCGAAAATATTAAGACTTTTACAGAAAAATACAATGAACTACTGCCAAAACTTGCTGAAGTGACACGATATGATCCAGATACTGGAGTTGCTGGGATTTTCAATGGGGTGAGTTTTATCCGCATGATTCGATCATCGATCAATCAAATTTTTTCATCCATTTCAGGAACTGGAAGTGAATTGAAGAGTTTGGTTAAATATGGATTGAGTTTGGACGATAGTAACAAAATCAGTTTTGATGAATCAAAACTTAGAGCAGCACTAAGCTCTGATCCTGATGGAGTGAGAGACTTTTTTGTTGGGATTGATAAGGTGACTTTAGGCAAAGATGTGCGCGTTGGCGGTGTCTTTAGGGAATTGAGTGAGAGGATTGATTCAATGATTGAGGGATCAAACTCCTCGCTCAAACTCTATGAGCAAAGCTTGACACGAGATGATAAGCGCTACAAAGAGGATCGCAAAAAAACTCTAGAGAGATTGGATGCGAGATATAACTCGATGGCGGAGCGCTTTGCTGCCTATGATAGTCAGATTGCCAAAACCAATGGGTCTTTTAATAGTGTGCAGATGATGATCGACCAAGCAAGGAAGTAAAAATGAGAGGAAATGCCTATCACTTATATCAGCAAAATGCGGTATCTATCGAATCTCCAGCCAAACTCATTGAGATGCTTTATGAGGGGATTTTGAGATTCTCAGCTCAAGCCAAGCGCTATATCGAGCAAGAAGATATTGAGAAGAAAATCTACTATATCAACAAAACCACAGATATCTTTAGCGAGCTTTTGAATATTTTGGATTATGATCGCGGAGGAGAGGTTGCTTACTATTTATCTGGGCTCTATACTTATCAAATCAAGCTTCTAGCTCAAGCCAATATCCGCAATGATGGAGAAAAGATTGATACAGTGATGCATGTCGCACGAGGATTACTTGAGGCTTGGAGAGAAATCAATCAGCATGAATTGGCTTGATAGTTTAAAGATCGCATTACTCCAAGAAGATGCTCAGAGAGCATTTGAGATCAGTACAAATCTACCAGAAGAAGGCTTTGGAGATCTTGAAGAGATGCTTCAAGCACGAGAGTTGATCTCTCAAACCACTGCTTTGCTCAAACAAGAAAAAGAAAAAGTGCGTATTGCAATGCAGCAGATTAGAGTGGCTCAAAAATTTTTGCAAGATTAGAGATGCAAGTTTTTTTTGTGAGTGGGGTTGATACGAATGTGGGGAAGACTTTTGTCACACATCGCTTAGTTCAAGCACTTCAAGCCAAGGGTGTGCGTTCAATTGCGCTTAAACCCATTGAGACTGGAGTGGAAGAAAATGGGGGAGCAGATAGCAGGATACATCTAGAAGATGCACGCAATCTTTTTGCTGATTTTGATCTCTCTTGTGTGAATTTCTTTTCTTTTGCCCCACCTTGTGCCCCTTATGTCGCAGATTGCAAAAATCAAATCGATATCGACCTGATTATCCGTAAGATTGCTGATTTGAGAGGAATGGTTGATGTGCTCTTTGTGGAGGGGGCTGGAGGTTTGTTTGTGCCAATCAAGAAAGATTTCTTTATGTATTCTTTTGCTTCCAAACTTCAAGAGTATTTTGATGCTAGGACTTTGCTTGTTTGTGATGACCATCTAGGGATGATCAATCGTTTTTTGAGTGCTAAGTTTATTTTAGATTCTCTAAAATTGCACTCTATCTTTTTTGTCAATGTAAGACAAGATGACATCTTTAGAAAGATCAGTTTGCCTTTTATGCAAGATTATGATTTTGAGATGCAGATTGAAGCTTTGATCAAAAACCACATACTATAAGGATGCAAATGGACTTCACAGCCCTCTCCAAGATTTATGGAACACCTCTTTATATTTATGATTTTGATGTGTTGAGGGAGAATTTTTTGGCTTTTAAGAATGCATTTGCTGGACGCAAGGCATTGATCTGCTATGCCCTCAAGGCAAACTCCAACCTCTCGCTTTTGAAGTTTTTAGCATCCCTTGGAGCTGGAGCAGATTGTGTGAGTATTGGTGAGGTGCGACGCGCACTTTTGGCTGGTATTGCTCCTTATAAAATCATCTTTAGTGGTGTTGGTAAAAGAGATGAGGAGATTTTGGAAGCTTTGCAGAAGGGTATTTTGTTTATCAATCTAGAATCATCTCAAGAAATGCATCGTGTAGAAAAGATCGCACAATCTCTTCAAATCAAGGCAAGAGTTTCTGTGCGAGTGAATCCCAATATCGATGCCAAAACACATCCCTATATTTCCACTGGTTTACATGAAAATAAATTTGGAGTTGAGATTGAAGAAGCCAAAGCAATGTATCTCTACATCAAAAGCTCTCCACATTTGGAGGCTGTAGGGATTCACTTTCATATTGGCTCTCAGCTTTGTGAGCTTGATCCTATTTTGCAAGCTTCCCAGAAGATTGCCAAACTCTACTCTTCTCTACTAGCCCTTGGATTAGAGATTAAGTTTTTTGATGTGGGTGGTGGTCTTGGAATCTCTTATGAGGGTCAATCCACAATCCCACTTTATGATTATGCACAAGGGATTCTAGCTAGTCTTGGAGGATATGAGCCTACGATCATTTGTGAGGCTGGGAGAAGGATTGTGGGCGAGTGTGGAGTCTTTCTTGTGCGTGTGATTGGTGAGAAGAGCAATGGTCAGAAGCGTTTTGTGATTGTTGATGGGGCAATGAATGATCTGATGCGTCCCTCACTCTATCAAGCTATCCATCAGGCAACTTTTTGGGGAGAGAAGAGGGGAGAAGAGAGTGTGTGTGACATCGTGGGGCCAATTTGTGAGAGTGGAGATTATCTTGCCAAAAATGTCTTACTCCCTCCATGTGCTCAAGGGGATTTGATCACCTTTGCCAATGCAGGTGCTTATGGATTTAGTATGTCAAGTCAGTATAATTCGCGTCCAAGGGTCGCTGAGGTCGCAATCAGTGCAGGAGAGCATAAGCTCATTCGTGAGCGAGAAGAATTTGAAGAGCTGATTGAGAAGGAATTGAAGTGTCTTCTTTGATCTCAGATCTTAGATCGCAAATTGATGCCATTGATGATGAGATTGTTGAGCTTTTGGCACATCGCTTAGAGCTTGCATCCAAAATCGGCGTGATCAAAGCCCAGATTCAGCGCCAGATTCTTGATGATGCTAGAGAGGAAGAAATCCTTGAGCGCTTAAGCCAAAAAGGGATTTTGCGTAGAGATCAGATTGAGATGCTTTATCGACAGATTTTTTTGCTTACCAAAGAGATTCAGGAGGAGGGATGATGCAGTTTCGTCCAATTAGGCTTAGTGATAGAGAATATATTTTAAGTGTTCAAGATCGCTCCAAAATACCTCTATCTGATTTTAATTTCACTAATTTGTGGATTTGGAGATTTGCCAGAGAGATTGCGATCGCTGAGATTGAGGGATGCTTGATGATTCGCACCACTTATCCTAATCAAGAGCCCTACTATTTCTTTCCTATGGGATCCAATGCTTCTGAAGCATTTCTAGCCTTTTTGGCAGCCAATCCTTTGGCTAGATTCCGCTCTCTTAGCCCATCTCAAGCACAATTCATCCAAGATCACACCACTCTCACTCCCCTGCCCAATCGTGATCGCTTTGATTATGTCTATAGTATCCCCGAGCTAATCGCTCTCAATGGCCGCAAATATCACAAGAAAAAGAATCATCTCAACAAATTCTTCAACTCCTATCCTCATTTCATCTTTGAAGAGATTGAGTCAAGTCATTTAGAAGAGGTGAGAGAAGTATATCAGCGATGGTATGAAGCCAATCTAGCCAAAGATGAGGCATTGGATGCTGAAAAAAGGGGGATCGAATCGATTTTGGAGGATTTTGTCTCTCTTTCTAGGGCGACAGATAGGGGGTTGTTTGGACTAAGAGGCGGGCTTTTGCGCATAGATGGGGAGATCGTGGCATTTTCATTTTCTGAGGCGATTTCTTCTCAAAGCATCGTCGTGCATATTGAAAAAGCCAATATCGCTTATGCAGGCGCATTTCAGGCAATTAACCAGCAATGTCTAGCAAATCTTTGGGGTGATTTTTTGTGGGCCAATCGCGAGGAAGATCTGGGGATTGAGGGATTACGCAAAGCCAAGTTGAGCTATCAGCCCATCCATCTTTTGGAGAAATATGAAGTTTAGTCTCTTTGGTGATTTTCTTTACAAAAATGCCCATAGAGAGTTGATCGCCTTTGCTGCTAGTGAGCTCCAAGAGGCATTTGATCAGCTTGAGTCTTACAAAGATGACTTTTATTGCATTGGCTATGTGAGCTATGAGGCTTACAAAGCCTTTGAAGATCCTGCCTACCGCTCTTCTAAACCCTTGCTTTATTTTGCTCTTTTTGAAGAAAGAGAGCGGTTTGAGCCTCCTGTATATAGGCAAGGATTCTGCCCATTTGATTTGAAATTTATCGATGAAGCATCCTATATCCACAAGATTGAAGCTCTCAAATCTCATATCGCCCTTGGCAACACTTATCAGGGTAATTTCACGACATTTTTGGAGTTTGAGACGATTGTGCCATCATTTGAGCTTTTCTGCCAACTCCTCCATCAGCAAAACACAGACTATAAGGCTTTTTTGCCCACACCCTATGGAGATATTTTGAGTTTTTCACCAGAGCTATTTTTTGATATCAAACACAATCAGATCACAACCAAGCCCATGAAAGGCACGATGCCAAGAGGTAAGAATGTTCAAGAAGATGAGGCAAATAAAAATTTCTTAGCCAGTGACATCAAAAATCGCAGTGAAAATGTGATGATCGTGGATTTATTGAGGAATGATCTAAGCAAGATTGTGCGAAATGGAAGCCTAAAAGTTGAGCGCTTGTTTGAGGTGGAGACTTATCCGACATTGTTTCAAATGACCTCGACAATCAGTGGAGATCTCAAGCCACATTGCAGTCTTTTTGAGATATTCAAAGCTCTCTTTCCTTGTGGTTCGATTACAGGAGCACCTAAGAAGATCACCACAGAGATTCTCCAATCCCTTGAAGAGAGTGAGCGGGGCGTGTATTGTGGTGCGATTGGGATGCTCTCTCAAGATCAGATGACTTTCTCCATCCCTATCCGCACGATTTACAAACAAGATCGACACTGCTTTTATGGGGTGGGAAGTGGGATTGTCTGGGATAGTGTGCCTAGGGATGAGTATAGAGAGCTACAGACGAAGATGAGTTTTTTGTATGCTGGAGCTGAATTTGCACTTCTAGAGACGATGCTTTATACTCCAGAGGAGATCACTCAAGAGTTTTTGACCTTGCCCAAAGGACTTGTTTGGCTTCCTTTGCATCTAAAGCGCCTAAGAGATTCGGCTAAATCTTTAGGATTTTGCTTTTTGGATACTTTGATAGAAGAGTTGCAAGATCTAAGATTTCAAGAGAAAAAGATCATACGATTGCTGCTTGCACGCGATGGTCAAACCTCTATAGAAATCCTACCTTTTCAAGAGATCACCTCTTGTGATGTGCGTTTGCAAGAAAAGCCTAAGCTTTGTGATCTGGATCTTTTCAAAACCTCGCTTCATCGCATCCCTATTGAAGTGCGAGAGCAAAATTTGTTTGATGTGATTTATCATCATGATGGAATCTTGCTTGAGGGAAGTCGCAGCAATCTTGTGTTGGAGCTAGATGGAGTGCTGGTGACTCCTGAGTTTGAGCATAATTTTTTGAGGGGAACTTGTAGGGAAGAGATGCTCAGAAGAGGGATAGTCCAAGAGAGAGTTTTGAGGGTTGAAGATCTGAAGAGGGCAGAGAGGGTTTTTTGCCTGAATTCTGTGAGGGGGTTACAAGAGGTTAATTTACTTTGAGATAGAATCTAGGTTTGTAAAATTTTGGAGCGAGTGATGATGAAACGATATATTTCCCTAGCTTTATCTGTGCTTTGTGTTCAGGCTTTGGCCAATGAGTGCTCTACCAAAAAAGATAAATCTGAGATAGCCAAAGGTGAGACTTGCACGATTAGCTCATATGGTTCATTAAATGTAACTTCAAATAGCCTTACAAATGAAGGGACATTGATCTTTGAAAACTCATCTAGTTTAATTTTCAAGAACCAAACTTCTTTAAATAGTGAGATTGGTTATCAGATTACTGGCAACTCTGCAAGAGGAAAGATCAAGGTTTGGGGTTCTGATGCATCTATTGATGCTTCCAAAGGTAATCTATCGATTACAAATCAGGATATCGAACTTGCCAATGGTGTGAAGTTTGAGATTCAAACAAAATCTTTGACACTTGGAGCTCAAAATCAACAAACCACCATTTCAAGTAAGTCTCACGCAGTCTTAGCGTTGGATGCAGATGCGCTCAATGTGGTGGATGCGAGTTTGAAAAATATTGAAATTACAAGTAGCAAACTTAAATCAATCTCTGTGACAAATCTAAATCTCTCCAATTTCACTCTCAATACAACCTCAGCTCTCACCCTAAGCGCACAAAGCCAAACATCGATCCTATCTGGCTCTCAGTCTTTAGGGACAGGATTGACAAAGCTTGCGTCTTTCACACTAGCAGGTCAGAATTATATCAGTGGCACAGATATAAAGATCCAAGAGGGGACTTATGACTTCAAAGGTGGAGGGAAACTGATTTTTAGTGGTAGTAATAGTATCACTGTGGGTGCAGATGCATTGCAAGCCGTATCGCAACCCGTGTCTCAAGGTGCGAAAGTGACCTTCACTGGTTCTAATTCAAAAGAAAAAGACAAAAAAACCTCAGTTGGATTCTATGGAAGTCAAAAAGATATCGGCGTGACTTTTCATAATGTCGAGGCAAGTGATATCACACTTCAGATCATCAAAGATGGAGATGGAGCAGTCCTTGGAAATATCCAGACGACATTCAAAGATGCGATCTTGGAGGGAAGAGATAGTAGTGGAGCAAGCCAAGTGCTTGTGATCGAAAATGCCAATTCAAGTAAAAGCACGCAAGGAAAAATCACTATCACCCATAAGCAAGAATATGGTGAAAGTGCTCCAGCTGCAAGCAAAACGACTTTTAGTGGAGCAGGGATCAAGATCTATGGACAAGAGATCAGTATTGGTGAAAACCAGGCGCAAGTCAATAAGACAAATAAAACAGCCTATATCCTTGAACTCAAGACTGATGAAAATGCAGGGGAGATCACACTAGGGAAGCCAAACACTGATTCTAAGCAAGAAAAACAGCCCAATAAAGATGGTGATGTGCTAATTGAGGGGAAAAATGGTAATGGCTCCAAGCAATCCCTCCAGCTTGCTGCCAATAAGATCAATTTCGATGGAAGCGTCACGCTCAAAAATCTCTCCATCCAAACAAGAAGCAAAAATGACAGCCTAGTCTTTATGGGTAAGGGTGAGACAAGCACTCTAAGTCTTGAGGGCATCGATCTAAGGGCTGGGATGCTCAATGATAAAGGAGAGGGGAAATATCAAGGCTTGATTTTCGCTTCAGAAGAAGCAGGCAAGCGCTCTAAGATTGAAACTAAAAATGACATTAGCCTCAAAGCTTCCCAATTTATCTTCAAAGATCAAAATGTCTCCATCGATCAAGGCAAAAGCTTGAATCTCTATTCTTATGGTGTGACGAATCTCCCAAAAGATTCCAAAACACAAGGGAAGCCTGAAAAAACTGGCACCTTTGCTTTCTATGATACGCGTTTTGAAAGCGGGGCAAATTCAAGTGGAGCTAGGGAGAAGTCTCAGGGTGCCACGACGCTCAAACTCTACTCTGGAGAAAATGGAGCCAAAGTCTTATCCAGTGGCTTGGTGCTCAAAGATGTCAATCTAGAAAGCCTCAAAATCAATGACCAATCTACATTGACTAATGGAGATGCGCAAGCCTCCCTAGACCTTTCAGACACCGCAAGTAATCTGACAGTACTAGGAGATGTGCAGATCAAGGCTCATGATTTCAAATATCAGCAAGATGGGAAGAGTGCCCAAGGAGTGGGGATGGATCTCTTTGTGGGAGACAAAAGCAGTGCTGGACATCTTGTGCTTCAAAGCACACAGGGCAATGGTGCGGGCAAGCAAACAGGAGATCAAGCATTTGTGCTAGGAGGGGTGCTGACCCTAGATAACTCCTCAATCAATACCACCAATAAAAGAGCAGATGGACGCAGCACATTTGATATCCAAATGGGGAGCGATAAACTCAGTGAGTTTAAAATCACGCTGAATGTGAGTGGGGGGATCAGTGTCTTGCATGACAACATAGCGGATCAAAGCACAGAGATCAAAGCCAAGAACTTTATCTTTGATGCGAGCTCTAAACTCCATAGTAAAAATGGGAAGCTTATTCTCACTTCAAGTGATGGAGTGATTGATGCCAAAGGTCTCACTATCCTTGAGGGGACAGAGGTAGCCAAAGCAAGCATTGAAGCCAATAAACAAAATAACACAATTCAAAATCAATCTACATCTCCCATGCTCACACTTCATGATGTTGAGGTGAGGGGAAGTGCGGAGCTTAAGAGTGGTTATAAGTTTGAGAAGTCCAATATTTCAGTCCAAAGTGATGGCACCAATAGAACTTTTACTATTCAATCTACTAATGGTGCAGTGAATAATATTGATTCAATCACACTTAAAAGTGCTGTGATGGATGTTAAAAATTCAAGTAATGGTGCAGAACTCAAACTCAATGGAGGAGGAAGCATCACTTCAAGTGGAGATTCTAAGATCCAAGCCTCCAAGATCTCAGTCGATTCTCAAGGCAAAACCAACTCACTCCTCACGCTCAATGTCCTTGATGGCACCCTTACCCTTCTTGAAAAAAGTAGAAATGGAGGAAGTGGAGGAAATGGATCCTTTGGTGCGATCAATCTAGGCCATGAGAGCAAAGATAGTGCTGGCAAGATCACACGCACTGGAGGGAATCTCGTCTTGCTAAAAAGTGAGGCTACTAACCAAAGTGGTCAGCAAACCCACCAGCAAAATATTCAGCCACAATACAACTCCCTCACTCTCCAAGGACCTCTGACTTCTTATGGAGAGTCAACTCTCACGGCTAGCTCTTTCAAAGTCTCAGAGAGCGTTGCTCAAGATGCACCATTGATCTCTAGCATCGGTGGAGAACTTAAACTTATCGCCAAAGATTCTGTCACGAGAAACACTGATGGTTTGATGATTCACACAGGGGAGATTGTCCTAAAGAATGGAATCCTTGGCTATTATCAAACCAAAGCAGTGACATCAGCAGAAAAGAGCGGAGAGTTAGAGCTTGGCAAACTTTTCCTTGGTCCCAGGATCGATCCTAGAGGATTTCACTCACCCATCGTGAGATCAAGCGGTAACTCATCGATCAAAGCAAGTGAGGGTGGTCTCACCATCCGAGGAGTTGATGTGTATTCCACAGGAGGGACACTCCGATTGATTGGACTAAAGGATGGATCAATCTTTGGAGATCTAGTCTTGCACAATGGAGGGCTAAGCGCACTCAAAGGAGGCACAAAAGAAGAAGAGCAAGCGATCATTAGGCTTGGAGAAAATAAGAGGGTCAGAATGATCTCAAGCTCACCATTTGTCGCTCCCAATAATCCATTGGGTGGAGGAGGATTTGGAGAGATCCAAGCCAAAAGTCTGATCTTTGAGGACGATAGCACAACATCTCAGAAACTCATCCAGCTTGAGATCAAGCCTGAAAAGCTAGCAAGTGGAGAGGAGCTTTTCTCTCTCAGAGAGGGAGATCAGTCTTTGATCCGCACAAGTGAAGGGATCATCAAAAAGGCAGGTCCATATGCAAAAGAAGAAAATGGCTCTGGATCCAAGATCACTCTCTCAGATATCTCAATCGATTATGGAGGTTACAAGTCCCTTAAACTCACACCAAAACTTATCGAAGATGAGAAGAAAGACAAGGTTTTATCCCTAGTCTTGGGTGTCCAAGTCCAGCAAAATAGTATCTCTGAACTCATCGAAAGTATCCAAGATCCCGATAAACGCAAAGAGATGGAAGCAGTCTTGGGTCAAGGAAGACTTGAAGAGATCGCAGATTCTATCCTCCATAGTTCTGACAATCCTTTCAAGATCGGGATTTCTGAAAACATCGCTCAAGGCAATACCAAGCTTATCTCAGAGGCACTTTATTATATGGATGATGGACTGAGCGCATTAGCAGATCTAGTCCATACAAGCTACAAGGTCTATGATCAGGTCGCATCGCTCTCCTTTGGATCACTGCAAAACCGTATGGCTAGAGTTAATAATCCACACGCAGCTCAAGCAAGTATCGCTTCTTTGATTAGATCAGCTTCCCAGTATCGCTATGCTGCCCAAGATGATGGGATACTTTTGGATGCAGTGAGTGATGCTCCTAAGGGGGGGATTTGGGCATCTTATGATGGTGCGATGCGAAGTGGTAAAAATGTCAGCTCAAGTGTCAATGGATTGAGTGCTGGATATGATGGGGTGATCGCTGATCAGGCATTGCTTGGAGGGTTCATCAGCTATCTATATGGATCTTATAATGGAGAGCATGTCCAAAACTCCTCACACAATATCCATTTAGGACTGTATTCAAGACTTTATTATGGGGGAAATGAGATTGATTTCAGTCTCTCTCAGATGATAGGGATGAATACTGCGACGCTGATGATGGGATATGGGATGATTCCTCATATGCTCAATGGTGAGTTTGGATTCAATGTCTATGCAACCAATTTCCAAGCACGCTATGGATATGCCTTTGCTTTGGGGGATGAGGAGAGTCCTTATTATCTCAAGCCTTTGTTTGGGATCGATACGACCTTGCTTCTCAGAGATCAAGCACAGACCAATGCAATCGGTGCGATGCAAGTCTCAAAGGGAGAGAATCTTAGATTTGATTTGATGGCAGGATTGGAGTTTAGGAAGTATTTCAACCCTCAGAGCTATGTCTTTGTACTTCCTATGGTGCAAGCTGGGATGCTCAATCTAGGCAACACCATCCACGCAGGATTTGTAGGCTCTACTGCCTTGCCCTATGAGTTTGACACCCAAAAAGATATCAATGTCGGATTGTATGCCGGAGGTCAGGGGAGTGTGGCAGAAAATCTCGCTGTCTCAGGAAGTATGGGGGTCAAGATGGGTGTGAAAAACACAGATGTGATCACAAGCTGGAATGTCGGCCTAAGATATAAATTCTAAGGGAAGAGAGATGAGGAAAAGTTGTATTTCATTGGTTTTGAGTGGGGTGTTGATGGGAGTGTGCGCAGAGACTTCTTCCAATAATCAGATCATTGCCAACTTTGGAGAGAAACCGAGCTCTGGAAAAACAGAAGGGGGGACATACGATTCGGCTACAAAGAATGGTAGTGGGAGTGCAAGCTATGGGACAGACTGGACAGGTTCAAGTTCTGGACTCTATGTGAAGACAGATGGTCTCACTTTCACCTTTAAAAATAGCTCGGCAACTTCTCTTCTCTTCAAAGATGGCTTTATCTTTAGCAATAATCTTAATACTCAAAACAAAGCCAATATCACCATCAAAAATGAGCCTGCAACTGGCAAAAATGAAAATCTATCTCTTATCTTTGGAGAGAATGGAGGATATGACAAAAGAGTGGCGATCGGCAAAAATCTCAATGTCACACTTGATGGTTTCAAAGAAGTCAAAGTGCAGGGGAATCTCTGGATCGGTGAAAACTCAAATCTCTCCGTGAAGTCTAGTAATAATGGCTCAGGAAAGATGATTAACTCAGGAGGCTTGGTCTTGGAGAGACAAGCAAGCCTTCAAGCTGGAGAGCTAGATAATCAAGGCACACTTGTGATGAGTGATGGAAGCTACATCCAAGTAAAAAGTATCGAGAGTAATGGTAATGCAGGGCATTCCAAGTTTGATATCCAAGGCAATGCACGCATCGAGTTTGCAGCCAATGGAGGCTCACTAGCTGCAAACCAAGCAGCTACAGCTTCAAGCACAATCAAGGGGCAAAATTTCTATCTCTGGAGTGGCAAGACACTCACCATCACCAACACCACGAGCACAAATGGACAATCTGAGGTTCGCAATGGTCCCACAACTCTAAGCCTTGGAGATAGTGATAAAGCTCAAACTTCTTTCGTAGGATCTGGAAATGAAGTCAAGATCGAAGGATTTAGCACCCTTGAGAGTAAAAATCTCTCTCTGAGTGGTGTGATCTTTAGAAGTGATTCCATCAAGGAGATCAAAAACTCACATCTATCTTTGAGCAATACCTATATCTTGCTTGACAAAAAAAGTGAAACTACTCCCCAAAATGACACAGGAGTGAAGATCATATCTAGTGATGGCTCACGATCTGGTTCAAGCCTTTCAGTGTTTGAGCTCAAAGGACGCAATAATCTCATCTCAGCTGGAGATCAAGATCTCAAGATTCAGGGCACCCATTCTTTCCAAGGTGGTGGATCACTGGATATCTTGGCAAAGAGCATCACACTGGGAAGTGATAATACTGGAGTAAATGACATCACGATCACAGCAGGTGGCGCAGCAAGCAATGGAGTTTTGACTCTTGAAGGCAAGGATAACTCGATCCTAGCACTTGGAGCAAGTAGTGCGATCATCAGTCAAAATCTCAAAGTCTCAGATCTTCACCTCCAATTTCTTGGAGAGAAGGAATCCACTCTTCAAAACAAAACCTTAGAGCTAAGCGGTCAATCCATCCTTGAAGCAGTCAATCGTGATGATCAGCTCATCGATCTAAAAATCACCAAAAATGGCACAAGTGGAGTAAGCGAAGCAGCAGGAGCAAATGGTGCAACTGGGACGATCAAGATTACCAAGGGGGGCAATGTCACCTTACGAGGTAAAAATATCTCTATCACAGATCAAAATATCTCACTAGAAAATGGAACAACAGGTCTAGCAGGGGTGATGACAGCAGGAGTGACAAACGATAAAACCACGCTAACCTTGGAGGCAATGGAGGGAAGTGTGACGCTTGAAAGTAGTGGTGATTCTCCATTCAAGATCGAGGGCAAAAATGAAGTCTCGAAAAATGTCATCGACTTCAAAACTTCGCATATCAATTTTGGTAATAAGGTTGAACTCAACAAACTACAGATCGTTGCAGGCAATGATAGTGGAGCGACTTTCTATGGGACACAGGGGGGAGAGATTAGCTTTAAAAATGGCACGACGATCACCACAGGGCGTGAGCACAATGGGAAAACGATCTACAAAGAGCTGACCTTCAGCACGCAATTTGCCCAAGATCAAAGAGAAAAAAACAATCAACAATCCACACTTAAATTTTTTGGAGATACAACACTTAAGGCCTCTAGCATCACCATGCAAAATCAAAAAGTGGAGCTTAACAAAAATGGAGTTCATGCAGAGTCATCGGGTGCAGGCTCAAGTCCAACTCTTAGTCTCTATGCCTATGGAACTGGTGAGATTGATCCTAACGGTGAAGTCAAGGGAGCAGGGACTTTCGCCTTTGTCAATACTACCTTTGCTCCAAGTTCGGTCAATTCTACTACCGAGAGTAGCACAAGCGGCGGCACGACACAAGCCACACTCAAGCTCTATGGTGGCTCAGGTGGAAAGGTCGGAGAGCAAAATATAGAGGGTGGAGTAGTCTTGCTTGCCAATGATCTGACTTTGGACAATATCACTCTCCAAGCATTAAAGATTCCAAAACCTACTAATGGAGCATCTCGGACAGAAAATCAAAAAAACTCCTTAGATCTCTCTGCGAGCAGTGGGAAGCTCACAGCTCTAGGAAAAGTGACGATCGAGGCAGATGGTGTCTATACCACACGCGCTCAAAAGGATGAGAAAGGCAAAGAGGTGAGCGCAAGAGTGCAGGGGATCGGGATGGATCTTCATGTGGGCAATAGCTCCAAAATCGGAAATCTCACGATCAAAAGTGATCAAAAGTCAGATGAATTTGTCATCGGTGGGAATCTAGTCATCGATAACTCGCAAGCAACACAAACAAGTGATCTAGTCAGACAAAATTCTCAAAGTTCCTTTGATGTCGAGCTTGGTCAAGCCTCTAGTAGTGGTGGCGGAGGGGGCGGTGGTGGATATAGCGCTGAAGCAAATACCACATCAGGAGTGAATAAACTCAGTGATCAAACACTGAAATTAGTGATCGATGGGGGGATCACAGCCATTGGACATGATGGTGGTAAATCCAAAACAGGTGGAACAACTACTACAACTACAGAAATCAAAGCCAAGAGTTTCAAGTTTGGTGCGACCTCCAACCTCGCCTCTATCAACGGCACTCTTAAACTCAATACAAAAGAGGATAGCGAGCTTGAGATCAAGGGGACAACGGTCCTCAAAGGGACCAATACAGCTGAAGCCAAAATCGAAGTGGTCAAAACAAATGGGGCACAATCTGGAAGCTCTATAGGCACCTCATCTACTTCGAGCACATCACCAGTCAAACTCAAACTCCATGACATCCAATCAGAAGGTAAGGGAAGCATCACAAATGCTGGTTTAGCATTTGTGGATTCCAATATCACAGCCAAAGGAACTGGGACTGAGGCTAGATCACTTACATTGACAGACAACACAATCGCTCTCATTGATCTAGATCCCTCTACACCACAGGCTCCTCAAACCCGTGAAGTCAAAAACCAAATGGAAGGGACCATCGCCTCTATCACACTCGATCATGCAGATTTGGAGTTCAAAAGAAAGACAGGCACACAAAAAACACCCACAAGCAATAGCAATGATGCCTCAACTGCCAGCATCAAGCTCAATGCTGGTTCTTTTATCAAAGCTACGGGTGATTCAAGTCTTAAAGTCAAATCACTCTATGTGGGTGAAAATTCTACAGATCGCTTCTCACTAGAAGTCAAGCAAGGCACATTTACCCTCAAAGAAGAGAACACTCAAAATCAGATCGGAGACATCACGCTAAATAAGGGCGATTTTGTCTTTGAAAAAACAGGTGCTCAACCAGCACAAAAAACTGAGTCCAAAACCTATCACGATCTCAAACTCCAAGGCAATCTCACAAGTGAAGGAGACTCATCAATTAAAGTCAATCAAATCATCTCCACTCAAAAGCCAAATGATGCTGAAGTGAAAAACTATATGATCTCAAGCAAAGGAGGAGAGTTGAGATTCAACCTCCAGACTAAAGAGGGGCAGACTTTGCAAAATGACTTCACCCTAGATCATGGAGGGATCAGCTTCTATGATGCCAACTCTCAGCTGATGGATGGAATCGTGCTTAAAGATAGCTCTATCACTGCTAGTGGTGATTCATCTATCAAAGCCAAAGAGATTGATTTCTCAGGAGCTAAGATCTCAGCGAGTGGAGGGACTTTGAAGATTGAGGGGATCAAGACCAATACCTATGTCGGTGATGTAAGTGTGGGAGATTCTGGGGTCCTTGATGTGAGAAATAGTGTAGGTTCTTTGGCAACGCTTAAGATCAAAGAAGACAGTCGTGTGACCTTAAGTGCTCATGCTCCCTATCTTTCACCCAGTGAGCCCTTGGGTGGAGGGAAGTTTGGAAAGATTGTCGTGGATAAACTCATCTTTGAGAGCACAAGTGGTGAAAATAAGCTTATCAATATCGCTATCACTACACAAGAGCGTAGCATCGCTAAGGCCAAAGATGATTCGCTCTTTGCTTTGCGTGAGGGGGTTGTGACTTTGATCGATACACAAAATGGGATCAAGAAAAAGGTCGGAAATGCCAAATATGACAACATCACTCTCCAAGATATCTCGATTGACAAAGGAGGCTATACATCAGTCACACTCACTCCTGAATTGATCAAAGACAAGACTTTACTAGGTGAAGAGATCATTAGACAGCTCAATCTTGGAATCCATGTCAGTCAAAAAACAGTGCCAGAACTCATGGAGAGTATCAAAGATCCCAAAAACAAGCAAATCATGGAGCAGATCTTCAAAGATCCGCTCCATGTCGCCATCGTTGAGAGTATTTTGCAAAGTCAAGAGAATGTCTTCAAGGTAGGGATAGCTGAGTATATTTCATCTGGAAATGTTGAGATCGTGGATACGACTTTGCGCTATATGCGTGAGGCATTCCAAGGGGCGACTGAGGGGATTTATGCAAGTGATCGTATCGCGCGTGAGCTCAAGATGCTTCGTGATTCAAATCTTGAAAACCGTATGGTGCGCAGTGGCAATCCCTATGTCTCAAAGACTGAGATCGCTTCATTGCTTGATTCTATCAAGGGTGTGCGATATGCCAGTGATGATGATGGAATCTTACTGGATGGATATAGCGGTCCAAATTATGGATCATTGTGGGCAAGCTATGAGGGTGCGACAAGCTTTGGAGCTCTTGAGAATGCGAGTGTCAATGGTTTGAGTGCTGGATATGATACGCTTGTGGGCGATCAAAAAGAATATCTCCTAGGATTTTATGCCAACTATGGCTATGGAACCTATGGATCCAGCTTTGTCAAAAATAATTCTCATAATTTTGGACTAGGGTTTTATACGCGGATGACTTTTGATAGGAATGAAGTGGATTTGGTCATCTCTCAAAACATCGGCCTCAATCATAGTGATCTCAATCTCGGTGCCTCACAAGCCCTAAGTGTTCAGTATCTCAACCAAACGCTCAAATACAATTTCTACATCACTGATGCGCAGGTGCGCTATGGATATTTGATCCCTGTAGGAGACAAAGAAAGTCCATTTTATTTCAAGCCCTTTGGTGGGATTGATTTTGGATTCAATGTCAATGGTGAAATGCGTGGAGATGGTGTCGCACCCATTGGGATCGATCAAGCATTGCATTTCAAACTCAATGTTGCCGTAGGTCTTGAGATGAAAAAATACTTCAATGAAGGCTCTTATATCTATCTCTTGCCAATCCTTGAGAAGGGTTTATTTAATGATGGAAATGTCATCAATCTTGGATTTATCGGTGCAAATAAGATCCCCTATGCACAATTCTATCAAGTCGATACATCTCTAGGGCTTTATGCTGGAGGTCAGGGAAGTGTGGGGAATAATGTCTCTATCACTGGAGGTTTGGGGGTGAAAATGAATGTAGAAAGTAAGGATGTCTTGACAAACTGGAATATTGGTTTCAAATATAAGTTCTAAGCCCTATTCATTTAGAAGCTTGACTTCCTTAAGGGTGTTTTGTTTGCTGAATGATTTGGGTTTGTATTGGAGGATAGGGTTTTGAGCGAAGTATTTTTCTAGTACTTTGACCTTTTGTGCGATATCTTCATAATACGCCTCTGCAAGCTTGTCACGCCCCTTGCTCTTCTCCCAGCTAAATCCTTTGTTGTAAGACTTAATCATCTCTTTCCAATTATTGCGTCGAATCTGCCTCCAATACAGCAATTCTTCAAGGGCGATTTTGGAAGCAAACTCTTGATCTCTGATCAGTCGCTCTGCCACGATATTGCGTCGAAAAGAGGTATTTTTGGCTTTGTAGTGTCGCTTAATGACACCAGGGAGATAGGCATGATAGATGCCAGCGCTTGGATCATCAAAATTGATGCGATATAGTCCTGCACAAGATTCTTTCCATGCAATTGCTGCCATAGTGTAGCCTAGATTGTGATCTTTGCCATAATGATAGGCATAGGCAATGACTTCAATCTGTGATTGATTGAAGAGTTTGATGTCTTTGCAAGCATCCAAATAAGAGACACAGAATAAAATAATGAACAAGCCAAAATGCTTCATCTTCAAGATTCCTTTTGACTAGGCTTTGTTAAAATTCAAAGAGACAAAGATCGACAAAAGGATCCAAAATTGAAAGCAAATTTATTGATAGAAGTTTTATGCGAGGAATTACCCGCCATCCCCTTTCTCAAAGAAGAGCCCAATATCCTAGCCAAATGGCAAATGATTTTGAAAGAGTATCAGCTTGAAGCTAGTTTTGAGTTTTATTACACGCCGCGTCGATTGGTGCTTATCAGTCGTGATTTCCCACTTAAGCAAAATGATCGTCAGATCGAGTTCTTTGGTCCTCCTGTGGGGATTGCCTATATCCAAGGTGATCCAAGCAAGGGCTTAAGCAAGGCTGGTGAGAGCTTTTTGCAAAAGTGCAAAATCTCTCAAGCCAAAACAGCGCAAAAAGATGGCAAAGAGGTGTTGTACTGGTCTGAGAGTGTGGCTGGGGCAGAGAGTGAGAGTGTCTTGGGTGAGATGATTGGCAAATGGATTGCAAGCTTGCAGTTTGGCAAAAGTATGCGATGGGGGGCTTTGCAAGATTCTTTCATCCGCCCGATCCGTAGCGTAGTTGCCCTACTTGGGAGTAAAAGTGTCGAGTTTGAGCTCTTTGGAGTGAGAAGTGGTGATTTCACTTATGTGCATCGTGATTGTGGGTTTGAGCCCAAAAGCTTTGGAGATCTTGAGAGTTATCTAAATATCCTCAAAGAAGGTGGTGTGATCCTAGATCCCAAAGAGCGAAAAGCTAAGATTCTCAAAGAAATCAATCAGATCCAAGCCCAGAAAAATGTAGAAATCGAGCTAGATGAAGAACTTTTGGCTGAGATCATTGCTATCACAGAATCCCCCAAAGCTCTCTATGGAAGTTTTGATCAAGAGTTTTTGGAGCTTCCTAGAGAGGTGATTGTGACATCTATGAAAGAGAATCAGCGCTATTTCGCACTCTATCAAGATCAAAAGCTTCATAATGGCTTTGTGGTCATCACAAATTCTGTGAATGGAGATGATGCACTGATTGTTAAGGGGAATGAAAAAGTCTTGCGCGCGCGCCTAAGTGATGCGATGTTTTTCTATCGCAATGATCTCAAGCGAGCACTTTTGGATTATGATCTAAGCAAGATTGCCTTTGTAGAGGGGCTTGGTAGTATGGCTGAGAAAGTAGAGCGTGAGAAAGAGATCGCTAGTTTTCTCTCCAAAGGAGATCAAGAGGTGCTAGAAGCACAGCAGATCTCAAAATCTGATCTTTTGAGTGAGATGGTGGGAGAGTTTCCAGAGCTCCAAGGGGTGATGGGTGAGTATTATGCTCTTCATGAAATGACGCTCAATCTCCCTTATCGCAATGCAAAAATCGCTCGTGCATTGAGAGAGCAATATATGCCTAATGGAGAGGATGATGAGATCCCAAGCAGCCAAATGGGTGCATATTTGGCTCTAAGTTATCGCCTTGATTTGCTTCTAGCGCTCTTTAGTATCGGTAAGATTCCAAGTGGATCCAAAGATCCCTATGGTTTGCGAAGAAGTGGTAATGCGATTTTAAAGATTTTGCAAGTCCATCCTATTGCTTTGAGTTTGGAGAGTTTGGAGATACTAGCTAAGCATTACAAAGATTTTGATGTCTTGAAGGTTTGGGAGTTTTTGCTAGAGAGGATGGAGGGGGTTTTGAAGCTCAACCCTTCAATCCTAAGAAGTGTAATCAAAGGCAAAGAAAAAGATCTAGCCAAGATGATGGCCAAAAGCATCGCACTTGCTGAAGTGTTTGAAGAAGAAGATAAAGATTTGATTCTTAGCACATTTAAGCGTGTAGCCAATATCACCAAAGAGATCCCTAAAACTCAAAAGATTGACCCCGCACTCTTTCAAGAAGCTCAAGAGCACACTCTTTATGAAGCGATACAGCATATCCAAAGTGAGCCTAGAGTGGATCTTAAGTCCTATATCAAATCTCTCTTCTCGCTCAAAGCCCCACTTGAAGAGTTTTTTGAGCGCGTGATGGTCAATGTCGAAGATGAACAGATCCGTGAGAATCGCAAAATGCTGATCTATCAGATTTATGAGATGTTTTTGGAGATTGGTGATATTAAAGAGATCACGGGCTGATCTCTTAGCCCTGCTTACAAGGGCTACTCTTGCTCACAAAGCCATGATCTGATCAGTATCCATCCTCCATCCCCTCCATCCTCAAGATTTGCTGAAACTTAAAATCTTCAAGTTCTTGTTTGAGATTTTTATTTTCTTCTTGAAGGAGCTCTAGATGGCTACTGATTTTGGCCAAATCACGACTAATGTAGTAAATCTGACCTGAGACATAGATCTTGGGCACACACACAGCAAATACAGCAAGGAAAATGATCAATGCCATGACCAATTCTTTGCCAGCAAGTTTTTGATCATCATGATCAAATGATGCTAGTGCGTCTCTTTCGTCTTGAGATAGGGTTTGTTGCGTATTCATAACTAGATCCCAAATTCAAAGACCCTTAGCTTCGCACTCCGTGAGCGCGGATTGAGGCTAAGCTCATTTTCTGAAGCTACAAGGGGTTTTTTGGTGAGGATTTTACCATGTGCATGATGATTCCCACATTCACATCGCATCACTTCTGGAGGACAGATGCAGCTTTTCTCCCATTCTCTAAAAGCAGTTTTGATGATGCGATCTTCTAGTGAGTGAAAGGAGATGATGGCCAATAGAGTGCCTTTGAGTTTATGATGGGATTGTATGAGTTGATCAAGTAGGGATTTTAAGACTTCAAGCTCCTGATTGACCTCAATTCTAAGAGCTTGAAAGGCAAGTGTGGCAGGATGGATTCTGTGCTTTTTGAAATGCTTCTCCAAAAACCCGCTCAATTGCACAGCACTTTCAAAGGATCTCTTTTGGCGTTCTTCAAGGATGAGCTGAGCCATCTTTTTGTATTCTCTGATCTCTCCATAATCACGGAAAACACGCTCAAGCTCAAGTTTGGGATAAGAGTTGATGATATAAGAGGCAGTGAGGGGATTGCTTTGATCCATACGCATATCTAGATTGGGTGATTGGAATCCAAATCCGCGTTCAAGAGCATCAAGCTGGAGTGAGCTCACACCAATATCTGCCAAAATCCCAACAATTGGCCCATATTCTAAAGCTTCAGCAATTTTTGCAGAGAAATTCCCCTCCAAAATCTTAAGTCTATCTTTAGGGAGATGAGCTTGACAATAAGCGCGCGCCTCTTGATCTTGATCGATCCCGATGATTTGAAGGGAGGGGTGAGCATCCAAGAGTGCTTGAGTATGTCCCCCAAACCCAAGCGTGCAGTCGATGAGATAGCCTGAGGTCAAAGAGGAGAAAACCTCCAAGACCTCATCTTTGAGCACTGGGATATGTGGAGACATTAGATTCGTGCAACTCCATCAGCCTTGGCACTTTCTGCCACAGCTTGAGAGAGCTTGAGCTGAAGTCTTGAATCAAATGGCATGGGGATGATGTAGTCTTTGCCAAATTTTAGCTCTCGCTTGTAGAGTGTGCATAGCTCTTGTGGCACTTCTTCCTGTGCAAGTTCAGCTAGTGCGATTGAGCAGGCTTTTTTCATATTTTCTGTGATCTTTGAGGCGCGCACATCAAGAGCTCCTCTGAAAAGATAGGGGAATGCTAGGACATTATTGATCTGATTGGGATAGTCACTGCGTCCTGTGGCAATGATCGCATCAGGGCGAACTTCTTTGATAAGCTCAGATTTGATCTCCGGATTGGGATTGCTAAGAGTGAAGATCAAGGGATCTCTAGCCATATCTTGGATATCTTCTTGTGTGAGGATATTTGCCCTCGAAAGCCCTAGAAGGACATCAGCTCCCTTGAGTGCTTCTTTGTAGCTTGTATAATTTTCATCTGAGACAAACTCCATTTTTTGGGCATTGAGATCTGTGCGTGAGCGATTGATCAGTCCTTTGGAATCAAACATATGGATTTTTTCTACCCCAAAGCTTTTATACATCTTCGCACAAGAGATCGCACTCGCTCCAGCACCGATGACTACGACTTTGAGATCTTTGAGTTCTTTTTGCACGATTTTGCAGGCATTGAGCAGTGCAGCTGTGCTTACAATCGCTGTGCCATGCTGATCATCATGCATCACAGGGATATCTAACTCTTGGATGAGGGTTTGCTCAATCTCAAAGCATTCTGGTGCTTTGATGTCTTCAAGATTGATCCCTCCAAAGCTTGGTGCGATTGCCTTGATGATCTCGATGAGCTTCTTGGGATCCTTTTCATCAATCTCAATATCAAATGAATCCACATCGGCAAATTTTTTGAACAACACACTTTTCCCCTCCATCACAGGCTTTCCTGCCAAAGCACCGATATCACCAAGCCCTAGCACAGCAGTCCCATTGCTGATGACAGCGACTAGATTGGCTTTGCTTGTGTAATCATAGGCTTTGAGTGGATCTTTTTGGATCTCTAGACATGGATAGGCTACACCAGGAGAATAGGCAAGAGAGAGATCTTCAAAGCTTTCAAGGGGAGTTTTGGACGCGATAGCGACTTTTCCGCCTTTGTGATAGGCGAGGGCATCTTCAAGAATACTAGACATAAAAGCTCCTTTTTTGTGTTTGAAATTGGATGCTTGAGTTATATCAAAAATCCCACTACATTAAAAAGCTTTTTGTTCTCCAAAAGGGCGTAGCTATAAGCCGAGTTCTGTATTGGGTGGGTATTTATCTAGGAGCACATTTTGCAATGCCTCTCAAGCGAGAAGTGAAAATCAAAGACAAAAACCATACTTCTCTTGCTACGGATTGGGTTTACACGGACACCCCAAATCTCTTTGGGATCGGTGAGCTCTTACCTCACCTTTTCACCCTTACCACTGATGTGGCGGTTATTTTCTGTTGCACTTTCCCTTAGATTACTCTAGCCATCTGTTAGATGGAATCCTGTCTTTGTGTAGCTCGGACTTTCCTCTTTGGATCAAAGCAACCACCTGCTACACCCTTTTGAGAAACCCAATTTTAGCTAAAATGATTCTCTTTTATTGATGTATGAGTATGAAGGAAGGGCGAGATGAGGAAAGTTTGCACTTTGGTAATGGTGATGATGGTCTGTATGATGGGTAAGCCCACGATAGTGAGTTCTAAGGCGATCAAAAAGGGATCTTTAGATTCTCAAAATATGTTTCTAGGCATCGTGCGATTCAAGGAAAATTCCCAGATTGCCTCCCAAAGTAGTGGGGTTGTCGAAAAGGTACTCTTTGAGCTTGGTGCCAAAGTGAAAAAGGGAGATGATTTAGTCGTTTTGAGCTCTGATCTATTACAAAAGGATATCCAATCCAAAGAAGCCAAACTCAAGCAAGCCAAGATTCTCAAAGATTACCAGCTCAAAGAATTAGAGCGCTACAAAAACCTCTTAGAGACCGACTCAATTGCACTCCAACAATACGAAAAGCTAAACTATGAATTCCAAGTCCAAGATCTCACAATCCTCTCACTTGAGGCAGAGCTAGATCAAGCACGCGTTGAATTATCCCAAAAGACGATCAAAGCCCCCTTTGATGGAATCATTGTCAAGAAAAATGTCAATATCGGTGAGTGGATCAAAGTTGGTGATGGGGTTTGTGAGATTCTCAACAATTCTAGTCCTGAAGCCATTGTAGATGTGCCAAGCTCCATCCTTGCATTCAATAAACTTGGAGATTCTATCAGTGTCAATATCAACAAAAAAAACTACACGGGCAAAATCAAAGCCATCATTCCCAAAGCTGATAGCCGCTCTAGGACCTTTCCAGTCATTATCACTCTTCCAAATGATGCCAAGCTTTTTGATGGGATGGCAGCAAGTGCGATGCTCAAAAGTGGGGGTGAAAGCCAAGGCTATATCATTCCTCGTGATAGTGTGATTGAGTATCGCAACCGCCCATCAATCTTTGTCATACGCCAAGGAAAAGCAGTCGCAGTGGGTGTGGAGGTGCTTGCAATCTCGGGAAATATCGCTGTGGTGCGCGGTAATCTTAGAGACAAAGAACGCGTCATCTATCGTGGGCAATATCGTCTCCAAGAAGGCACAGAGGTCAAAGAAGGTCTAAGCCAACGCGAGCAAAAAGTGAATCTTGTATGAATCTCATCAAAAGCGCGATCAAATATCCAGTTGTTGTTTTAGTGGGGATTATTTTTGTTTTTCTCTTTGGGGGGATTGCACTCTATAAGCTTCCCTATCAGCTGACACCCAAGGTCGTCTATCCCATTATCAGTATTTACACAAGCTGGAAAAATGCCAGTCCCTATGAAGTCGAAGCAGAAATCATCTCTCCCCAAGAAAAAGCACTCAAAAGCCTAGAATCTCTTCAAAGTATGACTTCCATCTCTAGAGAAGGAAGAGGGAGTATCACACTTGAATTCAAGCAAGGCAGCAATCTCAATACACTTCTTTTGCAAGTCTCACAAAAACTTGAAGAAGTGAGGGGATATCCAAGCGATGTGGGCAGACCCATCATCAAAGCTAGTGGAGAGAGCATCCCCCCAAGTATCTACCTTTTCTTGCACTCCACCCAACCCAATCTCTCTGTGCAAGATCAACGCGTCTTTTTTGTCGAAAATGTTGTGCCATTTTTGGAGCGTATCCAAGGAGTGGGGGAGGTCAGCGTGTGGGGTGGGCGTGATGAGCAGATGCACATCTTGCTAGATACTAAGCTTCTAGCCTACAACAATATCACCATCTCAGAAGTCATCTCTGCTATCACCAAAGCCAACAAAAATACATCAGCAGGTGTTTTGGACTATAGTTCAAGAAGTTATCGTGTCCGTGTCAATTCCAAATTTGCATCCATCGATGATATCTACAATACTGTGATCAAAAGTGAGGGAGGACGCATCCTTCTTCTCCGTGATATTGCTGAAGTCAAAGAAGGTTTCGCCAAAACTCAAGTCTATAGTTTTCACAACAATCAAGATGCGATCTCTGTGCGCATCCATCCAAGTGTTTCTGCAAGTGTCCTAGAGCTTACAAATGCAGTCGAGCAAGAAGTCCAGCGCCTCAATTCCACCATCCTAGCAGATCATCATCTTAAGCTTGAGTGGAGTAGGGATCAGCGTGGATACATCTTGGAAGCTATCGCACTTGTCCAAGAAAATATCCTCTATGGGATTCTCTTTGCTGCCATGATTTTGTTTGTGTTTTTGCGCAACTTTAGCTCTGTGTTTGTTGTGGCATTTGTGATCCCTGTGAGTATCTTTGGGACTTTTGTGATCCTTGTATTTTTTGATCGCACACTCAATGTCGTCTCTCTTGCAGGGATCTCATTTGCCATCAGTATGCTTGTAGATAATGCCATCGTTGTGCTAGAAAATATCCAGCGTCACAAAGCTCAAGGCAAATCTCTCTACAAATCCTGTATCGATGGCACGCGTGAGGTTGTGGGGGCGATTTTTGCCTCTGTTTTGACGACTGTGGCGATCTTTGTCCCGATTTTGGGCTTGGAGAGTGAGAGTGGGCAGCTATTTTATGACATCGCACTTTCTGCGACCTCTGCCTTATTGATTTCATTTTTTGTCTCACTTTTTGTTGTCCCGATGCTTACTTATAAGCTTCAAGAGCATAGTAGCTCTATTGCAGGGATTGGCGTATGGATTGGGCGGATTGCAGATTGGGTATTTGCTCCCCTAGATTTCATCGGTAAGTATTTTTATCAAACGATGCGTTTTTTGCTTGAGATCATCCTCTCCTCAGTTTGGATGCGACTTGTCTGTGTCAGTGGTTTTATTGCATTGAGCATCTGGCTCTATGGTGCGCTTTTTCCAAGGATTTCTTATCTCCCAAGTGGAGATCAAAACTTTGCTATCTCTTATCTAAGTGCCCCACCAGGTCTATCTTACACTGAGCGCAAAGAGATCGCCCAGACCTTTTATGAACAAAACAAACAATATCTAAGTCTCAATGGCTACACCCCCTCATCACCACAAGATCCACCAGCTATCAAAGATCTATTTTTCATCGGTAATGAATCTTTTATGATGATTGGTGCCATCGCTCAGGATCCTAAACGCATCGGAGATCTCACCAAAAAACTCCAGCAAGATATCAACAATATTCCCTCAGTGCGAGGTAATGTCTTTCAGCAGGGTATCTTTGATGCGGGTAATGGTGGATTGAGTATTGATGTCTATCTTACAGGTGTGCAGCTAGATACTTTGCGTGAGGATGCCCACAAAGTCATCCAAACAATTCGCGAAAAGATTCCCAAAGCAAGTGTGAGGGCTATCCCTACCCTTGAGATCAACAACAAAGAGCTGACTTTCTATCCAGATGCTCAAGCACTAGCACTCAATGGGATGGATCCGCGTGGATTTGGAGAGATCCTTAGCACATTTCTCAGTGGCAAAACTATCGGTGAATATCAAACTCAAAGCGGACGCAATATCGATCTAGTCCTCAAATCCAACCAATACTCATCCTTTGCTCCAGAAGATCTCAATTTTGCCCAAGTCTATACTCCCCTAGGCAATGTCGTCTCTCTCTATTCTCTTGCTCAGATCAAAGAAGAATATGGCATCACACAGATTCGTCACTATGAGCGTGCTAGAAGTATCTTGCTCATCGTCATCCCACCTAAAGATATGGCACTTCAAGATGCCCTTGAGACGATCAATACCCAAGTCCTTCCATCCATTCAGCTTGATAAACACACCAAAGTTCTTCTCAAAGGAAGTGCAGATAAGCTAGAGCAGACCAAGCAAGAGCTCCTAGGAGGATTCACACTTGCTGTGGTGATTACCTATCTTCTTCTATGCGCACTTTATGGGAATTTTGTCTATCCATTTGTCATTATTCTCACGCTTCCTTTTGCTGTAGTGGGGGGTTTTATTGGCTTAAAACTCACAAATCTCTATATCGCACCTCAGCCTATGGACATCCTTGCGATGCTTGGAATGATCATCCTTGTAGGAAGTGTTGTGAATAATGCGATTTTGATCGTCTATCAGAGTTTGATCAATATCCGTGAATACAAACTCACTCCCTATCCTGCCATCTTTGAAGCCACACTTAGTCGGATACGCCCCATCTATATGAGTATGCTTACAAGTGTGTGTGGATTATTGCCACTTGTCATCTTTAGTGGAAGTGGTAGCGAGATCTATCGTGGGCTTGGGGCAGTCATCGTGGGGGGATTGGTGTTTTCTACATTTGTGACGATTTTTATTATTCCTGCGATCTTGCTTTTTTTTATCTCTAGAGAACATCGCACCAAAGGAGAAAAACATTGAGAAAAATATTGTGCTGGATTTTTTTAAGCGTGGGGCTTGGGGCATTGGATATTTATGAGAGTGTTGAGATCGTTCTCCAAAAAAGTGACAAAATCAAAGAGCAAAAGGCCATCTTGGAAAAACTCAAAAGTGAGTTAGGAGCCTATAGGGGTGATTACTATCCCAAAATCGATCTCTCTTACAAAAGTGCTTATCTAGCTCCAAGTAACTCTACAGGAAGCAAAGTCGCTCTAGGGATGTCTCTCAATCTCTTCAATGGCCTCAAAGACCAAAACACCATCAAAATGCAAGAGAAATACATCCAATCCCAAGAAGAAGAGATGCGCCGTGTGCAAGAAGAGATGAAATACCTCACCAAAAAACTCTATGTCCAAATCCTTCTCACCAAGGGGCTTTTAGAGATTTCCAAAGAATCTGCCCATCTTCTAGAGCTCCAGCTCAAACAAGCTCAGCAGTTTTATAGACAGGGCATCTGGGCCAAAAACAATGTCTTAAGTGTAGAAGTCAGTCTTGCAAGTGCCAAATTAGAAATCAACTCAAACACCACACAGCTCAACTATCTTCTCTCCGCACTTGAAAGCATCCTAGAGATGCCCATCAACCTCCAAGAGATGAAAGACCTTCCCCTCAATCAAGAAGAGATGGATTATGATCGTCTAAGCCTACTTATCTTTGAATACAAGCCAGAATACAAAGCGATGCAGCGGCGTAAAGATGCTCTTCTCTATGAGATCTCCTCACTCAAAAGCACCTATTATCCCAAGATCGATCTGGGAATCTCAGGAGATTATAACTTTGGAGGGCGCTATTATGGAGAGTCTCAGCTCTTCATTGGGCTAGGTGTCTCCCTCAATCTCTTCAATGGCCTCAAAGACTCTTATAAAATCCAAGCCAAACAACATGAACTTATGGCTTTGGAATCCAAGATCGCTGCTTTTAAGAGAGATACTCTCACAGAGCTCAAAAAAGCCATCGGTGAGTTTGATCTAGCCAAGGATCAATATCTCCTCTCTATCAAAGCCAACCAAAACGCCCAAGAAAACTACCGCATCGTCTCCAACCGCTATAAACAAAAGCTTGAGACCTCAAGTGATCTCCTTGATGCTGAACTGATGCTCAAAAATGCCAAGGCCAATCTTCTCAAATCCCAATACGCCATCTGGGAGAGTTCTTTTTATGTCGAATACCTCCTAGGAGGGAACAAAGGCTATTTTCTTGGTTTTTAAGATTTATACATCTGGTTATAAACACTTCCGCTATATCGGACTTCTTCAATAGGTGTTTCATCATCTAAGATGGGAGAGACCTCACTAGAGATGTTGGCGCGTGCTTGCTCTAGTTCTTCCTCGCTATAGCTATAGTGAAGATGGGCTTCTAGCACACTAGGGAGGGCTGAAATTGCATTGAGGATATGCATCTCTGCCTCAATATTTTCTGCCTCGATACTTAGGATGATGATGCGCTTATCTTCATCCATAAGATGCACTTCACAGCCTTGGATTCCTTTGAGCTCTTCTTGGGTTTCTTCTGGAGTGTTTTGACAATAAACAATTGCACTAGAGATATTCATCTTAATTCCTATTGTGTTGGGATTGAGTGCTGATTCTATCAGAGCATAAAGGGATTCTTAGAAATATTGGAGGGTGAATGATTCTTTTTGGGTGCAAACCTCTGCAAGCGCAGAGGTCATATATTATTTCACACCCTCATTGATGACATCTAAGAGATTTGAGGATTTTTTACTCGCACTATCGCGATATTCGGGTTTGAAAGTATTGCCTACCAAAGGCTTAAGCTGTGCTTGTGGAGCATGACACTGTGTGCAGTTCCAGCGGCTATCAGCGATCCCCTCTGTGATGGATTTGGAGTTTCTCAAATCATAAAGATGGGATTTTGGCACAGGTGTTGCACCCATATCTTGAGCCACTTCAACTGAGTGACAATCAAGACAGGCATTGGTACTTTGTGTGAAGTCTGTGAGACCCTCTATATCATGAGGGATCATGGGCGGAGCATTTTCATAAGCTCGCTCAAAGACCTTGCTCTCACCAGGAGCCTTGTCGCTGTATTTGAAACCTTGAAGTTTGACTTTGTCTTCATTATTGAGTGGCACATTGCGAAGTCCTAGCTCTGTATCACTCACTGCCTTTGCTCCAGCAAGGCTTAGCACAACACACCCCCACATGACAATCTTATGTATTTTCATTTTTTCCTCCTAAAATACTAAAGTTCAACGCATCATCAGCGCAAACATCAATACATCTTCCACATTTGAGACAAGCCATCTGTGTGACTTGTGCATCTCTTTTTCCGACCATATCTAAGACTTGCTTCTCAGGACATATCTCGATACATTTCATACATTTTGTGCAATTTTGCACATTGTGTTTGACTTTGAGTATTGAGAATTTTCCGATCAGCGAAAAGGTCGCACCAATAGGGCAAATATGCCCACAAAAACCATTTTTGAGCACAAATAGATCAAACAAAAAGATCGCTCCAATGCCCAAGATTCCAAACCCCATCCCAAACACAATCCCACGATGAAGCATTGAGACAGGATTGATCATCTCAAATGCCCCTACACCAAAGAGGACTGAGAGGATGAGACTTGCCAGTAAGACAAGGTATTTGAATCCTCTAGGCAATGAAAGCAAAGAAGTTTTGAGAGCAAATCTGCGTCGTAGCCACGCACTCAGATCTGTGATGGGATTGATTGGGCACACCCATCCACAATACGCCCTCCCAGCAAATACTCCATAAAACAAGCTGATGATCAAGGCTCCGATCCAAACATCCAGTGCCAAGCTCCCCCCAGCGACAAAAAGCTGCAAGGTTGCAAACGGATCACTCAAAGGAATGGTATCTAGCACTTTGCTAAAGCTTAGATTCCCACTTAAGAGATGGCTGAAGTTTTCTTTGCTCATCAATACACCCTCAAAGCTTGCACTTTGCGTATTGAGCAAACCTTCTTGATGGATTCCATTGGGAGTTTTAAGCTCCAAGAGAGCATAATTCCCCAAGATGAAAAGAGCTAGCAAGCCGATTTGGACAAGCCTCCTCATCACAAGAAATCGCAAACTTCTCATGCGTCCCATCAGAAACCTCCTTGATTGAGGTAGTCTAGAGCATCTTGGCGCTGTGAAGATGGCACACCTGATTCTAAGATGCGTTGCTCATCTCCACTTTTCCAACTTCGGATATAGTGCTCTCCAACACTTCCCAATACCTGCTCACGCCTCAAAACCCGAATCGTCGGAGTTTGTGTGACACAAGCCCTCTCGCACAATCCACACCCTGTGCAGACTTCTGCATTAACCATGGGTAAAAGCTCAGCATGCTCATTGGTGAATTGGCTATGACGAAACTCAAGAAAGATCGCCTTCCCAATCAATGGACATGCCCGATAGCACGCATCGCACTGGATCCCACCATAGGCGATGCAGTGCGTCGTATCAATCACTGCTACACCCATTCTAGCCTCATTGATGCTCACTTCTCCCCCATGGCTTAAGCGCTTGACATCTAGTGCTCCACTTGGACAGGCATAGGCACAAGGAATGTCTTTGCACATGTAGCATGGGATATTTCTTGGCTCAAAGTAGGGTGTCCCTGATGGGATATCGCTTCCTGCACTTGCGAGTTTGAGTGTGAGATAAGGACAAGCCTCCACACACAATCCACAGCGGATGCAGCTTGCAAGAAACTCTTCCTCGCTTCCAGCAGCGGGGGGACGCAGAGCGATAGGGCGACTTACGCCATTTAGATGTGTGCTCCACACCATTGCTCCTAAACTCAAAGCCCCGATTCCATTGACCCATTTGAGAATAGCTTTTCTTCTCTCGGGATTAAACTTTTCCACTGGATTTTAAGCCTTGTAAATTTTCACAGCACATTTTTTGAAGTCTGTTTGTTTGGAGATCGGACAAGTCGAATCAAGACAGACTTTGTTGATAAGCACATTCTCATCAAACCAAGGCACATAGATAAGACCTTTTGGTGGCTTATTTCTTCCACGCACATCAATCCTTGCTTTGACTTTCCCGCGTCGGCTTTCTACCCAGATCACATCTCCTTGCTTCATCCCTTGCTCTTGAGCATCTTTGGGATTCATATAGCAGAGTGCTTCAGGCACCGCACGATAGAGTTCAGGCACACGCATTGTCATCGTCCCACTATGCCAATGTTCTAACACGCGTCCTGTGCATAGCCACATCGGATATTCTTTGTTTGGCATTTCACATGGATCCATATAGGGGCGTAAGAAGATCTTGGCTTTATTGTGGATACTGACAGTTTGATCACTTGGGGCTGACAGGCTTCCTGTGGGGATAGAAGCATTTTTGTGTCCATAAAACGCAAACTTCTCTCCATTAGCCGCTGCTTTCTTGGCATAGACATCATATTCAGTATTGAATCTCCATTTGGTCTCCTTCCAGCCAAGTTTTTCATTTTTGTCTTCCACCACAGGCCATCTCAAGCCACGCACATGGTGATAGACATCAAATGGAGCAAGATCATGCCCATGCCCTGTGCCAAACTCCCTGTATTCTTCCCAAAGATATTTTTGGATAAAGAATCCACAGCCTTGATAGACCTTGCCATCACCACCCTTGACTTTTCTGAAATCCCCAAGTGCTTCTGTATTTTCAAATCCTTTGGTGACTTCATCTTTTCCATAAGAGAATGTTTTGGCTTCTTTGTTGGCAAAGAGCACATCATAGAGTGTATCACTCTCTTTGTAGCCCATTTTCTTGGCTTCATTAAGCACTGATTTCATCCCTAGCTCAGGATAGTCTTTGCCCCAGACCTCTTTGAGTGTGAATCGCTTAGCAAACTCTGTCATCTGCCAGATATCAGGCATCGCTTCACCTGGTGCGACGACCTGCTGTCTCCAGTGCTGTGTGCGTCGCTCTGCATTTCCATAAGCTCCCCACTTCTCATACATCATCGCACTAGGCAGAATCAGATCTGCGACCTTTGCACTAATCCCTGGGTAACAATCACTTGTGACGATAAAATTATCCATCTCTCTTGCTGCTTTGATCCAGTGGTTGAGATTTGCTGTGTTTTGGAAGGGGTTATTGACTGCGACCCAAATCCACTTGATCTTACCTTCCTCGATTTGTCGCATCGCTTCAAGATAATGAGCACCGACTTTGCCATTGAGTGTGCCAGAAGGGATCTTCCAGATCTTCTCACTCACTTCGCGATGCTTGGGGTTATTGACCACCATATCAGCAGGTAAGCGATGGCAGAATACCCCTACCTCTCGTGCTGTTCCACATGCACTTGGCTGTCCTGTGAGAGAGAATGCACCACTTCCAGGCTTGCTCTGCTTCCCAAGAAGCATATGCACCATATAGCTTTGCTCATTGACCCATGTTCCTCTTTGGTGCTGATTCATCCCCATAGTCCAAAAGCTTACGACCTTGCGATCTTTCTCGATATAGTAGTTGGCAAGTGCTTGAAGCTTTTGTTTGAACTCTTCCAAACTCTCATCATCATCGCCCTTAGCAATCTCAGCGACAAACTCAAGAGTATATGGCTCCAATCCCTTCTTAAAATCTTCGAAGCTAATCTCCCAGTTTGCCCCTGCTTTGCTTGCATTACTCATCTCAAGCTGATCTCCAGCTTTAAGTCCAAGATATTGCAAGCTGATGCCCTCTGTAGCACTGATCGTCTTGCTCACCTCTTGCTTGACTGTATCGCGCTCTTTATCACTGACATGAGGTGAGCTAGGATCATTTCTTAGTCCATAGCCGATATTGACAAATCCTGTCGTGAAAACACAATGCTTTTGAACAAACTCTTGATCGATCGCTTCTGGGTGGTTGTAGATGATCTCTCTGGCGATATAGTTCCAGATCGCCAAATCCGTAGAGGGTTTGAAGATGATCTCAATATCAGCAAGATCTGAAGTGCGGTTGCGATAAGTGGAGAGATTGATGACTTTGACTTTGTCTTTGTTGGTGAGTTTGTGATCTGTGACACGACTCCAAAGGATGGGATGCATCTCTGCCATATTGGCTCCCCAAGTCACGACTGTATCTGTGAGTTCGATATCGTTGTAGCATCCAGCAGGCTCATCCACACCAAAAGTTTGCATAAACCCTGCCACAGCACTTGCCATACAGTGGCGTGCATTTGGATCGATATTGTTGCTTCTAAATCCCGCTTTGAAAAGCTTCACTGCCGCATATCCCTCTGGGATTGTGTATTGACCAGAGCCAAAAACCATCGTAGCAGTCGGACCATATTGGTTATAGACTTTTTTAAACTGCTCTTCCATCACATCAAAGGCTTTTTTCCAGCTTACAGGTTGGAATTTACCTTTTTTGTCAAACTCTCCCTTGCTATTGACACGCAAAAGGGGCTGAACTAAGCGATCTTGTGCATACATGATCTTGGCACAGAAATATCCCTTGATACAGTTGATCCCTTTATTGACAGGTGCTTCCGGATCTCCTTTGACAGCGACGATTTTGTTGTTTTTGGTAGCGACCATGATCCCACAGCCTGTCCCGCAGAAACGACAAGTAGCCTTATCCCACCTCCAGTTTTGCTCCCCTTTTTGGGCTTTAGCTTGGAGGCTTTGTGGCACTCCTACGCCAACACTAAGCGCTGCACTCATAATGGCAGAACTCTTCAGAAAATCACGACGATTGATTTGATTTGGCATTCTCTCTCCTTGTTTTGATGCTAGTTTGGCTTTGTTTTGAAGTCAAAACAGGTTAAATTATAGTCGTGATGTAAGAGAATAAGGGAAAATCTTGCACAGATGGAGTGGATAACTCTTAAACTGATTAGTTTGGTAACACTTAAATGCGATGAGTATCGAATCTATCAGGGCACAAAAGCACACAAATCTTGATCGATCATCCAATCAATCACCAAGAAATATGAGATAATTTAAGCGAGTGTTGAAGAAGGACGCTTCCTTGTGAAAGGAGGTGGTAACTATGGATCTATTTATCCACATCATAAAGCTCTTAGTCGCTTTGGCTGAGCTTCTAAGAGCCTTTCTTGAGCTAATTTAATAGCTCGATTTTTCAAAAACAAGAGGCATTATACTCAATCTAGCCAAAGTTTCAATAAATTGTAAAAGTTCATAACCTTTGACACTTTTTCTCCATTGAATTCTGCCATTCTATCACACACTCCATTGGTGTCTTGTAGTTCAAACTCTTGTGGGGGATTTTTGTATTGTAAATCTCTAGCCATTCTCTCAACTTCTCTTCAAATCTTTTTGGTTTTTTAAAGAGTAAATCTTGGTTGTATTGAATGAAACTCTCTTGTATTGTTCTATTAAATCTTTCATTGTGAGCATTTTGCTTTGGACTTCTAGGATAAGTCCATAAGTGTT
>NZ_JADE01000012.1 GCF_000518225.1 Helicobacter pametensis ATCC 51478
AACACTTATGGACTTATCCTAGAAGTCCAAAGCAAAATGCTCACAATGAAAGATTTAATAGAACAATACAAGAGAGTTTCATTCAATACAACCAAGATTTACTCTTTAAAAAACCAAAAAGATTTGAAGAGAAGTTGAGAGAATGGCTAGAGATTTACAATACAAAAATCCCCCACAAGAGTTTGAACTACAAGACACCAATGGAGTGTGTGATAGAATGGCAGAATTCAATGGAGAAAAAGTGTCAAAGGTTATGAACTTTTACAATTTATTGAAACTTTGGCTAGATTGAGTATAATGCCTCTTGTTTTTGAAAAATCGAGCTATTAAATTAGCTCAAGAAAGGCTCTTAGAAGCTCAGCCAAAGCGACTAAGAGCTTTATGATGTGGATAAATAGATCCATAGTTACCACCTCCTTTCACAAGGAAGCGTCCTTCTTCAACACTCGCTTAAATTATCTCATTTTTTGTGTTTCTTTGTAATTATTGTGTATTTGCTGGGCAATATCAGATTTAGCTCTCAAAAAAATTAGCGTAGTCTTGCAATCTCATCTCTCAGTCTTGCTGCCTCTTCAAACTCTAGCTTTTTGCTAGCCTCAAGCATCTTGGCTTTGAGCTCTTTGATGATAGCTTCCTTCTCAGACTTGGGAATCTTAGCTTTTTTGGCATAGATACTTGCACTGCTTTCAAGCTTGAGCTCATCTTCTACTTCACGCTTGACACTTGTGGGAGTGATTCCATGTCTGGCGTTGAACTCCATCTGTTTTGCTCTTCGATAGTCTGTTACTTCGCAAGCTCGCCTAATAGATCCTGTCATTTTTTGAGCATAGAGAATGACTTTTCCATTGAGGTTTCTAGCTGCCCTCCCCATAGTCTGAATCAAACTTGTCTCACTTCGCAAAAATCCCTCTTTGTCCGCATCCATAATCGCCACTAAACTCACCTCAGGAAGATCTAACCCTTCTCTTAGAAGATTGATCCCTACAAGCACATCAAACTCTCCAAGTCGCAATGATCTGATCAAGTGATTGCGCTCAATTGCATCGATTTCGCTGTGCATATATTGGATCTTGATCCCTTGGTCTGCATAATATTTGCTCAGCTCTTCAGCCATTTTTTTGGTCAAAACTGTGATCAATACTCGCTCTCCTCTATCAATCACGCTTTTCATTTCTTCTAAAAAGTCCAAAACCTGATTTTGGCTATCTCTGATCTCATAAAGCGGATCAAGCAAGCCTGTGGGGCGGATGATCTGCTCAGCGATATTTTCTCCACTCAAATCTAGCTCAAGTTTAGCTGGAGTGGCTGAAACAAACAAAAAATGAGAAGGTTTGTTGATAAATTCATCAAATTTGAGCGGGCGATTATCTAGCGCACTAGGCAGGCGGAATCCATACTCCACAAGCACTTCTTTGCGACTTCGATCTCCTGCATACATCCCACCAAATTGGGGCAAACTCACATGAGATTCATCGACGATGACAAGATAGGGTTTGTTTTTTTGCTCAAAGTAATCTAGGAGAGAATAAGGGGTCTCACCCTCTTTTTTGCCCGTCAAATGTCGTGCATAGTTCTCAATCCCTTTGCAAATCCCACTTTGAGCGATCATCTCTAGATCAAACTCTGTGCGACTTTTGAGCCTTGAGTGTTCCACCATTTTGCCTTGAGCTTCAAACTCACTCAATCTCTCTCCTAGCTCATCTTCGATATTTTTAATTGCTTCTGCAAGCCTATCTGCTCCTACGATGAATTGATTGGCTGCATATAGCACATAAGAGGGGATCTTTTTGAGTGATGTATTGCTCAATGATTCCATTACGCAAATTTGCTCAATCTCATCTCCAAAAAACTCGATACGGATATATTCACTTTCATTGTAGGCTGGAAAAATATCAATCACCTCGCCATTTACTCGAAAGTTTGCCCTCTCAAACACAGTATCATTGCGTGTGTATCCCATCTCGATCAATTTGCTAAGAAGCTGCTTTTGGCCGTATTGTTTGCCTACTTCAAGCTTTTCTATCATCTGTAGATATTCACTTGGATTCCCAAGTCCATAGTTGGCTGAAACCGATGCCACCACGATCACATCATCATAAGCTAGAAGTGAGGTCGTCGCACTAAGTCTCAATCGCTCTAGATCTTCATTGATTGAGCTGTCTTTTTCGATAAACAAATCCCGTCTTGGGATATAAGCCTCAGGCTGGTAATAATCAAAGTGAGAGATGAAATATTCCACATGATTGTGAGGGAAAAATCCCTTAAATTCACTATAAAGCTGGGCAGCTAGAGTTTTGTTGTGCGTCATAATGAGTGTAGGCATATTGAGCTTGGCGATAATGTTTGCCATCGTATAGGTTTTCCCACTCCCTGTCACTCCCACAAGTGTCTGGTAGCGATGAGCAGAAAGGATCGAATCTGTGATCTGCTTGATGGCTTGAGGCTGATCACCAGAGGGGGAATATTGAGATACAAGCTGAAAGCATTCTTTCATACATTTAACCCTTCATCAAAAAATTCTCAAAATTTTACAAGATAATTCCTGTATGTGGTAAAATCCAAGCTCTACAATCAAGGCCACTCTTATGAAGGATCGACAATGTCAGCTTTAGAAAAACTAATTGAAAAAATCGATGAACTTTGCCAGAAGATTGATTCACAAAAACAAGAGATCAAAACACTCAAAGAGAAGACTCAAGAACTTGAACTCTCTATCCTTCAGAAAGATCAGGAAATCTCTGAAATGTTGGCCAACCAATCTAGTGGGGAGCAAAAACTAGAAGCTCTATTTAGCAGAATGGAGCGAGCACTCAATGACAACTGACAAACTTCAAGCCACGATCAAAACAAAGGATGGTGTCAGGGTTTTCAATCTTGGGCTCACTCATGTCTCACAGCCCACTCAGGATACTCTCAAAAATTTCTTTACCCAAAAAGACTATGTGAGCTTAGAAGAACTCCTTTCTTTTTGCATTACTCAAACTGAAAAAATCAGTCAACTTCAAGGACAAAACAAACTTCTAAGAGATGAGTCACAAAAACTACAGCAAGAGATTGAAAAACTTTGTGCCAAGCTTGAAAGCCTTTGAATCATTATCTGATCGCCCCACTCAAACACACTTCACTTCTCACATATAGCTCTGAACTTCCACTGCAAATCGGTCAAGTCGTCCAAATCGAGATCAAAGATAAGATCTATGAAGGGATCATCTGGGAAGAATGTGATCAACCCACTTTTGAGTGCAAAACTGCTAAGCCGCTCCATTCTTTTCTCTTGCAAAACCAAATCATTCTTGCTCGCTTCATCGCCCAATATTATTGCACCTCACTCAACAAAACCCTCTCTCTCTTCACTCCATCCTCCATCCCCTCTCCATCCCCCTCCCCCATTCACTTCACTCATCCCCTCACCCTCTCCTCACATCAGCAGGATGCATTCAGATTCATCACAAAGCATTCTCTCTCTTTGCTTTTTGGCGAAACCGGAAGTGGCAAAAGTGAAGTCTATATCCAACTCATCATCCAAACCCTTGGCCATGGACAATCAGCACTCTTGCTGATGCCTGAGATCTCACTCACACCTCAAATGCAGCAGCGACTAGAGAGAGTATTTGGCTCTTATGTAGGAATCTGGCATTCCAAAATGAGTGAATCTCAAAAAAAACGCATCCTTAGTGGGATAGAAAGTCAGGAGATACGCCTAATCCTTGGTGCAAGAAGCGCTCTTTTTTTGCCTATCCCAAACTTGGGAATCATTATTGTCGATGAAGAGCATGATGATGCTTACAAAGCACAAAATTCTCCAAGATACAATGCTAGAGACTTAGCCATCTATCTAGGAAAGAAGCAAAAGATCCAAATCCTTCTTGGATCAGCAACCCCAAGTGTGACATCCTATCAGCTCACTCGCAATCTTCAAGCAATCTTTAGACTCCAAAAATTCTTCCCATCTCAAAGCCAGCTTTTTACCCTCAAACAACCCTCAGAGCTCTCCCCAACAATCCTAGAACATATCGACCTAACACTCAAGCAAGACAAACAGATCATCATCTTTCTCCCCACGAGAGCAAATTTCAAATACCTCATCTGTCTTTCTTGTGGTCATGGAGTGAAATGCCCATTTTGCAGCATTTCGATGAGTTTGCATCGCAATAAAAATATGATGCTCTGTCATTATTGTGGATTTGCCCAGCAGATTCCGATCTCTTGCCCAACTTGCTCTGCTCAAAACTTCCAATCCCAACGAATCGGCACAGCCCAAATCGCAGAGGAATTGCAAAACCACTTCCCACAAGCTAAACTCTCCATCTTTGATCGTGATCACATCAAAACTCAAAAACAGCTAGAAAATACTCTCAAATCTTTTGCAGAGCACAAGACTGATATCTTGGTCGGCACACAGATGCTTAGCAAAGGACATGATTATCACAATATCACCCTTGCTGTGATTTTTGGACTTGATGAGATTTTGCATTTTGGAGATTTTAGATCAAGGGAGAAAGCTATGTCTCTTTTCTTCCAGATCAAAGGAAGAGTGGGACGCAAGAGTGATGGAAATGTCTTGCTACAGACTCTTAATCCAAGCTTTTTTGATTGCCAAGATTATGAGGAGTTTTTGCTCAGTGAATTGGAGTTTCGTCAAGATCTATATCCTCCATTTGTGCGTCTAGCAACCCTCACCTTTACCCACACAGATCCCAAAAAAGCAGAGCAAAAGATGCTATCTGCCATTCAAGAGCTGCAAAACTTCAAAGAGATTTGGATCGTGGGAGGTGGCAAAGCAAAGATAGAAAAAATCAATTCAAAATACCGCTATATGATCCTTTTGCGCTCCAAGCAAGTCAAGCCTCTTTTGCTCGCCCTTCATTCTCTCTCCATACGCTGTGAGATTGATGTAGATCCTCTAAATATTGTGTAGAATCTGGTATTGATTCTCAATAAGGACAAAGACTATGAAAATCACCCTAGAGTGCAAATCACTCCTTTTGCAAGATAGCTTGCATCATTGCCTTTCGCAGTATCTTTGCAATCTAGAAGATTGCGACTTTATTGTGAGTGATTATCTCAAAACAGCCTCTAAGCCTGTGTATTTTCTATCCTTCAAGCAAAAAACTCTGCCTTTCATTCCAGAGCAGTTGATCCAAGATTTGCAAGCCTTTCATCATCATCTCAATCACGCTACACCAAACCCTCAGGATGATGAACTCAAAAGTGAGATTCAGGGGCTTTTGATGGAATTTGCTGATCGTTTTCTGCAGATTCTCAAAAAGTATCGCTAATGCCATCTCTTAAAGTCATCGGGGGGAAATTCAAAGGATTGAAGCTTGAGATGCTTGACCTCCCCATCACACGCCCCACAAAAGCAATCCTCAAAGAATCGCTATTTAATACACTTCAAAATGACATTGTGCAATATGGATTTTTTGAAGCATTTGGGGGAAGTGGATCTGTGGGGATTGAAGCACTAAGTCGTGGGGCAATAGAGGCGACCTTTATCGAGGCAAATCCTCAAAGTTTTGAAGTCCTTAAGCACAATCTCTCCAAACTTCCAAGCACAAACTATCGCTTCTTTTTGGGAGATAGCTTCACCCTTTTGCCCAAGCTATTGGCACAAAGCAATCTGCCAAGCATCCTCTATCTTGATCCTCCTTTTTGCATCAGAGAAAATATGGAGGATATTTATCAACGCTGTTTTCATCTCGTCCAAGAGATCTCTAATCCCCTGATTCAAGTCGTCATTTTTGAGTATCTCAGCACCCTTGAGTTACCAAAAAGACTGGGGAATTTCTGTATAATCAAGCAGAAAAAATTTGGAAAAAGCTCATTGGGCTATTATATGAAGGAAGATCAATGTCAGAGGAAGAAGTAATCACTGAGAAAAAGGGTGGAAAGGGGCTTTTGATCGCAATTATTGGGGTCCTTATAGCGCTGATTGTTGCGATTGTTGTGATCGTGATTTTGCTATTGGGAGAAAGTAAAGAAGAAGATCCCTCAGCCTCTCAATCTCTCCAGCAAGAACGACCAAAGGTCGATGCACGCTCTGATTATGCACGACCAGGACCCATCTTTGCTATTCCAGAATCATTTGTCGTCAACCTCATGGGACAAAGCGGAAGACGATATGCCAAGACTTCCATTTCGCTTGAGATGAGCTCACCAGAACTCCAAAAAGAAATCAGCACAAAACTTCCTTTGATCAAAGATACGATCATTCGCACACTTTCTTCAAAAACCTTTGAAGAGATCTCGACACCCAAAGGCAAAGACAAACTCAAAGAAGAGATTGTCCAAGAACTCAATGCTTTTATGGTGGATGGGTTTATCAAGAGCATATTTTTCACAGAGTTTGTGATCCAGTGATCGGGATCGATGTGATCAGCATCGATCGCATTCGATCTTCATGCGATCGCTTTGGATCCAAGTTTCTCTCTAGATTTCTCTCCTCAAGTGAAATACAACTTTGCCACAATCAAGATCAACCCAATTTCCAGCGTATCGCAGGCTTTTGGGCTTCAAAGGAAGCGATCTCCAAAGCACTTGGTGTCGGGATCGGAGGGGATTTGGGATTTTTGGACATCTGTCTTAGCAAGGATTCCAAAGGCAGACCTCAAGCCTGTCTTATATCTAGCAAATCCGATCTTTTTGGGATTGAGAGCATTCATCTTAGTATCACACATGATCAAAATCTTGCCATTGCCACGGCATTGATTGTGCAAAAATCAAGTAAAATTCAAGCTCACATCCTCAAAGAAGGGAAACTATGATTATCTCAACCTTTTTAAACTCGATCTTGCAAATTGCTAGCATGATTCTTAATGCATACATTTGGATGATCATCATCTACTCTTGTATCTTGCTTTTTGCCCCAACCTTTAATCATCCCATTATGCAAATCTTTGACCGCCTCACAAGCCCTGTGTATCAAAAGATAAGAAAAATCATTCCAACAGTTTTTAATCAGATTGACTTCACGCCACTACTTCTCATCATCATTCTAAAATTTATCGATCTCTTTGTGATCAGACTCCTATCTCAAAGCCTTTAAGGATGACTATGAAACGACTTTTGCCCCTTTTGTCTTTGGTTTGTTTTCTCCATGCACAAGAACAAATCACACTTGATTTTCTCAAATCTAAGCCTAAAGGAATCGCGCGCGATTTCTACATCTGGCAATTTCTGCAAGATCCCAAAACAAGCTTACAAGATTCGATTCAAGCCTATGATCTTGTGTTTCGCAAAAATGACAAAATCGAAAAACTCGTCACTCAAAAAGGTTACATACACGAGCTTCCCAAAGATCTCAGATGCAAAAATCTTTCATTTGATAAACTCAAAGAAGAAGATGCAGAATGTATCGGATTTGGTCTCAAACTTTCTACTGTCCCCTCTCTTGCACCCCAAGAGATTCGTCATCTACTCAAAAAGCTCTCCACAGATGATCCAATCTTGGCTCAAGAAGTAGAGATCCTAAGCTCCAAAGATCCTCTCAATCAAGCACTCAAAAGCAACAATGCACAAGTCTTCAGTGAGATTTTTTATGGACTTAATTTGGAGCAAAGACTCCATATCTTCAATCACTCAATCAATCCTAGTCAGCTTCAAGCTCTAGCTGATCAAAACCATCCTAATTTCAACAAAATGTTGCAATATGTTTTGCTCTCTGATCGCTTCTCGACCCTCCAAACCTCTATCCTCAAAGCACGCATCACTCAAGCAGATGAGAGAATCCTCTTGCTTCTAGGTGTTGCCCAACTTCAACATCACAATACCACAAAGGCACAGGATTATTTCCGCCTCACACTTCAGAAGGCAAAATCCCCACTCATCAAAGACAAAGCACTCTTTTGGCTCTATCTATCCACCCAAGACAAATCCTATCTTCAAGAACTTGCCAAAAGCGACACACTTAGCATCTATAGTATCTTTGCTACCCAAACCTTAGGAGTTAAGCCCAAATACTCTATCATCTCTCAACTCCAAGAACTCAAAAAAGGCCAACCCAAGTTTGATATCAGTGATCCCTTTGCTTGGCAAACCCTCAGAAGCAATCTCATCAAAATCCCCTCAGGAGATGAGCTCAAAGCAGTCCTAGATCAACATCTGGCCTATCAAGATTCATCTCCTCATATGGCAGTTATGCTCACACGAATCAAAAAATTTAAAAATAATTATTTTTTGATGCCTTATGCTAATCAGCTCACTTGGCAAGATGACCATCAAAAAGCCTTGACCTATGCAGTCGCTCGTCAAGAAAGCAATCTGCTCCCAGCACTTGTCTCCACCTCTTATGCTTTGGGGATGATGCAGATTATGCCCTTCAATCTCGCCCCAATCGCTAAATCCTTGGGCAAAAAAGATATGCAGCTTAGCGATCTTTTCAAGCCTCAGGTTGCCTTAGAGTTTGGAAGATTTTACTTACGCGAACTTGAGGATGAATTCAAACATCCCTTGTTTGTGGCTTATGCTTACAATGGCGGCCCAGGATTTTGGAGAAGAACTCTGAAGAAAAAAACTCTCTTTATCCAAGGGCGTGCTTATGAACCTTGGCTCAGTCTTGAGCTGATTCCTTATGAAGAATCCAAAAATTATGGCCCTCTTGTTTTGGCAAATTACATTATCTATCAAGAACTTCTAGGAAATCCCATCAATCTTGATAAACTACTCTCTCAAACACTGGTCAATTCCAAACCCAAGAAGGAGAAACAATGATCCAAAAATGCCTTTTTCCCGCAGCAGGATATGGAACGAGATTTTTGCCTGCGACCAAGGCAATGCCCAAGGAAATGCTTCCTATTGTCAATAAACCACTTATCCAATATGGAGTAGAAGAAGCCTTTGAGGCTGGATGCAATCAAATCGCTATCATCACAGGACGCAATAAAAGAAGCATTGAAGATCATTTTGATATTAGCTATGAGCTTGAGCAAGAAATCAAAGGGACAGATAAAGAATATTATCTTGAGGGGATTAGAAAGATTATGGATCGATGCTCCTTCTCCTATACACGCCAAAATGAAATGAAAGGCTTAGGGCATGCAATTTTGACAGGAGAGACACTGATTGGAAATGAAGCTTTTGGAGTAATCTTGGCAGATGATTTATGTCTCAATGAGCAAGGCATGGGAGTGCTCTCACAGATGAGCGAACTATACAAGCGCTATCAATGTGCGATTGTCGCTATTGAGGAAGTGCATCCCTCACAAGTTGATAAATATGGAATCATCCAAGGAGAAAAGCTTGAGAATGGGATCTATCAAGTCAGCTCTATGATTGAAAAGCCAAGCATCCAAGAGGCACCAAGCAATCTTGCTATCATCGGGCGCTATATTTTGATCCCAGAGATTTTTGACATCCTCAGAAAAACACCTGCGGGCAAAAAAGGAGAAATCCAAATCACTGATGCGCTCCAAACCCTTGCACACCAAGGTAAAGTCATCGCCTATCAATTTCAAGGCAAGCGCTATGATTGTGGAAGTGTAGAGGGGTTTGTAGAAGCTACAAATGTCTTCTATCAAAGAAGTCAGAATGCAAACTAGCATCGCTCTCTTTTTGTATGTTTTTTTGCTTCTTTTCTCAATCCCTATTGTGATCTTGGGTTCGCTTCTCAAACCCAAGATTCAAGCCAAACCAACTCATTCTCCCCCAACTCCAGCAAAACTCTCAAAACAAATCAAAAAAGGAGGCAAGCACACCCAAAAAGCACTTCAGACATTTAGGCAGTTTTTTCTTGATGCGACCTCTTGTGAGCAAACCCAATGGCTTGAGCTTATCAAGGAACTCTCACTCTCTCCATCTCTTGAGATCAAAACCATCACAGAATTCCAAGAAGAACTCAAGCAAGCCAATCCATCACTTTTCAATGAAATCGCACTGACTATCAGTGTGGCACTCAAGAATCGCAAATGAAAGAATATTTCTACATCCAAGGTATGAGCTGCACTGCCTGCTCATCAGGTATCCAATCAGCACTGAAGCGCAAAAAAGGAGTAAAACAAATCCAAGTCGATCTTCTCAATCATTGTGCATACATTGAATTTGATGAAAGCCAAATCACACTTAAAGAAATTTTTGCTTTTATCACAAAGCTTGGCTACAAGCCCCAAAAACAAGGTGTGATAGAAAAACTAGATGCTGCTTTTTTAACCCCCAAAAGACGCATTTTCTTGGCTTGTTTTTTCACTCTGATCACAGTTGCTCTAGCAATGATTCCGATGCTCATCCCATTTCCCCCTTGGTTTGATTTCAAACTCAATGCTTCCTTGCAGATTCTCTCCACACTCATTGTGATGCATATGGGAAGGGATTTTTATCTCAAAGGCTTCAAAACGCTCATCGCCCTCCACCCCACAATGGATACACTTGTAGCTCTTGGGAGTGGAAGTGCATTTCTTTATAGCTGCTATTCACTTTTTACGCAGGATCCATATCTTTATTTTGAAAGTGTTTGTGTGATTCTCACCTTTGTCCTCATTGGCAAAACCATCGAAGAAAAAGCCAAAACAAATGCTCAAAACTCACTTCTCACACTTGCAAAACTCAAAGAAACCTCGACAATCAGAATCAAAGAAAAACAAGAAGAGCAGATTTTGGCACAAGACATTCAAGTAGGAGATATCCTCAAAATCACTCCCCAATCCCTCATCCCAGCAGATGGTATCCTCATCCAAGGCTCTGCTAGTCTCAATCTCTCAAGTCTAAGTGGAGAAAGTCTTCCTATCCACAAACAAGAAGGGGATTCCCTGCTTTCTGGGGCACTCAACCTCAACACAACTTTTTTGATGCAAGTCACACAGAGTCCCCAAGAAAGTGCTTACTGGAAGATCATTGATCTTGTGCAAAACACTCTGATCTCTAAACCACCTATTGCCAAAGTGGTCGATAAAATCTCATTTTATTTCACACCCTCAATCATTATCCTAGCCTTACTAGCAGGAATATTTTGGATCATCACAACTTCTGATTTTTTATTTGGTGTTCAGGTTTTTTGCAGTGTTTTATTGATCTCCTGTCCTTGTGCTTTGGGATTGGCCACCCCTCTTGCCCTCAATATTGCAAGCAACCTAGCTAGTCAGAAGGGAATCTTTTTTAAAGATGCGGGGATTTTAGAGCGCCTAGGAAAGACTGAAATAGCCTTTTTTGACAAAACAGGCACACTCACAGAACAAAATCTCCACATCCAAGACATTATCTCTCTCTCTTCAAATTCTCCAAAATCACTTCTTGCACTCGCTGCCTCTCTTGAAGTCCAAAGCCAGCACATCATCGCTCAAAGCATCCTCTCTTATGCACAAACCCATCAAATCCCTATCCAATCCGCTCAGAATCTTTGCACACTAGAAGGATTGGGTGTCTCTGGAGAAATTGCAAATAAGCGCTATAAAATTGGCAATGCCAAAAGCTTCACAGCACCCATACAACACATCCCTCAATCCTTGAGTGTTTTTGTCGGGGAAGAAACTCCCCAAGGAGATAAGATCCTAGGATATATCACCTTTGCAGAAACAATACGCCCACAAGCCAAGGCATGTATCCAAGCCCTCAAAAATCAGCGCATCACCCCAATTTTGCTCAGTGGAGATTCTCAACACAATGTCCAAAAAATTGCTCAAAGCCTAGAGATTGATTTCATCGCTGGTGCTTTGCCTCAAGATAAGCTCAACACAATCAAACAAAACGCTCATCAAAACACAATGATGATCGGAGATGGGATCAATGATATGCCTGCGCTATCTTGTGCGGATGTCAGTGTCGCTATCGGCGAGGGCAGTCAGGGTGCGATTGCAAGTGCTGATCTTGTGATACTCAACAACCATCTATCCAATATCCCCTATTGCATCTCTCTTAGTCGCGCCACACTGGCAAATATCAAGCAAAATCTTATATGGGCATTTGGATACAATGTGATTATGATTCCCATCGCTTGTGGGATACTTGTCAATTTTGGTATCTTGTTTTCTCCAATGCTTGCTGCAAGTGCTATGACCCTTAGTAGCCTAAGCGTGGTTTTCAATGCTCAAAGATTGAAAAAATTCAAAGGATGAATATGCAAACACTGATCTTAAAGATTCCTCAAATGCACTGCAATCACTGCATCAAGAAGATCAAAACCTTTGTCTCTGAAGTCAAAGGAGTGGAGGAGATAAACTGTAATCTAGATTCTAAAAGCGTAGAAATATCTTTCTCATCTCCAGCCAATGAGGAAAGCATCAGAGAAGCGATCGAGGATTGTGGGTTTGAAGTGTGCTAAAACTCCATTTTTCTCTGTCATTCTTCCAATTTATAATCGTGAGAAGTATCTAGAGGACACATTAAAGTCCCTTGCACATCAAACCTTTCAAGACTTTGAAGTCATTGCCATTGATGATGGATCAGATGATCAAAGCATTGCAATCATGCAAAATTCTGCCCATCTTTTTGCCAATCTCACTCTCATCCAACAAACTCGACTTGGTGTAAGTGAGGCGAGAAATGCTGGATTGAGAAAAGCTCAGGGGCAATATATCTGCTTCCTAGATTCTGATGACCTACTGCATCCCTCATATCTAGAAGATTTTTATCAAGTGGTTTGCCAAACTTCAGCAGATATCATTAAAAACGCTTCAACAATCAAGTTTTCAGACTACCCCAAGACTAAGACTTCATATCCTATCTGTAATATCAAACAAATGTCTTTCAATCAAGATAATATCAAGCTAGGGGGCACCATTTGGAGCTATTGTATCTGCAATCAGTTTCTTCAATCAATTCAACTCACCTTCTTGCCCAAACGCATCATGGAGGATGAAGCCTTTATACTCATGGCACTTCCCCTCTCTTCCAAAACGATTTTCTTTGAAGGTTCTCCCTATCTTTACCGCCAACACTCTCAATCAATCGTAGCGACAACTCCCATTCCATTTGATAGGCTTACAAACTTCAAAGATATCATTGCTTGGTATCGCGCTCATGATGTGATCCATTCTTTTCCAGTGCCTTTTTATATCCTCTATGATATCGGCATCAAAAATACTCAATACTCCCAATATCTACAAAAGGCTCAAAAAATATTACAAGAGCTTGAATTAGAATCCTATCTTGATCAAAATCACCTTGCCTATACCCTTCGATATCAGACAATCCAAACCTTTATCTATGAACATCAAAAATCAAGAGGGAAGCTCAAATACTATCTTAGGAGATTATTCCATCTGCTGTAGTCCAGCATCACACCAAGTTTTTTGGTGTTTGAGACAATTTGAATAGATTTGATGATTCTCTTCAAGCATATCTCGAGAGTTTTCCTCATGATGGAGATGATAAGCCAAAGCGCGGAATTTCAACTTTTTCATTTTTCCACCCGCATATAAAAATCGTGCAACAAACTCACTATCTTCTCGCCCCCATCCTCTAAAAGCTTGATTGAAGCCATTGATTCTTTGTGCATCTTGCTTATAAAAAGCCATATTGCATCCTCGCACAGAGAGTATGACATCACTTCTAAGATGTGTTTTGGTCTTTGCACTTAGGGCAAAAATCAATCTAGATAAACACTTGAGGCGATGATTTTTGATGCTCTTTTTTTGCAAGACTGCACTCAGATCTTTTGTCTGCATCACACTATCAGTTTCTTTGGAATCAAGGAGGATTCTCCCTCCCTGCACAAAAACACCTCTTGTGGCAAATGCAAGATGATCTTCAATAAATCTAGGATGTAAGATCATATCTCCATCTACAATCACTAGATATTCTCCATTGGCTCTGAGTATCGCTTGATTGCGGCTTTGGGCGAGGCGATAGCCTAGATCTTCTTGCCAAATATGCCGAATTGGGATAGGAAAGCTTTTTTGATATTTTTCAATCATTGTTTTTGTATCTTCTGTGCTTCCATCATCAGCGATCAATACCTCAAAAGGCAGCACTTTTTGATTTTTAATCGAATCTAGGACAAGGGCTAGGCGCTCTTTTTGGTTATATGTCGTGACAATAAGAGAGACTTTGGGGGTGGCTTGTGATTCTTCATAGAGTTTCATATATTTGAAAAAGGCTCCCAAACCATTACAAACACTGATCACAAATCCCCTATATCCATACAAAAATCCTCTTTTGAAAAAATAATTTCTCACAAAAGTCCAGCTCCCCCTCATCACTGCCTTAAAAGGCGAGGATGATTTGTGTGAATTTTGCATCGCCCATAAAGATGAGTAGCGCTGTAATTTTTCAAGTAAATCAGAAATATTAAAAAAAGAATAATGCAAGATCCCACCCTGCCTGAGCCTGACTTCCTCGCATCCACCCAAGATTAGCCCCTCATGTACCAAAGCATCATCAAACCTAATCTCATGCTTATAAAAAATCCTCTTCACCCAATCTGGATGCCATCCACATCCTTTGATCCACACTCCCCTATAATGATTTTTTCTCAAAAATGAATAATACTTCCCTTTGCAAAACTCCATCTCTCTAATCTCTTCAAGCAATGCTCTCTCAAGTACCTCATCACTATCAAGAGAGAGAATCCAGTCATTTTTGGCATAACTAATAGCAAGATTTTTCAAAGCACCAAAGCCGATAAACTCACTCTCATAGATTTTGACATTTGGAAATTCTTTTGCAATCTCTTGAGTTTGATCTGTGCTTTTGTTGTCAAGCAATATCACTTCATCAAACTCTCTCACACTCTCCAAGCACTCTCTTAGAGTGCTTTGGGCATTTTTGGCAAGAATAGTGACAGAGATTTTAGAAAGCACGATTTTCATCCATCCAAATCATCTTCCAAAACACGGAAATCAAGATCAACATCAAGGGCAAACTGACATTTGATTCCCACGGCTCACCGGTGAATGAGTTTGGAAAAATAAAATAAAAAATCATAGACAAACCAAGAAGAGAAATCATCATAGAATCAGATCTCTTCAAATAAGGAAGAAAAAGTTTGATAGAGGCAAACCAAACAAGCAAAATCGCAATCACTCCGACTATCCCTCGTTTTGCCGCTTGATTGAGGATCTGATTGTGTTTTTTGCCAATTGCATCATTATATGTTGATCCCCTCGCAATGAGGCTGCCACTTTTTTGCTGAATCTCTTGCATCCTTTCTTTGATCTCTGCTGTACTTAGACCAAAGAATGGAGCCATTTGAAACATCGTAACAGCTTCTTTCCACATCTCAAATCTCGCTCCAATGCTATTACCCTCAATTTGACCTTTTTGATATTTGTGCAGATCACTCTTTGCAATCTCAATCCTCAACGCATCTTGACCACTTGCCTGAAGAGAGCCGACTCCAAAACTCAAAGCTCCAGCAACCAATCCCATCAAAAACAAAACTAGGAGTGATCTCCTCTGCCAAATGATCACCACTCCTATCATCAAAAAAGTCAAAATCATCCCAAGCATTGCCCCCCTTGTCCCAGTCAAGATCGCTGCCAAGCAACCCATAAAAATGGCACAAAAATAAAAAATTCGCTCTTTTTTGGACTCTGCAAACATAAACAAAATGAGTGAAAAGATTCCAAGCAAAGCAGAAGCATCAGCCATCTCAGCAATCCCACTCCATCCATCAACGCGTCCATGACCCATGATATAGCGCTCATAAATAGCCAGACTTCCATTGATCATCGCACCTCCTGCGATCGCATAAAAAACGATCCTTCTTGGGATCTTAAAATCAAGCTTGACAAAAAGAAAAAACAACAAAGCTCCAAGAAGATATTTTGAGGGCAAATCAAGATCGGTAAATGAGGGCATAGAAGGATTACGCGAGCTTTTGAGCTCCCATCCACTCCCTGTGATATAGGAGAGTAAAGCACTCACAAAGAAAAACAAAAAGGCAAAAATAAAAAGCTTTTCATTTTTTTTGAGGATGATGATCGTCTTTGGAAGCACAAACCAAGCGATACCCAAAATCACAAGCATCAAAGCCATAATAATCATACTAGTGTACCGATAAGCAGTCCATAGGCAAAGCAAACAACACAGTAATGCAATGATCAAATCAAGTTTATTTCTTCCATAGGTTTGTAATAACATAACAACTCCTCCACACAAACTCAAGAGCATTCAAACACTCTTTTGAAATTTTGTATCCAAAAGCAATGGGCGACTTCCTATCTCCACCCTCAGAATCAACACAAGATTGAAATTCTTGATTTTCTGAAATAATTGGAGGCTGACAAAATAGATTTTTCACTCCATGCAAGTAGGATTTATCAAGATAATTATCCACAGGACAAAACCAAATTTTGGCCATCTTTAGAAAAGATAAAGCCGCTCTTGGCCTCAGAAAATACCCCTGTGTCCCACAAATACTTTCAAATGATCGTGCAATCCCATCACAAATGGGAAAATATTTTTTTTGAAAAAGTGGCATCAATCGCACAAAATCTAATTCTTGATTTTGTGTAATCTTAAGAATTTTTTCCCTAAAATCTGGCACAAAAAGAATATCATCTTCCAAAATCAACATTTCTTCATGCGATTGGACACATCTCTCCCAAAGTGCATAATGTGAGGCAAAACATGCCTTTTCTCCCCAAGTCAATTCTCTTCCCCGATAAAGCTTGGTCAAAAGATTCCAATTCCAATATGAGCGATATTTTTCAAATCTCTCATCGCGATAAGAAATCGCATCAAAGAAAACAAAATCAATCCCTTCAATTAGGGAGATTTCTTGCTTTAGGCGTTGCTTGCGCTCACTTGCAGAAGGTAGATTAATGATGTAGGCCTTCATTGACAATCCTCCCCTCCTCTATGTAATACACTTGATGCGCAAGTTGGATCGTGCTTGGACGATGTGCGATAATGATGATGATTTTTTCATGCGCAATTGATGCGATAATATCTCTAAACGCCTCTTCTGTCTTTGAATCTAGTGCACTTGTCGCTTCATCCAAAACAAGCACTTGAGGATCGCGATACAAGGCTCTAGCAATCGCAATCCTTTGACGCTGGCCTCCACTAAGATTTGTCCCAAATTCATCAAGCTTGCTATAGATTCCCTGTGGGAGTGTTTGGACATAATCCCAAATCAAAGCTTTTTTCAAAGCCCAAACTATCCTTTCTTCATCAAACTCTCGACCATAGGCGACATTGCTTGCAATCGTGTCATTGAAAATAAAAATACGCTGATTCACAAGGGCAATATGATCACGAAGATCTGAAATCTTTAGATTGCGATAGTCTTCTTGATTGATAAGGATTTTTCCACTTCTTGGCTCATAAAGTCGCATCAAAAGCGCGACAAGTGAGCTTTTGCCACTTCCACTCTTACCGACCAAAGCAATGATTTGATTTTTGCTCACCTTGAGTGAAATATGATGCAAGATATTCTCCTCATCATAGCCAAAACTCACATCTTCAAACTCCACTGTATCAATACCTGATTTTAATCCCTGATTCCCATCCACAATCTGTGGATTTTGCTCAATCACAGCATGAATACGATCACTTGCTACGATGGCCATCTGCATACTTACAATGCAATTGATCAAGCGTTTAATAGGTGTGTATGCCATAAATAATGCAGTCAAAAATGAAAAAAATGCCCCAGCACTCATCTCACCATCAATCACGCTTTTTCCACCAACGATGATCACCCCACCCATGATCAACGCACCCAAAACTTCCATGATCGGATTGTTGAGTTGATTGATCAAAAAGGCTTTCATATTGAGTTTCAAAAACTCATGATTTTCTTTCTGAAAACGCGTATTTTCCAACCCTTCACCATTGCCCGCTTTGATCGCCTCGATATTGTTAAAAATCTCATTGAGTCTTGAAGTGATGTCTGCATTTTTCTCTTGGACTCTAGAAGAAAGCTTTTTTAATCGTTTGATCAGAATCAAAATAGGAAAAATTGCTAGAGGGATAATGATAATGCCAATGAGTGCTAGCTTGGGACTTTGATAAATGACCACACCAATCAAGGCAATCGCAGCAATCCCCTCCCGCACAAAATCAGCAATTGTCGTAGAAACCGCATTGCGAATAAGCCCGATATCATTGGTGATCCTTGCTAGAAGCTCGCCATTGCGATTTTTGTTGAAAAAATGAAGATCAAGTCTCATCATTCTCTCAAGCATCAAATCACGAATAGAGCGCACAATATCTTCCCCAATATAGCCCATACAATAAGTCTGGATAAAGGCACCAATTGCTTTCCCAAAATACAATAGCACCAAGAAAATAGGCAGAATCTTGAGCATCAAAAGATCTTTGTTGATAAAGATTTCATCAAGCATTGGACGGACAAGATAGGTAATGCCCGCCATACAAAGAGCTGAAACAACCCCTCCAATGATTGCAATAAAAAATAATGAATAATATCCTTTGAGATAGGGCAAGAATTTTTTGAAAAATTGGATCATTATCTAGCCTACATTTTCCTTTGGGCTTTGATTCCCAAAAGTTCAAGCCCCTTTTCCAAACTCATTGAAACACACAAAAGAACCTTGAGAATCAGATCTTGATGCGAATCGCCCAAAACTTTTGTCGCATTGTAAAAAGTATGAACCTCAGAAGCCAAATATTTAAGAAAATCACACATTTTCAAAGGAGAGCGATCTTCAAAGGCACTCAAAGCAATACTGCTCACCTGTGAAGCAAGGAAGATTAGATGAGCAAGCTCTGGACTAAGATGATCAACTGGAGCTAGCATCACCTCTTCTAAGCTTTTTCCACTTTTTTCGATCAGAGTATGGATTCGTGAGTTTGCATAGTGGATATAAAAGATAGGATTTGAGCTATCCTGCTTTTGTAAATCACTGATGTCAAACTCAAGTCCAACATCAGGAGTCTTTGAAAGGAAAACAAAACGCAGTGCATCCGCACCAATCTCTTGGATCACATCCTGCATCAAAATAAAATTTCCAGCCCTTTTGCTCATCTTGTAGGGTTCGCCATTTTTCAAAAGCTTGACCATCTGAGAGAGCAATACTTCCAATTGTCTAGAATCAAAGCCTAGAAACTCGATTGCAGATTTTACTCTTGCGATATATCCATGGTGATCAGCTCCCCAAATATTGATATAGTGGTCAAAATGACGCAAAAACTTATCTTGATGATAGATAATATCTCCTGCCAAATATGTAGGCTCACCATTCTCTCTGACAACAACGCGATCTTTTTCATCTCTATATTTTGTAGAGTTTAGCCACAACTTTTCTTCGCTCTCATAGATTCCTTGATTGCCCTTCAAGCTCTCTAGGACTTTCTCCCATCGTGCATATAGAGATTTTTCACTCACATAAGAATCAAACTCAATACCAGCAGAAGACAAATTGCTTTTGATTTCTTCAAGCATAAGATTCTTGCCAAATTCTGCCAGTCGCTCAATATCCTCAGAGACAAATACACTTTCTCCAAGCTCTGCAAATGCCCTGCGTGCAAGATCAACAATATATTCCCCTCGATAATACTGATCAGGATATTCTACAGGGATATGCAAAATCATCTCTTTTCCAGCAAGCAAGATTGAAAGCCCAAGCATAGAAATTTGTGCTCCAGCGTCATTGATGTAGTATTCACTCTGTATGTCATATCCGACAAATCTTCCAAGTCTCAGCAATGCATCCCCATAGACAGCACCACGCGCATGTCCGATATGTAAAGGTCCAGTTGGATTGGCGCTGACATACTCAAGCAAGATTCTCTTCCCTTTGGATGGAAGCATCTCTTGATACGAACCAGCTAGCATAGCTTCCAAAGCACTAGAGATTAAATCCTGTGAGAGCGTAAGATTGATATATCCATTGAGAGTCTCAACCTTTTCAAACAAGGCCAAACCTCTCAATTTCTCAGCAATTTCCTCACTTAGTATTTTGGGATTTTTTCTCTCGACCTTAGCAAGCACAAAAGCAATAGGCGTCGCAAAATGTCCAAAATCCTTATTTTTTGGACGCTCTAGGACAACATCACATGCAAGAATCTTATCTAACTCATATTTGACCTTGAGATAAAGCATCAGCTTTGCTTTTCTTCAAATTTAGAAGTTGTTTTGATCCCATCTTGTACTTTATTTTCGACATTTTTAGCCATAACTTCCTCTTCTTCATCTTCTCTCATGGCTTTTTTGAAATTCTTGATTCCACTTCCCATTCCCTTAGCCAATTCAGGGATCTTTTTTGCCCCAAAAAGTAAAATCACAATAAGTAAAACAATCAAAATCTGTGTCGCACTTGGTGCCATAACTCACTCCTTGTTGTAGATTTGAATCAATTATACCCTCACTTATATAACCCATTCTTTTAAAATCTTTTGGGTTCTATTAGGATTCTGGACATAATCCAAACTTTTGACAATTGCCAAAATCGCCTCTTTTGCCTGCAAGATATCATCATTGATGATCAAAAAATCAAACTCATCAATATGCTGCATTTCATTATAAGCATGCATCAAGCGCATCTCAATCACTTCATCATTATCCGTTTTTCTCCCCTTGAGGCGATCGGCCAAAACTGCTTTGCTAGGCGTTGTGACAAAGACAGATGTTGCAAGTTTGCCATAATGCTTTTTGATACTATGATGTCCTTGGACATCGACATCAAATATGACAAGTTTTCCCTCTTCAAGAGCTTTTTCCACAGGTTTCAGAGAAGTTCCATAATAATTTGTATGCACTTGAGCCCATTCAAGAAAACTCCCCTCTTCTATCTCTCTCAAAAACTCTTCTTGAGACAAAAAATGATAATCCTTTCCGTTTTTTTCTCCTTCTCTAGGTTTTCTTGTGGTCGATGAAATCGAAAAATAAACATTGGGAATGTGCTCCATGATCGCTGAACATAGAGTGCTCTTGCCACTCCCACTTGGACCAGACAAAATCAAAACGCTCATTGGTCATCCTTTTGGGGGAAAGAAATATTGATTGTAAGCTGCATACCATTGAGCATATGTCTTAGTGACTCGGTATTTCCTGATCGCAAAATCCGCTCAAGCAGCATCAACCCATCTTGTTGCGAAGATTTTGTATTGTCTTTGTGATCTTCCTCATGCAATAAAGTTTTGATTTTGGCAATCTCATTGAGATCCAATACACCCCCACTTGATTCCTCTAGTCTTGGTGAAGGATGCTCCTCTTCTCTAGCGATAAATTCTTCTTGATTCTCATGGCTTCCTTCTGTCGTGATATCATTTTGCGTTTCTGATTTGATGCTTTGGATCTCAAGATCTTTTAAGAGTTGATTAAACTCTTCATCTTCTTCCATATTTTTAGAAATCAATGCTTTAGCCTTAAGCAAAAGATCCAGTAACTCATTGGGCAAAAAAGGTTTTCTAATCACAAAAGGAAACAAAGCTGCTGCCCACTCTTGGGTAGAGACCAAGGCAAGTGTTTTGCTCTTAGGTAAAGCAGAAATCATCGCCGAATCTGCACCAACCAAAACATCATCATCGACAATCACCAAATCAAGCCTATCCAAATTTCTAAGCTGCTCTAAATCCATCAGAGATTCGATGACTTCAAGCTCACACTCAATTTTTTTTGATGTCATTTCAACAAGTTTTTGAACGACTGGATTTGTGTTGATCAGCAGAATCTTCACGCAAACTCCCCAAAGTTAAAATTTTTCTCAGATTATAACTGCTAGAATTTTAAGATATTTTTCAAAAGGATCCAAGCTTGATTTTTTTAAAGAAAAAATGCCTACTCCTTCTAGCCTGCATCACACTCTATGCTAATGAGATTTTATATTTTATGCCTCAAGAAAATAAGCAAGCCCTCAATCATCTCATCTCGCTCATCCATGGAGCAAAAGAAAATATCAATATCTCAATCTATAGTTTTACCAATAGAGAGATCGCAAAAGCTCTTAGAAAATCAGCATCCCGTGGCGTATCAGTCAATATTATCTATGATAAATCAAGCAATTATAAGAATCCTAGCTCCACAATTGGCTTCCTATCCAAATACAAAAATATTCATACATGCCTACTTGAGGGACAACCCTCCCCAAATAAAAAATACAATGGCCTCATGCATCAAAAAATGGCGATCATCGATCGCACTGTTCTTATCATTGGTTCGGCAAATTGGAGCAAGAGTGCTTTTGCCCAAAACTATGAAACACTTTTTATGACCTCCAATCCTCAAAGCATCCGAAAAGCACTCAAAAATTTTTCCCAAATGTTTTCTAGCTGCACACCCTACTAATTCACAGACCAAAACATCATCTTGATGAATTCAAATGCCTCACTCGTTTGCAACTTGAAGTGATACATAATCGATCCCACAATCATCATCAACACAACAAAACCAATAGCGATCTTGATTGGAAATCCAATCGCCAAAAGATTAAACTGAGGATTTGTCTTCATAATCATTCCAAAAATCACATCACTTAAGAGCAAAACAGCCATCACAGGAAACGCCATTGCCAAGCCAACAAGCATCATACTTCCAAAAGCATTCACACAATATTGGACAAACTGATCTTGCAAAGCAAATGTTCCAAGAGGTAAAGCATGGAAACTTTGAGCGACCAAAATAAACAATCCATGATGAAAATCCAAACTCAAAGCAAGGACCAATGCCAAAAGCGCAATCACTTGAGCAATGATTGGCTTTTGTACTCCACTCACAGGATCATAAGCACTTGCCATCGTCAATCCCATCGAAAAGCTCATCAAATCTCCCCCAAAAGTGATCGCACTAAATACAAATTGCAACACCATACCCACACAAAAACCAAGCAGAATCTCCATCCCACCAGCAATCATAAATTCCACCAAGGTCCAATCATATTGCATAGGAGGAACAAGAGGAAAAAATAAAACTGCACAAAAGAAAACAAGTGCTCCTTTGATATTTGTAGAAATCAATTGATTATCAAAAAAAGGAAAAAAAGCAAACAATCCAGCAAATCTTAGAAGAAGCAACAAAAATGCGGCGATATTATTTTGAGTGAGTTCACTTAGAAATTCCATTAGCCCTCCTCGTGCAAATCTTCTTCTCTCAGATCTGTCTCACCAACGCTTAGAAATAGATTCTCCCACAATCTGATTGGCCATATCTGCGACTTCTTTTGCGATTTTTTCAGTCTCATTGGCAACTCTTGCATTTTGCTTCGTGACATTTTCAAGTTTTGAAATCGCATCATTGATGCTTGAGATTCCATTTGCTTGCTCTCTAATTGCAGAGCTCATCTCATCAATAGCTTGAGTGAGAGTATTGGTATTGGCCTCGATTTTACTCAGTGATTTTTGTGTCCGCTCAGCAAGTTTTCTGACCTCATCAGCAACGACAGCAAACCCTCGCCCATGCTCTCCAGCTCTTGCAGCCTCAATCGCAGCATTTAATGCCAAAAGATTAGTCTGCTCAGCAATCTCACTGATAATATTGACAATGTCACGAATATCAGCTGAATATCGGGTGACTTCTTGTGTCTTATCTTTGACCATTCCCATCGCCTCATGGATCTTTCTCACTGTCATTGCACTTTCTTGAAGTGAGTTAGATTGCTCAGAACTCCCATCAAAAAGTGTTTGAACAGAATCTTTGAGGATAAGAGATTTACTCTGCAAATCCTGTCCTTGAGCAAGAGAGTTTTCAAGCATCAATGCCAATGAATCTCGTAATGCATTGATATTTTGCACCAAAACATCAAAAGCCCCCTCACTTCGGATTCCTCCCAATCTGAGCTTGTTGGTGTAATTATAGGCACTATATTCTCTGAGGGCTTGATTTGTCTCCTCAAAATGTTTCTTAGTTGCACTAATCATTTCATTGACACTTTGTTTGAACTCTTCAAGTGAGGTATTGGTTGTGGAGTTTTGGATCAAAGTATCATAATCCCCCATTCTCACTCTATTGGCCACATCCTTTGCCTCAGCGATCAAAGCATGATCTGATTGGAGTTGAGTTTGAATATTTTGCATATTGTTATTGATCACTCTTGCCATCATGCCAAACTCATCTTGTGAATTGATGGAGATCTTGGATGCCTTCTTGCTCTTTCCGCCAAGATATGCAAAAAACTCAAGAAGTCCATTTTGGATCGATCGGATTGGTGCTAGCAGATAGCGAATCAAGAAAAACAAAACAGCAGCAATCAAAGACACAAAGCATAAGGTTAGAATAATTTGTTTTTTAAACAAAGCTGACAATTTAGATGCATAGTCACCCTCAGCCAAAGAAGAACACACAACCCATCGACTTTCTGGCAAAGATGCACACATTTTGCTCCGTGAATCTCCTCCTATGATGCTATAGCGAAATGGCACACCCTCTCCAGCCTGCTTATAAGCCTCCATCAAGCCCAAAACACCCTCATTTTGTCGAAGTAATAGATCTTTTTGGGGATAGACGATCAAAAAGTTGCGACGATCGATCAAAAAATCATAGGAATTTGGAGACATTTTGCTTTTGATAAGCTCCTCTCTTACGCGCTTAAGAGGCAAATCCCCTCCAAGAACTGCCACAAGTTTCCCATCCACAATCAAAGGGATAGAAAAGGTGACAACAATCTCATTAGTGAGATGATCGATATAAACCTCACCCATTTCTACCTTGCCCCCAGATCGATAAGCAAGCTGATACCACTCTCTTTTTCTTGCATCAAAACGAGCATTCTGCATCGTCAAATAACTAGGCTTCTCACTTTTTTGACTCACCACAAGAGAGCGTCCATCTTCTGCAAACCCGATAAAAACATTGCTAAAATCTGAAGCGTTATAGAAAGCTAGGAGCATATTTTCTAGCATCTTTGAATCAAAGATGACACCTGATTCTAAATTCTTGGCAAATCTTTGAAAATCATATTGAACTTGACGAATCTGATCTAAGATAAAAAATTTATTGTTTTCAATTTTTTGGCGTTGAGCTTCAATAATCACATCAAACATACGATCTTTTGCCTCTCTATATGAGACCCAAGAAAAACTCACAAAGCCAACCAAAGCCAACATTCCCATCAAGAAAGTCGTCTTCCATATCATACTTTTAAACATAATTCCTCCAAGCAAAAGCCATAACCTGTAATTTTAGCTCAAACGCTTTTTATTGAGAAAATCTTTGATATTTTTCACCACCCACTCAATGTCTTCATCCCTCAAATGCTCTCCCATTGGCAATGATAAAATCTGCCCGCTCCACTCTCTAGCATTTGAGCTTTCTTGATCTAAGCACATAGGATAATGTATCCCACACTCTATAGACTGCCCTCGGAGATATTTCATAAACTCATCTCTGCTCAATCCACTTCTCAAACGCACAACATACAAATGCCATACACTCCTCTCCCAGTCATCTATTTTTGGGGTTATCACACTGTCTTTGAGTTCTTCTAAGAGTTGGTTATAGAGCTTGGCACACTGGCGCCTACGCTCATTCCATTCTTGAATGTATCGCAATTTCACACTCAAGATTCCCGCCTGAATCCCATCCAATCTCGAATTACGCCCGATACGCAAATGTTCATACTTATCAATCCCTCGACCATGGTTGGCTAGAGATTGAGCCAATAGATATACCTCTTGCCTAGAAGTGACAATCGCCCCTCCATCCCCATATGCTCCAAGATTTTTCCCAGGATAAAAACTAAAACATCCTACATCTCCGATGCTTCCAGCATATCTTTTCTCACCAAATACAGAGATCCTAGCCCCAAAGCTCTGTGCACAATCCTCAATCACTCTCAAACCAAAATCACTGGCAATTTTCATAATCGATTCCATATCACACATACGACCATACAAATGCACTGGCAAAATTGCTGAAGTCTTGGCTGTAATACGAGATGGAATCTGTCCCACATCCATACAATAATCTTCGCCACAATCCACAAACACAGGATGCAAGCCTGCATTGACTACCCCCTCAAGTGTCCCAAAAAATGTATTTGCTGGGATGATCACTTCACTTCCCTTGGGCAAATCCAAAGCCCTTAGAGCCAATTCAATCGCATCTGTCCCATTCCCTACACCAAGCACAGATGAGATTCCTAAAAATTTCGCAAGCTCCCCCTCAAAGCGCTCCACATACTCTCCTCCGACAAATGCTCCCTTATCCATAATCTCTAATATAGTTGAGCAAATCTCATCTTTGATCCCCCGATATTGAGACACTAGATCCAAAAATTTGACCATTTTATTCCCTCGTAACAAACTCATATCATAAGGCAATTATAGGATTTGTTATAAAATTCCGTTTTCAAAATCAAATCCAAAGGATGACCTTATGGCAAAGCATACTTTTCAAACTCAAATCACCCAATTACTTGATTTGATGATTCACTCTCTTTATTCCAACAAAGAAATTTTCTTGCGTGAGCTCATCAGTAATGCCTCAGATGCCCTAGATAAGCTCAACTATCTCACCCTCACAGATGATCAGTACAAAAACATCTCTTTCTCACCCAAAATCAACATCAGTTTTGAAGAAAACAAAAGCATCACAATTGCTGATAATGGGATTGGGATGAGTGAGCAAGATTTGATTGATAATCTTGGAACAATCGCCAAATCAGGCACCAAAAGCTTTTTGGAATCTCTAAGTGGAGACAAAAAGAAAGACTCTGCTCTCATCGGTCAATTTGGAGTAGGCTTCTACTCAGCCTTTATGGTCGCTGAAAAAATTATTGTCCAAACCAAAAAAGCTGGAAGCGATCAAGCCTATGCGTGGGTGAGTGATGGCAAAGGAGAATTTGAGATCACACACTGCATCAAGGAAGAAAGTGGGACAGAGATCACCCTCTATCTCAAAGAAGAAGAAAAACACTTTGCTTCAAGATGGGATCTTAAAAACATCATTGATAAATATTCCGATCATATTGCATTCCCAATTTTTCTCAAATACACTCAAACAAAAACTGAAGAAAAAGATGGCAAAAAAGAGGAAATTATCGAAGAGAAAAATGATCAAGTCAATTCAGCAAAAGCACTATGGAAGCAAAGCAAAAGTGAACTAAAGCCTCAAGATTATCAAGAATTTTACAAATCCCTCACTCATGACAACAACGATCCTATGGCTTGGATCCATACAAAAGTAGAGGGTAACTTAGAATACACAACCCTCTTTTACATCCCAAGCAAAGCTCCATTTGATCTCTATCGTGTGGATTACAAATCTGGCGTGAAACTCTATGTCAAGCGTGTTTTTATCACAGATGATGACAAAGAGCTTCTTCCTACTTACTTGCGCTTTGTGAAAGGAATCGTCGACACGGAAGATCTCCCCCTCAATGTTAGTCGCGAGATCATTCAACAAAACAAAATCCTCTCCACAATCAAATCCGCATCCACTAAGAAAATTTTGAGTGAAATTGCAACACTTACAAAAGATGAGGAAAAATACAAAGAATTCTATGCTCAGTTTGGGAATGTTCTCAAAGAGGGACTTTATAGTGATTTTGAACACAAAGACAAAATCTTAGAACTCCTACGCTTTTACTCAGTCAAGCAGGGTCAAAACATCTCTCTTCAAGCCTATAAAGATTCAATGCCCAAAGAACAAAAAAGTATCTACTATCTCTTGGGAAATGATTTGGAGATCCTCAAGCACTCTCCAGCTCTTGAAAAATACACCAAAAAAGGCTTTGATGTCTTGCTTCTAACTGAAGAAGTTGATTCATTTGTGATGCCAAGTGTAAGTGAGTTTAATCAATCACCAATCAAAGACATCACCTCTACAGAGGCATTGCAAGAAGTGCAAGAAGAGATCACAGAGGAAATCACAAAAGAATTCCAATCACTCATTCAAACTTTCAAAGAAGCTCTACCAAGCGAAGTCAAAGAGGTCAAATTGGCTCAAAATCTTGATTCTCCACTCTGCCTTCTCTCTCAAGCAAGCAATCCGATGATGGCAAACTTAATGGCCCAAATGGGACAAAAAATGCCTGATGAAAAAATCCTTGAGCTCAATATCTCTCACCCCATCATTCAAGGACTAAAAAATATCCAAGACTCAAGCAAGCAAAAAGATTTCATCACTCTTCTCTATGGCAATGCCAAACTTCTTGAGAGTGGCAATCTAGGTGATACAAAAGAGTTTTGTGAAAAACTCAATCAGCTCATTTTGGATAATTTAAACTAAATAATTTTTCAAGTAAAATGAGATTTTAGCTAAAGGAGAAAAAATGAAAAAACAAGCCCTGCTATTGCTAGCATCAGCCTCATTGATGCTGGCTACAAGCCAAACCTACAAACAAAAAGTCGCTGATCTTTTAAGCAAAAAGACTCAAAGAGATATTCAAGTCAAGGAAGTTTTGGATCTTGATGGAAGCAAAAATCTCAAAGTTGTGATTCTCAATGATAAAAAAGATAAAACTGAGATTGCCGCTTTGGCGACAGAAGATGGAAATATCATCATTGGTCTATCCAATATCTTTCTCTCCAAAAGTGACAAAGACTTGGCTATCCTTGCACAAGCCTATCAATCCACACAACCCAAACCTACTCCACCCAATCCTGAGGCTCTCAACAAATTCTTCCCCTCCATTGCACAGGATCGCTTGATTTCTCTCAAATCTACAGCCAAAAAACCCAAACAAACTTTCTATCTCGTCTCTGATCCTCGATGCCCAGGGTGCAGAAAAGAACTTGACACTATTCAAGACAAGCTCAAAGAAGGTGATGTAAAAATCTTACTTGTTTCATTTTTGGGTGAAGAATCTGCTTATAAAGCAAAGCTGATCTATGACAAAGTTGCAAAACTCAAAGATGATCGCCAAAAGCTCAAAATCCTCCAAGAAGTTTTCAATCCTGACTACAAACTCACACCCAAAGACAAAACACAAAACATCAAGATGATCCAACAAAATAGCGAAGATGTCTCAAAGGTAGGAATCCAATCTGTTCCTTTTGTGCATAGCATTCAAAAATAGTGCAAAAGTGTAGCCATTGCCAAAATCTCTTTTCACCTGATGCATTGGAGAGATGCATCAGTGATGGCAAAGAGCTGTATTTTTGTTGCAATGGTTGCAAGAGTGTTTATTTTCTACTTCAAGAGTGCGATGTCCAAGCCTTCTATAGCAAACTCCATGACACCAAACTCTCTCCACCACTTCAAAACATCACAAACTATGACTATTATGACACGCCAAACTTTGAGCAAAAATACATCAAATCCCAACCCAATCAGGCCCAAATCACAATCCTCATTCACAATATTCATTGTTCTGCATGTATTTGGCTCAATGAAACAATGCTCAATAAACTTGATGGGGTTTTGGAAGCCTCTATCAATTACACCAATCATCAAGCAACCATCATTTGGAATCCCTCCAAAATCAAACTAAGTCAAATCATCCAGACAATCCATTCTCTTGGATATGGCATCAGTGTGGGGGAGCAGATGGAACAAAAAACAAAAGAAGAAAATCGCTTATTTTTCACCAAGCTAATCGTGGCTGTTTTTTGCACAATGAATATTATGTGGATTGCTGTTGCTCAATATAGTGGCTATTTCCAAGGAATCGCATCAAGTTACTCCCTGCTTCTCAACTCAGCCTCTTTTCTCCTCTGCACACCTGTTGTGTTTTTTAGTGGAAGTATTTTTTACACCAGTGCCATAAGAGGACTTAGAGTGCGGCGAGTGGGGATGGATCTCCTTGTTTTTAGTGGTAGTTTTATGACTTATTTGTATTCAATTTATGCCACTTTTATTGATCATGAAACCTATTTTGAATCTGTGAGCATGATCTTAACTTTTGTGCTCTTGGGTAAATTTTTGGAAAAGAAAGCTAGGGCACATGCTGCACAAACCCTACAATCTCTTTCCCTAGAGATCCCTCAAACAATCCGAATCAATGGAGAATTCCTCCCTCCTCAATCCATCCCAATTGGAAGCAAAATCGATGTATTTGTCGGTGAAAAAATCATCATTGATGGTATCTTGTGTTCCTCTTATGCACTTGTTGATGAATCCTCTTTGAGTGGAGAATCAAAACCCATTACCAAAAAAGCAGGAGATCCTATCCTCTCAGGCAGTATCAACCTCACACACAATATCCTCTATCAAACCACACAAACATTTGAACAAAGCACGCTTAACACGCTAATCGAGCTTGTCCAAAAAGCTCAAAACTCCAAACCCAAAATTCAGCAGGTCGCCAATGCGATCTCTTCAAGATTCTCAAAAATTGTCTTATTGATTGCATTTTTGACTTTTTGTTTCTACCTTTATCATCACACTCCATTTGATGAAGCACTCAAAATCGCTGTGAGTGTTATCATCATCGCTTGTCCATGTGCACTAGCTCTTGCTACACCTATTGCCAATACAATTGGACTTAGTCATGCCTATACCCAAGGGATCATCTTCAAACAAGGATCGCATCTAGAGGCATTGGCACAAATTGATACAATCTGCCTTGATAAGACAGGAACGCTCACACAAGGGCAACCCAAGCTCATCCAAGAATTTCAAATTGCACCCTATGACCCTGCTTTGCTGATTGGATTTTTACAACAAGATCTTCATCCTATTGCCAAAGGTATCCTTGCATCACTCACTCTACTCCAAACTCATCCTACACCCAAGATCACAGATTTTGAGCACATCCCCTCACAAGGGATTAGAGCCAACTCGCCTCAAGGTGAGCTTGTGGGTGGAAGGATTGAATTTTTGCGCTCTCTTGGGATTATGATTCCTTGCCTACCTCCTCATCTAGAGGGAAGTCTTTTTGCATTTGCCATAAATCACCAATTATGTGCCATTTTCGTCCTTCAAGATTCTCTCAAACCCAATGCCCAAGAAGTCATCCAAGCACTAAAATCCAAAAATCTCCATCTTTTTATCCTCAGTGGAGATGAAGAAAGCGAAGTCAAAAGAATCGCAAAAGAACTTCAAATCTCAACCCACTACGCCAAACAAACACCACAACAAAAAGCTCAAATCATCGCTTCTTTACAAACTCAAGGCAAAAAGGTAGCAATGATTGGAGATGGTTTCAATGATGCTCTTGCTCTCAAAAACGCACAAGTTAGTCTCACGATGGCAGATAAAAGCGACCTTGCTCTTCAAAGCAGTGATGTCATCTTGCTTCAAGATAAACTCAATGGAATCCTCAAAGCTATCCAAATCTCACAAAATACCTATCAAACAATCAAAGCCAACATCATTCTATCCATTCTCTACAATGCACTCACCATACCACTTGCCACCCTTGGATATATCTCTCCAATTTTTGCAGCGCTTAGTATGAGTGCAAGCTCCTTGATTGTCGTGTTTAACTCAATGCGTATCAAAAAAATCAATCCATAATCATCAAAGAGATTATAATTTCGCTTTTGCCCAAAGGAAAATCATGAAAATATTGCGTATTTTGATCTTGATCACTCTTTTGCTCTCTCCTCACGCATATGCCAAAAAAAATGGATTTGAAGAGTTTGGAGATCTCTTTAGACTGATGCCCCTTTATGTCGCGATCGCTACTATTTCGATTCAAGATTGGAAGGGATTGCTTCAGCTTGGTCTAGGGACTTTGGCCACACAACTCACAAGTGAAGGGATCAAATCACTCAATGAATGGTATGCACGAAAAGGCAATGAAGCGAGTATGATGTGGGCAAGACGCCCAGGATTTAATGACTTCAAAGGCATGCCAAGTGGGCATAGCTCTGGTGCATTTTCAGGAGCTGCTTTTGTTTATTATCGCTATGGTTGGAAAGCCGCAGTTGCTCCCATCATTCTAGCTAGTCTCACAGCAGCCTCAAGAGTCTATGCCAAAAAACACTCTATTCTACAAGTGAGTGTAGGAGCAGGAATTGCATGGGGATTTGCCTATCTTTTCACCGCACCTTACAAATCTAGTTTCTGGATCTCTCCAATCTTTGAGAAAGATTCTCAAGGAGGGGACAAAGTCGGTCTCAATCTTTCTTATAACTTCTGATGTTATTGCAAATTTTTTATGTGGGTTTGGGAAGCTTTGCTGGGGGTGTTTTGCGATTTTTAAGTTTTTATTTCCTCCCTTTTGGAATCTTAGGAAATCTCTTATGGGTCAATGTCTTGGGAAGCGTGTGCATAGGATTTCTTTCTCAAATACTTGTCTCTCAAGAGATGCGATTAGTATTTATTATGGGATTCCTAGGATCTTTTACAACCTTTAGCACTTTTTCTTTAGAGCTTTTTGAGCTCTTTTCTTCTCAAAAGTTATTGCTTGCTTTTTTGTATTTAGTGGCAAGTGTGATTTTGGGAGTTTTGGGAGTTTGGGGAGGTATCATCCTCTTTAGATGGATACTTTAACTCCACACAAGATGCTCAAGCTTTTTTCTTGAGCATCCTTCTTAGATTCACATAAAACTTCATCCACTCATCAAGCTCCATCAATGGATGTCCTCCCCACTTTGTATTGGGTGGGAGATTTTTACCCACAGCCCCTCTTCCTGCAATTTGCACAAAATCTCCGATATGGATATGTCCTCCAGTTCCAGCTTGTCCCCCCATCACTACATTGCGTCCAGTCGATGTCGATCCCGCAAGTCCGACTTGAGAAACCAAAATCGTATGCTCACCAATCACACAATTATGTCCAATCTGCACAAGATTATCAATCTTGCTCCCCTTCTTGATGCGTGTCTCTCCAAATACAGCACGATCGACTGTGCAATTTGCGCCAATCTCTACATCATCTTCAATCTCAACCACTCCATTATGAAAAATTTTAATATGCTTTCCATCTTGGGTATGTGCATATCCAAACCCATCACTTCCAATCACGCTCCCTGCATGAATATAGACACGATCTCCAATCACTGTGCGAGCATAAATCACAACATTTGGATAAATTTTGCAATCCTTCCCAATCTTAACCCCATCCCCAATCACAGCACCAGCCATCACAATGCTTCGCTCTCCAATCTCCACATCACGCCCCAAATACGCACCATCCATAACCACAGCACCTGCTTGAATCTTGGGATCTCTACCTTGTGAAGCAAAATTATCATAAGCAAAAAAACTTGAAAGATAAGCAAAAGCCAAATGAGGATTTGGCACGATAATTCCCTGCATCCCTGAGGGCACATGAGATTTATTTTTTTCTGCAATCAATACAGCTCCAGCCTGTGAATTTGCCAATCCTTCTAGATACTTATCCTGATCGATATATACCAAATCACATGCTCTAGCATCTTCAAGTGTGCTCAAAGATTCCACTTCAAAGTCTCTAAAACCCTGCGAATCAATTCCCAAATATTTCAAAATCTCAAACAATCTCATGCTATTTCCTTCACTTCTCAATCGTGCTATTTTATAATAAAAAGAAAAGGAGTTCTTATGTTGCTTGGAGTGAATATCGACCATATCGCCACCCTTAGAGAAGCGCGCAAAATCCATGATCCCAACCCTCTAGAAGCTGTATTCATCCTTCAAAATGCTGGAGCATCACAAATCACGCTTCATCTAAGAGAGGATCGCCGTCATATTCATGAAGAAGATGTAATCAATATTTGCGCCAACAGCCCACTCCCCATCAATCTAGAATGTGCATGCTCTCCAGAAATCATCGAGCTTGTCTGCTCCATCAGACCTCATCGCGTCACTCTTGTCCCAGAAAAAAGAGAAGAAGTCACGACAGAAGGAGGATTGAATCTTCTCTCCCCTCATCTCCTATCTTCTATCACCAAGCTCAAAAAACATGAGATTGATGTCTCACTCTTTCTTGATCCATGCGAGCAAACAATTAACAAGGCATATGAGATGGATGTGGATGCAATCGAATTGCACACTGGAGAGTGGTCCAATCTATTTCTAACAGCCTATAGCAATCTCCCACGCATGCACAACGCCATCTCTTCTATGCCTCAAAATCGATCAATACTCACACAAGAACTCAAAAGATGTCTTGAGAATCTTCAAGCTTGTGCTAAGCTTACCTCAAATCTTGGCCTCAAAGTCTATGCAGGACATGGTCTCAACTATCAAAATGTGATCCCTATTGCAAAGATTCCACAGATCAGTGAGCTTAATATCGGGCATAGCATTATCGCACGCTCAATTTTTGTCGGACTTTTTGAGGCGACAAAAGAAATGCTTAGATTGATCCAAAAATGAAAAAAATTGCTATTAGCTGCGGGGATCTCAATGGGATTGGACTTGAGATTCTTATCAAAGCTCACACGCTCATCTATCCCCATATCACACCTATTTATTGTGTGCATTTTGAACTCCTCAAACAAGCAAGCGAACTTCTCAATCTCCCCCTCCCCGAAAATCTCACACTCTCTCACTGCCTCCCTCCATCTATATCTCCTCCACCAATCAAGGCAGGCACCATCACACAAGAAAGCGGACAATACAGCTTTGAGAGCTTTATTCTTGGCTGCCAGCTCTGTGAAGACAAACAAGCACACGCACTCTGCACTCTACCTATTCACAAGAAAGCTTGGAATCTAGCCAATATTCCTTATCTTGGACATACTCAAGCTCTATCACATCGATATAAGACAGAGGCGATTATGATGCTGGGGTGTGAGGAAATGTTTGTTGCCCTCCTAAGCGATCACATCCCACTTGCACAAGTCCCAAGCCTCATGCAAAGTGAGAGAATTTATGATTTTTTTATGAGACTTTATGCACTCTACCCTCAAGAGCGCTATTGTGTGCTTGGAATCAATCCGCATTGTGGAGATGATGGAATCATAGGAAAAGAAGATCAAGAGATACAAAATGCCATCAAGTATGCCAATCACACTCTTCAAGCTCCAATATTTTGCGGACCATACCCTAGTGATTGTGGATTTATTCCCTCAAAACGACAAGAGTTCAAAACTTGGATTGCCATGTATCATGATGTAGGATTGGCTCCACTTAAGGCACTTTATTTTGAAGAAAGCATCAATGTTAGTCTTGGACTCCCTATCCTTAGAGTCTCAGTGGATCATGGCGTGGCATTTGATATCGCCTATCAAGGGAAAGCAACGATTCTTAGCTACCTCAATGCGATCAAGTTTCTCACACACCCCCTCTTTTCTATCAAGACTTGATCTTCTTGAGTGGAGGGAATGCTAAGGTGCGCTTGGGAAATGCTAAGAGGATCAAAATTGCAATTCCAGCCACCAAAAAATACACAAAAAGCGGAACAGGGACAGGATCTCCTGCAGCATAAGAATGCATACCAGAGAGATAATAATTCACACCAAAATAAGTCATAAGAATTGAGAAAAACCCAACAGAACTTGTCACAGCTAGAATATAGGGCATATTTTTTAAGCCCAATAAGCGCAGATGCAAGATGATCGCATAAATCCCGATAGAGATCAAAGACCAAGTCTCTTTGGGATCCCATCCCCAATATCTTCCCCAAGATTCATTGGCCCATACTCCACCCAAAAAATTCCCCATCGTCAGCAGAAAAATACCAAGCATCATCGACATCTCATTGATCGCACTCAATGATAGGATCGTCTGATCAACCTGAGGTTTATGTGCTCCCCTCAACACAAACATCACAAGCGTAATCAATCCAAGCATAAAGCAAAGCCCCAAGAATCCATAGCTCGCTGTGATCACAGAGACATGGATATTGAGCCAATAAGATTTAAGAACAGGCACAAGATTCCCAATCTGAGGATCCATAAAGCCAAGATCAGCGACAAAAAGACAGATACCTGCTAAAAATAAAGCAGCAGAGATCGCAAGACATGAGCGCCTAAAAAACAATAATGCAGAAATAGAAGTTGCCCATGAAATATAAAGCATCGATTCATAAGCATTGCTCCAAGGTGCATGATCACTGATATACCATCGCAAAATCAAAGCCCCACTCATCACCAGACTCAAAATCGCAAGGATGCTATAAAAACTATTGACATAGAGAGGGGCAATGCTTTTGTTTTTGAACACATAAAAAAGCACGATTCCAAAAAGTAGGAGCCCACTCAAAATATAGGGGAGTATCAAATATTTGAAGAGATTGTGCTGGTTGAGAAAAATCTCTGCTTTAATCTTTGTTGGACTAGGAATCAAATTGGGACTATATTCCTTTTGATATTGCTCTATTTTATCTACCGCTTGGATAGCCTGATCCCATTGATTTTGCTCTAATCCCATACTAAACCCCTTCACATATTGCTGCAAAACCTGACCAATACGCAAAGCTTCATCCTTATATCCTTGCGTAACAGCAGCTTGAATCGCTTGCAATGGCTGTCTCCAAGTATTAGAGCCTGATGGATCAGGGAAGACTTTAAATACCTCTCCTGTATAAATCAAGTAAGCAAAATTGATACGCTCATCTACAGCAATCACATCTTTATCAAAAGTATCGCGTTCTACGGGTTTTTTGAGATTAGCTTCTTCGACATAATTTTGCAGGATATAAATCCCCTCTGGTGTAAATACCTCCCTAAAAGAAACATAATCCCCATCAATTCCAAAGATTTTTTTGAGTTTTGGAGTTGAGACTTTGATCATACGAAGTTTCTGGAATTCTTCAGAGAGCATCATCATTCCCAAAAAAAGCTGAGTATTACTAAAGCCCAAAAAACCATCACTCTTGGTGATTTTATGAATCGCATCTGAAGCGAGTGTATTGATGGGTTTGATTCTTCCCCCATAATCTTGCACAAGCAAAGAATCAAAGTGTTTTGAAAAATCCAAAGATTTTTCCTTGAGATTGGCCAATAAGCGTTGAGTTTCCTGCATCTCCTCTTGAGCATGTGCTGGATACAAACTCAAAGCCACAAAGAGTGCAAGTGAGAGGATTTTTTGAGATTGCAAAAATGCTCCAAGACGCCTAAAACGACTATTGGGATCCACAAGCAACCAAATGCATCCCAAAATCAATAAGGCATAGCCCAAATAAGTCATATTTTTACCTGGGTCATTATTGACAGACAAAATTGTCCCTTTTTCATCAGCATCATAGGAGGATTGAAAAAATCTAAAACCATCATAATCCAATACATGATTCATATAGATTCTAAAAGGCTTACTGATCTGGACACGATCATCGATCAACTCAACTTCAGATGCATAAGATGAGGGACTCATAGACCCTGGATAACGCTCGAGCTGAAAGTCTTTAAGTGCGATTGAGAAAGGGAGCATAATTTTTTTCACACCCCAAGAAATCAAAAGTGTCTCATCTTGAGATTGAAGCATAACAGGTTTCCCCTCAATGCCAATACCTCCAATCAGCTCTATCTGCTCCTCTTGCCCATGCATCTTCAATGAAAGCTTCATACGCGAATTCATATCTTTTTTGTTATTGGTCATTTTTGTGATTTCTTCTACCTTAAGCTTGATGGGATTCCCAAAGATAGAAAGCGTTTCAGTGAGCGTTTGCCCTGCGATGAGATGAGCAGGAATATGGAAATTTTCTTGATGATTGCCCTTTTGGGCGATGATGTTAAGATAGGTCTCGCTTGAATAGATAAAATCTGATTTCTCACCCTCACGGATATGCATAATCCCCTCAAAACCAAAATATCGCGTGATTCCAGCACCCAAAATAATCACAATAAGCGATAGATGAAAGAAGAAACTTGCATATTTTTTGCGTTTCAATGTCTTAAATGTCAATAAACATCCAATCAAAGTGATCAATAAATAAGCATGCAAAATATCAAACCAAAGCGTGTTATAGACCAAAGTTTTCGCCACAGCAGTGCCATAATCATTCTCAATAAAGGTCGCTATAGCACAAGCAGTGATGTATAAAATCGTCAATGGAATCGCACTCCACAATGATGCAAAAGCCAATCTTAGAAATTTCATTCAACCTCCTTAAGCTTAGCACTCAATGCTGCAAAAAACTCTTTTGGATCTTTGAATTGCTTATATTCTTTGTTTGCAATAAACTGCAAAATCACCTGCATTTGTTTTTGAGAAAAATATCCAGGCCAACCAAAAATCACATTACCTTGAGGATCGATAAATATACTTGTTGGTGTTGGACGAATATCATATTCTCGTGCAAGCCTTGAGGTTTCTGCTTGGCTCTTTTTCCCATCAAAATCTAGTTGATGAATCTTGGAATAACTCAGATTGATGTAATAAGTTTGAAAATCCTTTTGCAACATCTCTTGTGTTTGTTTATTTTCTCCTATCTCTTCTTTGAGACGCTCACACCATTGACATCCATTTTTTCCAAAAATCAATAATACAAATTTACCATCAGAGGCGATGCGTCCAGTGTCTTTGAAAATATGCTCCAATCCCTTATAAGATGCTTTATCAAAATGCTGAGCTTTTTCAATCTCTGCTTGAGAAATATTGGACTTTGAAGCAATATTTTGAGCATCAAGATTCTCACTCTTGCAACCTGCTAAAAAAATCAAAGCAATCGCTAACAATATATGTTTCATTCTCTCTCTCCTTTAACTAAATCCAAAATAAGCTCGATAAATTCCTCGCTATCATTGGGACATGCACAGACCAAAAATTCTCTAACTCCCACTTCTTTGGCCATCTGACGCAGCTCAATCTCTAGCTCAAAATGTGTTTCAGAATTATCAATTGTAAAGGCTAGAGGATAAATAAGTATCTTTTTGTTTTTCATTTTTTTGACAATACTCTCTGTTGAGGGACCAATCCACTTCATGGGTCCAAGACGCGATTGATAAGCCAAAATCACATCCTCAAACTCCAATCCACTTCGCACAAGATACTCTCTAGCCAAAGCGACATTGTGCTCACACTCTCTCTGATATGGATCCCCCTCATCAATAATGCTTTGTGGCAATCCATGTGCAGAAAAAATCAACACATAATCTGAGGCATCTCTTCCTGCAAGTGTCTCCATGATCCTAGCTTCAATGCATTTCAAAAATAAAGGATGCTCATAAAATCGCTCGATAGTTCTTATTTTGGACTTCAGACCAAGTGCGTGAGCAGAATGCTTAAAATCTTCGATGGAAGAGAGGGTTGTGGTCGTTGAATATTGCGGATAAAGACTTAATAACAAAATTTCCTCGATACCTCTTTGCTGCAACTCTTTGATCACCATCGAGGCATAAGGGGGTGTATATCGCATCGCATAGGTAAAGAAAATCTCGGAATCTTTTTGCTTAAGATGTTCACACAAAGAAAAAGTAATAGGTACAATCGGAGATCTTCCACCAATCGCCTTGTAATTTTCCTGAGCATGCTTGAGGCGTTTATTGACAATCACACTCCCTACAAGTTTGCGCACAAAATTACTTTTGATTCTCAAAATATGTTTATCATAGAACATATTTTTAAGAAAAACTTCAACCTCAAATAGATTGGATGGACCACCCATATTTAACAAAACAACGGCTTTTTTGATAATCAATCCTTCTTAAGAATTTATGCAGAAACATAATCATATAGAAAGAAAGTTAAAAATCTTTTAAGATTTGCCCAACTTCATAAGCCACCCTCTCAATCTCTTCATCAAGTATCACATAAGGAGGCATAAAATAAATCGTATCACCCAATGGCCTAAGCAGTAAACCTCTCTGAAGTGCTTTGAGATAAAACTCATATCCAGCTCGATCACAATTTACCTTGAGATCAAAAGCTAGTATCATCCCCTTCTGTCTTAGATTGCAAACTCGCTCATTCTCTCTCAATCCCTCAAAAGCATGCCAAATCTTGCGCTGTGTCATGGCATTTTTAGCAAGAAAATTTTCTCTCTCAAACAAATCCAATGTTGCATTAGCACATGCAATCGCAAGAGCATTTCCTGTGTAACTATGAGAATGCAAAAATGCCTTGTATTCCTTATAATCCCCATAAAATACATCAAACACATCATTATGCGTCATCACAACCGATAAAGGCAGCATCCCCCCCGTAATCCCCTTACTAAGACATAAAAAATCTGGAATCAAATCACATTGCTCAAAGGCAAATAAACTCCCTGTGCGTCCAAACCCCACAGCAATCTCATCAAAAATCAAATCAATTCCAAATTCTTTGCACTTCTGGCACGCCTGCTTTAAGAACTCAATAGGATACATATGCATAGATCCAGCACATTGCACCAAGGGCTCAACAATCAAAGCACAAATCTCCTCCCCCTCTCGCTCCAAAATCTTTTCAAGCTCACAAAGTGCTAAATTTACAGCTTCACTATCCTTGGGTGTTGGTGTAATCAAAACTTCAAACAAAAGAGGGCGATAAGCATCTTTGTAGATTCCCACATCTCCCACACTAAGTGCTCCAAGTGTTTCACCATGATAAGAATTCCCCAAAGCCAAAAACTTAGAGCGCTTTGTGCAAGAAGAAAGCAAAGCATGCTTATGGAAACTCATCTTAAGCGCAACCTCAATCGCACTTGAGCCATTATCAGCATAAAAACATTTATCAAATACTCCACCTGTTGCTTTAAGCAAACGCTGTGAATACACGATGATCCCCTCATGCGAGAAACCTGCCAAAAGTACATGATCAAGTTTTTGGGCTTGATGGGTGAGCTGCTGGATGAGATAAGGATGAGAATGACCAAAGAGATTGACCCACCAACTACTAATGCAATCCATATATGCCCTACCATCACAATCATACAAATACATCCCTTGCGCTTTAGAGATCGGAATAGGAGGGAATCTCTCATGATCTTTATGCTGTGTGCATGGATGCCAAATGCACCTCATATCCAATTCTCTCATCACCTGATTGCTCACTTAAAGCTCCCGTTTTATTTCTATATTTTGCACTCACACGATATAATCGCGCAATTATAATTCTTCATTGAACACTTGGGGAAAGAATTAAATCAAACACTTTGAGGTAAATTATGATTGAGTGGATGCAACGACACAAAAAATGGCTAGTCATTACAATCTGGATCAGCACCATCTCCTTTATCGCAGCAGGTATGGTGGGCTGGGGATCTTATAATTTTAGCCTTGATGAAGGCGTTGTCGCCAAGGTGGGGAATCTTGAAGTCACGCAAAAACAATTAGAAAACCGCTATCGACAGCTCTATGCTCAATACAATACAGATGGTCAAATGGATGATCAAAAGGCTAAAGCCTTGGGATTAGAGGATCTTGCACTCAAAGGATTGATCGAGCAAACTTTGCTTCTTAATCTTGCACTCGATCTTGGTTTGCGTATCTCTCATCAAGAAGTGATTGACAAGATTGCAGAGTTGGATTATTTTCATAAAGATGGGAAGTTTGACCCCTCTCTTTACAAAGAATTACTCAAACAAAACAATATCAGACCTGCTGAATTTGAAGAAGATGTACAAAATGATCTATTGATTCAAAAAATTGTAAGTGTTGTTCCCTTTGGTGAGATCACAAAACTAGAGAAGCAAACCTTTTCTCTTCCGCTATCCATCCAAGATAAGGTCCAAATCAAGATTCTCACTCACAAAGATGCACGCACACAACCCACACAAGAACAACTCCAAGAATTCTGGAAACAGAATCAAACACAATTTCAATACCCAGCAACAACAAAAATTGAATATGTCCTAGTCAATGCAGATTCTCAAAAACCTACAGAAGAAGAACTTCAAAAGCTCTATGAAGACACAAAAGGCAAATACATCGATCAAGATGGAAACATCAAAAATTTCAAACAAGTCCGACAAGAAATTCTCTCTCAACAAAAAGAGATCTTGGCCGAAGATAAGGCATTGCGAGAATATGTCGCCCTTAAAAAATCAACAGGAAACTATGGTCAAGAGAAAATTCTATCAGAAGGAGATAAAACCTTTGGACTTGAGGTGCTAGAAGCCTTGGAACAAGGAAAAATAGGAGAAACTTTCAAGCCCATCAAAACTACTTCAGGATTTATTATCTTTAAGATTTTGGATAAAACTCCCAAATCTCCTAAGAGCTTTGAAGATGCCAAACAAGAAGCCCTAGTCGCGCTAAGCGCACAAAAAGCTCAAGAAGAAATTGAAGATCAGGCTAAAACTCTAGTCAAAAAGGGATTTGAGGGAATTAACCTTGGATTTATCACACAAAATACAAAAATCAAGGGACTTTCACAAGAGGAAAATCAGATCGTGTTATCACAGATCTTTACCTCAAACAAAAAGCGCAATTATATATCCTTGCAGCAAAAGATTGTTCTTTTTGAAATCACACAACAAAAGCTTGCAAAGACTTCGGAAAAACCACAAAATATCGATCAACTTGTGAGTTTTTACAAAGGACAAGTGATTTCTAAAGAGTTTTATAAATATCTTCAAAATCAGTATAAAATAACAACTTTCAAGAAGGAGAATTGATGCTCCTTGCGACTTGCGATTTCTCAATCTTAGGGGTTAAAAATTGAAACAAATAGTCATGGCCGTCGATATCGGCTCTTTTAGTATTTCATGTGCAATTGCTGAGGTCACAGATGGGATTCCTAAAATTATTGGAGTTGGCTTCTCCAAATCACAAGGGATCCGCAAAGGAGCGATCACCAATATCGAACAAGCAGCACGATCGATCAAAAGTGCAATCTTGGATGCCAAAAGAATGTCTGGTGCAGAAACCAATCGTGCCATCATCTCTATCTCCGGTGTTTATGTCAAAAGTCGCAATAGCTCCGGAGTCGTCACAGTCCCTGGAGGAGAGATCGGCTACAAAGAGATTCATAGAGTCATTCAAGCTGCACTTCACAATGCCACAATCCCAGCAGAATATGAGGCCATTCACATTCTTCCCTATCAATTTATGGTCGATGAACAAGAGTTTGTTGATGATCCAAGTGGGATGAGTGGAAGTAGGCTCAAAGCCCTAGTTCATATCGTCACAGCCCAAAAAACAGCTCTTGAAAATCTCAGACGCGTTGTCAAAGCAGCTGGGATTGAAATCGAAAATATCGTTCTATCTTCCTATGCTTCTTCAATCGCTGTTTTAAGTGATGATGAGAGGGAGCTTGGTGTTGCTTGCATTGATATTGGTGGAGACACTTGTGATGTTATGATCCATAGCGGGAATTCCATGTGTTATGATGGAGTTTTGCCAGTTGGATCTAATCACATCACCAAAGATATTGCACATGCTTGCAACACATCCCCCAATGTTGCAGAAGATCTTAAAATCGACCATGGGGATATAGCCATCATTTATGATCATGAAAACTCTCAGACTTTTGAGATTCCAACAATTGGAGGAGAGAAAACCCAACAGATTCCAAGCAACCTCGTTGCCAAAGTGATTTATGCACGATTGACAGAAACTTTTGGAATCCTCTATGGAATGATTGATCAAAATGAACTCAAAAATCAAATCAGTGCAGGAATTGTTTTCACAGGTGGTCTAACATGCCTTAGGGGATTAGAAGATCTCATCAATGCTTTCTTTAAGGATTATCCGACAAGGATTGCCCTCCCAAGAGAAGTCGAAGGGATGCCTGAAGAACTCAAAAATCCTATGAGTTCAACGGTTGTCGGATTGATTTTATATGGATCTGGGAGATTTACAAACTATGAGATGGATTCTGAAAAGCGCCTCAAAACCAAAAAAAGTAAGCTTTTGATGGAAGAAGAAGATCAATTTGGCTACCCTCAAACCGAATCTAAAGAAGAAGAAAAACTAGATCTTTTCAAAGAAACTCTTATGGAGCAACCACATCAAAAATCAGAAAGCCTGATCAAAAAAGCAAAAAGCAAGCTTGCCAAGTTATTCTAGGATAAGAAAAGGAGATCAATCATTATGGAACATATTGTTGAAGAAGTTCAGCCTATATTTGGTGCCAAGATCACAGTTATTGGTGTAGGAGGTGGGGGATCCAATGCAATTGCCAATCTTGTCCAATCTGAAGGCATCGCACAATGCATCAAAATCATTGCTGCCAACACAGACAAACAACATCTTGATAGTTCTCCAGCACCTTACAAAATCCATCTTGGAGGAGGGACGATTCAAGGTCTTGGTGCCGGTATGAATCCTGAAGTTGGACGCGACGCAGCATTTGAAAGCCAAGATCAGATTCGAGAAATGCTAGAGGGTTCTCATATCGTTTTCATTGCCACTGGTCTTGGAGGTGGGACAGGGACAGGAGCATCACCTGTGATCGCCCAAATCGCCAAAGAGCTTGGAGCACTCACTGTCTCCGTGGTGACAAAACCCTTCAGAAGTGAAGGACAGAAAAAAACAAGAATTGCTGATGCTGGACTTAAAAACTTGCGTGAAGAAAGTGATTCCATCATCGTCGTCCCAAATGATCGTCTGCGCTCTGTCATTCCTCCAAGAGCTGGAATCAAGGAAAGCTATCGAGTTGTAGATAGTGTTTTGATGCAAGCTGTCACAGGAATTGCTGGAGTGATGCTCAATTATGGTGAAAATGATATGAATGTGGATTTTGCTGATGTCAAAACAGTGATGGGTCACAGGGGATTGGCACTCATGGGAATTGGTGAGGCAGAAGGAGATAATGCTGCAAGTGAAGCAGTCAAAAACGCTCTCTCTTCTCCCCTCCTTGATAGTGTCTCCATCGTCGGTGCGATGGGGATCCTAGTCAATTTTGAGATCAGTGAAGATTATCCATTTTTGGAACTTGAGGATGCATTTACAATTATCGAAGAATACGCCAACTCAGAGGCTGATGTGAAATTTGGAACGATGACTAAAAATGTCGGTGGTGACAGAGTGCGCGTCACCATCATCGCAACAGGCTTTGAAAAAGAATTGATGAAGAGTGAAGAAGAAAGCATCAAAGAAGAAAAACAAACTCAAAAAGCGATGCAATCAATTAAGCATGAGATTGATGTCAAAAGTTTTATTCGAAGAGATTTTGATCGAGAAGGTGTAAATCTCGATCTTGATGCCCCATCTTATATGCGTGAGAAATAAATCGCTCTTTGTCGCAATGCTTCCAAAGTATTGGGGGTCTCACCCCTAATCACCTCTTCAAGCAAACACTCCAAAATCTCTCCAATTTTCACTCCACTAAACCCCATTTTCTGAAGTTCATATCCCTTGATCTTAAGATCTTTAAGACAAAAACATTCATCATCAATCATAATTTGCTGAGCAATCCTATAAAACATCTTGATCTCTTCACCCAAAAGCTTTTTGAGTTCAATGAGAGCCATAAAATAATCATAACCAATATCGCGAAGAAGCAATTTAATCTCAATAGAGTCAGCAGAAATCTTATGTCTCTTATACTGAATCAAAACCCGTGCTCTTTTCTTTTGTTCTTTATCAAGACACAAAAGATCAAGCACAGAATCTTCATCAAACAAATAAGCCAACAAAAGAGATAAGTTTCTAATTTTGCGTTTCTTGGGTTTTCTAAGCTTGGGCAAAACTTCTGCAAAAATCTCACAATAAGTCTCAAAAAATTGATCCAAAAATTCTCCCTGCAAAATTAAGAGTAATTCTTGAGAGATGCGTTCTTTGGCGAGATTTCCAATCAGTGTGCGATGATGAATTGCCCAAGATAAAGTGTGGGATTGTGGAGAAAATCCAAGCGTGCAAGAAAAGCGCACAAGACGCAAAATACGCAATGCATCTTCTTGAAATCTCACACCCCCATCTCCCACACATCGCAAAACTTGATTCTGCAAATCTTGCACCCCATCAAATAGATCGATTATCCCCTCCCTAGGGTGATATGCCATCGCATTGATTGTGAAATCTCTTCTCTCTAGATCTGTTTGCAAATCTTGCACAAAACTCACTTCTGGATGACGAAAGTCTAGATATTTCTCTTCTTGACGAAAAGTTGTCACCTCAACAATCCCTTCTTCTACTTTTACGCCGATTGTCCCATAACGCTCACCCAAAGCGATATGGGAGGGAAAAATCTCTTTGGTTTGCTCAGGGAGAGAGGATGTGCAGATATCCCAATCTTTGGGAATCTTATGCATCAATAAATCTCGCACAGACCCTCCCACCAAATAGGCACGATGTCCAGCCCTCTCTAAAGCCTCCAAAATCTCAAGCACAGAGCTTGGAATCAAATCAATCACCAAAGACCCTCTTAAGCAAAGCATCGACATTTTTTGTGTAATACCCAAAATCAAAGCATGCCTTGAGCGCTCCTTCATCAATCTTTTGTTTCAACTCTTCATCTTGGAGCAAATATTGCAAAAACAAGCTCTCTCCCCGATCATTCATTGCATGCTCACCATTTTGCAACGACTCCCATACCTTCATTGCATTGCGTTGGACAATCTTGTAGCTCTCCTCTCTTGACAATCCGCGTTTGGGGAGCTCAAGCAAAACTCTCTGAGAAAATACAAGTCCACCAGTAAGATTGAGATTTTTGAGCATATTTTTGGGATAAACCACAAGATTTTGGATGAGATCAGTGAGGCGTGCAAGCATAAAATCTGTCGTAACAAAAGCATCAGGCAAAATAAAGCGCTCTACAGAACTATGACTGATATCTCGCTCATGCCACAATGCGACATTCTCCATCGCAGGTATTGCAAAAGAGCGAATCATACGACACAATCCAGTGATATTTTCACTCAAAATAGGATTGCGTTTATGAGGCATTGCCGAACTTCCTTTCTGTCCAGCTTGGAAAAACTCCTCTGCTTCATAAACTTCTGTGCGCTGAAAATGCCTGATTGCAACAGCAATCTTCTCACAAGTAGAAGCCAAAAGTGCTAGATCGCTCATAAGGCGCGCATAGCGATCTCTTTGAATCACTTGATTACTCAAAGGCGCTGGAAAAAGACCAAGATCCCGACAAACTAGCTCCTCAAGCTCTATGGGTGTATGAGCCATATTTCCCATCGCACCACTCATCTGTCCAACACTCACAAGTCTAAGAGTCTGCTCAAGCGCACCCAAGTGGCGTGCAAGCTCATCATACCAAATCCCAAGCACCAAGCCAAAAGTGATAGGTTCTCCGTGGATTCCATGGCTTCTGCCAACCATCAATGTATCCTTATGCTCCAAAGCTCTCTTTTTGATCACTTCTTGCAAAGTCTTGACATTCTCAACAATCAACAATAAAGAATCGCGTATCTGAAGAGAGTTGGCTGTATCAATACAATCACTGCTTGTAATGCCATAATGAATCCATCGCCCTTCTTCTCCCAAAGAATTTGCCACAGAGGTAGTAAAAGCAATCAAATCATGTTTTGTGATTTTCTCAATTTCCTCGATTTCTTTGAGGTCATAAGAGGCATGATCCAAAATCTTCTGACACTCATCATCTCCAATAAGTCCCAATTGATTCCAAGCCTTGATCAGAGATTTTTCAACCTTAAGCCAAGCATCATACTTTGCTTTGACACTCCATTTACTAGCCATAATTTCACGAGAATAACGCTCAACCATCTTGTTCCTTTCAAATAGATTAAAACCAAAATGCTATCCAAAAATAAAGTTCATTGAGCTAAGACCCCCCTCCCCCAAACACCCCCTTGTTCAAGATTGCATCCCAGATTAAACAACACCTTGTTCAATCATTGCCATTGCAACCTTTCTAAATCCTGCAATATTTGCCCCAAGAACCAAGTTTTGTTCTTGCCCAAACTCTTTGGCAGTTTCTTGAGCATGTGCAAAGATTCCTCTCATAATCTTGAGTAATTTTGCATCTACTTCCTCAAAACTCCAAATACTCATGCTTGCATTTTGAGCCATCTCAAGACCACTTGTTGCAACACCTCCAGCATTTGCCGCTTTTGCAGGACCATAGCAAATCTTAGAATCAACAAATAGATTTGTAGCCTCAAGTGTGCATGGCATATTTGCTCCCTCACTTACACACTGACATCCATTCTTGAGCAATTCTTGCGCATCAGCAAGATTAAGTTCATTCTGTGTCGCACTTGGGAAAGCTGCAAAACAAGGGATGCTCCAAACCTGATTGCGTCCTTGAGGATATTCAGAGACAGGGGTATAGATCGCACTCTTTTTTTCTTGCGCATAAGCCTGCAAGCTTTCGCGTCTATTTTCTTTGATCTCTTTAAGTAGAGCAAGATCAATCCCTTCTGCATCATAAATCATTCCCCTAGAATCACTTGCAGTCACAGGCTTTGCACCTAATGCATAGAGTTTTTCAATCGTGTAGATCGCGACATTTCCACTTCCAGAAACACAACAGATTTTCCCCTCAAGACTCTCTCCTCTCGCCTCTAGCATCGCTTGTGCAAAATAAACACTACCATACCCAGTAGCCTCTTTGCGCACCAAAGAACCGCCCCACTTAAGTCCCTTACCTGTCAAGACACCATCAAAACGATTGCTGAGTCTTTTGTATTGTCCAAACATATATCCCACTTCTCTTCCCCCCACACCAATATCTCCGGCAGGAACATCAGTCCGATCTCCAATATGGCGATAAAGCTCACTCATAAAAGACTGGCAAAATCGCATAATTTCATTTTCACTTTTGCCCTTAGGATCAAAATCACTTCCACCTTTTCCTCCACCCATATTGAGTGTAGTTAGTGAATTTTTGAGAATCTGCTCAAAACCCAAAAACTTGATCACATCCTCATTGACACTTGGATGAAAACGCAATCCTCCTTTATAGGGACCGAGAGCCGAGTTAAATTCAATGCGATACCCTTGATTTACCCTTGCCCGTCCCTCATCATCAATCCATGGAACTCTAAATGCGATGCTACGCTCTGGCACCACCAAACGCTCCAAAATCGCATTCTTCTCATAAGAAGGATTACGATCAATCTCTGGTTTCAATGATTCAAAAATCTCCTTAAGCGCTTGCAAAAAATAAACCTGATGAGGAAATTTTGCTTCACATTCCTCAATCACTCTTTGGACATATCCCATATTGACCTCCTTGAAAATACTTAGCTTAAAAACTAATGTGTAAAAATTATCACATTTTTAGAAAAATTTTTCTTTACTTTTTATAAACCAAGTGAAAAAATTCTCCACAATCGCTCCACTTCATCATCATCGAGTGCCAAAGTCGAACACCGATCCAAAAAATCAAATATTTTTACTTTTTCAAATCGCTCTCCTCCGATACACTTTGGATGAGCAAACAAAAATGCACGCCCAAGCCCAATCTCATCACTCAAATCTTCATCACACAAAAAACACCGATTGTGATGGATTCTTGCATTTCTTCCCTCATGCATAATCAATGCTGCACTCATCTCAAGTGCAACACGCATGGGATTTTGTCTTCCAAGTAATTGTGCCCCTCTCTCTAAAAGTGCGAAATAAAAACCATCAAGATCACTTACATCCCTCAAGTGATCCAATAAAAGTTTGATAAAAATCTGCCACACATAAGTCCGAGCATAATCCTGCTCCCATGGATATCCAAACTCAAGGATATTTCGCATTTTAGGCATAAATAAGCCATCATATTGAATATCAAAATCAACTTTTTTTCCCACAGAAAGAATACTATGTCGCACTCCATAAAAACGATACAGATCTAAAATTTGAGAAGAGGTGAGAATCTTCACAATCAAGTCTTGATTCTTAATGATTTGAATTGAGAGTATAAAACCTTGCATAGATCATACTTTCTTGGGTTTGATGACCCAATATTCTAACAAAGCAAAACCTCAAATCCAAATCAATCAATAGAGATTTTGAACCCTACTTAAGAATAAATTCCACTTGCCAGATCTTTGGCATCCAAGCAAATCATGTCAAGAAAAAAATAAAAACTAGAATGTTTTGATAAGATTCCGTCCCATAAAGTAATTTACCTCAAGGATAATTGATGGGCTTGGAAGATTTTTTCAAAAAAATTACAATTGGCGCTTCAAGGGCTTCCAAAAGCGAAGCACCAAGCCATTGGATCAAATGCCCAGCTTGTAGTGCTATTGTGTATTACAAAGAAGTTTTAAGTCAGCACAATGTCTGCCCCAAATGTGCATATCATTTCAAAATTTCAGCTCAAGAGCGTATCGCTCTCCTTTGTGATTCTTTTGTCGAACACGATAAAGAACTGGCCCCCACTGATCCTTTGCAATTTGTTGATAAAAAAAGCTACAAAAAGCGTATCGAAGAGGGCGTTGCCAAAACTGGGCGTCCAAGCTCTGTCATCAGTGGGGAAGGAAAAATCAATGGTGAGAGTCTTCAACTTGTTGTTTTTGATTTTGCTTTTATGGGTGGAAGTCTAGGGAGTGTTGAGGGTGAAAAAATCTTGCGAGCCATCAAGCGTGCAATCGATTCAAAACAAGCTCTTATCATCTGCTCTACAAGTGGAGGGGCTAGGATGCAAGAATCTACTTTTTCATTGATGCAGATGGCCAAAACAAGTGCAGCACTCAACATCTTGGCTGAACATAAACTCCCTTTTATTTCACTCCTTACTGATCCGACATTTGGTGGAGTAAGTGCAAGTTTCGCATTTTTGGGAGATGTGATCATCGCTGAACCTGGAGCAACGATTGGATTTGCTGGACCACGAGTCATCAAGCAAACAATAGGCACTGATCTACCTCAGGGCTTTCAGACAGCAGAATTTTTGCTAGAACATGGATTGATTGATATGGTTGTCACACGCAAAAATCTCAAAGACACTCTCTCAAATCTCATCAGAATTCTAAATCCAAATTATGAAAATCAATGTCTTCTCAATCGCCAAAAATGACCCATTTGAGGCATTCTATCATTCATATATCAGACAATGCAGAGGGCTTGGGATCATTTTGGAGCTTAAAGACCTTTTTCCTTCCAATATCTCCAAGGCACAAAAGATCTCTCCACAAGAAGCCCAAAAATCCTATACTCAAACATTTCTCCCCCATCTCTCTCAGCATAACTTCGCCCTACATCCCCTTGGGCGCACAATGGATTCTTTTAAGTTTGCGCAACTCCTATCAGGTAAGCATGAAGTTTGTTTTTTTATCGGTGGAGCCTATGGATTTGAGGAAGACTTTTTGAACAAAACACACAATATTTCTCTAAGTCCACTCACTTTTTCACATCAAATTGCAAAACTTATTCTCTGTGAGCAAATCTATAGAGGAGCAAGTATCAATATGGGACACCCATACCACAAATAGGAGCAAAGTCAATGAATCCAAAAACACTTGAAAAATTCAAACAAACCCTAGAGGAAAGACTGGCTGTCTTGCAAAATCATATCCATGAGGCCAATACTTCTCTCCTTGAACTCAATCATCAAGCTGGAGGAGATCAAGCAGATATGATTTCTGCGAGCACTCAAGGTATGCTCAATACTTCTCTTATCTATCAATATGAACTTGAAATCAGAGCAATTCAGCGATCTTTGCAAAAGATTCAAAGTGGATCATTTGGAATCTGTGAGATGTGTGGAGATGATATCGATGAAAATCGATTATGGGTTAAGCCTCACGCACAATACTGTATTATTTGCAGAGAGACCTATGAAAAAGCTCAAAAGTGAGGAATAAATGCGACATTATTTTTTATTTTTCTTTATTTTCACCCTTTTGATTGGGGGTATCCTCTATGTATTTCATCCCTCTGATATTTCCCTCTCACTATTTCAGCACACTCTCTCTTTTCCACTATCACTATGGGTCATTCTTGTTCTTTTTGCTTTTTTTATTGGATCGCTTTTCTTCTTTGCAAGTGATTGGGTCAAAAAATTTTGGTTTGAACGCCATCTTAAAAAAGATCTTGAAACTCTAATTCAACAAATTTCAAATCAATTGCTCAGCAAGCACTCTACTAGCTACACTTTTAAAACACAATCATTTCAAACTCTCTCCAAAATCCTTTCCAAAGCACAGCTTTCACCCATTCTTGGGACACCTCCAAGTCAAGAAAATAGAATTGATCAATTATTCTCTGAACTTGAAGAATTGGAGAAGGGAAATGTACTTAAGGATGTTTATGAGCCCAATTCTCACGCTTGGGAAAAAAATCTTCACAACAAAATCAATTCTGATCCCAAATTTGCCCTAAAAGTAATCGAAGAAAATTACCCTCAAAATCTCAAAGAATACGCGCTCAATACTTTGCTTTCTCAAGATAATTTGCAAGAGAAAACCATCCAAAAACTTATCAAAAAAGATTTTGATTCCAAACACACTGCTAAGATCATCGAATTCTTTCTTCAAAAAGGATATAGGCTTGGACAAGAAGATTTTGCAAATCTTTTATACAAGGTAGATGCTCCCTATATTTTAGGACTTCTCAAGCTATTCAAAAGCCAATTTGATCCAGATTTTTGTATCTCACTTTTTAGAAAACTTGCGCAAGATTCCAAATTTCATCAAGCTTATGCCTATCTTTTGCTTGATTATTCCATGTTTGATCAAGCAAAAGAATTTATTTTTGAACATGAAAATCTCATGCTTCCAAAAGCTTATATCAGGCTCAAAGAAGAAGGTGAAGATTATCCACTAGAATTATTTTTTCATTGATATCAATTCTCCTTTGTGATAAGATAATTTAACTTTTGTCACAAAGGAGAGTGATGAAACAAACTTTTTTCTCTACTCCAGATGGCACTCCTATCCGCATCATCTCTCCTCATTTTCTACAATCTCTCCATTCCAAACTCCCCAACCTTTCAGACCAAGAACTCATCGCTCATGCTTATCAGTCTAAACTCTTAGATCTCAATAAGGCTTATTTTTCATTTTCATGCTATCAAGAATGGCTTCAGGATTATCTTAGTTTTTTTACAGAATCATATACAGATACCACACCTTGCACATTTGACATCCTCTTGCCACTCCAGTTCAATCAACCTATGGCATGTATTTTTCTTACCCCCAAACAAAATCTATTTTGCTTTTATCACGATTGCAAACTTCTATTTTGCAAAGAGTTTGAAGATGATCTCCAAACTTGCCTCAAGCATGTGCAAGTCCTATTCTCTCAAAACATTGAGATACTCTACTGTCTCTCTTGCGTAGAGAAAAGCGACATCCTCCTCAAACTCAAAGAACAGCATCCTATCAAACCCTTTCTTACACTCTTTTGTCAAGAATTGGATTTCACTCTTAGCTCAATTTCAACACCAATCAAACTTGATCATTTCCACAATATCAATCCCAACCAAAACATAAAACAATCCAACCACTTTAAAATTTTTCTTGCAAGTCTTGGAATCTTTATTTTGATTTTTGTAGGTCTAAATTTAGCACTCATAGGTTATCACTATTTACTCCTTCAAGAACTTGATGAGATCCAACAAAGCACACCCACCAAACTCCCAGCCTCTATCGATGAAATCCAAAAACTTGATTCTCAAAATCAATCCTATCTCGCTGCACTTTTTAACTTCTCACACATAGAAGAACAAAAACTTCTCATACTCTCACGGCTTTTGCCCTTCATCAATCCCGATGATATCCTCTCTATCAGCTATGATCAATTTTTCACCTTTCATCTTCAAAATTCTCCAGACCTCACACTTCTTTTTTCATTTTCCAATGCCCTTGGCTATCGCTGCAAAACATCCAAGGAGGGAGAAACAACAATCTTGGAGATTTCAAAAATATGAATCTATACTCTAGGCTCAATGATTTATTTTTACAAAGAAGCAAGCGTGAGCGATTTTTATTCTGGATATGCTTAGCTCTTGGAATCTATTTTGGATTCTTTCATCCCCAAATCCAAAATCACCTAGAAGAAATCCAAGCCAAACAAACACAACTACACAACTACAGACTTTATCTCTCTTCTCAGCCAACATCCAATCTTCAAAATCTTCAAGAAGCTCAATCGCTCAATCAAAACCTAAAGCTGCTCATTCACACGATCAACAACATCTCTATTTCATGGAGTGATGCACTTCAAAAAATCCATCAATATGCACTCAAACACCAAATCTCACTTTGGATGATCGATCCACAAAATGAAGGGGGGAATTACTCCATCTCTATCAGCGGCAATACTGATTTTCAAAACATACTTTTATTTTTGGATTTCATCGAGCAACTTCCACTGATTCATCTTCGATCTTTTCAAATTCTCCACAATGGCAACTTTTCTCTCATCCTTCAAAACCACAAAATCCTCTCCTTTCCTCCAAGTAAAGAAATTTTAACAAGCCAAGAAGTGCTCTCCTCTCTCAAAAATTTTCTTACAAAAGAGACTCCACAATTTATCATCACATCTCCATCCATCCCCTCTCCCTCTACTCCAGATACACAACACATGCTCAAGCTAGAAGCCATTCTCAATCAAAAAGCAAAAATCAACGGAAAATGGCTACAAGAAGGAGACTGGATTGATTCTTTCAAACTGATTTCCATTCATAAGGATTTCGTCATTCTTAACAGAAATCACACACAGCTCAAACTTTCTCTACCATCAAAAAGGATTTTTGAATGAAATCTTTTTTGATTATTTTATTTTGTTTCTGTATCCAAACATATTCCATGCAATGCCAGAGATTTACTCTCAAAACACAAGAAAAACTCACTTCTCTAGAAATCCTAGAAGAGATAGCACAATCTTGCAAACTCAACATCATCTACACTGATTCATTTGCCCACACAATCCTCTCCAACAATAAACCCAAACTCCATATCGATAATCTTGATTTTCAAACACTCATTGATCTTTTGCTTGATGAATCTCACTTGCACTACACCTTGCAAAACAATATCCTCAAGATTGCCTTTCTCTACACCAAAACCTATGAGCTCAATTATGTTTCTACCTCCAGAATGGGTTCATCTAGCACCGATGTCATCCTCTCTCCCAATCCTTCTTCATATGAAATCTATCCTTCTTCTCCAATGTTTCAAACCTCAAATTCTGCACCAATCCTCAGTGATAATGCAAGCATGGGAAATACAGGACGAAGTGGGACCAAAATTCTCTCAGTGGATGAAAATAATTTCTGGGGTGAGATTCACAAAGAACTCACAGAGATTGCGTATCGCCCAGAAGATCGATTTGTCGATCAATTTCCAAAATCTATCACCATCAATAAAAATGCAGGGCTTCTCACCATCACTGCAAACAAAATTCAGCATCAACGGATTCAGTCATACTTAGCCCAACTCAACGCAAAAATGCATGCTCAAGTCCTCATTGATGTCCATATCTTGCTGATCAAGCATGAAAAATCCAACACTTCAGGAATCAATTGGAATGAGTTTTACAACCTAGGTAATCTTGCTATTCCTGCTCCAAGCCTACAAGGAGGATCAAGTTTCATACAAATTGGAAATAATGGAATCAATATGGAACTCAATATCCTTTCTCAAGGCACAACACTTAATCGCATCATCGAATTCCTCCAAACTTATGGCACAACACGCTCTTTGAGCAATCCAAAAGTTCTCACCCTCAACAATCAGCCTGCAATCATTTCTGTCGGCAGTGTTTTGCGCTATATTCAAAATTCCGTCTATCAAAGCTCATCTCAAGGATCCAATATCCAAAACTCCACAGAAAACTATCCAAGTATTTTTGCTGGTGTCCTTCTTGATGTCACGCCTTCTATTCAAGGAGATGAAATCATTCTCAAAATCAATCCATCCATCACTCGTGCCAAAAATGCTGCACTTGAAAATGAACCCAATGCACTCAAAACTCCCCCCAATCTATCCACCAATCAACTCTCCTCACTTGTCAAAGTCAAAAGTGGAGAAAAAATTGTTCTTGGAGGACTAATCTCTGATCTAGAAAGCAAGAAAGAATTTAAAATTCCTCTGCTAGGAGATATTCCAATCCTTGAGTATCTTTTCAAATACAAATGGAGCAATCATTTTAGTGAAGAGATGGTGATCATCATCTCACCCAAAATCATCCAAACCCCACAAAAACAATCCTCCAACCCCTCAACATTCTCCCAAGATTTCAAATCACTCCTTAAAGAAGCACGCCTTCAAGCCCTAGAGGAAAAACTCAATGAATCAAAAACTTCCAAATAGTCTAAAAATCTCTCCTCTCATCCCACTCAATATTTATGAAAAACTCTCATGTTTTGTCTTCTATAATTTGGATCAACAGCTCTACATCGCCTCATCAAATACACAAAATGTCTCCTTGCTTTATGATTTTTTACCTCATACCAAGCACACTATTCCATTGATTGAAATTTCTCAAGAAGAATTTACATATCACATCCAATCTGCACAAGCTCAAGACACCCTCACTTCTCTCATCAATCAAATCCAACAAGATGAAGATCTAGCGATCCAAAAGCTTCTAGATTTTATCCTCTTGCAAGCTATCAAGCAACACTCAAGCGATATCCATCTTGAAAATACCCATACTGATGCACAGATTCGAATCCGTATCGATTCGCTTATGCAAGAGCTTTGCACAATTCCCTCCAAGCATTTTATGCTTCTTAGCTCAAGCCTCAAGCTTGAATGCTCTCTTGATATCCATGAAACTCGCAAACCACAAGATGGAAGATTCTCGCGAATCTTTGATGATATCTCTTATGATTTTCGCTTCTCCTCACTCCCCACAGCCAAAGGCGAATCTCTTGTGATTAGGATTCTCTGCAAAGAAAATCAAAGCTTTGATCTCCCCTCTCTTGGTTTTCCAAACAATCTTCATTTTGATTTTCCCTATGGACTTGTATTTGTCACAGGTCCCACAGGCAGCGGCAAAAGTACAACACTCTATGCGATCTTAGAATCTCTTAAGGGAGTGGAGAAAAAAATCATTACTCTTGAGGATCCAATCGAATACGATCTTGATCTCCTCACACAAGTTGCAATCAATGAAAAATATGGCTTTGGATTCCCTCAAGCTCTAAGATCAATTTTGCGACAAGATCCAGATATCATTATGGTCGGTGAGATCAGAGACACAGAAAGTCTCTCTCTTGCAATCCAAGCCTCACTCACTGGACATCTTGTTCTATCCACACTGCACACAAATGATGCTCTAAGCACGATTGAGCGGCTTTTGGATATGCAAGCCAAACCATTTCTAATCGCCTCTATTCTTCATCTCATTATTGCACAAAGACTTGCTCGACGCCTATGTCCTATTTGCAAAATCCCCAATCTCACTCCACCACTTGATCTTATTCCATCCAAATTTCACACTAGCACTTTTTATCAAGCCCAAGGTTGCCCACAATGCAAATTCAAAGGATACAGTGGCAGAATCTTGCTTTATGAGACACTCCATCTCTCCAAACAACATAGAGCCCTGATTTCTTCACAAAGCACAAAAGAAGAATTTTTAGAGCTTCTAAAACAAGAGGGATTTATGTCTCTTTTTGAATATGGGATTTGGCAAGCTGCTCTTGGTGCCACCAGTCTTGAAGAAGTCTTTAGGCTAACACATGAGATATAAGATCACAACACTCAAACACACATCCATACACCGCTATACAATTTGGGCCAAATCCAAGGATGATGCTTGGCAAAAAGCAATTCGCAAAGATGGAATTCCTCCCCTCCAAGTCGAAGAAAGTCTTCTCATCTCTCTTCCCATTTCATCTCAAGATACCCTCATTTCTCTCAAGCAGCTTCATATGATGATTGCTGCCAATATTCCCATCCAAGAATGCCTAGATTCCCTCACAACTCACACGCACAACACAAGACTTGCTCAAGTTTTTGCAAAGATCTCTCACTCTCTTGAAAACGGCTTAAGTCTATATGAAAGCTTTGCTCCCTATGAAAATATTTTTGGAAAGCTAACTTTAGTGATGATTGAATTTGGTTCTCGAAGTGGAAAACTTGATCTATGTCTAAAATTACTTTTAGATGAATTAAACAATCAAGAAAAAAGCAAAAAAGCGATCAAAAAAGCCCTATTCTATCCGCTCTTTGTCTTGCTCTGCACAATAGCCTGCTTTATGATTCTTATCCAAATGGTTGTGCCTCAATTCATCGAGCTTTTTGCCCAAAATAATCTTGCTCTCCCTATCTATACAAAGATTCTCATCGGGACCCATACCCTCATCGCACAATATGGGCACTTAATCCTCCTAGCTATGGCGATCCTCATTCCATCGCTATGGATTCAAATCAGCAACAAAGGAAAGCTCTATCAACTCTTGTTGTCATTCATTCTTAAAATTCCATGGATTGGAACAATTCTCCTCAATCTTTATCTATATCGTTATTTTTTTACTCTCTCTATTTTGCTTCAGTCAGGGATCGATCTTCTTTCATGCACAAATCTCGCACAAGAAAGTATCGAATCTCAAACAATTCAACACAAACTTAGAGCGATTCGGATCTCTCTTGTCAATGGCAAAACACTTCATGAAGCACTCAAGGAAAGCAATCTCTTTGATCCACTCACACTAAATCTCATTCTTGTTGCACAAAGAAGCGGACAACTCGAGGAAATTCTTAGAACCTGTGCGACCAACTACTCCTCTCGTGCAAATTCAATGATTGAGTTTCTTATCTCACTTATTGAGCCATGTTTCACTCTTTTGCTTGGATTATTTGTTTTACTTTTGGCACTTGGGATCTTTACCCCTATTTGGAATCTCTCTTGAGCTTTTTGATCTACTTTGATCTTCTTCCTCCATCTTTCTCTTTATTTACAATGTGGATAAACTCCGCAAGTCACGATCTTTCGGATTAATCTATTCTAAAATTTTGAATAAGTGGAATTTTTCCTTTAATCCCTAACGCTCCCATTCTTAACTTAGTGGCGATAATGGGCAAACAAAGAAATGAGTAAAGCTTTTAACAAGCTCATAAAAGAGGATATTTCAAGAGGGCAATGGAAGCATCAATAGCACCGCTCCGCAAAGAATAATACCAAGATAGCTCAAGACAAGAATCTGTATGCTTTTTAGGCGAATCTCAAACATCTAATCCTCTCATCAAAAGATCAATTATACTCCCTTTTCAAGACACACTAAAACAAGCTAGATCCACTCAACTCAATAAGCAGAAGCAAGACAAGACAAGACAAGACAAGACAAGACAAGACAAGACAAGACAAGACAAGAATTAAAGCATAAATTAAAAGATAAAAAATCATAGAAGAAAAAAGAAGTAATCCCAACCCTGCATCGACCTACATTCCCACACTTGAAAAGTGCAGTATCATCAGCGATGAGGAGCTTAACTTCCAGGTTCGGAATGGAGCTGGGTGTGACCTCCTCTCTATAGACACAGGGAAAAGGGAGAAGAAGATAAGATCTTATCCTCTACTCCCTTTTCTA
>NZ_JADE01000013.1 GCF_000518225.1 Helicobacter pametensis ATCC 51478
ATTGTAAATCTCTAGCCATTCTCTCAACTTCTCTTCAAATCTTTTTGGTTTTTTAAAGAGTAAATCTTGGTTGTATTGAATGAAACTCTCTTGTATTGTTCTATTAAATCTTTCATTGTGAGCATTTTGCTTTGGACTTCTAGGATAAGTCCATAAGTGTTCTAGTTTTCTCTCTTTGATTAAAGCTTCAAATTCTTTATGAAATTCACTTCCATTGTCTGAAAGGATTGTGATAGTGTTTTTGGATTGATTGGATATAGATGAGCCAAGAGCTTTGGTTCTTAGACTCTCTACACTCTCTATCACTTCTAAGAGTGCTTGAGCAGTGTGTTTAGTATGTTTAGTAGGTAATGGCTTAGCATAGGCTACTCTTGTATTTAAATCAATGGCTGTAAGCACGAAATGATTTCTTCCTTCAAATCTATAAGTAATAGTATCCATTGCAATGGTTTGAAGTGGAGGAGAAGTATAATCAATCTTTTGGTTTTCTTCTTTTATCTATAACTCTAAGTCTTTTTATCTTTGGTTTTTTAAGTGCATATCTCATTTTAAAAGGATCTCTAGAGATAATTCTTCCTATGGTGCTAATGGAGGGGATAGAATAGTTTCTTTCTTTGCAATATTCTCTAAATTCTTTGAGATGAAATATCTTATCTTTTCCCATATTTGGATATATTTCTCTAATCTCTCTGATTTTTCTTATGATCAAAGGGTTTATTCTAGAAGCTCGGAAGGTAATGGGTCTAGAGCTTCTGGGTTTTAAAGCAACAACTCTTTTAGTGTATTTGAGTTTGGCTCTCCACCGAAATAAAGTTCTTCTACTGATATTAAATGCATCAAGTGTTGCATCTAATCCGTGTTTGTCATAGAAGCATAAGACTCTATAACGATATTTGGCTACTTCTCCTGCATTATCCCAATCCTCTATATATTTTTCAACACTCTGATATGTTTTAATGCCTCCAGCAATAAAAAATGTTTGCATATTCTTCTTTCTCCTTAAATGTCTTTAGATTTTTATTCAAATGGAGAAAAGAATCTAGCTCAAATCTACATCCTATCTAAGCCCCATTTTGGATGAGATGATAGAAAGATGCAAAAGTGCCAAAGGTGTTTGGACTTTTGCAAAAATACTTTGACACTCTCACAATCATACAAGGAAGAAAGTCCAAGAATGGAAGCTAGATTGAGTGGAGAGTTTTTCCTGCCTCTCCTTGTATCATAAACCCTCATGCTCAAAATTCTTTATTTTATTTTGGTGCATTTGCTGGATAAGTATCTGGATAAATCTATGAGATTCCCTAATTAAGTTTTTGCCTGATTATTATAAAATTCATACTTATCTAAAATACACCAAGGGTTTAAGTATGAGTCGCATTGTGTTTTATATCGTGCTGTGTGTTTTAGCTTTTGTCGCGTTTCGGACACACAAAGAGGCTCCACCTCCATTTTTTCAAGAAGTCAAGATGAGATATGCTTCTGAAGTGCCAATGTTTATCAAAACCAATCTTCCCTCCATCACAAAGGCTCCATCTGTGCATTCTGCGAGTATCGCGCATTTGGATGATAGGCGGATGATTGCAGTTTGGTTTGGTGGAAGTGGTGAGGGGAGACCTGATGTGGAGATTTATAAAAGTATTTATACGACCTCTAGTAATCTTTGGAGTGAGCCTCAAAGTATTTTGACACGCAAAAAACTTAAAGAAGATTCGCATCAATTCATCAAAAAGCTCGGGAATCCTGTGATTTATAAATCTGCCAATGGTGATCTCCATCTATTTGTAGTAGGGGTGACTTTCGGAGGATGGGCGACGAGCAAGATTTATCATTACATCTCAAAAGATGATGCGAATTCTTTCCAGTATGCTGGATTGCTTGAGCTTGGAGGTTTTATGAATCTAAGTCATTTGGTGCGCTCAAATCCTGTAAGTTTGGAAGATGGTGGGTTCTATCTCCCTGTGTATCATGAGCTTGCAGATAAATATCCCTTGATTGTGCGCTTTGATCGTGAGGGGCGTATGCTGTATTCTCAGAAGCTCACCGCACTCAAAGGTCAGCTACAGCCCTCAATCGTTGCGCTAGATTCTAAGCAGTGTTTGGTTACCTTCAGGAGCTATCGCAGCAAAGAGATGTATATGCAAACATGTCAAGATGGGGGGTTGCATTGGGATAAGCCGATTGCGACCAATCTCATCAATGAGGGAAGTTCTATTGCGATGTTTAAGATGGATCAAGATGTGTTTTTGATCCACAATACCCGCGAGAAGAGTCCAAAAGAGGCTAGGGGCACACTTGTGCTCTCTAAACTTGTGGGAGAGAAATGGGAGAAAGTTGCGATTTTGGATGTAGCTCAGGGAGAGAGAAAAAAGGATAAAAGCGTTGAAGTCTCTTATCCCAATGTGCTAGTCACTGGAGATACAGTCAATGTCGTCTATACCAATAATCGCACACATATCTCACATCTACGCTTCAATCATCGATGGATTCTAGATCAATTGAAGGGGGGGCAAAAATGATATTTTGGACTTTGGTTTATACTCTTGCTATTTGTAGTGTTTGTGTGTTTTTTGTGCGTTTTTTAAGTCTTCAAGTCAAAACATTTGCTTTTGTGCTATGTGCTGTTTTTGCAAATCTTCCCTTTATCCTAGGTTTGAGCGTTGTGGAGTGGTTGGATAGTGTGCTTGGGCGACCGAGTTTGTTTTTGTTTTTCTTGAGTTTGAGTGCTTGTTTTGTGGTGTTTTTTGCTCCAAAAGAAGAGATTTTGCCACTTCGATCTAAGGCATTTATCATAATTTTTGGCTTTGTTTTATTTTTGGGGAATCTCAATCTCCTATGGGGTTTTGATTTGTTTTCCTTAGGTTTTGAGGCTCGATTGATCATTGCATTTGGGATTTTGCTTTTTGCTATTTCGCTTGATTTGTTTTTGGGGATTTTGTATCTCTTGTGTTTATTGGTTTTTGCCTTTGGTTTGCAAGGAAATCTCTTCACTTATTTGATTGATGTGTGTGTATGGCTATATGCAATTTTTGGACTTGTGATATCGCTTATGGATTTGAGGAGAAAAGCAAGACATTGAGAGAGACAAAAATCATTGATGTGCGCAGTCCAAGAGAGTTTCTCTATGCGCATATCCCCAATGCACTCAATTTCCCTGTCTTAAATGATGCCCAACATGAAGAGATAGGCACACTTTATCGCCACGATCCCTTTGGAGCAAAGAAGAAGGGAAGTGTGTATATCTGCCAAAATATCGCCTCATTTTTGGAAGATGAGCCGATCTTCCATCCAAAGTTCAAATTGATTCTTTATTGTGCTAGGGGTGGTCAGAGAAGCAAAAGTTTGTGGAGTATTTTGCGTGAGATTGGATTTGATTGTGAAAGGATTGAGGGGGGATATAAGCAATATCGCCAAGAAGTGCTAGAGCGCCTCTCCAAAAGACCCAAGCAAAAGTTTCTCACTCTTTATGGTGCGACTGGGTGTGGGAAGAGTGAGCTTATAGAGAGAGCTTATTTGTGGAGTATTGATCTTGAGGGGTTGAGCAAGCATTATGGCTCAAGTTTTGGAGATCAGGCAAACCATTTTCTGGGTCAGCCAAGTTGTGCGATGTTTGAAAATCTGCTTGATGAGCAATTATGCATCAAAGAGGGTTGTGTGCTGATTGAGGGAGAGTCCAAAAAAATGGGACGCATCATCATCCCCAATACGCTGTTTGAGGCGATGCATCAGGGGATCAAGATCATGATCAAGAGTTCGATGGAAAAAAGAGTTGAGCGTATCGTGAAGATGTATTCTTGCATCTCTGAAGAGCATTTTTTGCACTCGATGCAGAAAATCCGCCCTTATATGCCAAGAGTTTTTTATGATGAAGTTTTGAGATCATGGGATGTGAGGGATTATGAGCAGATTGCATCGATTTTGCTTGAGAAATATTATGATCATGTCTATCGTCAGAATCAATGTGATTTCATGCTGTGCTCTGATGATATGGATGCAGCATATCAAGAGATATGCCATCTCAAAGAAGAGCTAGAGAAAAACTCTCTTTAGAGTGGATTCCCTCCAAATCTCAAAAGTGCTGACCCCCAAGTCAATCCTCCTCCAAATGCATCCAAAAGGATCAGATCACCTTTGTGGAGTTTGTTCTCTTCATAGATACTGTTGATCGCCATAGGGATTGAGGCTGCTGAAGTATTGCCAAATCGATCGACAGTCACTACGACTTGATCTTTTTGAAAATCAAGCATTTCCCCCACAGCCGAGATGATTCTGAGATTGGCTTGATGGGGGATGAAGAATTTGATTTCACTTGGATGGATGGCATTGTGTTGCAAAATATGCTCGACATCTTGAGCGAGTGTTTTGACAGCAAGCTTGAAGGTTTCATTGCCTTTCATTTGGATGAATTGAAGATTTGAATCAATGATGTGTTGATTGGCAGGATTGCGACTACCACAACCTGGAGTCATCAAGAAGTCATTGTATCTGCCATTTGCACTGATATGCACATCAAGGATCGCTTCATTTGGATCTTGTGTCGCGCTAATCACAGCAGCTCCTGCACCATCGCCAAAGAGTACACAAGTGCTGCGATCAGTGAAGTCTAGGAGCGAGCTGATCTTCTCTGCGCCAATGATGAGAATGTTTTGATACATTCCTGCTTGGATATAGGCTTTGGCAATAGAGAGAAGATAGATAAAGCCTGTGCATGCAGTTGTGATATCAAAGGCTGGTTTATTTTCGATCCCAAGATTGTAGGAAGTGATGCAGGCAGTTGATGGCATCCCGACATAATCTGGACTCAAAGTAGCGACGATGACTAGATCGATATCGCTAGGCTCCAATCCCGCACGCTTGAGCGCAATTTCCCCAGCTTTTGTCGCTAGATCACTAGAGGCTTCATTCTCACTAGCAAAATAGCGTGTTTTGATTCCCGTGCGCTTAGTGATCCATTCATCACTTGTATCTACAAGTTTCTCTAGATCAAAGTTACTCACACAACGCTGTGGGATATAAGAAGCGATTGATCGCATCGTGGCATAAATCATTTAGGCCTCTTTGAAGATATATTGGATTTTTTGACAAACATCACTCTCAATCGCGTGAAGAGCCTGATAAATGGCACACTCGATCGCTCGCGCATTGCTACTACCATGACTAATGATCACAGGTTTATTGACACCCAGAAGAGGAGCTCCTCCGTATTCTGAATGATCGATCTTGTTTTTGAGCTTGTGAAATGCTCCTCTCATCAGTGCTGCACCGATTTTGGATAGGAAGGATTTTTGAATCTCTTGTTTGAGGATTTTTCCGACAGCTTGTGCGACACCTTCACTTGCTTTGAGGACAAGATTTCCGATGAAGCCATCGCAGACGACGACATTTACACTTCCATCAAAGATATTTTTCCCCTCAACATTTCCTACAAAAAATGGATATTTCTCAAGCAGAGTAAAAGTTTCTTTTGTGAGTTCATTGCCCTTGGTTTCTTCCTCACCATTTGAGAGAAGTCCGACTTTGGGGTTTGAGATCTGCATAACACTTTTGGCATATTCATATCCCATCAGTGCAAAATCACGCAAATACTCTGGTTTGCAATCTGTATTTGCCCCGACATCTAGCACAAGAGTGTGATTCCCTTGACTTGTGGGCATCGTGGTGCAGATTGCTGGGCGTGATACACCAGAGATCCTCCCAAGTCGCAAAGTCGCAAGACTCATAGTCGCTCCACTGTGTCCTGCTGATACAAGTGCATCAGCTTGATCTTGTCGCAAGATTTCCATCCCTCTAAAGATCGAACTATCCTGTCGTTTGATCGCACTTGAGGCTTGATCTTCCATCCGGATAAAGTCATTGGCGTGAATGACTTGTATTTGTGAGGAGAGAGATTGAGGAATCAGTGGGGTGATGAGATTTTGATCTCCTACGATGAGTGCGTGAAATTCTCGCTTTTGAAGTGCTTGAAGCGTCCCTTCGATGATGGGATCCACCCCATAATCACCCCCCATCGCATCCACAACGATTTTCATTCTGATCAATACTTGCCTGAAAATTTATTGATTGTGTGAGGAAGTTTCCAGTTTCCATCTTTATCTTTGACTGGAGTTGCCAAAGTGATCTTGTAATGTGTTCGTCTTTTTGCTGCTCTTGTTTTACTTACTCTTCTTTTAGGAACTGCCATGGCTATTCTCCTTGTTTGGTGTGATATTGCATTTGGATCGAATCTATTTCGCTTTGCAAAATATATTCAAAATCAATAAAGCCTTCAAAAAATTCAATGACATCAAAATCATCTCGATTATCTTGGCTTTGCTGATCCCAAAGACCATTTGAAATCAGCAAAGTCAATCTCTCATCGATGTATTCTCTATACTCTTCACCGCTACGATCACAAATCAAATCGATCTCACCTTGCAACAAAGCATCAAGTCTAAAGAGTTTTGAAGAGATTCTAGTGACCTCTCCTTCAAGCTGCATATCCCCAAGCTTGATGAAAAAATTCTTGGGGGAGAATGATATCTTTTTAAACTCTATTTTCAATGGATTTCATCTTGCTTGAAGAAAAAGTGAATCTCATTTTTTGCATTTTCCAAACTATCGCTTCCATGCACAGCATTGGCATCAATGCTCTCAGCAAAATCTGCTCGGATTGTCCCACTTTTTGCTTCTTTTGGATCTGTCGCTCCCATGAGCTCTCGATTTCGTTTGATGGCATTTTCTCCTTCCAAAACCATCACTACCACAGGGCCACTTGTCATAAACTCAACCAAGCTTTTGAAAAAAGGTCTTTCTGCATGGATAGCATAGAAAGATTGTGCCTGATCTTGAGTGAGGTGTAGCTTTTTGATCGCTGCGATGCGCAATCCATCAGTCTCAAAACGATCGATGATCTTTCCTACAAAATTTTTTGAAACCGCATCGGGCTTGATGATGGATAGTGTTTGCTCCATTAAAACTCCTAAGAAAACTAATCAAAAATCAAAATCGGGATTATACCAAAAACACTCATAAGAAAAAGAGTAAAGGAGATAAAGATATAAGGCGAGGATCAGGAGATCACAAGGATCTCACTGATTAGCACACAGGATGTGATCCATCCCTCAAATCTGCACCAATTTCATCGCGATTGACTGATCCAAGATCGCTCCAAACGATACAACCATCTGTCGGACATGCAGTAGCACAAGCTGGCTGATCATTGTGTCCTACGCATTCTACGCATTTGTCAGAATAGACATAGTAGATCCCCTCTCCAGTTGGGTTATCATCATCATCTACGATTGCACTCACTGGACATTCATCGATGCAAGATCCACATGCAATGCAAATATCAGTAATCTTCACAGACATCTTATTCTCCTTTTGGACTATACCAATGAAATGTAGATTCTCATTTTGAACCTCATTGTGAGTATAGTCAAAAATCAATTAACAAAAATTATTTTTTCTCTTTTTGACCTATATTTTGAGAAAATCTTTGATCGCTTCAGCTTTGTCAGTCTTCTCCCAGCTAAACTCAGGCAACTCTCTTCCAAAGTGTCCATAAGCAGCTGTCTTTCTGTAGATTGGGCGCAAGAGATCTAGACTTTCGATAATCCCTCTAGGTGTCAAGCTAAAAAGCTCTTTGACACATTCGCAAAGTTTGGAATCCTCCACCTTTCCTGTCCCATGAGTATTGACCAAAATAGACACAGGCTCAACAACTCCGATTGCATATGCGACTTGCACTGTTGCTCTCTCACAAGCTCCACTTGCTACAAGATTTTTAGCCACATATCTAGCTGCATAAGCTCCACTGCGATCTACTTTGCTTGGATCTTTCCCACTAAATGCCCCCCCACCATGAGGACAGCTTCCCCCATAAGTATCTACGATGATTTTTCGTCCTGTGAGTCCTGCATCTCCTTGAGGACCTCCGATGACAAATTGCCCTGTGGGATTGACAAAATATCGGATATTGTTATTGAGAAAATCTTTGGGGATGTAGTTTTGGACGATTTCTTCAATCACAGCTTCTTTGATGCGTTGTTGGCTGACTTCTGGAGAGTGCTGAGTAGAAATCACAATCGTATCGATCCCTACAGGCTTGCCATCGACATATTTGACAGTGACTTGGGATTTGCCATCAGGACGCAAAAAAGGAAGTGTGCCATCTTTGCGCTTTTGAGCAAGACCTAGTGTGAGCTGATGGGCCAGATAGATAGGAAGTGGCATCAAAGTATCAGTTTCTTTGCAAGCATAGCCAAACATCAAGCCCTGATCACCCGCACCGATCTCGCCATCCTCACGATCAACTCCTTGATTGATATCAGGACTTTGCTCTCCTACACCATTTAAAATCCCTGCACTTTTGTAGTCAAACCCATAAAGTGCATCTGTGTAGCCGATGTCTTTGATCACTTCTCGTGCGATCTCTTGCATAGGCGCATAAGTCGTGGTTTTGAGCTCTCCTGCGATCACACAAAATCCATTAGAGACCAAAGTCTCGCACGCAACTCTTGCTTTGGGATCACGCTGGATGATATAGTCCAAGATCGCATCACTGATTTGATCAGCCATTTTGTCTGGATGCCCCTCTGTGACAGATTCTGATGTAAAAAGAAATTCATTTTTCATAAAATCACCTTGTATTTGAAATTTTTGGCATTCTATCATCAGTTTGAGAATAAAATTGGCATAAAGGACATAAAGTTAGAAAAATTATCTTTATCAATGATTTATTTTTTGTGATATATAATCCTTCCACTAGATAATAATTTTTATTATCTATGAGTTCTTGATAGATACATTTTTGATGTGTTTGTTGAGGTAATTTATTTCATAATATAAAAGGATAAAAAATGTTAGTTACAAAAAAAGCTCCGGATTTTACAGCTACAGCGGTTTTGGCAGATAATCAAATCGTAAATGATTTTCAACTTTCCAAAAATCTTGGTAAAAATGGTGCCGTTCTTTTCTTTTGGCCAAAAGACTTTACTTTTGTATGTCCATCAGAAATCATCGCATTTGATAAGAGAGTAAAAGATTTTGAGCAAAGAGGATTTAGTGTCATTGGTGTGTCTATCGACTCTGAGTTTGTTCACTTGGCTTGGAAAAATGTACCAGTCAATCAAGGTGGTATCGGGCAAGTTCAGTTCCCAATGGTAGCAGACCTTACTCATGAGATTGCTAGAGATTATGATGTTCTTTTTGGCAATGCTGTTGCGCTCAGAGGATCATTTTTGATCGATCGCAATATGATCGTTCGCCATGCTGTGATCAATGATCTCCCACTTGGAAGAAATGTAGATGAGATGATTCGTATGGTAGATGCTCTTCTTTTCTTTGAAGAAAATGGAGAAGTTTGTCCAGCAGGATGGAACAAAGGTGACAAAGGAATGAAAGCTAGCCCAAGCGGTGTAGCTGAGTATCTTGCTCAAAACGCTGATAAACTCTAAGAAACCAAATAGGGGGAAGGGGGGCTAAAGAGAGATCATCTCTCTTTAGATTTCTGCAACCAGCACTAGACCTATAATCGCAAGGATACTGATCAAGCCGATCAAGAAGCCTCGACGCACAAAGATATTTGGATCCAAGATCCCTTTTGCTGCTCTAAACCCCGTGATGATTGCTCCTGTGAATCCTCCTCCAGGGAAATTGAAAGCAGAGGCAAAATAAAGATTTTTGATAGCTTTGCTTTTGTAGTGCTTCCTCCCACTAAACCCTTCTTTGCTTTGATCATATCCATAAGGTGTTCCACTCTGTGTCTTGATATAGCGCTGAATCGTCATCGGTGTTGCGACCTCAAGATGGACGCAGTGTTGCATAATCCCTGGGAAATGGGCTTCTAGGCGTCTGATGAATACCTCTCTGACTTGCTCTTTCTTTTGTTCATACTCTTCTTTGCTGAGATTATTCCAGTGTTTGTAGTTCCCATATGTTGTGATCGTCGCAGGATATTTGTCTGCTTCTTGGTTGAGACCATGATCGATCTTGGAGTAGTTGATAAAGCTTAGGGGGATGTCTTCAAGGCTCATATCAAGATAGCTTGATTTGGATAATTCCAGATTCAAGAAGTGATCATTGACGATGAAGTTGTTGTAGTCCATATCAGGATAGAGTTCGCTGAGATTTTTATCAAACACCATATAGATAGAGATCAAGGAAGTATTGCACTCAAAACGATCTGTGTGATCTGTGTCTTGACTATAGTCTCCTTTGGGCAAGAGTCTGTCATACACGATTTTGGGATCGCAGTTTGCCACGACATACTCTGCATACACTTCTTGCATTCCTTTAGTCTTTTTGTCAAGATAGCGCACTCCTATCGCTCTATCTCCATCAAGCAAAATATCTGTCACATCAGATCTAGATCGCACTTCTCCACCATGTTCGCTCACGATACTTGCAAGTGCATTTGAGAGAGCTTGAGATCCACCATGGACATAGGCTCCTTGATGGTAGTAGCTGCTTTGGGTGATCGCATGATAGCTCCAGATGAATTTGTAGGGATCATGGTGATAGTATTGGAGGTTGATGTTGAGGATCTTTTTGAGTTTCACATCTTGAATGATAGAATCAAGGATCTCTCCAGCATTATGATTTGATCTGATGGTAGCAAATAGCTTGGGCAGTGTTGTGATGGGTGCGAAGAAAAATTGCCAAAAGCTCATATCAGCAGGCAAGCGTCTAAAAACCTTGGCTTGATCTTTGATCATCTCAAAATAGCGATCGATCCCATTTTTTTCGTGAGGGAACATTGCCTTGAGGGCCTCCTGAGTATTGCCATGGGGGATGGTGTATTTTTGGTTTGGACTATGGATCGTCCAAGCAGTGGGGAGGGGAACAGCGCGGATCTTGTCCCACAAATTCAAATGATCAAAAATCAAATACTTATAATCCATATCGCGCGGACCGAAGTCAAGTTCATGAAGTCCTGCATCAATCAGCGTTCCTTTTCTCTGAAAACATGTAGCGCAGCCTCCGATAAGATTATGTTGTTCTAAGACTAAGACCTTTTTACCACCTTTGGCTAGGGTTGCACCACATGTGAGACCGCCAAGTCCAGAGCCGATGATAATTGCATCATATTTTTGCATCATTCTTCCTTATATTTTAGATGTAGCCCCTTTTGCCCACTCCCTTTTGTGCAAATGTGAATATATAGATCCAGATTATTCTATGCTGACATAGTATTTATAAAATGGATAAAAATTCTCATTTAAGATCGGCATTATAGTGAAGAATTTTACAAGTGTTTTCAATCAGTGCGATTGTTTTGGCTAGAGAGTGTAGATCACGATCAAAAGCATAGATCCCATATCCTTTGATGAGGAGGAAGTTTCTCTGAGTGGTTTTGAAAGCTTGAGAGATTTCTTGGGAGGCTCGCTGATACCAAGTGTCATATTCTCTGGGATCAAGGATGGGGATCTCATCTCCCAAAAGTTGCTTGCCAAAGAAATCTAGTGGTTTGAGTGTCTGATGCATAAGAGAATAGGAGACACTATAAGGTGGCATCGCATAAGCGATAAATTTCGCGTGTTCATAAGCCTGATAGATACTAGCATGGATGGGCGTGTCAAGGCTAGCTTCATTCCAGCGATAATCACTTTGGACATCAAGCACGATAAGGGTGCGTGGAGAGAGAGCATCAAACACGGCTTGTTTTGTGTTGATGATGAATTTATTTTGACTAAGCCTGCCTGAAATCGATCCATGAAAGATCCCCAAAAAATTTTTGCGAAACATAGAGAGTGAGACATCGCAGAGATCTTTGATGAGTTGGGAATCTGAGGTGATGGCGAGTTGATCCATTGTGTTCCTTTGTAGAGTTTATATTGCATTATACCCAAGTCAATTTTGGCAATCATTGATGGATATTAGCTCATTATAATTTATGACTATTGACTTATAAAGATTGATACAGATAGGCTAAAGTCTATTGATTTTTAGCAAAGTAAATAGAATATTGCTAGAAATTAACTAAAATTTTGGCGTTCTGTTTTTCAGACACAAGTTTTTGGATTTGGAAATGAGCAAGAAGAGACAGATTTTATTAAACCATGTGATTCAAGAATATCTCAAGAGTGGCCAGCCCGTAGGATCTCAATCCCTCAAAATCTCTGCCAATATTCGGATGTCATCAGCCACGATTCGCAACCACTTCAAAGTCATGATGGATGAGGGACTACTCCTTCAGACACATATCAGCAGTGGGAGGATTCCGACAAGCTCAGCATTTAAGACTTATTGGAGAGATCAGATCGATTTGCACCAGCTCTATGAGTTTCCATCTTTTGCATATTTGGAAGCCAAAAGCAAAGAGATCGGCTGCTTTGTGGGGGTGTTTTATCCCAGTCGTTTGCGACTCTTGCAGACTGAAGTCATCAATCAATCATTTTTGAGCCTTGATTTTGGGGATGGATATGAAGTGATTTTGCGATATTCCCAGCCCCTTAAGAGGTTTTTGGATGATTTGATTGGAATGGAGCTTGAGGATATTCAATCTTTTTGCTTACAAGTTCATGCCTTGGAAGTTTTTCAAGCCCTCAATGCTTTGCTAAGCGATCAGTATCAATTCTGTGGTGCTCGCTATCTCGCTGACTTTATGCACAATTCTTGGGATGAGAAATTGTTTTTTGAGTTTTGTGATGGAAGCATTTTCAAGCGACTAGGGAATGGAATCTACTTTGATGAGACCTTGCCTAGAAACTATCTTGCCTTGATTTTTGATGCCAAGGTGGGGATGCGAGATGCACGCGTTGCTTATTGCGGAGAGCTTGATAAAAATTATTCAATCTTATAAAGAAGGAGGAAGTGAATGAGTGAAGAACAGAAAGAAATACACTTAGATGAGCAAGCTCAAAATGAGATGCCAGATGCTCCACAAGAGGAGCAAGGCATCGATTTTGAAGCGAAATTCAAAGAGCTTGAAAGTGAGTATTTGCGTGTTCATGCGGATTTTGAAAATGTCAAAAAGCGCTTGGAGCGTGAGAAATATCAGGCTTTGGAGTATTGCTATGAGGGGATCGCCAAAGATCTGCTTCCCATCCTAGACACTCTTGAGAAAGCTTTGGAGAGTGCTCGCAGTGTAGGGGATGAAGCTATCAGTGAGGGGATCAAGCTCACACTAGATAATCTCTTGAAAGTGCTAGGCAAGCATGGGATCGAGGTGATTGCAGAAAGTGGAGAGTTTGATCCATTGCTTCATGATGCGATTATGCAGGTTCCATCTTCAGAAGTAGAGGAGGGATCGATCGTCCAAACCTTGCAGAAAGGTTACAAATACAAAGAGCGCACCTTGCGACCAGCGATGGTCAGTGTGGCAAAAAACTAAACTAAGGAGTAATAAATGACAAAAGTGATCGGAATTGATTTAGGGACAACCAACTCAGCGATGGCTGTATATGAAGGAAATGAAGCAAAAATCATCGCAAACAAAGAAGGGAAAAACACAACCCCTTCAATCGTGGCTTTTACAGATAAAGGTGAGATTCTAGTCGGGGATCCAGCCAAGCGTCAAGCTATCACCAATCCACAAAAGACGATTTATTCGATCAAAAGAATCATGGGGCTTATGTTCAATGAAGACAAAGCCAAAGAGGCTGAAAAAAGACTACCTTATAAGATCGTGGATCGAAATGGTGCGTGTGCTGTGGAGATCGGAGACAAGATCTACACACCTCAAGAAATCAGTGCCAAGATCTTAAGCAAGATCAAAGAAGATGCAGAGAGCTATCTAGGTGAAGAAGTCACGGAGGCAGTCATCACTGTGCCGGCATATTTCAATGATGCTCAAAGAAAGGCGACAAAAGAGGCTGGGACGATTGCTGGACTCAATGTCCTTAGGATCATCAATGAGCCTACAAGTGCGGCACTTGCTTATGGACTAGACAAAAAAGAATCAGAAAAAATCGTCGTCTATGATTTGGGTGGAGGGACCTTTGATGTCACAGTGCTAGAGACAGGAGATAATGTCGTTGAAGTTTTGGCCACAGGTGGAGATGCATTCTTGGGTGGAGATGATTTTGATAATCGCATCATTGACTGGGCAGTGGAAGAGTTTAGATCAGAATCAGGAATCGATCTCAAGTCTGACATTATGGCATTGCAAAGATTGAAAGATGCAAGTGAAAATGCCAAAAAAGAGCTAAGCAGTGCTCAAGAAACAGAGATCAACCTCCCTTTCATTACAGCAGATGCCACAGGACCAAAGCATTTCGTCAAAAAACTCACGAGAGCCAAGTTTGAAAACCTTATTGATGATTTGATTGAAGAGACGATTGCCAAGATCGACTTTGTGATCAAAGATGCAGGACTTAGCAAGGGAGATATCAATGAAGTGGTGATGGTGGGTGGATCTACCCGTGTGCCAAAGGTGCAAGAGAGAGTGAAAGAGTTTATCGGCAAAGAGCTCAACAAATCTGTCAATCCAGATGAGGTCGTCGCTGTAGGTGCAGCTATCCAAGGAGGAGTGCTCAAAGGTGATGTCAAAGATGTGCTTTTGCTTGATGTGACACCTTTGAGTTTGGGGATCGAAACAGCGGGTGGAATCTGTACAAAAATCGTCGAGCGAGGAGTAACCATCCCGACCAAAAAATCTCAAATCTTCTCAACCTATGAAGACAATCAGCCCGCAGTCTCTATCAATGTCTTGCAAGGTGAGCGAGAGCTAGCCAAAGACAACAAATCTCTAGGAAGATTTGATCTCACAGGGATCCCAGCAGCACCTCGTGGAGTGCCTCAGATCGAAGTGACATTTGACATCGATGCCAATGGTATCCTCACAGTCAGTGCCAAAGACAAAAACACAGGCAAATCCCAAGAGATCAAGATCAGTGGATCAAGTGGCTTGAGCGATAGCGAGATCGAAAAAATGGTCAAAGATGCTGAGCTTCACAAAGAAGAAGATATGAAGAGAAAAGAGGTGATCGAGCTTAGAAACCAAGCTGATAGTATGGCTCACCAAACTCAAAAGATGCTTGATGAGAATAAAGCAAATGTAAGCAATGCTGATGAAATCCAAAAAGCCATCGATGAGCTCAAAGAAGTAGCCAAGAATGAAAATGCAAGCAAAGAAGAGATCGAATCCAAGCTTCAGGCACTCAGCCAAGTAGCTCAAAGCCTAGCTCAAAGTGCGCAAAACAACGCCCAAAACACAGGCTCACAAAGCAAAAAAGACGATGATGTCATCGATGCAGAAGTAGAATAATCTTCACAAAAAGGGGGGAGGGGGTGCAATACAATCACTTCAAATCACTATTCTTT
>NZ_JADE01000001.1 GCF_000518225.1 Helicobacter pametensis ATCC 51478
CCCGAAACCAAATGCGGTCTATGCCGTATAGAAAAAGCATAAGGAGGAGTAAATGAGTGCATTAACTTCTGGAGGTTCAACCCTCCAAAGTCATTCAAGGATCAAATTCTATTGTGATGAGGATCGATGCATTGATTGTCATGGATGTGATGTGGCTTGTAAAGAAGCTCATCATCTTCCTGTAGGAATCAATCGCAGAAGAGTTGTCACACTCAATGATGGGATTGAGGGCAAAGAGAAAAGTATCTCTATTGCCTGTATGCATTGCTCTGATGCTCCTTGTGCCAAAGTCTGTCCAGTGGATTGCTTCTACATTAGAGAAGATGGGATTGTCTTGCATGACAAAAAGACTTGCATTGGATGTGGTTATTGTCTCTATGCCTGTCCTTTTGGAGCACCACAATTCCCTAAATCTGATGTCTTTGGTTCTCGTGGAACGATGGATAAATGTACATTCTGTGCAGGAGGTCCTGAAGAGACACATTCTGAAGAAGAATACAAACTCTATGGACAAAACAGAATCGCTGAAGGAAAAGTTCCGATGTGTGCTGCAATGTGTTCAACAAAAGCACTTTTGGCTGGAAGCAGTGAAGAGGTGAGTGAAATCATCCGTCATCGTGCTATTGCTAGAGGAAGTGGAACTCCAAAGATTCCTTATACTTGGTCCAAGGCTTATGGCGATTAAGGAGAAGAGATGAGAGTATTGTTGTGTGTATGCTTCTTGCTCTTTGCCTTTGGTGTGAGTAAAGAAGTCAAAGAACCCATTGATTTCTCTCCCAACACTCATATCTATGGAGTGAAACAAATTGAGCAAATCAAAAATTGGGGAGTTGATTCCCCAACAGCTGGAGTAGTCAGTGGAAGTGTGAGAGAGATGCAAGGATTGACTATAGGGGTTTTGGGAAATGGAGAACCCATCAAAGGGATTGAGGGTGTCACTGGATTAGGTGAGCTCTTCACCCTTTTACAAAACAAATTCTTTGCTCCCATTTTCTTGGCAATCATTATTCTTGTGCCCTTAGCTTTTGCAACACATCTAATGATTTTCAAATCCAAGAGCTTCTCTCATGGAGTGAAATACAAAATCTTCTCCAATTACAACATCGCAATCCATTGGCTTGCTGCTGTGCCTTTTATTGTGATTTGTATCACTGGACTGATTATGGTGTTTGGAGCAAAGCTTGGTGGAGGGACATTTGTCAGACTGGCTAGAGATTTACATGGGATTGCAACCATTGGATTTACCATCTTTGGTCCTTTGATGTTTTTGATGTGGGTGAAGGCAAGCTTGCCTAAAGCTTATGATCTCAAATGGCTTTTGATGCTAGGAGGCTATCTCACAAAAGGCAAAAGCATCTCCACTCCCATTCCTTCTGGACAATTTAATGCTGGGATGAAGATGTGGTTTTGGACTTGCACTGTGGGAGGATTTATCATGATTGCTACAGGTGCACTTCTTTACTTTCAGCTTGCTCCCATCAATGCTCTAAGACTTAGTGCCATTATTCACAATGTCTTAGGATTTGCCATCATTGCTTTACTCATCACTCATATCTATATGTCTGTGTTTGCAATTGAGGGAGCATTGGGAGCGATGATTGATGGAAATATGGGGGAGGAAGAGCTAGCGATCTTGCATTCTTACTATTACAAAGAATTACAAGAGAAGGGGAAATTGGAGGGGATGAGGGTAGGCTAACTCATCCTTTTTTGACCCTGACTTGCTCCAGAGATCGACTTGGACTCCCAAGTCGATCCAAATCTCTCTATCTTTGCAAAATCCCACACATAAAATTTTGAGCCACAAACGCCAGTGAAATTGTGATGTGAGAGACAAGATTCGATGAAGAAAAGTGCTAAAGTGTGGTAAAATTTTATGTTTATCGAAACTTTGGCTAGATTGAGTATAATGCCTCTTGTTTTTGAAAAATCGAGCTATTAAATTAGCTCAAGAAAGGCTCTTAGAAGCTCTGCTAAAGCGACTAAGAGCTTTATGATGTGAATAAATAGATCCATATCACCACCTCCTTTCACAAGGAAGCGTCCTTCTTCAACACTCGCTTAAATTATCTCATATTTCTTGGTGATCTGTAAAGAACTTATACTGATCTACCCCACTAGTGTGAACCGATACGCAAAAGATTGGCTCCACAGGCGATAACAAGCTCAAAATCCCCACTCATTCCCATAGAGAGTATTTTAACATTTGGGAAAAAGTATTGTTTGAGTATCATTGATGGTTTTGGTTAGCAAGACTTGGATGTGAGAAACTTGTATGGGAACCTGAGATGTGATGTCGTGTGGATGATATAGATGGCTTAAGTGGTGTGAAAGTCTTTCATACAAGGAGAGGCAGGAGAAATTCTCCACTCAACCTAGCTTCCATTCTTGGACTCTTCTTCCTTGTATAATTGTAAGAGTGTCAAAGCATTTATTAAACTTTGGCTAGATTGAGTATAATGCCTCTTGTTTTTGAAAAATCGAGCTATTAAATTAGCTCAAGAATAGCTCTTAGAAGCTCTGCTAAAGCAACTAAGAGCCTTATGATGTGGATAATCAAATCCATATCACCACCTCCTTTCACAAGGAAGCGTCCTTCTTCAACACTCGCTTAAAATTATCCCATTTTTTGTGTTTCTTTGTAATCAATTTATATATTTTCTAAGTGATATTGAGAAAATTATAAAAGTGCCTGACAAATTTTAGAGCTTGAATCATCTCTTTTTGGAGAAATATGAGCGTTTTTGGTGCATCTGTCATATCATCTCTCATTTCGATTATTTCACTCCAAGTGACAAGGGTTATTGTCAAATATTCATAGGGTTATTACTAAATTAAAAGAATGATAAATGCTTCATTATTTTCCAGCATTTTCCTAGCATATCAGCAAGAGCGCCAAAGGTGGCGAACTTTTGCATCTTTAGAGAAGTTTTGAGCTAGAATACTGCCTTTGAAATCCACACTAGGCAAGCTTGACTTTATGACAAATCTATCCAATATCATCCAAGTCACCAACCTTCACAAAAACAACGAGCTCCAGCTCCTCTGCTTCTACCTCCAAGAGCAAGGAGATCTCTATGGGATCAATGTCTTCAAAGTCAAAGAAATCATCAAATACAAAGGAACCATCACAAAAATCTCCTATGAAAATAGCTCACTTGTCGAAGGACTGATCTCTATCCGCGGTGTCGATCTTCCCCTCCTTGATATGAGAAAATGGTTTCACTACAGCCCCGATGAACCTACCCGCGATCTCACACCCTTTGGAGTCCAATCCAAAAGCGATGAGACCATCATTATGGTGTGCGAGTTTTCCAAATGGATCGTAGGGATCAAGATCTTCCAAGCCCATCGAATCTTGAGCAAGAAATGGGAGGAGATCGAGCAAGAGATCAACTTCAGCACCGATCTCAAACACAGCAAATTCATCAGCAAAACACATTATTTTGATGGACGCCTTGTGCAGATCGTCGATGTAGAAAAAATGCTCATCGACATCTTCCCATGGATCCAAACAGAGCAGTATCAAGAGCTCTCCACCCTCTCACCCATCCATCACCCCAAAACCATCCTTTATGCCGATGACAGCCCAATCGTTCTCAAAACCATCCAAACCATCCTCGATCGATTGCAGCTCAAGCACTATGCCTTCTACAATGGCAAAGCACTCCTAGACTTCATCCACAGCAGACACATCCCCACATCCGAGATCGCCCTCATCATCACAGATCTTGAGATGCCAGAGATCAGCGGATTTGAAGTCATCAAACAGATCAAAGAAGATCCACAAACCGCCCACATCCCCGTGATCATTAACTCATCTATGAGCGGAAATAGCAACAAAGACATGGCACTCTCTCTCAATGCCGATGGCTTCATCTCAAAATCCAATCCCAAACAAATCGAAAACATCATCAGACACTTTTTGGAGGAACTATGACAAAACCACTTTTGACTCTCACACTATGCCTACTCCCCCTTTTGGCTCAAGAATCCACTAGCGATCACTCTGCCCAAAGCACCCAAAATGCTCAAGAGACTCAAAACGCTCAAGACACTCAAAGCAGTGCAAACGATACGCAACATCAAGCAGAAAACCACCTAAATCAAGGAGAGATGACTCACGCTCAAGCCCTCTGGGGGAGGAAATTTCAAGCAGGGCTTGGCTATACCTATTTCAACACAGGTCACCATGGATTACAGCTAAGCTATGGGATGTGGGATCTCAACAAAATGGGGATTCAAGCCGAGATCTTTTTCCCACTCACCTATGCCAAAGAGAGCAAAATCTATCTTGTGACTTTTTATTGGATCGCTTGGGATTGGGCTCCCATCGATGAGCTAAGCATCATTCCCAAGATCGGCTATGGTCCCAAAATCTATGACAAACGCAACCATGGTCAATACCTCTCTTGGGAACCCACAATGAGCCTTGATCTCTCCTACAATATCAACTCTTTCACCAAGCTCTATGCCTCCTACACTTGGGCGATGTTCAAAGATGAGCGTTCAGAGATCAACCACCTCCATGGTGTGAGTGCAGGAGTGAGAATTGCATACTGACTTCCTTGATCTCATCCCCTCCCCCTGTTATGTCCTAGAAGAAGCAAAGCTTGAGCACAACCTCAAGATCTTAGATCAAGTCCAAAAGCAAGCCAGAGTCAAAATCCTAGTCGCACTCAAAGGTTTTGCATTTTGGAGGAGCTTTGATCTAGTGGGGCGATACCTCCATGGAAGCACAGCCAGTGGCATCTATGAAGCAAGACTTGGCTATGAGACCCTAGGAGGAAGAGAAGCGGGCAAAGAAGTCTGTGTCTTCTCTCCCGCCTACAAACGCCAAGAGATCCTAGACCTTCTCCCCATCGCCACACACCTGATCTTCAACTCTTTCACCCAATGGCAGACATTCAAACCCCTCATCGATTCTCACAATGCCCAAAACCCCTCCCAAGAGATCCAAGTAGGACTAAGACTCAACCCCCTCTATAGTGAAGTCACTCCAGAGATCTACAACCCCTGTGCCCCCAGATCCCGCCTTGGCATCACCCCAAGCGAGTTTCAAAAAGGAGTGCAAGAGTATGGACTAGAGGGGATCAGTGGCTTGCATTTTCACACCCACTGTGAGCAAAATAGCGATGCCCTCCAGCGCACCCTCCCTCATATCCTCAAGCATTTCTCCCCCTATCTCTCACAGATGCAGTGGCTCAATCTTGGTGGAGGACACCATATCACACGCCATGATTATGATCTCCCCCTCCTCATCTCCCTCCTCCAAGATCTCAGATCCCACTTCCCAAACCTCCAAGAGATTTTCTTAGAGCCAGGGGAAGCAGTAGGATGGCAGTGTGGATTTTTGCTTGCAGAAGTGATAGACATCATAGAAAACCAAGGCAAGGTCGCGATCTTGGATGTCTCAGCCGCAGCACATATGCCTGATTGCCTTGAGATGCCCTATCGTCCAAGTGCGATGAAACTCTCTCACAAAACCCTAGAGCCAGACAAAGGAGAGCATCAAGCACCCTTCCACTACCGCCTAGGAGGTCCCACCTGTCTCTCTGGAGATGTGATCGGTGACTATAGTTTTGATACCCCTCTTGAGATCGGAGACAAGATCCTCTTTGAAGATATGATCCACTACACCATCGTCAAAAACAACACATTCAATGGTGTCCCCCTCCCCTCACTTGGCATCATCAACTCCGATGGAGACTTCAACCTCCTCAAAACCTTCGACTACTACCACTACAAGGAACGCAATGGCTAAACTACACTTTGACAACCTCTTGATGCTCGCACCCCTAGCAGGATTCACAGACCTCCCTTTCCGCAGCGTGGTCAAAAAATTTGGCGTCGATCTCACAGTAAGTGAGATGATCAGCTCCCATGCCCTCGCCTATCAGAGCCAAAAAACGCTCAAAATGGTAGAGAAATCCCCCCTAGAAGATCCCTACAGCGTCCAAATCTCAGGCTCCAAAGAAGAGATCTTGCTCAAAGCAGTGCAAAAACTCAACGAAATCGATGGGATCGATGTGATCGACTTCAACTGCGGCTGCCCCGCTCCCAAAGTCGCCAACCACGGCAATGGAAGCGGACTCCTCAAAGATCTCAAATCCCTTGTGCGCTGTGTCCAACTCATCAAAGCCACCAGCAACAAACCCTACACAAGCATCAAAGTCCGTCTAGGCTTTGACACCAAGATCCCAGAAGACATCGCCCATGCCATCAATGACAGTGGAGCAGACTTCTGTGTGGTGCATGGACGCACCAGAAGCGATGGCTACAAAAAAGAGAGGATCGACTATGCCAGCATCGCTCTGATGAAAAGCATCGTGCGCTGCCCACTGATTGCCAATGGAGAGATTGATTCACCCAAGAAAGCTCAAGAAGTGCTAGATCTCACAGGAGCCAATGGTGTGATGATCGGAAGAGCAGCACTGCAAAAGCCTTGGATCTTTTGGCAGATCAAGCACAACACTCAAGAACTCCCCCCCATGCTCAAAAAAGAGCTAGTGCTAGAACACTTCGATCTCATGATGGAGACCTATGGAGAATATGGCTGCGTGATGTTTCGCAAAAACCTCCATGCCTATGCCAAAGGCGAGAAAGATGCTGGCAAATACCGCGACCTCGTCAACTCTCTCAAAGATCCCAAAGAGATGCGAGAGAGCATCGAGGAGTTTTTCTCTTCCTCTCATCTCTCAGAGATCCCTCAGATCATCCGCCTCAATCAAAAAACTATTTGATCCTATTTAGTATTTGATCCAAATTCTAGTTTGTAAATAAAAATTCTCTATCTTTCTTATATAATTCCGCCGCTTTTTATGGACCTATCCTAATACAAGCAAATATATCAAACTAGACAAGGAAATAAATATGAAACATCCTAAGCTTCCAAATCATATAGGGGGGGGGGGGAATAAATCATTCTAAGACTTCGGGTCTTTTTAGACCACTGATTGCTAGTTCTCTAGCACTGACACTTTCTAGCTCTTTTGTGATGGCTGCAGATTGTACGCCGACCGATAGAAATAGTAATCGACCCATTTTCTGTGTGGATGGAGTGGATAAGAGTGAGGAGGCTTACTGGTATAGTGGCAAACCACAACCAGTAAAACCATCAGATTCATCAACAGCGCAAGGAAAGGGGCACATAGAGTGGGTTCTCGTCGGAGAATCTGGTGCTATGACGAATTCTGAAAATCAGCATTACTACACCCCTCAAGTAACTGGAATTCCGATCAATTTTAATATCCAGTTTAGAAACTCTGGAGAAACATACTTCAATGGTGGTGGAACGATTTTCACTGGTGGAGACAAGGTGGAAGTGAAAATCACTGATGGCAAGGGTTTGAGATTGATGGGTCAATATAGTGGCAATGATCACATCTCAAACACTATGCGAGTAAACTATGACTATGGGGCAGACAAAACATTCATCCTAGACATTGGTGCTCCAACAGGAGGAGGTCCCTCTCTCATCGGAAATCTTGAGATCAGAAGTCAATCAAACAATCGTGGCCTTTCTTCTGCCTTCACAGCCACTTTGGGCAATGGTATGAGAGGTAGTATCTATCTGCTTGATGCCGCAGGGAACAACACAGTCAAGATCACAAAGGGTAATCTCGAAGGAGATATCACAACAGTAGGTCATGTAAGCTTATATAATGTGACCAGTAAAATCACTATCGACTTCACTGGCAATACAGAGGGCAAGATCATCGGAAATATCTTCAACCCTTTTCAAAATACTAAACGACCTGGAAAACCAGGAGACAACAACAGCAGGCACAACCTAGAAGTCACCATCAAAGGGGGAGGACTAGAGGGAGATATCTATGCCAAAAATGCTTATGACACATCTTCTGGTCAGGATAAAAAATCTATTGGGGATCTCTCTGTCATCTTTGATAGTGGTGCCACGATGTATGGAAACATCATAAGTGGAACTACAGACAAGGACACATCACCCACAGGACAAGACAATCAAAAAAAGATCGTAACCTTCAAAAGTAGTGGAAAATCAGCTAGTGATATTGTGATGACTGGAGACATTGTCTCCTATGGGACAGGACAAAACATTAACAACAATAATCAGACTGGTAAAAATGCTGGAAACCATGTTACATTTGAGCAAGGTTCGATGAGAGGAAGTATTCTTGCCAACAAAAAGAATGGATCCAATGCAGCGGGCTACAACAAGATCACTTTCCAACAAGATGGGGCGATGATCACCTCCTCATGGGGTTTTCCCAAAAAGATCGATTTGATCTTTGCTACAGGTGGTGGTGCTAATGATATTCGCTTTACAAATAGTGGGATCATAGATATCGCTGTCAAAGCAGAGTCTGGAGGCTACAATGTCTTCAATCTTGGAGCCTCTGGCAAATCCCTAGATCTCCGCCACACCTTCAATGCTGTAGGAGGTAGTAGTAGTTTCGGACGCAATATCATCTATCTTGGTGGCATTAGCGATGCCACATCAAGCACTCAGACCAATAATGGCGGAACCTACACTCTCAAAAATACCAAAGGTGGAACCATCACTTTCACTGGGACCAATGGAACTGGCAATCAAGCTGGACAAAATCTCATCAACTTTACAAAAGATAATTCAACACTTCACATCGGAGAGGGAGGCAATGGCACACTTCTCACCACTGGAGGACACACCATCATCAATGATGGCTACACTGCAAATGGTGCAGGCTCGCAAAATAGCGTTAGAATCGAGACCAAAACTGGAATCACAGTCGTTGCTCACACCATCAAAGCTGCCGGTAAGAATGGTGACAATAATAACGGAGCTCAAAACAAACTAGAACTCCAACACGGAAAGTTTAATAAGGTTATCGCAACTGGAACCAATGATCAAAACACCTTGATCTTCACCGCTGATAAGGCTAGCGTTACTGCTGGCAGAAACAATGGAGCTAGCAATGGCACTCTCAGTGCTCAATCTGGAAGCACGATCACTTTTAGTTCAGCAGGCAATGGTAGCAGTAATAGCAGCAAAAATGTCATCACATTCCAAGGTAAAACTAACAACACAACCCTAGCATCAGCAACTCTCACCATTGGATCTGATAATGCCTACCATACCCTCCACACAACAGGTGGGATCACAGAGATTAATTTCCAAACAAATGGAAGCAGTAGTGGAAATACAATTGCAAATGGCACGCTCAAAGGAAATATCCTCAGCACCACAGGTGGGCAAACTGCGATCACTTTCAGTGGAAATGGCACCATCCAAGGTAGTATCAAATCTCAAAATGGTGGGAAAAATACCATCAATCTCAATGGAACTAACAACAAATCCCTAGATCTCCAAGCAACCCTAGATGCCACATCCACAGGGACAAACACTATCAAGCTTGGTAATAACACTAATGGCAACGGAACCTACACCATCAAAAATAGTGGAAATGGTAGCAATGGAATGGTCACCTTCACAGGAAGCAGAAGCCCAAATGGAGATGGACCTTATAAACCTGGACAAAATATCATTGAGTTCACTAAAGAAAATCAAACTTTGATCATTGGCAATGGAGGCAGTGGAGCAAGCGGAAATGGTGGCATCCTCACCACAGGTGGAGAAACTCTCATCAATATGAGCAAAGGTAGCACCATCCAACTTGCCACTCTTGAAGCCACTGGGACCAATGGTCAGCAATATGCTGAAAACATCATCAGCCTCAATGGAACTCCAACTGCTAGAAATGGTGAAACCTACACCATCAAAAATGGAGACACTAATGGAACAGTCACATTTAAGGGAAACAACCATGGCTTCAACACCATCAAATTCACTAAAGAGGGTCAAACTCTAAAGATTGGAGATGGTAACGGAACGGCTAAAATCAGCACAGAAAGTGGAAACACAGTCTTTGAACTCTCTAAAACTTCCACTATCCAAGGAACTATCGAGACTATAGACAAAGGCTCGACAAGATTTGATTTTGCTAATCCAAATGAAGCTCAAGCTCCAGCAAGAGCAGAGGAAAATAGCACTTCCAAACTCAATCTCCAAGGCACGATCACTGCAAAAGATGGAGGTGAAAATATCTTTGATTTCACTAAAAAGGGAAGTTATGAGATTGCTAAAAATGGAAATAATGGCACGGGAGCCAAGATCACAGCAGAAGGAACAGGCAAAAATATCTTCTCTATTCGAGATGGAGGTGAGACTACTCTGAAGTTTGATCAAGTCACACTTGATGGATCTGGCACACATCATTTCTCTTTTGATCACAGTGAAGCCAAACTCACGCTAGATGGAACAAATGTAGGCGGAGTCCATGGTGGTGGAGTCCCTGGTGGCTTCTATATTGCCGCCACAGAAGTATCTGGAGAAACTCTAAAAACAGCCACAAACACAGGAGCAAACATCTCCTTTGACTTTACTTCTGGTGGAACACTCAATAACTCTGTCAAGACAGAGAATGGAAGTGTTAGTAGCAGTGCTAGCAGATCAAACACTCCAACCACAACTTTCACAGTAGGTGCAGGAAAAACTGGGACAGTGAATGGCAGCATCACCACTACGGGTGGAACGACAAATATTGATTTTAGCTTCAATAATTCCACACTCAAAGTGGGCAATGGAACTAGCGGAACTGAAACTAACTCTAAGATCAACACCACAGGTGGAACCACAAACATCAATATCAAATCAAGTGATATCAACTCCACTCTTGAAGTAAAAACGATTACTGCAGGTGCTGGTTCTGCTGGATTGCAAAGAAATAATGGAACTACCACCATCACCTTTGCTAGCAATGTCTCTGGCTCTACACTTAATCTCAAGGGAGATAAATTTGTCATCACTACGATTGATAAAGGCAATGGTGGATCCAATGTCATCAATCTCACAGATTCCACTCGAGGTGTATTTAACTCAGACAAAGGTAGAAAAGATTTCCGTGTCCTAGAAGTAGGAGGTGGAGTCACAGGAAATGGTGAGACCACAGTCCTCCTCTATGCCAATCCTCATGCAACTCAAG
>NZ_JADE01000002.1 GCF_000518225.1 Helicobacter pametensis ATCC 51478
ATTTGGAGATTTTGATAGGTTTGATGGATCACAGAATCAAGGCATTGTTTTAGATATGGTTCTACATTGTAGATGGGGATGATGATTGCGAAATTCACAGTTATTTTCCTTGGTATTCTAGATTTGACAACGACAGAGGTCAATGAGAGAGGGGATTATACTTGCTTTTGAAAGATTGGGGGATCACCATTTCCCCACATTCCAATCCAACCAAGAAGAAGCGATTTTATTTAGATTTAAAATTTCACGGGAATTTAATCTTCGAATCTTTGCATAATAAAACAATAAGAATATCAAAGCAAAATACACAAACAAAACAAATCTCATCAAGTATCTTTTGCCCAAGCTGGGATAAAGCTTCTTTTCTATCTCTTGATAAAGAGCCCTACATCCCCTTGGATCTCTTGAAGCCCGAATCCTGGGCCTTGAAGCCCCAAGAAATCTCACAAATCTCCATCGCAATAAATCCATCAACATCTCATACAAAACTTTCTTCTCTTGGATTTTGTTTTGAGATAGATACTGTATTGATTGCGCGATATTCACACAATCAGAATAGAAAAAATTATAAAACTTGGCTTTCTGGAATGTTTGAAATACTCCCTTTAAATCTTGCATATATGACGGATAATTTTCAAGATATGGATTTGTAATTGAACCTTGCCTAACTCTGTAGCACAGAAGTTTTTGATTTAAGATTCCAATGTAATCTAGACGAGCAAAAAGCATAAAAGCAAACGCTACATCTTCATACTCAATCCCCTCAATGAAGCGAATCTCTCGTGCGACCTCTGCCTTAAATGCTCCATGCCATCCAAAATTAAGATGCTTTGTCCTCAACTTTTGCAACATTTGCTCTACACTCAATACTGTATCAATCGGATCTTGAAAAGGAAAAGAAGTCCATTTTGCATACTGCTTTTTTTCATCTTCATAGATAAACCAGTTATGCCAAAGACAATCGATATTTAAATAATTTGCAAAAAAAGACACACACTTCTCAATGCAATCTAACTCAAACCAATCATCACTATCTAGGAAATGAATGTAATCAGGGGCAAAGGGTTTAGAGTGAGCATAGACTGTATAGTCTGTAGGGGGTGGGGTTAGAGACATTAGATAATCCATCCCTACATTTCTAGCCTGACTAAGACCACCATTGGGTTTTTGGATGATTGAGATTCTTTGATCTTTTTGGAAATATTCATAAGCAATCTCAAAGCTTTGATCAGTGCTTCCATCATCTACAAGGATGATTTGGAGATTTTGATAGGTTTGATGGATCACAGAATCAAGGCATTGTTTTAGATATGGTTCTACATTGTA